>NZ_CP007793.1:1435000-2785000 GCF_000632475.1 Azospirillum argentinense
ATCCGCGGCTTCCGGCTGGAGCTGGGCGAGATCGAGGCCAAGCTGACCGACATGGCCGGCGTGAGCCAGGCCACCGTCGTGCTGCGCAACGATAACGGGCTGGATCGGCTGGTCGCCTTCCTGGTGCCGCAGGCCGGCGCCACGCTGGACAAAACGGCCCTGCGCGACGGCTTGCGCGCCCAACTGCCGAGCTACATGGTGCCGTCGCATTTCGAGGTGACGGACCGCCTGCCCCGCCTTACCTCCGGCAAGGCCGACCGCAAGGCGCTGCAGGCCGCGCCGCTGACCGACGACGCCGGCCCCGGCGAACAGGACGAGCCGCAGACCCCGACGGAGGCCGCCCTGCTGGAGGCCGCCAAGCGCGTCTTCCCCGGTCAGGCGGTGCCGCTGGAGGCCGACTTTTTCATGGATCTGGGCGGGCATTCGCTGCTCGCCGCGCGGTTCGTGTCGGCGGTGCGGGAGACCCGGCATCTCGACGGGCTGACCCTGCAGGACGTCTACGGCGCCCGCAGCCTGCGCGCCATGGCCGAGCGGCTGGACGCCCGCGCGCCGCGTGGCGGCAATGGCGGCGGAGCCGAACGCAAGGACCGCTCCTTCACGCCGCCTCCCCTGCTGCGTCGCTTCCTCTGCGGTGCTGCACAGGCGGCGGCCCTGCCCTTCATCCTGGCGCTGATGACGGCACAGTGGCTCGGCGTCTTCGTCAGCTACATGCTGCTGTCCGGCGAGGACGCCAATTTCCTTCAGGAAATCGTCACGCTGCTTGGCGTCTATATGGTCATCAACGCCGCCACGGTGGTGATCGCCGTCGCCGCCAAATGGCTGGTCATCGGGCGGACGAAGCCCGGGCGCTACCCGCTGTGGGGAACCTACTATTACCGCTGGTGGCTGGCGCAGCGCTTCATCAGCCTCGTCCATTTGAAGTGGTTCCAGGGCTCGCCGGTCATGCGGGTCCTCCTGCGCGCGCTCGGCGCCAAGGTCGGCGACGAGGCGCTGATCGGCGAATTCGAGTCCGGCGCCATCGACCTCGTGACCATCGGTGCCGGCGCCTCGATCGGCGGCAAGGTGAAGCTGGCGAACGCCGAGGTGATCGGCAACGAGCTGGTCATCGGCGCGGTGGAGATCGGCGCTGACGCCTACATCGGCACGTCCTGCGTCATCGGCATGGACGCGGTGGTCGGTCACGGCACGGAGCTGGCCGACCTGACCGCCCTGCCCGCCGGCGCCCGCACCGGCGCCTATGAGCGCTGGGACGGTTCGCCCGCCCGCCGCGTCGGCAGCGTCGACCGGGCGGAGCTGCCCGCCCCGGCGACCGCCGGACGGCTGCGCCGCGGGCTGAACACCGCCTTCTACACGGCGATGCTGCTGGCCCTGCCGCCGATCTCGCTGATGCCGATCTTTCCGGCCTTCTACCTGTTCGACAATCTCGACGGGGTGCTGGGGTCGGTGTTCGGCGTCAGCTACCTCTATTACCTGCCGCTGATCGCCTGGCCGACCGCCATGGCGCTGGTCGCGGTTACGGTCTGCATGATCGCCGCCGTGCGCTGGATCGTCCTGCCGCGCGTCGAGGCCGGCACCTACTCGGTGCACAGCGGCTTTTACCTGCGCAAATGGATGGTGGCGCTGTCCACCGAGGTGATGCTGGACACGCTCAGCTCGCTCTACGCCACGGTCTACATGCGGGCGTGGTACCGGCTGATGGGCGCCAAGATCGGCAAGGACGCCGAAATCTCCACCAACCTCGCCGGGCGCTACGACCTCGTCGAGATCGGCGAGAAGTGCTTCATCGCCGACGAGGTGGTTCTGGGCGACGAGGACATCCGCCGCGGCTGGATGTTCCTGAAGCCGGTGAAGACCGAGGCGCGCGTGTTCGTCGGCAACGACGCGGTGGTGCCGGCGGGCGCCTGCATCCCCACCGGCTCGCTGATCGGCATCAAGTCGAAGCCGCCCGCCAACGAGGCGATGTCCGCCGGTGAGACGTGGTTCGGCAGCCCGCCGATCAAGCTGCCGGTGCGCCAGCGCTTCGACGGGGTCGGCGCCAACTGGACCTACGAGCCGTCCAAGGCCCGCCGCCTGGGCCGCGCGGTGTTCGAGGCCTTCAGCCTGTCGATGCCGACGATGCTGTTCATCACCTTCGGCACGCTGGCCGTCGAGCTGTTTGCCCCGGCCATCCTGGAGCAGCGCTACGGCGCCTTCCTGGCGCAGTTCCTGGGCGTCAGCGTCGCCATCCCGGTGGCGATGGTGGCGGTGGTCATCCTGGTGAAGTGGCTGCTGATGGGCCGCTACACGCCGACCGTGAAGCCGATGTGGTCCTGGTGGGCCATGAAGACCGAAGCGGTGGCGGTGCTCTACTGGGGTCTCGCCGGCAAGGTGCTGCTCGACCATCTGCGCGGCACACCGATGCTGCCCTGGGTGCTGCGCCTGTTCGGCACGAAGTTCGGCGAGGGTGTCTTCATGGACACCACCGACATCACCGAGTTCGACTGCGTCTCGGTCGGCGACCACAGCGCGGTGAACGCCCTGTCGGCCCTGCAGACGCACCTCTACGAGGACCGCGTGATGAAGGTCGGCTGCGTGAAGGTCGGCCGCGGCGTCACCATCGGCGCCGGGTCCACCGTGCTGTACGACACCAGCGTCGGCGATTACGCCCAACTCGGCCCGCTGACCCTGGTCATGAAGGGCGAGGAGATCCCGGCCCACACCGAATGGGTCGGCGCCCCGGCGGAGCCGGTGGTCGAAGGACAGGTGGAGTTGAACGAACAGTTCAAGAGCGCTGCGTAAGGTCTTGTCCGTGTTGGTGTGTTGCGGCCCGGCATCCAGCGCTTCGGCGATGGGGCCGGGCCGCATCGTTTCGAGGCCGAGGTCAGACCCTTTCCTTAACGCCGCAGGGCGTTCCGTTCCCGTTGTGCGGCGGGCGCAGGGGTGTATAACGGTGCGCGAGCGTGGCCCTGGCCCTTTTGCGCGCTCCAACGCGCCGCATCGGGGCCTGTGACCCAAAAACAGGAAGGAAGCCCCCCGAATGCCCGATGACATCAGCCCCGCCCGCGGCGCCGCGACGCTGTTTCCGCTGGCCAAGGATGACACGACCTACCGCAAGCTGACCTCCGATCACGTCTCGGTCGTCGAGTTCGACGGCGAACAGGTCCTGAAGGTGGAGCCGGAGGGCCTGCGCCTGCTGGCCGAAGAGGCCTTCAAGGACATCAACCATCTGCTGCGTCCCGGCCATCTCGGCCAGATCCGCGCGATCCTCGACGATCCGGAGGCCTCGCCGAACGACAAGTTCGTGGCGCTGGACCTGCTGAAGAACGCCAACATCGCCGCCGCCGGCACGCTGCCCATGTGCCAGGACACCGGCACCGCCATCATCATGGGCAAGAAGGGCCGCCGCGTCTTCACCAAGGGCGGCGACGAGGCCGCCCTGTCCGAAGGCGCCCGCGACGCCTACCTGAAGCGCAACCTGCGCTATAGCCAGCTCGCCCCGATCTCCATGTACGAGGAGAAGAACACCCGCAACAACCTGCCGGGCCAGGTCGAGATCTACGCGGAGGGCGAGGACGCCTACAAGTTCCTGTTCATGGCCAAGGGCGGCGGGTCGGCCAACAAGACCTTCCTGCATCAGGCCACCCCGTCGGTGCTGGCGCCGGACCGGCTGCTGAAGTTCCTCGAGGACAAGATCCGTTACCTCGGCACTTCGGCCTGCCCGCCCTACCACCTCGCCATCGTCATCGGTGGCCTGTCGGCGGAGCAGAATTTGAAGACGGTGAAGCTGGCCTCGGCCCGCTACCTCGACAACCTGCCGACCGAGGGCGGCGAGGACGCGCACGCCTTCCGCGACCTCGCCATGGAAGCCGAGGTGCACAAGCTGACCCAGAGCATGGGCATCGGCGCCCAGTTCGGCGGCAAGTACTTCTGCCACGACGTCCGCGTCATCCGCCTGCCGCGCCACGGCGCCTCCATGCCGATCGGCATCGGCGTGTCCTGCTCGGCCGACCGTCAGGCGGTGGGCAAGATCACCAAGGACGGCATCTTTCTAGAGCAGCTGGAGACCGATCCGGCGAAGTATCTGCCGGAGATCACCGACGGCGATCTGGCCGGCGAGGTGGTCAAGATCGACCTCAACCAGCCGATGCGCGAGATCCTCGCCACGCTGACGCAGTATCCGATCCGCACCCGCCTCTCGCTGAGCGGTCCGCTGATCGTCGCCCGTGACCTCGCCCACTCCAAGCTGCGCGCGCGGCTGGATGCCGGCGAGCCGCTGCCGGACTATTTCAAGAACCACCCCATCTACTACGCCGGCCCGGCCAAGACCCCGGAAGGCTACGCCTCGGGCTCCTTCGGTCCGACGACCGCCGGGCGCATGGACAGCTTCGTCGAGCAGTTCCAGGCGGCGGGCGGCTCGATGGTCATGCTGGCCAAGGGCAACCGCAGCCCCGAGGTGACCGCGGCCTGCAAGACTCACGGCGGCTTCTATCTGGGTTCCATCGGCGGCGCCGCCGCCCGTCTCGCCCAGGACTGCATCAAGAAGGTGGAGTGCATCGAGTATCCGGAACTCGGCATGGAAGCCATCTGGCGCATCGAGGTCGAGGACTTCCCGGCCTTCATCATCGTCGATGACAAGGGCAACGACTTCTTCAAGGAATTGAAGCTGGCCTGACGCCCGTGCCTTTTCCCTCCCCTGCGGTAGCGGGGGAGGGTCAGGGTGGGGGCAAGTGTCTGCCGTTCAAGGGCCTGCCATGTCTGACGACCTGGCCGCCAAGATCGCCGACGCCCAGCGCCGCGCCCTGTTCGCCGCCGAGGTGATCGTCAATCGGCGCCTTCACGATTTTTCGATGCGCCACCAGACGCACTACGCCAATGACGTGGCGGAGGAGCGCAAGGCCATCGAGAAGGAAATCCGCGCGATCCGCTGCCGTCTTCCGGCCGCTCCACCGGTGACCGACGCGCTGGTGGCCGAGGTCGCGGGCGATGCCCACCCTCCGGAAACGGTCCGGGCGGTGCTGCTTGCCTTGGCCGCGATCCGGCCCGACGTGCTGACAATGGTTGACGAAGCCGCTTTCAACCCCGAAGAGGATGAGGAAGACTGACCGACTCGTCCGTTAAGGCATCATGACACCCGAACAAATCCAGGCCCGCGTTCTCTACCGCGACGGGCTGATGCTCATCATCGACAAGCCCGCCGGGCTGCCCGTCCACGCGGGTCCGGGCGGCGGCCCGAATCTGGAGCGCCATTTCGACGCCCTGCGCTTCGGCTTTCCGAAGCCGCCGGGGCTCGCCCATCGGCTCGACCGCGACACCTCCGGCTGCCTGATCCTCGGACGGCACCCGAAGGCCCTGCGCAAGCTGGGCAAGCTGTTTCAGGACGGCAAGGTCGACAAGACCTACTGGGCGGTCGTCGCCGGCACCCCGCCGGAGGAGCAGGGCCGCATCGAGCTGCCTTTGAAGAAGGTCACCAACAAGACCGGCGGCTGGCGCATCGTCGTCGCCGACGATGGGCAGAGCGCCGTCACCGACTACCGGGTCCTGGGCCGCGGTGAGGGCATGACGTGGCTGGAACTGAAGCCCCACACCGGGCGCACGCACCAGATCCGCGTGCACTGCGCCACGGCGCTGGGCTGCCCGCTGCTGGGCGATCCGCAGTATGGCGGGCCGGAGGGGCATCCGCTGCACCTTCAGTCGCGGGCCATTTCGCTGCCCCTCTACCCCTCCCGCGAGGCGGTCGGCGCAGTGGCGCCGGTTCCGCCCCACATGCGTGCGGCGCTCGCCGCCTGCGGCTTTCAAGGAGACGACGCGGCCTGACGGCCGGGCCGTTACGCCCGCCACTCGGCGCGCTTCTCCGTGCCGGCCTCAGTCTCATGCACCATGAAGCCGACATAGCCGGCCACGATGGCGAGGACGGCGTGCAGCCAGATGTCGTTGCCGTGCAGCGGCACCAGCCCGAACAGCGTGTTCAGACCCGGGATGAAACCGAGGACGGTCAGGACGGCGTAGGCCACGGCGACGCTGCGCAGATAGCTGCGCGAGGCCAGACGGCTGGAGAAGTAGGCGAAGAAGCCCCACAGGCCGAACAGGAGATGCACGACGTTGTGCAGCAGGTTCACCGGGAACAGCCCGAGCAGATAGCCGTGAAAGGATTCGACGGCGAGGGTCATGCCTTCCGGGGGCGGGGACAGGAAGGTCGGAATGAAGCCCAATATGCCGATCGCCGTAAAAGCCGCGGCGTAGACCAGCGTTACGTTGCGCCACCACATGTGTGTCTCCGTTGGCAGACAGGGGATGAAACCGCCTTACCAACAGAGGGTTTAGAAGCAGCGTTCCAAGATTCGGCCGGCAACCCCGGCCGGCACATTCAGGCGGTCGCCACCTCCATGGTCACGGCCTTGACCGGGCACACGGTCGCGCAGTCGCCGCAACCGGTGCAACCACCCTCTTCGATGATCGGCAGCCAGCGCCCGCGCCCCAGCGGGCGGAAGCGGATCGCCGCGTGGTCGCAATGGTCGCCGCACATCCGGCAATCGGTCCCGGTGTAGGACAGGCACGCCGCACCGATGCGCGCCACCATGGCCTGAGGCGCCTCGGACGGAACGGGCTCGGACCGGAGGCGTCCCCGAAACAGATCCGCGCGACTGATCGCCATGATGGTCGCCCTCCCCTTCCTTATCCGTCGCCCAGAGTTTGCTGCATTCGTTTGCTGCATTCGCGAATGCCGCGCATCGGCGATGGCGGTACAGTGATCCTTCGTGCACCACCCGACCTTGATCGTCGTCAAGGTCCGCACCGGAAGGACGGACGGCATGGTCCCCATCGGCAACACCACGGCGCGCTGGATGACGCTTCGCTACGGGCTGGCGCTCGGGGTGATCGCGCTGTGCACGCTGGCCGGCTTCGTCATGACCGAACGCGTCATCGACCAGCACGCCGACATGCTGGAGGTGGTGAACATCTCGGGCCGCCAGCGCATGCTGTCCCAGCGCACCGCCCTGCTGGCGGAGCAGCTCCGCAACGCCCGGACCGATGCCGAGCGGAGCGCCCTGACCGCCCGCCTGGCCGAGGCGACGGACATGTTCGAGCGCGCCCACCGGCGCCTGACCGGCGCCGACGAGGGGCCGGCCATGGGCAAGGACGTGCGGCGCCTTTATTTCGACGGGCCGGAGCCGCTGAACGATCTGGTGCTCCGCCATATCGCCGCGCTGCGCGCGGTGATCGCCGCCGGCCCCGCCGGTCTGCCACCCGACATGCCCGAGGCCGACCTCGTGACCCATCAGGCGCTCGGCCCATTGCTGGCGGGTCTGGAGGACATGGTGGCGCGCTACCAGGAGGCCGGCGAACGCGGCTTCGCCACCCTGCACAATCTCGGCTTCGCCGCCCTGATCCTGACGCTGCTGACCCTGTGCGCCGAGGTTCTGGTGATCTTCCGCCCGATGGTCCGGCAGGTCGAACGCCAGTTCGCGGACATCACCCGCATGACGCAGGCGCTGGAGCAGACCAACGTCACTCTGGAAGCCCAGGTGCGCGCCCGCACCGCTGAGCTGCACACCGCGAAGGTGGCGGCGGAACAGGCCCACTTGGCGAAGTCGCGCTTCCTCGCCCACGCCGGTCACGACCTGAAGCAGCCCCTCCAGGCCATCAACATGTTCACCGGCATGCTGGAACGGCAGCTCGACAAGCCCCGCGCCCTGGCGCTGGTGAAGGATCTGCGGCTGGCCCAGCGCTCCATGCACGACCTGCTGAACGCCATCCTGGACATCTCGAAGCTGGAATCCGGCGTGGTCGAGCCGAAGCCCGCCGACGTCGCCCTGTCCGCCCTGTTCGACCAGTTGGAAGCGGAATTCACCGGGATCGCCGAGGACAAGGGGCTGCGGTTGCGCGTCGTGCCGACGGACCTCTCCGTGCGGACCGACCCGTTCCTTCTGGAACGCATCCTGCGCAACCTGCTGACCAACGCGGTGCGCTACACCGAACAGGGCGGTGTGCTGATGGGTTGCCGGCACCGCGGCGGCACGGCGTGGATCGAGGTCTACGACACCGGCCGGGGCATTGCCGAGGCCGACCGCCGGCGCATTTTCGAGGAGTTCGTCCAGCTCGACCGGCCCGACCGCGACCGCAGCGAGGGGATCGGTCTGGGCTTGGCCATCGTCGACCGGCTGGCCCGATTGCTCGGCCACCCGCTGGAGCTTCGCTCCGTCGAGGGGCGCGGAACGGTGTTCGCCGTGGGCGTCCCCTTGGTCCGCAGCCTACACGAGACGGTCGCGGCCTGATTCCTTGACCAGCAGCACCGCCTGGGTCCGGCTGCCCACCCCCAGCGCCTTGAGCACGCCGGTGACGTGGGTCTTGACGGTGGAGAGGTTCAGGCCCAGCCGCTCCCCGATCTCCTGGTTCGACAGGCCCCGAGCCAGCAGGTCGAGAACCTCCAGCTGGCGGCGGGTCATGCCGTCGAAGACGCTCGGCTCATGCGGCTTGGCGGCGGCCGGCGTCTGGCCGATCCCCGGCATGCCGAGCACCGGCGGCACGTAGGACCCGCCGGCCATGACCAGCCGCAGGATGTTCACGACCAGCACGTCGTCGGTGGATTTCGGGATGAAGGCCCGCACCCCCCGCGACAGCACGGCGCGCATCTCGTCCGGCGAATCGATCATCGAGAAGACGACGACCGGCACCGGCGCCACCCGCTTCACCACCGCCTCCACATCGTCCAGCCCACCGAGGCCCGGCATGCGCAGGTCCATAATGACGAGGTCGTAGGTCCCCTGATCCAGCAGCTGGGTCAATTGGCCGAAGCTGGTCGCCGCGGCCACCTTGGCCTGTTCGTCCAGCTCCCCAACCAGATGGGTCAGGCCACTGCGAACGATGGAGTGATCGTCGGCGATCAATACCTGCATGACAACCCTGCTTCGGCGAAGGCGGCTGGAGGGGATGACCCGATGGGACAGGGTCCGCTGGGACCGGGCCGGCCTCGGTCGTCTCAAACCAAAGTGCGGCTTCCGGTATGAACCTCATACGCCGACCGGAGGTTTCATGCCACAATTGATGCATGATTCCGCAATGCCGCGCGTGTTTCTGCCGCAGATGCGAAAAGGGCGCCGCGGTGGCGACGCCCTTTCCCTGTTCTGATCGCGCCGACCGGCCCGGAACGGGACCGCCGGCCCGCCGGATCACTGCACGCGGATAAGGATCTGCGCGCGGCGGTTCGACGGCTCGCGGACGTTCGCACCGGTGTTCACCAGGAGCTGGGTCTCGCCCTTGCCCTCGACGGTGATCTGGTTGGCGGCGACCCCCTTGCCGACCAGCGCGTTCTTCACCGCGTCGGCGCGGCGCAGCGAGAGCCGCTGGTTGTAGGCCGGCGAGCCCGAGGTGTCGGTGTGGCCGACCACATGGATGCTGACCGCCCGCACCTGACCGGCCGAGGCGGCGGCATCGCCGATGATCTTGTCGGACGCCGCCGTGATGTTGGCCTTGTCCCAGTCGAAGAACACCAGATACTCCGACTGCGGCTGCGCCTGGACCGGAGCCGCCGGTGCGATCGGGGCCGCCGCGGGAGCGGCCGCCGGGGCGCCGAAGGTGTAGCGCAGGCCGGCGAGGATGGTGTGGTTCTGGTACTCGCCCTTCACGGTGGAGGTGGCGAGGCCGGCGGGACCGCCCAGATCGAACTTCGGATCGAGGGTCGCGAAGTAGCGATAGTCCAGCGTCAGGGCCAGATTCTGGGTCAGCGCGTAGGACACGCCGGCGATGCCCTGGTAGGCGAACACCCAGTCGCGGTCATCGAAGCCGCCGAGGTCCAGACGGACCTGGGCGATACCGGCGCCGACGCCGATGTAGGGCGTGAAGGCGGTGCCGGTCTTGATGTCGTACAGCACGTTGCCCATGAAGGCGAGCGAGCTGGCCTTGCCACCCAGACCGTTCACCGCCGCGTTGGAGCTGTCGGTGCTGTCGATCGAATTGCGCCAGCGCCACGCGAACTCCAGTTCGGCGCGCGGGCCGGCGGCGGTCGCATAGCCGGCGGAGATGTCGCCGATGCCGCCCAGTTTGAAGCTGGTGCTGGCGTCCGTCGGGGTGTTCTCGAAGCGCAGATCGGCGTCGCGCGTCCAGTTCACGCCGGCGCCGGCGCCGACGTAAAAGCCCTCGGTCGCGGCCATGGCGGCGGTCGGCAGCATCGCCGCGAGCGCCGTTCCGAGCAGAATCCCACGCAGAGTCATTTTCTTCTTTCCTTTGTGCACGGCGTTGCCGGGGCTGTCGATGCGAACCGTTCGGAAGGTTGGTGTCTGATCACACCGACCTTCATCGGGCGAGCCCGCCGCATTCCGTCGGCGGTTGAAGCGTCATGACTTCGAAATAACAGCAACCACCCACCGTCACAAGGGCTCTGTGATAAGACGCGCAGAGATGTTGCATTTCTGCATTACTCGAACGTTTGTCTTACTCTTCCTATTCCTTTGAGTTCGAAGCATTCGGACAGCGAATTCTTCCTAACACAAAAGGATGATATTCATAACTTTCGGGGTGGATTTGTGCCTACGTCCAACGAAACGGACACAGGGCGGCACCCGGACTCGGGCAGGGCACGTGCGTCCGTGACGGTTCAAAAAATAAAAAGGGAAGCGGCGCCGGAGCGCGGATCAATCCTGCGGTTCGGCGACCATCTCGAACTGGTTCACGTCCAGCAAGGCGGAAACTGCCAAAGTCTTCAACGTCTTATGGTCGTCGGACCGCTGAAGTTGGGCGTGCTGGGTGCCCAACCCATCCTTGCGGATGGCGATCACCTGCCAGATGCCGCCGCCGGGACCCAGTTTGCGGAACATCTGACCTTCGACGACTTCGCGCTTTCTGCGCATATCCGATCTCCAAAACCCAAAAACGTCAAACCCGCCAACCTTGCGGATACGGCGGACCATTCAAACACCAAACCGCCCCCGGTTGGCGAGTGTCCGTTGTGTGCGCCACGCATACCGAAGCCGTGATGTAGCGGTGCTGCAACAACCGCCTTCGCACCTGCGGAACAAACCGCCGGTCCGGCGTGTTGATGCCGTCATGAAAATCGATCACGACGTGCTCCTGTTCGCGACCCGCCTCGTGGAAGAACTGGGCGAGTCCGCCATCCGCATCAGCCGCGTCCGCCTCGTCGAACTCACGGCTGCGAACAACCTGCGCGCCGCCGCCTTCTGGCGGGACGTGATGCACACTTCGGAGAGGCTTCTGGCGGAGCGCTCCCCGGCTGTGGCACCCCCTCACACGTCGCCCCCCATGGCGCCCCCCATGTCGGCGCATCCGGCCACCCTCTGAACCACTCCGCAGACACCACGCCAAGCAAAAGGCCCGGCGGTTTCCCGCCGGGCCTTTGCACGACATCATGTCCCTGAAAGACAACGAATCGTACGGCCAGATTACTTGACCTGGGCGTACTGGCCGTTGTTCCAGCGGTACCAGACGTAGGCCGGAGAGGTCACGTCGCCCTTGGCGTCGAAGCCGATCTTGCCGATCACCGTGTTGTAGGTGTTCTTGCGCAGCACGTCGGCGATCTTGGCCGAATCGGTCGAGTTGGCCTGCTTGGCCGCCTCCGCCCAGATCTGCAGGGCAGCGTAGGTGTAGAGGGTGTAGCCCTCCGGCTCATAGCCGGCCTTGCGGAACTTCTCCACGGCGTCCTTGGCTTCCGGCATCTCGCGCGGGTCGGGGCCGAAGGTCATCATGGTGTTCTCGCCGGCCGGACCGGTGATCGCCCAATACTCGTTGGTCACCAGCGCGTCGCCCGACACGATCGGGGCGTTCAGGCCCTGATCCTTCATCTGGCGGGCCAGCAGGCCGGCCTCGGTGTGGTAGCCGCCGACATAGACGACGTCGACCGCTTCCTGCTTCAGCTTGGACACCAGCGCCGAGTAGTCCTTCTCACCCGCCGTGTAGGCTTCGTAGATCTTCTCCTTCTGGCCGCCGGCGTTCAGCGCCTTCTGCGTCTCGTCGGCGAGACCCTTACCGTAGGCCGACTTGTCGTGCAGGATCGCGACGTTCTTGCCCTTGTAGTTGTCGAGCAGATACTTGCCGGCGATCTGGCCCTGCTGGTCGTCACGGCCGCAGACGCGCAGAACGTTCTTCAGGCCCTGCTCGGTCAGCTTCGGGTTGGTCGAGGCCGGGGAGATCTGCAGGACGCCTTCCTCGGCGTAGACCTGCGAGGCCGGGATCGAGGAGCCCGAGCAGAAGTGACCGGCGACGAACTTCACGCCCGCCTTGGCAAGCTGGTTCGCCACGGCGACGGCCTGCTTCGGGTCGCAGGCGTCGTCGCCCACTTCCAGCTTCAGCTTCTGGCCCAGGACACCGCCGGCGGCGTTGATGTCGGCGACCGCCTGCTCGATGCCCTTCTTCATCTGCTCGCCGAAGGTGGCGTACTGGCCGGTGATCGGGCCGGCGGTCGCCACCGCGATGTCGGCCTTCGCCACCGAGGCGGTCATAGCGGTCGCCGCAACCGCAACGAGGAGGGAAAGCTTGTAGTTCATAGTTTCGTTGGCTCCCTGTTATGAGTCGTACGCCGGCCCCGCCGGGGCCTTTTCACCGGTCCCCCAAGGGCTGGGGGCACCGGTGCCGACAAGGTTCCACTATAGTCCGATCATCGCCAAGTGCGACAGTTTCACCCACGTCCTGGTCGCGATCGGCCCCATGGAATTCGCAATCATTCAGCGAGCGTTCCGCCGACGCGCTCGCGCCAGCCGAAGGGTCCCGAACGCTCGTACAGCCAAGGATACTGGGACACCATCCGGCGCGCCATGGAAATGCGGTACGTGGTCAGGGTGATCGCGCCGATCACCAGGGTGTGCACCACGAATCCATACACCGACAGGAGCTGGCCGCCGAACAGGCCCCAGACCAGGAACCGGTCGCCCAAGCCGAGCAGGATGGAGTAGGCGATGGCGCTCGACAGCGGCTTCCAGCCTTCGGCCAGGGTCTGGCCGGTCAAAACGCCGCAGCCGCCGAACACCAGGACCGTCAGGCCCAGGAACACCGGCAGAGAGGACCCGAGAACGCCGTCCATCAGTGACCTCCCTCCAGATAGGCCGAACGCACTTCCTCGTTCGCCAGCAGTTCCGCGCCGGTCCCCGACATGGTGACCTTGCCGTTGACCATCACATAGCCGCGGTGGGCGAGCTTCAGCGCGTGGAAGGCGTTCTGCTCGACCATGAACACGGTCATCTTCTGTTCGCGGTTGATGTCCTTCACCGCCTGGAAGATCTGCTTCACCACCAGCGGGGCGAGGCCCAGCGACGGCTCGTCGAGAAGCAGCAGCCGCGGCTGGCTCATCAGCGCGCGGCCGATGGCCAGCATCTGCTGCTCGCCGCCCGACATGGTGCCGGCGCGCTGGCTGATGCGCTCCTTCAGGCGCGGGAACAGGGTCAGGACCCGCTCCAGCTCGTTGGCGAAGCTGCCCGGCTTGGCGGTGATGGAGCCCATCTGCAGATTCTCCAGCACGCTCATGCGCGGGAAGATCCGCCGACCTTCCGGCGACTGGGCGATGCCCAGGCGGACCAGCTCGTAGGTGGGCATCTGCGTGATGTCCTGCCCCTCGAAGGTGATCCGGCCCATGCGGGCGCGCGGACTGCCGCAGATGGTCATGAGAAGCGTGGACTTTCCGGCGCCGTTGGCGCCGATCAGCGAGACGATCTCGCCGGCCCCGATCTCGATATCGACCCCCTTCAGCGCCTCGATGGCGCCGTAGAAGGTGTGGACGCCCGATACCTTCAGCATGGCTCAGGCCCCCTCCTCGGCTCGCTTGGCGACCTCCGGCAGGTCGGCCTTGATCTCCGGCGGCAGTTCCTCGTCCTCTTCCTCGCCCAGATAGGCGCGGATCACCGCCGGGTCGTTCTTCACGAAGGCCGGATCGCCGTCGGAAATCTTCCGCCCGTAATCCAGCACCACGACATGGTCGGAAATGGTCATCACCACGCTCATGTCATGCTCGATCAGCAGGACGCCGATCTTGTGCTCGTCGCGGATGTAGGTGAGCAGATCGGCCAGCTCGCCCGACTCGCGGGGGTTGAGGCCCGCCGCCGGCTCGTCCAGGCAGAGCATCACCGGCTCCGTGCACATGGCCCGGGCAATCTCCAGCCGGCGCTGGGCGCCGTAGGGGAGATTGCCCGCCTCCCAGTCCGCGAACTCCAGCAGGCGGACGCGGTCCAGCCAGTATTTGGCCAGATCGACCGCCTCCCGCTCCGTCTTGGTGTAGGACGGCAGGCCGAGCAGGCCGGCGATGGAGAAGCCCGAGGCGCGGATCAGCTTGTTGTGCTGGGCGACGATCAGGTTCTCCAGGACGCTCATGCCGCCGAACAGGCGGATGTTCTGAAAGGTGCGGGCGACGCTGGCCTTCTGCGAGATTCGGTAGCCCGGCATCCGCTCCAGCAGGAATTCCTTCCCGTCGCCGTGGCGCAGGGTCAAACGGCCCACCGTGGGGGTGTAGAAGCCGGTGATGCAGTTGAACAGCGTGGTCTTGCCCGCGCCGTTCGGGCCGATGATCGCGGTGATCTCGCCGTTGTTGGCGGAGAAGGAGACGTCGTTGACCGCCACCAGGCCGCCGAAGCGCATGGTGAGGTGCTCGACCGTCAGCAGGGGCGTGGTGGGGGTCATGGATTGTGTCGTCATCACTTCGCGCTCCCCCCGGCGATGCCCTGGCCGCCGGCGGCGGCGGTGCCCGCGGCGGGGCCGCCAGCTCCACCCTTGGGGCGGCCGTGCAGGAGGATGGTCGGGTCGCGGTGGGCGAGCAGGCCGCGCGGACGCCACAGCATGATCAGCACCATGCCCATGCCGAACGCCAGCATGCGGTAGTCGGCCAGCTCACGGAAGGCTTCCGGCAGGCCGATGACCAGGAAGGCGGCCACGACGACGCCGATCTGGCTGCCCATGCCGCCCAGCACCACGATGGCGAGGATGATCGCCGATTCGATGAAGGTGAAGCTCTCCGGGCTGATGAAGCCCTGGCGGGTGGCGAAGAAGGACCCGGCGAAACCGCCGAACATCGCCGCGATGGCGAAGGCCGCCAGCTTCATGTTCGTGCGGTTGATGCCCAGCGAGGCGCAGGCGATGTCGTCCTCGCGCAGCGCTTCCCAGGCGCGGCCCAGCGGCAGCTTGCGGACGCGCATGGTGAACAGGTTCACCACCAGGGCCAGCACCAGGATCAGGTAATAGAGGAAGATGATCCGGTGCAGCGGGCTGAACTCCAGGCCGAACATCTCGTGGAAGGCCGCGGTGCCCTCCGCCGGGGTCCGCGTGAAGTCGGCGATGCCGAAGAAGCTCGGGCGCGGAATGCCGGAGATGCCGTTGGGGCCGCCGGTGAACTGGTACCAGTTGATCAGGATGATGCGGATGATCTCGCCGAAGCCCAGCGTCACGATGGCGAAATAATCGCCACGCAGACGCAGGACCGGGAAGCCCAGCAGAACGCCCGACATCGCCGCCAGGAAGCCGGCCAGCGGCAGGCAGACCCAGAAGCTGAAGCCGAAATAATGGGCCAGCAGCGCGTAGGAGTAGGCGCCCACCGCGTAGAAGGCCACATAGCCGAGGTCGAGCAGGCCGGCAAGGCCGACCACGATGTTCAGCCCCCAGCCCAGCATGATGTAGGTCAGCAGAAGGATGCCGATGTCCAGCAGCTGGCGGTCGGCCAGCGGCGTGAACGGGAAGGCCAGCGCCACGACGACGGCGATCGGACCGAGCCAGCGCGAGGCGTGCTGCACCTGCGCCGCGATGTGGTCCATCCGCTTGTCGCGCTCCGCCTGCGACAGCTTGGAGCGGCCGGTACGGATCGCCAGGACGGCGCGGATCGCGATGACCGCGCCACCGGCGATCAGGATGATCCGCAGGGCCTCCGTCGGCATGGCGATGAAGAAGCCGGCGGCGGTGGCGGCGGCGGCAAGCACCAGCACGGTGACGGCGTGGCCCTCGCGGATCAGGCAGAGGCCGAGACGGCCGAGGAAGACCAGACCGACGGCGGCGGCCACCTCGTTCCAGCGGGTTTCCAGACCGAGGCCGGTGGGACGGTCCACCGTGCGCAGGCCGACCAGCGGGATCGTCAGGAGAAGGGCGACGAAGGCGGTCATTGCCGCCTCCTTCAGGATCGCGGGCCAGGCGATGGCCCGCGGCGAAGACATGGAAATCGCGGTCATGGCCTCACACCTTCTCGATTTCCGGACGGCCCAGCAGGCCGGTCGGACGGAAGATCAGGACGAGCACGAGAATCGTGAAGGTCGCCACGTCTTTCCATTCGCTGCCCATGTAGCCCGACCAGAAGGCTTCGATCAGGCCGATGACCACGCCGCCCAGCATCGCGCCCGGCAGCGAGCCGATGCCGCCGAGCACCGCGGCCGTGAAGGCCTTAACCCCGGCCAGGAAGCCGATGTAGAAGTCGATCACGCCGTAGATCAGCAGGACCATCATGCCCGCCACGGCGGCCAGGGCGGCGCCCATGACGAAGGTCAGCGAGATGACGCGGTCGACGTTGACGCCCAGCAGGCCGGCCATCTTCTTGTCCTGCTCGCAGGCGCGCTGGGCGCGGCCGAGCGAGGTCCGGGTGATGAGCTGGGTGAAGCCGTACATCAGCGCGATCGTGATGACGATCGTCGCCAGACGCACGTAGCTGACCGACACCGCGCCGTCCATCAGGGTCAGGTTGCCCGGCAGGATCGGCTGCAGCGGCTTGCTGCGGGCGCCCTGCAGGATCTGCACGTAGTTCTGCAGGAAGATCGACATGCCGATCGCCGAGATCAGCGGCGCCAGACGCGGCGAGCTGCGCAGCGGACGATAGGCGATGCGCTCAACCGTCCATCCGTAGACGGCGGTGAACAGCATCGATGCAACCAGCATGACGAGAAGGGCGAGCGGAACCCAGGTGATCCCCAGGCTGCCGATGGCCAGGAAGGTGATGAGGGCCACGAAGGCGCCGATCATGTAGATCTCGCCGTGGGCGAAGTTGATCATGCCGATGATGCCGTACACCATCGTGTACCCGATCGCGATGAGGCCGTAGATGGCGCCCAGCGACAGGCCGTTGATCAGCTGCTGAAGAAAGTATTCCATTGTCTTACCTCGCCTCGGCGCGATGCGCAGGCTTCGGCGAGCGAGACAAGCGCGCTCGTACACCAGTCACGTGAAGTGCCACTCCCCGAATTGGCTTACCCGTGCTCTTGAGCGCGGGGCCAAGATTGTTGTGTGAGCGGAACGTTAGCCCAGCGGCTCTCAACAGAGCAAGAGGGCAAACCCGCACTCTATCTGCGGTAATACCAATTTTCCGAGAATTTGCAATATCGATTCATGTCAGTTCCGTGAACTTTGCGCTTGCGTTCTACCATAGCGAATGCATCGCATGAAAAAACCCTCTTCACTGTGGTGAAGAGGGTTTCGCAACAACTGTGCCACTGCTGCGATGCATGATGCCGGATCGCCTATGACCTCCGGCATCACCATCGGTACTGGCCGATCAGCGCTTGGCGGAGACCACCTGCGCCTTCGCCGGGTCCTTGGGCTTTCCAGGGGCTTTGGCCGTTGCCTTGCCGGTCGACTTGGACGGCGCCGCCGCGCTGCCGCTGCGCGAGGCCGGGGCCTGGGCGACGTCGTAATTCACGTCGGGGTTGCTGACGACCTGCACGTCGCACAGCGGCTTTGACGACAAATGCATCAGGCCGGCGCTTTTTTCATCGCCGGTCAGGACGCGGAGGTCGTCCGCCGTCAGGTCCATCGCCGCCTTGGAACGGTCCACGAAGTTGGCGCAATAGAGGCCGGTGCCGATCACCGCGGCGCGGCGGCTGACCTCGTTGGCCAGCTCGGTGCGGAACATGTCGAACTGCCGCGTCGCGTTGCCGCCGCCCTTCTTGCGGAAGTGGTCGATCATCGACGCTTCCGAGTTGGAGATCAGCGAGCGGTTCTTGACCGTGAAGTCCTGGTACAGGTTGAACGGCTTCTTGTCCGGATTCACCTGCTGGCAGGTCAGGCCGACCACCATCATCTCGGTGTGCATGCGGATGGTCTGCTCCGCGGCGTGCTCGGCGCGGCTGTAGCAGGCGCCGGGCTTGGTCGCGGTGCTCTTGGCAGCAGTGCTCTTGGCGGCGGCCGGCTTCGCGGTGGCCTTCGCGGCCGTTTTTTCAGCAGCCGGCTTCGCCGCCTCCTTGGCGACGGCCGGCAGCGCGGTGCCGGCGAACAGCACGGCGAGGCCGACGGCGGCGGCGCTGCGCAAGGTGAAGGAAGGAATGCGATGGGCGGCGCGCTGGCGATTCATCGTTGGTCCGGCTCCGGTGGCCCTGATTGACGGGCGGAATCCGACGGATCACGCCCTCTCCTTCGCTGGTTCTACAAGATCCCGACAGACGGTCAACCCATATCGCCCGAGCAAAGACCATTTGTCCCAGCCTGTGGCGCGGGAGTCGCCGGAGAGGTCGGGCGGTTGCTTGGCTTGCGGGTTGCCGGTCTTTCCCAGTATTGCAACAGCCTCGGCGTGCGTCTGTGACGCAGGCCACACATCAGGGCAGTTTCCTCATGAAGCGCACCGACCCTCCCTCTTCTCTCATCCGCATCGGCATCGACCTCGGCGGCACCAAGACGGAAGGGATCGCGCTCGACGCGGCCGGAGAAGAGCGCACCCGCCTCCGCGTGCCCACTCCCCGCGGCGACTACGGCGCGACGGTGCGGACCATCGCCGATCTGGTGGCGCGGCTGGAGAGCGCGACGGGGTCGGCGAACGCGACCGTCGGAATCGGCATTCCGGGCGCCATCTCGCCGGCGACCGGGCTGGTGAAGAACGCCAACTCGACCTGGCTGATCGGCAAGCCCTTCGACCGCGATCTTGCCGCAGCGCTCAAGCGGCCGGTGCGGGTCGAGAACGACGCCAACTGTCTGGCCGTGTCGGAGGCGGCGGATGGGGCGGGGGCCGGCTGCGGCGTGGTCTTCGCGGCGATCCTCGGCACCGGCTGCGGGGCGGGAATCGTCGTCGACGGCCGCCCCCTTGGCGGCCGCAACGCCATCGGCGGCGAGTGGGGGCACAACCCCCTGCCCTGGCCCGCCGACCAGGAGCGCCCCGGCCCGGCCTGCTATTGCGGCAAGACCGGCTGCCTGGAAACCTTCGTGTCCGGCCCCGCCGTCGCCGGCGACCACCGCCGCGTCACCGGGGCGGACCTGACCGCGGAGGCCATCGCGGCGCTGGCGGAGCGCGGGGACGCCGCGGCCCGCGCCACCCTCGACCGGCTGGTGGAGCGGCTGGGGCGCGGGCTGGCGGGCATCGTCAATGTCTTGGACCCGGACGTGATCGTGCTGGGCGGCGGACTGTCGAACCTGGAGTTCCTCTACGCCGCCCTTCCCCCGGTCATCGCCCGCTGGGCCTTCACGGATAGTCTGGACACGCCGGTCCGCCGCGCCGTCCACGGCGATTCGAGCGGGGTCCGCGGAGCCGCCTGGCTGTGGCGGCCCGAAGAGGCCGCGGTCAACGCTCGAAATTGTACTCCGGATTGAGCGTCACCTCGCGCGGGGTGCCCGGCACATTGTCGCCGCCACCGCCACGCCGCGCCGCCGCAGCGGCGCCGCGCCCGTCGCGGACCGGCGGCGTCAGCGAATTGGTCCGGGAGTAGGAGGGGGTGGCGCGGGCCGGATCGGTGCCGTAACCGCGCGAGCCGGCGCGGAACTGCTCGCCGTTGCCCATGGCGCCCCAGTGAGACGGCCGCGCGCCGGGAATCGGCTGGGCCTCCTCCATGCGGCGCATATGGGGGCCGGTCGGGACCATCTCCTCATAGACCCAGGAGGGGTATTCCTGCCTCTGCGCTTCGGCGGGTGCGGCAAAGGCCAGCACCGCGAGGGTCGCTACAGTCATCGTTCGAAGCATGACACGGCGGCCTTCCATCCTTTTGCGTGTGGAAGACGGATTCCGCCGGATGCGGCCGCGCATGTCCAGGGAGGAGGCGGGTTACTCAGCCCGCAACCTCCGTCCGGAAACCTCCATCCGACGGACACCCCATTCCGGTTCGTTCAGGGTCGCGCCGCGCCGTAGAGCGTCAGGGTCAGCCGCTTGCCGGTGTTGTAGTTGAAGCCGGTGAAGCGGCCGAGCGGCACCGGCTCCGCCCCCTTCAGGGCGGTGCGGAACTCCGCCTCCTCGCGGTCGGTCACCAGGGCCAGCCCGCAGGACGGGTTCTCCACCAGATGAGCGGCCGCCCCCGCCCCATGGGTCAGGCGCGTGTCGGTCCCCAGCAGGAAGACGAGGCTCGGTTCCGAATAGCCGGCGGAGGCGACCACGCTGTCGGCGCACGGGCGCACCGCCGCGACCGTCCGCGCCGCCTGACGGCTGATCCACACGCCGTCGATGCCCGGCAGGACCGCGCCATAGGTGCCGGCGTACAGCACCGCCGCCGCCGCCAGCCCCGCCGCGAAACCCTGCGTCTCCCGGCGCTGGGCGAACAGGCGCACGGCCAGCGCGTACAACACCAGAACCACCGGCAGCATGGCAACCGCCACCGGATCGACGCGCCCGTCCACCAGATAGGGGATCACCGCGACCGCGACCGTCAGTGCGCCGAATCCGACCGCCCCGAGAACGGTGGCGACCGAGAACAGCCCCCACCGCGGCGCGTCGGCGCGGCGCAGGAAATGCTCCCGCGCCGCGGCGGCGGTGAGGATGGCGATGGCCGGGAACACCGGTAGCGTGTAGTGCAGCAGCTTGGTCGGCACCGCCTCGAAGACCAGCCAGCTCGGGATGATCCAGGCGACGCAGAAGCGCACGGCGTCCGCCATCGGCCCGGTGCCCTTGCGGTGGCGCCACGCCCAGGGAACGGCCAGCAGCGCCAGGAAGGACCAGGGCGCGAAGGTGACCCAGAAAGTGCCCAGGTAATAGCCGGGCGGCAGGCCCTTCGCCTCCTGGCCGCCGACCACCTTGCCCATCATGTCGTGGCCGACCGATTCCGCGAAGAAGGCGCCCTTGGTCTTCACCGTGATGGCGATCAGCCAGGGCGCGGCGATGGCGACCACGATGGCGAGCCCGACCAGCGGGCGCAGCCGCTTCAGCCAGCCGGCCCGGCGGTCCACCACCGCCAGCACCAGCGCCGTGGTGCCGGACACCAGAAGAACGATGGGACCCTTGATGAGGATGCCGACACCCGCGGCGATCCAGAAGGCGAGCGGCGCCGCCCAGCCGGACCGCTCCGCATGGCGGTTCAGATAGAGGCTGGCCAGGGCCGCCTGCCCGATCACGATGGTGGAGAGCAGCACAGCGTCGGTCTTCGCCATGCGGGCCTCGACGCCCAGCACGACGCAGGAGGCCATCATCAGCCCGGCGAGGAACCCGACCGTCCCGCCGAACATCCGCGCCCCGGTCCAGGCTGTCGCCAGCACCGCCAGCACCGCGCCGATCAGGGAGGGAATGCGGAAGGTCCAGATGTCCTTCGGCAGCCCGCTTGCCCCCTCGACCAGCCGCGTCGCCGCGGTCTGCAGCCAGTAGATGCCCACCGGCTTCTTGTGGCGCGCCTCGTCCTGGAAGCGGATGTCGACATAGTCGCCGCTTTCCAGCATCTGGTGCGACGCCTGGGCGAAGCGCGCCTCGTCGCGGTCGAAGGGCGGCAGGTCGAAGAAGCCGGGCAGGAACAGCAGAACGCTGATCACCGCCAGAAGCAGATAGGCCAGAACCGGCAGGCGGGTGGCGGGGGTGTCCGGCACGGCGCTCACGGCGTGCCCGCCGCGCTGCCGTCCGCTCCGCCGTTCCGGCGGTTGCTCCAGACGAAATAGAGATTCCGGGAATAGATGATGAGGCCCAGCCCTTGCCCGAACATGAACACCGGATCACCCCGCTGGATCGAATAGGCCAACAAAAGAACCCCGCCCCCGATGGAGAAATACCAGAACAGCTCCGGCACGATGCTGCGCCGGGCGCGCTCGCTGGCGATCCATTGCACGACGAAGCGCATCATGAAGAGCGTCTGCGCGAAAAAGCCGACGCCGACCCAGATCAGGTCGGCGGTGCTTTGGCTCTGGTACCAGGCGATGGCGCGTTCGAGCATCGGGCGGCGGCCGGTTCGGACGGAAAAGGGCTCAGCGGTCTTCGACCGCGGGCGACAGCGCGGTGCGCCGCTTCAGCCAATAGACGCCCAGCAGATCGACCACCCCGATCAGCCCGCGGCGCCAGTTGTTGTATTTCGACACGCCGCGTTCCCGCGGGCGGTGGTTGACCGGCACATAGGCCACCGGATGGCCGTGCGACCGGAACAGGGCGGGAAGGAAGCGGTGCATCGCCCCGAAGAAGGGCAGATCGAGAAAGGCGTCGCGGCGGAACAGTTTCAGCCCGCAGCCGCTGTCGGTGCAGCCGTCCTGGAGGAAGGACTGCCGCACCGCGTTCGCGAAACGCGAAGCCAGCCGCTTGGACAGCGTGTCTTGCCGCTTCTTGCGCAGGCCGCCGACCAGCACCGGCGCGTCCGGGCCGCCCTTGGCGGCCAGCGCGAACAGAGCGGGGATGTCGGCGGGATCGTTCTGGCCGTCGCCATCGAGGGTGGCGATCCACTCCCCGCGCGCCGCTTTCACCCCGGTGCGCACGGCGGCGCTTTGTCCTGATCGGCGGACATGGCGGATCAGCCGCAGACGGCCCGCGGCGACGACCGGCGCAAGGCGCGTCAGCGTGTCGTCGCTGGACCCGTCGTCCACATAGATCACCTCGAAGGCGCGGCCCAGCGCATCGGCCGGCGACAGCGCGCGCTCGATTTCTTCAAGGAGGGGAAGGACGTTTTCGGCCTCGTTGAAGACCGGAACCACGACCGACAGCCGCACGGGCGGACGGCCCTCGGAATCTACGCTCACTGGATTAATCCCATTCGCCAAGTGGCGGGCAAATTACTCCCGCCGCCCGGCAAACGGTAGAGGAAAAGGTTGGGACGGCGGCCCGCTGCCCTCAGCCCTCAGCCCTTGCGGTCCTCGATCGGCATCGGCACGTAGCGCAGGTCACCGTCGCGGCTGAGCAGCATCAGCACGGTCTTGCGCCCCTGGCTGCGCGCGTCGTCGACCAGACGGTTGAGATCCTCCGGCGTTTTCACCGGTTCCTGCCCGGCCTCCACGATGACGTCGCCGGCCTCAATCCCGCGCTCGCTGGCGGCGCTGGCGTCGCCGACCTCGGTGACCACCACGCCCTCGACGTCGGGGTTGATGGAGAAGCTGTCGCGCAGACCGGGGGTCAGCTGCGACAGGGTCAGGCCGAGGACCTGCTTGGTGTCGACCGTCGTCTCCGGACGCGGCGCCCCGCTCGCCCCCGACAGGGCGACCTGCTCCTGCGGCTCCAGTTCGCCCACCGTCACGGTCAAGGTTTCGGCCTTGCCCTCGCGCAGCAGTTCCAGCGGCACGGCCGAGCCGATCTTCGTCGCGGCGACGACGCGCGGCAGTTCGCGCATCTGCTCGATGGACTCGCCGTTGAAGCGGGTGATGACGTCGCCCTGCCGGACACCGCCCTTCCCCGCCGGGCCTTCCGGCGACACGCTGGTGACCAGGGCTCCCGCCGGCTCCTGCATGCCCAGGCTTTCGGCGATGTCCGGGGTCACGCTCTGCACCTGGACCCCCAGCCAGCCGCGGCGCACCTGCCCATGGTCGCGCAACTGCTCGATGACCGGGCGCGCGACGGAGGACGGGATGGCGAAGCCGATGCCCACCGAACCGCCAGTCGGCGAATAAATCGCCGTGTTGATGCCGATCACCTCGCCGTTGAGGTTGTAGAGCGGCCCGCCGGAATTGCCGCGGTTGATCGAGGCGTCGGTCTGCAGATAGTCGTCGTAGGGTCCCTGCTGAATGTCGCGCTGCCGCGCGGACAGGATTCCCGCGGTCACCGACCCGCCGAGGCCGAAGGGATTGCCGATGGCGACCACCCAGTCGCCGACCCGCAGCGCCTCGCTGTCGCCCCAGGGGGCGGAGACCAGCGGCTTCTTGGTGTCGACCTTCAGAACGGCAAGGTCGGTCGGCCCGTCCACGCCGACGAGCTTCGCCGGCAGTTTCGTGCCGTCGTGCATGGTGACGGAAATCTCCGCCGCTTCGGACACGACATGGCTGTTCGTGACCACGAAGCCCGCCGGGTCGATGATGAAGCCGGAGCCCAACGCCGCCGTCGGGCGCGGCGCCTGCTGCTGTTGCGGCTGGCCGCGCTGGCGGTCACGGAACTCGCGGAAGAATTCCTCGAAGGGCGAACCGGGCGGGAAGCCGGGAAGCTCCGGTCCACGCGGCCCCGCCTGCGGACCGCCCTGCGGAGGCGCCTGCGTCGTGGATATGAAGACCACCGCGTCCAACTGCTTCTCCGCGAGATCGGCGAAGGTCGGGGGGGCGTTGGGCGGCAGGACGGACGCCAGCGGGGGCGCGGCCGGGGCCGGGGCGGCTCCGCCCGCATCCTGCGCGAAGGCCGGTGCCGAAAAAGCCAGGATGGCGGCGAAAAACCCCACGGACACGGTGGGCACCGCCGAACGCGATGCAGATCCGCTCGTCAATCCGGTCTTCAATCCGGCTTGCCGCCGGACTGGACCGGACCGGGGCCGGAATCGATCGATGGAATGCGGCATAAAGAAACTCCGCCTGTCGGACAGCGCGCGCCATGCAAGTGGCGCTTCATGTCAACAGAACGCTCCGCAACGCATTCCGGCCCGCCGCCGATTTTCAAACCTCTTTGCAACCGCTTCCTGCACGACCGATTCGTGAAATACAGTTTTTAAAATTCTCGTCCGCGGATGTTCCTATGCGGTTCGCACGGGCAGCGCCGCAAGGCAATCCGGCCTTCGGACTAAAGCTCCGGCAACCCGCCTAAGCGCAATTTTTCCATGCGGCGCAAAGTTCTTCTGGTATTTTCCCAGCAAGTTCCCGATATTCATCCATACCGACAACATCGCACGCAAAAACGGCTCCTGACGTGATGCTCGTGCACGCGCCCGCGTGCCGCTGCGTCAGAAGGCGCGCGATACGGCCCAAGCAGCGTACGCATGACTCAAAATTCACTTTGGCAACCGAGCGACATAATGAACGCAGAAACCGGGTCCGAACCGGAGGCTCCGAAGAAGCGCGGACGAATCCCCCAGTCGGCGTGGCCGCAGATTCTTGAGCGTTACCGTTCCGGCGCTACCCTGTCGGCAATCGCGCGTGAATTCGAATGCACGCCGAGCGCCATTTCCTACATCATCCGCAAGGCGGAAGCGGCCAACGAGGCGGCCGGCGAGAAGGACGTGCCGGCTGAAGAGGGCACCGCCAGCGACGCCGCCGCGGAAGCGCCGGCCGGCGACGCCATGGCCGAGGAGCCGCCGCCCGCTCCGGTTGCAGCTCCGGAAGCGCCGGCACCGGTGAAGCCTGCGCGCCGCGCCGCCGCTCCGGCTTCGGCCCCGGCTCCTGCTCCGGCTGCCCAGACGGTCGCTCCGGCGGCAGCCCCGACCGCGGCTCCGCAGCCCGCGCCGGTGCCTCCGGCCGCTCCGGCCCAGACCGAGACTCTGCGCCTCAACCGTCCGGAGGCACAGCCGGCCGCTCAACCGGCTCCGGCTCCGGCTCAGCCGACGCCGGTCCAGCCGACGGCGGCCCCCGCCCAAGCCGCTCCGCAGCCCGCTTCCGCCGACGGAAGCCGCCCGGCCGGCACCAATCCCCCGCCGGTCGACGCCGTCGAGGCCCGGCTGCGCGACACCGCACGCGGTTGCCTGAACGCCTACCGCGGCTGGCGCCAGCAACCGGGCGAAGCGTCGATCCAGACGCTGTCGGAAGCGGTACACGAACTGCGCAAGGCCCTGGCCCGCATCGAGATCGACATGTCGGCCAGCCGCCGCGAGGAACAGGCGATCCGGCCCATTCCGATCCCGGCGCACCGCACCGCACGCCGCACGCCGTAAGGCAGGCCATCAGAACGGGTCTTTGCAACACTGCTTGGGTTACGAAAAAGCCCTTCCCCACCGCTTGGGGAAGGGCTTTTTTCATGCCCGAACATCAGGCTTCAGACCTTTGACCTAGACCATTCGCCGGCACCGCCTACCTCCAACGCCGCAGGAAAAAGCCCTACGGACTCCAGTGGAATAACGGCTATACTGGAGGCAACCAAGCAATCATAAGCCGGAGGAACGCCCGATGACCTTCCGCCGAAACACCGAATTGCCCGAATCGGTGAAGCGATGCCTGCCGTCGCCCGCGCAGGACATCTACCGGTCAGCCTTCAATCACACTTGGCAAGCGTGCCGGTCGCCGGAGGCCCGTCAGGCCCTGCAGCGCGAACGGCTGGCCCACAAGGTCGCCTGGGCCGCGGTCCGGCGGCGTTACGAACCGGACGACGGCGGCTGGCGCCCCAAACACTGAGACGCCACCACAGCCATGAACAGAACGGCCCCGAACAGAACGGCCACGGACAAACCGGTGGGCGCGCCCGGCGCGCCTACTGCCTCTCCACCACCGTAAAGCTGCTGAGGTCGCCCTTGGCCCGTTCCTCGGACGGCAAACGTCCCCGGACGATGTAGCAGATGTTTTCGGCCACGTTCGTGGCGTGATCCCCAGCCCTCTCGATGGACTTCGCCACGAACAGCAGATGGGTGCAGCCGGTGATGTGCGACGGCGACTCCATCATGTAGGTCAGGAATTCGCGGAACAGGCTGGTGTAGGCCGCATCGACCTGACCGTCCCGGTTGCGGACGGCCATCGCCCGTTCGGCATCCTGCTCGTCATAGGCGGCCACCAGGATCATGCCGAGCACCGTTTCACCCATCCAGAACAGCAACGCGACGGGGGTTTCCACCTGCAGGTCCGCCAGGGTGACCGCGCGCTTGGCGACCGAACTCGCGACATCGCCCATGCGCACCAGTCCACGGCGCACCGGTCCGATCTCGCATTGCGACCGGCAACGGAACGGCATGTTAACAAATAAACCAGAATATCTTATGACACTGCCAAAGCGCTGGAGTAACCGCGCCCACCTCCCCTCGCGCCGGGAACGGGCCGATTGTCGGACGGGGTCATGACGCCACATGAGTTGGTCGCCGTGCTGGAAAAGCACGAGCGTTGGCTGAAGAACCGGTCGGGCGGCACCCGCGCCAACCTGACCATGACCAACCTGGAGGGATCAAATCTCGCCGGGGTGGAGCTGACGCAAGGCAAGCTGTCGGGGGCCAACATGGCCCATTGCGACCTGTCCAACGCGAATCTCAGCCACGCCGACCTGTTCGCCGCCCATCTGACCAAGGCCGACCTGACCGGCTGCAACTTCTACCGGGCCGATCTGCGCGGCGCCCACATGCGCGGGGCCAAGCTGAAACGCGCCATTCTGAAGGAGGCCGACCTGCGCGGCGGCGCGCTGCTGTACGGCGGGAACGGGGCGAACGGCAGCAAAGGCCTCGACTTCGTGCGATCCGACCTGTCGGGCAGCGACATGGACGATGCGATGATGTCGAACGCCAACCTGTCCGGCGCCGACCTGACCGACGTGTCGATGAACGGCGCGGATTGCGAAGGCGCGCTGATGGCCGGGGCCACATTGATGCGCTCGACCATGAAGAACTGCAACCTCGCCCGCGCCGACCTGCGCGGCTGCAACCTGTCCGGCGTCAACCTGCAGGGCGCCATCCTGCGCGACGCCAACCTGAACGGCGCGGTGCTGGCCGGTGCCAACCTGCGCAACGCCGACCTCCAAGGCGCCAAGATGGAGGGGGCGGACCTTGCCGGGGCGGACACGACGGGCGCCAACATGGCGCGCTCCGCCGAGAATTTCTCGATCCAGATCCAGGAAGCCCTGCACAATCACTACACCTGGATCAACACCAACGGCGCCATGGGGTCGCGCGCCGATCTCAGCGGGGCGGACCTGTCGCACATCGACCTTCACGGCGTGAATTTGTCGGGAGCAAACCTGCGCGGGGTGCGGCTGGTCGGCGCCAAGATGCGCGATTCCCTGCTCATCATGTGCGACATCTCCGCCGCCGACCTGACCGGCAGCGATTTTGGCGGCGCCATCCTCGACGGGGCGACGCTTCGCGGCACCAACCTCTCCGGGGCCCGGTTCGACGGGGCGGGTATCGGCTGGGTCGATATAAAGGGTCCGGACGGGCGGCCAACCGGACGCCTGTGGGCGGCGAATCTGACCGGCAGCAACTTCACCGGAGCCTCCTGCATCCGCACCAACATGCGCGGCGCCAATCTTGCCGGCTGCGACTTCTCCAGCGCCGACCTGACCGGGGCCATTCTCAGCGACGCGAACATCCGCGACGCGCGCTTCACCGGGGCCAACCTGACCGGCGCCAGCCTGCCGCCGCCGCCCGATCTCGACGATTGACCGCGACGACCGATCGGGAGAGGTCGGTCGCCGCAGCGTCCGTCACGCCAGATCGTCGTCCCCGCTGATCGACGGCAGGCCGCCGAGGTTGGCGGAGACGCGGCGCAGCACGCTGACGGTCAGCGCCAGTTCGCCCGGGGAAATGCCCTGGGTGGCGGTTTCGTCGATCTCCTCCGCGCAGGGCAGGATGTCGGCCCGCAACGCCTTGCCCTTCGGCGTCAGATAGATGTTCACCTTGCGCCGGTCGTGGGAGTTGCGCACCCGTTGAACGAGATCGCACCGCTCCAGATTGTTCAGCGCGGTTACGGTGGTGGGTTCCATCATGCCGACCCTTTGACTCAATTCACGCTGGGTCAGCCCGTCCTCCTCCCACAGGGCACGAAGGAAATACCATTGCCCCATGCTGACGCCATGATCGGCGATGCGGAGTTGCAAAGCGCGCGCGATGGCACGGTGCGCCTCGCGCACGGCCCGCGGCAGGGCCGCCCCGGACTGGGGAAGCCCGTCGGCGTCCTCCCTGTGCGGCTCGGCGACCATCGGTTCCTGTCTCTTGAAACGCCCAACCATGACGACAATCTCTCGGCAGACGTCCGTCAGGCCGTGGTGCGGTGCAGCGGACGAAATCAACTTGCCCGATCATATCCACTCCCGGAAAAATCGCAAAGAGATTGCGGATATAAATTTCTCGTGCATGCAATAATATGTCACGTAACCGTCGCGCGACCTCTGAAGGGCATTTTTTCGTATTTATGCGTATGACCTTCATGGTCTGCGCCCGTATGTCGGCAACGACTGGGAAAGGATGTTGCCCAGCTTTGAAACATGGACGAATCTGAAAGGTTTGTGACAGGGCGGAGATGGGGTTGCGCGCCCAGCCATCCGCCCCTTAACACGGCACAGCACCACGCAAGAGCACAGGAGCATCAGCCTATGCGCCCCAGCACCGGACGCACCGTCACCGTCGCGGCGACCCAGATGGCCTGCGGTTGGGACCGAGACGCCAATGTGAACGGCGTCGAACGCCTCGTGCGCGACGCGGCGGCGCGCGGCGCCCAGATCATCCTGCCTCAGGAACTGTTCGAAACGCCCTACTTCTGCAAGGATCAGAAGCAGGATCTGTTCGCCCTCGCCCACCCGGTCGAGGATCACCCGGTGATCGCGCGGATGAGCGCGCTCGCCCGCGAACTGTCGGTGGTCATCCCCACCAGCTTCTTCGAGCGGGCGCGGAACGCCTATTACAATTCGTTGGCGATGATCGACGCGGACGGCTCGGTGCTGGGCGTCTACCGCAAGTCCCACATCCCGGACGGCCCCGGCTATCAGGAAAAATACTATTTCAACCCCGGCGACACCGGCTTCCAGGTTTACAAGACGCGCTACGCCGCCATCGGCTGCGCGATCTGCTGGGACCAGTGGTTTCCGGAATCGGCCCGCGCCATGGCGCTGAAGGGCGCGGAAATCCTGTTCTACCCCACCGCCATCGGGTCCGAACCCCAGGACGGTTCGCTGGACAGCCAGGCCCACTGGACGCGGGTCATGCAGGGCCACGCCGGAGCCAACCTGATGCCGCTGGTCGCTTCCAACCGCATCGGCCGGGAAGAGGGGGACACCTGCGGGATCACCTTCTACGGCTCCTCCTTCATCGCCGGGCCGACCGGGGAGCTGGTCGCGCAGGCCGACCGGGAGAGCGAGACGGTCCTGACCGCCAGCTTCGACCTCGACCGCATCGCCGCCCAGCGGGCCTCCTGGGGCATCTTCCGCGATCGCCGTCCGGAGCTGTACGGCCCGTTGCTGACCCTCGACGGCGAGTCCCCCGTCCGCCGTTGAGCCCCGCAACCGGACCGTCCGGCGTCAGACCATGATGCCGGCGCTGCCGGTGCGCTGGCCGATGCCGGACGCCGACGCATAAGCCGCCGCGCCGCGCGCCGCCAGCGCCGGCGCGGCGGTATCCCTCAGCATCGCGGCATCATCGCCGCCATCCTGCCGGTCGGACGGACCGCCGTTGCGTGCGCTTGATCCCGAACCCGTCCGCCGCAACTGCTGCTGCGCCTGCATCTTGGCGGCGTCGGCCTGTTGGGCGACACGCAGGTCCTGAGCGGACGGGTCGGAGGGTGCCAGGGCCGCCGCCTTGACCGTGTCCATCTTGCGGACGGTGGCTTCGGGGTCGCTCTCCGCGCCGGCATCCACCTGCACTTCACCGGCGGTCGCGTAGTTCTTGCCGTCCGGCCCACGGGTGAAGGTGAAGGTTGCGCCACCCGCATGGGGGCCGCCGGCCGCCTGGTGCGCCGCCTCGTGCTGGCGGACGCTGGCGTCGATGCGCTTGAGGTCCTGAACCTGCCGCTGCTGATCGTCGGTCAGCGTGCCCGGCTGGTCGGCGATGGTGCGCCCGGTGCCGGTCTGAGCGGTGTCCCGAGCGCCGTCCTGGCTCCGGTCACGCGCCGGCTGGCCGGGCCGCTGAAGCGGCACGCCGTAAACGCCACTGGACGATACACCGGCAACCATGGGCTCGCGGCTCCTGCGCGCTCCACGCGATGCCCAGCAGTCTACACGCCGCGGGACGGCGCGGCAACGCAGCTTGGCCGTTGCCTTTTCACGAACACGCACGCAATAGTGTTCATAGCACCCGGATTGAACACCCGCTATGGGGCAGAGGTGCGGCGCCACCACAATCCACGTGTGACTCTTTGCGCAGAATCCTCGCTCTTTTGGTGCCGCTGGCCGTGATCGTCTGGGGGCTCGCCACATCGGCTGCGGAACCGCCCCCTCCGGCGCTCCACGCCCGCCCGCCCGAGCCGCTGCCCCAGACGAAACCCGCCCCGCTCCCGGGAGCCCTGTCCGCGATCGAGGCCGCCTACAGCGAACGGGCGGGGTCCGTCCTTCTGCAGTTCGGCTACGACCAGTTCGGCGCGGAACCGCCGCGGCGGGACGGATCGGGCGGCGTGCAGGCGGACTACACGCTGGGACCGGGCGACGAGCTCCTGGTGACCCTGCGCGGCCAGAAATCCTCCAGCAAGCGCCACATCATCGATGCGGCGGGGCTGCTCACCGCCGATGACGTTCGGCCCGTCGTGGCGCAGGGTCTGACCCTGGCGGACTTGCGCGCCCAACTGGCGAACGCCGTGACCGCCTCCTTTCCCGACACCGAGGTCTATGTCTCGGTGACCGAAATCCGGCGGATCGGCGTGCTGGTGACCGGCGCCGTGGCGCGTCCGGGCCGGCAGGATGTGGGGGCCTTCGCCACGCTGATCGACGCGCTGACGGCTGCGGGCGGCGTCACCCGCGCCGGGTCCCTGCGCCGCATCCGCCTGTTCCATGCCCAGACCGCCGGAGACGTCCCGTCCACAGGGTTGCCCGTCGACCTGTACGACCTGTTCATGACCGGGGACGGCGCGAGCGCCGGCATCCGCCTGCGCGACGGCGACCGCATCTTCGTGCCGCCGCTTGGCCCCACCGTGGCGCTGGCCGGTCCGCTGAAGCGCCCCGGCGTTTATGAGCTTCCTCCCGATCAGGATCGGCTGCCGGCCGCCGCGGCGCGGGACATGGCCGGTGGCTTCCTGCGGCCCGGCGCGCATAGGGCGCTCCGCTACGCCATCGGACCCAACGGCGAGGAGCTGGCCGAGGAACTGGCGGACGCGGACGCGACCCGGTTGAGCGACGGCGACCTGCTGCTGATGGCGCCACGCCGCGAGGACCGGCGCGGCGACCTGCGGCTGGACGGCCATGTCCTGCGCCCCGGTCCGCGGGCGCTGGAGCGGACCCCGAGCATCACGGCCCTGGTCTCGGCGGCGGATCTGGGGCCGTCGCCCTACCTTCCCTTCGCGGTTCTGGCCTCGACCCGTCCGGGCGGCCGTGCGCGCGTTCTCCAGCCGGTCGATCTGGGGGCCGTGCTCAACGGCCGCGACCGCCGCACCCTCGCCGAGAACGACGTTCTTTACGTTCTGGGCGCGGACGACGTGGACTTCCTGACTTCCGAACCGGTGCTGGAGCTGCTGCGCGGCGCGCGCGAGCCGGCCCCGGACGCGTGCCGCGGACTGGTCGTGCTGGCCCGCGCGCTGACGGCGCAGCCGGATGGTCCGCTGTCCAGCGGACCTCAGGCACGGGCGGCGGCGGGACTCACCGGAGGCCGCACGCCCTGCCCACCCCTGTTCGACGCCGTTCCGGACCTGCTCGTCTTCGCGCTGGAGCATGCCTCCCTGCTGATGGGCGGCGTCCCCCGTCCCGGCTTCTATCCCTCCGCCGGACGGGGAAGCGCGACGGAACTGGCGATTGCCGCCGGGGGGCCGGAGGCCGGCCCCTACGATGATCCTCCCTCGATCGGAGGCGCGGCGCAACGCCGCCCGGCAGGAGCGGGGAGCATTCTGGAGCCGGACACCCCCGTCTACGAGCTGATCGGTCACGCCCGCCGCCCCGGCGTCCGTCCGCTGGCGGGGGTCGCCACGCTGCGCGACGCGCTGTCCGGCGGCGATGCCCTGAGGCGGGATGTCTACCCCTTGCTGGGCGTCATCGAGCGCTTCGACCGCCGCACCCTCTCCCATCGTCTGCTTCCGTTCTCGCCGCAGGAGGTGGCCTCCGGACAGGCCAACCGCGCGCTCGCCGACGGCGATCGGGTGCGGCTGCTCTCCATCGCCGAGGTTCGTTCGCTGACCAGCCTTTCCGACAAGGATGGCAAGCCCCAGGCGCCGCCGACCGACTCCGAACCCGCCGACGCCCGGCAAACGCTCCCCGAGGGCGTCACGGCGCTGGTGCGGGAACGCGGCGTGCAGGTGCGGGGTGCCGTGCGCATCCCCGGCACCTATCCCGTGGCGGAGACGGCGAGCGTCGAGGCTCTTCTGGCAACCGCCGGCGGCCCCGCCACGACCGCCGACTTTTCCAGCGTGGAGATCACCACCGCCGCCGGCCAGCGCCGCCGTTTGGACCTCCGCGACGGTGCATCGGCCCGGACGGCGCTGCATCCGGGGGACAGCCTGCGCATCAACCCGGTGCCGCAGGCCCTGGAGGCGCGGGCGGTCACCATCTCCGGTGCGGTGCGCCGCCCCGGCAGTTACGACGTGGCGCGCGGCGAGACGCTCTCGTCCCTGATCGACCGGGCCGGCGGCCTGACGGAGGAAGCCTATCCCGCCGGGACCAGTTTCCTGCGCGACAGCGAGCGCAAGCGCGAGCGCGCCTGGTTCGACCAGCAGGCCCGCGACCTGGAGCGCTGGATGGTGCAGGAGGTCGAGAAGGGCGAGGCCGCGCGCTCGGACGTGGTCGGGCTGGCCCGGCAGCTTGCCACCCAATTGCGCGGGGTGGAGCCGCTGGGCCGCATCGTGGTCGAGGCCGATCCTCTGGTGCTGCGCCAGCGGCCGGAACTGGATGTGCTGCTGGAGCCGGATGACCGCATCGTCATCCCAAAACGCCCGCTTACCGTCACCGTGACCGGGGAAGTTCTGCACCCGACCGCCGCCCAGTTCGTCAGCGGCAAGACCGCCGACGGCTATCTGCGCGACGCAGGGGGAGCGAGCCGCAACGCCGATGACGCCCGCATCTTCCTGGTTCTACCGGACGGGCGGGCGCAGCCGCTCTCCCTGTCCTCCTGGAACCACACGGTGACGGCGATCCCGCCCGGCTCCTCCATCGTGGTGCCGCGCGACCCGAAGCCGTTCGACCTGATGGAATTCTCCAAGAACATGGGAACGATCCTCGGCCAGCTCGCCATCTCGGCCGCGGCCATCGCGGTGATCTCCGAATGACGGACGGAGCGGGACGGCTCCGGCTGGCCGTGGTGACCGTGGTCCGCGACGACCGGACCGGCCTGATGGCCACCCGCGCCAGCCTGCGCGCCCAGACCACGGCGGCCTACGACTGGTTCGTGGCGGATGGAGGCTCCGTCGACGGAACCGGCCGCTGGCTGGCCCGCCACGGCCACGAGGCGGTCTGGTGGCGCTCGGCCCCTGACCGTGGACTGTACGACGCCATGAACATCGCCCTGGACGCCATCGCCGAACGGTCGCCTCTCCGCGCCTGCAGCCACGTCCTGTTCCTCAACGCCGGCGACCGGCTGGCCGACGACCGGGTTCTGGAGCGGCTTCTCCCGATCCTGGCCGAACATCCGGACACCGGCCTGTTCTATGGCGACGCGTTGGAGGAACGTTCCGGCGGACGGCTGGTGGTGAAACGGGCACGGTCGCACCGCCGCGCCCTGCTGGGCATGTTCACGCACCACCAAGCTATGGTCTACCGTTTGGCGGGTCTGTCCGACATCCGATTCGATCTGCGCCACGGGCTGGCCGCCGATTATGCGTTTACCGTGACGGTCCTCGGACGGGGGACCCCGGCGCACCGCCTGCCACTTTCAGTATGCATTTTCGCCCCTGGCGGACGGTCCCAGCAGGACCCGGCGCGCGGCCGTCGGGAGCAGGCGATCATCCGTCGCGAGTTGCTTGGGCTCGGCCACACGGCCAACGCAACATTATGGGCATTACAATGGCTTGCCCTTACCCTGCGGCAGACAACTCCATGGCTTTACGCGAAATATCGTTTCTCATCAAATGAACGATCATTTCTTTCATAAACTTTGACGACGATTTCACGCATCTAGCTATTGATGCGCACGAAAAGTTGCATAGAATTTACTTTCTGAACTAACCAATTTCCCTGGTGGCGCGCGCCACCTCCATACTGAGGGTCTATTATGAGCGCCACGAAATCCAAACTATCACCCGCCCACACGCTGTCACGCCGTGGCGAGGGACCCAACCCGATCGATATCCATGTCGGCGCCCGGCTGCGGCTGCGCCGGACCCTGCTCGGCCTGAGCCAGGAGAAGCTGGGCGAGGCCGTGGGAATCACCTTTCAGCAGCTTCAGAAGTACGAGCGGGGCTCCAACCGCATCAGCGCCAGCCGCCTGTTCAACCTGTCGCAGGTTCTGGGCGTCCCGGTCAGCTATTTCTTCGAAGACATGCCGTCGCCGGAACACATCGCCACCCCGTCGCCCGACGTTCCGCCGTCCGAAACGGAAGAGTTCGAGTCGATGGCCCGCCGCGAGACCCTGGAATTGGTGCGGGCCTACTACCGCATCGAAGACTCCTCCGTGCGCAAGCGCACCTTCGACCTTCTCAAGGCTCTGGGCGGCGAGCGCGCCCTGGACGAGGCGGTGTAAGGCACGGCACCGTCATCCGGCCCTCAGTCATCGGTGGACGCGGGAAGCCCGGCCCGCCGTCTCGTGTCCGCGATCTTTACGCCGATCTGCCAATAATAGAAGGCCCGGGCCAGCGCGTGCTGGAGTCCCGGACCGCCGTCCAGGAAGCCCAGCCGCAAAACATATCCATACAGGAAGACCAGGAGCGGACGGGCCGGCAACTGGTTGAAGCCCATCTTCAGCCACCGCCGCGCCCTGGATTCCAGCCCAATCAGGTCCCTCATCCGCCCATCCGAACGCAGCGCCGCTTCCCAGTCGGCGTAGCGGGCGTGCCGTTCGAACCAAGCGGCGACCGGCTTGTCGTCGGCGTGGTCCAGGCTGTGGCGCAGCCGTCCGACAGTGCCGTCGATCACCGGCTGGTAGTGCCCCTCCACCTCCCACATGGTGGCGACGTCCAGATCGGGCGCCGGGGGGAAGCGGGCCTTGCGGCGGTCGAACAGGGCGAGTTTCCGGTTGCCCGTTCCGAAGCGCAGGCGCCGGCCGAGAAACACCGGACGGCCGTCGATGAAGTAGCCGGCATGCCGCGGCCCCGTCGCCATCAGCGCGGCGATCTCCTCCACCAGAGCACCACCGAGCCGCTCATCCGCATCGACGAACAGAACCCAATCCTGGCAGAACGGCAGCTGGTCCAGGCACCATTGCTTCTTCTTCGGGTACCGCCCGTCCCATTGGAAGGGCACCACCCGCGCGCCCGTCGCGGTGGCGATGGCCGGGGTCCCGTCGGTGCTTCCGCTGTCCACCACGAAGCGTTCGGCGAAACGGTCGAGCGCGGACAGGCAGTGGGGGAGATTGACCGCCTCGTTGCGGGTCATCACCACGACCGATACGGGGATCACGGTCCCGCCTCCCCACCGGCCCGCCACAGGCGCCGCAGGCTGGCGGCGAACGCCCCGGCCACCAGCCCGACCAGCGCCGCCATCGGAACCACCGTCAGCGGGTTCGGCCAGTCCGGGCGCTGTGCCGCGGCGGGTGGTTCGATGGCGTCCGCCGCCAGGGGCAGATCGACCTCGATCATCATGGCGATGCGCTCCTGCTCCGACAGAAGGCCGGCAAGGGCGCGGCGGTGCTCGGCCACGGTGATTCCGACCAGACGGGCGCGGGCATGGGCGATCTGCGCGGCGCTGCGGCGGGACGCCTCCGCCCGCAGATGGGCGTCGGTCGCCTGGGCGGCGGCGGACAGAAGCCGCAACGCCATGGCGCGGTCGGCGTGACGCAGGCGCAGCCGCCGCATCGGCCCGCTGCCCACCATGTCGACGGTCAGTCGCTCGCGCAGCGCGCTCGCCACGCGCTCGGCATCGGGCTCCACCCAGTCCGACCGGCCGACGAGCGCGAGGAACAGCCGCTTGGCGGACGCCGTGGGACCGGGCACGGGGCGCCAAGCCCCCGCCTCCTCGTCCCAGCGGTCGGGGAACAGGCCACGCAGCAGCAACGGATCGGCCATCATCCGCTCCGCCACCGGAATGGAGGTGAAAAGCTGGAGGTAACGCGCGAAATCCGAAAGGATCTCGTCCCCCGGACCGGGTTCCGACGCCGCGGCGGCGGTTTCCCGGCCGATCAGAACGGGCAGCCGCGCCCCCATGGCTGCCGCGCCGACGCGCGCGGTCGGCCCGATCACCATCACCGCGGTGTATTGCGGCGCCACCAGCCGCAAGGCGGCCACCGACGCCACCACGCCCAGCGCCGCCCCGACGAGCAGGATCGGCCAACCCTGCCGCATCGTCCACACGAAGCGCCGCAGCCGTCGTCCCGCCTCCGCGGCTCCGGCCTCCAACGGAAAGCGGCGCAACGGCATTCCGTCAGGCATGGGGCAGACTCCGCCCCGGCAGAACGGCGTCACCGCGCCGTTTCGCCCGGCGCAGCCCGTCCGCCAGCGCCGCGAAGCGCCGCGCCGCCACCGTGGCGTCCCAAGCCGATGCGACGGACAGCGCCCACGCTCCCTGCGCGGCGCACAGGGCCGGATCGCGGGCATAGCGGCGGATCGCGGCGGCCAGCCCCGTCACGTCGTCCGGCGCCAGCCTTTGCCCGCAGCCCTCCAGCATGGCTGCCGCATCGCTGCCCGCCGGCCCGAGGAACAGGCAGGGCCGCCCGGCCGCCAAGACGCCGGCCACCTTGCTGGGCACCAGCAGCCCTTCGGCCCGCGGGTCCATGGTCGCCAGATGCAGATCGGCCGCCGACAGGCTTTCGGCGAGCCGGTCCGGCGGCTGGAGCGGCAACACCTGGACGTTCGTCAGCCCACGCCGCTCCACCGCCTCCGCCACGGCGGCCCGCCGCCGCCCCTCCCCGATCAACAGTATCGCAATGTCGGGGTCGCTGCGCGCCAGCAGAGTCGCCGCGTCCAGCAGGGGGGCCATCGGGTGGGCCAGCCCCATGTTTCCCGAATAGGCCACGGTGAAACGGCCGCCCAGTCCATGCTCCCGCCGGAACGGGTTGTCGACGCGCGGAATCGGCCGGATGCGCGGATCGGGCCAGTTCGGCAGAACGGTGATCCGCTCGGTCGGCACACCCGCCGCCGCCAGCCGCCCGGCCATGCAGCGCCCGATGGCCACAACCGCGTCCTGCCGGCACAGCGCCTGGACGCTGGCCCGCTCGACCATCCGCATCAACGGTTCCGGGAAGCGGACGCCCAGCACCGGCAGCAGGGCCGGAAACACATCCTGGCTCCAATGAAGGGAGGCCGCAGCATGGCGGGCGGCGATCAGCGGCCCGGCGCACCCCAGAAGCGGCGGGTCGGTCATGGTCACCACGACGTCGTGCCGTGGCAGGCGCAACGCCCGCTGAACCAGCCGCACCGCGGCGGCCAGATAGCCGCGGGTGGTCAGCTTCGCGTCTCCCGCCGATTCCCCCGACTCCGGCGGGCGCCCCTTGCCGGTGCGGCGGACGGTGACGCCGGGCGGCGCATCGCTGGGACCGTCGCCGTCCGCGACGACGGTGACGCGCCAGCCCATCGCGGCCATCCGCTGCGCCAGATCGAACAGGCAACGCCCGGTCGCCCCCTTGTCCGGAGGAAACACGCGGTTGACGAACAGGATGGACGGAGATTCCACGATGGAACGATCACGGAAATGTTTCAACACGCATAAGTATGCACTTCCGTCAGCCTGTCGGCAATCGCTTCCCGCGCTCCGCCCCCAGGACGGCCAGGGTGAGCAGGAGACCGGTGTCGAGGTACTTGAAGCGTGTGCAGAAACCTTTGATTTTCATATGGTTAGATTGATTGTTTTCCACCATGTTTGTCCATGGCGTTCCTCGTGTGTGCCAAATGGAGGTAGCGGGGCGCGGGGGCGCCCCCTGCCCTCTCACATCCCCATGAGAGCCTGGAGCGCCATGGGGAGGAAGTTGGTTCCAGCGAAGTAGTCGACCGCACCGGCAGCAACGGCGAAGGCGACCAGGGCGAGCTTCTTGCGGTGGGCGATGGGCATGAATGCCTCCTTTCAGGCAGCAAAAAGCCGCCGGGCGGGATGCCGGGCGGCGGGTCAGCTTGCGATTTCGCGCAAGTTCGTGATCAGGCAGTGATGGCCAGGGCGAGGCATGCGGCCAGCCGGCGCATCCAGCCCAGGCCGTAGGTCGGGAAGTGCGGAAGGCGGCCGTAGTGGTCGGCGCGGCGCGCGGCATACTCCACCAGCAGGTCGGCGGACCGGGCGCGCTGCACGGCGGCGAGCGTCTTCGGGCCGATCTTGCCGTCGGCCTCGACGCCGGCGGCGAGCTGGAGGAACTTCGCTGCGGTGCCCGCGCCCTGGTTCACGGCGGTGTCGAAATGGAACAGCGCCACGCCCGCCGGCAGGTTGCCGCAGCCGGCCCAGTCCCAGTAGTCCCGGCGGTAGATCGCCGCCGCCTGATCGCGGGTCAGGTTGCGGATGTCCAGATCCGGGTAGGCGCGCTTGGAGATGCCCCAGCGGGTAAGGCCGCCGGGGTCGCGCGGATCGTCGGTGATCGCCGGGCCGCCCTCCTTCTGCAGGACGAAGGCGAGGGCCGATTCGAAGGTGTTCATGATGCCTCCTTGCGGGCATAGAAAAAGGCCGCCCCGGAAGGCGGCCTGTTGGAGTGTTGTCGCGATCGTGACACCCGGCAGCGCTTCGGCTACGCTGCTGGGGGTTGAATGAGGCGGGTCATGAAAGAAAGCCGAAGCGAACTGGTCTGGCAGATCGTCCAGTGCGGCATTGCTATCGTGATTGGGTGTGCGGTTTACTGGCAAATGACCGTTGACGAAGTCGAGAATGAGAAGGCGAGGCTGTTTGGCTCGCTGCTCTTTGGTGTTGGCGGCAGCTACCTGCTCATGAAGCTCTACGTCCTGATCCGCTATGGCCGGAAGGCCGCAAAGTCCATGAGCTGGAAGCCCTAATCCAGCAGCCCCTTTACCTCACCGGCCAGCAGCGCCGCCGCCAAGCCCTTATTGACGGTCGGCCCCGCTTGAGCAGCGGCCTGATTCGTCAGCCACGCCCGACCCGCTGGGCTGTTGTAGAGCGCCTGAACGACCCGCGGCAGCGCCGCAGCCCCGAGCCCAACGCCGATCGATAGGAGGGGGTCCCCGGTGCTCGCGAGCGTGCCGGTGCCGGCAGCGCCGATGCCGCCGCCCGTCAACATGCCGGTCATGGTGCTGCGCTCGGATGTCCCGCTTGAGGGGACCCGCGTCTCGCCGATGAAGTCGCCGACGCGCGCCAGATCGTTCAGCTCCCCGCGCCCCCGAGAGAACCCGCGAGGGTCGGCCTTCCGCACAGCCATCCGGAGGGTGCTGAACGGGATGTCGCCGGCCACCCGGTCCGCTTGCGTGCCGCCGGACATCGCCTTATCGATGGTCAGCAGGTTCCGATAGTCGCGCCGCACCCTCAGCCAGTCGTTGGCCACGTCCCGCGGCGAGCTGCGAATCATCCCGTTGTCCAGAGCGTCCGCCAGCTTGCCCAGGGCGTTCTGGAGCGCCGGGTTGTTCTGCGCGGATCGGGCCGACGCCTTAACGTCGGAAACGACGTTCTGGAACGCCCGCCCCTCGATCGTGACGGTCTGACCCTGCCCCACGGCCGACCGCATGGCGTTCAGGTCGTCCATATAGGACTGGAACACCGGAGCGACGTCGGACGGCAGCCTCCGGCCATACTCCTTGGCGACGGCATCGACATCCGAGAACAGCTTGTCGTCGACCTTGACCGTCGTCCGGGCAGCGAGGTCTTCGAACCGTTGCCCGAGGGCGCGAAAGGCGTCGTCCAGAACCTCCGGGGTGGCGCGGTCGGCGTCAACGCCAGCCCGCTTCAGGATCGCCCGGTTGAAGGCGGCACGCTGCGCGTCCTGGATCGACCGCTGAGGACCGGACGTCATCGGCAACGTGGAGAAGGCCGCCTCCATGGTCTGAAGGGGCCGGCTGCCGGTCGCCTGCGCTGGCGTCAAGGGAATCCCCTCCTTCGCGGCCACACCGGCAAGGCGTGCCTGCTCCGCGGTGAGCTGCGACCGGATGGGGGTGACGGCGCGCGGGACCGCCGCGCCCGCCAAGGGAGTGGCCATGGCCGCGACCAGACCAAGGGCTGGGCTGTCCGTCGCCTCCCCCGCGGCCCCGCCGACAGCCCCGGCCGCCGCCTGCGTGACCGGCTGGGCGGCCAGGGCCGAAGCGACGCCCTCGCCCATCGTCCCGGCCCGCAGGGCGTTCGCTGCAACACCGGCTGGCAGGGCCACGGACAACGCGTCCGTGGTTCCGCGCGCTGCGCCGCGGATGGCCTTCTCCGCGGTGTCCGCCGGGGCGATGTTACGCGGATCGGCGCCGATGTCGCCCATGCGGTCTTTCCACCACTCCCGGCCGAGCCACTGCTTTTCGGCGACGGGCACCCCTGCTGCACTGAGTATCCAGTTGGCGATATCAGCGGGCATCCCCAGCGTGTTCGCCAACGACTCGTTGATACCCGCCCCCGCGTTCATGACGGCCCCGGTCTTCGGAGCGTCCTGCACCACGGGGAAGGCGGCCCAAGGGTCGTCCTGGGGCGCGGCGACGGGAACAGGCTGCTCCACGACGGGATAGGCGGCCCAGGGGTCGGCGGGATCGGTCATGGCTTCCTCCTGAGGACGCCGTTGGGGTCATAGAACTCGGACCCGCTCGGCAGCGCCTTGAACGCCGCGTCGTTCGGGCTGGCGAAGGTCGGAACCCCGGCCTTCTGACCCGGCCGCGCGGCGGGTTGCACGGCCCCTGGCTGCAGTCCCGCAGGCGCCGACGCAGGGGCAGCAGGCTCCGGAACCCCAAGATAGGTCCGCGCCGTCGCGGGGGTGTTCGGGTCATCGATGACCGGCTTGACGTTGGTGTTGTGGAGACGGACCGCCGACCGCGCCGCCCGGTCGTTGATGTCGAGGATCTTCCGGATGCTCTGTTCGGTCAGCTCAATGCTGCCGCCCGCGACCTTCTCCGCATAGTCACGGTCGGCGTTCGAGATGCCGGACCCAGACCCAAGACCCTTGACCAGCTCCAGCGTCTGCCGGCCCATGTTCGCCATGAACGCTTCGGTGTTGGCCGCCCGCGTCCCGTCGGCGAATCCGATGCTGGACAGGCCTTTGTCCAGGGCGAGTTTCCAGCCGGCACCAGAACCGGAGATGATGCCGCTGTCGAGCAACTTGCGCGCCTCGTTGATCGCGGAAAGCTGCGACAGCGCAGACTCCGCCCGAGCGCGCCCTTCAACGATTGACTTGGCGATGCCCTCGCCCAACCCCTTCTGCAGGGCGTTGTCGCCATTCACCGTGACGTTCGTCGTCTGCCGGCCCGCCGCCGCAATGGCCGTCCGACCCTGCAGATAGTTCGGGTCCATGATCCATTGGCCGTTCGGCCCCTTCACTGCGCCTTCCCACGGCTTCTTCTCCGGCCCTTCGGCCACGACTTGTCCGCCCTGATAGCGCTTCTGCCCCTCGCCCAGCGTGTAGCCCTCGTTTTTGGCCTTGATGTAGGCCGCGGGGTCCACCAGGAAGGCGCCGCGCTCGGCCTCGGGAAGGGCTTCGGCATACTTCCGGATGGCCTCTTGCTGCCGCAGCTTCTGCTGAAGGCTGGCCAGTTGCAGGCTGTCCTGCTGCCCCTGCTGACGCCCGGCGGCCATTCCACCGCCAAGCGACGCCAAAACCTGCCCCATGCCAACCGGGGCGCGCTGCGGCCCCATGAGCGGCGCTATGGCTTGCAGCCCGCCGGAAAACGCATAGTCCTGCATGGACGGCAAAGCGCCGCCGAGCAGAGGTGACGTGCTTGCGGTGTCGTCCGTGCCGAACAGGCCGGGAATGAACGCCATGATGCCCTCCTATCAGCCGAACAGTCCAGCAAGGCCACCGAGGGTCGCGCCCGCCGCCTTGCCCCAGTCGCCCGCCCCCAGGCTGCTCGCCAGTTGCAGCCCGCCCAGCGCACCGCCGATCGCGTTCGCGCCGCCGTTCTGAAAGTAGGTCTGTTGCGTGGGCATCGGCTGGCTGCCCGCCGCCGCCAACCGGGTCTGGAGCTGCTTCAGCGGGTAGTTCTGCTGGTCCTGCCACGACTGGTAATTCGTGTCGTAGATGCTCTGCATTTGCTGTTGCTGCTGCTGGCCGAGCTGGTTGGCGAAGCCGAGCGAACTCATCTGGCGGGCAAGGTCGGCGGCGGCCGACTGGTCCATCTGCCCGGCGGCCTGCAGGTTCAGCGCCTGCCCCTGCAGGCCCCGATTGATGTCGCCCACAGCCTGCGTCTGGGCATTCTGGAAGTTCTGAAGGTTCAGGCCGGCCGTCATGTTGCCGATCTGGTCATTCAGGTTGCGCTGGTTCTCCGCCTGGAGCAGAGCGTGGCGAGCGCCGCCGTAAGCCCCGGCCTGCCCTGCCTGCCCGCCGATCTGCTGATCGGTCATGGCCGCCTGTCGGCGCATCTCGCCGGCCGTGCTGTCGATGACGTTTTGCGTGAACGGGTTCATGTAGCCGGACAGGTCTTTCCCGGCCACCGTCTCCGGCTTGTAGCCGGCCACCCCCGCCGCGGTGTTGTAGCCGCCGGGGATCATCCCTTGCACCCCGGCCAGGGCCAAGGACTGGTTGAGCAGGCCGGGCAGCATCGGGTTTTCGGCGACGCGCGGCCCGCCATACTGCTGATAGGGCTGTGCAGCGACCTGACCGGCGAGGCCCAGGTTCTGCTTCATATAATCGGTGGCCCAATCGGGCGTGTTGCTCACCGTGGTCTGGCTGTCGAACAGGCCCATGAGTTCACTCCTTCTCGACGGCCTGGCCGTCCATGATGCGGTGGGTTTCGTCGGTCACGTTGGCCGGCACCTCCGTGACGGCCTCGCCGGGTCCGGCCTGGAGCGGCGCAGCGTCCGGCGCGCAAAAGCCGGTGCGGAGGATTTGCCCGGTGTCCGGCATGTAGACGGCGTATCTAATCATCGCTTCAACTCCACCGCGAATATGTGCTTGGCCTGGGCCAGACACGTTGATGGTGGCGCGACGGCGACGCTTTGCAGATCAGCGGAGTACGTCCATGTCCCGACCCCCGGCATGTCGTTGATGGACATCACGACGGATTGGTAGGAGCCGCTGCCGAGCGGAGCGAACGCGACATTCGACGTTGTGACCAAGGCGTATCCGCCACGCATCAACCGGCCCTGCACAGTGCAGTCGGCCGTAGGGTCACTGATGATTGCGACGGAGCAGACGAACGAAAGGTAGACTATGCTCGTTGGCTCCGTGACCGTGATGGTTACGGACTGCGCCGAAGTCCACCATGGCCAGATCGTCGATTGCAGTTGCGTGAAGGCCGAGACCGGCGCCGTCGCGGCGGCATAGGCGAGATTGCCCGTTCCGACCACATGCACGCCCAGGCCGTTGGCGTTGAGGATCTCGGTCCCGTCAGCGGCGCGAACCCGAAGGCCGTAATCCGCCGATCCGGCGCCCGTGCGCCCCAGCTCAACCCGCGTCACCGGAACAGCCTGCGTGTCCTTCACCCGCAACTGCCGGTCTGCGCCGGCCAGCTCGAAGGCGGGGGAGCCGACATAGACGCCATTGACGCCGATGGTGCCGGCCAGGAGCTTCGTCACCGACATGTTCGCAACGTTGGCGTCGTTGACTTCCAGGTTGTCGATCTTCGCGGTGACGGCCTCGACGTCGCCGGCCAGCAGGTTCAGCACCAGGGCATCGCCGATGACGGCCCTGTTCGCCAGGACCAGCGTGGGAATGTCCGTCTGCGCCAGCGTCACCGCCCCCTCGGCCAGATCGTCCGTGTCGATCTGGATCACGTTGGGTGCGATTGCCACCGACCCATCATCCCGATAGACCGTGTGCCCGGCCGGGGACAGGATCACCCGCCCCTGACTGTCGTAGGTGTTCGCCGCCGCCGGGCCGGTGATGCTGTAGAAGGCGCCCTCCAGCGCCGGCATCAGCCTGTCAAGGAAGGCCTCTGCGCTTTCGCCAGGACCCCGCGTGGGCAACACCGCCCCAAAGCCGTTCATCGCCGCTCTCCCGCAGAGGCGCCCAGCAGATCGAAGCCGGTCAGCGCCCAATCAGCGCCGACGGCGGAACCTTCGATCCGGAGCGTGAGGTATCGCCCGCTGGCGCGCAGCCAAAGGCTTTCGTTGCCGTCGTCCAGCACCTTGGCCGGGAGCCACGTCACCGGATCATCGCTGTTGCGTTGCGTGCCGATCCGCAGGTTGACCGTTCCGGCCAGCCGGCGGAGCCGCGCCCGCACTTCGGTGACCGCCTTCCACACGCCCGCGTCGCCGCAGTCGAGCGGCTTGGACTGCACATAGGCCGCCATGCCGACACCGGCCCCGGCATCGACGCCGCTGTTGTGCGTGTAGACCTCGCCACCGGCGCCGGCGGTGTAGGGCTGGCGGTACACGCCGACCTGCGGCACCGCGGCGCTGCGCGCCCAATCGAAGATGGTCCAGACGCCCGACGCCACATGGTAGCCGACCGTCACATCAGGTTCGGCGCCGACCGTTGGGACCGACCACAGGACGAGTTGGTTCGCCTGATCGTACCAGCACACCACCTTGGATAGCTGCGCCGTGTTGAGGCGGGGCAGCAGGTAATCCCGCAGGGCCGGGGTGTCGATGTACTGGTACTGCGTGCCGTCCGCCGTCCAGAAGCCCGCCCGGCTCATGCCGTAGAGCCGCCGGTTGGCCTCGACCACGGCCCGCTTGCCGACCGCTCCCACGCCAGTCAAGGCGGGCTGATAGGGGAAGTAGAACGGGGCGCCCGTGTAGCGGACCAGGAAGAGCTGGTTTCGCCCCAGCACCGCGATCATGTCGCCCAGCGGCACCGCGGCGACAATCGGCCCCTGCAGCTCCGCGATGGGCTGGAAGCCCGCGCTGTCGGTGGCGTCAGGGTCCCAATTCTCGGGATCGTCGGCGCTGCACCAATGGTACATGCCGGCGGCCCCCGCCGCGCCGCCGGCCGTGCCGAACGCCAGAAGGTGCGGACCGCGCCGGACAAGCACCTCTGCCGCCGCGAACTGTCCGTCCACATCGAGGGCGGCGAAGGTCCCGACCGTCTTTTTCCAGACCTGAACCGGGTCCTTCCCGTTGGCCGCGAGCATCCAATCGCCGTAGCCGGCAAAGCTCCAGCAGGAGGCCGGCGCCGCCCCTCCTTCGTCGACCTCCCCCGCGTAGCCCGTGCCGACCGTGGAGAGCGTGCCCGCCGTCCACTGGTACAGCTTCCCAGCATCCCCCAGGAACAGACGCTGGATCAGCGCCGTGTCCGTCATCGCGTCCATGCCGCGGAGCGTGCCGGCATCGGCCACCGTCAGGAGCGAGACGAAGCCGGGGGCCTTCTCAACGCCCCCGTCCCGAAAGATGACGTTCCGCCCATCCACCCAAAGCGGGGCATCGAGCGGGTTCGTGGAGACGAACAGGCCGCTCGCGACCTGCTCCCCAGCCCGAACGGAGAGCAGGGGGGCCATTACTGGCCCGCCCCCGCCTCCGGGGCCTCCTCCACCGACTGCGCCCCCCGCCACGCCGCCACCGCTTCCGGCGTCCACAGGGCTTGCGCCTGCGCCACCACCACGGGCAGCTCTTCGGAAAGGTCGTCGCCCGGTTCCAACACATAGCGGTGACGCTCGCTCCGGGCGATCTCCGCGCCGTCGCGCCGGACGACGGTGACCACGCACACCTCCAGGGACACGGGCGGCACGATCTTCACGGACAGCAGCTCGCGGCTTTCGGTCAGCATTTCTGTAATCCCCCTCAGACGCGGTACATGCCGCTGAATTGGAAGGTGGGCGCCGAGCCCAGGTTGGTGTGATTGATGGTCCCGGTGCCGGACGTGCCGGAGGCCTTCAGGCTGATGTACGACACGCCCTTGGGGATGCCGCCGAACACGTCGCGGTCATAGCCTGCCGTCGGCGTCAGCCCGGTCACGGACGTGAGCTGAACGCCGCTGTCGTGATTGCTCACCATCGCGTTTGACGACACGAACGGAAGGCCGGAAATCCGAGCGTTGCCGTTGAGCGCAGCGTCCTTGGCGGTCACTTCCAACCGGCCCGACACGAAGACCAGATTGCCGATCCGGACGTATTCGCCAGCCTGGACCGAATACGTGTGGGTTCCGGACGTCGTGGAGGCCGTCAGCGTCGGCGTCCATGATCCGACATCGTAGGCAGACAACGCCTCGTCGCCGAACGTGAGCCCGGACGCGAACCGGGTCACTCCCTCCATGGCGAAGTTGTTGGCCGCCGTGTCGAAGTGCAGGCCAACCCCCGCGCCACCTGCCACGAACAGCTTGGAGAAGTTATTCGTGAGCGCGGTCCCGTACGAGAGACGTCCGCTTGTCCCATACGAGTTGCCCGACCACGCAACCGAGGACGGGGACAAGCCTGCATCGAACTCGATGCAGTATTTCGGCCTCGTGCTGTCCGAAGACCCATCGAAGGAGCACCCCGAAACCGAAAGGTCATGGTCGCTCGCCACGTAGATATCGGAGTATTCGTTGCTCAACGAGCGAGAGTTTCCACGGAACACACACGCATCGATGGATCGACCGGAACGGATACTGCCAACAACCGCACCGCCCAGATAGACGCCGTGCTTTTTGTTGTGGTCGAAAGCGCTCGTCGCAATCATCAGATCGGTTGACGTTGCGTCCAGAGACAGGCCGCAACCGCCGTTGCCATAGCTGGCGAGCGAGGTGATTTGTATCTGCGACCCGCGCTCGATGTGCAGGCCGTCGCCGTAGCAGCGGCCAACATCGACGTTGGAATATTTCCAATCGTAGGCACGGTTGAGGATGCCGTGGACGCCGTTGTCGGTGATTGTGCTGGTTGAGGCCCAATTCCCGCCGCCGGCATACTGCACCCAGACATCGCGCATCTGGCCGGCGTCTTGGTGCCAGCCGATATAGATGCCGTGCCACGCTGTGTCGGTGACCCAGCAGGACTCAATGGAGCCACCCCAATAGTAGCTGCGGGTCCAATCGTCCTCGATGAAGATCGCGGACGACTTGGCGCCGGGCGCCTGCATGGGCTGGTTGCCGTCCAGCCGCAGATTGCGGAGCTGCACTGCGCCGGTCCGCATCGGCTTGATGAACATGTGTCCGTCGTGCCCATCCAGCAGCTTGATCAGCACCCCAGTGCCCGTGTAGGGCACATCGCGCCGCGACGGCCCGACGACGGCGCAGGAGCGCAGCACATACTGAATGCCGAGCGCGACGGTGCCGATCCGGTACGGCACGCTCTGCGGCGGCACCTCAACCACCCCGTCAACCGCCTGCGCCTGGAAAGCGGCGCACTGGAAGGCGTGGGTGCTGTCGACACCGCCGGCAGCGCCCCACCATGTCACCGGGCAGGTCGGGGAGCGGATGGCACCATGCACATAGCGATAGTTGCCCGTGAAGATCGGCTTCATCGACGGCGCCTCGATGGCGCCGAAGATCGTCGGGTAGCGCCCGCGGGGGATCAGGACCGGCTTGTGGACGTAGGTCCCCGAGATCGTCACCGGCGGCGGGGTAATGTAGGCGCCGCCAGCCGTGACCGACACGGTGTTGATGTTCCAATACAGGGTCAGCGCCGCGCCGCTGCCGCTGCCCCCGGTGATGGAGACGGGGTTCGCCGGGATGGCCGTCGCCGAGCCCAGGGCGTTGTAGTCGGGCCGAGCCTGCAGGATGGCGCCCGATCCGTCCACCGTCTCCACGACCACGGGCGGCGCTGTGCCGGTCACGCCGGGCACCGTCAGGACGTCGCCTTGCGCGTAGCCGGACCCGCCAGCCGCCACCTCCACGCGGTTGAGCTTGGCCGTGGTGACGAGGGTCGAGCCGGCAACCGACACCACGGGCATCGACGTGAAATCGCCGCCCGCGGAGGCCACGACCATCCCTTGGAGCTGACCGAAGTCCCACTTCAGCGTGCCCGCTCCCTCGAAACGCAGGGTGACGCTGGTTGGCACGACGACGCTCTGCGGAGAGGCCAGATACAGCGGGTAGTTGATGACCAAGATGCGGCCGTTGGTCGCCGCCGCGATCGCGGAGACCAGCGCCGCGGTGTCATCCGCCACGCCGTTGCCGACGGCGGAATACGGGGCGTCCATCACGTCGACCACATCGGCGGCGCGGTCGGCAAGCGCGCGGCCGGCCACGGTGACAGCCCCCGCATCGCCGTCCTTATCCAGCTTGGCGACCTGGAGCGCGGTCACGTCTTCGGTGGTGCCACCCACCGTCGCCGCCAAATCGGAGACGTAAAGCTGGATGTCGCTCCCGGTCGGGGTCACCCGCGCATCCGTCACGTCCGGCCCGACACGGTTGACGGAGCCCGACAGATCGTTGGTCCAAAGGGTCATGTCTTCCTCATGGGGTCGGGCCTGCGGTGCGCATGAGCAGCGGGCCGGCGTTGAAGGCCGCGCGCTTGTCGGCTTCGTTGATCTCGTTGATCTGGTCTTCTGCGAGCTGCTTCCAGCCGGAGACGCGCTGGTCATCCCGGATGTACGGGGCGGCGTGACCGAGCGAGGCGTGCAGATACAGCTCCGGCGCCATGTCGAGCAGCCAATTGGCCGGGGCGGCGTCCGACAGGGCCGGGATTTTCGAGAAGTAGACGAGCTTGATGGGCTCGTTCTTCGGCACCGGGGCAAGGCAGAGCTGCGCCCCCAGCACCGTGAAGAACTCGGGCCGCCCCGCCTGCCCCACGCAAGGAAGGTCGAGGAAGTTGGCCGGCGTCACGAACTCAAGCCGCTGGATCGGATCGGCACTGGCGTGGACGCTGCGCATCTGCAGGAAGTTGTCCGGCAAGTCCTCGTATTCGTCCGTGGCCGTGGTAGAGGCCCGGCTCAACATGCGTTGGGTCCGCAAGCGCCGGTTGAACTCCGCTTCGGCCAGGGCGATGAAGGTCGGGATCACCGGGGTCAGGTCATCCCGGTTGAGCCAGTCGGCGATAGCCGCCTGCAGCTCTGCATAGGTGCTGATCGCCATGGCGACCTCAGATCGGCTTGGAGTTGGTGCGCAGGAACGACCACTGCGGATCGCGGAGCTTGCGGCGGATCAGGTCCCCGAACTCCCGCGCCGGCAGGGCCAGCAGGTTCACTCCGTCCTCCTTGATCCAGCGCTCCAGGATCACGTTCGGGACGGAGGCGATGTGCCGGCCCCAATCGCTGTCCGCGCGCGGCTCGTTCTGCAGGGCCTTGTTGCGCTCCAGGATCGGTTCGCAATCCTGGACGCGCTCGAAGATGAAGGCGCGCTCCGCGGCGTCGTAATGGGTGCGGGTGGCGATGTCGCTCATCGGGTCAGCTCCGTCACCGTGAGGAAGCCATCCGTCGCCTCCCGGATCACCGCCACCTTCTGCCCGGGCGCGGCGACGAAGGACTCCGGCTCATTGGGCGGCAGGTAGGCGGCAGCGGCCGTCGCCACCGGGGTTCCGTCCCCGATCACGATGTGGCACCCGACATTCGCCGCGAGGCGCACGGCGTTGACGCCGATGCTGATCGCCGTCGACGTGGTGGACGCAATCCCGACGCTGAGGCGCTGAGAGGCGGACAGGCGGTTGATACCCATGGGGTCCTCCGGGCATGGAAAAGGCCGCCCGGTGAGGGGCGGCCCTGATGCTGGCAGAACGGCGACGCTGGTTACGTGGTCGTCAGGTCGAACACGCCGCCGGACGCCTTCTCGTTCCGGCTCTCCAGCGTGTATTCGCAGATGATCTGCTTGCGCTCGCTGTCGCCGGTCTTGGCGAGCGGCACTTCCTTCATGTTGCGCAGGAAGGCGAGCGCCCACTTGTCCATTTCCAGGACCAGCGCCGACCGGGCGCGCTGGAAGCGGTTCGGCACCACCTTCAGCGTGCCAAAGTCGCTCTCGTAGACGTCCACGGCGGCCACGATCTTCTTGGTCTTAGCCTCCTCCTGCACCGTCGCGCGGCCGGTGAAGGTCGAGAACCGCTGCTTGTTGACGCCGCCGACCATGATCGTGTCGGGGTTACCGCCCTCGTTCCAGATGGACTGCAGGACGGTCTTCAGCATGGCTTCGGTGAAAGCGCGCTGCGTGCCGTCGGTGCGGGTGCCGGTGCCGTCCGCGGCGGACGGGTTGGCGCCACCGCTGCCCATGCTGGTGTTCGTCTTGATCCAGCTCTCGACGCCGGCCAGCGTGCGCGCCGTGGTCGTGTTGCCCGCGCCCTTGGCTTGGTTGTTCAGGAGGATCGCCTCCATGTCGCGCTTCAGCTCCAGCTTCTTCAGCGCGACCTGATAGGCCAGCTCGTCGTCCCGCCCGGCCTTGGCGGTCTCCTGCTGGGTGCCGGTGACGCGGGCCACCTTGTCCGAAATCTGGCAGATGTTGCCCAGGCGGACGGTCGGCGTCGCGGCGTCCGTGGTGGCGTCGTCGCCCTCCAGCACCGCATTCCCGGTGTCCGGGGCGGCGAGATCCTGGGTCTGCCATTCGTGGTTGACCGCCTTGGCGCGGCCGGCGTTCTGGACGGACGAGACGAAGGGCGTCTCGGTCGGCGCGACGCGGTAGATGTCGTCCGTCAGGTCCTCGCGGTTGCCAACGGCGGCGTAGGTCGAGAAGGTGTTGCTCGGAAGAGCCATGATCGTGTCTCCGGTTAGGCCCGCTTGGCGCGCTGCAGGGCGAGGTAGTCGCCGATGGTGCCGGTCTTGCTGAGGCGGGCGCTGATCTGTTGGATTTCCCCGGCCTTCGCCTCGCCCTTGGTGGGGGCGGCGCCGGGGGTGACGGGTTTGGCAGGGGCGGCGGCGGGCTTGGCCTTCAGGCCGGCCTGCGCCTTGTCGTAGAGGGCGGCCTTGCGCGCCATGACGCCGATGCGGTGGTCGTAGAGCTTCCCGATCTCCTCTTTCGAGAAGCCGGACTTCTCCAGGAACGACCGGATTTCCGCCTGCTCGGCCTTGGCCTTCGTCGGGTCCGCTTTCCACTCCGGGATGGCGTCCAGCAGCTTCTGGGACTGATCCGCGACGTAGGCCTTGACCTGCTCCGTCTGCTCCGCCTGCTGCTGGGCAGTCTGTCGCTGCTGCTCGGCGTGGAGCTGTTGGAACTTCTGGACCTTCGCGTCCCAGGTCGCCCGCTGCTGGATGTAGCCGAGCGGGTCGTCCGCGGCGAGCTTCGTCCAGTCCGGTTCCTGCTGGAGCTGGCTGCCGAGTTCGGCGACGGCCATGTCCAGAACCTGACGGAACTGCGCCGCCTGCTGCCGCTCCTGCTCCGCGGCCTTGCGCTCCGCCTCACCGGCCTTGCGCGTGTCCGCGGCTTCTCGAAGCTTCGCCTGAACGCCCTCCTGCCTCGCCGCTTCCCACTGGGCAAAATCCTGCTGTGTGTCGCGGTCGAAAGAGGGCCATTTGGCGCGAAGCTTGGCGTCCAGCGTCGGCGGGGGCTCGATGGCCGGGGGCTCTTCCGCGCCCGGTTCGTGCTGATCCGCCTCGTGCTGGCCGCTTTCGGCCCCTTCCGGGGCATCACCGGCATCGCCTGCCGGGATCTGCTCATGGGCGGCGCCGGTCGCGGCCTCCTGCCCGGTCGTCTCGTCGGTGCGGGCGCTCTGGCCGCGCAGGTAGTCGCCCAGGGACAACGGCTCGGCGCCGCCGCCCGCGTCCGGGGCGCCGCCACCCTCCATGTCGGGGGCGAAGCGGATGCGATGCCCGCCGAAGCTGGACGCGAGGAAGGCCACGCCGCCCATCAGGGGGGCGCGCCGGGTCGTCTCGATTGTCATCGGTCACCTGTGGTTGGGTGGGCCGCCCGATGCGGCTCCCGTCAGAAAATTCCGAAGCGCTTCTCGCCGAGGGTGGCGACCTCGTCCAATTGCCGGCGGGCCAGCTTGCCCGTGTCAGCGACGGCCTTCAGGTGGCTCTGCACCTTGCCGACGATCTGCACCGCTTGCCACAGGCGCTCCCGCGCGTCGGTGTCGCGGGCACCGGTGGCCTCCCACGCCTGCATGTAGTCCTGGCGCAAGGCCGCGAACGCCTCGCGCAAAAGGTCGTTGTCCAGCAGGGCCTGCGCCTGGGCGCCCCGCTGCTCCTCCAGCCGAAGCTTGCCTTCGTCCATGTCACCAATTCCCATCGCTGTGGCCAGGGCCGCCCGTGTTGCCGGTGCCGCCAGTCGGGTCGGAACCGTAACCGCCGCCATCGGAGCCGCGACCGGTCACGCCGCCGGGCATGCCAGCAACACCAGGGTCGAAGGCGCCTCGGCCGGATGTTCCGTATCCACCAATGCCGCCCCGGTCCCAGCCGCCTCCGTCGCCAAAACCAAGCGACTCAGCAATCGCATCGAACAGGCCCTTCACGCCGAGCGTGCTTCTGTTGTTGGCGATGCCGAAGCCGAGCCCTGCCCAGCCGAGCGGTGTCGGGTTGGCGATGGCTGCCACGTTCCCCAGCGCTTCGGACAGGAAACCGCCGAGGCTCGTTGCGCGTGACGCCACATCGGACAGGCCGCTGTTGTCGCTGAAGCCGCCGCGGTGGTCGAACGACCCGGACAGCCCCGCAAGGCTCCGCTGCGCCGCGTCCGGTCCTTGCCCGGCCGTGCCGTTGAGGGTCGTGTAGGTCATCGCCTTGACCGGATCAGCGAAGAAGGACTGCAGGTCGTTCTGCGCCTGCCGGATGGTGGCAGAATGGCCGTCCTCCTGCGCAGAGAACAGGCCGGGCGCCACCGCCGGGGCCTGAACCTCCGGGGGCTGCGGCGCGAGCGCGCCGAAGAGGCCGGGAACCGCCTGCCGCATCATCCGACCTCTCCCCCGAGCTGCACGGCCGACACGGTGGCCGGCTTGGTCTGGGCGTTCAGCACCGCCTGGGCGCGGGCCATGTTCGCCTCCAGGATCATCTGCTCCCGCTTGAGCTGCATTTCGGCCTGCATCTGCTCCCGCTTGAGTGTCACCTCCGCCGCCAGTTTTTCGCGGGCGATGGTGATGTCCGCTTCGGCGCGCATCCGCTCGGCCTCTGCCTGCGCCTGGGCCTTCTGCTGTTCCAGCTGCATGCGGGCCTGCATCTCCATCATCTTCGGATCAGGCTGCGGCGGCGCGGGCGGCACGTTGGCCGGGTCCTGGGCGTACGGATCGATGGACTTCAGCCCGGCGTTCTCGACCATGCGCTTGAGCGTGGCGTAGACGTTCCGGGGCGTGATCATGCCCCCCATGCCGCCGCCGCCCAGCGCCTGCATCTGGAAGGCCAGCAGCGACGACAGGTGCCCGAGCATCTGGTCCTTGCTGCCCGTGCCAAGCCCGACGCTCACCGTCATGTCGTTCCGGGTGCGCCACTCGCGCGGGTCCACCGTGACCCACTTGTTGCGCAGCCTGACGACGGCCTGCCGGTCGCTGTGCTTGCGGGTCAGTTCGTGGATCAGCAGGAACAGGTCGCGGATGCCGGTTTCGGCCAGGACGCGAGCGATCATCTTCATGCGCGCCTGCGCCGCGGTGAAGGCCTGCGCCGCCGCCGTAGCCGTCTGGTTGTTGAGCGCGTTGGCGTCCAGCCCCTGGCCCTGCCGGGTAACACCGGTACGCCACTCCCTCACGCTGTCCGTGTATTCGATCAGCGGATGGACCCAGCCGCCGATGGGCTGCACGGCGATGGGCGTGATGCCGCCGGGCTGCTTCACACGCACGATGCCGCCGGGCCGGTTGGTCAACATGTCGTCCAGCGTCTGGTCCGTGGCGAAGGCCTCGGCCACCTCCATGCGCTGGTTGTTGGCGAAGTAGGCGTTGTCGAGCAGGGCGCGCAGCAGGGCCGTCTTGATGCGCTGGATGTCCATGACAAGGTCAGCGACGGAGCGGCCAATCACCCGGTGCGGGATGATGATCGGCGACATGATCGCGAAGGGCATCCGGTCGATTTCCTCGTTCTCCGGCTTGCCGTCGCGCGTCAGCACCACCCCTTGCGGCCCGGCGGTGACGACGCGCCGCAGCTCGGCCACGCCGTCATCGTCATAGTCGATGCGGATGTAATGCTCCGTGACCTCCACCTCCCGCATGGAGCGGTTGAGCGTGTCGTGATCGGGGGAGCCCATGGTGTCGGTCTGGCGGGCCTGCTCCTCCTCCGTCTCCGCATCGCCATAAGACGGGATCGCGTCCAGCTGCTTGCGGTCGTAGCCGGCGGCGAGCAGGTCAGACACCGGGACGGCCCGCTTGTGGAAGGCGTAAGGAGCCGTAGACAGGCTGCGCGCCCGGCGGCTGATGCCGAACTCCTCCGGCGGAACGCCCTCGACCCGACAGCTCCCACGCTCCTCCCGGATCACCACCGTGACGGTGTGCAGCGTGGCGGGCTGCGGCGGGGCCATCCCCTCCGCTCCGGGCTCGGGCCCCTGCTCCATCGTCATGGGATCGGCGGGGCGCTCCTCATGCTCCACCACCTCGACGCCGTCGGCGGCCAGCAGAAGGGCGAACTCGTCGTCCGTCAGGTCGACGTAGCGTTCACGCTGCCGCTGCTCCGTCGTGTCCCACCACGCCTTGACGACGCCGGCCTTCTGCAGGATCGCGTCCTTGATGAAGTTGTGCAGGACCAGGAAGCCCTGGTTGCCCTGCATGAAGACGTGATTCACATAGTCGGTCTCCTGCTGGGCGGCGTCCTCGTCCTCCGGCCCGACCGGCTCGAAGCGGACCACCTCGTCGCCGCTGACGAAGATCTCCAACAGGGAGGGCATCAGCCCCTCCACCACGTCGGCAACGTCCGTGGACACCGCGCCGGACCGGTCAGGGCCGGGACGCGGCATGTCCTTGTCCATGTCGCCGTTGTAGTAGTCGAGGGCCTTGGCCCGCTCGTCCGCCAACTCGGGCGACTGCGCGCCGCCCAGCGCGTTGGCGCGCTCCGCCTTCAGGATGGCGCACAGCTCGCGTTCGGTCATCGCGGCCATCAGGCAACTCCAAGCGATCGGTAATTCAGGTCCCGGCCGAAGCCGGCGGAGCGCGACGGCTCCTCATAGGCCACACACATCAGGCCGAAGGCGTCGGCGCCGTGGCTGGCCCAGTCGTGTTCCGGACCGAGCCCAATCTGCCGGGACTCGTCCCGCCTCTCATGATAGGCGCCCAGCGCGTCCAGGCCGGGCTGTGTCGCCGTCTCGTTGAACCAGCAGCGCGGGAACAGCCGGCGCCCCGCCTCGATGCGCGCCGCCGCGGCGCCCTTGCCCTGGTTCGGAACGACCGTCACGCGATAGCCGGCCTCCTCCAGCGCGCTCTGGTAGGAGACGGCGAACACCTTGTCCTGCGTCGCCCCGTCGTGCGGCAGCCAGATTTGCGCCTTGCCAGGGTCAAAGCCGCGCTCCCGCATCCACGCGAGATGGGCGCCCAGCGGTTGGCCAACGGCCTCATAGTAGTCCAGCACCCGGATTTCCTTGCCGATGAACTGCGCCGCCCAGATGGTGAAGGCGTCGGCCTTGGCGCCGGTGCCGCCGATGTCGGCGAACAGGCGGACGGTCATCAGCGGATCGGCAGCGACGCGCCCGATGCGGCCATCCTTGCGGGCCTGGGTCAGGGCGGCGGCGTAATAGGCTCCTTCGGTCACCTTGGCGTAGTCCCCTTCCCAGATGTGCGGGTACTGGTCCGGCCGGTCCCGCTCGTCGTCCCGGCGCTCCTGCGCCAGCTCGGCGGGGAACCACGGGTTGTCGGACCAGTTCGCCCGGACGATGGTGGTGCCGGTCGGCGGAGCCTCGCCGCGGAGCAGCTTGTCCACCGGGTCCTTCTTGCTGCGCGGGTTCCAGGAGAACCACAGCTCCGACCCCGGCGCGCGGATCGTCGGGCGGAGGAGCGTCAGGCTGTTCGCCGAGAGGGTCTGTGCCTCCTCCACCCACGCCCGTCTGAAGCCCTCCAGGGATTTGATGCTCTCCGCCGTGTGGTCCTGCATGCCCTGGAAGACGATCACCCCGTCGCCCGGCGTCTGGATCGCGTCCCGGAAGACGCGGAACTCCGAACCGAGACGGAACTCCTCGATCTTGTTTTCGATGAGCCGCTTGGCGCTGTCCTTCAGCGACTTCTGAACCTCGCGGATGCAGACGGAGCAAAGGCCGCGTTCAGCGAGGGAATCCTCAATCAGGAGGTCGGCGAAGAAGTGTGACTTCCCGGACCCGCGGCCGCCCCAGGCGCCCTTGTAGCGGGAGGGGGGCAGCAGCGGCAGGAAGACTTCAGCCGTGGGGATCTGCAGGACGGACAACGGTGCGCTCCACCTTCGTTACCGGGTCGGCGCCGCCCCCGCCGTTCGGACGCTGCGCCGTCAGGCCGGTGACCTTCGCCAGTTCGCGCAGGGCCTGCATCTTGCCCAGCTTGATCTTCACCCCCTCCTTCCCCTCGCTCACCTCCACCACGGCGGCGGACAGGTCCGGAGGGAGTTCGGAGGAGGATCGGAGGCGGACGGTGCCGGCGTCCCATTCGGCAAGGTCGGACAGGTCGGCGAGGCCCATCCGGGCCAGTTCCTGAAGCACCCGGTCCGCCGTGACGTTGGTCCGCTCCGCCCGCAGCCGTTCAGCCTCAGCGATGGCCTTGGACACCTTCGGATGTTTCAGGAGATCGCAAGCCTGCTGCGCCGCACTGGCAGGGCTGTAGCCGGCCCGGATAGCAGCCTGGGTGCCGTTGAAGTCCCGCCCATACTCCCGCACGAACTGACGCTGCCGGGGGTTGAGTTCACCAAGGCTTTCAGGGTCTTCGAGAGGCGGACGCCGCAGCGCATCCCCGCCCAGCCTGGAGGCCGTGCCCCTCGCCTTGCCCTCTCCCGAACGCCGACCGTTCGGAGCGTTCGGTTTTCCGTTCGGGGCGTTCGGAGCGGAGCGGGTCCACCCCTCGGCCTTCGCCCGCTCGCCAAGCGTCCCCTTGGAGACGCTGAACTCTTTCGCCATGGCCCCGAACGAGGCGCCCGCGGCGTAGCGCGCCCTGATCTGCGCCCAGGTCGCGGGATCAAGCCGCTTCGCCATGGCTCACCCCGTCTTGTGTTGCTCCATGCGCTGCCGCGCCGCCTCGATGATCGCGATCATGACGGCCAGCACGCCGGAAGGAGCGTCGAGGATGCACGCCATGGTCAGCCCTCCGCCTTCACGCCCAGCTTGGCCGCCGCCGCCCGAACCAGAACGTCGATGCTCCTCGGCCCGTAGCAGGCCAGAAGGCCGGCCACAGCCCAGGAGGCAAGTTCAGGCAGGCTGAGGTAGGCCCCGAGACCGCCACCGATGATCGCCATGCCGATCACGGTCGGAACCTCGTAAAGCAGGCGGAGCGACCAGAACGGGCGTTGGCCGGCCTGGACGAGCTGGCTGTGCCGCATCAGCACGCCCATTGCCGCCCCGATGATCGGACCGATCAGGCCGGAGGCGGCTTTGGATAATTCAGGCGGGATATCGGCCATGCTGGGCTCCGGGCACGAAAAAACCCGCCTCGGAAGACCGGGCGGGCGAATGTCGGGGATCGGGTAGGTCGGGCGCTTCTATAGCTGCCGCAGTCCCATCCCGGACGGGTGCCGGGGGACCAAGGGCATGGTATCCCCTCTAATCCTTTCGAAATGGTTAAAGCTACCACCATCAGGCAATCCTTCGAGCCGGCGCTTCGACGGGTGACAGGCTGTCCACCGGGATCGCGAGCGGGGTGGTTCGGCCGAACAGGTCGAGCAGGACGAGCGCCGTCTCCCTGCGTTTGTCGACCTCCAGGAAGACCGCGGCGAAGTCGCGGAACGGTCCGTCAATCACGCGCAGAACCTGCTCGGGCTCCCAGGTGACCGGCGGCCTCGGCTCGGGCTGGTGCGGACGGAAATCCACAGCTCCGCCATCCTTGTCGCAGCGGGCCTTGACCCTGCGCAGGACCAGCGGCGACACCCTCAGCGGGAAGTTGCCCACGCCGCGCACCACGAAGCTCACGCCGATCGTGCTGGTGATCGGGCTGAACGGCTGCTCGGTGTGGCAGCCGACAAACTGGTACCGGTCGAACAGCGGGCGCGTCACGGTCTCCAGCCGCCCTGGCCCGTTGCTGCGCTCACGCAGGCACAGCGGCAGGAACGAGCGGTAACCCTGCTCCTCGAAGCGCCGGTGAACCTCCTGGTTCCTGCCGGCCTTCACGACCACGGCAAACCATTCCCGGTCGGAAAACATGTCCATCAAACGTCCTCCGGTTCGAGGATCTCGCGGACCAGATCGGCCGGCGCGTAGCATCCGGGCTCAAAGGGCTGCGGACCGGCGGTGATCGGCCAGAGGCGGTTGTCCCGATAGCCGATCAGCAGCAGCCGCCATGTGCTGCGCGACTTCCCATGATCCAAAATCCCATCATCATTCCCGGTCCCCCCTTGGGGGGATTTAGGGGGGTTATTCTGGTTTCTGGCCTCTGGCCTCTGGGTGTTATCCCGACCCTTAACCCTGCGCTTAACCGCCCCCTTATCCGACGCGGAATTTTCCTTGTCAGAACAAAGACTTGGGTTGCCTCCGGTTTTGCCGTTTTTCCGCGCTGTTTGGGACTTCTTGTGGTCACGGGTCATGCGTCGTGAGTAGACCACGCCCTTGCTGTTTCGTGAGAAGACGCCGGCCAATTCCAGCTCGGAAAGGAGTCCTGCGAGCTGGTCCGGGCTGGCGCCTGTCAGGAGCGCAAGCTGCGTGTCGGTCACGGGCCGTCCGTTGACGACGAGATGCCCATAGGGGTCGGCTTCGTGCATGATGCACATGCATTCGATCCAGAGGCCGCGGGCGGCCAGGGAGACAACGCGCAGCCCTTGGTCGGCCCGCCAGTCGGTCGGGAAGAACTTCAGCCAGGGCTGCTCGGCGCTCATGCTGTGGTGTCCTGAAACTTCGCGGTTTCGTTGCCCCACACGTCCCAGCGGTCGCAGGCAGGGCGGCGGGAGAAGAGTTCGACTTTCCGGACGTCGGGGAACATGCGCTCCAGTGCCTCGCGCATCTCCTCCGGCTTCCTGGAATGCTCGCGCGCCTGCGCCAGCAGCGCGTTGAGCTCGAAGTCCGCGTCAACGTCCGTGGTGAAGCCGTTGCGCTCGCCCCGGCTGTGCACCTTGGGCTTGCCGATGGAGCCGGTGAGGAAGGGCTCGCAGCAGCCGCGGAAGCCGTAACCGGTGCCCATGGCGGCTTTCCCGTGCTTGGTGACCTTGTGCCAAGAACCGCCACTCTTCGGCGCGAATCCCCAGGCCTGCAGCGTGTTGGTGGCGTAGCCCGGCGCCACGAAGTTCCACAAGCTCCACATGACGATGTAGCAGTCCGGCGCTGCGAGGTGCCCGACGGGAAGCGCTTTGATCTCGTCCAGCGGCATGCAGGCGTAATGGGCCTGCGGAGCCTTGCGGGTTCCGGTCTCCTCCGAATACATCTCTTGCCGCCAGGGAGGGTCGGCGTAGATCAGGCCGTAGCTGAAGGGGCGAAGGTCGCCGAAGGGCCAATCCATCACGCATACCTCCGCTGCATGTTGCCGTAGGCCGTGGCGGCGGCGCGCTCTTCCAGGATTCGCTTCACCCAGCCGCGCTTGTACCCCTTGATGGCGGCGACCCGCTGCAGGTCCTCCTCCGTCTTGGCGAGCGGCAGGATGTCCTTGTATTTCATGGCGGCGATGCGCTCCGCCGACAGGCCCGCGATCCCCGGCATGACGGCGAGCGCCACCTCCGGCACCGCGGCCACCGGCGGCTTGGGATAGGCCCGGCTGCAGTTTGGGCAGCGGTCCGGCCCCTTCGCGCAGACGAAATGGCAATAGCGGCAGCGCCGCGTCGCCGTCACCGCGCGCTCCAGACCCTTCAGTCCTCCGGTCAGCGACCAGACGCGCCGCTCGTCCGGCATGCCGTGCTTGGCGACGTTGCCGACCTGATCGATGATGATCGCCTTGTCCTTGCCCGGGTGGGTGCGCAGCACGCGCCCGACCTGCTGCAGGTAGAGGCCGGTGGACTCGGTCGGCCGCAGCAGGATCGCCGCGCCGACCACCGGGAGGTCCGTCCCCTCGCTGATGATGTCGCAGCTGGTCAGGACCGACAGGCGGCCCGTGGCGAGCTGCCGGATGGCCCGGTCACGCTCCGCCACGGTCATCTCCCCATCGATCGACGCGGCGTCCCAGCCGCCGGCCTGGAACTGCTTGGCAACGTGCCGGGCATGCTCGACCCCGGCGCAGAAGACCACCGCGGGCACGCCGCCGCAGATCCGGGCGTAGTGGCGGACCGCCGGCAGGGTCAGCTCGTCGGTGTCCACCGCCTTGGCGAGGTCGGCGGCGACGTAATCCCCTCCCCGCTTCTTGACCTTGCTGAGGTCGATCTTGGCCGGCGGCGCGAAGATGGCCGGGGGCGCAAGATAGCCGTCGCGGATCAGTTCGGCGACGGCCGGCCCTTCGATGGCCTGGCTGAAATGCTCACCCAGCCCCTTGCCGTCGTAGCGGAAGGCGGTGGCGGTGACGCCCAGGCGCCGGGCCCGGCGCATCGCCTCCAGCACGCGCTGCCATTTCGACGCAACGACGTGGTGAGCTTCATCGATGATCGCCAGCCGGACGCGGGCCAGCCGATCGCGAAGCTGCTCCAGCCGGGCACCAATGGTGTCGATCGAGGCCACCTGAACCGGATCGTTGGTCAGCGGCGCGCCCGGCGCGATCAGCCCATGGGAGATGCCCATGGACAGCAGCCGGTCGCTGGCCTGCTTCAGCAGCTCGCGGCGGTGGACGAGAATCCACACCTCCCAGCCCTGCGCGCCCACCACCTCGGTCACGGCGGTGAAGATGGTGGTCTTGCCGCCGGCGGTGGGCAGCGCGTAGAGCGGATCGATGCCGCGTTCCAGACAGGCGAGGATTTCGGCAACGCCGCGCTCCTGGTAGGGGCGAAGCGTCGGGCGGACCGGCGCGTCGCCGGAGAAGAGGGAGGCTTGGCCGGAGACGATGGCGTTCATGCGGCGGCCCTTTCGTTGGCCGCGAGCGTCGCGGCATAGTCCCACAGGGCCAGGGCGTCGGCTTCGTCGTCCGTGGCGAAGGTCCAGCCGCGGGCGAGGCATTCGGCCTGCACGCCCTCCTTGCCGGGACCGCCACTGCCGCAGAAGTGCTTCTTCACGGTGGACGGTTGGGCGGTGCGCACCCAGCGGATGCCGAAGCGGTGGGCCAGCATGAGGAAGATCAGGGCCAGCCCGTTCAGCTTCAGGATCGTGTCCGGGTTGGTCTCCTGCGGCAGGATGGGCTTCTCATAGATCAGGCCGGTGGGCCGATGCTCCTCGAGGAAGCGCCGTCCCCAGGCCTCGGCGGCGTCCGCGAACGCGCCGACGGTGCAGCCGGGCCGGCCGAACCGGATCGCACCGGAGAGCGGCTTGGGCGGCTTCCGAACGCGCGCCTGCATGGGGAGAAGCGGCTGCATCGGCAGCCGCCCCAGGGTCCATCCGGTGTTGGTGGCGAGATCGAGCGCCAGGACGCCGCCGGCCATGGGCCCCTCCCTCAGTGCAGGGCCGCCGCCGCATCGGCGGCCAGCGGGCGACGGGTGGCGGGGCGGACGAAGGACGGGGACTTGCCGTTCTTCGCGTCGCGGTGGCCGGAGAGCCAGGAGGTGCGCAAGGCGCCGCGACCATGCGGGCAATCGCCCTCCGCCATGCCGATCTCAACGCCGTCGAAGCCGTCGAAGTAGGCCGCCAACTTCTCGGCCGGGCCACGCTTCGCCGACGCGGCGCGGGCCGGGGCCGGCTCCTGCTCTCCTCCCTCGTCGGCCTCGCGGTCGGTCGCCTCGTCCTCGGCGGGCTCGTCCGCGGCGCCCTGGACGCGCCCGCGCTCCCAGATGGCGTGCGACGGAGACGCAGCAGGATGCGGGTTGGCGTCCGCTTCGGCGCCCTGCTGGCCGGCCTTGCGCCCCTCGGCGAAGGTGAAGCCGGCGTTCTCCAGCTCGGCGTTCGTCTCGTCCGACCCCTCATCGCCCCAATCGGCCTGCTCATCGGCGGGCTCGGCGCCGGGCAGATCGGAGGGCGACGCCACGTCGTAGGCGGGCTTGGCGTCGGCGACGATGCCGGCCACGATGTCGCCCAGCGGCTTGGGTTCGTCGGAGGAATCGCGATCGGTGGCGTTCATGGCCTCCTCCAGCGGGGTCGCGTCGGCGCCCGGCTGTTCGTAGAGGTCGGCCTGCGCGCTCCAGTGGCCGGCCCAGCCGCGGTACTGATCGAAGGCGCGCAGGAAGTCGTTACGCTTGGTGTCCTCCATCTTGTCGAGACGGAGGTAGAGCTTCACCGCCTGCGGGTGGATGCCCAGGCCGTCCGCCTTCTTGTGCGTGGTGGCGTGGGCGGTGTTGGCGTCGTCCAGCTCCTGCCGGGCCTCCTTCACGTCGTCGACAAAGCCGAAGAACTGCTCGGACGTCAGGCCCTTCGCGCGGGCGCGGCGGACTTCCGCCTTGTTGGTGCCGGATTTCTTGCGTGCCACAGGGGTCTCCTTGGGTGGGGGTTACGGGGTGGTGGTGCGCCGCCCCGCGGCGGACAGCGCAACCCGGGTGCCGACGGTGACGCGGCTCTTGGCGCGCTTGCGGGCATTCGCCACACGCTGGGCGTCGGCTTCGTCAGCGGCGGCGCGCAGATCCTGCGGATCGGGGCGGATGACCTTGGCGCCGGCGGCGATGGCCTGCTCGGCGAGCCGGGCCAGCTCCTGGGCGGACGCCCGGTGACCCGCGGGGCGGCGGTTGATCAGGTCGGTGAGGATGTCCATCAGCGGACGGCCTCCGACCAGGAGCGAACGCCCTTGACGATGCCGGCCAGCCGGTCGCGGATGCGGTCGGCCTTGGCGGTGACGACGGCGATCGAGCCGGGGGAGAAGCCGCGCCGCGTCTTCCGGGCCTCCTCCTCCGCGCGGGTCAGCTCCATCGCCAGTTCGCCCATGTCGCCGGTCAGGCGGAGCATCTGGTCTTTCACGTCGGTGGTGTGGGAGCCGTGGGCGCCGTGCGTCTGGACCGACACCGTGTCGCCATAGAGGCGGTACAGCGGCGGCTCCTCGCCGGTCATGGTGAAGTAGGCGGTGTCGAGGGCGGCGGCGCAGGACAGGCCCGGCTCGGCGTCCTTGTACGGGTCCATCCAGGCGCGAACGGTCCAACGGCTCTTGCCGGTGATCTGCGCGGCGAGCGCGACGCCGGACTTCACGTCGCCGCTGCCCAGCGTCTGCACGATCTTCGCGAGGGCTCCCGCGGTGGTTTCGGCGTCTCGGGGAATCTGCAGGGTCATTCCAAGGGTCCCGCTGGTTGTATTCGCCGGTGGACGTACCCCGGCTGAGAATGGCGGCATGAGACGACTGACCCACGCCAATGGAGGAGCCGCCCGCCTAAGGGCTGGCCGAATCGCCGAAAGCCCAAGCGACGGCGCGTCGCCGCGCGGCGTAGCCTTGACAGGCGTCCGAAGGCTGGGAGTCCGTGCCCGGTGTCGGGCGCGGGTGGTTCGGGCGATCCGCGGCACGATCAGGCATCGGCCACCTCACCACGCGCGCATCGAGGGAGTTGCGGGCGACGCCATGACGACGCCGCCCGCGTGCGCTACCATGGGGTTGTTCACACCAACCATGGAGCGATCAGATGCCTCCGAAGAACGAGACCACTGGAAAGAAAGCCGCGAGCAACGCGTCGAAGGTGTTGCGCGATCCGAATGCCAGCGCGGCCGCAAAGTCAGCCGCAGGATCAGCTCTGACGCAGGTAAAGCCGAAGCCTGGTGGCAGCAAAAAGAAGAAGTAGCATCACACATCGTCCAGCCCTTCGCTCTCGGCGGTCTGTTGAATCACCACGGCGACGTGTCGGTTCAGCGCGTCGTGGGCGAAGGTAGGGACAAGGGACAGCGCAACGGCGCCTTCGCGGCAGTCAATGGTCGTCCGCACTGCGCCGCGCATGTCCCACGCGACCAGGGCGAAACCGGCCAGATCGGGGCCGAACTCGGAGCGGGCAACATCCGCTTGTTCAGCGATCTGCCGCAACACACGGTCGGCCCGCTCAGTACTGGGGGCGATCTCACGTACGCTCATCACGCCGCCCCCTGGTTGGGTTGGGCGGGCGCCGGCTTGCGGCGGGGCCTCGTAAGCGGATACAGGTCGGGGCGCAGCGCATGGCGAGACACCTTGCCGCCCGTCGCCTCTTCGACTTGGATCACCCGTTCCGGGGGGCATCTCCGCCACTGCGAAATGGCTTGGCTGCTGATTTGGAGTCGGCGCCCCAGCTCCGCCGGTCCACCCACTGCCGCTATCGCTTGAGAGAGAGCATGGTCTTTCATTCCCCAAATGTAAGCGACGCTTACCTTAATTGGCAAGCACGAAACGTAAGCGACACTTGCATTGAGTTCCGTAAGCGTTGCTTTCAAATTCAGGCTTTGCCGCGTGCGGGAAAACCTGCGACCATGGATCTACCGAAGAGCTTACGAGACGCCCGGAAGGCTAAGAAGCTGACCCAGGCGAAGGTGGCTGCCGATCTCGGGGTGTCCCGGCCAGCAGTTGGGCAGTGGGAAAGCGGCGAGACGACCCCAGAGCCGAAGAACCTGCTTGGCCTCGCCCGGCTGTACGGGCTGGAAGTTGAGGCTTTGGCGAACCTGCTCCCTGGCGGTGAGGCTGCAGTTTTCCGGGCCTACTCGGCGCGCAACCATGCGAAGGTTGAATCTGCGCCAGAGCTGACCGATGAGGAGTGGGGGCTCGTGTTCATCTACCGGCAACTTCCCCCGGAAGACAAGGATTGGCTATGGGCGCAGATCCACCGGGAGGCACGCCGGGCCGGCATCTCTCTTGATGACGCTGAACCGCAGCCCGAATAATTCGGGCCACCGCCTCAGGCGGCAGCTTCCTCATGGCATCGACCAAGCGGCGCTCTTCGCTCAATAGCACTCCGCTCCCCATCCGCACCCCCAGAACGAATTTAGAACAAACGATGCCACGGAAACGCGCTCCCGTCCATACGGTTGCGTGCTTTTTGTCCTGCATGTAGGATTTTCAGCCTAACCAGCCCGCGGGTCGAGCGGCGGGCCGCTCCGGCAAGGGCCGATGGAGGCTGGGGTTAATGGGAAATGAATATTCCCGTATGTAAGATATGGTTCCCACTTGGCTCACCATGTGCAAGGGTTCCATGACCTGCGCGGGTGCGGACAGGCACGGAGGGCCATTTGGCATCTGTCGCCCGGTGAGCTCGTCTCATAAAGGTCGGCGGTGAGGATTAGGCCCCTCTCTGCCGACCCTTTCGTTCGTGGGCTTGAACGATGCTGAACCCTACCCGATCACATGATTACATTGGTAGAGGTTTTTCGCTTCATTCCCGTAACAGTAGAGTACCCAAGTATGCAAATTGCATCGCATGCTTATGGAAATTAGCAAACTGCAAGGGCTTACAGCGGCGGCTGCGGCGGGGCGACGCAGATGATGGGCCGGTCAGGATCATGCGTCGGCGCGGCACCCCTTGACTCCCCACCCCGCAAAAGCGAACATAATGCGAACACGCATGTTGGGGTTCGCCATGACCGAGCAGCCGCCACGTAGGCTTTTCGTCGTTGAAGACGCCCGGCATAGGGCCGTGGTCTCGGCTTGGGACGCCGGCCGGGCACGCGCCGTTGCCGCCGCGATGCTGCTCGGCAGCCCGTGCGCGGAACGCCGGGACGCCCTGGTCGTCAGGGAGCCCGAGGAGGAGGAGCGAGCGGCCTTCGAGGGGCAGGCGCGGCGGATTGGCCAGGGCGACTGTGGGCTGACGGCGATCCCGCTATGATCTCGCTGCACGAGGCATGACCCCGCATTTCGTGTGAAGTTCATCACATGTTTTTCGGCTCCGTGAAGGTGCACACATAGGGGTGCAACCAGACACGCGGCGGTGAAGTCATGTCGAAGAAACTCAAGAACGTCTGCGTCGCCGGGAAGCGCACCAGCATGCGGCTGGAGCCGGCCTTCTGGGACGCCCTGGCGGAGATCGCGCAGAGGGAGGGCCTGACGGTGAGCAAGCTGTGCACCCGCCTCGCCAGTCAACTGGAAGCCCAAGACGTAGACAGCTTTTCCAGCGTCGTACGGGTCTACGTGATGGAGTATTTCAGGGCGGCCACGCCGAGGCCGGAGGCGTCTTGCTGCGAGGTGGCCGTCGCGGCGGAGTGACGACCGATGCATAGCGCCGCTCCGTATACGCGAAGGGCGCATTGCGGCGCCCTTGGGAAAGACTCATCAAATTGGAAAGCTCACACTTGACCGATTGTTTCCATCAGAAACAGAGCTTTCCAAAGCATCACCCAACTGAGCAGCCAGAGCTTCTGCCAACATCAGTTCGTCCTCCGCCAAAGGATCAAAAGAGGCGTGCAGTGCTTGCCCATTATCCTCTACTGTCAGGCGAGCGCGACCACCTCCCTCTTTTCGAACAGAAACGCTGATAAGTCCACCAATTGGATGAACTCGGCGTAAGCTGTTGCTAACCAACTCAACAATAATTAGGCCGAGCGGCATTGCTTCGTACAAGCCAATCTGTATTGGATCAGAATCGACGTTCACGTTGACTTCGGCCGCCTTGCCAAAGGTGCTCGTGCTCAACGTTTCGCAAAGCACTTTAACATACCGGCCCAAGTCTAAGTGAGTACCTGACCCAGACTCGTGAAGCTGCTGGTACAGGGATGTTAATGATCCAATCCGCAGCAATGTCTGCTCGTACGCTGCGCGGGCATCTGGATCGCGAATTCGCCCACTTTGAAGTTTCAGAAGGCTGACAACCAACTGAAGACTGTTTTTGGCACGATGCTGAAGCTCTCGCAGTTCGGATTCTAGTTCTTTAATCCGTTGATAAACGCGATCATCTTCATTCTTGTCAATTGATTCTTCCATATTATTACTCGAAACTAAAAAGTTTATACAATTCTTTCCATGGAACTGCAGCAATTGCCGCCATCAATCCAAAGATTGTTAGAATAACAGCGGTGGTTGGTCTATGGTTTATCTTTTCAGAAAGCACATTCGCCTCATTATTAATACGGTCAGAAATGCGATTTTCACAATGGGATATTTCTAACTGAACCGCGGTTATCTCTGCCTTTGTTGCAAGATGTGGAATGCTAGCAGATATAAACGCATGGATTTCTATTATCTTAGGCTCCAAGCGCTCCAAGACATCTTCCATCCGCTCCATGCGCTTCAGCAAAGCTTCCATACCGGGATCATGGGGGCCTCCCCCGCCAAATTCAACGCTACCCCCCCGCGGGCATTCGCGCCCCTTCGCTGAATCTGCTTTTCGATGCTATGAAGAAGACCCTCGTAGTTCCTATCATCATTAGCAGCAGGCACTTGACCTCTCCCTCACCTCAGCCACGGCTCAGCGGCCTGCTTGGTCACCAGCAGTTCAGATTTCCCGTCAGCGCGTTCTTGCGGCATGAAAAGGGCGCGACCTGGACCGGCGGCGGAGGCCCGACCGGCTGTGATGGCTGCATCCTTTTCAGCGTGTCCAGTGCGTCAGATATCGCTGCGGACTCTGCCGCCTGCGCTGCCGAGCGCCTGAGCGCCGCAGCACTTTTCATCTCCGCTTCCTTTTCGGCGAACTGAAGCTCGGCCATGGCGGGATCGAGGCCGCGAGCAACCTGCTTCGTCAGCACCTCCGACAACGCGATCGTGTAGCGCACCAAGTCTGCATTCGGGTTCTGTGCCAAGGCCGGCGATGCTGCGAATCCCTCCGCCACGCACTGATATCGGCTGGCCGCCTCCTCTTCTGGGAGGCGTTCCCGGAAGTTCGGCCCCGTGGTTGCCAAGGTGGGAAGCCCACACTTTGCTGAGAGGGCCGCGAACTCCCCCGCAGCCACCTCGCGGGATGACCTGCATCCAGCGAGTACAGCCACGCTCACCAGGGCCAAGACCATACCGACCCGGAAATTCGCTCCGTCCACCACACACGCCCCCGCATGAGCGCCCGCCGTCGAGCGCCACCGACGCGAGTATGAGAGAAGCAATGGGCCGGCATCAATGTAAGCGTCGCTTTCATTTTTCTGTTGCGGGCAGAGGTAAGCGTCGCTTACATTTCTCCAACGCCCACGGATGACCCGGCGGGCTGGTTGACCTCCCCAACCTCTCCCGGCGGCGCGCCATCCCGTGCCGCCGGGAACTCCTCGGGAGGCGAACAAGGGGGAGAAGACCGTGATCATCGCGCAATTCATCACGTTGACCGGGACCAACGGGAAGCCGCTTCGCGTCCGCGCCGAGCGCATCGACGCCTTCGAGCGCCTGATCAACGAAACCGCCGTCTACATGGGTTCGGAGACCTACAAGGTGACCGAGACCCCGGAGCAGATCGACGCGCTCCTGGGGGTGACGCAGCCGGTCGATATCGCCGCCGCCGTCATGAAGGCGATGGACGCCAGCGGCGAGCGCGTTGACGACAAGGGCGAAGAGTACTGCGCCGGGTTCGATGATGCGCACGCGCTTTTTTACCAGCGCGTCAGCGGCGCCATCGAGGCCGCCACCGGCCAGGGAGCCGCCTGATGCTCCCCCTCAACACCCCCTCCCCCTCCTCCACCTGGGCGCCCTACCCGTTCCTGATCGCCACGATCGTTGGTCCGATGGCGGTCGACTTTGGCGCGGCCCGCGGTCCCTTCGGCCTTCACGGCGAGAAGGGCGGTTGGAACCTCACCCACCTCCCGACCGGCGCGCTGATCGGCGTGGCGCCCAACATTGAGGCCGCGATGGACGCCGCCGACGGCATCGAGGGCATCTGGGATTGGTCCACCTTCGGCCGGCCGGACGCCGCGACCTGGGATGTGATCGTCGAGACGCTCCGCTCCTACGGCGTGACGCGCCCGACCGACCGGCCCGCCTGGAAACCCGTCCTGGCAACCGCCGCGTGATGGAGGTGGAGCGCCTGTTCCACGGGACCAGCCGGCACGACCGCGCCGCCACCATCGAACTTCACGCGACGTGGCTGTCCTTCCTCCGTCACCACCACGCCTTGGGCTTCGACCGCGCCGCCGAGATCGCCGAGCTGGAACGGCGCCTTGAAGCCCTGCGCGGACAGTTCGCCGACCGGTACGCCGCCTGATCCGTCCCGACATAGCCCGCGCCCCGGCGCGCTCCAGCCCGCATGGATGATCCCAGCGGGCACGAGGCGTCAGAGAGAGCTGCGGCTTAGCACCGCCGGGAAAACTGCGGATCGCGCAGGACCGAGGCGGGCATGAGGCCGGCGCCGGCGCCCGAGGTAGAGGGCCGGCTCTCTCCCCCATCACACCCGGAGGACGCGATGAAGTTGATCGCCACGCCCGCCCGCCCCGCCGCCCCGCCCATGACCATCGAGGATTTGGAGCAGATGGACGACCACGCCCACACGTCGGGCCGGGCGAAGGCGCTGGGGCGGGTCGCCACTTACCAGCCCCCCTACAGCCCAACGGAGATGCTCCAGCGGTGGCGCGAGCGGGCGGAGCGGCACCGGGGCACGGCATGGACCCTGTGCAGCGCCCTGCGGTACCTGCGCAACCACCCGGAGGCAGACGTCGTGCGCGTCGCCGGCTGCGACTGGACCGAGAGGACCGTCCTGAAGGAGCTGGCCCACCAGCGCGACCGCCACCGGCAGTGCTGCGTGCAGCTCGGGTTCTGGCTTCGGCGGATCGCGGAGCAGCAGCCCGAGCCCGCGGCCACCGTCCGCCCGGACCTCGGCCAGACCCTCCAGCTCGGCGCGCTGGGGCTGTCCCTCGTCATCGACGTGTGGGAGGACGCAACCTACGTCGCCAGCATCGACGATGACGGGCAGACGCTGGACACCGCCCTGCTCGACCGGGCGCGCGCCGCCTTCCTGCTGAACGATTCCCGCCGCTGGCTGCTGGTCACCCCCGAGGCCGCGAAGACGTGGTTCGCCGACGCGCTGCGCCGCGCGAAGCCGCTGCAGATCCTGGCCGCGGAGTGATGGGGATGGCCAGCCCGTACACCGTCACCGAATCGGACGAGACCGCTTACGGCAGCCTGATCCTGCTGCACGGCAAGGTGCTGCTGATCACCGGCATCGATGCCGACCACCCCACGGAACACAACCGGCTCGCTCGCCTGATGGTCGGCGCGCTGGAGCGCCTGACGCCGACCGAGCAGGCAGAATTGGACCGCATCGTCGGCGCCCACGAAGACCGCTGGAGCCAGGAGGCCCGAAAGCAATGACCACCGACACCCTGGAAGCGCCCAAGACCGAGACCGGCAAGGGGCTCGCCATCATCGCCGACCTGACACCCGAGATTTTCACGCCGGAGAAGGCCGCCGAAATCGTCGCCGACGTCCGGCGCGAGGTGCTGGCCATCGACCGCGACGTGTCCACCAAGAAGGGGCGCGACGCCATCGCGTCCATGGCCGCGAAGATCGCCCGGTCGAAGACCGCCGCCGACGCCTTCGGGAAGCAGCTCAAGGCCGACTACAAGGTCAAGGTGGACGCCATCGACGGCATCCGCCGCATCTTCTGGGACGGGCTGGAGGCCCTCCAGAAGGAGTTCCGCGCGCCGCTGACCGAGTTCGAGGAGGCGGAAAAGGCGCGGGTTTCCCGACACGAATCCGCACTGGCTGACATCGCCCGGCTGACCGTGCTTGACGGCGTTCCGACCACCGACGCCATCGCCGACCGGCTAACGGTCGCCCAGGCCGTCGACACCAGCACCTTCCAGGAGTTCACCGCCCGCGCCGAGGCAGCGAAGGCCGAGGCCGTCGGCAAGTTGGCGATGATGCTGGAGGCAGCCCACCAGCGCGACGCCGAGCGCGCCGAGCTGGAGCGCTTGCGCCAGGAAGCTGCAGAGCGCGAAGCCCAAGCCGCTCGGGAGAAAGCGGAGCAGGAACAGCGGGAGCGCGAGGAGCGCGCCGCCGAACAGGCCCGCCAGGAGGCGGAACGCGCCGCCGCCGCCGAACGGACGCGGGTCGAGCAGGAGGCCCGGCAGATCCAGGAGAAGGCGGAACGGGAGAAGGCCGAGGCTGAGGAGCGCGCTGCCCAGGCGGAGCGGGACCGGCTGGACGCCGATCGCCGCGCCAAGGAGGCCGAGGAGCGCGCCCAGCAGCGGGCCGAAGAAGCCGCCCGCCAGGAACGCCAGCGGATCGAGGGCGAGCGCAAGGCCGAGGAGGAGGCGCGGAGCCGCCGCGAAGCGGACCGCACCCACCGGGCCACGGTGAACAACGCCGCCGTCGCCGCGCTGACCGCCGCCGGCCTGTCCTACGGCGACGCCAAGACCGCAATCACGGCCATCGCCAAGGGCGACGTGCCGCGCGTCTCCATCGCCTACTGAGCGGGGCAGATATGATCCTGTTCTTCGACACCGAAACCACCGGGTTGGTGGACTTCCGCGCGGACCCTACCGCCGATCACCAGCCGCATCTCGTGCAGTTCGCCGCCCTGCTGACCGAGATGGACGGTACCGAGCGCGCTTCCGTCAACCTGCTGGTCCGCCCGGCCGGCTGGGAAATTCCCGATGCCGCTGCTGCGGTGCACGGCATCACCACCGAGGTGGCCGAGCGTGGTGGCGTGCCGCTGCGCTCCGTCCTGTCGGTGTTCTGGGGCATGCTGCAGCGCGCCGAGATCGTAATCGGCCACAACGTCCCCTTCGACTTGGCGGTGATGGACGCCGCACGGCACCGCGCCCAGGTGCCGGTGGACGTCTACAGCGTCCCCTCCTTCTGCACCATGCGCACCGCCACCCCCTTGGCGAAGGTGCTGCACGCCAACCCGCGGCACGATCGAGATTGGAAGTGGCCGAAGTTGGAGGAGTGCTTCCGCGTCTTCTTCAACGAGCCGCTCGACGGCGCCCATGACGCCCTGGTCGACGTTCGCGCCTGCGCCCGCCTGTACTTCCACCTGCAGACGATCAAGGAGCCGGCGCTGTGAACGCAATTCTTCCGAAAAATCGCGAAGATTGGCACGCTCTCCGCGCCCAGCACATCGGCGGGTCGGAGATCGCCAGCCTGTTCTACCTGTGGCAACTGCCGACCGGCGCCCTCGCCTACCTGCACATGTTCGAGGTTCCGCCCGCCGGAGCCACCATGCTCGGCTGCGTGTCCCGCCATACGACCGGGTACCGGCTCTACCATCAGAAGCGCGGCGTCCTGCCGGCGGAGGATCTGGACAACAACGAGCGCGTCCGGCTCGGGAAGCACCTGGAGGCGGGAATCGCCGACGCGGCCATGGACAAATGGGCGCCCTGGCCGCTGCGCAAGGTCCACCGTTACCTCCGCCACGCCGCGGTGCTGGGCATGGGCGCCAGCCGTGATTTCGAGGTGCACGAGATCGGCCTGCCGCCGGTCGAGATCAAGAACGTCGACTATCTGGTGTTCCGCGACCTGTGGAAGACCGAAGGCGACGAGATCACCGCGCCGCCGATCGACATCACGTTGCAGCTCCAGCACCAGATTGCGTGCGAGCGCGTCCGGGCACCCCACGGCTGGATCGTCGCTTGCGTCGGCGGATCGTCGCTCAAGCGCGGGCGGATCGAGCGGCACGACCCGACGATTGCCAAGATCGAGCAGGCCGTCACCGCCTTCTGGCGCGCGGTGGAGGACGGCACGCCGCCGCTCGACGTCGCCGACTTCGACACGCAGGCCGAGTTGTCGCTGCTGGGCGCCGAGACGCGGTCCGCGCCGCTGGACCTGACCGGGGACAACCGCCTGCCAACGCTCTGCGCTCGGTTCCTGAAGGTTCAGGGCATCCGCAAGCGGGCGGAGGACGCCGAGGCCCGGGTCAAAGCGCAAATCGCCCTGAAGCTCGGCGACGCCCCGGAGACGATCCGGGCCAAGGCCGCCGGCCACTCCATCACCTGGGTCTACGCGCAGCGGGGCGGCAAGCCCTACCGCGGGGCCATGACCATTCGCGAGGCTTGATCACCATGACCACGAACACCGGAACCGCCGTCGCCCCGCGCGACCCCGTGAAGGACCTGCAGGCCGACCTGTCCAAGGAGGCGGTGAAGGCGCAGTTCTCCGTTGCGCTCCCCAGCCACATCACGCCCGACAAGTTCGCCCGCGTGGTGATGACCGCCGCCGCGAAGAATCCCGACCTCGCCCAGGCCGACCGACGGTCCCTCTTCAACTCCTGCCTGGAGGCGGCGGCGGACGGCCTGATGCCCAACGGCAAGGAAGCTGCCCTGGTGATCTTCAACACCAAGGAGAAGCGGGACGGCAGGGACGTCTGGGTCAAGAAGGTCCAGTACATGCCGATGGTGCGCGGGCTGCGGAAGCTCGCGATGAACAGCGGCCAGATCAAGCGGCTGGACGCCTACGTGGTCCACAAGAACGACGAGTTTGATTACCAGCTCGGATTCGATGCCAACATCCACCACAAGCCGCCCACCCTCGATGTGGACCGCGGCCCGGCCATCGGAGCCTATGCCATCGCCGTTACGGACGACGACGAGAAGCACGTCGAGGTGATGAGCTTCCAGGAGATCGAGAAGGTTCGCTCCGTCAGCCGGTCGAAGGATTCCGGCCCGTGGAAGGAGTGGTGGGGCGAGATGGCCCGCAAGACGGTCCTGCGCCGGCTGATGAAGGCTCTGCCGCTGTCCGAGGAACTGGAGCGCGTCATCGAGCGGGACGATGCGATGCACGCTGCGGACGAGCGCCGGCAGGCCGGCCCATCCATCGCCGCCGTCACCGCCGCCCAGCAGCTCGCCAACTTCAGCACCACCCCGACCCTGGAGCATGACGCCGGCACCGCGCCTGAAACCTTCGTCCCGCCGCCGCAGACCTATCAGCTGGTCACGCTGGACGGCGAGGTGTCGGAGACGACGAGCGCCGCCGACTGGCTGGCCCGCTTCGAAGCCGCGCTGCAGGGCGCCGCCGACCCGGCCAAGCTCTGGGAGCTGAACAGCGACGCCGCCGAGTGGGCCGCCGACATGACCGAGGGCGGGGACGACACGCTGGCGCGGCTGCGCAAGGCCTACCTGACCAAGCCGGAGGAGGGCCAGCCGGAGGGCGACGGCGACGCGCCGGAGGGAGACGAGTGGGCGGACGAGTTGGCCGAGTTGCAGCGCATCGGCTCGTCCTGCCTGACCTTCGGGCAGTGGGTCACCTTCCTCGACGACCACACCGACCGGATCAACGCGCTGATCGCCGCAAACGGCGGGGCGCACGCCGCCGCCTGGCGCGAGTTCGTCCAGGGCCGCACGGCCGGCTTCCAGCAGAAGAAGGGAGCGAAGTGATGGCCGGGCGCCGCAGCCGCTCGCGCAGCATGGTCCGGGCACTCAAGGCGCCCGACCTCTACCCGCCGCGTCGGCAGACGGAGGAGCTTCGCCGCGCCCTGGATGCGGTGGAGGAGTTCGGTCGCCACCCGGACACGCTGGACCTCGCCGACTTCCTGGCGCGCCTGGACGCGCAGCAGCCCACCCCCACCGCTCCGCGCTGAGCGCAGAGCGAGGAGACCGCAATGACCGACACCGAATGGACTCTGTGGAGCGAGCGGCGCCCGGAAGACACCAAGGCGCTGTACCGCTGGCGCATCCCGGCCCGCATGATCTGCGGCATGATGCTGCGGCCCGAGTGGAGCGCGAAGCTCCAGTACTGCGGCATGGGATACGGGCCGTCCGAGTGGTGGCCGGAATATTCCCGCTGGGACGGCTACGTTCGTTCGGTCCCGGATGGCATGGAATGGCGCCTCGCGCGTGAAGGCGAGGACGCGGAGAGCATCTCCTGGGGTGGCCTTGACCTCCTTCCGTGCCCGCACACCGGAGGAGCCCTGAAGGTCACTTACAGGGGCCGCTGGTTGCACGCCGGTCCATGGGATGCGGAAAGCCTCAGCATCCGCGCGTGGATGGTCAACAGTTGCGGATGGGCAGATGCCAACAAGATGGTCGCCAACTGGAACCGCCGCCCTGAAACGCCCGCGGCAGACCAAACTGAAGCCATCGCCCAAGCCCTGGAAGGCGAGGCCGCTCGCCTGAAGGATGAGGCGATGGGCATTCACAACTCGTTCATGCGCGACGCCACCGAGCGAGAAGCCGCTGCCTTTTTCCGGGCCGCCGGGATCGCGCGCATAGCCACGCCCTCGGCCTGAGGAGACCGACACAATGACCGACAAGACCGCACGGCCCCGCCGCGTCGCCGAAGCCCGTGGGCGCTTCATCTGGGGCGGCCCCACCGAGAACGACGTCATCCTGGGCGAGGTCTACGACAAAGGCCCCGGCTCCGGAGACCCGGAGGAGATGGCGAAGGTCTGGGCCGCCTCCTACCAGATCATGTTCCCGGCGCTCGCCAAGATCAGGACCATCGCTCGCGAAGCCATCAATGATGGCGCCCCGCTCGCGCTCGGAACCCTGCGAGATATCGCCGACGTAGCCGCCGCAGCCCTGCCGGTCCCGACCTCCGGGGACGTGAAAGGCTCCGCACCGGAAGCGCCCCGCCGCCCCGCCGTGGAGGCCGCCCCGGACCTGACCGAGACGGCCAAGCGGATCGCCTACACATGGTCGGACACCAAATGGCCCGGCGGCATGATCGCTACGCCCGATGAGTTTTGGGACAGCTTGGACGAAGGGCACAAGACCGCATGGATCGCCGCCGCCCGCGCTGTCTCTGCGCCCGCCGCAGCGCCGCAACAACCTCTCCCGGTCGGCTACATCACCCTGCCGGTCGGCCTGCACCCCGACACCGCAAAACTGGTCACCGGCTTTGCCGAGGCACTGGCCGCCAAGCTGCGGCTGGCCGAGGTGAAGTACGGCTACAGCGACGGGTGGCGCCGGGGAGACTGGCGTGACGAGCTGGTGGCGAAGCTGGCCGAGCACGTCCACAAGGGCGACCCGCGCGACGTGGCGGCCTACTGCGCCTTCGCGTGGTTCCATGGGTGGTCGTTGGCGCCCGCCGCAGCGCCGGGAGGGGTGGAGGGGTGGAGGGGCACTCTGGACAGCATCACCAACAGCGAGGAGCCGGGCGGCCCGGTGACCATCTCGCTCACGATGCGGATGCCATCACCGAAGTGGGTCACCTTCCAGGCCGTCTGGGATGCTCTCCAGGTGGAGGTACTGCCCCTCCCCTCCGCTCCCGCCCCCATGGAGGCGTTCAAACCTCTCACGCATTGCGCAGCCGGTAAGGACGGCGACTGCATCCACCCCGAATGCCCGCAGCTCCGTGACGGCGAGCCAGCCAAAAGCCGCCGCCACTGCCCACTGGACACCGACGAGGAGGACTGACCCCATGACCACCTCCCCCGCCCCGGCGCCGCTGAGCGCGCGCCTGCGCAGCCTTCTGGAGGCTGATCCTGTCCGCCACTCAGGGACAGCCTACGATGTGTGCGACCAAGCCGCCGACCTGATCGACACCCTGACCGCGCGCGTCGCGGAACTGGAGGCGGATCGCGATAGCTGGGAGCAGCAGGCCGCTCACCGTTTGGACGATGCTTTGGCAGCCGAGGCCCGCGCCACCCAGGCGGAGGCCCTGCTATCCGAACTGGCCCGCCTGACCGGAGCTGAGAGCCACGCCGCCGCCGTCTCGGTGGTCGCCACGATGCTCCATGGGGCCGACGCTACGGCATACGGTGGAGTGGTGCGGGCCTATGCGGATGAACGGACAGCGCGCACCCAGGCGGAGGCGGTCCTTGCTGCTGCCCGCACCAAATTCGAGAAGGCCGCCAATGCTGCGTGGCGGGTTCGGCAGAAGCTTGAGTCCGCCCTTTCCGCCGCAGAGGCGCGAGAGGCAGCGGTGCGGGAGGCTCTAACCACGGTGAGGGAGCGATTGAACAGCCCAAACTGGTATTTTTCCAATCAAGAGCGGGACGAGCAGAACACCGACATCATCGACGCCGCCCTCTCATCGGGCGCACAGCAGGCGCAGGGCGAACCGCTCGTCTTCACCTACACCAACTACCGCGGCGAAACCGGCACCCGCCGGGCAATCCCGATCCGGGTCTACCACGGCGCCACAGAATGGCACCCCGAGCCGCAATGGCTGATGGAAGCCCACGACGTGGACAAGGACGCCGTGCGCGTCTTCGCGATGCAGGACATGGGGCAGGCGCAGGGCGGAGACATCGCGTGGGAGCTGGCGGAGCTTCGCGAAGCAGCTGGGCGTGTCGTCCGCGAGACCGAACAGGATGCTGCCGGGCACTTCATCGTGCCGGAAGACGCTATCGGCGATCTGGCGAACCTGCTGCCCGACGAAGACGGCGACGATGATGGTGACGACGAGATCACACCGGCTTTCCGGACGTGGCTCCAGCATCTCGAAGAGGACGTGATCCAGGGTGAGTACGGGTTTGAGCCCGGAGAGTTTTCCGTCTTCCCAGAATATTGGCGCCAGATGTTCACCGATGGTCTGACCCCACAGCAAGCGTACCGTCGAGCCTTGGATGCCTTCTCTGCCGGCCGCGATGAAGAGGACCGTCAGAGAAAGGACAATTGGGAACGCATTCAGGTAGCTGACGCCGAAGCCCTCGCCAAGGCCCGCGCCTCCGGCCTCCTGCCCACCGAGACGAGGGAGGAAGGGAATGGCTGACGCCCTTCTGGACCGAGCCAAGGGTCCGAGAACCAAGATGCTCATGGACCCGCTGGGCTTCGAGTTGGGCGCACGCTGCCCGTTCTGCCAAGAGGACATCACCGATGTTCCGAAGAAACTGCACCGCCGGAATGATGGCGATTGGGGCGTGCGTTCGTGCCCCGATTGCGGGCGCGAAGTCCTGACCCCGGCGCCGGATCGCAGCAGCTACAGCGTCGGCCTTCTGTCGCCGGCAGACATGAAGTATCTGGCCGCCCGCGGGGCGCAGGGAGAGGGGGCGTAGGGATGGGGACCGAGTATCTGTCCGAGTCGTCCGTTGCTGACTTCTTCGACACCAGCAAGACGACCGTGCGGCGTTGGGTCGAGAAAGGCGTCCTGCCGAAGCCTGCTGTGATCGGCGGGCTGAAGCGGTGGCCGGTGGACGAACTGCGCGCAGCGGCAAGGCGCGGGCTTGACGCGGCAACCAGCACCCCGCCACGCTCTGCTGACCCTGATGAAATCGTGGCAAGGATGGTTGCCGATGGCCGGAAAGACCGTAAAGCGGACGCTCGCGGACGGCACCGTTAAGACCTACACCTACGAACGGAAAACGCGGAGCGGACAGCCCCGCGTTCGCACGGTTGAAGCAGTGGTGAGGGAGTACCGGTTGAGTTCGGGCTTCACCAAGCTCAGACCGAACAGCAAACGGAGCTATGAGCGCTCGCTCGGCTACATCGTGGACCGATTCGGCGAGGTCAACATCAAGACGATCAAGCGCCGGCACATCCTCGCCCATCGCGACAATCTGGCCGACACCCCGTGCGCGGCGAACTCCCTCCACATCATGTGGGGCATCATCCTCCAGTTCGCGGTGGACCGGGAATACATCGATTACCACCCCGCCCTGCGCATCAAGACGCTCGCCACCGGGGAATATGCGACATGGCCTGATGATCTGGTGGAGCGCGCGATCACGCCGGGCATCCTGCCGGAATGGGCGCGGCGGGCCGTTGTTCTCGGTCTCTATACCGGGCAGCGCGAGGGGGACTGCATCCGCATGACCTGGGCGGATTACGACGGGTCGGCAATCCGAGTCGTGCAGGAAAAGACCGGGGCCAAGCTGTGGGTCCCGTGCCACGCCGCCCTGCGCGCCGAACTGAACGCCTGGAGGGACAGCGCCAAAACGACGATGATCCTAGAGCGCCCAACCGGAGCGCCATGGAAAGATGGCCCATCGTTCGCCACCATGTTCAGCCGATGCCTGCGCGGGAGGAAACGGGTCGGAGCGAAGGGCGAAATAAATGGAGATCGCGCCCGGCCGGAGTTCGTCGGCTACGTGTTCCACGGCCTGCGCAAGGTGGCGGCGTCCCGCTTGGCCGAAGCTGGCTGCAGCGCGCACGAGATTGCTGCGGTCACCGGTCACGCCACGCTGGCGATGGTCGAGCACTACACGCGCGCAGCCGATCAACGCCGCCGGGCCGTCTCCGCCATCGCAAAATTGGAGGATTTTCGCCCCAGGGCGAAAGATGGAAAATAGCCTTGTAAGTTATTGTTTTTGTTTTGTTTCAACGCCATTGAAGCTCGTATGCGCCAGGAGCGCCATCAGGAGCGGCGCCACCACCGCCCAACCAAGCGCGGGATCGGAACGGAGAAACGCCAGCACACGCGGAGCCAGCCCGCCGAAATAGGCAACAAGGGCGCACAAGCCGACCACTCCCGCCTTGGCCACGGCGTAGGTCGCCAGCGTGTGGGTGTAGGACACGCGCCAGCCGCCGACCGCCGGGTTGGCGAGGAGCGCTCCCCACCCCTGCCCGAACAGGAAGGCAGTCGGAGAGGACAGGGCCTGCCCGAGGGCGGCCTCCGCCTCTTCCCACCGGGTGTTGGCCCCAGCCAGCCGGGTTTTCTCGGCCGCCTGCCCCAAGGCGCCAAGCAGCAACTCAGGGAACAGCGTCACCGACAGCAGCGCCGCCATCCCCACGCCCAACGCGGCCAGGGGCGCCCGGCGCAACCACCACAGCCCCAGGGCGGCGAAGGCCATGGCGGCAAGCCCGAGCGCCATCCGGTGCACCGCTCCGGCCAGCGCCGCCAGACACAGAAGCCCGCCCAGAATCGCGGCCACGCCAACGGCGCCCCACAGCCAGCGGCCGCGCGCCAACGCACCGACTCCGAAGACCGGCAGCGCGATGGCGGCGAACAGGACGGACGGAGCGTTCAGCAGATAGACGCCGCCATCCGCCATCGCCCGGACGCCGATGGCGCCAAACCCCCAATGCGCCTGCTTCCACCAACGCAGCGCGAAACCGATCCCGGCCAGCGCCATGCCCGCGGCCAGCAGCGCCACAGCCCGGTCGGGGGCGGCACGCAGCATCGGCACCAGCAACACGGGAAGGAACAGATAAAGCAGCGGCACCACGTCGCGCAGCATGTCGTCCGGCGCCCAATCCAGCCACACGCCGCGCATCAGCGGGCACCACAGCAGCACCGCCAGGGCCAGCACCGCGGGCAACTCCCAGGGCGGCGAATCGCGTTCCAGCAAGGCGTGGCCCGTCGCCACGGACAGGGGGCGCAGCAGCCCGACGCCCAGCACCAGCAACGCCCCGATGGCCGCCTCGGCCAAACGGACCCGCCCCGGTGCGGGAGCGCTCAGCAGGCCATAGAGGATGAGCGCCAGGAACAACCCGGCGGCCCGCCCCAGCGCCACTCCCCTTCCGGCCACGCGATCCCCGCCATTACTCCGACGAACAGGCGGCAGCATTTCATGCCACAACGGAAAAAGGAACGACCGATCCGATCCGCAACGATCAAGCGTAGCGCAGCTCCGCGCGGTCGAGACGGTAGAACAACCCCTCCAAGGGGTTCAGCCGCAAGGTGCCGGTTATCAGCACCGGGGCCTGCGACTCGCGGACCGGGATCTGGCTGTGGACGTGCAGCATGGTGGACGGGCTGGGCCGGTGGCAGGCCGGACAGGAGATGGGGTTGGCAGCGAGGATGAAACGGTTGTGGGCCGGCGCGTCGCTCAACGGCACCATGAAGCCGCGGACCGTCACCAGCTTGCCCTCCAGCGCCTTGACCCGGGTCGGGAAGACTGGATTGGCCGCCGGACCTTCCATGCGGACCTGCACCAGATCCCGCCACAGGGCCGTGGTGTCGTCCAGCGGCAGATGGAATGGCCCGGCGGGATGCGTGGGTTCGCTGGCGTTGGTCGCCCAGATCGCCCAGCCGGCCACCGGGGCCAGCGCGAGCGGCAACAAAACCTGTCGGCGCGACGTCATGGCTTCCTCCCCCTCGATCTGCCCGTTTCGGCCGTTGGTTCGACCGTTCATCCGATCGCGTTCATTCGATCGTTGAAGGCATCCTGTGCGGCCTTTGCCCCAGACCGTCATGCTTGTGGCCGAATTGTTCCCGAGCCCTCGCCCAACGTCAACAGGCGAGCGATAGGCCGTACGTAAGATGCCGCCGCCCGGCGACTTCGGGCATCGCTACGCCGACCTATGGGATTGACGCGGCGGCCGACCTATACTTTGTAAGAGCGGCAACCACCGATAAAAACCTTACGAGCGGGAATCAACGCGGCATGCAAAAAGGGTCAGCACCGAAGGACAAGCCGGCGCATCTCCGCCTGTCCGAAGACCAGACCACCGAACTGGCCGACATGTTCCGCCTGATGAGCGACCCCAGCCGGCTGCGCATCATCCTGGCCTGCCTGGACACCTCGACCTCGGTCGGCGACATGGCGGCGGCGCTGGGCCTGTCGCCGTCCCTGGTCAGCCATCACCTCCGCCTGCTTCGGGCGGGACGGCTGATCCAGGCGGAACGGCGCGGCAACCGTGTCTTCTACCTGATCACCGACGAGCACATCCGGCGCGTCCTGTCGGACATGGTCGACCATGTGGCCGAGGAAAGCGAAGGCGATCTGGAAGCGTGAGGTGGTTGCGGCGGCCACGGCCGCCACAACCCGTTGAAGCCTTTATAACAAATACGCAATAGGATTTGACCGCCATGCCGGTTGCGCCGCATAGTTCCGATCATGCTGCGGCGCATCAAACCGTTGTTGCACGAATGGCTTGATGAATCGGGCCAGGAAACAAAGGGTGTTGGCATGGAGACGTTCCGCTTCCAGCCGGGGGAAACCCCCGTCCTGCTCAGCATCCCGCATGTCGGCACCGTCGTGCCGCCGGACATCGCGGCCATCATGACCGACTCCGCCCTGGCGATGCCGGACACCGACTGGCATCTCGACCGGCTCTATCACTTCGCCCCGGCGCTGGGCGTCGGCTTCCTGAAGCCCATCCTCTCGCGCTATGTGATCGACCTCAACCGCGATCCCGACAGCGCCCTTCCCGCCCCCGGCGCCGGCAGCACCGAACTCTGTCCCCTCACCACCTTCGATCACCAGCCGGTCTACCGCCCGGGGCAGGAGCCGGACGCGGCAGAGGTGCAGCGGCGGTGCGGCGCCTATTGGCGCCCCTATCACGAGCAGCTCAACGGCGAGCTTCAAGCGCTGAAGGAACGCTTCGGCGTGGCGGTGCTGTTCGACGCCCATTCCATCCGATCGCGCGTGCCGCGCTTCTTCGACGGGCAGATCCAGGATTTCAGCCTGGGCACGGCGGAAGGGTCCAGCGCCTCGCCGGCGCTGGTCGGCCGGGTGATGAACGTGCTCACCGCGACCGGGCGCTTTTCCTCGGTGCAGAACGGGCGCTTCAAGGGCGGCTTCATCACCCGCCGCTACGGCAACCCCGCCGACAACATCCATTCGATCCAGCTCGAACTGTCGCAGCTCACCTACATGGACGAGGAGGCTCCCTTCGGCTTCCGCGAGGAGTCGGCGCGTCAGGTGCGTCCGACGCTGGAGCGGCTGCTGAGCCTCGTCGTCGAGTGGGCTTGGGAGAACGCCGCAGGCCGGCGGCGCAGCGCCTTCCTGTAACGCCCTGTCCGGCCCTCAGACCCAGACGCCCCGCACATAGGGGGTCAGCTGCGTGTCCTGCATGATGATGTGGTGGACCAGCCAGTTCGCGGTGAAGGTATAAATCCGCTCGGCGTTCTGATGCGTCGGGTCCCGCGTGAAGACCGCGGACAGTTCGCTCAGCGTCCGCACGGCCTCGTGATGCTGGCGGACGTGCTCCTCGAACTTCGGGTAATGCACGGCCTGCATGATCTTTTCTTCGCGGGCGAAATGCTGCTGGGTGTATTCCAGCAGTTTCATGAGGATCTTGGCGACGCGCACCGGCATGAAGCTGCGCGAATTCAGCGCGGCGTCCAGTTCGTTCAGATACTCGATCAGGTGCTTGTGATCTTCATCGATGGACGGCTGGCCGACGCTGAGCTGCCGCCTCCACGTAATGACACCCATGAACCCTCCGCACCCTGACTTCCGCGGCTACCGGGCCATTCCGCCGAAAGCCACCGCATTGAAGGGAAGCGCGCCGTAGCTTGCGCAACTGAAGATGAAGGTGCGCAACCCGTCAAGGAACCGTAAATACCGGACGCCGCGACCCTTGTTACCGCCGACTCCGCAACCGACGGCCTTTGCCTGCATTATGGGCGCATTTTCTACAAAACGAACGCATACGATCGTCACATGGCATTTTGCCGCACCAAAACAAAGACGCGAAAAGGCAGGGGAAACGTCATGTTTCCGCCTGCCTTCGCATCAACTTTATGAAGATGAGGCGACGATCAGCCGCCCCAACTTACCTGTCAAACAACGCCCGATCAGCCGACGATCGAATAGCCGCAATCCACATAGGTGGTGCTGCCGGTGATGCCCTTGGCGCCGTCGGTCGCCAGGAAGGCGGTGGTGTAGCCGACCTCTTCGATGGTGACGAGGCGCTGCTCCGGTGCGCGCTCCGCGGCCTTCTCCATCAACTCGTCGAAATGGGCGATGCCGGAGGCGGCGCGGGTCTTGATCGGGCCGGGGGAGATGGCGTGGACGCGGATGCCCTTCGGGCCCAGTTCCGCCGCCAGATAGCGCACGCTGGCCTCCAGGGCGGCCTTCACCGGACCCATGACGCCGTAATTGTCGATCACGCGGTTGGCGCCGAAATAGGACATGGTGAACAGCGAACCGCCGTCCTTCATCAGCGGCTCCGCGTAGCGGGCCATGCGGATGAAGGAGTGGCAGGACACGTCCATCGCCATCTGGAAGCCCTCGCGCGAGCAATCGACGACGCGGCCGTGCAGATCGTCCTTCGGGGCGAAGGCGATGGAATGCAGCGCGAAGTCCAGCTTGCCCCACTTCTGCTCGATCTTCTCGAAGATGGCCTTCAGCTCACCCTCGCCGGTGACGTCCACCGGTTCGAAGATCTCCGCTTCGAGCTGCTGGGCCAGCGGCTCGACGAAGCGCTTCGCCTTGTCGTTGAGGTAGCTGACCGCGAGATCCGCGCCCAGAGCGCGGAAGGCGCGGGCGCAGCCCCACGCGATCGACTGATCGTTGGCGATGCCGAGCACGAGGCCCTTCTTGCCTTCAAGAGTGGTGGCGGCGGGGATGATCGTGGTCATAGGCTGGCTTTCCCGGATTGCAAGGTGGCCGGATTCAGAGTGCGCCAGATCGGATCACTCGAATTGTGCAACGCACCATAATGCAATCGAAGGTCATAGGCAACTTGTTAAAGTCGCAATATATCCGACATTATCGCTTTGTTTATCCGTAACACAGCCTTCACACAGCGAAGACGCGAAGTCCGCAGCGGCAATCCATACCTCTTTCTTGCGTATTCATAACGAGGACCGCAACAAAAACAAAGGCCCCACCTTTCGGAGGGGCCTTTTCGCAGGACCGGCTTCTATGGAACCGGAGACGATCAAACGGCGCCGGGCGTGAAGGACGGCGGATCGCTGGCCGGGAAGGATTCCATCGACGCCTCGTCCACCTTCTCCTTCTCGTCGGCGTCGTCGTAGATGTCGCCGGGATGACGCGAGTACCGATGGACGCCTTGATCCACATCCTCAGCGGGGGTGCCCGCCCCGTCGTGATGGCCGCCAAAATCCTCCATCATCGCCTTGGCCGGGCAATAGCCGGTCAGCCCACGGGCGACCAGAGCGCCGCCGGCCAGAGCCAGCGCCGCCCCACCGACGGTTGGACGGCGCAGCCCAAGCACGGCGAGAAGCCCGCCGCCGACCAGAGATACCAGACGTTCGGTGTGCCCGACGTTGATCATGCGTTCGAGATCGTCCGGCAGGGCCGCGTCGCGGCTGCCCATGCCCTTTTGGCTCGTCATCGCCATCGCTGCTCTCCTCGATCTTTTTCTACAGTCACTGCTTCGGGGGTCACTGCTGCGGAGCGGGCGGCGTGGACCCGCCTTGGCCCGGCGCCGGCGCAGCGCCGGTCGAACCGGACGAGCCCGGCTGCGCCGTCCCGTCGGGCTTGCGGGCCGTATCGGCCAGCGTGCGGGCCTGCGACAGCTCGCGGTTCAGCCGGTCCACCTCCTGCGAGAGGCGCTGCACCTCCGACTGGAGCTGCGGCGATCCCGCGGCACCGCCCTCCGGCATACCAACCGCGGCGAGGGCCGCACCGTCGCGCATCCAATAGGGCTGGACTCCGTAATAGGTGTGCAGCGCCACCGCCCATTGCCGGTCCGACATGTCCGGGCGGTTGGAACGGGTGAATTGCGGCGCCGCGGTCAGCCGGTCCTTGGTCACGTTCAGGACATAGCCGTCACCGGACTGCGCCGCCCCTCCTTGCGCCGGCTGGATCAGTGCCCAGGGAACCGGGAAGTTGCGCTCACCAAGACCGAGGAACCCACCGGCTTCGACCACCGCATAGGCAACGCGCCCAGTGTTCGGATCGACCACCAGTTCGGAAATGGAGCCCATCTCCTCGCCGCTGGCGTTGTGCAGCTTGGCCTTCGACAGGTCGTCGGCGGCAACCACGCGCGGATGCTCGACCGAGCGCAGCAGGGCGTCGGCCTCGCCCAGGATAGTCTGGCAGGCCGGCTCGCCGCCCCGCTGCCCGGCGCGCTCGGCGGTCTGGCGCAGGGCACGGAGCTGGCCGATCTCCTGCGGGCTGATGGAGGCGGGAGTCTGGTTGCCGGCGGCCTCCAGCGCGCCGATGCGCTGGCCCAGCCGGTTCACCCCCTCCGGGCAGGTCTCGGCGAATGCCGGCCAAGGCCCGAGCGCCCCCGCGATCATGGCGGCGCTGAGGAGCAAACGTTTCATCGTGGGTGCCTCCGGCTTGGTTTCCGTGCGTGTGGTTCTCACGCGGGGAAAACAGCACGGCCAAGACGGAGGTTCCGCGAATGCTTCTTCTGCGAAGCGGTCAGCCCGGAAGCGGCAACCCGCCCCGCTGAACGATGAAGGACTGGACCGCATCCACCCCCTGCCCCGTCTTGATGTTGGTGAAGACGAAGGGCCGGTCGCCGCGCATCTTCTTGGCGTCGCGGTCCATCACCTCCAGGCTGGCGCCGACCAGCGGGGCGAGGTCGATCTTGTTGATGACCAGCAGGTCCGACCGGGTGATGCCCGGCCCGCCCTTGCGCGGGATCTTGTCGCCCGCCGACACGTCGATGACGTAGATGGTCAGGTCGGCCAGTTCCGGCGAGAAGGTGGCTGCCAGATTGTCGCCGCCCGATTCCACGAAGATCAGGTCGAGGTTCGGGAACTTGCGGTTCATCTCGTCGACGGCGGCGAGGTTGATCGAGGCATCCTCGCGGATCGCCGTGTGCGGGCAGCCGCCGGTCTCCACCCCCATGATCCGGTCCGGCTTCAGCGCGCCGGAGCGGGTGAGGAATTCGGCGTCCTCCTTGGTGTAGATGTCGTTGGTGATCGCCGCGACCTCCCAGTCGTCGCGCATGCGCTTGCACAGCGCGTCGGTCAGCGCCGTCTTGCCGGAGCCGACCGGCCCGCCGATGCCCACGCGCAGGGGGCCACCATGGCTCTTGGAAATCGGGGCGGTCATGAGCGGAACAACCTCGTGTATTGGGTTTCGTGGATCATGGAGGTCCAATCGACGGCCATGGCGCGGCTGCCCAGATCGTCGAGCGGGGCGGCCAGCGCGGCCTCCGCCGCAGAGTGCACCACGGAATCGAGCGCCGCCAGGGCCTTCTGCCCGTCCGTCTGCCCCAACGGCACCAGCCGCACCCCGGCGGAGACGAGGTTCGCGGCGAAGGCGTGCAGATAGGCCGACAGCGCCGGCCCCTCCGGCACGCCGATCAGCGCGGCGGCCAGCGCCACGGCGACGGCGTAGGCGACTGGCCGGGCGACCGGTCGGCCGGTGTCGGCGATCACCCGGTCCCAGCGTTCCATCCCCTCCAGCGGCCAGGCGGCGCGCACGGCGATGAGGAAGGCCTGCCCCTGCGCGCGGCTCTCCAGCGCTGTTTCGGAGGTGGCGCGCATGGCGTCGGCGCGTTCGACCGCCCAGGCGAAGCCCGCCTCGTCGCCCGCCAGAACGGCGCGGTGGGCGGCGACGAAGAGCATGCCGTCGGTCCGCCCGGCGCCGTGGCGCAGAATGCCGTCCATCCAGCGCGCCAGCGTGTCGCGATCGCGGACGAGGCCCTGCTCCACCGCCGCCTCGATGCCATGGCTGTAGGAGAATCCGCCGACCGGGAAGGACGGCGACAGCCAGGCGAGGAGCTTGGTGAGGTGGGCGGCCGAGACGGGCCCCACCCCGACCCTCCCCCGCTGCGCGGGAGAGGGTGCCTATCCTCGCCCAAGTCCCCTCCCTCGCGAAGCGGGGGAGGGTTAGGGAGGGGGCAAGCGCCCTCAGTCATGCGAATGCCCGTGGGAATGGGAATAGGAATGGCTGTGGGAATGCGAATGACCATGGTCGTGGTCGTGATCATGCCCATGGTCGTGGCCGTGCCCGTGCGAATGGCCATGCCCCTGCCCCGAATACGCCCCGCCTTCCGGCGCAAAGGGCGCGTGGATGGCGGCGACGCTGGCCCCCAGCCCCTTCAGCATGTCCTCGATCACATGGTCGCGGCGCAGGCGGATGGTCTCGCCGACGATCTCCACCGGCAGGTGGCGGTTGCCGAGGTGCCAGGCGATGCGGGCGAAGCCCTCCGTCCCGCCGCCGCAGCGCACCTCCATCAGCTCCTCGTCGGCAGCGACCACGCGCAGGTAGGCGCCGTCGCCCAGTTCCAGCCCGTCGCCATGGTCGAGCGCGACCGTGCGCGGCAGGTCCAGCAGGAAGTCGGCCCCCGCATCGTCCGTCATCACCATGCGCCGCCGGTGGCGGTCGTCGAAGGCGAGGGTCACCGTGCCGGCCTCGCGCTCGGTCGGCCAATGGCCGCGGGCGTGGACTCGGGTGGCGCGGCGGAGCGTGTCGGTCATGGAGAAAGCCGTTCGAAGGGTGTGGGCCGGCCGAAGAAACGTCCCGCGAGGGCGCCGACCGGTTCCGCCGCTCCCGTGGTGAAGAAACGAAGGGCGCCCGCCGCCTCGCCAGCAATGGGGGCGTATTCGGGGTGGCGCTCCAGGTAGTTGTCCAGCGAGCGGGCGACCAGACTGGGCTGGCACAGCACCTCCACCCCCGGCGGCAGCGCCTCCGCGAACAGATGCGCGACCAGCGGGTAATGGGTGCAGCCGAGCACCGCCGCGTCCAGCGGGCGTCCATCCAACTGCGCCAGCAGCGCCCGCACATAGCCGCGCACCGCCGGAGCCAGTTCCGCGTCCCCCGCCCCCCGCTCGATCAGCGGAACGAGGTCCGGGCAGGCCTCCTGCACCACCCGCACGTCGGGCGCGCGCTTGCCGATCTCGCGCGGGAAGGAGCCGGACGCGACGGTGGCCGGGGTGGCGAAGACGCCGACCGTCCGCGGCTCCGGACGCCAGTCGGCGGCAGGCCCGTCCTGCATCCAGGGCACGCGGGTGATCGCTTCGACCATCGGCACCAGAACCCCCAGCACGTTGCGGCCCGGATGGGCCACCGGCAGCCACGTCTGCTGCATCCGCCGCAGGGCCACCGCCGCCGCCGTGTTGCAGGCCAGGACGACCAGCCCGCAGCCCTGGGCGAACAGCCGCTCCACCCCCTGGACCGTCAGGCGGTAGATGTCCTCTTCGCTGCGCGGACCATAGGGAGCGGCGGCATGGTCGCCGAGATAGACGAAGGGACGCCCAGGAGCGGCGGCCACCAGCGCGCGCAGCACCGTCAGACCGCCATGCCCGGAATCGAAGACACCAATCACGAACCCGTCACCCCACACTCAGAACAGGAAGTACCGCTGCGCCATGGGCAGCACGTCCGCCGGCTCGCAGGTCAGGAGCTGGCCGTCGGCGCGCACCTCGTAGGTTTCCGGATCGACCTCGATGTGGGGTGTGGAATCGTTGTGGATCATCTGCTTCTTGCCGATGGCCCGCACGCCCGTCACCGCGACCAGCTCGCGCCGCAGGCCGAGCGAGCGCAGCGCTTCGTTCTCCAGCGACAGCTTGCTGACGAAGGTCAGGGAACTGGCCTGCATCGCGCGGCCATAGGCGCCGAACATCGGGCGGTAATGCACCGGCTGCGGCGTCGGGATGGAGGCGTTGGGGTCGCCCATCAGCGCCGCCGCGATGGTCCCGGCCTTCAGCACCATGTCCGGCTTCACGCCGAAGAAGGCCGGCGACCAGACGACCAGATCGGCCAGCTTGCCGACCTCGACCGAGCCGACGACATGGGCGATGCCGTGCGACAGAGCCGGGTTGATCGTGTATTTGGCGACGTAGCGCTTGACGCGGAAGTTGTCGTTTTCGCCCGTTTCCTCGGCCAGACGCCCGCGCTGAACCTTCATCTTGTGCGCGGTCTGCCAAGTGCGGATGATCACCTCGCCAACCCGGCCCATGGCCTGGCTGTCCGAACTCAGCATCGAGAAGACGCCGAGGTCGTGCAGGATGTCCTCCGCCGCGATGGTCTCGCGCCGGATGCGGCTCTCGGCGAAGGCCACGTCCTCCGGGATGCGGGGCGACAGGTGGTGGCAGACCATGAGCATGTCGAGATGCTCGTCCACCGTGTTCACCGTGAAGGGCCGCGTCGGATTGGTGGAGCTGGGCAGCACGTTGGGCAGGCCGGCCACCTTGATGATGTCCGGCGCGTGGCCGCCGCCCGCCCCCTCGGTGTGGAAGGCGTGGATGTTGCGGCCCTTGAAGGCGGCGATGGTGTTCTCCACGAAGCCCGACTCGTTCAGCGTGTCGGTGTGGATGGCCACCTGGATGTCCGTCTCCTCCGCCACCGTCAGGCAGGTATCGATGGCGGCGGGGGTGGTGCCCCAGTCCTCGTGCAGCTTCATGCCGCAGGCGCCGGCGGCGATCTGCTCCAAGAGCGCGTCGGGACGGCTGGCATTGCCCTTGCCGAAGAAGCCCAGGTTGATCGGCAGCCCCTCCGCCGCCTGGAGCATCCGGGCCATGTGCCACGGCCCCGGCGTGCAGGTGGTGGCCGACGTGCCCGCCGCCGGGCCGGTGCCACCGCCCAGCATGGTGGTGACGCCGCTGTTCAGCGCCTCGTCCACCTGCTGCGGGCAGATGAAGTGGATGTGGGCGTCGATGCCGCCGGCGGTGACGATCTTGCCCTCGCCCGCGATGACCTCGGTCCCCGGCCCGACGACGATGGTCACGCCCGGTTGGACGTCCGGGTTGCCGGCCTTGCCGATGCCGGCGATGCGCCCGCCGACGATGCCGATGTCGGCCTTGACGATGCCCCAGTGGTCGATGATCAGCGCGTTGGTGATGACGGTGTCCACGGCGCCGCCCTGGCGCGCGGTCTGGGCCTGCCCCATGCCGTCGCGGATCACCTTGCCGCCGCCGAACTTGACCTCCTCGCCATAGACGGTGTGGTCCTTCTCGACCTCCACGATCAGGTCGGTGTCGGCCAGCCGGACACGGTCGCCCACGGTGGGGCCGTAGAGAGCCGCGTATTCGGCCCGGTCGATGCGATGCGCCATTGTCTGATGCCCTCCGCTGGCGCCTTTTACAGGCTGCCGTTGACCTTGCCGTTGAAGCCGACGACCACGCGGTTGCCGGCGTAGGCGACCAGCCGCACACGCCGCGTCTGCCCCGGTTCGAAGCGCACCGCCGTCCCGGCGGGAATATCCAGCCGGAAGCCGCGCGCCTTCTCGCGGTCGAAGGTCAGCGCCCCGTTCGTCTCGGCGAAGTGATAGTGCGAGCCGACCTGGATCGGGCGGTCTCCGGCGTTGGCGACGTCCAACTCCACCGTGTCGCGGCCGGCGTTGAGTTCGATCTCGCCCGCGGCGGGGATGATTTCACCGGGTTTCATCGGGGCTCCCCTTAGCGAATCGGCTGGTGGACGGTGACGAGCTTGGTGCCGTCGGGGAAGGTGGCCTCGACCTGGATCTCGTGAATCATCTCCGGGATGCCGTCCATCACCTGATCGCGGGTGATCACCGTCGCGCCGTCGCGCATCAGCTCGGCCACGGTGCGCCCGTCGCGGGCACCTTCCACCACATAGTCGGTGATGAGGGCCACCGCCTCGGGATGGTTCAGCTTCACGCCACGCTCCAGCCGGCGGCGCGCCACCATGGCGGCCATGGCCACGAGAAGCTTGTCCTTCTCGCGCGGTGTCAGGTTCATGGGGCTGTCTCTCCGCCTTCCCATTGGGTTGGCGGGATTATGCCACGTTGCTGCGGTGCGCCAATCCCGTTTTGCGGGCAGCGGTGCGCTTTCGCGCCGGTCAGACTTCCCACAGCCGCGGCAAGCGCGTCGGCAAGCCAGCCGCCGCCGCGCGCAGATGCGACCACAGCGCCGCGTAGGCGCGGCGCACCGCCAGCGCCTCGCCGCCCAGGATGCGGACGACCAGCAGCCCGTCGAAGGCCGTGGCACCGACCCGCACGCCCTCCAGCCCCTCCGCCACCGCGCGCAGCGCCTCCAGCCGGCTTCCGGCGCCGGGTGCGGCGTAGAGCAGCGTGGCGCAGGCTCCGGCACCGCCGAAGCCCGCCGGGTGGGCCAGCGTCTCGGCGAGGTCGCCGTCCATGTGCAGGGCGTCGGCCCAGGCCAGCCGCCCGTCGCGCACCACCTCCCAGGCGTCGCGGACGAGGCCGCGGGTGACCGTCTCGCCGAAGGCGGCGCGTCCGAAGACCAGCATCTCCCCGGCGATCAGGCGGGCGTCGCCCTCAAGCTCCAGCCGGGTCAGGCGGCGCAGGCGGGAGCCCTCGAAGACGATGGCCTCCTGCGGCATCCATTCCAGCCAAGCGCCGGCCTCCACCGTCACGCGGGTGTCGATGCGGCAGTCCGGCCCGGCGGAGCGGTAGACCTTCTCCGCCGCCTGGGTCGTCACAAGCGCCGCCGCCCCCGGCCCCGCCGACAGGGCGACGTCCAGCCGGTCGCCGCCGACCAGCCCGCCGGAGGTGGTGACCAGCACCGCGATGGGCAGGTCCCCCGCCCGCGGATCGGGCAGCAGCACCCGCAGCGGGTCGTGGTGGTAGAGCGTGGCGAGGCGCGTGGCCCCATGGCGATGCTCGAACCGCACCGTCGCCGCGCCGTGCACGGCGACCTTCTTCATCAACGCGTCAGCCACCAGCGGAACCCATTCTTGTCTTTACATCCTCAACCGCCAGCAGCACGCGCTCCGGCGTCGCGGGCGCGTCGAGGCGCACGGGCAGCCGGTGGCCGCCCACCGCCGCGACGGCGTCCTTCAGCGCCAGCCACGCCGAGATGCCGAGCATCAGCGGCGGCTCCCCGATCGCCTTGGAGCGGAACACCGTGTCCTCCCGGTTGGGGCGGTCGGTGTAGAGCGCCACCCGGAAATCCTCGGGCAGCGAGCGCGAGGTCGGGATCTTGTAGGTGCTGGGCGCGTGGGTGCGCAAGCGTCCCTCGCCGTCCCACCACAGCTCCTCCGACGTGACCCAGCCCAGCCCCTGGACGAAGGCGCCCTCCACCTGCCCCAGGTCGATGGCCGGGTTGATGCTGCCCGAGCAGTCGTGCAACACGTCGGCGCGGGGGAAGCTGTACTCGCCGGTCAGCGTGTCGATCAACGCCTCGGTCACCGCGACGCCGCAGGAGAAGTAGAAGAAGGGCCGCCCCTCGCATTTCTCGCGGTCCCACCAGATCTTCGGCGTGGCGTAATGGCCGGTGGAGGACAGCGACACCCGGTTCAGATAGGCGAGCTTCGCCACCTCCGCGAAGGTCATGGCGTGGTTGCCAGCGAAAACGGCGTTGTCGCGGAACTCCACCTTGTCCGGCGTGGTGTGGCAGTGCTGGGCGAGGAACGCCACCAGCCGGTCGCGGATGGTCCCAACGGCGATGCGCACCGCCATGCCGTTCAGGTCGGTGCCGGCCGACGCCGCGGTGGGCGGCGCGTTCGGCACCTTGTCGGTGGCGCTGGCGGTGACGCGCACCCGCTCCACGTCGATCTGGAACTCCTGGGCGGCGATCTGGGCCATCTTGGTGTGGATGCCCTGCCCCATCTCGGTCCCGCCGTGGTTCACCTGGATGGAGCCGTCGGTGTAGACATGGACCAGCGCTGCCGCTTGGTTCAGGTGCTTGACGGTGAAGGAGATGCCGAACTTCACCGGGGTCACCGCCAGCCCCTTCTTCAGCACCGGGCTGCGGGCGTTGAAGGCGTCGATCTCCTCCCGTCGGCGGCGGTAGTCGCCGTCCCGCTCGATCCGGTCCATCAGCTCGGCGAGGATCTCCGGCTCCTCGACCGGCATCCCGTAATGGGTGGTGTCGCGGCCCGGCCCGCCGTAGAGGTTGGCACGGCGCACGTCGAGCGGGTCCTTGCTGAGGGAGCGGGCGATCTCGTCCACCACATGTTCGATGGCGATGACGCCCTGCGGGCCGCCGAAGCCGCGGAAGGCGGTGTTGGACACCGTGTTCGTCTTGCAGCGATGCCCGGTCACCCGCGCGGCCGGCAGATAGTAGGCGTTGTCGGCGTGGAACATGGCGCGGTCGACCACGCCGTTGGACAGGTCCAGCGACATGCCGCAGCGCCCGGCGAGGTCCATCTCCAGACCCTGGATGCGCCCCTCGCCGTCGAAGCCGACGTCGTAGCGCACGAAGAAGTCGTGGCGCTTGCCGGTCATCAGCATGTCGTCGTCGCGGTCCAGGCGGAACTTCACGGGCCGCTTCGTCGCGTTGGCCAGCAGGCCGGCGATGGCGGCGATCTGCGCCGGCTGGCTCTCCTTGCCGCCGAAGCCGCCGCCCATGCGCCGGCATTCCACGGCGATGCCGTGCATCGGCCGCCCCAGCACCTGGGCGACGGCGTGCTGGACTTCCGACGGGTGCTGGGTCGAGGAATGGACCAGCAGGTCGCCGTCCTCCTTGGGGATGGCGTAGGCGATGTGACCTTCCAGATAGAAATGGTCCTGCCCGCCGACCTCCAGCGTGCCGGTCAGCCGGTGCGGCGCCCCGGTAACCTCCGCCGCCGCGTCGCCGCGCCGGAAGGTCAGCGGCGGGGAGACGAAGCTGCCCTTCTCCAGCGCCGCCTCGGCGGTCAGCACCGCCGGCAGGTCCTCGTAATAAATCTCCACCAGCCGGGCGGCGGCGCGGGCCTGCAACAGCGTCTCCGCCGCTACAGCAACCACCGCCTGCCCGGCGTAGGTCACCAGCGCGTCGGCCAGGATGGGGTCGCCGCGCTGGACGGTGCCGATGTCGCCGTCCCCCGGCACGTCGGCGTAGGTAAGGACCGCGTGCACGCCCGGCGCCTGCTTCGCCCGCGACAGGTCCATGCCCAGGATGCGCGCGTGCGCCCGCTCGGACAGCCGCACCGCGACGTGCAGCGTGCCGGGCAGCTCCGGGAGGTCGTCGGTGTAGGCCGCGGCGCCCATCACATGCTTGCGGGCGCTTTCATGCTCGATGCCCCGGTGGACGCCACCGCGGATCGGTTGGATGGTACCGCCGTCAGCCATGCACGGCCTCCAGGGAGGGCAATTCGGCCCCGGTCGTGTGAAGAAGGAAACGCATCAGCAGGTTCTTCGCCACCAGCGCCCGGTAGCGGTCGCTGGCCCGCATGTCGGTCATGGGGCGAAAGTCGCGGTCGAGCGCCGGCAGAGCCGCCGCCACGGAGTCCACCGTCCAGGGCTGCCCGGCCATCGCCGCCTCCAGCGCCGGGGCGCGGGCCGGCGTCGCCGCCATGCCGCCGTAGCCGGCGCGCAGTTCCGCCAACCGCCCCTCCCCATCCAGCGTCAGCAGGAAGGCGGCGCAGACGGCGGAGATGTCCTGGTCCCGCCGCTTGGACACCTTCCAAGTGGCGAAGCGCTGGCCCTCGCGCGGCAGGGGAATGCGGATGCGCTCGACGAACTCGCCCGGCTTCAGGTCGTTCTTGCGGTAGCCGTGGTAGAAGCGGTCCAGTGGCAGCTCCCGCCGCACCCCGCCCCGGTTCAGCACCAGCGAGGCGCCCAGCGCCAGCAGGGCCGGCATGCTGTCCCCGATGGGCGAGCCGTTGGCGATGTTGCCGCCCAGCGTGCCGGAATTGCGCACCTGCGCCGCGCCGATGCGGGTGACCAGGGCTGCCAGTTCGGGCATGCGGCTTTCCAGAACCGGCAGCAGGTCGGTGTAGGTCACCGCCGCACCGATCTCCAGCGCATCGGCACCCTCGTCGATCCGGTGAAGCTCCCGCACCTGGGCAAGGTGAATCAGCGTGGGCAGGCTGCGCCCCTGCTTGGTCACCCACAGCCCGACGTCGGTCGCCCCGGCCACCAGCGTGGCGTTCGGATGAGCGGCGAACAGGGCGGCCAGCTCATCGACGCCCCGCGGCGCGTGGAAGCTGGCGGCGCCGTGGGTCACGGTCAGGGCTCCATCGCGCTGGATGGAGCGCAGCACCGTGGCGATGCCCTCCTCCGCCCGGTCGAAGCGGTCGTCGCTCCGCTCCGCCGCCATGGTCCGGGCGGCGTCGAGGATCGGGCGGTAGCCGGTGCAGCGGCACAGGTTGCCGGCCAGGGCATCGTGGATCGCCCCGTCGGTCAGGCCGCCGTCGGCCGCGCGCCGGTCGTGGTGGAGCGCGAACAGCGCCATCACGAAACCGGGGGTGCAGAAGCCGCATTGCGAGGCGTGCTTGTCCACCATCGCCGCCTGGACGGGGTGCAGCTCACCGTCCGCGCCGGCCAGATCCTCGACGGTCAGCAGCAGCTTGCCGTCGATCATCGGCAGGAAGAGGATGCAGGCGTTGACGGCGCGGTAACGGACGCGCCCGTCCGCGGCGAGATCGCCCAGCACCACCGTGCAGGCGCCGCAATCCCCCTCGGCGCAACCCTCCTTGGAACCGGGGCGCCCGTTGGCGCGCAGCCAGTTCAGCACCGTGGTGGTGGGATCGGCGTCCCGCACCTCCACCACCCGTCCGCCGAGCACGAAACGCACAGAGCCCGTCATTGTCCCTCCTGTCGGGCGTTTCCGTCATAGTGCCGGAAAGTCTCCGCAGGCCGCAATGGCGGGCCGGCCGTCTAGCCATAAAGGCATGGTTCGGATGGATAAACCGCTCCGAAGGGGGTCAGGCGTCCTCGGGGAAGCAGCCGCTGCGGGCGGCCACGACGGCGACTTGGGTGCGGTTGCGCACGCCGAGCTTCTGCATGATGGCCCGCACATGGACCTTCACGGTGCCCTCCAGCACGCCCAGCTCCCGCGCGATCTCCTTGTTGGAGTGGCCGGCCAGCAGAAGCTGGAACACGTCGCGCTGCCGGTCGGTCAGACGGTCGAGGATCTGACCCGAGGGCCGCGCGACCTCCGCCGCGACGTTGCCCGACAGGACGGCCCGCGGCAGCGGCAGGAAGGTCTCCCCGGTCAGCGCCAGGGAGATCGCGTGCTCCAGAACCGCCGTCGAACTGGTCTTCAGAATGTAGCCCCTGGCCCCCAGCCGCACGCTGTCCACGATGTCCGCCACCTCGTCCGACCCGGAGATGACCAGAAGCGGGCGGTTTCCCAGCACCTCGACCATGCGGCGAACCCCGTCGCGCCCGCTGCGGTCGCCCAGATTGAGGTCGAACAGGACCAGCGTCAGATCCGGCGTGCGGTCGGCGATGGCCATCGCCTCGTCCAGCGAGCCAGCCTCCAGCACCTGCGCGTCCGGGTGGATCTCCCCCACCGAGAGGGCGAAGCCGTGCCGCACCAGGGGGTGGTCGTCCACCACCAGAAATGTCTGCGCCCTGCCGGCCACCGACCGCTCCTTGCCGCGCGTCTGCAGCTGAACTTCCATTGCTTTGCTACCCCATCAAGCCGCCGAAAGCCGCTCTGGAAAACAAAAGAGCCCCAAACCAGCCCGGCTTTCTGTCCAGCGGAAAAGTATAAAGATACCTCTTTTGGACTTTGCAGAAGCGACGCCATGCGAATTTCTATCGTTTCGAAGCCATTTATGATTCATTCGTATCGAGCTTCTTCCAAGCATCTTGCGCCGCTTCCTGTCCATCCGTATAAATCATCGGGACAACCAGCGTAAAGCACGCTTTTTCGATACAATAAAGGCGGCTTTTTTCCCTTTTCCCCGGCGAAACGGACAACGATTGGCGTTGTGCGCTGCTCGTCACGGGTGGCGTCGCGGAGGAGTTTCGATGAGAACGTGGAACGTCATGCTCGTGGACCATGACCGGCTGTTTTCGGCGGCGCTGGGAACGCTCATCAGCGGCGGCCCTTTCCGCGTCTGCCACCACGCCACGACGGTGGAGGATGCCGAGGCGGCCATCGCGCAGGGCGTGCAGTCCGACCTGATCGTGGTGGCCCTGGGGGATGCGACGAACGACGAGGCCGGCGGGGTGAAGCGCCTGCGCGCCGCCACCAGCGCCCGCATCGCGGTGCTTGCCGACGCCATCGCCGACCGCACGCTGTCGCTGTCGCTGAAGGCCGGCGCCGATGCCTATCTGAACAAGTCGATGTCGAGCGAGTCCCTGCTGCGCGCCCTGCAGCTGGTCATGCTGGGCGAGGTGGTCTACCCCACTCACGTCGCCAGCCTGCTGATCGCCAACGCCAACAGCGAACGTCCGCAGCCGGAGCGCGCCCAGCCCGCCAACAACGAGCTGTCGAAGCGCGAGATCCAGATCCTGCGCTGCCTGCTCGCCGGACAGTCGAACAAGGCCATCGCGCGCAACCTTCACATCACGGAATCGACTGTGAAGATGCATTTCAAGAACGTGATGCGGAAGATCAACGCCCAGAACCGCACGCAGGCCGCGGTGTGGGCGATCCAGAACGGCCTGTCGCCGCTGGCGTCCGTCTAGAGAGTTCGTCCCCTCTCCCAGCGCAGGGGAGAGGGGACGGTGCATCGTCACTCCGCCGCGTGGCGGTGGCCGCCATGGCGGCCTTCGGCGAACTCCTCCACCATCTTGCGGCAGAAGGCCGGCAGATCGTCCGGCTTGCGCGAGGTCACCAGCCCCTGATCGGTGACCACCTCGCTGTCCTCCCAATTCGCCCCAGCGTTGCCGAGATCGGCCTTCAGCGACGGCCAGGAGGTCATGCGCTTGCCCTTCGCGCCGCCCGCGTCGATCAGCGTCCAGGGGCCGTGACAAATTGCGGCGATGGGCTTGCCCGACTGGACGAAGCTGCGCACGAAATCGATGGCTTTGGGCTCCAGCCGCAGCGCGTCGGGGTTGATGACGCCGCCCGGCAGAACCAGCGCGTCGAAGCCGCCGGGGTCCGCCTGATCGAGCGTGACGTCCACATCCACCCGGTCGGCCTTGTCGTGGTGGTTCCAGCCCTGGATTTGCCCGCCCTGGGGCGCCACGATCCGCACCTCGGCGCCTTCGTTGCGCAGCGCCTTCACCGGTTCGGTCAATTCGACCTGCTCGAAGCCGTCGGTCGCCAGAACGGCGACGGTCTTCTTCTCAAGTTTTCCTGCCATGGGATCACCTCCTCGGTTGGCCTGTCCGGTCAGCAACCGGCGTACCTCTGGGGAGTTCCCTCTGGAACCGCCGCGCACCCCCCATGTTCCCTTTGACGGACCGCGCGTCACAATCGGGAGCACAGACCCATGCGTTACAGCGGCACTTCGGCGGGCATCCTCGCCGCGTTCGCCATCGCCACGTCCCTGACCCTGGGCGTTCCTCAACCCGCCCAGGCACAACCCTCTCACTCCGCCGAAACGGTGCGGACCACGGAGGCGTCCTACCCCCGGCTCTACCAGGGCTGGCGGGCCGGCGTGATCGTCGGCACCGAAGTTGAGGGATTGCTCGGCGAGGAGCTTGGGCAGGTGGTGGATCTCGTCGTCGGCCCGGACGGACGGCTGGAAAGCGCGGTGATCGAGGCCAGCGGCATGCTCGACGTCGGCGAGGCGCGCTTCACCGTTCCCTGGCACCAGCTCATGCCCGGATCGGTGGACGGCGTCCTGGCCTATCCCGTTGCCGGCCCCGACACGCTGGACCTGATCCGGCGCCAGCAGCAGGCGGCCAGCCGCCCCGGCGACTGGCGCGTCTCCGCCCTGATCGGCCAGCCGGCCAACACCGCGGGCGACGCGACGGAAGCCGGCTTCTTCGGCACGGTGGAGGATCTGGTGTTCGACCGCAACGGCGCGCTCAAGGCCGTCGTGGTGACGCCGGAGCCGGAGGGCGAAGGCCCCTACGCCGTCGCCTGGAAAGCGGCGGCGCTGGAGCCGGGCCTGACCTCCGTCACGCTGCAGGCGACGCCGGAGCAGGTGAAGGCGCTCGGCTCCTTCGACGCGGCGCGCATGAAGGAGTTCAACACCGCGCGCCTGAACCAGGGTGCCCAGGCGCGCCAGGAGTAAACCCGCGCGAAAACGCGCTTATCGGGCCGCCGGGCGGGCCACGCCGCCGACCGTCGGGCGGCTCGCCGAGGCGGCGGAACGGCCGTAGCGGGCAACGGTCAGCCCGTCCATGTCGATCTCCGTCTGGCGCCCGCCGACCACGTCGGCGACCACCCGGCCCGAGCCGGCGGCCATCGTCCAGCCCAGCGTGCCGTGGCCGGTGTTGAGGAACAGGTTGCGCACCGGGGTCGGCCCGACGATCGGGGTTCCGTCCGGCGTGTTGGGCCGCAGGCCGGTCCAGAACTCCGCCTTCGACAAGTCGCCGCCCGTGGGGAAGAGGTCGCCCACCACATGGTCGAGCGGGCCCCGGCGGCCCGGACGCAGCGTCAGGTCGAAACCGGTCAGCTCCGCCGTGCCGCCGACGCGGATGCGGTCGCCCAGGCGGGTCACCGCGATCTTGTGCGTCTCGTCCATCACCGTGGATTCCGGAGCGCCCGCCGGATCGACGATGGGCAGCGTCAGCGAATAGCCCTTCACCGGATAGACCGGCAGGTCCAGCCCGAACGGCTTCACCAGCGTCGGGGAGTAGCTGCCCATGGCGACGACGTAGGAGTCGGCGGTCAGCGTGCCGGCGTCGGTGACCACGCCGGTGACGCGGCGCCCGTCGCTCTCCAGCTTGCGGATGCCGGTGTTGTAGCGGAACTCCACCCCCAGCTCCGTCGCCATCGCGGCCAGCGCGTTGGTGAAACGGAAGCAGTCACCCGTCTCGTCACCGGGCAGCAGCAGGCCGCCGACGATCTTCTCCTTCACCAGGCGCAGAGCCGGCTCGACCGCCGCACAGCCCTCAACGTCCAGCAGGCTGTAGGGCACCTTGAAGCGGTCGAGGACGGCCATGTCGGTGGCGGCGGCATCCACCTGCTTCTGGGTGCGGAAAACCTGGAGCGTGCCCTTGGCGCGCTCGTCGTAGCGGATGCCGGTCTCGTCGCGCAGGGCGCGCAGGCAGTCGCGGCTGTATTCGGCCAGCCGGACCATGCGGCCCTTGTTGATCTCGTAGGAGCGCTCGTTGGCGTTGGCCAGCAGCTTCAGGCACCAGGACCACATGGCCGGGTCCATCTTCGGCCGGATCACCAGCGGGGAGTGCTTCATCAGCATCCACTTCACCGCCTTCGCCATCAGGCCCGGCGCCGCCCAGGGGGCGGAGTAGCCCGGCGACACCTCGCCCGCGTTGGCGTAGCTGGTCTCCAGCGCCGGGCCGGGCTGCCGATCCACCACCGTGACCTCGTGGCCGGCCTTCGCCAGGAAATACGCGGTGGAAACGCCGATGACGCCGCTGCCGAGGACGATGACGCGCATGTGAAGGCTCCCGAGATCACGGATTTGTTCGCATCCCATTCGCAAACGCGGTGCCAAGTGCCGGAAGCCGCGGAAACGCTGGAGCGGACGGTTGGGCGCCGGACAAAGCTGTACATGAATCGTTACATGGCGGCCGGAAAGCGCTTCCCGCTCCCCTGATAAACAGAGCCAGAACAGAGATTTGTCATCACCGTACAAAAAGCGTTACGGTGTACACGGATGTTTACGGACGCGACCATCGTGGTACACTCATCCCTCCACCGGGGAGAGCCATGCGCATCGACGTCCTGTTTGCCGACCGGGTCGGCATCGCCCACGAGATCCTGGCCGTTCTCGCCAAGCGGCGCCTGAACGTCGTGGCGGTGGAAGTGGACCCGCCGCACATCCACATCGACGCGCCGGAGCTGGACGTGCCGGGTTTCGGCGCGCTCGACGCCGCGCTGCGCGCCGTGCCGGGAGTGGAGTCCGTCACCCCCATCGACATCCTGCCCGGCACGCGGCGACGGCTGCATCTGGACGCCCTGCTGGCCGCACTGCCCGACCCGGTTCTGGCGGTGGACCGCGCCTGCCGCATCGTGGTGGCGAACGCCGCCGCCGCGACGGTCGCCGGGCGCAGCGAGGCCGCCCTGACCGGCGCCGACTTCGGGCGGCTGTTCGGCGACGCCGAGCTGTCCGACCTGCTGGTGGACAACGGATTCCGCCTCGCTGCCGGGCAGGAGGTCACGCTGAACGGCCAGCCCTTTCTGCTGGACGCCACGCCCATCGTGGAGGACGGGCGCTCCGCCGGCGGGGTGGTCACCCTGTTCGCGCCGAGCCGGCTGGGCGAGCGTCTGAACGCGCTGCAGAATTTCGACGAGGGCGGCTTCGACCGTATCCTCGGCGAGTCCGCCCCGGTCCGCTCGCTGAAGGCGCGGGCGGCGCGGGTCGCGGCGGTGGACGCGCCGCTGCTGATCCTGGGCGAGACGGGCACCGGCAAGGAGTTGATCGCCCACGCCTGCCACCGCGCCAGCCCGCGCCGCGACAAGCCCTTCCTGGCGCTGAACTGCGCCGCCGTTCCGGAGAGTCTGGCGGAGAGCGAGTTGTTCGGCTACGCCCCCGGCTCCTTCACCGGGGCGCAGCGCGGCGGCAAGCCCGGCCTTTTGGAACTGGCCCACGGCGGCACCGTCTTCCTCGACGAGATCGGGGAGATGTCGCCCTACCTCCAGGCCAAGCTGCTGCGCTTCCTGAACGACGGGCGCTTCCGCCGCGTCGGCGGCGACCGCGAGCAGACGGTGGACGTGCGCGTGGTCAGCGCCACCCACCGCGACCTCGACGCCATGGTCGCCGAGCACAGCTTCCGCGAGGACCTGTTCTACCGGCTGAACGTGCTGTCGCTCCAAGTCCCGGCGCTGCGCGAGCGCGGCGACGACATCCTCCTGCTCGCCCGGCACTTCATCGCCCGCGCCTGCGCCCAGGCCCGCCGCCCGCCCTGCCGGCTGACCGTGGCGGCCAGCGCCGCCCTGCTCGCCAACCCCTGGCCGGGCAACGTCCGCCAGTTGGAGAACGTCATCTTCCGCGCCGTGACGATGAGCGACGGCGCCTATCTCGACGCCGCCGACCTGGAACTGGCCGGAGCGCGCATGGGCGCCGAAACCGGCGGCGAGGCCGCCGAACCGTCGAGTTGGGACGAGGCGGAGGCGGCGTTCGAGCGCGGCCTGCTGCGCCGCCTCTACCCGCGCTACCCGTCCAGCCGCAAGCTGGCCGCCCGCCTCCACACCTCGCACACGATGATCGCGAACAAGCTGCGGAAATACGGGATACCGGACGGGACGTGAGCGCCGCGCTAAATGCGCGAGCGTTCCGCCTTGCTGTAGTTGCTGAAATGGCCCTCTGCGGCAGCGGCGCCGCGGGCGGTCTTGAGGAACTTGTCGGCCTTGGTGTCCGGCGCGATGCGCGCCACCTTCCGCTCCAGCGCCGCCGATCCGCAGGAGGCGCAGACGGGCGTGTCCGACGAGCGCACCAGCGCTTCGAAGTCGTGGTCGCAAGCGGTGCAGCGGTAGGAGTAGAGCGGCATGGGAGTCCTCACACGGGTCGGGAACCAGGCGCCCCATCCTATCACGTAATTTTCTTATGGGTATAGCGCAGTGCAGCAACCGCACCCCGCCGTAGCGATCTGCGTTAGGATCGCTCGACGATAAAACATGGAGGAACGGGTGATCTACGCCTTCAACGACAAGGTCCCGCAACTGCCGCCCAACTGCTGGGTGGCCCCCAGCGCCACCGTCGTCGGCGACATCCTGCTGGAGGAGGACGTGTCCGTCTGGTGGGGCGCGGTCATGCGCGCCGAGGAGGAGCGCATCCACATCGGCGCCGGCAGCAACGTCCAGGACAACGCCGTCCTCCACGTCGATCCCGGCTTCCCGCTGCTCATCGGGAAGAACGTGACCATCGGCCATCTGGCGATGGTGCACGGCTGCACCGTCGGGGACGGCAGCCTGATCGGCATCGGCGCCACCGTCCTCAACGGCGCACGCATCGGCCGCGACTGCCTGATCGGCGCCCACGCCTTCATCGCGGAGGGCAAGGAGATCCCCGACCGCTCGCTGGTGCTCGGCGCGCCGGGCAAGGTGGTGCGGACGCTGTCGGACGAGGATGTGGAGCGCATGCGCGCCCCCGCCGCCGTCTACCAGCAGCGGTGGAAAAGCTACGCCAAGGGGCTGCGCCCGATCACCATCTCCGGCACCGTCCCCGGCCAGCCCTGACCGGCGCCGGCGTGGGGCGCCTTCAGGCTCCGGCGCCCCTGATGAAGAAGTACAGGGTCAGCCCCACGCCGATCGACACCACCACCCATTTCATCACGTCGCGGCTGACCCGCTTCGCCGCGTGGGCGCCGGCATAGCCGCCGGCGATGGCCGACACCGCCATGACGGCGGTTTCCGGCCAGGACACCGCGTCGGACAGGCAGAAGGCTGCCACCGCCGCGCCGTTCATCAGCGCGGCCAGCAGGATGCGCAGACCGTTCATGGCGTGGATGTCGCGCAGGCCGAACAGGGTCAGCGCCGCCAGCATCAGGAAGCCGATTCCACCACCGAAATAGCCGCCGTAGATGGCGATGACGAACTGCACGACCAGAACGGAGCGACCGCTCAGCCGCAGCCGGGCGGCCAGCGCCGGCATGAAGCTGCCGACCGCGAAGACCGCCGTCGCGAACAGGAGAAGCCAGGGCACCAGCCCAGCGAAGGCGCGGTCCGGCGTGGTCAGCAGAAGAATCGCCCCGACCACCCCGCCGACGAGGCTGACCACCGAGAAGGCGGTGACGCTGACCTCCGTCACGCCACGGATCTCGTTGCGGTAGGCCCAGGCGCTGGCCATCTGGCCGGGGAACAGGGCGACGGTGCTCGACACGTTGGCGCTGACCGGCGGCACCCCGGCGAACAGCAGCGCCGGAAAGGTGATGAAGGCCCCGCCCCCGGCGACCGCGTTGAGAACGCCCGACGCGAACGCCGCGACCATCAGCAGCACCATGGCAAGCATCGCACCCCCACCGTCAGCTTCTTTATGTATTTGGCATGCCAGCTATCGTTGTGGGCACCCTGACAAACGCCATAGGAGGCGGATGAACGCCGAGACTGTGGCTGCGCGGTTCAGCAAACGCGTCGCACGGAAAATGCGATTTCGCTGATTGTTTGCTACATTAGCCATTGACGTGCCGTGGCATCTGGTATACCAAATATCCATCGCCTGCCACTGCCCGATGTCCAGGTGCCGCCGACGGCCTTCGACCGGCCCGACGCGGTTCCACCGGTCAAGCTCCGGTCCCCCGCGGGGGTCTCCGTGCAGGGCGCGCTTACGCAACCCGCTGTCTGGTGGAGGGCTCGCCATGAAAGTCGCCGACATTCTTCGGACCAAGGAATCCCGCGTCGTCACCGTCCGTTCCGGCGAAACCATCGAGGAGGCGATCCGGCTGATGCGGTCGGAGAACATCAGCGCCCTGGTGGTCAAGGACGTCTGCCGGACCGAGGGCAACGCCGTAGCCGGCATGCTGTCGGAGCGCGACGTGGTCTATGCGCTGCTGGAGCGCGGCGCGTCCGTCCTGAAGACGCCGGTCTTCATGCTGATGTCACGCGCGCCGCAGACCTGCTCGCCCGACGACAGCCTCGTCCACGCTCTGGAGCTGATGGACCGCCACCACATCCGCCATCTGCCGGTGCTCGACGGCGCCACGCTGGTCGGCGTCGTCAGCGCCCGCGACTTCACCAAGCTCCAGCTCACTGAGATGGTCGCCCACGCCCAGCCCCCGGCGCAGGATACCCCGCTCTACGCGCACTGACCGCGACCCGGAAGCGAAAAGGCCCGTCGTCCCCTCGGACGACGGGCCTCTTTCATGGCTTCAAACCATCACGCGCCAACGCCCTCGTCAGCCCCCTCGGCCCAGCGCAGCAGCAGGGCCACGGCTTCCGGCGGCTCGGGGCGGATCATCGGCACGCTGCCCAGGATCACATGCCCCGCCCCGCCGTCCACGGTGATGATCTCACCCGCCCGGACGGTCAGATCGCCCACGGTCATCACGCCAGCCGCCGGATCGACGCGCAGCATGCGCGCTCCGGTGACGCAGGGCAGCCCCATGGCACGGGCGACGGTGGCGGCATGGCTGGTCGCCCCGCCACGGGCGGTCACCACCGCGCAAGCCACCTGCATGCCGTGCACGTCGTGGGGAGAGGTTTCCGGACGGCACAGCACCACCGCCACGCCCTCCGCCGCCAGCCGGACCGCCTCGTCCGACGTGAAGACCGCGGCACCCGTGGCAGCACCGGAGGAGGCCGGCAGGCCACGGGCGATCACCTCGCGGGGCGCGTCCGGATCTGGAATGGGGCGCAGGCTGTCCGCCAACGCCGGCAGGTCGGCGCGCTGCACCGCCTCGGCCCGCGAGATGATGCCGGCCTGCGCCATTTCCGTGGCGATGCGCACTCCCGCCTCCGGCGTCCGCTTGCCGGCGCGCGACTGGAGGATGAACAGGCGCCCCTGCTGAACGGTGAATTCGATCTCTTGCATGTCGCCGAAATGGCGCTCCAGACGGTCGGCGATGCGGCCCAGCTCGGCGAATGCCTCGGGGGCGACCGCCTCAAGGGACGCGTCGGCGCCGGTCAGCGGCCCCGGGGTGCGCAGGCCGGACACGATGTCCTCCCCCTGGGCGTCGGCCAGGAACTCGCCGCACAGCACGGCCTCGCCGGTGGAGGGATCGCGGCTGTGGGCGACGCCGGTGCCGGAGGCGCTGCCGCGGTTGCCGAACACCATCGCCTGCACGGTCGCCGCGGTGCCCCAGTCGTCGGGAATGCCGTGCACCGCCCGGAAGGCCACGGCGCGGGCGTTGCTCCAGGAGCGGAAGATGGCCGCGATGGCGGCGAAGAGCTGGGTCCGCGCGTCCTGCGGGAAGGGCTCCCCTGCTTCGCGCTCGATCACCGCGCGGTAGGAGGCGGCCACGGCGCGCCAGTCGGCGGCGCCCAGGTCGGCGTCGCGGGTCAGCCCGCGCATTTCCTTGTAGGCCTCCAGCGCCGCGTCGAAGACGTGGGCGCCAACCCCCTGCACCACCGTGCCGTAGGTCTGGATCAGCCGGCGGTAGCAGTCGTAGGCGAAGCGGGCGTCGCCGCTGCGCGCGGCCAGCCCCATCACCGTCGCGTCGGTCAGGCCGAGATTCAGGATCGTGTCCATCATGCCGGGCATCGAGGCCCGCGCGCCCGACCGCACGGACACCAGCAGCGGGTTCTCCGACCCACCGAAGCGGGCGCCCGCCACGGCTTCCAGCCGGGTCAGCGCCTCCTCCACCTGGGCCGTCAGTCCGGCGGGAAAGCCGCCCTGCCCGGCGCGGTGCCGGCGGCTGGCCTCCGCCACAATGGTGAAGCCCGGCGGCACCGGCACGCCCAGCCGCGCCATCTCGGCCAGCCCGGCGCCCTTGCCGCCCAGCTCCGCCAGCATGCCGCCGTGCCCCTCCGCACCGCCACCGCCGAAGGCGTAGACCCACCGCTGTCCACCGGCTGCCTGTCCATTGGCCGCCGGCAGCGCCGGGTGCCCGGCAACCACGGCGGCACCGACGGCGATGGCGCCGCTGGTGTCGGTGGAGCCTTGGATGATGGACTGGTGGAGCATGGACCTATCCTCGCGTCGGCGTGGTGTTCAGGCACCCTGTGGACATGAACGGAAAATTTCTCCGGTCAAACCGATATCTTATTTCTTCATATTGCCACTTTACGAACTGAGTGCAATGCACAAATAGTCGCATTTGCGACGATAACGCTTCGGCGGCGAAAAAAGGCACGGGAAATTCCGCATAGCGGAATTTTAGGCGAATTGTTGCTCGGAAATTCTGGTTGGAAATGCGCGGCGGTCTCAGGCGATCAGCCCAGCCGCGCCTGCTCCAGGGGGACCTGGGTCAGGGGATAGCCGAGCCCGTCCGGGATGCGCAGCACCGGCCCCTCAGGGGTGTCGGCGGGACGGGGCACAATGGCCGTCAGGGGGTGGAAGCGCGCGGCCTCCTCCATCGCGTGCCGGACCGTGCGGCAGCCGGCCAGACGCAGCAGGGTCATGCGGGTGGCGAAGACCAGCGACAGCCGCTCCGCCTCCGCCTCGGCCAGGATGGCCCACGGCGTGCCCCAGAATCCGGCGACCGCCTCCACCCCATCGACCACGGCGGTCTGGCGCGGCGGCGCCTTGGCGAGGAAGAACAGGGTGTCGTAGCGCCGCCACACGCTCTCCGGCGTGACCCAACGGGCGAAGGGCACCAGCGCCGCCACGTCCGGCTCCAGCCCCGCGGCCAGCAGCCGGTCCAGGAAGGTCCCGCCCGACGCGCTGCGCAGCCCGTCGAGAAGGACGGCGTCCACCGTGCCGCCGGCCAGCAGGAGGCCGCATTCCTCGAACGCCTCGCGGATCGCGGCCATCCGCTGCGGCATGTCGTCAGTCAGCGGCAGGGACAATTCCCGCCAGGGCAGCTCACTGTCCTCCGCGTCCAGCCGCCCGCCGGGAAACACCGTGGCGCCGGGCGCGAAGCGAAGGTCGCGGTGGCGCTGGATCATGAAGACCTCCAGCCCGTCCACGCTGTCGCGCAGAAGGATCAGGCTGGCGGCGGAAAGCGGCTCGACAGGCGTGTTCATGGCATCGTCCTGGCTGATCGCGGGCGTCCAGTGTCGGCCCAGGGCTTACCCCCGGTCAAACCAACCGTGTGACTTCCCGCTATGTGGAAAAGCCATAGCGGCGGTTTGACCCCCGCCCTGCCCCGGTCGCAGCATCACCCCAAGCACCACCCAGTCATTGTCAAGTCATCGCCCTCTCAGGAGGCCCGCGCCATGCAGCGCAACCGCAGCACCAAGATCGTCGCCACTCTGGGGCCGGCCAGCTCGACCTACAGCCAGATCTTCGCCCTCGCCGAGGCCGGCGTGGATGTCTTCCGCCTGAACGCCAGCCACGGCACGCAGCGCGACCACGCCGAACGCTACCGCCAGATCCGCGCGGTCGAGGAAACGGTCGGGCGCCCCATCGGCGTGCTTCTCGATCTTCAGGGTCCGAAGCTGCGCGTCGGCACCTTCAAGGAGGTGGCGGTGATCCTGGCCGGCGGCGACCGCTTCCGCCTCGACCTCGACCCGACCCCCGGCGACCGCAGCCGCGTCTGCGTCCCGCATCCGGAGATCTTCGCCAGCCTGGAGCCGGGCCACGAGCTTCTGCTGAACGACGGGCGCATGCGCCTGCGCGTGCTGAGCTGCGGCCCCGACCACGCCGAGACCGAGGTCATGGTCGGCGGCACGCTGTCCGACCGCAAGGGCATGAACGTCCCCGGCACCACGCTGGCCCTCAGCGCCCTGTCGGAGAAGGACCGCAGCGACCTGCAGTTCGGCCTGACGCTGGGCGTGGACTGGATCGGCCTCAGCTTCGTGCAGCGGCCCGAGGATATCCTGGAGGCGCGCGCCCTGATCGGCGACCGCGCCCACATCATGACCAAGGTGGAGAAGCCCGCCGCCCTGCCCCGGTTGGAGGAGATCATCGCCCTGTCGGACGCGGTGATGGTGGCCCGCGGCGACCTCGGCGTGGAACTGCCGCCGGAGGACGTGCCCGGCCTGCAGAAGCGGATGATCCGCCTGAGCCGCGCCGCCGGCAAGCCGGTGATCGTCGCCACGCAGATGCTGGAATCCATGATCACCGAGCCGACGCCGACGCGCGCCGAGGCGTCGGACGTGGCGACCGCCGTCTATGACGGGTCGGACGCCGTGATGCTGTCGGCGGAATCCGCGTCTGGCAAGCACCCGGTCGAGGCGGTGGCGATGATGGACCGCATCATCCGCCGGGTGGAGCGCGATCCCCTCTACCGCCGCATCATGGACTCCGAGCATCCGAGCCCGGAGGCGACCACCCCGGACGCCCTGTCCGCCGCGGCGCGCCAGATCGCCGAGACCATCTCGGCCGCCGGCATCGCCACCTTCACCAGCACCGGCTCCACCGCGCGGCGCGCCTCGCGCGAGCGGCCGACCGTGCCGATCCTCGGCCTCAGCGCCGAACGCGGGACTGCCCGCCTGCTGTCGCTGGCCTGGGGCGTGCACCCGGTCTGGACCGCCGACGTGGCGAATTTCGCGGAGATGGTCGAGCGGGCGAGCCTCGTCGCCGCTCAGGAGGGCATCGGCGCCCCCGGCCAGTCCCTGATCGTGACGGCGGGCGTCCCCTTCGGAACGCCCGGCACCACCAACAGCCTGCGCGTGGTCACGATCACCGCGAACGGTCTGAACAGCGTGACGACCGCGAAGCTCCACGAGCCGGTCTGACGCCCGTGTCCGTGCCCCTCCCCCTCACCGGGGGCGGGGCACCCTCACTCCAGGAAATCGCCCCTTACTCCAGGAAGTCGCAATGCTTCTCGACGTGCGCCGCCAGACCCAGAGTGTGGTCGCGGATCAGGTGTTCGGCCTGATCGACGTCGCGGCGTTCCAGGGCCTTGATGATTTCCTTGTGGTCGTTGATCGACCGCTCCGCCCGGTTGTCCTGACCGATGGTCAGCTTGCGGATCGCGCGGATGTGGATGAACAGGTTGTCGGTCATCTCCTGGATCAGCTTGGACCCGCTGAGCCGGATGATGCTCTTGTGGAAGGCGATGTTGGCGTCGGAGTATTCGTTGACATGCTCCTTGGGGTTCCGCATCTCGAAGTTGCGGAACAGGTCCCACAGGGTGCGGATGTCCTCGTCGGTGGCCTGCGTCGCGACCATCCGTCCGGCCATGCTCTCCAGCGCCGCCCAGACCTGGATCATCTCGACGATCTCGGCCTTGGTCTTGCGGATGACGAAGATGCCCCGGCGCGGCTGGAGGCGGATGAACCCCTCCTGCTCCAGCAGGGTCAGCGCCTCGCGGATCGGCGTCCGGCTGACGCCCAGCAACTCGCTGAGCTGCCGCTCCTCAAGCCGGATCTCGTCGTTATGGTCGTAGATGTCCATTTGCGAGATGGCTTGCTTCAACGCATGGTACGCTTGGCTGCGGAAGGTCGTTCCGGTGTCGAGCGGCTGGACGTTGATCGGCGGAGGGTTCATGGTCGGCACCGTTCCTCAATGCTGGCCGTCCGGAAACACCCCACTGTGCGCCGGCCCGGTCGTGCGAAAGGCATCGCATCGTTTTCGTATATGAGATACCAGATGCACATTTCGGGCTGAAAAGTCCAGGATTACGATAAAGATAGGGTGGCTCCGCCCGCCGCTCGTCCTTACGGTTGTCCACCTTTCAAGGCCTTGAGCAATTCGGGCAGGCGGTCCGGTGTCCGCATCGCCGTGCCCATGACCGCCACTCCGGCGGCTCCCGCGGCCAGACAGTCTCCGATAGTGCCCGACTCCACGCCGCCAAGCGCAATGATGGGCAGCGGGGACTCCGCGGCCAAGCGTCTCAGCGCCTCCGTTCCGATCGGCGGGCCGTAGCCTGGCTTACTCGGCGATGGAAAGACGGGCGACAGAGTGACGTAGTCCGCCCCGCCCGCCGCGGCCCGCCGAATCCCCTCCGCGTCGTGGGTCGAGAGCCCGACCAGCGCGCCGGGACCAAGCCGCCGCCGCGCCGCCGCTACATCGGCTCCTTCCGGCAGATGCACCCCGTCCGTCCCCGCGGCCAGCGCCAGATCCGGATCGCCGTGCAGCGTGACCACGGCTCCCCAGGGCCGCGCCCGCTCCACCAGCGCGTGGGCCAGGGCGACCTGCCGCGACTCGTCCAGATCCTTCTCGCGCAGCGACAGCCAGCGCAGCCCGCCGGCGAACAGGCGCGCCGCCAGATCCGGCAGGGGCTGCGCCGCCTGCCGCCGGTCCGTGATCGCCAGGAGGCGGGGACTCGGGATCGCCATCATCCGCTCACGATGACAGCGCCATCGGGACTGTGCAAGTGCAGCATAATTGTCCGAAGCACCGTGAAGGACTGCCCCGTTCGGCGCGATTTCCATCACGCGGAAAGGATTCGCCAACATTTTGCCAATAGCCGCCCTGCTGATGAAAGCTCAATCCAACGCAACAGCGACCCGTTACGCGAGGGAGGAGACCAAGCCATGGCTAGGATGATGGCGATTGAAGCGGCGGTGCATGTCCTGGAAAAGGAAGGCGTGTCCGTTTGCTTTGGCGTCCCCGGAGCGGCCATCAATCCGTTCTACGCGGCGCTGCAACGCAACGGCCGCATCGGCCACGTTCTTGCGCGCCATGTCGAGGGCGCGTCGCATATGGCCGAAGGCTACACGCGCGCCAAGGCCGGCAACATCGGCGTGTGCATCGGCACCTCCGGCCCCGCCGGCACCGACATGATCACGGGCCTCTATTCGGCCTCCGCCGACTCCATTCCGATCCTGTGCATCACCGGCCAGGCGCCGCGCGCCCGCCTGCACAAGGAGGATTTCCAGGCCGTGGACATCCCGTCCATCGCCAAGCCGGTCGCCAAGTGGGCGGTCACCGTGCTGGAGCCGGGGCAGGTCCCCTACGCCTTCCAGCAAGCCTTCCATCTGATGCGCTCCGGCCGTCCCGGCCCGGTGCTGCTCGACCTGCCGATCGACGTGCAGATGGCCGAGATCGAGTTCGATCCCGACGCCTACGAGCCGCTGCCCACCTACAAGCCGGCGGCGACCCGCGCCCAGGTGGAGAAGGCTCTGGCCATGCTGAACGCGGCGGAGCGTCCGCTGCTGGTGGCCGGCGGCGGCATCATCAACGCCGACGCCAGCGACCGTCTGGTCGCGTTCGCCGAGATCGCCGGCCTGCCGGTCATCCCGACCCTGATGGCCTGGGGCGCCATTCCGGACGATCACCCGCTGATGGCCGGCATGGTCGGTTTGCAGACCGCCCACCGCTACGGCAACGCCGCCATGCTGGCGTCGGACTTCGTGCTGGGCATCGGCAACCGCTGGGCCAACCGCCACACCGGCTCGGTCGACGTCTACACCAAGGGCCGCAAGTTCGTGCATGTGGACATCGAGCCGACCCAGATCGGACGCGTCTTCGCGCCGGACCTGGGCATCGTGTCCGACGCCGGGGCGGCGCTCGACCTCTTCATCGAGGTGGCGAAGGAGTGGAAGGCCGCCGGCAAGCTGCGCGACTGGTCGGAGTGGGTGAAGACCTGCCAAGTCCGCAAGCGCTCCATGCTGCGCCGGTCCGACTTCGCCAACGTGCCGATCAAGCCGCAGCGCGTCTATCAGGAGATGAACAGAGCCTTCGGCGAGGACGTCTGCTACGTCTCGACCATCGGCCTGTCGCAGATTGCCGGCGCACAGTTCCTGCACGTCTACAAGCCGCGCCATTGGATCAATTGCGGTCAGGCCGGCCCGCTCGGCTGGACCCTGCCGGCGGCGCTCGGCGTGCGGGTGGCCGATCCGAAGCGCAAGATCGTCGCGCTGTCCGGTGACTACGACTTCCAGTTCCTGATCGAGGAGCTGGCGGTGGGCGCCCAGTTCAAGCTGCCCTACATCCACGTTCTGGTGAACAACAGCTACCTCGGGCTGATCCGGCAGGCGCAGCGCGCCTTCCAGATGGACTTCCAGGTCCAGCTCTCCTTCGAGAACATCAACGCCCCGGAGATCGGCGTCTACGGCGTGGATCACATCGCGGTGGCCGAGGGCCTGGGCTGCAAGGCCATCCGCGTCACCGACCCGGACAACCTGCAATCCGCCTTCGCGCAAGCGCAGCAGTGGATGGACGAGTTCCAGGTCCCGGTGGTGGTCGAGGTCATTCTGGAGCGCGTCACCAACATCGCCATGGGCACGGAGATCAACAACATCACCGAGTTCGAGGACGTGCTGGACGTGCCCGCGGACGAACCGGAGCTGGTGCGGGTCTGATCGGCACGCCGCGCGCCCAAATCCCCTCCCCTGCGAAGCGGGGGAGGGTCAGGGTGGGGGCAAGCGGCTCCGCCAGATCCACAGTTCCGCAGGGTGAAAAAGCGTCATCCCCGCGTTGACGCCCCCACCGTCACCCTTCGATCCTGACCGCCAACCGGCCAAGCCTGTAACGAACATCCGGCCCGAAACGAACATCCGGGAGAGAGACATGCCCAAGTTCGCCGCCAACCTGACGATGCTCTACAACGAGCTGCCCTTCCTCGACCGCTTCGCCGCGGCGGCGAAGGACGGCTTCACCGGCGTCGAGTATCTGTTCCCCTACGCCTTCGAGAAGGACGCGCTGGTCGAGCGGCTGGCCGCCAACCGGCTGACCCAGGTCCTGCACAACCTGCCGGCGGGCGACTGGGACGCGGGCGAGCGCGGCATCGCCGTCCTGCCGGACCGCGTCGGCGAGTTCCAGGACGGGGTGGGCCGCGCCATCGAATACGCCACGGCGCTGGGCTGCAAGCAGATAAACTGCCTCGCCGGCAAGGCCCCGGCGGGCGTGGCGGCGGACGCGCTGGAGCGCACCTTCGTCGAGAACCTGTCCTTCGCCGCCAAGGCGCTGAAGCAGGCCGGCATCCGTTTCCTGATCGAGCCGATCAACACCCGCGACATTCCGGGCTTCTACCTGACCAACACCGCGCAGGCGGAACGGATTCTGGAGGCCGTCGGCTCCGACAACCTCTTCATCCAGTACGACGTCTATCACATGCAGATCATGGAGGGCGATCTCGTCCCGACCATACAGCGCCTGCTGCCGAAGATCGCGCATGTCCAGATCGCCGACAATCCGGGCCGCAACGAGCCGGGCACCGGCGAGATCAACTACCCCTTCGTCTTCGCGGCGCTCGACCGGATCGGCTACGACGGCTGGGTCGGCTGCGAGTACAAGCCGGCCAAGGGGACCAGCGAAGGGCTGGGCTGGATGCGCGCCGCCACCCCCGGCGAGACCGTTGCCGCCTGAGGGCAGCCGCCTAATGGCCGCCACCTGATCGCCCACCCCATTTCGACCGCCCGAACACAGAAGATTTGAGGACACAGCCATGAACGTTGGATTCATCGGTCTCGGCATCATGGGCCGCCCCATGGCCGGTCATCTGGCCGACGCCGGCCACACCCTGTTCGTCTACGACATCAACCCGGCTCCGGAAGACCTGCTCGCCAAGGGCGTCACGGCCTGCGGTTCCAGCCGCGAGGTGGCGCAGAAGGCCGACATCGTCTTCACGATGGTCCCCGACACCCCCCATGTGCAGGCCGCCCTGTTCGGCCCGAACGGCGTCGCCGAGGGTCTGTCCGCCGGCAAGATCGTCGTGGACATGTCCTCGATCTCCCCGATCGAGACGAAGGCCTTCGCCCAGCGCATCAACGAGCTGGGCTGCGACTACCTCGACGCCCCGGTGTCCGGCGGTGAGGTCGGCGCCAAGGCCGCCTCGCTGACCATCATGGTCGGCGGTCCGGACAAGGCCTTCGAGACGGTGAAGCCGCTGTTCGAGACGATGGGCAAGAACATCACGCTGGTCGGCGGCAACGGCGACGGCCAGACGACGAAGGTCGCCAACCAGATCGTCGTCGCCCTGACCATCGAGGCGGTGGGCGAGGCCCTGCTGTTCGCGTCCAAGGCCGGCGCCGACCCGGCGAAGGTCCGTCAGGCCCTGATGGGCGGCTTCGCCTCCTCGCGCATCCTGGAGGTGCATGGCGAGCGCATGGTGAAGCGCACCTTCGATCCGGGCTTCCGCATCGAGCTGCACCAGAAGGACCTGAACTTGGCCCTGTCCGGCGCCCGGGCGCTTGGCGTGTCGCTGCCCAACACGGCGACCTGCCAGGAGCTGTTCAACGCCTGCGCCGCCCAGGGCGGCAAGGCGTGGGACCACTCGGGCATGGTCCGCGCGCTGGAGCTGCTCGCCAACCACGAGATCGGCCAGAACCACCGCGTGACCGAACCCGCGGAGTGAGGCTGTTTCTTTCTCCCTCTCCCGCCCCGGGAGAGGGAGGGGCCCATGCGCCGCATGGGAGGGTGAGGGTGCCGCCAAGAATACGGGACTGATCCTCGGGCCATCCTCACCCGCCCGCTTTGCGGCCCCCCTCTCTCATGATGTGAGAGGGGTGAAAGCACTCCCCATTGCCCCCTGCGCCAAATTCGTTAGCATTCCCAGCACATGAGGACCGGCGCCGACGAACGGCGCGGCTCAGGGAAGGGACAGAACCGAACCATGACGACCACCGATCCCCGCGCGCTCCTGACCGACATGTTCCGCGCCGCCGTCGCTTCGGCGCAGCCGGCGCTGTGCGTGCCGCCGCATCTTCCGGAACCGCCGAAGGGCCGCACGGTCGTCGTCGGTGCCGGCAAGGCCGCGGCCTCCATGGCGAAGGCGGTGGAGGATCACTGGAAGGGTCCGCTGTCCGGTCTGGTCGTCACCCGCTACGGCCACAACGTGCCCTGCGAGCGGATCGAGGTGGTCGAGGCGTCGCACCCCGTCCCCGACGAGGCCGGCCAGCAGGCGGCGAAGCGCATCCTCGACATCGCCGCCTCGCTCGGCCCCGACGACCTGATGCTTTGCCTGATCTCCGGCGGCGGCTCCGCCCTGCTCGCCCTGCCGGCGCCGGGCATCAGCATGGCCGACAAGCAGGCGGTGTCCAAGGCGCTGCTCCGCTCCGGCGCGAACATCACCGAGATGAACTGCGTGCGCAAGCACCTGTCCGCCATCAAGGGCGGGCGGCTGGCCGCGGCGACCAAGGCGCGGGTGGTCTCGCTGGTCATCTCCGACGTGCCGGGCGATGACCTGTCGGTGATCGCCTCCGGCCCCACCGTCCCCGACCCGACCAGCTACGCCGACGCGCTGGCCGTGCTGGAGAAGTACGGCATCACCCCGCCGCAGCCGGTCATGGACCATCTGCTGGCCGGGCGCGACGAAAGCCCGAAGCCCGGCGACCCGCGGCTGGAGCGCGTCAGCACGATCCTCGTCGCCACCCCGCAGATGGCGCTGGAGCGCGCGGCGGAGGTCGCCCGCAAGGCCGGCGTCACCCCGGTCATCCTCGGCAACGCCCTGGAGGGCGAGTCGCGCGAGGTGGCGCTGGTCCATGCCGGCATCGCCCGCCAGATCGTCGAGCACGACCAGCCGGCGGCCAAGCCCTGCGTCCTGCTGTCCGGCGGTGAGACCACGGTGACCGTGCGCGGCAAGGGCCGCGGCGGGCGCAACGCCGAGTTTCTGCTGGCGCTGACCGTGGCGCTGGACGGAATGAAGGGCGTGCACGCCCTGGCCGCCGACACCGATGGAATCGACGGGACGGAGGACAACGCCGGCGCCCTGCTCTCCCCCGACACGCTGGCCCGCGCCGCCGAGGCTGGCGTCAACGCCAAGGAACGGCTGGCCGACAACGACGGCTACAGCTTCTTCAGCGCGCTCGACGACCTGCTGGTGACCGGGCCGACCCTGACCAATGTCAACGACTTCCGTGCGGTTCTGGTCGTGTAAGCGGTGGGGCGCCGCCGGCCGATTTGATATATCACTTACGGCCAGAGCGGCGCCCGCTCACGAAAATTTGTTGATGACTCCACGGATTATCCGCCACACTCACCGTCAAGGCATCACGAATATGGCGTCTGGCATGCCACAGGCATCCAACCGGGCCGCCCCGTTCGAAGGATAAAGCGAAGCGGTCGGGCACCGAACGCACCCCGCGCGCGCCAGGACAAGAACGAGATAGCGGACCCATCCGGGAGGAACCATATGCGCCAAACCGGTGCGCAAAGCGCCCTGCCTGTCGGCGGGCGTTGGATGCAGTTGCTTGCCGGCGTCATCTGCATGTCGATGATCGCCAATCTCCAATACGGGTGGACCCTCTTCGTCGAACCCATCGACGACAAGCACGGCTGGGGCCGTGCGGCCATCCAGGTGGCCTTCACCATCTTCATCGTCACCGAAACATGGCTGGTGCCCGTCGAGGGCTGGTTCGTCGACCGCTTCGGCCCGCGGATCGTCGTGCTGTTCGGCTCGGTGCTCTGCGCCGCCTCCTGGGCGTTGAACGCGGTGGCGGATTCGCTGCTCGTGCTCTACGTCGCGGCGGCCATCGGCGGCATCGGGGCGGGCGCCGTCTACGGCACCTGCGTGGGCAACGCGCTGAAATGGTTCCCCGATCGGCGCGGTCTGGCCGCCGGCATCACCGCGGCGGGCTTCGGAGCCGGCTCCGCCCTGACGGTGGTGCCCATCGCCACGATGATCGAGACCTCGGGCTACGAGGCGACCTTCATGGCCTTCGGGCTGGGTCAGGGGCTGGTGGTCTTCGCGCTCGCCTGGCTGCTGGTCGCCCCGCCCTCCGCTCCCCCCGCCCGCGGCGGCTTCGCCGCCTCGCCCGCGCAGCGGCAATACACGCCGAGCCAGATGGTCCGCACCCCGGTCTTCTGGGTCATGTACGCCATGTTCGTGATGGTGGCCGGCGGCGGGCTGATGGCGACGGCCCAGCTCGGCCCGATTGCCCAGGACTTCGGGCTGGCCCACGCGCCGGTCAGCATCCTCGGCCTGACCCTGCCCGCCCTGACCTTCGCCCTGTCCATCGACCGGGTGCTGAACGGGCTGACCCGCCCCTTCTTCGGTTGGGTGTCCGACCACATCGGGCGCGAAAACACCATGTTCATCGCCTTCGCCATCGAGGCGGTGGGCATCGTCGCGCTCAGCCTCTACGGCCGCGACCCGGTGGCCTTCGTGCTGCTGACCGGTCTGGTCTTCTTCGCCTGGGGCGAGATCTACAGCCTGTTCCCCGCCTGCTGCGCCGACACCTTCGGGTCGAAGTTCGCGGCGAGCAACGCCGGGCTGCTCTACACCGCCAAGGGCACGGCGGCGCTGCTGATCCCCTTCGCCAACATCATCGCCGACGCGACGGGAAGCTGGCACGCGGTCTTCCTGCTGGCCGCCGCGGTCAACGCGCTGGCCGCCGTGCTGGCGCTGTTCGTCCTGCGCCCGATGCGCAACCGCATGGCCGCCGAATCGCTGGACGCGCGCAGCGGCCGGAGCGTGACGGCAACGTCCTGACGCTCTTTTCCCCTTTCCCCCCGCTTGGGGAAGGAGCCGAAGCGAGGGGGCGCCCGCGAGGGCGTCCCCTTTTCGATTCGTGGGTCAGTCCGCCGCCTGCCCCTCCTCCAAATAAATCTCCCCGCCCTTGGCGCGGAAGCTCTCCGACATCTCGGCCATGCCGGAGTTGGCGTAGTCCCGCACCTCCTGCGTAATCTTCATCGAGCAGAACTTCGGCCCGCACATCGAACAGAAATGCGCGACCTTCGCCCCCTCCGCCGGAAGGGTCTGGTCGTGGAAGCGCTCTGCCGTCTCGGGGTCCAGCGACAGATGGAACTGGTCGCGCCAGCGGAACTCGAAGCGGGCGCGCGACAGGGCGTCGTCGCGTTCCTGGGCGCCGGGATGGCCCTTGGCGAGGTCGGCGGCGTGGGCGGCGATCTTGTAGGTGACCACGCCCACCTTGACGTCGTCGCGGTCCGGCAGCCCCAGATGCTCCTTCGGCGTGACGTAGCAGAGCATCGCCGTGCCGAACCAGCCGATCATGGCGGCGCCGATGGCGCTGGTGATGTGATCGTAGCCCGGCGCGATGTCGGTGGTCAGCGGCCCGAGCGTGTAGAAGGGCGCCTCGCCGCAGAGCGCCAGCTGCTTGTCGACGTTGGCCTTGATCTTGTGCATGGGCACATGGCCCGGCCCCTCGATCATCACCTGCACGTCGTGCTTCCAGGCGATCTTGGTCAGTTCGCCCAGCGTCTCCAGCTCGGCGAACTGGGCGGCGTCGTTGGCGTCGGCGATGGAGCCGGGGCGCAAACCGTCACCCAGCGAGAAGGCGACGTCGTACGCCTTCATGATCTCGCAGATCTCCTCGAACCGCTCGTAGAGGAAGCTCTCGCGGTGGTGGGACAGGCACCATTTCGCCATGATCGAGCCGCCGCGCGACACGATGCCCGTGGTGCGCTTGGCGGTCAGCGGGATGTGCGCCAGACGGATGCCGGCGTGGATGGTGAAATAGTCCACCCCCTGCTCCGCCTGCTCGATCAGCGTGTCGCGGAAGATCTCCCAGGTCAGGTCCTCGGCCTTGCCGCCGACCTTCTCCAGCGCCTGGTAGATCGGCACGGTGCCGATGGGGACCGGGCTGTTGCGCAGGATCCATTCGCGGGTGGTGTGGATGTTGCGGCCGGTGGACAGGTCCATCACGGTGTCGGCGCCCCAGCGGATCGACCAGACCATCTTGTCGACCTCCTCCCCCACCGAGGACGCGACGGCGGAGTTGCCGATGTTCGCGTTGATCTTGGTGAGGAAGTTGCGGCCGATGATCATCGGCTCCGATTCGGGGTGGTTGATGTTGGACGGGATGATCGCCCGCCCGCGCGCCACCTCGTCGCGGACGAACTCCGGGGTCACATGGTCGGGGATGGAGGCGCCGAAGTCGTCACCATCCCGCGCCGCCGCCTCGGCCAGCCGCTGGCGGCCCAGATTTTCGCGGACGGCGATGTACTCCATCTCCGGCGTGACGATGCCGGCGCGGGCGTAGGCCATCTGCGTGACCGCCCGGCCCGGCTTGCCGCGCAGCGGACGGCGCCCGGCGCGGTCGAAGACGGGCACGGCGCGCGTCTCGCCGACGCGCAGCCCGTCGTCCTCCGGACGGACCTCGCGGCCCTCATAGGCCTCGACGTCGCCGCGGGCCTCGATCCAGGAGCGGCGCAGTTCGGCCAAGCCGCGGCGGATGTCGGTCTGCACGGCGGGGTCGCTGTAGGGGCCGGAGGTGTCGTAGACGCGCACCGGCGGCTCGCCGCCGCCGACATGGATGTCGCGCATCGCCACGCGCAGGTCGGGGAAGCGCTCCCCGGCCACATGGACCTTGCTGGACGACGGCAGCGGGCCGGTCGTCACCGAGAAATGGTCGGACGGCGCGGCCTTCTGGGAAGCGGGGGGAAGAGTGTCGGGCATCTGCTGTGGATCTCCATCGCACATAGGATCGTTGGAGACCCGGGTGTGACGGAGCGGCAGAACGGACGACCGGAGCGGTCCCCATGGAGGGGTGCGCAATGGGGATGCGCGTGACCATGGCCCGTTTGTTCCTGTCCCTACGCCGGTACGACCCGGATCAGGTTCAAAGGGTTCGGCGCCTTACGGCATCATCTCAGCCCCGTGCTATGGGGCTCCCCTTGGAACGTCGCCATGCTGAACCATCCGCCCCACCCACGTCAACGCTATTCAAGGCGCGATTCACGGCGAATCCCACCCGATCAATGCAATTGGCGCGATTCTGGTATCCATTATCTGGTATACAAAATCCTATTGCGTAGCCTGAGCCGGCCCTCTATGCTGCATCACAACAACAAGAAGCAACGCCCCCTCCCGAATGCCCGGAGCCTGTCCCATGCTCGAATCCCAGATGATCGCCTTTGTCGCCCTGGCCGGCCTGATGGGCCACGGCCTGACTTTGCTGATGCGGGAGGACGACGAGTGGACTTCCGATCCGCAGGACGAGCAGCCGGACGGCCTCTGGTCGTCGGACCGCTTCAACCAGTCCGGCGAGGGCCACAACCGTCCCTTCTTCCTGGAATGAAAGAAGGCCGCCGCGCGGGGTGCGCGCGGCGGCCGTCATTCGAGACAAGAAACCTGAAGCTTCGCGGGCCGATCAGTGGCCGGGCTGCACCGCCAGCCCACCCGCACCCTGCTGGGCGGCGAGTTCGGCGTTGCGGGCATGGTGCTTGCGCAGCATGGGCCGCAGGATCGCGATGGCGCAGAAGGCCGCGATGAGGTCCATGGTGGCGCAGATGTAGAGCACGGTCGCCCAGGTGCCGGTGGCTTCCATCAGCAGGTTGCCCAGCGGGACCAGCAGGGCCGCGACGCCCTTGGCGCAGTACAGCACGCCGTAGATCTTCGCCGCATGCTTGGTGCCGAAGGTGTCCGCCGAGGTGGCGCTGAACAGGCTGTACACTTCGCCCCAGGCCAGGAACACCAGACCCGACAGGATCAGGAACATGATCGGGTCGTGGCCGAAGCGGCTGAGCATCAGGATGCCGAGACCCTCGAAGGTGAAGGCGATGAACATCGTCGCTTCACGGCCGATGTGGTCGGAGACGAAGCCGAACAGCGGACGGGAGATGCCGTTCATCACGCGGTCGAGCATCAGCGCGAAGGGCAGAGCCGCCATGGTGATGCCGAACAGGCTGATCGGGGCTTCCTTCACGCCCAGATCGTGGGCGATCACGCCGAGCTGGGCCACCGCCATCAGACCGCCCGAGACGGTGCAGATGAACATGACCATCATGACCCAGAAGACCGGCGTCTGCAGCGCTTCCTTCAGCGTGTAGTCGCGGCGGGACTGCAGGACCTTGGTCGAGGCCTTCACCTGATCCTTCTGCGGGGCGCGCAGGAAGAAGGCGGCGATGAGGATGATCGTGCCCTGCAGCAGGCCGAACCAGAAGAAGGTCGCCTGATAGCCCGAGGAGTGGATCATGTTGGCGATCGGCAGGATCGTCACGGCCGAGCCGGCGCCGTAGCCGCCCGCGGTCAGGCCGACGGCGAGGCCGCGCTTGTCCGGGAACCACTTCAACGCGCTGTTGACGCAGGTGGCGTAGACGCAGCCGACGCCGATGCCGCCGATGGCCGAACCGACATAGAGCATACCGAGCGAGCCGGCGTAGCTGTCGATGATCCAGGAAAGGCCGGTCATCACGCCACCGAAGGCGACGATGGCGCGGGGGCCGTAACGGTCGATGAAGTAGCCTTCGATGGGGGTCAGCCAGGTCTGGACGACGACGAAGACGGTGAAGGCGGTCTGGATCGAGGCGCGGGTCCAGCCATGGGTGGCCTGGATTTCCGGCACGAAGAGCGTCCAGGCGTACTGGATGTTGGCCGCGGCGACCATGCAGACGATGCCGACGACGATCTGCATCCAGCGCGCGCCTTCGGAGATGGGCGCCTGCGAGCCGCCGGAACTGTTAAAAGCTGGCCTCTGGGATTCTGTCGATCCAACCATCATTCCCTCCCGTGGGATTGCGACGCTTTGATACCGGGCATGAGGGTCCCCTTGGGCGGGCGAGCGGCATCCGAGCGAGCGTCCGCATCGCCGCGTCATGGGCGGCCTTGTTCCGTGCCGATGTGAGTCATGGTTCAATGATGAGCTGGAGAGCCGGTCACGCCGTCCCTGCGTTCGTGGCGCTCCAGATACGGCATATGGTATGCCAGAGACACGATTGTTGGCAACACGAACTTTTGGCGTGTTGCCCTTTTCATCCAAAAATTTTTCGGGCTTTCGAAAGCCGGACAATCGAGAGGGTTGGCCCCGCCCTGAGGACGGGACCCGATGGTGCTCAGTGCGGTCGCGGAAAGGAGAGGACGAGCGGCCTCAGGCAGCCGCGGAGGCAGCGCGGGATGAGGCGGTGACAGCGAGCGCCGCTATGGCCGCCGCCAGCGGAATGAAGGACACCCACAGCACCGAATCCCAGCCGAAGGCGGCCAGCAGCCCGCCCGACGCAAAGGACCCCACCGCCATCGTGCCGAACACAATGAAGTCGTTGAGCGACTGTACCTGCGTCTTCTCCTCCGGACGGTGGCACTCCAGAACGAGCGCGGAGGCTCCCAGGAAGCCAAAGTTCCAGCCGACCCCCAGCAGGATCAGGCTGACCCAGAAATTCACCACGTCGATGCCCCCCAGCCCGACCGCGGCGGAGGCGGCGATCAGGCCCAGGCCGGCGAACACGATCCGGGACGGGCCGAACCGTTCGACCAGCCGCCCGGTGACGAAACTCGGGGCGTACATGGCGATCACATGCCATTGCAGGCCGAGGTTGGACACCTCCTGCGACAGGCCGCACAGCCGCATCGCCAGCGGTGCCGCCGTCATGATGAAGTTCATCAGAAGATAGGAGACGACCCCGCACAGCACGGCGGTGACGAATCGCGGCTGGCGGGCGATGACACCGAGCGGCCGTCCTCCGGCGGCCTCCGCCGCGGTCGGCATCGGCAGCCGCACGCCGACCAGCACCAGCGCGGACACGGCCGCCACGACGGCCTGGGCGAAGAAGGTCGCCAGGAAAAGGTGCGGCGGCCAGACATCCATGGTGACGGTGACGAGCTGCGGTCCGATCACCCCGGCGAACACCCCTCCGGCCATCACGGCCGACATCGCCCGCGACCGCCGCTCCGGTTCGACACAATCGGTCGCGGCGAAGCGGAAGGACAGAACCACGGCGGCGTAGGCGCCCCCGGGAATCATCGCCGCGCAGAACAGCCAGAAGCTCCCCAGAATCACCGCCAGGGCGGACAGCAGCCCGACGAGCACACCGCAGCCCGTCCCCGCCAGGAAGGCAGCGCGCCGCCCATGCCGCCGGGCGATGGCCCCGGCGGGAATGGTGCAGACCGCCATGCCCACGACGAAGACGGAGAGCGGCAGCGTGGCCAGCGCCGGGCTGGGAGCCAGCGTGTTCCCGACGATGGCGCCCGTCGCATAGACCACCACCGCGTTGGCGCCGGCCAGCGCCTGCGCGGTCGCCAGCCGCAGAACGTTCGCTGTCCCGTGCGCGTAAAAGTTGGTGTCGGCTTGGCTCATGACGGTCCTCGGGACTGGCTCTGTAACAGTTGCCCCAGGCTTACCGACCCGCCATCATGAATAGAAGTGGTATGTTTTCATGATTGGATGAGCTGGAGTCATGAATGCTTGATCGCCAGATACTCGCGATCCTCCGGGAGGTGGATCGGGCGGGCAGCGTCACCGCCGCCGCCGAACGCCTGAATCTCAGCCAGTCGGCGCTGAGCCACACGATGCGCAAATTCGAAGAGCGCTGCGGCGTCGAAATCTGGACGAAGAGAGGGCGGAGCCTCCGCTTCACCCAGGGCGGCGGGCATCTTCTGGCGTTGGCGCAGCGCCTGCTGCCGCAGTTCGAGCACGCCGAACGGATTCTCGCCGATTTCGCGTCGGGCCGCCGCGGGGCGTTCCGGGTGGGCATGGAATGCCATCCCTGCCAGGCTTGGCTGATGCGGATGACCGCCCGCTATCTCACGCAATGGCCGGACGTGGATTTCGAGGTCCGCACCGCCTTCCGCTTCGACGGCTTGGCCGCGCTGCTCGATAACGAGATTGATCTGCTGATCACGCCCGACCCCATCGAAGCCGCCGATGTCCTGTTCACGCCGGTCTTCGACTACGAACTCGTCCTCGTGGTGCATGACGCGCATCCGCTTGCCGCGCGGGGTGTGGCGCAGCCCGAAGACCTGCGTGCGGAGGAACTGATCACGGTCCCGGTCAGCCTGGAGCGGCTGGACGTCTACACCCGCTTCCTCGTCCCCGCCCACTGCCGTCCGCTTCGCCACAAGACCGCGGAGTCGACCGACCTGATGCTCCAGCTCGTCGCCGCCCGGCGCGGGGTCACCGTCCTGCCGGACTGGCTGGTGCGGGAGGACGGCACCGGCCTGCCCGTCCGCTGCGTGCGGCTGGGGAGCGAGGGGATCGGCAAGAGCATTCATCTCGGCGTCCGCCGCGGCGAGGAAAGCGTGGACTACATCGCCGGCTTCCTCGCCCTCGCCCGGACGATCGATCGGTAAGCGCAAAAAAATGGCCGTGCTGTTGCCAGCACGGCCAGTGATTTCGAGAGGCTCGCATAAATGCAGAGCAACAACCCGCCCGATACAAAGGGTGAAGCACCCTGTGCAAGACCAAGATGACTGGTCAGACCACTCACCGCAACGCTTCTCTGATGGCTTTCCACATTGCGGAAACGGTCCCATTCCCTTCTGAATACACAACAAAGAAGACCGCGCCGTCGCCGGCGCGGCCAGTCACTTCGGGGAAACAGCACTGCGGAAAAAAAGCGATCAGCCCTTGAAGACCTTGAGCATGGTGGAGCCCAGGCTGGCGGGACTGTCGGCGACGGCGATGCCGACGGACTTCATGAAGTCGATCTTGAAGTCAGCGGTGTCGTTGCCGCCGGAGATCACCGCGCCGGCGTGGCCCATGCGGCGGCCCGGAGGCGCGGTGCGTCCGGCGATGAAGCCGACGACCGGCTTCCTGGTCCCGGAGTCGCGGATGAACTCCGCGCCCTTGACCTCGGCGTCACCGCCGATCTCGCCGATCATGATGATGCCCTCGGTCTCCGGGTCCTTCAGGAACAGCTCCAGGCTGTCCACGAAGTTCGTCCCGTTCACCGGGTCGCCGCCGATGCCGATGCAGGTCGTCTGGCCCAGCCCCGCCGCGGTGGTCTGCGCCACCGCCTCGTAGGTCAGCGTCCCCGAGCGCGAGACGATGCCGATCTTGCCGCGCTTGTGGATGTGGCCCGGCATGATGCCGATCTTGCACTCGTCGGGCGTGATGATGCCCGGGCAGTTCGGCCCGATCAGGCGGGTCTTGGAGTTGCCCAGCGCCCGCTTGACGCGCACCATGTCGAGCACCGGGATGCCCTCGGTGATGCACACCACCAGCGGGATCTCGGCGTCGATCGCCTCCAGGATGGCGTCGGCGGCAAACGGCGGCGGCACGTAGATGACGCTGGCGTTGGCGCCGGTCTTCTCGACCGCGTCGGCCACCGTGTCGAAGACCGGCAGGTCGAGGTGCTTGGTGCCGCCCTTGCCCGGGGTGACGCCGCCGACCATCTTGGTGCCGTAGGCGATCGCCTGCTCGGAATGGAAGGTGCCCTGGGCTCCGGTGAAGCCCTGGCAGATCACCTTCGTGTTCTTATCGACGAGAACAGCCATCTTACGCGGCCTCCTTCACGGCCTTGACCACCTTGTCGGCGGCGTCGGCGAGGTTGTCGGCCGAGAGGATCGGCAGACCGGACTCGGCAAGGATCTTCTTGCCCAGCTCGACGTTCGTGCCCTCCAGACGCACGACCAGAGGAACGTGCAGCTTGACGTCGCGGGCCGCCGTGACGACGCCTTCGGCGATGACGTCGCAGCGCATGATGCCGCCGAAGATGTTGACCAGGATGCCGCTCACATTGGGATCGGAGAGGATCAGCTTGAAGGCCGCGGTGACGCGCTCCTTCGTGGCGCCGCCGCCGACATCGAGGAAGTTGGCCGGCTCGCCGCCGTACAGCTTGATGATGTCCATGGTGCCCATCGCCAGGCCGGCGCCGTTGACCATGCAGCCGATGTTGCCGTCGAGCTTGACGTAGTTCAGGTCATGCTTGGCGGCCTCGACTTCGGCCGGGTCCTCTTCCGCGACATCGCGCAGCTCGGCCACGTTCTTGTGGCGGAACAGGGCGTTGTCGTCGAAGGCCATCTTGGCGTCGAGCGCCAGGATCTCGCCCGAGCCGGTGACGATCAGCGGGTTGATCTCGACGATCGCGCAGTCCAGCTCGGTGAAGGCGCGGTACATGGCGGTCAGGAACTTCGCCGCCGCCCCGACCTGCTTGCCTTCGAGGCCGAGGGCGAAGGCGACCTTGCGGGTGTGGTAGCCCTGGATGCCGGTGGCCGGGTCGACGGCGACCTTGACGATCTTCTCCGGCGTGTTGTGGGCGACCTCCTCGATCTCCATGCCGCCCTCGGTGGACGCCATGATGGTGACGCGGCCGGTGGCGCGGTCGACCAGCATGCCGAGATACAGCTCGCGCTTGATGTCGGCGCCCTCCTCGACGTAGAGGCGCTTGACCTCGCGGCCTTCCGGACCGGTCTGCTTGGTGACCAGCACGTGGTTCAGCATCTCGCCGGCGTTCTTGCCGACCTCCTCGACGGACTTGACGACGCGGACGCCGCCCTTGCCCTCGGGGTTGTCCTTGAAGCGGCCGGCGCCGCGGCCGCCCGCGTGGATCTGCGACTTCACGACCCACACCGGGCCGCCCAGCTCGCGGGCGACGGTCTCGGCCTCCTCGGGAGAGAACGCCACGCCGCCGCGGGGCACCGCGACGCCGTACGTCTTCAGCAGGCCCTTGGCCTGATACTCATGGATGTTCATGGCTGTCTTCGGGGCTGTCTTCGGGTGTTTAAAATGGAAGGGTGCGGGGCGCAGGCCGGCATCGGCGCTGACGCGTCCCGCGCCGGCACCCTGCGTCCTGTGCTGAATCCGTGGAAGAATAACGGTGTGAGCCTGCGGCTCACCGGATGTGTGCGTCAACGCCCCCGCTCTTCGGGACTGCGTGCGCCTGTTATCCGTGCTGCATGGAACGGGCGTCCCGACGGGACGCCCCTGCCACGGCTGTCTTTACTCGGCGGCCATGCGGGGAACGACCAGCCCCAGCGCGCCGCTGTCGCGAACCTCGCCGATGCGGCGTTCGTCGAAGCCGAGCACCTCGCGCAGGATCTCGTCGGTGTGTTCGCCCAGCAGCGGCGACCGCGTGACCTCGGTCGGGCTGTCCGACAGCTTGATCGGGTTGCCGACCGTCAGGTACTTGCCGCGCGTCGGGTGATCGACCTCGACGATGGTGCCGGTCTCGCGCAGCGACTGATCCTCCGCCAACTCCTTCATCGACAGGATGGGGCCGCAGGGGATGTCGTACTTGTTCAGGATCTCCATGACCTCGAACTTCGTCTTGGTCATGGTCCATTCTTCGACGGTCGCGAAGATGTCCTTCAGGCGCGGCAGGCGCGCGGCGGGCGTCGCGTAGTCCGGATCGGTGACCCATTCCGGCTTGCCGATGACGTCGCAGATCTTCGCCCAGACCGGCGCCTGGGTGATGAAATAGATGTAGGCGTTGGGATCGGTCTCCCAGCCCTTGCACTTCAGGATCCAGCCCGGCTGGCCGCCACCCGAGGCGTTGCCGGCGCGCGGCACGGTGTCGCCGAACTCGCCGTTGGGGTACTGCGGGTACTCTTTCAGTGGGCCGCGCTCCAGCCGCTGCTGGTCGCGCAGCTTGACGCGGCAGAGGTTCAGCACGGCGTCCTGCATGGCCGCCAGCACCTTCTGGCCGCGCCCGGTCTGGGTGCGCTGGTAGAGCGCCGTCACGATGCCCAGCGCCAGATGCAGGCCGGTGCCGCTGTCGCCGATCTGGGCGCCGGTGACCATCGGCGGGCCGTCGTCGAAGCCGGTCGTCGAGGCCGAGCCGCCGGCGCACTGCGCGACGTTCTCATAGACCTTGCAGTCCTCGTAGGGTCCGGGGCCGAAGCCCTTGACCGAAGCGACGATGATTCGGGGGTTCAGCTCCTGGATGCGCTCCCAGGTCAGGCCCATGCGGTCGAGCACGCCGGGGGCGAAATTCTCGACCATCACGTCGCAGATGCGCACCAGATCCTCCAGGACGCGCTTGCCGTCCGGGTTCTTGGTGTCCAGCGTGATGGACCGCTTGTTGTGGTTCAGCATGGTGAAGTAGAGGCTGTCGGCCTCGGGCACGTCGCGGAGCTGGCCGCGCGTGATGTCGCCCTCGCCCGGACGCTCGACCTTGATCACGTCGGCGCCGAACCACGCCAGAAGCTGCGTGCAGGTCGGACCCGACTGAACATGGGTAAAGTCCAGAACCCGCACGCCTTCAAGAGCTTTTCCCATCGTCGTTCCTCCCGGTGGTGCTCTGTGTCTGAAAAGGGCGACCCCACCCCTCGCTGGCAGGGCCGCCCGGCCTGGAACCGGAGAACCGGCGTCCTTGGTTACCGCTCGATCGTCAGGTCTTGGGACCCTTGCGAACGGCGCTGGTGGGGTTGAGGCTGCCGATGTTGCCGCTCTCCGACCCGGCGTTGGGGTCGATCACCGCGTTGATCAGCGTCGGCCGGCCGCTGTCCATCGCCGCGCTGACCGCGCGGTACAGCTCGTCCGGCGTCGTCACGTTGACGCCCGCGCCGCCGAAGGCCTCCATCATCTTGTCGTAGCGCGAGTCCGGAACGAAGACCATCGGCGACGGGTCCGACCCGCCCGTCGGGTTCACGTCCGTCCCCTTGTAGATGCCGTTGTTGTTGAACACCACGATGCACACCGGTAGGTTGTACCGGCAGATCGTCTCGACCTCCATGCCCGAGAAGCCGAAGGCGCTGTCGCCCTCAACCGCCAGCACCGGCTTGCCCGACTCCACAGCCGCCGCCACCGCGAAGCCCATGCCGATGCCCATCACGCCCCAGGTCCCGACGTCCAGGCGCTTGCGCGGCTGGTGCATGTCGATGATCCCGCGCGCCAGGTCCAGCGTGTTGGCCCCCTCGTTCACCAGCAGAGCCTCGGGCCGCTCCTGCACCACCCGGCGCAGCGCGCCGAGCGCGCCGTGGAAGTTCATCGGCGAGGCGTTGCTCATCAGCTTGGGCGCCATCTTGGCGATGTTCGCCTCCTTGCGCGCCGACACCGCCCCCGTCCACTCCGCCGGCGGCGGCGTCCAGCCCTTCGCCATCCCGGCGGTCAGGGCCGACACGCACGACCCGATGTCGCCGACCAGCGGCGCCACGATCGCCACGTTGCTGTCCATCTCGCGCGGCTCGATGTCGATCTGGATGAAGGTCTTCGACCCCGGCTCGCCCCAGGTCTTGCCCTTGCCGTGCGACAGCAGCCAGTTCAGACGCGCGCCCACCAGGACCACCACGTCGGCGTCCTTCAGCACCATCGAGCGCGCCGCCCCGGCCGACTGCGGGTGGGTGTCGGGCAGCAGACCCTTGGCCATGCTCATCGGCAGGAACGGGATGCCCGACTTCTCGACCAGCTCACGCACCGCCTCGTCGGCCTGGGCATAGGCGGCGCCCTTGCCGAGGATGATCAGCGGCCGCTTGGCGCCCTTCAGCACCTCCAGAGCGCGCGCCACCGAGTCCGGCGAGGGCAGCTGCGCCGGGGCGGCGTCGACCACCTTGACCAGCGAGCGGGCCCCCTCGGCGGCGTCCATCACCTGCGAGAACAGCTTGGCCGGCAGGTCGAGGTAGACGCCGCCCGGACGGCCCGACACCGCGGCGCGGATCGCGCGGGCCACGGCGATGCCGATGTCCTGGGCGTGCAGCACGCGGAAGGCCGCCTTGCACAACGGCTTGGCGATGGCCAGCTGGTCCATCTCCTCGTAGTCGCCCTGCTGCAGGTCGACGATCTCGCGCTCCGACGAGCCGGAGATCAGGATCATCGGGAAGCAGTTGGTGGTGGCGTTGGCCAGCGCGGTCAGGCCGTTGAGGAAGCCCGGCGCCGAGACGGTCATGCACACGCCCGGCTTCTTGGTCAGGAAGCCGGCGATCGCCGCGGCGTTGCCGGCGTTCTGCTCGTGGCGGAAGGAGATGACCCGCAGCCCCTCGCCCTGGGCCATGCGCAGCAGGTCGGAAATCGGGATGCCCGGCACGACGTAGAGGTTCTCGATGCCGTTGAGCTTGAGGGCATCGATGACGAGCTGGAAACCATCCGTCAGCGCCGGTTCCGCATCGGTGGCGGCCGTGGCTTGGTTGTTGAGGACTGTGACGGCTGACATAAGGGTTACTCCTCCCCGACTCTTATTCGGTTCACGATCGGTCAATCGAGAAAATCGCAGTGCTGTTCGACATGGCGGGCCAGCCCCAGTGTGTGCTCGCGCACCCGCCGCTCGGCCAGGTCGGCGTCGCGCCGGGTCAGGGCGTCGATGATGTCGCGGTGCTCGACGATGGACGTCTCGGCCCGGCCGCCGCGGCGCATGGTGACGCGGCGGATGGCCCGCATGTGGATGAAGAAGCGGTCGGTCAGGTCGGCGATGAGCGTGCAGCCCGAGGCCTGGATGATCGACTGGTGGAAGGCGACGTTGGCGTCGGAATACTCCAGCACGTGGTCGGCCAGTTCGCCTTCGGCGAAGCGGTCGAAGGTCTCGTGCAGGTCGGCCATGCCGCGCTCGTCGGCGCGCTCGACGAAGAGGCGGGCGGCCATGCCCTCCAGGGCGGCGCAGACGGTGATCATCTCGATGATCTCCGCCTTGGTCTTGCGGACCACGAAGATGCCGCGGCGGGGCATGGAGCGGATGAAGCCCTCCTGCTCCAGCAGCGCCATGGCCTCGCGCACCGGGGTGCGGCTGACGCCCAGCGCCTCGCAGAGCTGGCGCTCGTCGAGGCGGATCTCGCTCGGCCCGCCGTAGATGTCCATCTGGGTGATGGCTTGGCGCAGCGCCTGGTAGGCCTTGGCCTTGAAGCTCATCCCCTGATCCAGTGGCGCGACCGAGAAACTCATCATCTGCATTGGCGTTCCCGTCCCTCTCTCTCCGCCCCCGGAATGATCCGGGGTTTCCCCGGTTGACGGGGTTTGGGCCGCGCTTTCATTGCCCCGGAGAGGGAAGCGGCTTGGATTGGAGATACGGTATACCAGATGCCAGTTCATGACAAGCGGATATGTTCGGATCGCGGACTGTTTCTTCGATGAACGACGACACGGCGATTCCTCCGCGACGGTCCGGCAATTCTGCGCCTTTTGGCGCTTTCTGGAATATCGTATACGGTATCCACATGCCGCATGACTGGTATACCGAATCCACTGTGGTTGCGGCGGATCGCTGAAGGTACAAACGTTCTTGGAACTACACGCATTCCTCCCTGTAGATTCCCCCACCTGACGGCTCCGCGGCTTCCTGCCAGCGGAGCCTTCTTTTTTTCCGCCCGCAAAATTTGCCCGACTGTGGAATTTGCCCTGCGGCAAATTGGTATACCGTACACCAGACAGTTTCACCGCACTTCGCGTGTGTGTATGTTGGCTGGGTCAACGAATCAGGCAAACGGAGGAAAGCCATGAAAGCTGCGGACATCATGACCCGTCAGGTGGTCACCATCGGTCCCGACGCCACGGTTACCGAAGCCGCGAAGCGCATGCTGGAGAACCGGATCAGCGGCCTGCCCGTCTGCGATTCGAACGGGCGCCTGCTCGGCGTCATCAGCGAAGGCGACCTGCTGCGCCGGGCGGAAACCGGCACGGTGCGCCGGGCCTCCTGGTGGCTCGCCATGTTCGCCGGCGCGCCGAACCAGGCCGCCGACTACACCAAGTCCCACGGCCGCCATGTGCGCGACGCGATGACCGAGTCGCTGATCTCCGTCACGGAGGAGACCCCGCTCGACGAGGTCGTCCGCCTGATGGAGGGCAACCGCATCAAGCGCGTTCCGGTGCTGAACAACGGCAAGCTGGTCGGCATCGTCAGCCGCGCCAACCTGCTGCACGTCCTCGCCAGCATCGCGCCGGACGTCTCCCCTGCCGCCGCGGACGACCGCGTCGTGCGCGACCGGCTTCTGGAAACCCTGCGGGCGCAGCCCTGGGCGCCGGAGATCAGCGAAAACATCGTGGTGCGCAACGGCGTCGTGCATCTCTGGGGCAGCGTCCGCACCGAGGCGCAGCGTGACGCCATTCGCGTCGCCGCCGAGAACACCCCCGGCGTCACCCGCGTGGAGAATCACCTGATCATCGTGGATCATGTCGCCGAAGGCGCGGTCGGCTTCTGAGCCAATCACCGACGCGGCAACAAAAAAGCCCCTTCCCGGTTCGTCCGGGAAGGGGCTTTTCCTTTCAGCAGGCCTTTACTCGGTGGCCTTCACGACCTCTTCGGTGACCTTCTTGGCGTCGCCGAACAGCATCATGGTGTTGGGGCGGAAGAACAGCTCGTTCTCGACGCCGGCGTAGCCGGCGGCCATGCCGCGCTTGATGAAGAACACCGTCTTGGCCTTCTCGACGTCGAGGATCGGCATGCCGTAGATCGGCGACTGCGGATCGGTCTTGGCCGCCGGGTTGGTCACGTCGTTGGCGCCGATCACGAAGGCCACGTCTGCGGTGCTGAAGTCGCGGTTGATGTCCTCCAGCTCGAACACCTCGTCGTAGGGCACGTTGGCCTCGGCCAGCAGCACGTTCATGTGCCCGGGCATGCGCCCCGCCACCGGATGGATGGCGTACTTGACCTCGACGCCCTCCTTCTTCAGCAGGTCGGCCATCTCGCGCAGCGCGTGCTGGGCCTGGGCCACCGCCATGCCGTAGCCGGGGACGATGATCACCGACTGGGCGTTCTTCATGATGTAGGCCGCGTCCTCCGGCGAGCCGGCCTTGACCGTGCCGCGCTCGCCGCCGCCGGCCGCTGCCGACGCCGCCCCGCTGTCGCCGCCGAAGCCGCCCAGGATGACGTTGAAGATCGAGCGGTTCATGCCCTTGCACATGATGTAGGACAGGATGGCGCCCGACGAGCCGACCAGCGCGCCCGTGACGATCAGCAGGTTGTTCTGCAGCGTGAAGCCGATGCCCGCCGCCGCCCAGCCCGAGTAGCTGTTCAGCATCGAGATGACCACCGGCATGTCCGCGCCGCCGATCGGCAGGATCAGCAGCAGGCCGAGCGCCAGCGACACGGCGACGATCAGCCACATCGGGGCATCGGCGTTGCTCTGCACCAGCCAGACGATGAGGAGGATGGTCAGCACGCCGAGGGCGGCGTTGAGGTGGTGCTGGAAGGGGAAGGCCAGCGGCTTGCCGGTGACCAGGCCCTGCAGCTTGGCGAAGGCGACGATCGAGCCGGTGAAAGTGATCGCACCGATGGCGGTGCCCAGCGCCATCTCGACCAGCGAGCCCTTGGCGATGGCGCCGGGCACGCCGATGCCGTAGGCCTCGGGCGAGTAGAAGGCCGACAGCGCCACGAACACCGCGGCCAGACCGACCAGCGAGTGGAAGGCGGCGACGAGCTGCGGCAGGGCGGTCATCTCGATCTTCTTGGCGATGACGTAGCCGATGCCGCCGCCGATCGCGATGCCGAGCACGATCATCCAGTAGGACTGGACGATGGGCAGGGCCAGCGTGGTCAGCACGGCGATGGTCATGCCGGCCATGCCGAAGAAGTTGCCCTGGCGGGAGGTCTCCGGGCTGGACAGGCCGCGCAGCGCCATGATGAAGCAGACCGAGGCGACCAGATAGAGAAGGGCGGACAGGGTTTCCATGGTTACTTGCCCTTCTTCTTGAACATCGACAGCATGCGCTGGGTGACCAGGAAGCCGCCGAAGATGTTGACGCTGGCCAGGATGACCGCGAGGAAGCCCATGATCTTGGAGAAGCCGAACCCCGCGGGGCCGGCGGCGATCAGGGCGCCGACGATGATCACCGAGGACACCGCGTTGGTCACCGCCATCAGCGGCGAGTGCAGCGCCGGCGTCACCCGCCACACCACGTAGTAGCCCACGAAGCAGGCCAGCACGAACACCGTCAGGCCGGTGATGAAGAAGTTGCCGTGGCTCGCCGCGTCCAGGACGGGCGCCGGGATCGGCATCGCGTGGGTCATCTGGGCAACCTGGACCTGAAGCTCCGCCGTCTGGTTGGTCAGGGTGAGGAGCGAGTGGCGGAAGGCCTCAATCTGGCTCGCGGGATCGGGATGTTCCATGGAAGCCGCCTCCTCAGACGGTCTGGACTTCGCGGACCGTGTCCGCGAAGGCGGGATGGACGACCTGCCCATCGCGGGTGAGCGCGATGGCCTTCACGATCTCGTCGTCCCAGTTGAGCGTGACGCCCTTCTCCTTGTCGTGCAGCGACTGCAGCAGCGCGAGGAGGTTCTTGGCGTAGAGCAGCGAGGCGCTCTCGGCGATGCGGCTGGGGTAGTTGGCGTGGCCGACGATCTTCACCCCGTTCTCCGTGGTGACGACCTTGCCCAGCTCCGAGCCCTCGACGTTGCCGCCCTGCTCCACCGCCAGATCGATCAGCACCGAGCCCGGCTTCATCGAGGCGACATGCTCGCGCGTCACCAGGATCGGCGCCTTGCGGCCCGGGATCAGCGCCGTGGTGATGACGATGTCCTGCTTCTTGATGTGCTCGGCCACCAGCGCCGCCTGCTGGCGCTTGTAGTCGTCGGACATCTCCTTGGCATAGCCGCCAGCGGTTTCCGCCTGCTTGAACTCGTCGTTCTCCACCGCGACGAAGCTGCCGCCGAGGCTCTGCACCTGCTCCTTGACCGCCGGACGCACGTCGGTCGCCGAGACGATGGCGCCCAGCCGCTTGGCCGTGGCGATGGCCTGCAGACCGGCGACACCGACGCCCATGATGAAGGCGCGCGCCGGCGGCACCGTGCCCGCCGCGGTCATCATCATCGGGTAGGCCCGGCCGTACTCGCTGGCGGCATCGACCACCGCCTTGTAGCCGGCGAGGTTGGCCTGCGAGGACAGCACGTCCATGACCTGGGCGCGAGTGATGCGCGGCATGAACTCCATGGCGAAGGCGTTCACCCCGGCCGCGGCGTAGGCCGCCACGTGGTCGCGGCTGTTGTAGGGGTTGAGGATGGCGAACAGCAGCGCGCCGCGCTTGATCAGCGCCAGCTCGTCGAGGTCCCCTTCCCCGGCCAGCAGCGGGCGCTGCACCTTCAGCACGATGTCGGCATCGGCCAGCGCCGACGCGGCATCCGGCGCGATCTCCGCGCCGGCGTCCTGATAGACCCGGTCCGGCAGGTTCGAGCCCAGACCGGCCCCGGTCTCGACCACGACATCGAGACCGAGACCTTTGATCTTCTTAACGGTTTCCGGAGACGCCGCGACGCGATTCTCGCCCGCGCGCCGCTCCCTGGGTATGGCGATTTTCATGGTTGTTGATTGCCTCCCAAAGCAATCGGCAGGACGAGGCGTCAGCGCTCCGGCCTCGACGGCGGGCGGCCTCGGCGGGCGGCCCGCCGGTCAAATTCTCGAATGATGTCGGTGCCGGAGCATGATCCGGCGTCTGGCCCGCAGGGCGGCGGAGCGGTCACCCGGGATGGATGCGGGTGACCGCCTCCGGACCGCCGCCGCCTTCACGTGGAGGCTAACCTTGAACGCTGTCCAAGGCGCCGTCGTCCGTCACTGGGCCGCGGCGACGGGATAGCTGACGACCTCGGCCGGCTCGGCGTCCGGCGGGGCGGCGTCGAGCTGCGCCTTGATGAGATCGCGCACGCTGACCACGCCGACCAGCGAGGCGCCGTCCAGAACGGGAATGTGGCGAACGGTGTGCTCGTCCATCAGCTGGAGCACGTGACGGACGGAATCGCCCGGCGCGCAGCAGACGGGATGGTTGCTCATCACCGACGTGACCGGCAGGGACAGGATGCCCGGCCCGCGGTCGGTCAGGCCACGCACGATGTCGCGTTCGGAAATCACCCCGACGACCGTGTTGCCCTCGGTCCGGCAAACGTCCTTGACCACCAGCGCGCCGGTGTTTTCGGCCTTTAGAAGACGCAACGCCGTTTCCACGGTTTCGTTGATGCGCACCGTGCCGATGCGCGTCCCCTTCCGGCGGAGAATGTCTTCAACCCTCATGACGCTCCTCCTGTGAAGCGATTGTCCGGCCCCTCGGCGTTGCTTCGCTTCGTCGTTGGGGGCGTTGGTTTCTGTGTGCGGGGCCGGACGGTGTCCGCCCTACTGGGCGGCGACCGCGGGGGCGGCCTCGGACGACGCCCGCTGCGGGCGGGTGTAGCAGTCGGCGATCTCGCCGCGCTGGCGGACGAGCGCCAGGACCACGTCGATGGTCGGGGTCGCCACGCCGACCATGCGGCCCATCTCCTGGACCACCGACAGCAGGGCGTCGATCTCCATCGGACGGCCGCGCTCCAGATCCTGGAGCATCGAGGTCTTGTGCGCACCGACGGCACCGGCACCGTTGATGCGGCGCTCCACATCCACCCGGAAATGCACGCCCAGACGGTCGCCGATCTCCTTGGCCTCCAGCATCATCGACTTGGCGACGGCGCGGGTTTCCGGATCGGAGCAGATGACGTCCAGCGTGGCGTGGGTGAGCGCGCTGATCGGGTTGAAGCAGAGGTTGCCCCACAGCTTCAGCCAGATCTCGTCGCGGATGCGGTCGAGCACCGGGGCGCGCAGGCCGCCGGCCTCCATCGCCGCGCTGAGCTTCTTCACGCGGTCGGACTGGCTGCCGTCCGGCTCGCCCAGCGAGAACTTGTCGCCGTAGATGTGCTGAATGACGCCGGGCTCGACGACTTCGGTCGCGGGGTAGACGACGCAGCCGATGGCGCGCTCCGGGCTCAGGCCGTTCCACTGGATGCCGCCCGGATCGACGGTGTCGAGCACGCGGCCTTCGAACTCGCCGCCGTTCTTGTAGAAGTACCAGTAGGGGATGCCGTTGACCGCGGTGACCACGGCGGTGTCCTTGCCAAGCAGCGGCTGGATGGCGTTGACGACGCTGGGAACGGAGTGGGCCTTCAGACCGATGATGACGTAGTCCTGCGGGCCGAGTTCCGCCGCGTTGTCGGTGCAGCGGGGGTGGACGACCGTTTCTTCCTCTCCGACGATCAGCTTCACGCCGTTCTCACGCATGGCCGTGAGATGGGCGCCGCGCGCCACGAGGCTGACATCCGCGCCGGCCTGGTGGAGACGCACACCCAGATACCCGCCGATGGCCCCGGACCCAAAGATGCAGATCTTCATAACCCGTTTCCTCTCCCCCAATTATCGGCCACGCGCCGCGCAGCCTTTGCAGTAACCCCAATCAATCAGCACACCGAACAAATACGGAGTTTGGTATACCAGATACCAGATGTCAACTGGCAAAATAGACCCTGACGAGGGAGGGGCATGATCCGGAATCGGGCGAGAATCCTGGGTTTTCCAACGAAAGTTCGAGCATGGAAAACCGGACGCCCGGCCCGTCCGGACGCCCGGTTCGCGGGTCCATCCGGTGCGTGGGATCAGGTGAGCGGCAGGACGAGCTGGAACGCCTTAACCGTCATGCGCTTGCGGTGATAGAAGCGGTGCGCGTCGCCGCGCTGGACGCCGGAGATGATTTCCATCTGGGCGCAGCCCTTTTCGCGGGCCTGACCGGCCAGCCAATCGAACAGCTTGTCGCCCAGACCGAAGGAACGGTGCTTCGGCGAGGTGACGAGATCCTCAACATACATATAGCGACCGCGCGACAGCGTCTCGTGAACGCGGAAGCCGCCGCAGCCGGCCACCTCGCCGTCGATGCGCAGGAGCGCCATGTTGTAGCCGTCCTCCATCTGGCGGCGGATCTGGGCGGCGTAGGCGTCGGGGTCGGTCATGTGGGTGCGCAGTTCCTTCACCACCGCGTAGCTGTCGGCGATGTCGGCGTCGGTCTTCGCCAGGGTGATCTCGATGGTGGGCTGGCCCGAAGCGTTCTGAGCGGCGTTCTGTTCGGCGATCCGCTGGTCCATCGTGCGTAACTCCCGTTTTTTTGTGTGTTCGAGGGACTCTGTTCGTCTCTCTGGTATTTGGTATACCAGATAATCCGTGCAGGAAGCAACCGACCTTATGGTGCAGCTGCGCAAAGTCCCTCGAAATCACCCGGGCTTCGTCGTCCGAGCCCCGGTCAGCCACGCATCAGTGCCTGAAGATGGGCGGCGCACCCCTCGGCGAGCCCCACCATGTCGTATCCCCCCTCCAGCACCGTCACGACGCGGCCATCGCACAGCCGGTCCGCCGCCTCGACCAGCTTGCGCGTCGCCCATTCGAAATCCGGGCCGGTGAAGTTCAGCGACGCCAGCGGGTCGCGGGCGTGGGCGTCGAATCCGGCGGAGATCAGGATCAGCTCCGGCTGGAACTCCTCCAGCGCGGGGAGGATGCGGCGCTCCATGGCTTGGCGGAACTCCACCGTCCCGGAGTGGGGCGGCAGCGGCGCGTTGACGATGTTGTCGGCGACTCCGGTCTCGCTCATCGAGCCGGTGCCGGGATAAAGCGGCGACTGGTGGGTCGAGGCGAAGAACAGGTCGGCGTCGTCCCAGAACATGGCCTGGGTGCCGTTGCCGTGGTGCACGTCGTAATCGACCACGGCCACGCGGGTCAGGCCGTGCCGCTTGCGGGCGTGCTCGGCACCGACCGCCACATTGTTGAAGACGCAGAAGCCCATGGCGCGGGCCGGCTCGGCGTGATGGCCGCAGGGGCGGACGGCGCAGAAGGCGTTCTTCGCCGCCCCGTCCAGCACCGCGTCCACCGCCGCGCAGACCGCGCCAGCGGCCCGCAGGATCGCCGAGCGCGAGGTGGGCGACAGCACGGTGTCGGCGTCCAGCCGGGCATGGCCGCTGTCCGGGACCGCGTTCAGGACGGCGTCCACATAGGCCGGGTCATGCACCCAGCGCAGCTGCTCGACCTCCGCCTCCGGGGCCTCGAAGCGGGGCAGATCGCGAAACTCGTCGCGGTCCAGAACCTCCCACACCACGGCGATTCGCTCGGGACGCTCCGGGTGACCCGGGCCGGTGTCGTGCGCCAGGAAGTCCGGATGGGTGAAAATGGCGGTGGTCATCGAGTCTTTTCCTCCCCTGTACCGACGATCTGAAGCTGGTCGTTCGCGCGACGGCGCGGAAGCGTCATGCCATCCCGAGTCGACGCGCGCTCTTGCCTTATATGTATACCAAATACCAGAACGGTCCAAATCGCTTTGCTGACGAACCGTCAGCACTGCAACCGTCCAAGCGCAAGAACCCCTATTCAGACAAAGGCCATCAGCGCTTCCGAAGGTGGTAGAGCGGCCCTCGTACGCCGAGTCTGTTTGTTACGCTGACAAACAGCTTGCGCCGGAAACTGTATCTGGCATACCATATCTCTAATGCCAAAAACGCTCACCCCGCGAGCTTAAGCCGCCCACACCAAGCGGCCGGTTCCACGGTCAGGCTAAGGCGATGGAGACGACCCGGCACACCACGGGGACGCCTCCGGTCAAAGAACAAAAACAACCCGACTCAAAAAAGCAAAAGACCGCTTCGCAAAGAGATCGCTTCTAGGAGGAGAGAAATGCACCAAGCCCTCACGGAGGCCCCAAAGGGGCCCCTCGGTGGCCGCTGGTTCCAGCTCGTCATCGGCGTCATCTGCATGTCGATGATCGCGAACCTGCAGTATGGCTGGACTCTGTTCGTCGAGCCCATCGACCAGAAGCATGGCTGGGGCCGTGCGGCCATCCAGGTGGCCTTCACCATCTTCGTCGTCATGGAAACCTGGCTGGTTCCCGTCGAAGGCTGGTTCGTCGACAAGTTCGGCCCGCGCATCGTCGTCCTGATCGGCGGCGTGTTCTGCGCCGCGGCCTGGGCGGTCAACTCGGTGGCCGACTCGCTTGCCATGCTCTATCTGGGCGCTGCGCTGGGCGGCATCGGTGCCGGCGGCGTCTATGGCACCTGCGTGGGCAACGCGCTGAAGTGGTTCCCCGACCGCCGCGGCCTCGCCGCCGGCCTGACCGCCGCCGGTTTCGGCGCCGGCTCGGCCCTCACGGTCGTTCCCATCGCCAACATGATCCACTCCTCGGGCTATGAAGCCACCTTCATGACCTTCGGCATCGGCCAGGGCGCGGTGATCCTCGCGCTGGCGTGGTTCCTGGCGGCGCCGAAGAAGGGGCAGGTTCCGGAGGTCTCCCGCTCGTCGGTGTCGCAGACCCGCGAGAGCTACACCCCGGTCCAGATGCTGAAGACCCCGGTCTTCTGGGTGATGTACGCCATGTTCGTGATGGTGGCGGCGGGCGGCCTGATGGCGACCGCGCAGCTCGGCCCGATCGCCAAGGACTTCCATCTGGACGGCGTTCCCGTCAGCATCATGGGCCTGACCCTGCCGGCGCTGACCTTCGCCCTGTCGATCGACCGCGTGCTGAACGGCGTCACCCGCCCCTTCTTCGGCTGGGTGTCGGACCACATCGGCCGCGAGAACACGATGTTCATCGCCTTCGCCCTGGAGTGCGTCGGCATCCTGGCGCTGAACCAGTGGGGCCACAACCCCGTCGCCTTCGTGATCCTGACGGGTCTGGTGTTCTTCGCCTGGGGTGAGATCTACAGCCTGTTCCCGGCGCTGTGCGGCGACTCCTTCGGCTCGAAGTTCGCCACCACCAACGCCGGCCTGCTGTACACCGCCAAGGGCACCGCGTCGCTGGTCGTTCCCTTCGCCAACGTGGCGGTCGCCTCGACCGGCAGCTGGCAGGCGGTGTTCTTCTTCGCCGCCGCGGTCAACGGCATCGCCGCCCTGCTGGCCATCTTCGTCCTGAAGCCGATGCGCGCCCGCCAGATCACCGAGAGCCTGCCGGCCTCGAAGCTGGCGGCGGAGCCGGCCCAGTAAGGCACCGGACGCACCATCAGCACACGAACGCAATCGGGCCGGGAAATTTCCCGGCCCGATTTGCTTGTGGGGAAACAGGTTTTTGGGAAACGGTCAGAGCCCGCGCGGGAAGGACGCCCAGGACGGGCCGCCCTCGATCTCCTCCTGCGCCTTGCGCGCCTTCTTCACCCGGCGGAGATGCCGGGGCGACCAGGGATCGCAGACCGGCATGCCGGCGGTGGCGACCTCGGCGGTCAGAATCCGCGCCACGACGATGGCGAAGCCCGACAGCAGCATGGACAGAAGAACGATGGCGAGCATGCTTCGATTCCCGGATGAGCCACACGCGGACTCAGGCGCGCCTGATTCCGCAATGCAGCATACATAGGCCGTTCGGCCAGGGAAATCGAGTCCGCCACCGCAAGCGCGGCGCTTCGCCGCGCTACAGCATCTCCAGCGGGCGCGGCCCGCGCGGCGGCGGGAAGGCCCGGTCGAGGTCCGCGAGATCCTGCTCGTCGAGCCGCAAATCGGCGGCGGCCCGGTTGTCGCGGACATGGGCGGGGTCCGAAGCCTTGGGGATGGCGACCACCCCGTCCTGGCGCAGCAGCCAAGCCAGCCCGACCTGGGCCGGCGTCGCGCCGTGCCGCTCGGCGACGCGGCGAAGCTCCGGGTGGCGCAGCATCCGCCCCTGCTCGATCGGCGAATAGGCCATGATCGGGATTCCCCGCCCACGGCACCAGGGCTGCAGGTCGTACTCGATGCCGCGGCGCGTCAGGTTGTAGAGGAGTTGATTGGTCTGCACCCCTTCCCCACCCGGCGTGCCGACCAACTCCTCCATGTCCTGGAGATCCAGGTTGCTGACGCCCCATTGGCCGATCTTGCCGTCGCGCATCAGCGTGTCGAAGGCCGCAATCGTTTCGGAGAAGTCGTGGCTGCCGCGCCAGTGCAGCAGATAGAGGTCGATGCGATCGGTGCGCAGGCGCTTCAGGCTGCGTTCGCAGGCCGCGATGGTGCCGCGGCGGCTGGCGTTCATCGGCAGCACCTTGCTGACCAGGAACACCTCGTCGCGGCGCCCGGCGATGGCCTCGCCGACCACCTCCTCCGCCCCGCCGTCGGCGTACATCTCCGCCGTGTCGATCAGCGTCATGCCGAGGTCGAGGCCGAGCCGCAACGCCGCCACCTCCCGCGCGCGGTCGCGGCTGTCCTCGCCCATGTACCAGGTGCCCTGACCGAGCACCGGAACGGCGGTTCCCGAAGGAAGGCGTGTCGTCGAAATGGTCATGGATGTCTCCCGTTCCCTTGGCCCCATCTAAGCATCGAAGGGGCGTGAGGAACGTTAGTCCACGGAGCCACCCCTGGAAACCGCCCCTTGGCGCTATTTCGGCGGATGGGAGACGCCGACGAACGCGGCGCGGCAAACAGGTCGCTTGCCAGACCGGCAAAGGCGCCGGACAAATGACGCCTGTAACGACAAAAGCTCAGCCAAGGGCTGAGCTTTCGAAACCGGTGCCAACCTGTGAGAAGGTGGCGTCCCCAAGGGGATTCGAACCCCTGTCGCCGCCGTGAAAGGGCGGTGTCCTAGGCCTCTAGACGATGGGGACGTCGTTGGCGTGGCGGGATTACTAATGGGATGACGGGCCGAGCGCAAGCGTTTTTTCCAACTCCTTTCTACCCCGTTCGCGTATGCCCCCCATGCACCATCTCCACGGCGAATTTGTTTGCATTCACATGGTTTGGGAGGGTGCGGCGTCGTCGATCAGGAGCTGGACTCCCTCCGCCCCGTTCCAGCGGTCGATGCGCAGGACACCGGCGATGTGGAAGGGCGATCCGCGGCCCATCAGCAGGGCTTTTCCCATCTCGCTCTCCAGCGCGCGGAAGGCGATGGCCTTCAGCCGGGCGCCGTCGCCACCCTGCAGGATGCAGCGGACATGATTCGCCCCGACCACGTCGGCCCGCACCACACGGGCGTCGGTGACGGCGAAGCGCGGCTCCGCGTTGCCGGTGCCGAACGGGCCGAGCTGGTTCAGGCGGTCAACCAGGGACGTGTTCGCCGCCCCCACGGACAGCGCGCCGTCCAGTTCCAGCGTCGGCACCAGCGGGGCCGCGGCCACCTGTTCGGCGACGCGGCCGGTCAGGAAGGCCTGCAGGTCGGCCAGCTTGCTCCCGGCCACGGTGAAGCCGGCCGCCATGCGGTGCCCGCCGCCGGCCATCAGCAGCCCTTCCTGCCGCGCCGCGATCACCGCCGCCCCGAGATCGACCCCGCGCACCGAGCGGCCCGAGGCCTTGCCGATCACCGTGCCATCCGCCCCCTCCTCCAGCGCGATGACGCAGGCGGGGCGGCTGTAGCGCTCCTTCAGGCGGCTGGCGACGATGCCGATCACGCCGGGGTGCCAGCCCTCCCCCGCCACGAAGACCAACTCGGCCAGTTCCTCGGCGTGCTCCTCCAGCCGGGCCATGGCGTCGGCGAGCACGCCCTGCTCCACCGCGCGGCGCTCGGCGTTGTGGGCCTCCAGCTTCTGGGCCAGTTCCATCGCCTCCATGGGGTCGTCGGTGGAGAGCAGCCGCGCCCCGAGGTCCGACGCGCCGACGCGCCCGCCGGCGTTGACCCGCGGGCCGAGCACGAAGCCGGCGTGGTAGGCGTCCGGCTTCTCCTTGACCCCGGCGACATCGGACAGGGCGGACAGGCCGGGGTTGGCGCGCCGCGCCATCACCTTCAGCCCCTGCGCAACCAGGGCGCGGTTCAACCCCGTCAGCGGCACCACGTCGCACACCGTGCCCAGCGCCACGAGGTCGAGCCATTCCATGAGGTTCGGCTCGTTGCGGCCCGCGTAGAATCCGGCGCTGCGCAGCGCCCGGTTCACCGCCACCACGGCCAGGAAGGTGACCCCCGCCGCGCACAGCGTGCGGTAGGCGCCGTCCTCGTCCAGCCGGTTCGGGTTGACCAGGGCGACGGCCGGCGGCAGGCGCGGTTCCGCCGCGTGATGGTCGAGCACCACCACCTCCAGCCCGGCCTCCGCCGCCGCCTCCAGGGCCGCGAAGGCGGAGATGCCGCAATCCACCGTCACGACCAGCCGCACGCCCTCGGCCTTCAGCCGCAGCAGCGCCGGGCCGTTGGGGCCGTAGCCCTCCTTCATGCGGTCGGGCACGTAGATGCGCAGATCCGCCCCCACCGCCCGGAAGAAGCGCCGCAGCAGCGCGGAGGAGGTGGCGCCGTCCACGTCATAGTCGCCAAAGACGGCCACCGGCTCGCCGTCCATGACGGCGCGGGCGATGCGCTCCGCGGCGATGTCCATGTCCTTGAAGCGGGAGGGGTCGGGAAGCAGCGCCTTCAGCGTCGGGTTCAGGAAGCCGTCGCACGCCTCCTCGGTCACCCCACGGGCGGCGAGCACCCGCCCGACGATCTCCGGCAGCCCCCGCCCCTGCGCCAGCCCCCAGGCCAGCCGCTCGTCGTAGGGCCGCGCCTGCCAGCGCTTGCCGGACAGGGAATGGGCGACGTTCAGGAAGGCGGGAACGGTGTCGGTCATGCTGCCCAGGATGCCACGGATCGGAATGGCCGAAGCCATAGCAGAAGTAGGGCGGCGGGGGCCAGCGGGTGGGGGCAAACCAGGAAGCAGATGCTCTACTCCTTCAGCCCTCCGGCTCAGCGGGAAATGGCTGCCGAAACCGTAACCCCGGTCCCTTCCCGTCCGCCTCGTCGATGAACTCCAGACCGTTGCTTTCGAACAGTGTGCGCAGTTCGGCCACGGTGCGGTCACGCATGCGTTCACCCCGCTCGAAGCGGACAATCGTGTTCGGCGACATGCCGGTTGCCGACGCCACGTCGCGCACTCCCCAACCGAGTGCCGTACGGGCGAGTTTGCATTGAATAGGGCGCATTAGTTACCACGCAACTATTTTCTTGAGGAGCGAAAGGCGCCCTGTTATGGTGACGCTGTAACCAATTCAAAGAATCTCCAACCGGATGGCGTGCGGCAACACCCCGCCCGGACAGGCTCAACCCGCGCCAACCAGGAGCATCGGATCATGGCTGATTCCGACGATAGCACAGCTTTGCCCGCGTTATCCCACCCCGCCCTCGGTCCGGGCTTTGTTCGCCTGCCCGTGCGGACGGACTCGCCGGGATTGCGGGATCTGGACGTGCTGACAGCACCGCTCGCTCACTGGGACCGGGTGCCGGAGGCCGGAGCCGTGCGGGCCATGGCGGCGGCGAAGGAGCGACTCCAACAGTTGGAACCGCGCTGCCTGGGCGACGCCGTGGCGCTGCTGATGACCGTCACGGTGGCCGGGGGCGATTGCACGCCGCCCGAAACGGTGGCGATGATCACGCGGTCGGTGGCTTTCCTCACGGCTGATGTGCCCCACTTGCGGCGCCCTGAGTTGGAACATCTGGTGCTCGCTTACGCCATGCACATGCATCGGTGAAGAACGGCACCCCACCACTGTCGCCCACTATTTGTTAGGGCGCTTCTGCAAACCAGTGCCGGGTTGCGAATGCTTCTGCCTGGAAGACCTGTTGGCGGTTGAGCGCCGCTGTTAGCGTACGGGTTTTCCATTCTTGCAAGGCGGGAAAGCGCAGTGTCGACTGGAGCCTAGCCTGGACGCGGAACAGGAAAACGGAGCATTGCCTGAATCCCACCTTCCGTTCGGGACTGTATGTCCAGCTTGCCTCGAAGCTGCAACGCCAGCTGCTGCACGATCTGACGCCCGAGACCCGTCCCTTTCGGCTGGTCCGAGGTGAACCCGACGCCGTTGTCGCTGACGCACAGAACGTACTCGTCTGCCTCCTGGCGAAACGAGAGATCAACCCAGCCTGCCTGCGCGTCGGGGAAGGCGTACTTGACCGCGTTGGTAACGAGTTCGTTGGCAATGGTGCCGACAGCGACAGCCGTGTTCATGTCCAAGTCCACGCTGTCCGCGCGGGCGCTCAAGGCAATCGGTCGCACGCCCACCATGCCCAGCTGGAGGTCCTCCACCAAGCTCTCCAGAAACTCCTTTACGTTCACGATGCTCGCCCCATCGACCCGGCGCAGGCGGCCATAAATGCGGGCCAACACACCGATGCGCTCAATGGTCCCTTGCATCATCGCTTGGGCGTTTTCCGGCCGCATGGCCGCCAAGGTCAGCTGGGCGGAGATCAGCTGGAGATCGTTGCGGATGCGGTGATGGATCTCCTGCAGCATGAGATCCTTTTCCCGATCTGACGCAGCCAGCTTTTCCCAGGACTGGCACAGCTCCTCGAGCGTCGTGCGCAGCATTTCCGTGATCGCGGCGATACCTAGCCCCAGGCCGACATAGATCATGAAGGCCAACTGGTCGCCATGATCGGCGATCCAGAGATCACCCCGGGGTTCCATGAACAACCACGCCGCGAAACCACCAGATAGGAGTACGGCGATAAAACCAGACGCGCGGTCGAACAGCAGTGAGACCAGGAAAATTGCAGGGATGTATAGAAGGAAGGGGTATTTGCTCAGGATGGGCTCAAGGACGTAACGCAACAGCGTCGTGATAGCAATGATCACGGCTGTAACCCCGTATCGCACCCAGATCGATTGTGGGGCCTTGGGGAGGAACTGAAGAAGCAGGTTTTCCATACCTTAATCCGATCAAGCCGGCAGACGGGTATGGACAACACCTGAGGGCCGTCTTCGGTCACAGGACGGATGTTCCGGAAAACGGTGGGCCTCGGCTTCCTCGCCCCCATCTGGTTCGGATGGTGCGCCTTGAGTTGACGAAACCGGAACGGCTGGTCGCCGACAAAGCCTGCAGCAGCGGCGTGATCTGCCGCGCCCTGCACCGCCGCGGCATCCAGCCGGCGATCCCGACCAAGAGAAACGAGCGCCCGGAGCCGACGTTTGATCGCACCGCCTATCGCGAGTGTAACCGTGTGGAGCGCCGGATCGGCCGGTTGAAGCAGTTCCGCCGGACCGCCACTCGGTACAAGAAGCGCGCCGCCAACTACCTCGCTATGATCACCGTCGCCGCCATCCTTCTATGGCTCTGACCTTTGCAGAAGCACCCCAACACAAAGGCAGTGGATTTATTTGCTGCGCCGCAACTTGAGGCAGGTCATTGCGGAGGCAGAGGAGTCTTGCTCCACTGCGGGTACCAATCCGCGGAGGAGGGAACCATGATCACCACGGCGATCTTTCCGGCCCGCTACGTCCAGGGCAACGGCGCCCTCGACAGTCTGGGCGAGGATCTGGCCCGGTTGGGCAAGACGGTTCTGGCCGTCACCGACAGTTTCGTCCTGAAGACGCTGAAAGGCCGGCTGGTCGAGGCCGCCGCCGGGCGCGTCGAGATGAACATCCAGGAATTCCGTGGCGAATGCTCCGACGAGGAGATCGAGCGGCTGACCGGCCTTGCCCGCGCCATGGGCGCCGACACCGTGGTCGGCATCGGCGGCGGCAAGGCGCTCGACACCGCCAAGGCGGTCGCCCACGCGCTGGACGCGCGCACCGCCATCGTCCCGACACTCGCCTCCACCGACGCGCCGTGCAGCGCCCTGTCGGTGATCTACACGCCGGAGGGGGCGTTCAAGCGCTACCTCGTGCTGCCGCGCAACCCTGACCTCGTGCTGGTCGACACCGGTGTGGTGGCGAGCGCGCCGGTGCGCTTCCTCGTCTCCGGCATGGGCGACGCCCTGTCCACCTGGTTCGAGGCGGAGGACTGCCGCATCAAGCGCGGCGGCAACATGACCGGGCGCGTCGGCCCGATGACCGCCTTCGCGCTGGCCCGGCTGTGCTACGACACGCTTCTGGAGTATGGCGTGCTCGCCAAATCGGCCTGCGAGCAGGGCGTGGTCACCCCGGCGCTGGAGCGTATCGTCGAGGCCAACACGCTGCTGAGCGGGCTGGGCTTCGAGAGCGGCGGACTGGCGGCGGCGCACGCCGTCCACAACGGCCTGACCGCGCTGGAGGAAACGCACCATTGCTGGCACGGCGAAAAGGTCGCCTTCGGCACGCTGACCCTGCTGATCCTGACCGATCGGCCGCCCGCGGTGCTGGACGAGGTCTACGGCTTCTGCAAGGCGGTGGGGCTGCCGACGACGCTGGCCGAGATCGGCCTTGCCGGCGTGTCGGACGAGCGGCTCCTGCTGGCGGCGGAGCGGGCCTGCGCCGAGGGCGAGACCATCCACAACGAGCCGCACGAGATCACCCCGCAGCGCGTCCTGGCCGCCATGAAGGCCGCCGACGCCGAGGGACGGCGGCGGAAGGGCCTGTAGTCTCCGAAAAAGGAGAAATCTCCAAAAAAGAAAGGGGCGCGCGGCGGATGGCCGCGCGCCCCTTTTTTCCTTAAGCGGCCTTACGCCATGCTCGGCTTGCGCTGCAGGTTGTGGTGCGCCTCGACGTAGCGCACGGTGCCCGACTTGGAGCGCATGATCACCGAGTGGGTGGTCGCGCCGCCGGGGAAGCGGCGGACGCCGCGCAGCATGGCGCCGTCGGTCACGCCGGTCGCGGCGAACATGACGTTGCCGCTGGCCAACTCGGTCAGGCTGTACTTCTTGTTCAGGTCCTTGACGCCCCAACGGGCGGCGCGGGCCTTCTCGTCGTCGTTGCGGAACAGCAGACGGCCCTGGAACTGACCGCCGATGCAGCGCAGCGCCGCCGCGGCCAGAACGCCTTCCGGCGCGCCGCCGGAGCCGACATACATGTCGACGCCGGTGCCGGCCTGGCTGGTGGCGATCACCCCCGACACGTCGCCGTCGTTGATCAGCATGATGCGCGCGCCGGCCTCGCGGACGCGGGCGATCAGCTCGGCGTGGCGCGGACGGTTCAGGATGCAGACCAGCAGCTCCTGCACCTCGGTGCCCTTGGCCTTGGCCAGCGCCTTGAGGTTGTTGGCCGGCGTCTCGTCGAGATCGACCACGCCTTCCGGCAGGCCGGAACCGACGGCGATCTTGTCCATGTAGACGTCGGGGGCGTTCAGGAAGCCGCCCTCGTCCGCCATGGCGATGACGGCCAGCGAGTTCGGGCCGCCGGTGGCGCAGATGGTGGTGCCTTCCAGCGGGTCGAGCGCGATGTCGACCTTCGGCCCGCGGCCGATGCCGGCGCCGACCTTCTCGCCGATGTAGAGCATGGGCGCCTCGTCGCGCTCGCCCTCGCCGATCACGACGGTGCCGTCGATGTAGAGGGTGTTGAGCGCCTGGCGCATGGCGTCGACCGCGGCCTGGTCGGCAAGCTTCTCGTCACCGCGGCCCATCAGCAGCGACGCGGACAGCGCGGCGGCCTCGGTGACGCGGACGGCTTCCAGAGCCAGGTTCCGGTCCATACCGGACAGGTCGACATGAACGGACATGGTGTTCTCCCCCGAATCGATGCTCGGTTCTTCTATGGTTCGGTCAAAACTGTTCGATGCGGATCATACGCGGCGGCTCGACCACCGACTCCTTGTCGGCGATGGTGGCAAGCGCGCGCTGCATGGCCGCCTCTTCGGTGTCATGGGTGGTCAGGACCACCGGCACCGCTTCACCGGGGGCGCGCCCGCGCTGCAGGAACTGCTCCATGGAGACGTTCTGGTCGCGCATGGCCGCCGCAACATCCGCTATCACGCCGGGACGGTCCACGACCATCAGGCGTACGTAGTACGACCCCCGGCGCGCCTCCATCGGCGACGGCTGCGCCTCGGAAAGCTGGGCCGCCGGCACGCCGAAGGTGGGGGTGGAGCGCCCGCGGGCGATGTCGATCAGGTCGGCGACCACGGCCGAGGCCGTCGGCCCCTCGCCCGCGCCGCGGCCGACGAACAGCACGCGGTCCACGAAGTCGCCCTGGGCGATCACGGCGTTGAACACGCCGTCCACCGCCGCGATGGGCGCCGCCTTCGGCACCATGCAGGGGTGCACGCGCTGCTCGATCCCGTGGTCGGTGCGCCGGGCGATGCCCAGCAGCTTGATCCGGTAGCCGAGCGCGTCGGCGTAGTCGAAGTCCACCGCCGAGACGTGGCGGATGCCCTCGACATGGACGCTCTTGAAGTCCACCGGCGTGCCGAAGGCCACCGAGGTCAGGATCGCCAGCTTGTGCGCCGCGTCCACACCGTCGATGTCGAAGCTCGGGTCGGCTTCCGCGTAGCCCAGCTTCTGCGCGTCGGCCAGCACGTCCGCGAAATCGCGGCCGGTGGTGCGCATCTCGGTGAGGATGTAGTTGCAGGTGCCGTTGAGGATGCCGTGCACCTCCGACACCCGGTTGCCCGCCAGCCCCTCGCGCAGCCCCTTGATGATCGGGATGCCGCCGGCCACCGCCGCCTCGAAGCCGATGGCGAGGCCGGCGGCCTCCGCCTTGGCCGCGAGCGCGGTGCCGTGATGGGCGAGCAGCGCCTTGTTGGCGGTGACGACGTGGTGTCCCCGCTCCAGCGCCAGCTCGACGGTCTCCTTCGCCGGCCCCTCGGACCCGCCGATCAGCTCGACCACCACATCCACGCCGGGATGGGCGGCGAGCGCCACCGGGTCGTCGTACCATTCGGCCGTCGACAGGTCGACGCCGCGGTCCTTGCCGCGCGAGCGGGCGCTGACCGCCACCACCTCGATGCGGCGGCCGCAGCGCTGCTCGATCAGGTCGGCCTGCCGCTCCAGAAGCTTCAGAACGCCCGCGCCGACCGTGCCCAGGCCCGCGACGGCGATTTTCAGGGGGCCTGTTTTGTGGGAGTCGGACATCAGACTTTCGCTTTCTCCGGATCGAGGAGGGCGGCCCGCGCCGCCGGGTCCTTGCTCGCCGCCGCACCGGCGGCGTTGGAGCGGAAGAACTCCTTGATGTTGCGGGTCGCCTGACGGATGCGGTGGACGTTCTCCACCAGCGCCAGACGGACATGGCCGTCGCCGTACTCGCCGAAGCCGATGCCCGGCGCCACGGCCACCTTGGCTTCCTGCAACAGCAGCTTGGAGAACTCCAGCGAGCCGAGATGGGCGAAGGGCTCGGGGATCGGCGCCCAGGCGAACATCGAGGCCGACGGGCTCGGCACCGTCCAGCCGGCCGAGGCCAGACCCTCGATCATCACGTCGCGGCGCTGGCGGTACATGGTGCGGACCTGCTCCACGCACTCCTGCGGGCCGTTCAGCGCGGCGGTCGCGGCGACCTGGATCGGCGTGAAGGCGCCGTAGTCCAGATACGACTTGATGCGGGCCAGCGCGGTGATGAGCTTCTTGTTTCCGGTGGCGAAGCCGATGCGCCAACCGGCCATCGAATAGGTCTTCGACATCGAGGTGAATTCGACGGCCACCTCGCGCGCTTCCGGGATCTCCAGGATCGAGGGCGGCGGCTCACCGTCGAAGAAGACCTCGGCGTAGGCCAGATCCGACAGGATGTAGATGCCGTGCTTGCGGCAGAACTCGACGATCGGGCGGTAGAAGTCGAGGCCGACCACCTCCGCCGTCGGGTTGGACGGGTAGTTCAGCACCAGCGCCAGCGGCTTCGGCACGCTGTGGCGCACGGCGCGCTCCAGCATGATCATGAAGCTATCGATGTCGGTGGAGGTGCCGTTGGCCTGCCCCACTGGCAGATGGCGCACCGAGGCGCCGGCCAGGATGAAGCCGAAGGGATGGATCGGGTAGCTGGGGTTCGGCACCAGGATGATGTCACCGGGGCTGGTGATCGCCTGGGCGAGGTTGGCCAGGCCTTCCTTCGAGCCGATGGTGACGATGCACTCCGACTCCGGATCGACGTCCACGTTGAAGCGGCGCTTGTAATAGGCCGCGTGCGCCTTGCGCAGACCGGGGATGCCGCGGGAGTTCGAGTAGCGGTGCGTCTTGGGATCGCGCACGGCCTCGATCAGCTTATCGACGATGTGCTGGGGCGTCGGCTGGTCCGGGTTGCCCATGCCGAGGTCGATGATGTCCTCGCCGGCAGCTCGGGCTCGCGCCTTCATGGCGTTCACTTCGGCGAAGACGTAGGGCGGAAGCCGCTTGATCCGGTGGAATTCTGAATCGCTCATGGACGCTCCGAAGCCTTGTCCGGCCACGCCACGAACCCATATTTGCGGACCGGGACCACTTATCTACCGCCCCGCATCTTCAGAAGCGAGGTAAAATTCGCGTCCGGCCGCATTCCTGCGCTCCCCAAGGCATACCGGACGCCGAAGCCCATCTTCAGCCTCCCTTGCGGCCGGAAGCCCGGCGCTGGTGGAGCGCTTCCTCGATCTCCTCGCCGCCGGCACCAACCAGGGCGACGGGGTCCACCGCGACCTCCAGATCCTCCGGCCGGGCGGGCTTGGCCGGGTGGCCGCGCCGGGACGCCGGCACGCGCAGCAGCGCGAAGGAGAGCAGCGACAGTGCGGCGAGGCCCGGCATGATGGCCGTCGTCGCCGTGTAGGGATCGGCGAACAGGGCGGCTACCGCCGTGCCGGCCAGCCCGCCGCCGATCTGCATGAAGCCGATCAGCGCCGAGGCCGCCCCGGCCATGCGGGGGAAGCCGGCAAGGGCGTCGCTGGTCGCTCCGGGCATGACCAGGGCGATGCCGAAGGCCCAGATCGCGGTCGGCCCCATCACGCTCGCCACGGTCGGCTCGCCGGTCAGGGGCGCCAGGGCGAAGCCGAGCCCGCCCACCGCCACGCAGGCCAGCCCGTAGGGGATCAGCCGCATCGCGTCCACCCGGCGCAGCAGCCGCCCGGCCAGGGTCGCCCCCAGCGTGTAGGAGCCGGTCTGCAGCAGCATGGCGAAGCCGAAGACGGTCGGGCTCAGCCCCACCCGTTCGATCATCACGAAGGGCAGCAGCGCCGCCATGGTGTAGAGGCCGCCCAGCGTCGTGCCGAGCACCAGCCCCGCCCGCATGAAGCGCCGGTCGGTCAGCAGGGTCCGGTAGTTGCGGATCACCGGGCCGGGCCGGGCCGCCGAGCGATCCCGCGTCCGGTTGGTCTCCGCCGTGCCCAGCGCGAAGACGGTCAGCACGGCGAGCCCGTAGAGCGTCATCACCACGAAGATGGCGTGCCAGCCAACCGTGCCGAGGATCACCCCACCCAGCGTCGGCGCCACCGCCGGCACGATGGCCAGCATCAGCCCGATCAGGTTGAGGATGCGCGCCGACCGCTGGCCGGTGAACTGGTCGCGCACGATGGCGCGGGAAATGGCGATGCCCGCCGCCGCCCCGATGCCCTGCAGGGCCCGCCCGACCAGCAGCCATTCGATGCTGCCCGACAATGCCGCCACGACGCTGCCCAGCACATAGGTGACGAAGAAGCCCAGGGCGACCGGCCGCCGCCCGTAGGCGTCGGACAGCGGTCCGCAGGCAAGCTGGGAAAAGGCGAAGCCGAAGAAATAGACGGAGAGCGTCAGCTTCAGCGCCGCCGGTGTGGTCTGGAACGCCTCCACCAGCATCGGCAGGGCCGGCGTGTAGAGCGCGAGGCTGAGCGGCCCCAGCGTGACGATCAGCGTTCCGATGACGGCCGTCCGCGTCTCCGTCATGGCGGGCGCGTCGGTCTGCACGGGAGGACGGCTCATTGGCCGGCCCCGCCGCGGTCGTTGGCGATCATGTCGTCGGCGATCATGCGGTTGCGCAGGCGGCCCAGCATGTCCTTGAGCAGGACGATCTCTTCCGCCGTGAGGTCGGCCATGGCCGACTCCCGCTCGGTGCGGAAGGCTTCCAGGACCTGGAGCGCCAGTGGCTCGGCCTGCGGGGTCGGCTGGACGATCTTGGCGCGGCGGTCCGCCGGATCCGGCTCGCGGACCACCAGCCCGCGCGCCTCCAAGCGGTCGAGGAAACCGACCAGGGTCATCGGCTCCACCCACATGTGGGTCGCCAGCACCGACTGGCGCGAGCCGGGGTGGCGGCAGACGTAAACCAGTGCCCTCGCCTCCCCCGCCGTGAGGCCGAGCCGGGCGTCGTCCAGGGCACGGTCGAACCGCGCGCGCAGAAGCCGCGCGCAGTCGATCAGGATCATTCCGAAGGGGGATTCATCAAGCATCCCTTATTGTAAGGGCGCCTTATAATTTCCAGCAACCGCGGGCGGCGCAGGGCGGTCATGCCGCGGCGCCATAGCCGTGCAGCGGCGCAATCCACCCAAGCTGAAGCGAAGCCGACGCGCCAAATAGTCGCAGTTTTAAAATCTGTTGCGGACCCGCCGCCGCAAGACGTAGTTTTTCCACCTTGGCAGCAGCAATGGGTGCTCCGTGGTCCGCGCCACCGCCTTCGTAACTGCGCATCGACCGGACGAAGACCGGCGCGTCCCTTTCCTTCAAAGGGATGCCATCAGAGGCCGAAGGACGCTCCGCATAGGTATACTTACGGATTACTGGCAGCGCCCGCCTTTTGCTATACCCCAGCCCTCAATTGGGCTTTCCGGGGGCGGGCTTCCCGGCGCTTGGCTGTCCAGGCGTGATGTCCGGCGGCGGGGGAACGTCCATGGGGGTCGGCAGCATGGTCTTGGCGGCCGCACGGTCCTGGGCCAGACGGTCCAGGTCCTGCTGGCGCTGCGCTTCCGTCCGCAGATCGGTGGGGCGCGGCGGAACGGTGCCGAGATTGGGGTATTCCCGGCTCTGGCCGGACATGCCGCGCACCGGCGACTCCTGGCTGGGCACGTCGCGGCCGGTCACGGCGCCGACCAGCCCGGTGTCGAGCACGCGGTCGCTGCAGGCCGGCAGAGCGAGAACAACCAGGACGGACAGCGCCGGACCCAACCGGCCCGCCTTCGCCACCACGCCGCGTCGGATACCCGTTTCCATTCTGCAAACCCCACATCCGAACCCATCCGGCCGCTTGAACGGTGGTGGGCGAAATGAAATCTTCATACGAGAGGTGTATGACGGACCCCGGCTCGAACGGACATGGCATAAGCTGTCCGGGATGCCAGGACCGGAACGCACTCCGACCGAACAGACTTCCGGCAGGCACTGTATAAACCGCACAACGTCCCTCCTGAAGCCTAAAACTCGCCTAAAGAAGAAGGACCGCACCAATGGCCGAAAACCAGGCCCCTGACGTCAAGCTTCCCGACCCGGTGGAGATGTCGCGGGCGATGACCCGCATCGCCGAGCAGAGCCAGCGGCTGGTCACCGAATTCCTGTCCCGTCAGGCCTCGGACGGCGTCGGCGCGAAGAACCCCGACCCGATGGGCGTCGGCCATGCGTTCCTGGAAATGACCACGCGCATGATGGCCGACCCGGCCAAGCTGATGAAGGCGCAGATGACGCTGTGGCAGGACTACCTGACCCTGTGGCAGCGCACCACCCAGCGCTTCTTCGGACAGGAGGCCCAGCCGGTCATCGCCCCGGCGAAGGACGACCGCCGCTTCAAGGATTCGGCCTGGGACGAGAACACCCTGTTCGACTTCATCAAGCAGTCCTACCTGCTGTCGGCCCGGTGGATGCAGTCGACGGTCAACGAGGTGGACGGGCTGGACGACCACACGGCCAAGAAGGTCGACTTCTACACCCGCCAGTTCGTCGACGCGATGGCGCCCTCCAACTTCGTCATGACGAACCCGGAGGTGCTGCGCACGACCATCGAGACGGGCGGCGAGAACCTCGTCAAGGGGCTTGAGCACCTGCTGAAGGACCTGGAGCGCGGCAAGGGCGAGCTGCGCATCTCCATGACCGACTACGACGCCTTCCAGGTCGGCAAGAACATCGCCGTCACGCCGGGCAAGGTCGTCTTCCAGACCGATCTGATGCAGCTCATCCAGTACACCCCGACCACGCCGGAGGTGAACAAGCGGCCGCTGATGATCGTGCCGCCCTGGATCAACAAGTACTACATCCTGGATCTGCGCGAGAAGAACAGCTTCATCAAGTGGGCGGTGGACCAGGGCCACAGCGTCTTCGTCCTGTCCTGGGTGAACCCGGATGAGAAGCTGGCCCAGAAGGGCTTCGAAGACTACATGTTCGAAGGCGTGCTGGCCGCGCTGGACGCCATTGAGAAGGTGACCGGCGAGAAGGACGTGAACGCCATCGGCTATTGCCTGGGCGGCACGCTGCTGGCCTCCACCCTGTCCTACATGGCCGCCAAGAAGGACGACCGCATCAAGTCGGCCACCTTCTTCACCACCATGCTGGACTTCACCGAAGCCGGCGAGCTGTCGGTCTTCATCGACGAGGAGCAGCTCACCATGATCGAGAGCCAAATGGCCCAGCAGGGCTACCTGGACGGCTCGAAGATGGCGACCACCTTCAACATGCTGCGCGCCAACGACCTGATCTGGTCGTTCGTCGTGAACAACTACCTGCTCGGCAAGGACCCGTTCCCGTTCGACCTGCTCTACTGGAACAGCGATTCGACCCGCATGCCGGCGGCGATGCACAGCTTCTACCTGCGCAACATGTACCAGAAGAACCTGCTGGCGCAGCCGGGCGGGGTGACGCTGGGCGGCGTGCCGATCGACCTGCGCAACGTGAAGACCCCGTCCTTCTTCCTGTCGGCCCGCGAGGACCACATCGCGCCGTGGAAGTCCACCTACATGGGCGCCCACCTGTTCTCCGGCCCGGTGAAGTTCGTGCTGGCCGCCTCCGGCCACATCGCCGGCGTGGTGAACCCGCCGGCCGCCGGCAAGTACTGCTACTGGACCAACGCCAAGCTGCCGAAGGCCTCGGACGACTGGCTGGCGTCGTCGGAGCAGACCCCCGGCTCCTGGTGGCCGGAGTGGAACAACTGGGTCTCCACCTTCTCCGAAGGCAAGGTCCCGGCGCGCAATCCGGAAAAGGGCGGCCTGCCCGTTCTGGAAGACGCCCCCGGCTCCTACGCCAAGGTGCGCATCGTCTGATGCCCCGAATCCGGAGGGCGGTCCGCCGCCCTCCGGATGCCCGGGCCAAAAGGGACGGCCAAAAAGAAAAGGCCCCGGACCGAAATCCGGGGCCTTTTCCTTTGTCGGCGAAAACCCCGGACCGAGGTCCGGGGCTCCGTGTCCCGAAAGGGAACCTGCGCCTTACGACGACGGGGCGTTCGCACCGCGCGGCAGGATCTGCGCACGACGGTTGGACGGCTCGCGGACGTTCGGGCCGGTCTGCACCAGGAGCTGGCTCTCGCCCTTGCCCTCGGTGGTGATGGCGCCGGCGGCGATGCCCTTGGAGACGAGGGCCTGCTTCACCGCCTCGGCGCGACGCACCGACAGACGCTGGTTGTAGGCCGGCGAACCCGAGGTGTCGGTGTGACCGACGACATGGACGCGGGCGTTGGCGCCCTTGCCGATGGCGGCGGCCGCATCGCCGATCACGCGATCGGCGGCCGGGGTGACGTTGGCCTTATCCCAGTCGAAGAACACGAGGTATTCGGTCTGGGCGCGGGCGGCCGGGGCCGGGGCAACCGCCGGAGCGGCGGCCGGCGGGCACTTGAAGCTGCCCTGGTGGGTGGCGTAGCCGCCATCCGCCGTGCGGACCGGGGTGTCGTTCCAGCCGATAACCGGATTGCACCACTCGGCGGTGTCGGCGCTCTGGGCCTGAGCCCCGGCGGTCAGGCCGAAAGCGACGACGGCGGCCGGCACGACGGCCATGGTAGCGCGGAAGAAGCTGTTCATTTCTCCACTCCCTTAGAGACACACTCCCTACCGCTTGGTTCGCGGAGGACGAATCGCACAAACGATAGGACATATCGCGTGCATGTAACGTGACAAAACGCGAAACATGTGGGGTTTGTCCACGTACAAACATACCCTCCGGAAGTCCTACACGTTTCGTGCCGGTGTCACTGTTGCTAGTATGCCACAGTGCTGCGACGCACTAAAGAGGTATTAGCCCTCTCTGTAGATTTGAGCAAGCCGCACGTAGTTCCGGATGTTTACCGGGAAGAAAGATGTGTCCTTTTCCGTAAGTGCACGCACGGGTCTTGCGGGACTTCCGGCCCAAAGTTGCCCGGCGGCAACACGCTTCCCAGGGGTCACCAGAGCTCCGGCGGCCACCATGGCCCCCGACTCGACATAGGCACCGTCCATGACGCACGCCTGCATGCCGATGAAGCAGCCGCTCTCCAGCGTGCAGGCGTGCAACAGGGCCATGTGGCCGATCGACACGTCGTCGCCGATGTAGGTCCCCTGCCCCGCCGAAGCGACGTGAATCACGGTACCGTCCTGGATGTTGGTGCGCGCACCGATTCGGATCTCGTTCACGTCGCCGCGGATGGTGCAGCCGAACCAGACACTGCTGCCCGGCCCGATCTCCACGTCGCCGATGACCGAGGCCGTCGGCGCCACATAGACGCTCGGGTCGATCTTCGGATGCGTGCCCTGGAAGGGCAATATCAGGCCGGACATCGCAGGCAATTTTTCCTCGGGCTGTTTCTCTTCGGTCACGGGAACAGCGGGGCCTGCTCCAGGCCGGTCGTCTCGCCCAGGCCGAACATGACGTTCATGTTCTGGATGGCCTGGCCGGAGGCGCCCTTCACCAGATTGTCGATGACCGAGACGATGATGGCGCCGCGCGGGGTGCGGTCGGGAAAGACGCCGATCAGGGCTTGGTTGGAGGCGCGGACGTGGCGGGTCGCCGGGGCGATGCCCGCTGCCGTGACGTTCACGAAGGGCTCCGACTCGTAGCGCGCGGTCAGGGTGGCGCGCAGGTCGTCGGCGGTGACCCCGTCGGCCATGCGGACGTAGATCGTCGCCATCATGCCGCGGTTCATCGGGACGAGGTGCGGCGTGAAGCTGACCGTCACCGGACGCCCGGCGGCCAGCCGCAGCTCCTGCTCGATCTCCGGCATGTGGCGGTGATGGCCGACGCCGTAGGCGTTGAAGCCCTCCGACACCTCGGTGAAGAGGTTCTGCTGCTTGGCGTCGCGCCCGGCGCCGGAGACGCCCGACTTGGCGTCGATCACGATGCCGCCCGGCTCGATCATCTCGTCCATCAGAAGCGGCAGCAGGGCCAGCAGCGAGCAGGTCGGGTAGCAGCCGGGGTTGGCGACCACGCGCGCCTTGCGCACGCCCTGCCGGTTGAACTCGGTCAGCCCGTAGGCGACCTCCTTCTGGAGCTCCACAGCGCGGTGCTCATGCCCGTACCAGGTGGCGTATTCGGCGGGGTCGGACAGGCGGAAGTCGGCGGACAGGTCCACCACCTTGATGTGGCGCGGCAGGCCGGCGATGACCTCCTGCGTGGTGCCGTGCGGCAGGGCGCAGAAGACGGCGTCCAGCTTGTCCCAGGCGACCTCCTCGATCTTCACGAGGCCGGGCAGGTTGAACTGGCCCAGATGCGGGAACACCTCCGCCATGGGCTTTCCCGCCTGTCGCTCGGCCGTCAGCGCGCAGATCTCCACGCCGGGATGGCGGAGAAGCATGCGCACCAGCTCGGCGCCGGTGTAACCGGACGCACCGAGAATGCCGACGCGGATGGGGGAAGTGCTGTTGGCCATGGACGCTGTTCCTTTTGACGCACGGGAATGGGCACGGAACGGTGAAGACGAATGAAACAGACCTGAAACAAGAAAGGGGCGTCCCGTCGGGACGCCCCTCGCTTGTACAGCAGTAACGCGGGTCCGCGGTAGGCTTTAGCGCTTCGAGAACTGGAAGCTGCGGCGGGCCTTGGCCTTGCCGTACTTCTTACGCTCGACGACGCGGGCGTCGCGGGTCAGGAAGCCGGCGGCCTTCAGCGGCGGACGGAGCGCCGGCTCGAAGTAGGTCAGCGCCTTGGAGATGCCGTGACGGACCGCACCGGCCTGACCGGACAGACCACCGCCGGCCACCGTGACCATCACGTCGAACTGGTCGGCGCGGTCGGTGATGCCGAACGGCTGGGCGATCATCATGCGCAGCACGGGGCGGGCGAAGTAGACTTCCTGGTCGCGGCCGTTGATGACGATCTTGCCGGAGCCCGGCTTGATCCACACGCGGGCGACGGCGTCCTTGCGCTTGCCGGTGGCGTAGGCGCGGCCCTGGGCGTCCAGCTTCGGGGCGACCACTTCGGCGGAGGCGGCGGCCGGAGCGGCAGCGATGTCCTTCAGGCCGGAAAGGGTGGTGGTAACCTGAGCCATTGGATTACGCGCTCCGCTTATTCTTCGGGTTCATGGCCGCAACGTCGAGAGCGACCGGCTGCTGCGCCTCGTGCGGGTGGGCGGCGCCCTTGTAGACCTTCAGGTGGGTCATCACCTTGCGGCCGAGCGGACCGCGCGGAACCATGCGCTCCACGGCCTTCTCGATCACGCGCTCCGGGTACTTGCCGTCCAGGATCTGGCCCTTGGAACGGCCCTTGATGCCGCCCGGATAACCGGTGTGCCAGTAGAAGATGTCGTCCTGGCGCTTGTTGCCGGTCAGCTTGACCTTCTCCGCGTTGATCACGACGACATGGTCGCCGCAATCCATGTGCGGGGTGAAGGTCGGCTTGTTCTTGCCGCGCAGGATGTTCGCCAGGATGCTGGCAAGCCGGCCGAGAACGAGGCCGTCGGCATCGACGACGTACCACTTCTTCTCGATGTCGGTCGGCTTCAGATTGAAGGTCTTCATCGCCACACTCGTTGACTAAACGTGGATCGGCGGGCCACCGAAACTGGACGTTCAATCCCCGGGGCGCCGAAGCGGCCGGTTTTGTACGCAGCGCAGAGGCACTCTGTCAACGGAAAAATGTCCGTTTTATATCAACGCTCTAGACGCGCGGTATTATTTTACCGCGAAAGCAAAGTCATTGATACCATTGAATTTTTCAGGACATTTCCGGATCGTGGTATCCTGATACCGCGAGCGTCACCGGGTCGTGCGGCGGAATCGAGTAGGTGCCGGTGGCGTGGGCGACGGGCTCCGGATCGCCCTCGGAGAACAACAGGACTTCGCCATAGGCCAGCCGCTTTCCCATCTTCAGGATCCGGCAATCGGCGGTGATGGCAACCGGCGCCGGACGGCGCAGGAAGTTGATGGTCATGCTGGTGGTCACGGCCAGTTCCACCCGCCCGATCAGGCTGAGCACGGCGGCGTAGAGCGCCACGTCGGCCAAGCCGAACATCGCCGGCCCGGTCACCGTGCCGCCGGGACGGACGAAGCTGTCGTTGTAGGGCAGCTTCATGCGCACGGTCCCGGCGCCAAGTTGCTCGATGGTGATTCCATAATTGCCGACCAGCGGCACGCCCTCGCGAATCAGGGCTTCCAGTTCCTCGGCGGACACGACCGGCGCGCTCATTCCCTCACCCATGGATTTTCTTATGGAGGCCCGATCATGGCGGACATTCCCCGGCCCGCCAAGCGCATCGCGGTGCCGTCTATTTTACACAACCATCCGAGGCCAAACGGCATTAAATCTACAAACGTTATCAACAAATAGGTTGAGTTGTCCGCCTTGGCACCGTTAGATGAACGGACCACACGCCCGGTTCCGTGGCGGGGGCGGTCGGGGTACTGTTCCCGCCAACGATCAAAACATCCGGGAGGATTGGACAGCGATGAACGACACCCCGCCCCTCATCGGCGACGACGCGCCGCTGGTTCTCCGCGAGGACCGCGACGGAGTCGCCACCCTGACGCTGAACCGCCCGCAGGCGCGCAACGCCCTGTCCGTCGGGCTGATGGGCGCGCTGCAGGCGGAGCTGGACACCATCCACCAGGACTCCACGGTCCGCGCCGTGGTGCTGGCCGGGGCCGGGCCGGCCTTCTGCGCCGGGCACGACCTCAAGGAGATGCGCGCCAATCCGGACCGCGCGGCCTATGAATCGCTGTTCGTCCAGTGCTCAAAACTGATGCTGACGGTCAGCCGCATCCGCCAGCCGGTGATCGCCAAGGTCCACGGCATCGCCACGGCGGCGGGGTGCCAGCTCGTCGCCACCTGCGACCTCGCCTATTGCGCCGACACGGCGCGATTCGCCACGCCGGGCGTGAACATCGGCCTGTTCTGCTCCACCCCCATGGTGGCGCTGAGCCGCGCCGTGGGGCGCAAGGCGGCCATGGAAATGCTTCTGCTCGGCGACCTGATCGGCGCCGAGGAAGCGGTGCGCATCGGCCTTGTCAACCGCGCTGTGCCGGCCGACCGGCTCGACGCCGTGGTGACGGAGGCCGCCGGCAAGATCGCCGCGAAGTCGCCGCTGACTCTCGCCATCGGCAAGGAGGCCTTCTACCGCCAGATCGAGCTGGACGTGGAGGAGGCCTACGCCTACGCCGCCCGCGTGATGACCGAGAACATGCTGGCCCGCGACGCCGAGGAAGGCATCGACGCCTTCCTGCAGAAGCGCCCTCCGGTGTGGTGCGGCCAATGAGCGGCCCCGCCCCCTCGCACGACGGCTACAGCGACGAGTTCATCCGCGGCGTTCTGGATCGGGTGAAGACCATCGCCCTGGTCGGCGCGTCGAACGACCCGGTGAAGGCCAGCTTCATCGTGCTGAAGTACCTGCGCGACAAGGGCTACCGGGTCATCCCCATCAACCCGAAGCTCGCCGGCCAGACCATCCTCGGCGAGCGGGTCCACGCCAGCCTGTCGGAGTTGCCGGAGCCGCCGGACATGGTGGATGTCTTCCGCAACGCCACAGCCGCCGGAGGGGTGACCGACGAGGCCATCGCCATCGGCGCCAAGGTGGTGTGGATGCAGCTCGGCGTGCGCAACGACGAGGCGGCGGCGCGGGCCGAGGCGGCGGGGCTGACCGTCATCATGAACCGCTGTCCCAAGATCGAGCTTCAGCGCCTGTTCCACGAGATCGGGCGCATCGGCGTCAACTCCAACATCCTGACGTCCAAGAAGGCCGCACCGGCCAAATCCTTCAAAAAACTGATGTAAAAAGCAGAGGAAGCCATCATGAGCGAGCAGAAGTCCTTCGGTTTCGAAACCCGCGCCATCCACGCCGGCGCCGCCCCCGACCCCGCCACCGGGGCGCGCCAGACGCCGATCTACCAGACGACCAGCTTCGTCTTCGACGATGTGGACGACGCGGCCTCGCTGTTCAACCTCCAGAAGGTCGGCTTCATCTACTCCCGCCTGACCAACCCGACCGTGTCGGTGCTGGAGGAGCGGCTCGCCAACCTGGAAGGCGGCGCCGGGGCCACGGCCACCTCCTCCGGCCACGCCGCGCAGCTGCTCGCCCTGTTCCCGCTGATGGAGCCGGGCGACGAGATCGTCGCCTCGCGCAAGCTCTACGGCGGCACGCTCAACCAGCTCGGCACCAGCTTCCCGCGCGCCTTCGGCTGGAAGTCCGTCTTCGTGGACACCGACCAGCCGGAGAACGTCCGCGCCGCCATCACCGCGAAGACCAAGGCCATCTTCGTGGAAAGCCTCGCCAACCCCGGCGGCGTGGTCACCGACCTGGAGGCCATCGCGAAGATCGCCGACGAGGCCGGCATTCCGCTGATCGTCGACAACACGCTGGCGACCCCGTACCTGATCAACCCGATCCAGTGGGGCGCCACGCTGGTCGTGCATTCGACCACGAAGTTCCTGTCCGGCAACGGCACCTCGGTCGGCGGCGTGGTCATCGACAGCGGCACCTTCGACTGGGGAAAGTCCGGCAAGTTCCCCGCCCTGTCGGAGCCGGACGCCGGCTATCACGGGCTGAAGTTCCAGGAGACCTTCGGTCATCTGGCCTTCACCATCCACGGCCACGCCGTCGGCCTGCGCGACCTCGGGCCGAGCCAGGCGCCGCTGAACGCCTTCCTGACGCTGAACGGCATCGAGACGCTGCCGCTGCGCATGCAGCGCCACAGCGACAGCGCCCTGAAAGTCGCGCAGTTCCTGGAAAGCCACCCGGCGGTGGGCTGGGTCAGCTACGCCGGACTGGAATCGTCCAAGTACAACGCGCTCGCCAAGAAGTACCTGCCGAAGGGTGCCGGCGCCGTGCTGACCTTCGGCGTCAAGGGCGGCTTCGACACCGGGGTGAAGGTGGTGGAGAACGTCCAGCTCCTCAGCCATCTCGCCAACATCGGTGACAGCCGGTCGCTGATCATCCACCCCTCCTCGACCACGCACCGTCAGCTGTCGCCCGAAGGTCAGGCCCAGGCGGGCGCCGGCCCGGACGTGCTGCGCCTGTCGATCGGCCTGGAGAGCGTGGAGGACATCATCGCCGACCTCGACCGCGCGCTGTCGGCTGCCTGATGCCGGCTCCCCTCCGCCCGCTGCGGCGTCCGGCCCGGCGGGCGGAGGGGTACCCCGCAAGAGGTAGACATGACGCGAAGGGCTGAGCGCTGGCCGTTCCATTGACCGCCGCAGGTCATAGCACCGACCCTGACGCGAACAGGGTGGGGAAGCGGAGCATGAGCGGACGGCTCAGGCGGGGGGTGGCGGCGGTCGCGGTGCTGGGGCTGGGCGGCTGCGCGGGAGCGCCGGTGGCGATGACCGCCGCGTCCTTCGCGGTGGACGGGATGCTGTATGTCGGAACCAACAAGAGCAGCACCGACCACATGCTGTCGGCGATGCTGCAGCAGGATTGCGCGACCTTCCGTGTCCTGAGCCAAGGCTATGTCTGCAGGCCGGTGATTGTGCCGGTGGTCCGCAGCGCCGAGAGCGTACCGATCCCCCTTCCGGAAACCGAACCATCACCCGCCCCCGCCCCGCCCCCGCCGCTCCCCGTGACGGCGGAGGTGGAGATCGCCGCGCTGCCGCCGATGCCGCGTGCCGCCGAACGGCGCTTCCTCGTGGTGGCGGGCAGCTTTTCGAAGCGTGGACAGGCCGAAGCCCAGCGCGCGCGGCTGGGCCATCCGGAGGCCGACATCTTGGCGGCCGACGTGCAGGGCCGGCGCATCCACCGGCTCGTCCTGCCGCCGGAGGATCGCCCGACCGCCCTGCGCCGCTTGGCCGAGATCCGCGCCGCCGGGGTCGGCGACGCGTGGCTCCTGACCTGGAAGGGGCGGACGGTGGTCGCCGATCTGCCCGGCGACGCGCCCTACCCCAGCCTGCCGGACAAAATGTAAGCCGTCACTCCGCCGCCGCCATCGGCGCCGCGGCGGGCTTGGCCGGAACGTCGCGATCGCGCGGCAGCAACAGCGCCGCCGCGAAGGCGACCAGAGCCAGCACCGACAGCGTGGCGTAAAGCATCACGAACTCGCCCGTCCGCTCATAGACCAGGGCGACCAGCTGCACGGCCAGGGGGCCGGCGCCGAAGGACAGGATGAACTTGGCGCCATAGGCCAGCCCGCGGTGCTTTTCCGGGGTGTAGCGGGCGAGCAGAAGATTCTCCGCCGGGATCTGCACCTGGGAGGCGACGACGACCAGAGCCGCCGCACCGACCAGCGGCAGATCGGCCAGGACCGCCACCGCCGCCATCATCGGCACCTGGACCAGCAGGCACAGGGTGTAGATGCGCTTCAGCGGGTACTTGTCCGCCAGATGCCCGCCGATGAGCTGCGGCAGGGCGGCGAACAGATAGACCGCCGTCACCACGCCGCCGACGCCCAGCGTGCTGCCGCCCAGCAGGTCGCTCAGCCGCGCCTCGAACAGCTTCGGCAGCACCACCTGCATGGCGTTGAACATCAGCCCGGCGCAGACCATCGTCACCGACAGCACGAAGAAGGCGCGGATCACGTCGCCGCGCGAGGCCTTGGGGATCGGCTTCACGTCGCCCTGGCGGTCCTCGACCTTGCCCGTGGCGATCAGCAGGGCCAGAACGACGCCCAGCCCCAGGCAGACCGCACCCGGAATCAGGAAGGCGGAGCGCCATCCCAGCCATTCGGTCAGACCGCCGGCCACCACCGCCGCCGAGGCGATGCCGATGGTGCCGAAGATGCCCTGATAGCCCAGCGCCTTGCCGCGGTTGGTGGCGTTCTTGACCATCCAGGCCATGCCCACCGGGTGGTAGATGGAGGAGCCGAGCCCGAGCACCGCCAACGCCCACAGCAGCGCCTCCGGACCGTCGGTCAGGCCGCAGGCGATGGTCCCCGCCCCGGTCAGCAGGAAGAAGACCGCCATCATCCGGCATTCGCTCCAGCGGTCGCCCAGCCAGCCGGCCAGCGGCGCGCCGACGCCGATCATCAGCGCGCCGAGCGTCCACAGCCGGATCAACTCGTCGTAGGGCAGCTTCCATTCCCGCTCCAGCGCCAGGACGACAGTCAGAAACAGGGCCGACACGATGTGCATCAGCGCATGGCCGATCCAGGAAAAGCCGATCGACAGCCGCGCCGATGTGTCGGTCATGGAAATTCTCCGCATCCGGATGATTTGCGCTTGAAAGCAACCCTTGCGAAACTGGCACGCGGGTCGGAGGCGGTCCAATGCGCCGCCGTCATGGCCGACATGCGGCGGCTGGCATCGGGGCTCAGGCGGTCTCGTCGCGCAGCCAGTCCAGATAGGCCGGGTTGCCACGCCCCACCCTCAGCTCGACCACGCAGGGCACGTCGTAGCTGTGCAGCTCCCGCACCCGCGCGGCCAGCCGGTCGAACAGATCCGCCCGCGTCTTGGCGATCAGCACCGTTTCCGTGGCTTCCTCGATGGCGTCCTGCCAGCGGTAGATGGAGGTCATGCCGTCGAAGATGTTGGCGCAGGCGGCCAGCCGCTCCTCGACCAGCGCGCGGCCGATGCGCCGGGCCTCGTCCCGCGATCCGGCGGTGATGTAGGCGAAGACGAATTCCATGACCGAACCCTTTCGATGTAGAGTGCCCGAATCTTGCCACAGGCCGCAGGGCGCAACAGCCAGGCCGCAACATCTTCCGAGGCGACGAACCATGGCCGCACCCCGACGCACCACGTCCCGACGCCGCCCCACCGAGGCGCAGGCGGCGTGGCTGCGCAACGGCCTGGAGCAGCCCGGCGGCAAGCTGCCCCTGTTCGACGGCGACGGCCAGCGTGTCAAGCGCCAGACCATCGAAAGCTGCCTGAAGTCCGGCTGGGCCGCGCGCTGGTTCGACAACCCGCTGAAGCCCGACTGGCTGGTCTGCCGCCTGACCGACGCCGGCCGCGCCGCCCTCGCCCCCAGCCCGGCCGCGAAGGAACTCGTCCAGGCGGAATGAACGCCGGACGGGTGACGATTCTCCCTCTGAACACCATGTTGCGGTCCGCGAACGCTCGCGGCCCGACCAAGCTTTGTTTTGCAACGGTATCAATCCATGCAGCTCTCCGACCTCGGCCACCGCATTTGCATCCTCGGGCCGTCCAACAGCGGAAAATCCACGCTTGCCGAAGCGATCGCGCGGCAACGCGGCTTTCCCGTCGTCCACCTCGACCGGCTGTACCACGCCCCCGGCACGGATTGGCAGCCGCGGCCGACCGAAGAATTCATCGCCCTGCACGACGCGGCCATCGCCGGCGACCGCTGGATCATGGAGGGAAACTACTCACGCTGCATTCCGCAGCGTTTCCAGCGGGCGACGGGCCTGATCTACCTGGACGTGCCCATGCCGCTCAGCCTGCTGCGCTACGTCCGCCGAACCCTGTTCGAGCGGGAACGGCGCGGCGCACTGGAGGGCCGCCGGGACAGCATCAAGTGGGAGATGATCCGCCACATCGCCGTCACCACCCCGAGAAACCGGGCGCGGAACCTGCGGACCTTCGATCAGGCCGACCTGCCGAAGATCCGGATCGACTCCGCGCGGGACCTGAACGCGTGGTACCGGCGCTGGGGCCTCACGCGATAAGGCCGCGGCGCACGCCTCACGCCGACACGGCCTTCAGTTGCTGGTCCACCGCCGCCGCCAGTTCACGGGGGGTGACCGGCTTGTGGATCACCGTCAGCCCGTGGGCGGTGGCGTCCAGCAGGCAGTCCGGCCCCGTCTCGCCGGTCAGGATCACCCCCGGAATCCCGCTGCCGTAGCGCTCGCGCACGCGCAGGATCACCTCGGTCCCGATCCGCCCCTCGCGCAGCCGGTAATCGGCGATCACGATGTCGGGAACGCGGGTCTGTGCCGACAGACGCTCCATGGCCTGATCGGCGCTGCCCGCCGCCAGCACCGCATAGCCCCATTCCGTCAGGATCAGCTGAAGCCCCATCAGCACGATGGCGTCGTCGTCCACCAGAACGGCGAGGCGGCCCTGCCCCATTCCCGGTGCCGCACCCCCCGCCCCCACGGCGGCGGCGACCACCGTTTCGCCCATCGGCACCAGAACCCGGAAGGCCGAGCCCCTGCCCACCGCGGAACGCACCTCCACCGGATGGTCGAGCAGCCGCGACAGGCGCCGCACGATGGCGAGGCCGAGGCCGAGGCCCTGGTTGCGGTCCCGCTCCGGGTTGCCGACCTGATGGAACTCCTCGAAGATCCGCTCCAGATGGTCGTCGGGAATGCCCATGCCGGTGTCCTGGACGACGATCGACAGGAACCGCCCGTCCGGCCGGCACTGCACCCGCACCAGCCCGCTGTCGGTGTAGCGGATGGCGTTTTCGACCAGATTGCGCAGCATCCGGCCCAGCAGCGTGCGGTCGCTGCGCACCCGCCCGGCGGCGACCTCGACTTGCCAGCCGATGCCCTTGCCCGCGGCGACCGGCGCGTAGGCGGCGCGGATGGGGTCCAGCACCTCCCCGATGTCGAAATCCTCGAACACCGGCGTCACCACCCCGGCGTCGAGGCGCGACACGTCGAGCAGGCTGTCCAGCAGCCCCTTCAACGCGTCCAGCCCCTGCTCCAGATGGGTCAGGATCTTGGTGCCGGCGGGGGACCCGACATGGGCCGACAGGGCGGCGGCGAAGAAGAACAGCGACTGGAGCGGCTGGCGCAGATCGTGGCTGGCCGCCGCCAGGAACTTCGACTTGGCGAGGTTGGCGCGCTCCGCCTCGTCGCGGGCGGAGCGCAGTTCGGCCTCCATCGCCTTGCGCTCGGTGATGTCCTCGGCGACGGTGATGCGGTAGGCCGGCTCCGTACCGGTGATCCGGGCGAGCGAGGAGGTCACCCGCACCCACACCGCTCCGCCGTCCTTGCGGCGGTAGCGCTTTTCCAGCGCGTAGCTGGACAGTTCCCCGGACAGCAGCCGCTCGATCAGTTCTTCTTCCGCCGCCAGATCCGCCGGGTCGGTGATGTCGCGGTAGGTCCGCCTCAGCAACTCCTCGCGCGGATAGCCAATGATGTCGCAGATCTTGGCGTTGACGTCGAGGATGCGTCCATCCAAGCCGACCCGCTCGATGCCCACCGCGGCCAGTTCGAAGACCGACCGGAACCGTTCGTCGCTCTGGCGACGCGCCGTCTCGGCCCGGCGCAGGTCGGTGACCTCCATCACGACGGCGCCGACCGCCGCGACCTCCATCCCTTCATGCACGGGGAACAGAGCGGTCAGCCAGTGGCGCGTCACGCCGGGTTCCTTGGGCGTCTCACCCACGATCTCCCGGTAGGGGATCGGTTCGCCGCTGTCGAACACCCGGTCGATCAGCGGCTCGACGCTGGCGCCCACGACGGGCATCAGGTCTGCCAGCGTGCGCCCCATGTGGGCCTCGGCCAGGATGCCGTTGCAATCCGCCAACTGCTCGTTGATGCGGATGTAGCGGCGCTCGCGGTCGAAGAAGGCGAAACCGACCGGCGCGTTCTGCAGCAGGCTGTTCAACTGCGCCAGCAACGCATTCTTTTCCCGGTTGGCCGAAACCAGCGCCGCCTCCCCCCACTTGCGGGCGGTGGTGTCCTGGAAGAAGACGGCCAGCCCGTCCGGCGACGGAAATGCCCGCACGGCGAACCAGGATTCGAAGGCCGTGCAATACTCCTCGAACTCCACCGGCGTCTGATCCTGCATGGCGCGGCGGTAATTCTCCCCGAACGCGCTGGCGGCGACCTCCGGGAAGACGTCCCAGAGATCCTGGCCGATCAGGTCGCGCCCCCCGGCGATCAGCGTCCGGGCGCGCTCGTTCATGAAGGTGATGCGCCAGTGGCGATCCACCTCGAACACGCCGTCGGTGATGCTGCCCAGAACGGCGGCCGTCTTGTGGGCCAGCGCGTTGGCCTGCTCCCGAACCTGCTGCTGGCGGGCCAGTTCCTCGGCCATGCCGTCGAAGGCGCGGGCCAGCGTGCCGAGTTCGGACGACTGGTCGGCCACGCCGCTGCGCGCCGTCAGGTCGCCGCCCTTCCAGCGCTCCGCCGTCGCGACCAGCGCCGCCACCGGCCGCCGCAGGAACCGGCTGGCACCCCACCAGACGGCGAGCAGCGTCAGCAGCAGCACTATGGCGATGCCCGTCATCGCCTGAACCATCGCGCCGCGGATGGGTCCCAGCGCCTCGCCCTTGTCCAGGCAGACCACGACGCCGATGCCGTCCAGGCTCCGGCCGGTCGGCTGATAGGCGACGATGCGCGGCCGCCCGTCCGGCCCGGTCACTTCGGCGACGCCGGGTGCGTCACGGGAGAGCAGCGCGATGACCGACGGGGACAGCACGCCGCCATCCGTCTGGCTGGGCCCCGTCTGGCTGGACCCCGTCTGGTTCGGCAGAGGCGGCACCGGGGGCACCTGGGCGACCACCCGGTCGCGGCGGTCCACCAGCGTGATCCGCGCGTTGTCGGACAGCGGCCGCTTGGACAGGAAATCGGCGATCCAGGAAATGTCGGTCATCGCCGTCACGACACCGGCCGCCCGGCCCTCCGCGTCCTGGAAGGCCAAGGCGACGGGCATGGCGGAGCGCCCGTCGGTCCGCCGGAAGACATGCTCGCCCAGCGTCATCCGGCCGCTGTCCAGCGCGTCGCGGAAATAATCGCGGTCGGCGATGGAAATCCCCAGCGCTGCGCGATCGGTCGAGCAGCGCACCACCCCGTCCAGCCCGGCGATCACGATGCCGAGATGGCCGGGATACGACGCGCGCAGATCGTCCATCAGCGCCTGACAGGCCGGAGAACCGGGCGCGCGCGCCGGGTCGGCCTTCACCAGCGTGCTCAGCACCTGCCGCAGCCCGTCGATCATGCGGTGCTGCTCCGCCTCGAACAGAGAGGCGAGGTGCAGGGCGTCCCGCCCCACCTCCGCCTCCCGCGCGGCGCGGAGGGCCAGCTCGTTCCTGACCTCGATGACGGCCGCCGGAATCATCGCCACGAGGACGAGAAGCAACAGGCGGTGAAGCAAGCTCATGCCGGGCGGCTTTCGGAAAATGGTTCCGCGTGACCGTGCGCGATGCTCGACCGTCCCGTCAACGGATACGCGTTGCCTTCCAGGCGCCGGAGCGTTCGGCACCGGCGGCGATGCGACGGTCGGCGATCTCCGTTTCATCCACCTCGGCGATCCCGGCGTGCTTCAGGGCGCGCAGAAGGACGCTGCGGACGGTCGTTCCCTCCTCCTCGGCGCGGCGGCGGACGGCGCGCTTGACGCTCTGCGGCACCATGGCGGCCAGTTGCACGTCGGGTTCACGGCGGTCCGACGGCGCTGGATTGGCGTTGGACGGAATGGTGTGGGCGGGTCGGAGGGGGTGGTCGCGCATCGGTCCTGCCGTACATGGTTCGAAGGTACGAAACCATCCCCTCTTATAGTTAATTTCTTGTTAACCATAAATCCAGCGGCAGTGCCAGGGGTTTACCCTACGCCGGAATAGCGGTTGACCTGTCCAATCCTGCACCGAAGAGTGGCCGGCTGGGCCATCCGGCGCGGGATAATCCCCTGGCACCGGATCACCGCCCCCCTTCGCACGGCCAGAGCAGAGGAGCGACGACGTTGTCAGCACGCCCTTCGAAACGCCGCATCGCCATCATCGGGGCCGGCTTCACCGGCAGCGTCCTCGCCGCGCACCTGATGCGCTGCGCCGATGAGCCGACGAGCCTGCACCTGATCGAACGCACACCCAGCGTCGGTGCCGGGCTCGCCTACTCCACGCCCAACGCCGCGCATCTGCTGAACGTGCGCGCCTACAACATGAGCGCCTATCCGGATGACCCGCGGCACTTCCTGCGCTGGCTGTGGGCGCAGGATGACGGGGCCGGGGCGGTGCCGCCCAGCGGACACGCCTTCGTCTCACGCGGCCGCTACGGCGCCTACATCCAGGACGTCCTGCGGGAGGCCGTAGCCGCCGCTCCACCTCACGTCTCGCTCACCGTGTCGCAGGCGGAGGCGGTGGACATCGCGTCGGACGCGCGGGGCACCCGGCTGCGGTTGGGCAACGGCACCAGCCTGTCGGTGGACACCGCGGTTCTCTGCGTCGGCAACTTCGCCCCCTCGCCGCCTCCGGTCCCGGCGCCGGAGGTCTATGCCTCCAGCCGCTATATAGCCTCGCCCTGGGACTGGCCGGCGCTGTCCACGATCGCCCCCGACGCGCCCGTGCTGATCCTTGGCACCGGGCTGACCATGGTGGACACCGTCCTGTCGCTGGAGGACCAGGGGCACCGCGGCCCGATCGTCGCCCTGTCGCGCCGTGGCCTGCTGCCCCAGACGCACGAGGAGACGCGCCCCTTCAGAAGCTTCATCCACCCGCAGGTGATGCCGCGCACCGTTCTGGACGTCATGATCGCCCTGAAGGCCGACGTCCGCCGCGCGCGGGAGACCGGGTTCGACTGGCGGTCGGCCTTCGACGCGCTGCGCCCCTACCATCACCTGATCTGGAGCCATCTGCCGACCGAGGAGCGGCGGCGCTTCCTGCGCCATGTCCGCCCCTATTGGGAGGTCCATCGCCACCGCATCGCGCCCGAGGTGGCGGCCCGCATCGCCGCCCTCTGCGCCAACGGGCGGCTGGCCATCCGCGCCGGCCGCCTGCAAACGCTGACTCTCCTCCCGAACGGGGTTGAGGCGACCGTCCGCGCCCGTGGGGCGGAGGGAACCGTCTGGACCCGCAAGGTGGGGGCCATCGTCAACGCCACCGGCACCGAGTGCGACTTCAGCCGGATCGCCCACCCGCTCGTCAAGGCGCTGCTGACGCGCGGTCTGGCGCGGCCCGACCCGCTGCGGCTGGGGCTGGACGTCACCATGGACGGCGCCCTGATCGGCGAGGACGGTCGGGCGTCGGACCGGCTGTTCGCCCTCGGCCCGGTCAGCCGGCCGCCCTTCTGGGAGATGACCGCGGTGCCCGAGCTGCGCAACCAGTGCGCCCAGGCCGCCCGGCACATCGCCGGGCTGCGGCGGTCCGCCTACCCCCTGGCGGAGCCGGCCTTTCTGGGCGCGCGGGCGGTGCCCTGACGGATGGGGGGACCGGATGGGAGTACCGGATCGCGCCCCCGCTCCCCTCACCAGGGGGTGCCGTCGCGATGCGTGAAGAGATCCGTCACGCTGTCGTAGCGCAGATCCTCGTCCGGGTAATGCGCCTCGTCCCCCGCGCTGCGGTCGCCGACCTCCAGGTAGGTCGCCGGTTCGTCGGAACGGTTGACGAGCTGGTGGCCGTCGGGCTTTCCGGCCGGAAAGCCGGCACACATGCCGGGACGCAGGACCGTCTCGCCGGCGTCGGTGACCAGGGTCAGCTCGCCGTCCAGCACATAGATGAACTCGTCCTGGCGGGTGTGCCAGTGCCGCAGGGCGGAGGCGGCGCCCGGCTCCAGCCGGGTCAGGTTCACGCCGAAGTTGGTGATCCCCAGCGGGTTTCCCAGCCGCTTGCGCAGGCGTCCGGCAACCGCCGCGCGGAACGGCTCCGGATAGTCGGTGGCGCCGAGCTTCGCCCCGACCGCGGCGGGGTCGAGGACTGGCACGGTGGGCGGGGTACAGGCGGGGGGCTTGTCTGACAAAGGTGGGTCTCCCTTCACCGGGGAACGATACCGATCTCTGGATTCGGTCCGGGATCGTCACTGTAGGCCATCGGGCACGGACCGACCATCCGGCCTGTTGAGCCACCGGCCGGCCAACTCATCGGGGCAAGGCCCAACGAAAGGGGGAAAGGCGCATGGAGACGACGCTCTACATTCCACCGCTCGGCCTTGCGGGCCAGTTCGACGCGCCCGCCGATTTTGCGGCGGCGGTGATCTTCGCCCATGGCACCTCCAGCGGACGGATGAGCCCGCGCAACCTCCGCGTCGCCGCGCGATTGCGCGAGGCCGGATTCGCCACGCTGCTGATGGACCTGCTGACCGAGAAGGAGAGGTCCGACCCGGCCAACCAGTTCGACGTCCACCGCCAGTCCGAGCGCCTGCTGCTGGCCGTCCGCCACCTGCGCGCGACCACCGCGGTGGAGCGCAAGGCCATCGGCTTCTTCGGCGCCGGGTCCGGGGCGGCGTCGGCGCTGATCGCGGCCGGGCGCGCCGCGGAGCACGATGGCGTCGGCGCCGTGGTCTGCCGCGGTGGTCGCCCCGATCTGGCGGAGGAGTGGCTGAACGCCGTCGCCGCCCCCACCCTGCTGGTGGTCGGCGGCAAGGACGCCCCGGCGCTGGACCTCAACAACGACGCCTTCGCCCGGCTGCACTGCACCAAGGCGCTGGAGGTCGTCCCGGGGGCCGGGCGCCTGTTCGAAGAGACGGGGAAGCTGGATCAGGTGGCCGATTCCGCGCGCTCCTGGTTCGCCACCCATCTGCTCAAGGCTGCCAACGGCTGAGTGTGGGTCGACAGCGGGAGCGATGCGGGCTACCTCTGGTTTCCCTACCGCATCGCAGCATCCGGATCCGACCGCCCATGCCCCAGCTCGAAATCCTCAGCCGCCGCCCTGCCGGGCCGGTGAAGCCCGTGCCCCTGCTGTTCGTCCATGGCGCCTTTTGCGGCGGCTGGATCTGGGACGAGCATTTCCTGCCTTGGTTCGCCGAGCAGGGGTGGGAGGCGCACGCCGTGTCCCTGCGCGGACATGGCGCCAGCGAGGGGCGGGAGCGGCTGAACAGCTTCGGCATCGCCGACTATGTGGATGATGTTCTGAGCGCGGTGGACGCCTGTTCGGCGCCGCCGGTGCTGATCGGCCACTCCATGGGCGGCATGGTGGTCCAGCGAGCCTTGATCCGCCGCCGCTTCCCGGGGGCGGTGCTGATGGCCTCCGCCCCGCCGCACGGCCTGCTGGAGTCCACGATGCGGCTGGCCTGGAGCGATCCCTACGTGTTCCAGCAGATGGGCATGCTGATGACCTTCTCCAACGGCATTGAGGCGGAGGCGGTGCGCCGCGCCATGTTCTCCGACCGGGTGCCGCTGGAGCTGGCCAAGCGCTACGAGCCGCTGATGCAGGAGGAGTCGCAGCGCGTGCTTCTGGACATCGGCGGCTGGATTCCCTTCCCGCTCCTGCCGGCCCGCGGCGTCCGCGTGGCCGTGCTGGGCGCGGAGGAGGACCGGCTGATCCCCAAGGACCAAGTCGAGGCCACCGCCCGCGCCTTCCGGACGGAGCCGGTGTTCTTCCCGGAGATGGGGCACAGCATGATGCTCGAACCCGGCTGGGAATCGGTCGCCCGCCACGTCGCGGACTGGGTGGAAACGACCGTTCTGGCGAAACCGGCGCTGGAAAAGGCGGCGCCAAAGAAGACGGTTCCGGCGGCGCTCCCGGACACGGGCACGCGCGCCGCCGCCGACTAAAGCAAACTTCCGTTCGCTTTAGATTCACATCGCCTCACTCGCCGGCGAGCTTCGACCGCACATGCGGCCGGGATCGCCGTCGCGGTCCAAAGCGGATTGCAATCCGCTTTAAGGTCCCGGCGCGCCGCCGTTCACTGCGTGCGCAGGGTCCGCAGGAAGCCGCCGATCTCGCCGTTCAGGGTTTCCGACTGCTGGGCCAGTTGCCGGGACGCCTCCAGCACGGCGTAGGCCATCTTCCCGCACTGCCCGGCGGCATCGGTGACGCCGGAGATGTCGCGCGCCACGTCGCGCGTGACATCGGCGGCCTGCTGGACGTTGCGGCTGATCGCCTGGGTCGCCGCCCCCTGCTCCTCCACCGCCGACGCGATGATCGTGGCGATGCCGTTCACCTGCTCGATCACGCGCGCCACCCCGCCGATCTCCGCCACCGCCTCGCCGGTCGCGGACTGGACGCCGGCGACCTGGGCGGCGATCTCCTCGGTGGCGCGGGCGGTCTGGCTGGCGAGGCTCTTCACCTCGCCCGCGACCACCGCGAAGCCCTTGCCGGCCTCGCCGGCGCGCGCCGCCTCGATGGTCGCATTGAGCGCCAGAAGGTTGGTCTGCGCCGCGATGTCGTTGATCAGGCTGACCACGGTGCCGATCCGCCCGACCGCCTCGGCCAGCCCGGTCACCTTGCCGGTGGCGCGCTCCGACGCGGTGGCGGCGTCCCGCGCGATGCGCGAAGCGTCGGCGACCCGGCGGCTGATCTCCCCCACCGACCCCGACAGCTGCTCCGTCGCCACCGCAACCGTCTGCACGTTGGTCGAGGTCTGCTCCGTCGCCGACGCCACGGCACCGGCCAGCCGGTCGGTCTGCCCGGCGGCGCGGGTCATCTCCTGGGCCTCGCGCTCCATCGCCTCGGTTTCGTGCGACACCGACTTCATCACCTCGCCGACGCTCCGCTCGAACCGTTCGGCGAGATCGGCGAGGGTGCGGCGCTTGTCCTCCTCCGAGCGGCGCAGCGTGGCGGCCTGATCGGCCTCCAGACGCTTCTTCTCCTCGGCGTTGCTCAGGAACACGCGGGCGGCGCTGGCCATGGCGCCGATCTCGTCGCGGCGGGTCGCCTCGGGAAAGGCAACGGAAAGGTCGCCGTCCGCCAGAGCGTGCATGCGGACGCTGAGGCTGCGGATGGTGGCGCTGAGCCGCACCCCGACCAGCGCGATCAGGCAGACCGCCGGCACCGCCAGAAGGCCGGCCACCGCCAGAACGGTCCACAGCGTGTTCAGGAAGGCGCCGCGGATGTCGTCGATGAAGACGCCCGTCCCGATGTAGATGCCCCAGGGCTGGAAGGTTTTGATGTAGGACAGCTTCGCCGCCGTCTCGTCGCTGTTCGGGGCGACGTTCCAGAAATAGCCGTAGGTACCCTCCCCCGAGGCCTTGGCGATGCGCGCCATGTCCATCAGGATCGGCGCGCCCCTGGTGTCCTTCACGCCGGACACGTCCTGCCCCATCAGCTTCGGGCTGGGATGGGCGAAGCCGAAGCCGTCCAGCGTGATCGCGAACAGATACTCCTGCCCGCCGTAGCGCATGCCGAGAAGCGACCGCTTGAAGCGGGACTGCGCCTCCTCCCGCGTGATCTGCCCGGCGGCGGCCTCCGCCTCGTAGGCGGCGGCCATGCTGTGGGCGGCCTCGACCATGAAGCGGAGCGACTGGACGCGGTCCGAGTGCATGCGCTGGTAATTCAGCCAGAGGCCGGCACCGACGATGGCCGCCGACGCGATGCTTGCCAGAGCCACCAACCCCCAAAGCTTCGAGCGGATGGACACATTATCGAACATGACAACCTTTCCGACAAATCCGCGCCGATGGGCGGTGGCACGCATGAGCGTTTCCATGCCAGAATGCTATCGAAGCAATCGTGACTCATTTGTTAATGGTTTTATTTAATTTTGTTCAAAGAAATTCGAACAACTTCAGAGCAACCATCGAGATTGTTTTGGTGCCTCGGCCCGAAAATAGATAACTCAAAGGAGACTTAAAAGAATGCGGCAACCAGCTTTGGTTGCTCCGCTCACGCGCCGGGGGCTGATTTCTGCGTCAGGACGAGAAAGACCTTTTCCTCGAGCTGCTCCGGGGTGAAGGGCTTGGCGATGTAGGCGCTGACGTTGTGGGCCAGAGCCCGCTCCACCGCCTTCAGCGTGGCGAGCGCCGTCACCATCAGGAAGGGCAGATCGCGCCGCACCTCGCGCACCCGGCGCAGCACGTCCAGGCCGCTGGCCTTCGGCATCATCCAGTCGCAGACGATCAGGTCGTACGCGCCGTCCCCGGCCAGCCGGAGCAGCGCCTCCTGGCCGTCCGACGCCGTGTCTATGTGGCCGATGCCGAGGTCGCGCAGCACCGATTCGACGAAGTGCCGCGGCCCGTCCTCGTCGTCGACGACCAGAACGCGGATGGCGCCGAGGTCGATGAAGGGCACGCCGATCACCCCCAGCGCCCCGCGCATCCAGGAGGCGCGGGCCGAGCGCTCCTTGCCGCCCGTGGCGCCCAGCAGGAAGGAGCGCACGAAGCGCGGCCGGTGCACCTGCCGGTACAGCGCCTTGGCGACCGCCGCCCGGCTCTTGCCGCGGCAGAAGGCGCCGTCGCCGGCCAGCCGCACCATCTCCAGCACCGTGTCGGGGTTCGGCTCGTCCTTGCCCTGGAGGGGGCTCAGCAGACGCTGGGTGCGGATGAAGGCGTTCTGGATCTCGTCGATCTGCCCGGCCATATGGTCGCGGGCTTCCTCCGCAAAGGCGCTGTCGAGCACGAGCTTCTGGACCTCCGACAGCCCCTTCAGCTTCTCGGTCTTCTCCTTCCAGCAGTCGAGCAGGCGTCCGGCGAAATCCCGCCCGTCGAAGAATTGGGTCAGATATCCGTTCACCGCCCGCTCGGCGCTCGGCGACAGCGGCATCCTCTGCAGGACGAACAGGATGCGGAGCTTCTGCATCAGCGTCCGCCCCTTGGTGATCTCGGGCAGCGTGTCCTCGTTGACGAGCAGAGCGCTGCGCCGCTGGAGCGCCGCCTCCGTCCGGGCACCGCCGAAATAGCCCTCCCCCGTGCGCAGCCGCTGCGACACCTGGCTCAGCGCCATGATCTCCCGCTGCACCGCCTCCACCCCGAACAGGTCGCCGGCGCTGGTGATGGTGAAGCGGTCAGGCTTCGACAACTCGCGGCGCAGCGCGACGATCAGGCTGTCGCTCAGCACCGGCATGGCCGTGCGGCGCACCAGCGTCTCAAGCCCCTTGAAGACCGGTGGCGCCTCGTCGGACAGCGGCTTGTCCCCGGCGATCAGCGTCACGATCATGTCCACCCGGTCCACGAAGGGCGCGTCCAGGGAACAGGAGGCGGTGCCGGTGTCGCTGCGCAGGATCTCGCCGAGCAGCCGGTCGAGCGGCGCCAGCGCGTCGGCGTCCTCCAGGCCGTCCGCCAGCTCCAGCAGGAGCCGCGCCTTTTCGGCGAAGCTGCGGCCCTGGTACAGGTGCGTGGTCAGCGCCGCATCGACCATGAAGCGCCCGGTGAAGGCGTCGCGGGCGGCGATCAGCCGCTCCGCCGTCGCGGCGTAGCTGGCCGGAGTCAGGTCCGGCGGCTGGGCGTCCTTCAGCCGCTCGCGGGTCACCCGGGCGACCTCGTTGACCAGGGCGGTCAGCGCGCCCTTGCGGTCCATCGCCCGTTCCGCCTGCTGCAGGATGGCGACGAAGGTCGGGATGTTGGACAGGCTCTGCTGGTGGCGGGGGGAATGCAAAAGCTCGGTCGGGGTCAGCGCGTTCTCGTCGAAATAGCGCTGGCAATGCCGGCCGATGCTGTCGCGGCCCTGCGGGGTGTAGAAGTCCTCCGGGGTCCGGCAGACGACGGCGTCGCTCCCGCCATCCGCGTCAAGGTCACGACCGCTATCCCGGCCGTCCGCGATGCTCTGGTCCGATGCCATGCCCTAACCCCGTCTCATTCGGCCAGCAGCCCGCGCACCGCCTCGATCAGGCGGTCCGGGGCCACTGGCTTCATGACGATCCGGCGGCCCGGCTGTGCCGTCATGTCCGCCGCCGTTTCATGGGACGCGTAGCCGGTCAGGAAGAGTATGCGCAGATCGGGGTTGCGCTCCGCCAGGGCGCGGCTCAGCTCCAGCCCGTTCATGCGGGGCATGGACATGTCGGACACCACGGCGTCGAACAGCCCGCCGCATTCGTCCCAGCGCTCCAGCGCGTCCAGCCCGTCCACCGCCTCCGTCACCGTGCAGCCGGCTTCCTCCAGCGCCAAGCGGACGTAGGTGCGCACGGAATCCTCGTCGTCCACCAGCAGGATGGCGGCCCCCTCGTCCTCGCCCAGCCCCAGCCCGTCCGCCAGCGAACCGGCCTGAGCGGGAGCGGGAACGGCGGGCAGATGGATGGAGAAGACGCTGCCACGCCCGTCCGGCCCGGCCTCCATTTCCACCGCCCCGCCGGCCTGCTGGGCGGTGCCGTAGACCATCCACAGGCCGAGGCCGGTGCCCTTGCCCGGCTCCTTGGTCGTGAAGAAGGGCTCCCAGATGCGGTCGCGCACCGCCTCCGGCACGCCGCAGCCCTCGTCGATGACGCGGATCACGGCGTAGCGGCCGTGCGCCAGCGCGCCGTGCCGCCCGAAGAAGCCGGCGTCCGGCAGGGCGCTGTCCAGCGCGATGGTCAGGCGCCCGCCGTCCGGCATGGCGTCGCGCGCGTTGAGGGCGAGGTTCAGGATGGCCTGGTTCAGCATCACCGGGTTGGCGACGGCGTGCGCTTCCCCGTCGCCGATGCGGATGTCCAGATCGATGCCGGCGCTCAGCAGCGGCTTCAGGAAGACCTTCAGGTCGCGCACCAGCGGCGCCAGCGCCACCACCTCCGTCTCGTCCGACGGTCGGCGGCGCGAGAAGTCGAGAAGCTGGGCGGTCAGCGCGGCCGCCCGGTCGGACGCCTTGGCGATCTCCCGCACGCAGGTGGTGACGCGCGCCGGATCGTCCGGCGCCCGCTCGGCCAGCCGGGCGAAACCGCCGATGGCGGTCAGCATGTTGTTGAACTCATGGGCGATGCCGCCGGCCATGCGGCCCACCGCCTCCATCTTCTGCGACTTCTGAAGCTCCGCCTCCGCACGGCGGCGCTCGGTCACGTCGTTCAGCACCAGGAGAACCGCCGCCTCCCGCTGGTAGACCGCTGGGAAGGCGCCGATCTCCACATGGCGCTGCTCGCCCGACGGGCGGGCGATCGCGCATTCCACGCGCTGGTGGTCGCCCTCCGCGCCCATCCCGAGCCGCGTCGTCACGGCCTCCGCCTCGACGATGAAGCGGTTGAGGTCCACCCCCTCCAGCCCGCCGCTGCCGCCCACCCCTAGGATGGACGCCGCGGCGGCGTTGCCGAAGCGGATGGCCCGGCGGTCCCAGATGACGATGCCGTAGGGCGCCAGCTCGACCAGCTGACGGTAGCGCTTCTCGCTCTCGCTGAGCGCGCTGACGGTGGCCTCCAGCCGTTCCGTCTGGCCGGCGAGCTGCTCCTCGCGCCGCTTCAGCTCGGTGATGTCCATCAGGATCTTCACGATGCCGCCGGAGCCGGTGGCGTGCTCGCTGATGCGATACCAGCGCCCGTCGGACAGGCGGCCGTCCACCGGATCGGTGTGCAGCAGGTGGCGCTTCATCCGCTCGGCGATCCAGTCGGCCATCTCGCGGTCGTCGCCTTCGTACCCGCCGCGCTCGGCGGCGGCGCGCAGGATGTCCTTGAAGGCGGTGCCGGGCACCAGCACATCGGCCAGATTCGGGTAGGCGCTGCGGTAGCGCTCGTTGCAGAAGATCAGCCGGTCGTCCGGGCTGAACAGCACGAAGCCCTCGGAGATGCTGGACAGCGCGTCGTGCACCACCGACTGCATGAAGCGCGCCTCGACCAGGGCCAGAGTCTCCGCGGTCGTCTCGATGCCGGTGCCGCGGTAGCCGGCGAACCGCCCGTCCGCGTCGGTGAAGGGCTGGGCGCTGATGCGGAAGACACGGGTGTCGCCCGCCCCGTCGCGCAGCGTGATTTCCAGGTCGCGGAAGGCCCGCCCGGCCTCGATGTCGGCCAGATGGTCCAGCCAGGTGTCGGTGTCCTCGACCAGCGCGCCGAGGTCGAGCAGCGAATCGCCGAACACCGGCGCCGGATCGCCGCCGAGAAGCTCCGGCAGCCGTTCGGACACGTAGGTGTAGCGGTGGTCGGGGGCGCTTTCCCAGAACCAGTCGGACGCGGCCTCGGCGAAGTCGCGGAAGCGCTGGCGGCTGGCGGCCAGCTCCTCGTTGGCGGCGCGCAGCAGGCGGGCGGAGCGGTCCAGGGCTGCCGCCGCGGCGCGGGCGCGGCGCACCGACAGCACGGCCAGCGCCGCCATCGCCAGCGTCATCACGCCGAGCGGCAGCATCAGCCGGTCGCGCCCCTCCTCCGGCATCATCACGGCCAGCAGGCCGGCGGCGCCGAGCATGAGGAACAGCAGGTCGGTCAGCCCGCCCGGCCCGCGGCGCGGCGCCGCGTCACTGCCCGGCCGGACGGCACGGACGTCGAGGTCGGTGTCGGTGGGGGGCAGCCCGCCCCGGCCGGAAAGATCCACGGAGCCCCGCTCCATCGTCATGGGTGTACCGCCGCGCAAGGCGCGATCTGCATAGACCCGTAATAGGAGGGGAGCCGTTAACAGCCCGTTTCGCTGTTCGCCTTCGTACGATCGGATTCTACCGTGAGCATACGATTTCCACCGCTCAGCGCCGGTTCACCAGAACCAGGATCTTCTCTTCGAGCTGTTCGGGAGAAAAAGGTTTGGCGATGTAGGCGGTGACATCGTGGGCCATCGCCTCCTCGACCGCGATGATGGTGGCGAGTGCGGTAACCATCAGGAAGGGCATGTCGGGACGCACCGCGCGGACCAGCTTCAGGAACTCCAGCCCCGACAGGCGCGGCATCTTCCAGTCGCAGACGATGAGGTCGAAGGCGCCCTGCCGCTCCTCGAATCGGGTCAGTGCCTCGCGCCCGTCCTGGGCGATGGTCAGGTCGGTGATGCCGAGGTCGCGCAGGATCATCTCGACGTAGCCGCGGGCGGCCGGCTCGTCGTCGGCCAGCAGGACGCGCAGCGTGTTCATGGCGCGCATCGGCAGGCCGGCGCCGGCCAGCGTGGCGAAGAATTGGGCGAAGCGGTCGGCCCGCTGCTCCGTCGCGTCCTTGCAGCGGGCCAGGTAGCCGCGCAGGAAGGCGGTGGAACGGACATGGTGCCCGACCAGCTCGCGCGCCGCCGCCACGCATTTCCCCTCGGTGAAGGCGCCCTCGGCGAGCAGGCTGGCGAACTCCATGACCTCGTCGACGTGGGGCGGCCGGTCCTTGGCGATGCGGGCGAAGACCTTGTTGGTGCGCAGGAAGGTGTTCTGGATCTCGTCGAGCATGCGGACGTAGCGCTCGCGCAGGCCGTCCGGCAAGGTGGAGCGCGCCACGCGCCGTTGCAGGTCGGCCAGCGCCTTGATGCGGGCACGCGGCGTGCGGGCCGTTTCGAACAGGCGCTGGGTGAAGTCGCGGGCCTCCAGGTGGCGGCGCAGGTGGGCGACGATCATGCGCCGGCTGCGCTCCCCCGACACCGCCCCTTCGAAGGCCAGCAGATCGACGATGCGGGCGTAGTGGCTCTTGGCGTGCAGCACCGCCTCCAGCCGCGCGCCGGACAGCAGCAGCGCCACCCGCCGGTCGATCAGCCGGGTCGTGCGCTCGCCGCCGATCACCCCGCCCTTCACCGTCAGGCGCGCGGCGAGGAGGCTGATCGCCGACAGCTCGTCCAGCACCGCCGCGACGCTGTTCGGCTCCGCCTTGGTGCCGGACAGCGGCGTGTCCCCCAGCAGGGCGTGGTGAACCCCCGCCTCCAGCCCCAGCCGGGCGGCGCGCGCCTGATGGCGGGCGACGAAGGCGGACAGGCGGTGCAGGACCGCCGGGGCGTCGGGGTAGGACGGCGCCTCACCCCGCCAGACCATCGCCATGGCGTCGAGCACGCCGCGCAGCCCGTCCGCCCAGCCGAACAGCGCCTCGACCACCAGCCCGTTGGCCAGCATTTCCCCGACGATCTGGTCGAGGATGGCGATGCCCTCGCCGGACAGCCCGTCCCCGTCGAGCGAGAGGATTCGCACCAGCCGAAGCTCGTGGTTGCGCCCTTCCCCCAGCCAGGCGGACAGCCAGCAATCGATGGTGTGGCGCCCGGCGAAGCCCGGCGTCCGCGCCATGGTCTGGGCCACGGTGGCGGCGAACTGCTTGGCGTCGATGGACAGGGCGGTGCCGCTGTGGGCGCGCCGGGCGGTGACGGCCAGCACCTCCTGCTCCAGCCGCTTCAGCTCCTCCAGCCGCATGGCGGGGGAGCGGCGGCCGGGGCGGGCCTGCCGCTGGGCCACCCGCTCCAGCACCTGGACGCGGCGCGGCCAGTCGAGGAAGGAGCGCTGCGGCTCCACCTTGTGCAGAAATTCGGTGGGGGTGATGCCGCGCGTCTCCAGGAACTCCGCCAGTTCCTCCGCGATCAGGAATCGCGCGGCGGGAGCGAAGATTTCCTCGACCCGGACGCAGACGGCGGACTCCGGCGACTCCTCCGGCGCGTCGCCGCTCAGCTCGCCGAGAAGCGCGTCGACGTCGTAGGCGCCGATGGGAATGCCGTCGGTCGGAAGGGAGGAAGGCGGCGGCACGGCGCTCATCGATGCCCCGCCATCAGATCAGCAGCGCGTGGATCGTGTCGGCCAGCTCGTCCGGGTTGATCGGCTTGCGCAGGAAGACGATGCGGCGCCCGCCTGATTTCGGGTCTGCCAGCAGGTCGTCCAGGCTTTCGGTTTCCGGCGGGTAGCCGGACATCAGGACGGTCGGCAGGTCCGGGTTCTCCCGGCGCAGCGCGCGCGCCACCGACGCCCCGCCGACCTGCGGCATCACGAGGTCGGTCACCAGCAGGTCGAAGGCCCCCCCATGGTCGGCGTAGGCCCGCAGAGCCTCGGTGCCGTCGGCGGCGCAGACCACCCGCATGCCCATGTCCTCCAGCGTCAGGCGGATGAAGTCGCGCACCTGCGCCTCGTCCTCGACCAGCAGGACGGTGGCGGCCATCGACAGCCCCTCCATCTCGTCGTCCGCCGCGTCGAGGAGGAACGCGTCGTCCAGGCCGGGGACGTCCGCGTCCTGCGGTTCTGCGACGTCCTCCGTCGGCAAGCGGAGCGTGAAGACGGTGCCGCGCCCCAGCTCCGTGTCCACCTCGACGTCGCCGCCTGCCCGCGCGACCGTGGAATAGACGAGCGCCAGCCCCAGCCCGGTCCCGGCCCCCGGTTCCTTAGTGGTGAAGAAGGGTTCGAAGATGCGGTCGATCACCGCCGGATCAATGCCGCAACCGGTGTCGGCAACGGTGATGATGACTCCGAGATCGTCCGTCCGCTCCACCGCGATGGCGATCGGCCCGCCCTCCGGCATGGCGTCGCGCGCGTTGAGCACGAGGTTGAGCAGCGACTGGTGCAGCAGCGCCGGGTCGATGGTCACCACCGCTCCGCCCCCAGCGCCCTCGATCCGCAACGGGTGGCGCTCGCCCAGCGTGGGGCCGAGGAAGCGGCGCAGGTCGTCGATCACCGCGCCGACGCGCACGGGACGCGCCGCATCGGTCTGGCCGGGCCGCCCGAAGCTGAGAAGCTGGGCGGTCAGGCCGGAGGCGCGGTCGGTCGCCTTGACGATCTCGGTCAGGCACTGCTCGACCCGCGAGCGGTCCTGCGGAGCCCGACGGGCCATCTGGGCGAAGCCGCCGATGGCCGTCAGCATGTTGTTGAACTCGTGCGCGATGCCGCCGGCCAGCTGGCCGATGGCCTGCATCTTCTGCGCCTGCTGGATGGCGCGCTCCGCCTGCTTGCGCCCGGTGATGTCGGTGAGGACGAGGAACCATGCCGCCTCTCCCTCCACCGCAAAGGGGTGGATGCCGACCTCAAGCTCGCGCAGGGCGCCCTGCGCGGTGACGAAGCGGGCCTCGACCGGCGGCGGAGCTTCCAGGCCGCTGCCGGGCGGGGGCAGCCAGTCGAACAGGCGCTGCACCCCGTCGAACTCCGTCGCCTCGACCAGCGGGATGCGCAGCATCGCATCGGGATCGCCATTGCCCAGAATCAGCGCGGCGGAGCGGTTGGCGAAGCGCAGCCGCAGCCCATCCCAGATCAGGATGCCGTAGGGCGCCATCTCGACCAGCCGGCGGTAGCGCGCCTCGCTGTCGGCCAGCGCCTCCTCGTGGCGCTTCAGTTCGGTGATGTCGGTGAGGATCTTGACCACGCCGCCGAAGCGCGTGGCGTGCTCGCTGATGCGATACCAGCGCCCGTCCCCAAGCTGGTGGTCGGTCGGCGGCCCGCTGCGGATGTGGCGGTTCAGCCGCTCGGCGATCCAGTCGGACGGGTCGCCCAGATCGTCGCCGGCCGCCCCCCGCTCCACCGCGACGCGCAGCAGGTCGGCGAAACGGACGCCAGGGATCAGATGGTCGGACAGCAGCGGGTAGGCGGCGCGGTAGCGGTCGTTGCACAGCACCAGCCGTCCGTCGGCGCCGAACAGCACGAAGCCTTCGGACACGCAGCCGATGGCGTCGGACAGCAGCGCGCGGAAATGCGCCTCGCCCTCGCCTGGGTGACGGCTCGCCGGGCTCTCCACGACGGCGTCGAGCCGGTCGCGCAGCGCCCGCAGCGGCTCCCGCAGATGGGCCAGCGCGCCGGGCGGCGCGGCGGAGAGCCGCGCGCCCAGGGTGTCGAGGAGTTCCGCAAGCTCTTGGTCGGGCCGGTCCATAACCCGGCATTCAACCATTACGCCCGGTCCCCCCGCCAGTTGATTCCGCGCTCAGCCCTGCTTCGGGAAATGGTGATGGCCGTGGTCGCAGACGCCGCGCGAATGCTTGTCGTCGCAGCTTTCGCCGGACGCGGTCAGGCCGATCCAGGCGTGCAGCGTGTTGGGGTCGAATCCGGCCTTGCGGTCCACCCCGACCTGGAGCAGCGGGCGGCGGATCAGGTCGCGGTCGGCCAGCAGGGCGGCCAGCGCCGACTCCTCGTCCAGCTCGTCGGGCTTCACGGCGCCGGTCTTCACGGCGGCGGCGCGGCGGTTGAACCAGTCCTCGACCGGACGATCCTCGAAGAAGGGGCGGAGGGTTTCGGCGGTCAGCGGCTCGGCGGCCAGATCGCGCTCCACCAGCGTGTGGCCGGCGGCCTGGAGTTGAAGCTTCTGCTTGGCGTTCGCCGTGCAGCCGGACAGGCCGTAAAAGATCACTTCCGTCATGGGGTTGGTGCTCCGCATCGAAACAGGACGAATTAGGTCCAGTCTACCGGCGCGGAGACCGGGGGTGCCGGTGACGGAATGTCGCACCCCTCTCCCCTCTCCCCTCTCCCGCCCCCGGGAGAGGGAGGGACCCGCCGCGAAGCGGTGGGAGGGTGAGGGTATCGCCAAGGATCACCGGCTCCATCCTTGGACGACCCTCACCCGCCCGCTGTCGCGGGCACCCTCTCCCGGGACGGGAGAGGGAACAAATCACTTGATGCGCTTCAGCGAGTCCTCGACGTAGGCGTTGGTGTAGGTCTTGGACAGGTCGATGTCCGTCGCGGCCACGGCCTTGTCGAAGGCCTTCAGCACCTTGTAGGCGGCCTCCGCCCCCTCCTGGGAAAACCGGCCGTCGGGCGAATAGGTCGGCTTCGAATGCTCGAATGCCTGGGCGTAGAGCGTCTGGTTGCCGAGGAAGTATTCCGGCGGCAGGACCTTCAGGACGTCCTCGGTCTTGGCCTGATCCAGCCACTTCAGCGTCCGCACGAAGACGTCGACCAGCGCCTGGGTGGTCTTCGGGTTCTCCTTGATGAAGGCCGGCGTGGTGTAGAGCACCGCCGCCGGGTACGGCCCGCCGTAAGTGTCCAGCGTGCCCTTCTCCGTCCGAGTGTCGGCGATGGTGGTGACGTCGCCGTCGGCCTCCAACTGGCTGATCACCGGGTCGAGGTTGGCGATGGCGTCGATCTCGCCGCGCTTCACCGCAGCCACCGCGCTGGGGCCGCCGCCGACGCCGATGAAGGACACGTCCTCCGGCGTCATGCCGTGCTGGGTCAGCAGGTAGTTGACCATGAAGTTGGTCGAGGAGCCGGGGGCGGTCACGCCGATCTTCTTGCCCTTCAGCTCCTTGATCGACTTGATCGTGCCGGCCTTATTGACCGCGGCCAGAACGATGCCCGGATAGCGGCCCAGCAGGGCGACGGCGGTGATCGGCTGGCCCTTGGCCTGCATCTGCACCGTGTGGTCGAAGGCACCCGTCACGATGTCCGCCGAACCCCCGACCAGCGCCTGGAGGCTCTTGGCGCCGCCGCCGAAGTCGTTGATCTCGACGTTCAGCCCGGCCTCCTTGAAGTAGCCGAGCCGCTCCGCCACCGTCAGCGGCAGGTAATAGAGCAGCGGCTTGCCGCCGACCGCCAGCTTCAGGTCCTTCTTCTCCACCTGCTGGGCGTTCGCCCCGCCGATGCCGAAGGCCAGGACCACCGCCGCGGCGGCGATCACGCTTTTCATACGCATGGCTTCCCTCCCAGTTTTCTTGCTATGGCGCAGTCATCCCTGCGCGTTGGTCGTCTGCGCCTCCTGCGGGCGCCAGTGCAGAAGGCGTTTCTCGATGACGGTCACCACGGCGTCGATCACCACGACAAAGATCGTCAGCACCAGCATGCCGGAGAAGACGCCGACCGTGTCGAACACCCCCTCCGCCTGATGGATGCGGTAGCCGAGACCAGCGGCGGAGCCGAGATACTCGCCCACCACCGCGCCGACCATGGCGAAGCCGACCGCGGTGTGCAGGCTGGAGAAGACCCAGGACAGGGCGGACGGCAGATAGACGTGCCGGAACAGGTGCCGGTTGCTCGCCCCCAGCATCTTCGCGTTGGCCAGCACGACCGGGCTGACCTCCTTCACGCCCTGGTAGACGTTGAAGAAGACGATGAAGAAGACCAGCGTCACCCCCAGCGCCACCTTCGACCAGATGCCGAGGCCCAGCCACAGCGCGAAGATCGGCGCCAGCACCACGCGGGGCAGCGCGTTGACCGCCTTGATGTAGGGGTCGAAGACGATGGAGACCAAGGGCGCGCGGGCGAACCAGAAACCGAAGGCGATGCCCGCCACCGTCCCGATGACGAAGGCCAGCGCGGTTTCCAGAAGGGTGATGCCGAGATGGTACCAGATCACCCCGGACGCGAAGTCGCTCCAGGTGCGCTCCAGCACCGCCAGCGGCGTGCCGAAGAAGAAGGGGCTCAGGATCTTCGTCGCGGTCAGGACGTGCCAGATCAGGAAGAAACCGATCAGCACGGCGACCTGCAGCAGCAGGATCACCGGACGGCTCGGCAGGCGTTTCACACGGGCCACGGCCATGGGGTCCTCACGTCGGCTTGGACGTCATTTCAGTTTGGTTTGGGCGTAGCCCTTCAGCACTTCCTCGCGCAGCTGCCCCCAGATTTCCCGGTGCAGGTCGAGGAAGCGCGGCGTCATGCGGATCTCCGCCACGTCGCGCGGACGCTCCAGGTCCACCCGGTACTCGCCGATCAGCCGGGCGCCGGGGCCGGCGGACAGCACCAGCACCCGGTCGGACATGGAGATGGCCTCCTCCAGGTCGTGGGTGATGAAGATGACCGACTTGCGGTCGGCCGACCACAGGTCCAGCAGTTCGTTCTCCATCAGCTGCCGCGTCTGGATGTCGAGCGCCGAGAAGGGCTCGTCCATCAGCACGATCTTGGGGTCGACGATCAGCGTCTGGGCCAGCGCCACTCGCTTGCGCATGCCGCCGGAGAGCTGGTGGGGGTAGCGGTCGCCGAAGCGGTCCAGCCCGACGCGGGCCAGCCAGGGGCGCGCCCGCTCCTCCGCCTCGCGCCGCGGCACACCGCGGAACTCCAGCCCGGCGGCCACATTCTCCAGCGCCGACTTCCAGGGCATCAGCGCGTCGGCCTGGAACATGTAGCCGGCGTGCGAATTGATGCCGTCGACCGGTTCCCCGAAGGTCAGGGCGCGCCCCGCACTGGGGGCGAGCAGGCCCGCCGCAACGTTCAGGATCGTCGATTTGCCGCTGCCGGTCGGCCCGACGATGGACACGAACTCCCCCGCCGCGACCGACAGGGTCACGCCCTGGACCGCCGTGTAGGTCTGCCCGCGTCCGTCGGGCGATGGAAAGGTGCAGGTCACGCCGTCCAGGCGGAGCGCGGCCTTGTCCGCCCCCTCCGTCCGCAGGGCGGCCGCCACGGCGGCGCTGTCTGACATCAATGCGTTCCGTCCCTGATGGTCGTTTTCACGGCATCTTGGCCGAATGAGGCGGCCTCGGCAATGGGCACAGCCAACAATTGTTGTCGCGGACGGTGAGACTCAGTCCAGCCGCGCGAAGAAGGCCATGATCGCCGCCCCCACCCCTTGCGGCCATTGATGCGGGTAGAAGCGCCCGTTGCGTGTCCGGTCGTCGGCCAGCGGACACCACAGAACCGGGTTCTCCTCACCTTCGGCGCCATAGCGCCGGCAGTTGAAACGATGCGGCTCGTCGGGCTCGCTGCCCGTCGGCAGACCGTCCTGGGCCAGCAGTGCCCGGCGCAGGCGCAGGGCTTCGGAGACCGGCACCTGCTCGTCGCGCGGGTTGTGCAGGACCATGGCGGCGACCGGTCCGCCGCAGTTCTTGGGCCGCGCGGAGCCGCCGCCGAGGCTGGCCAGCCCGCGGATCACCCCGCCCCGCGCGCAGGCGAGGCTGTTGGCGAAGGACCCGCCCAGCGAATGGCCGACGACGAACACCCGGCCCATGTCGATGCAATAGCTCGCCGCCATGCTCTCCAGAACGGCGTCGAACAGACGGAAATCGCGCAGCCGGTCCGGCGGGTCGCCGGGATCGGACCAGACGTTCAAGCCGCGGGCGTCCTTCAGGCTGGCAGGATAGACGATGATCGCCGGCTCCCCCGCCTGCCCTTCCAGGCCGAAGTAGCGCCGCACCTCGGCGTTGCTGTTGGTCCGCCCGTGGAAGGCGACGACGAGGCTGTGCGGACGGTCGGGGCGGTAGCCGTCCGGCACGGCCACGATCATGCCACGCGCCGTGCCGTCCAGTGCCACATGGTCGGGCACCGTTGCCGGGGCCGGCACTCCGCAGCCGCGCGATAATTGCTGCGGCGCCACATTATTAACCAATTCCGCCGATAAGCCCTGAAAGGCCCACAGAATCAGCATGGTCGCAGCGCAAAATGCGCAAAATTGTTTCGCCATTCACAGCTCAGACGATCGCCTTCCTCCATAAACAGCCTGCTGCGAAGGACGTTGCACTTTCGGACAGGCTTCGCGTTAACCATCACGCAAGCATTTCCCGGCACCCTCCTTCCCAGAGCAAGGAGGTTTCGATGCCGGTTCGCGCGACTGCACGCATGATGGTTCTGGGGCTGCTGCTGGCCGTCGGCTCGTCTGGGGCTGCGACCGCCGACAGCCTGTCGGTGAACCGTCCGAACCCGGTGCCGCCCCCTGTCGCCTCCGACTTTCCCGACGCCACGCTGGTCCGCGTCGATCAGGTGGACTCAACCACGCTGCGGCTGGACGGCATCATCACCCCGGCCGTGGAGCAGCGCTTCTCCGACGCGCTGCGCAGCGTTCCAGCCGGCCAGCCGGTGGTGGTCGAACTGTCGAGCCCCGGCGGCTTCACCACCGCGGGCTACCGCATGATCGACCTGATGCTGGCGGAAAGGCAGGCGGGGCGTGCCGTCGCCACCCGCGTGGCCGGCGGGCAGTCCTGCGAGAGCATGTGCGTCGGCCTCTATCTGGCCGGCTACCCGCGCTACGCCGCGCCGACGGCCGAGTTCATGGTTCACGCCCCGCGTCTGGCCGAGAACGGCCGCATGACGCTGCGCTCCACCGACCAGATGGTGAAGCGTCTGGTCGCGCTGGGCGCCGCCCCCGCCTGGATCGAGCGGGTGCGGGCCGCCGGCGGTTTCTCCGGCAGCCTCGACTACCGCGACAACGCCGACCATCTGGCGGCGGTGGGCGCCAACATCGTCACCCACCTGATCCGCTGAGCGTCCTTACGCTTCGCTTTCCTTGAGGCGCCGGGCGATCTCCGGCATGACCGCCGCGTCGACGTTGGCGAAGGCGAAGCGCAGGTAATCGTCCTGGCCGGGACCGAACATGGAACCGGGCAGGCACAGGATGTTGTGATCGCGCGCCAGCCCCTCGGCCACGTCATGGGCGCGCTTGCCGGCGAAGGGATGCCGGACATAGGCGAAATAGGCCCCGATGCTGGCGATGCGGTAGCCGGTGCCGCTGGCCTCCATCGCCGACTGGAAGGCATGGACGCGGGCCAGGATGTCGCCCCGCTTCTCCGCCACCCAGCCGTCCAGGTTCTCCAGCCCGAACAGCGCCGCCTTCTGCCCGACATGCGGGGCGCAGATGGCGAGGCAATCCATCACCTTGCGCGCCTGGGACAGCAGGCCGGCGTCGGCGATCACCGCGCCGACCCGGTAACCGGCGAGGCTGTAAACCTTGGAGAAGCTGTAGAGCTGGACCAGGGTCCGCTGCCAGCCCGGCCGTTGGAACAGCCCATGCGGCGCCCGTCCCTCCCAATCCGGGAAGTCGCGGTAGGTCTCGTCGAGCAGCAGCTTCACGCCGCGCCGCTCGCACAGTTCATACAGTGCCGCGATGGCGTCGGGCGAAGCGATGGCGCCGGTCGGGTTGTTGGGAGAGATCAGCACGAGCGCGCGGGTGCCGGCGTCGATCAGCCGCTCGGCCTCCGCCGGGTCGGGGATCAGCCCGTTCTCCTCGCGCAACGCCAGCGACCGGGCCTCAATGCCCAGCATGTCCAGCGTCATCTTGTGATTGAAGTACCAGGGGGCGGGCAGGATCACGTTGTCGCCGGCCCGCGCCAGCCCCATCACCGCCACCGCGAAGGCCTGGTTGCAGCCCGCGGTGATCAGCACCTCGTTCGCCACCACCTCGCCGCCATAGAGCGATCCGGTGCGCCGGGCCAGCGCGGTGGTCAGCGGCGGGATGCCGTCGATGGCGGTGTAGCGCGCCGTGTCCGGCGCCCGCACCTGCTCGGCCAGATGGGCGGTCAGCGCGTCGGCGGGCGGGTAGCCGGGCACCGCCTGACAGAGGTCGATCAGCGGCTTGTCCGCCGGAAAGCTGCGGCCTTCCACCCAGCGCCACGCCTCGGCGATGGGCGGGGCCTCGGTGGCGGCGACGAGCGGGTTGACGTCTCTGCGGTCCATTCCCTGATGTCCAGTCTGCGGGGTCCGATTTTTATGGGGCGCCATGGTGGACCGCCCCGCCGGGCCCGCGCAAGGGACCAGAACAGGGGAACGCGCATGGCAGGCCCAGCAGGGCCAAGCAGGGGTCAGGCGCCGCCCAGCACCGCGTCCGGCTTGCGGCCCACCAAGGACTCATAGACCTCGGGGTCGGTCGCCCCTTCCGATCCGAAGACCAGCACGCGGGCGTCCGGGGCGAGGCCCAGGCTGGCGCGGGTCGCCGGGTCCGCCGCGGCGCAGAGCAGGCCCGCCAGACCAGCCACACCGGACTCCCCGCCCACGATGGGCCGTCCGCCATGCCGCCCCTCGGCCAGCAGGCGCATGGTCGCCACCGCCGCATCGTCGGGGATGGTCAGGAAATCGTCGGCCCCGCGCTCCAGGATCGCCCAGGCCAGCAGGGACACCTCCCCGCAGGCGAGCCCGGCCATCAGCGTCTCCAGATCGCCCTTGGACGGTGTCGGGCGGCCGTTGACGGCGCTCTGGTACAGGCAGTCGGCGGCGTGCGGCTCCACCACCACGAAGCGCGGGCGCTGGCGGCCCCAGCTTTCCCACAGATGGCCGCAGACGGCGGCGGGCAAGGCCCCCACCCCGCCCTGCACGAAGACGTGGGTCGGGCGCTCGCTGGCCGGAAGCTGGCCGATCGCCTCCTCCACCATCACGGTATAGCCCTGCATGACGTCGCGGGGGATGTCCATGTAGCCGGTGTAGGAGGTGTCGGAGACGACGTGCCGGCCATGCTCCCGCGCGTCCGCCGCCGCCTGCCGCACCGCGTCGTCGTAGTTGCCGGCCACACGGACGACGCGGGCGTCGAAGGATTCGATCGCCTGCTGCCGCCCCTGCGAGCAGTTGCCGGGAATGTAGATGACGCAGCCGCAGCCGAACACCTGCGCCCCCCAGGCGACGGAGCGACCATGATTGCCGTCGGTCGCCGTGGTCACCGTGATGCCGCGGGTCACCTTGGCGTAGCGCCCAACCACCATATCCAGCGCGGTCACCGGCACGCCGGGCACGCGGGCCTGAACCTCGCGCACCAGCAGGCGCAGCACGGCGTAGGCGCCGCCCAGCGCCTTGAAGCTATGCAGGTTGAAGCGGCTGCTCTCGTCCTTGTACCAGATTCGGTCGATGCCGGCGGCACGGGCCAGCCCGCTCAGCGAGCGCAGCGGGGTCGGGGCGTAGCCCGGCCAGGCGCCGATCTCCGTCATCGCGTCCTGGAAGGCGGCGCGGCTCAGGATCGCCCGTTCGGCGGGCCCGTAGGGCTGGTCCGTGTCGGCGCGCGGATTCGAGAAGAGACGCGGGGTGCCAAGCGGCGGCAGGTCGGACATCGTGTTCGCTCTCCAGCGCCGCAAGGACGGCCGCAGCCACGAAAGCATTGCCGGCCACGCCGCGTCAAGCCACGCGCGTTGTCCCCGGACAAAGCGCCGCGAGCTGTGCTAACAGCGCCTCCCCCCGCGGTCCGGCCAGCGCGCCGAAGGCGGCGGGGTCCCCGTTCCTGAAGGAGATGGTTCCGTCGTGACGACCGGTTTCAACACCACCGCCGCCGACCAATTGAAGCAGTTCGCCGACCGCATGGAGCGGTTGATGGACGAGATCGACGGCCTGAAGGCCGACCTGAAGGACCTGCGCAGCGAGGTCAAATCCGCCGGCTTCAACATCAAGGCGCTCGACAAGCTGGTCGCCATCCGCCGCAAGGACGCCGGCGAGCAGGAGGCCGAGTTGCTGAACGACCTGATGCTCTACGCCCACGCCACCGGCGCACCGCTGGACATCGTGGTCCCCGAGTCGGCCGAGTGACGATTTAAATAAAGGATCGTTGCGAAGCCGCATCATGATTGTTCCGGGGGCGCAACATGACGTTTCGCTCCCGGAACATGTCATTGCGAAAACGTATCAAAGCGCCGAAAGCTTAGCGCTTCCACTCGCGGCTGGATTTCACGAAGTCGGTCAGGGTGACGCCGATCTTGTCGTCCACGATGACCACCTCGCCGCGGGCGACGAGGACGCCCTCCACATACACGTCGGTCGGGTCCTTCAAGTGCCGGTCCAGTTCCACGACGGCGCCGCGGCCAAGCTTCAGAAGGTCGCGGACGCGCAGCATGGCGGTGCCGATGACCACCTTGATCTCGACCGGCGCGTCGCCGATGGCGAAGGCATCGCTGCTCATGTCGTCGGACGAGCCGGCGCCCAGCAGATCATCGATGTTGGCCATGCCGCACTCCTTCGCCTGGATCACAAGACCCTTCAACCGACAAGAGTTACCCCACCAGGGGCGCCGGAGCAACGGCGACCGTCGCAACAGCCTGCGACAAGGATGGGAAACAACAGCGTAGATTTGGTTTTCCTACGCCAGCTTGTGTTGATACCCTGCCCGTCCGACGTGAAACCAGCCGTAAAGGCAGAGCCATGACGACCGATTCTCAACGCCCGCTGGTGGACAGCGCCTGGCTGAAGGGCGCCCTCGACCGCCCCGACCTCGTGGTTCTGGACGTGCGCACGCCGCCGGCGGGCGGCTTCATCCCCGGTTCGATCCATTCCGACTACGCCAAGGCCGGCTGGCGAGCGACGGTGGACGGCGTTCCGGGCCTGCTGCCCGACACCGCCGTTCTGGAAAGGCTGATCGGCGGATTGGGGATTCGGAACGGCGACCACGTCGTTCTGGTTGCCAGCGGCCTGAGCGCCGCCGACATGGGGAACGCGACACGCGTCTATTGGACGTTCAAGACGCTGGGCCATGACCGCGTGTCGGTGCTGGACGGCGGCTTCGCCGCCTGGAGCGACGCCGGCCATCCCGTCGTCACGGCCGCCGCCACCCGCCCCGCCGCCACCTTCACCGCGGCCCCCCGCGAGGACTTGCGTGCCCCCCTGCCCGTGGTCGCGACGGCGGTGGCCGGCGGCTCCGTCCCGCTGCTGGACGCCCGCTCCGCCGAGCAGTTCGAGGGCAAGGCCAAGAGCCCGCAGGCCCGCGTTCCGGGCACGCTGCCGGGGGCGGTGCTGATCGAGAACGGCGCCTTCTACTCCGCCACCGAGAAGCGCTTCCTCCCCGCCGACGCGGTAAAGGCGCTGGCGGATCAGGCCGGGACGGGCAAGTCGACGATCACCTTCTGCAACACCGGCCACCTCGCCTCGGTGTCCTGGTTCGCGCTGAGCGAGGTGGCGGGGATCGACGGGGTCCGCCTCTATGACGGGTCGATGTCGGAATGGACCGCCGACCCGTCTCGTCCCGTCAAGAACGGGCCGGCGGCGTAGTCCTCAAACGCTCTTGCGGCGCCGGCGGAACCGCCCGAGGTCCGACCGGCGCAGCAGGCCCAGCGCGACCGCCAGCACCGCGTAGACCAGCAGGCCGGCAAGGCCCAGCAACACCAGCCCGCCCAGACGCTCGAACAGGCCATGGGCGGTCAGCCAGGACGAGAGCTGGGTCTGCACCAGCCACAGCGTGCCGCCCATGGCGAGCGCCGCGATGGCCATGCGCGGCAGGTTGCGCAGCAACCGGGCATCGGCCTTGAACAGCCCGCGCCGGGTCAGCAGCCACGCCAGCAGCCCTGCGTTGACCCAGGCGGCGACGGAGGTCGCCACCGCCAGGCCGACCTGGGCCAGCGGCCCCATCAGCGCCAGCTTCAACGCCACGTTGACCGCCGTCGCGGCCAGCGCCACCCGCACCGGGGTCGCCGTGTCGTGCCGGGCGTAGAAGCCGTTGACCAGGCTGCGGATCACCACGAAGGCCGGCAGACCCAGCGCGTAGGCCTGCAGGGTCGCGGCGGACTGCGCGGCGTCGGTCGGGCCGAAGGCGCCGTGCTGGAACAGCACCGACACGATGGGCAGGCCGGCGACCAGGAAGGCGGCGGCGGCCGGCAGGGTCAGCACCAGCGACAGCTCCACCGCCCGGTTCTGGCTCTCCACCGCGCCGGGCTCGTCCCCGCCCTTGATGCGCCGGGCCATTTCCGGAAGCAGAACGGTGCCCACCGCGATCCCGATGACGCCCAGCGGCAACTGGTTCAGCCGGTCCGCGTAATACAGGTAGGACACCGCCCCGGTGGGCAGCAGCGAGGCGATCAGCGTGTCGACGAACAGGTTGATCTGCGTCAGGCCGGACCCCAGCGCCGCCGGCCCCAGCACCGTCAGGAACCGCTTCACGTCGGGCGTCAGGCGCGGCAGGGCCAGACGCAGCCCCATCCCGGCCCGGCTGGCCTCCCAGTACAGGTACAGGAACTGCGCCAGCCCGGCGGCGAAAACGCCCCAGGACAGGGCGTGGCCCACCGTGGGCATCAGCGGCGCGGCCAGCACCATCGCCGCAATCAGGCACAGGTTGAGCAGGATCGGCGCCGCCGCCGCCGCCCCGAACCGCCCCATGCTGTTGAGAACGCCGGCCAGCAGCGATTCCAGCGAGATGAACAGCAGGTACGGAAAGGTGATGCTGGTGAACAGCACGGCCAGCCGGAACTTCTCCGGCTCGTCGGAGAAGCCCGGCGCGAAGACCGTCATGAACTGCGGCATGATCGCCAGGATGCCGGCCAGGAACAGAAGCTGCACCACCAGCAGCAAGCTCATCACCTCCTCGGCGAAGCGCTTGGCGGCGGCCTGCCCGTCCTGCACCAGCTTGGCGGAGAACAGCGGCACGAAGGCGGAGTTGAAGGCCCCCTCGGCGAACAGGGCGCGGAAATGGTTGGGCAGCCGGAACGCCACGAAGAAGGCGTCGGCCACCGGCCCGGCGCCGAGCAGCGCTGCGGTCAGAACGTCGCGCAGAAAGCCAAGGACGCGGCTGACCAGCGTCAGCCCGCCGACGGACAGGATGTTGCGGAGCACGGTGGTATGGGTCCTCTGATGGGCGGCGCCATCCTAGCGTTTTCCCCGCCCGCGTCACCCCTTTCGGCATGCCGGCCCGTGTGGAATTTGAAGGCGGCGGGCGGAAACGGTCTGCTAGGATCGCCGCCCACCCATTGTCCCATCCCCCACCTTCAGACAAGCGGAACGTCCATGCCCCAGGGTCTTCCCCTCACCTATCTGGAAGCCGGCGAAGCGAACGGCGGCACCCCCCTGCTGGTCCTGCACGGCCTGTTCGGGTCGGCGCGCAACTGGCAGACCCTGGCGAAGCGCTTCGCTGAGCGGCACCGGGTCTATGCCCTGGATCTGCGCAACCACGGCGGCGCCCCCTGGTCGGACGAGATGACCTACCCGGCGATGGCCGCGGACGTTCTGCGCTTCCTCGACGACCGCGGTTTCGCGCGGGCGTCGGTGGTCGGCCATTCCATGGGCGGCAAGGTGGCGATGACTCTGGCGCTCAACCATCCCGACCGGGTGGAGCGTCTCGCCGTGGCCGACATCGCGCCGGTCGCCTACACCCACACCCACGCCCCCTTCGTGGCGGCCATGAAACAGGCCAAGCTGGAAGGCTGCACCCGCCGCTCGGAGGTCGAGGCGCAGCTTGTGGACGCGGTGCCGGAAGCCCCCTTGCGTTCCTTCCTGCTGCAGAATCTCGTTCTGGAGCAGGGGTCGTTTCACTGGCGGATCAACCTCGACGCCATCGGCGCCCGCATGACCGACCTGATCGGCTTCCCGGATCTGGGCGACGCCCGGTACGACGGCCCCACCCTGTTCATCGGCGGAACCCGGTCCGACTACATCGTGCCGGAAAACCACGCCGCCATCCGCCGCCACTTCCCCAAGGCCGCCATCGAGATGATCGAGGGCGCCGGCCACTGGCTGCACGCCGAACGCCCGCAGGAGTTCGCGGCTTTGGTTGAAACCTTCGCCTGAATCGGCCTGACGGCAAAAAGAAACGGGGGCCGCGAAGGCCCCCGTTCTCACATGCTGGCGATGCGCGGTCCTGTCAGAGCGCGCCCTGGCGGCAATTCTCTTAGAGCGCGCCCTGACGGGCGCCGGTCTTGGCGGCCGGGCCGGCGGACTGGTTGAAGGCGTCGCGCAGGTAGGGCGACAGCGCCTGCCGCATCGTGCGCAGCCACTCGTGGATGATGATCAGCGAGCGGGAGGCGACCGGCGGGGTCATGCCCAGCTTCACCAGATCCTCGCGGGTCATCTGCGCCACCTCGTCGATGCGGTGGCCGGTCAGGCGCGCCCAGGCCGGGGCCGTGCAGGGCGCCATGGAGATGACCTCCACGCCCTCGCGCTCCACCATCTCCGCCTTGCGGCGGGCGTACTGGCTGTCGTCGAGCTGCGAGAACGGGCCGGAGAAGCCGTTCTCGACCAGGACGCGCTTGGCCTTCGGGGCGATGGTGGCGATGCGCTCCAGCGTGTTCATGCCGGTGGACAGCGAGGCCAGATCGACGGTGACCGGCACCATGAAGGTCAACCGCTCGCCCTCGCCGACGTAGTAGTCGAAGCCCGACACCTCGGCCCAGTTGAAGAACCACTGGGAGATGTTGCCGCCGAAGTCGTAGAGGCGGCCGCCGCGCTGCAGCTCCGGACCGATCTGGTCCCAGAATTCGTAGAAGCCGTCGCCCGAGCCCATCATGTTCATGAAGTCCTGGGTGATGCGGCGGTGCTCCACCACTTCCGGACCGAACAGGCGGTTCAGGCGCTCGTTCACCTCATATTCGACGACCTTGAGCTGAAGGCCTTCGAGCATGGCGGTGGCCATCAGGTGATGAGACAGCAGCGTCTTGCCGACGCCACCGCGGTCGTTGAGAACGAAGATGGTGCCCAGCATGCGATCGCCTTTCCAGAGTCTGTTCGTTGTCAAATCTTGAGGTGTTGAAGCGTGAGCGGCCGGGGCCTTGAGGGTCGACGCCTTGGGAGTCGGGGCCGGGGAAATCGGAGCCTGAATTGGAGCAGCCTCCGGAACCGGGGCCGGAGTCGATTCCTCCGGGGGATCGGCAGGCACCACGGCGGCCGGTTCCGAAACGGGGACCAGCTCCGGCTCAGAAGCGGGTTCCGGCACGGCGGCTTCCGGCGGATCGTCGGTCGCGCCATCTGCCATGTCCGGCTCGGGCATCTCCGGCTCGGGCATCTCCGGTTCGGGCGCCGCATCCTCGGCGTCGTCCGGCTGTCCCGCGGCGAGGGCGGCGCGGTGCACCGCATCCAGCGTTTCGCGAGGAGTCGTGCCGCCGTCCTCCTCCCCGTCGGCGCCGCCGTCACGTTCCTCGTTCCCCACGAGGAAGAAGGCGGAGCGCAGGGTGACGGGCGAGATCGGCTGGTTGTCGCGGGCGGTGACGCCCAGCTTCGCCAGTACGTCGGAGATTTCCGCCCAAGACAGGCCGCGCTCGCGCATCAGGCCGATGTCGGCGTAGCTTTCGCGGACGGCCTGCATGGCCGAGCGGTTTCCTGTCGGACGATCGGCAAGAAGCCGTTCCAGTTCCGCGCGATCAATCGACACCGTGAGTACCCGGCATGCGTGGTTCTGGGGAGGGGTGGGTAGGATTTGTGATACCGCAGGATTCCGTTCCCCCCGGTGCGGAAAAAATAGTACAAGCGATTGGGGTGCGCAAACGGTTTCCAACCATGTTCAACCGCATTAAACCTGTGACACGGCAACCTTCCTTGGTCTCCATCAGGATTGCAGGATAGGGCCCGGCGTTTGGCGAAGATGCCCTATGATTTCCGATCGCAGGATCAGCGGACCGCCGACTCCGGCCGGACGCCGGGGACCCCCATCGGCTTCCACGAGCTGCGCCAAGCCTGCGAGATTTCAGCCCTTCGGGAGGATCTGGAGCGCGTCCTCCAGGACACCGGCGCCTTGCGCGACAGCATCGAGGACGCGGTGGAGCAGGTGCGCCAGCGCTTCGCCGCGCTGACGGCGGAGGAGTTGGCGAACTCCGAGACGATGGCGCCGCTGCTCCAGTTCGCCGTGTCCACCCTGCTGACCATCCGCGACGATGCCCGGCGCATCAACACCCAGACCGGCCCGGTGGACGATGACGACCGCCCCACGCGGGCCGTCGCCGAACCGCGCGCCCAGCCGTCCGCCCAGCCATCCGCCGCAGCTCCGGCGGTGCCGCCCCCCGCACCGCAGACGGCACCGCAGACCTACGCTCCGCCGCCGTCCAGCGAGCCGGCCCCTTCCTTCGCCGAGCCGCCGCGCGACGATCCGCCCGCGCCCTCAACGCCTCCGTCACCGGCGCCCGTTCTGTCGCCCTTCGTCCCGCGCGCACCCGCCCCGGCGCCGCAGCGCCCTGCGGCACCGGACTCCGCCCCCGATGCGGCTCCGGCTCCCTCCTGGCTTTCGCCCCTGTCCGGACGCAAAGGCGGTACGGGGACCAACGGCGCCGCTCCCCGCAGCGGGAATGTGGACTGGCTGAGCCGCCCCAAGCGCTGACCTGCGCACCCCTGATTCTATCGAGCCACATTGTTGCGGGAAGGTCGCACCTCGTCCGAACGCACCCACGTCACACCGATTTTCCTTGAACTCCGAAATGGGTGTGGCTACCACTTTATTTGGTAAATGAATCTTTACCAATAACACCTGCGGCGACGCATGGGGGTGGTCATGGCACGGGATGATGTGGACACGCTGGCACGACCGGCGTCCGGGGCACGACCGTCGTCCCGCCTGGAATGGCGGCACCGCTGCGGTCCGGCCGTCCAGGCCGGCCCGAACGACTCCACCCGGCGCGACACCCCGGCGGCGATCCGTCCGCTGCGGTTGCTGATCGTGGAGGACGAGTCCCTGGCCGCCGAGGCGGTGGGGATGGCCGCCATGGATCTCGGCCACATCGTCTGCGGCACCGCCCGCACCGAGGAGGAGGCGGTGGCCATCGCCGGGCGCGAGCGTCCCGACGTGGCGCTGATGGACGTGCGGCTGGCCGGCGGCGACGGGATCGAGGCGGCGCGGCGCCTGCGCGCCAACTACGGCATCCGCTCCATTTTCCTGTCCGGCTACGCCAACCACGCGATCATGGCCCGCATCACCGAGACCTACCCGCTGGGCGTGGTCAACAAGCCCTATTCGCTCGCCCAGCTGAAACTGGCGCTGGACCTCGCGGCGCGGCGCCTGCACGGCCCGCGCGGCTGACACCATCCCGCTTCGCCAAACAAGGAAGGGCGGCCTCCCCCGTGGGAAGCCGCCCTTTCCTTTTCCGGACCATCGCGGAGCGTGACGCCCCTTACGCTTGGCTCATTACTCCTGAATGAACGCCTTCACGTAGGAGTGCGACAGCGGCTGCACCAGATAGTCGAGCGGGGTGCGGGCGGACAGCAGGATGCGCGCCTCCACCGGCATGCCCGGCTTGATCGTCAGGTTGTGGACCTGATGGGAGTCGCTGTCCTTCAGCTTGATCCGCGCAATGTAGGATTCCTGACGGGTGATCGGGTCCATCACGCGGTCGGCCGAGACGTAGGTCACCGTGCCGTCCAGCGAGCCGACGACGCGGCTGTCATAGGCGGTCAGCTGCACCTTCACCGGCAGATCGACGGTCAGCGACTTGATGTCCTTCGGCTGGACCTTCACCTCGGCCAGCAGGGCGCGGTCGTCCGGGATGATGTCCAGGATCGGCTCGTTCGCGGTGATCGTGCCGCCGGCCGCCCAATGGCTGTGCATCACGACGGTCCCGGCGTCCGGGGCCTTTATGGCACGGGTTTCCAGTCGGTTGGCGGCGTCGCGGATCTGCTCGGCGAGGCGGATGACGTCGCCGCGGGACTTCTCCAGGTCGACCAGCACCTTCTCGCGGAAGTCGTTGCGGCGGCGCAGAAGCTCGCCCTCGGCGTCCACGGCGGCCTGGTTGGCCTGGGCGATGCGGGCCTCCAGCTCGCGGTCGCGGCCCTTGAGCTGCGCCTCCTCCTTCTGCTGCTCGACCAGCTTGGTGCGGGTGGCGTTGCCGCGGGACAGCAGACCCTGGGTGATGCGCAGATCGTCCTCGATGAGCTGGATCTCGCGGGCCAGGAACTTGCGCTGCTCCTGAAGGCTCTTGCCCTCCTCGCGCAGCGTGGCGACGCGCTCCTTGGTCAGCTTGGCCTCGGTGTCGAGCTGGTTGCGGCGGACCTGGAACAGGGTCTCCTGGTTGCCCATCAGCTTTTCCACCGTGCGGTCGCTGCCTCGGCGGCGCAGCAGCTCCTCCGGCCACTCGATGGCGGGCTGCTCGAACAGCTCGGCGGTCAGGCGCGCTTCCAGCGCCTGGGTTTCCAGCCAGGAGGTGCTGAGCACCTGGAGCCGGGTCGCCGCCTCAGTGCTGTCGAGCCGCATCAGGACCTGACCGGCCTTCACCGTGTCGCCTTCCTTGACGAGAATCTCCTCGATCTGGGCAGTCTCGGTGTGCTTCACGATCTTGCGGCCGGTCTCCGGGGCCAGAGCGCCGGAGGCCATGACGGCGCTGTGAAGCGGGGCGAGCGCGGCCCAGGCGGTCATCCCGCCGAAGCCCACCGCCAGCACCATGAAGCCGCCGGCCAGAAGCCCGCTGACCCGGGTGTCGGGAACCAGCGCGCGCAGCGCGCCGATCGACGTCATGGTCTTCGTCTTGTAGGTGTTCATGGTGGTGTCGGTCATAACAATCGGTCCTTGATCGCCGGAAGTGCTGGGTACTGGTCTGGAGGTTCCGGCGTCAGCCGGCGGCGCTCTGCACCGGCGCCGGGCCGATGTTGCGCAGGCGGCTCCAGTTCGGACCCTGCTGCTCCTGCTGGCGTTGCGGCAGTTCCACCGCCATGCCGTTCTTCAGAACGAAGGTCTTGTCGGAGATATCGACGAAGGCCGGGGAATGGGTCAGCACGATGGTGGTGACGCCGCGGTTCCTGGCCTCGACGATGAACTCGCGCACCGCCTTGTGGCCGATCTCGTCCATGCCGGCCGACGGCTCGTCGAGAACCATCAGCGAGGGGCGGCCGTAGCCGGCGCGGGCCAGGGCGATCAGGCGGGCCGAGGCGCCGGTGATCGGGAACAGCGGGTCGGTCACCTCGGTCTCATAGCCGCCGGGCAGGCTCTCGACCCAGGCGTGGATGCCGGCGCGCTTGGCGGCGTCCTCGACCTTCTCCCGCGTCGTCTCGGTGAAGCGGGCGATGTTCTCGGCGATGGTGCCGGGCAGCAGATCGGCGCCCTGCGACATGTAACCGATGCCCTGCTCCGGGGTTTCCGGGTTCAGCGAGGCGACGGCCAGACCGCCCAGCCGCACGGTGCCCGCCGACGGCATCGCCACACCGGCCAGCAGACGGGCCAGGACGGACTTGCCGGAGCGGTTGGGACCGGCGATGCACACCGTCTGGCCCGGCTCCACCGCCAGCGTGACGCTGCGCAGGATCGGCTTCTGGTCGCGGGGGGAGACGAACAGCAGGTTCTCGACGGTCAGGCGCTCGCGCTCCACCGGGATCATCGGGCGCTCCGGCTCGAGCGACAGGCGCTTCAGCAGCGGGAACAGGCGGCGGAAGGCTTGGTAGGACTTCTGGATCTGGCCCCAGGCGCCGGCGCTCTGCTCCACCGGGGCGAGGGCGCGGCCGACCAGCATGGAGGTGGCGATCATGCCGCCGAAGGACAGGTGCTGCTCGATCACCAGCAGGGCGCCGACACCGGTCACCGCGATCTGGATGACCATGCGGACCCACTTGGTGAAGGCGCCGATGGCGGCGGCGCGCTCGGTCGAGCGGCCCTGCAGGGCGGAGGTGGTCATGGCGTCGCGGGCCACGGCGTCCAGCGCGCTCGGCCCCATGCGCAGGCCGCGCACCGTCTCCGACCGCGACAGCAGGGAGTCGAACAGGCGCTGCGAGCGGCTGGCCGGGGCCTTGCTGTCCTCGGCGAAGTGGCGCACCGCCCAGTTGCTCAGATACCCCAGCGCCGTCATGATGACCATCGCGGCGACCAGGATCACGGCGAGCAGCGGGTGGATCAGGTAGATGCCGATGACGTACAGGGGCACCCAGGGCAGGTCCATCAGGGCCGGCAGCGACGGGCGGCTCATCGCGCCCTTGACCTCCATGAGGTCGCTGACCGGGGCGGTGTCCGGACGGCCGCGGCCCGAGGCGTCCAGCACGTCGGCGGTCAGCCGGCGGCGCCAGGCGACCTCCAGCGCGTTGCCCGCGCGGGCCAGGATGCGCGCCCGCACCGTTTCCATGGCGGCGCTCAGCGTCAGGGCCAGGACGACGATGACGGTCAGCATGACCAGCGTATCGATGTTGCCGGACGGAATAGCCCGGCTAAAGACCTGAAGGGAATAAAGCGGCATCGCCAACATCAGGAGATTGATGGTGGCGCTGAAGACAAATGCACCAACGAGTACCCGGGTGAAGTAACGTCCCCCGTGAGCCATATCTTTATTGGTCTTTTCAGACCCGCGAGAAAACAGGCGAGGCATTTACAGCCCTCCAATTGTCACCGTTTGCGGCAGTGCCCACTGGATGCAGGCGAGGTCAGTTGGCGCGTTTTTGGTAAATGAAATCTGAAGATTGAGGGACATCACAGGAATGCCACTGAAAACCACCCCCTTTGCGCAGACGCTGACGGCGCCTCATGTGAAGGACCTCCCTGTTCGCCCCGTCTCAAGGAACGCCGCATGACCGACACGCTGACCTTCGCCCCCGGCCATCTCACCCTGCCCGACCTGCGCCGCATCCTGCGCGACCCACCCACCCTGGCCCTGGCGCCCGGCTGCCGCGCCGCCATCGACGCCTCGGCCCGCACGGTGGCGGAGGCGGCGGGCGGGGAACGCGCGGTCTATGGCGTGAACACCGGCTTCGGCCTGCTGGCGAAGAAGCGCATCCCCCCGGATCAGGTGCGCGAGCTGCAGCGGCGACTGGTCCTCTCGCACAGCGCCGGCACCGGGCCGGACCTGCCGCCGGGCGTGGTGCGGCTGATCCTGGCGCTGAAGGTCAACGCGCTGGCGCGCGGCCATTCCGGCGTACGCATGGTGGTGATCGAGGCGCTGCTGGCGCTCTACAACCGCGGCGTCCTGCCGGTGGTGCCGGCCAAGGGGTCGGTGGGGGCGTCCGGCGATCTGGCGCCGCTGGCCCACCTGACCGGCGTGCTGATCGGCGAGGGCGAGGCCGACGTGGACGGCGAGCGGCTGCCCGCCGCCGAGGCGCTGGCCCGCGCCGGGCTGGCGCCGCTGGCGCTGGAGGCCAAGGAAGGCTTGGCCCTGCTAAACGGCACGCAGGTGTCCACCGCCCTGGGTCTGGCCGGGCTGGTCGCGGCGGAGGACGGCTTCGCGGCCGCCCTGGTCGCCGGGGCGCTCAGCGTCGACGCCGCGCTGGGCAGCGACGGCCCGTTCGACGCGCGCATCCACGACCTGCGCGGCCAGCCCGGCCAGCGCGACGTCGCCGCCGTCTACCGCTCCCTCCTCCAGGGCAGCGGCATCCGCGACTCCCACCGTGAAGGGCACGAGACGGTTCAGGACCCCTACAGCCTGCGCTGCCAGCCGCAGGTGATGGGCGCGGTGCTCGACCATCTGCGCTTCGCCGCCGGCGTGCTGGAACGCGAGGCCAACGCGGTCTCCGACAACCCGCTGGTCTTCCCGGACAGCGGCGACATCCTGTCGGGCGGCAACTTCCACGCCGAGCCGGTGGCGATGGCCGCCGACGTGCTGGCCCTGTCCATCGCCGAGACCGGGGCGCTGTCGGAGCGGCGGATCGCCCTGCTGATGGACACCCACCTGTCGGGTCTGCCGCCCTTCCTGGTGGCCGACGGCGGGCTGAACAGCGGCTTCATGATCGCCCAGGTCACCGCGGCGGCGCTGGCCAGCGAGAACAAGCAGATGGCCCACCCGGCCAGCGTGGACAGCCTGCCCACCTCCGCCAACCAGGAGGACCATGTCAGCATGGCGACCCACGCCGCCCGCCGCTTGTCGGACATGGCCGACAATCTGGCGGGAATCGTCGCGGTGGAACTGCTGGCCGCGGCCCAGGGGATCGACTTGCGGGCGCCGCTGGCCTCCTCCCCCGCGCTGGAGCGCGCGCGGGGGCTGCTGCGCGCCCGCGTGGCGGTGTGGACGGAGGATCGCGCGATGGCCCCGGACATCGCGGCGGCGAAGCGGTTGGTCACGGAGGGGGCCTTCCGCCCCTTTGCGGAGAACCTCCTGCCCTGATCCACGGGGGCCGGCTGAGACAAGACCGCGCAGGCCGCTCCGGCCGGTTTTCGTCAATCCGTTGAAGGGCTAAGGTTCGGATCATTCCACATCAACCGCTTCACTTCGATCCGGAGACCATCATGGAAGGACGCAAAGTCCCCTCGGTCGTGTTCAAGACCCGCGTGCGCGACGAAAGCGTCGGCGGCCCCAACCCGTTCCGCTGGCAGGACGTCAGCAGCGACGAGCTGTTCGCCGGAAAGCGCGTCGTCGTCTTTTCCCTGCCCGGCGCCTTCACCCCGACCTGCTCAAACCAGCAGGTGCCGACCTACGACGCGCTGTACCCTGAGTTCCGCGACCTGGGCGTGGACGAGGTCTATTGCCTCAGCGTCAACGACGCCTTCGTGATGTTCCAGTGGGGCAAGCATCTCGGCGTGAAGAACGTCAAGCTGATCCCCGACGGCTCGGGTCACTTCACCCGCCGCATGGGCATGCTGATCAACAAGGAGCATGTCGGCTTCGGCATGCGCAGCTGGCGCTACGCCATGGTGGTGACCGACGGCGTGATCGAGAAGCTGTTCGAGGAGCCGGGCATCAACGACGCCGGCGAGGGCGGCGATCCCTACGGCGAATCCGCTCCGGAAGCGGTGCTGGCCTACCTGCGTTCGCGCTGAACCAGTATTTCGTTTCTTTAAAGCGAACTTCCGTTCGCTTTAGACTCTTATCGCCTCATTCGCCGGCGGGCTCCGGTCGCATGTGCGACCGGGACCGCAGTCGCGGTCCAAAGCGGATTGCAATCCGCTTTAGCCCTCTCCCCTCTGGGGAGAGGGTGGCCCGGAGGGCCGGTGAGGTGGTTGCGCTTTTGCCGGACGCACGGTCAAGCGCATCCCCCTCACCCTAACCCTCTCCCCGGAGGGGAGAGGGGATTATGACCACCGATCCCTTCAAGCCGGAACGGCGGTTCCTTCCGTCGGCTCCGCCTCGGCCGCCCGTACCTTGCGGCGTTCATGGGCCGCCCAAGCCCGCTCGTGCAGATGATAGGCCACCGTGTTGCACAGCGGCTCCACCAGCGCCAACGCGCCGCCCACCGCGATGCTGCCGGTCATCAGATAGCCGACCGTGAAGGCCACCGTGAAGTGGATGCAGGCAAAGCTGAAGGTCTTGGTCATCGCTGAACTCCCGAACGCCGCCGTTTCTGTTCAGCCTCAGCATGCGCGTCGGACGGCGACAGGTCCAATCGAACGATCCAAACAGATCAATAGACAGTCCCTATTCATCAACGAAAGGGACGGCGGCGGTCGCCCGCTTCCGGCACGCTGCCGCGACGCAACCGGGTGCCCGGCGGAACGACTTCGAAGGCGCGGCTGTGCGCCGGCTCCAGCAACCGCACCTCGGGCCGCTTGAAGAAGGGAATCAGCGCAGCCCCCATGACGAACCCGCCGACATGCGCCCAGAAGGCCACTCCGCCGCTGTCGTCGGAGGTCGGGGTGGTGACCCCGCTGAGGATTTGCCCGAGGAACCAGAAGCCCAGCACCAGCACCGCCGGAACGCTGATGACACGCACGATGATGATGAACCAGAAGAAGACGCCGACATTGGCCCGCGGGTGCAGCACCAGATAGGCGCCGAGCACCCCGCCGATGGCACCGCTCGCCCCCACCATCGGGACTTCGGACGTTGGAGCGGCGAAGCTCTGGGCGAGCGCCGCCGCCGTCCCGCAGAGCAGGTAAAAGACCACGAAGCGGCCCCGCCCCATGCTGTCCTCGACGTTGTTACCGAAGATCCAGAGGTACAGCATGTTGCCGGCGAGATGCAGGAAGCCGCCATGCATGAACATGGAGGTGATGATGGACATCCAGGGCGGAACGACCCGCAACGGCTCCGGCAACTCGGCGTGGCCGAACAGCACCGCCGGAACGAGGCCGAAGGAATAGACCGCGAGGTTTCCGGCCCGCGCCCCCAGCGAGAGCTGCCACAGGAACACCATCACGCACAGCGCGATCAGCGCCATGGTGACGACCGGCGTCCGCCGTGTCGGGTTGTCGTCGTAGATGGACAGGAACAGCATCGGCGGCGCTTTCGGTTGGGGCGGCCCTGTTCAACACGATGATCCCGCCTAACAGTTCCGCCAAGACGTACGGGACACACGTACAGGCGGAAGTCGGCAAAGAAAAACCGGCGCCCCTTGCGGAGCGCCGGTTTCGCTGACTAAAGCCGCGGTGCGGATCAGGTGCCCGCTATCAGGTGCCCTGGGGCTCCGGGTCCATCCCGCCGCTTTCCTTGGTGGTCGGCACCGACGGGCGACGGCCCGAAGTCGGGGTCGGCTGCTTCGGCGGGGCCGGGGAGAAGCCCTCCCGCTCGTCGTTGCGGATCAGCGGTTCGCCGCGCAGCAGGCGGGCGATGTCCTCACCGCTCAGGGTCTCGTACTCCAGGAGGCCCTTGGCGATGGTATGCAGCTGGTCGATGTTCTCCGTCAGGATGCGGCGGGCCTCGCCGTACGCCTCGTCGACGATCCGGCGGATTTCCTCGTCCACCGTGCGGGCCGTGGCGTCGGACATGTTCTTGTGCTGGGTGACGGAGTGGCCGAGGAAGACCTCCTGCGTCGGCTCGCCGTAGAGCAGCGGGCCCAGCTTGTCGCTCATGCCCCACTCGGTGACCATGCGGCGCGACATGTCGGTCGCCATCTTGATGTCGCCCGACGCGCCGGTGGTCACGCGGTCCTTGCCGAAGATCAGCTCTTCCGCGATGCGGCCGCCCATGGCGACGCGCAGGTCGGCGTGCAGCTTGGCCTGGGACAGCGAGATGCGATCGCCTTCCGGCAGGCGCATCACCATGCCGAGCGCGCGACCGCGCGGGATGATGGTGGCCTTGTGCACCGGATCGCTGTCCGGCTGGTGGATGGCGACGATGGCGTGACCGGCCTCGTGATAGGCGGTCAGCTTCTTCTCGTCCTCGGTCATGACCATGGAGCGGCGTTCCGCGCCCATCATGACCTTGTCCTTGGCGGCCTCGAACTCGGCCATGCCGACGACGCGCTTGCCGATGCGGGCGGCGAGCAGAGCGGCCTCGTTGACGAGGTTGGCGAGGTCGGCGCCCGAGAAGCCCGGGGTGCCGCGCGCGATGACCTTGGCGTCGACGTCCGGGGACAGCGGCACCTTGCGCATGTGGACCTTGAGGATCTTCTCGCGGCCCAGCACGTCGGGGTTCGGCACGACGACCTGACGGTCGAAGCGGCCCGGACGCAGCAGCGCGGGGTCGAGCACGTCGGGACGGTTGGTCGCGGCGATGAGGATGACGCCCTCGTTCGCCTCGAAGCCGTCCATCTCGACCAGCAGCTGGTTCAGGGTCTGCTCGCGCTCGTCGTTGCCACCGCCCAGGCCGGCGCCACGATGGCGGCCGACGGCGTCGATTTCGTCGATGAAGATGATGCAGGGGGCGTTCTTCTTGCCCTGCTCGAACATGTCGCGGACGCGGCTGGCACCGACACCCACGAACATCTCGACGAAGTCGGAGCCGGAGATGGTGAAGAAGGGCACGTTGGCCTCACCCGCCACGGCGCGCGCGGTCAGGGTCTTACCGGTGCCCGGCGGGCCGACGAGCAGCACGCCCTTCGGGATCTTGCCGCCCAGACGCTGGAACTTCTGCGGGTCCTTCAGGAACTCGACGATTTCCGCCAGCTCCTGCTTGGCCTCGTCGATGCCGGCGACGTCGTCGAAGGTGACCCGGCCGACCTTCTCCGTCAGCAGGCGCGCGCGGGACTTGCCAAAGCCCATGGCCTTGCCGCCGCCCGACTGCATCTGACGCATGAAGAAGATCCAGACGCCGATCAGCAGCAGCATCGGGAACCAGGACAGCAGGACGGAGAACAGCGACGGCACGTTGCTGTCGTCCGGAACGGCGCTGATGCGCACGTTCTTCTGCGTCAGCCGCTCGACCAGCCCGGCTTCGGGCGGGACGTAGGTGCTGAAGGACCGGCCGTCGGTGAAGTGGCCGGAGACCTGGTTTCCTTTGATGGTGACGTCGGCCACTTGGCCGCGGTCCACTTCGGCGAGAAGCTCGCTGAACGGAACCGTCGTCTGCGGGCTGCGCGTGGAAGAGCTCTGGAACAGGTTGAACAGGGCCACCAGCAGCAGCCCGATGATGATCCAGAGCGCGAGATTCTTGCCGAAATTGTTCACGTCAAAAGCCTTTCTGCGAACCCTGCGCGGAAAGGTAGGCTGATGCGGAGCCACCCCTCCCGGGCTTACGGGCACGTTCCCAGATTAAATAATGCCGACACGGTCCGAAACAACCGGAAAAGCTGGACCGGCCAACACCACCCCGGGCGCGTGCAAAGCGACCGCCGAAAGGGGGAATCCGGGCCGCGAAAATCCCAGATGCGGCACCGCCGCCAGCCCGTTTCCGTCCCACAGCGCCGGCAGCGTCTCGCGGACCGGTTCGGGCAGGCCGATGCGGCCCGAATCCGGGCCTGCGGACCGCACCCTTTGCCACCCTTCCCGCCCCAATGTTGCCACGGTCACCGCCCCGCCCGCCCCCACCGCCAGCCGAACGGCGAATCGGCGATCCCACCAGACCTCTCCGCCGGGGGTAAGGCTCAGCCGTTCGGTGACCCCGACCGGCTCCCGCGCGATCACCAAATGCCCCTTCCGCGGCAGGATGCGGCAGCCGCCCAAGGTGCGCCCCCGGAAGCCTTCCCCCGCGATCTCGGCGAACAGGCGCTCCGCCGCCTCGTCCTTCGGCGGGTAGGCGGCCCCCCCGTCGCGGCGATGCAGCGGGTCAGCGCGCGCAGGCCAAGCTCCTCCGGTGCCGCCAGCAACGGCTTCGGGTCCAGCCGCAGCCAGCCCTCCGGATGGACCTCCACGGCCTCGGCCAGCAGGGCGGCGGTTCCCGCTTCCAGCGCGTTGCGGGCACGGGCGGCCCGGCGGGCGAGGTCGGCCAGACGCGGCGGGTCCAGCCCTTCAGCGGCCAGCGCCTCCCCCGCCGCGCGCAGGCGGGCGCGGGCGAAGCGCGGGTTGCGGTTGGAGGGGTCCTCGATCCACTCCTGACCGAAGGCGCGGCAGGTCGCCACCAGCCGTTCATGGGACAGGTCCAGCAGCGGCCGGATCACCCGCACCGCACCGGCCGCGCGCACCGGCGCCATGCCGGCCAGTCCGTCGATTCCGGAGCCGCGGGCGAAGCGCAGAAGCACCGTCTCCGCCTGGTCGTCGCGGTGGTGGGCGAGCGCCAGATGGAGAATGCCCTCTTCCCGGCAGCGCTCGGCCAGCAGGCGGTGGCGCGCGGCGCGGGCCGCCTCCTGGATGCCGGTCGCCGGCTTCTCGCCGTCCCAGCGCAGAATGGCGTGGGCGACGCCGCGGGCCCGGAGCCAGCCGCCCACACGAGCAGCCTCCGCCGCGGACTCGGCGCGCAGGCCATGATCGACGATCAGCGCGAGGACATCCCCGCCCCGCTCCGCCGCCCACCGTTGGACGAGCAGAACCAGCCCGAGGCTGTCCGCCCCGCCGGACACGCCCACGGCCACGCGCGGCCGCGTCTCGAAGCCGCCCAGCCGGTCCATGCGGGCGGCGAACTCACGCGCGGAGATCGGCCCCGCGGAAATCGGCCCCGCCGGGTCGGACGCGTTCACCGCGCCCGTCAGGCGCAGTTCAGGCGGCGGCGCTCGGTGTCGGCACGGCGCTTCACGCTGGCCGAGGCTTCGGGGAACTTGGTGATCAGCTGGTTGAAGGCCGTGCAGGCGTCCTTCTTCTGGTTCAGCTGCTGCAGCGACATGCCGAGCTTCAGCAGGTTGTCGGCCGCCTTGTTGTTCTTCGGATACTTTTGCACGCCCTCGGCGAAGGCGACGGCGGCGTCCTGGAACTTGTTGCGGACGTAGTAGGTCTCACCCAGCCAATACTGGGCGTTGCCGGCGAGCTGGTGACCCTTGTTCTTCGCCAGGAAGTCGCTGAAGGCCTTTTCCGCCTTGTCGTAGTCGGACTGGCGCAGCAGCTCGAAGGCGTGCTCGTACTGCTTTTCCGGGGTCGAGTTGGCGGGCAGCGGCGCCAGGGCGGCGGTCTGCTTCTCCGCCGGCTTGTCAGCCGTCTTCTCGGGCACCTTGGCGGCGCTGGGGGCCGCGGCCGGAGCCGCCGCGCTGGGCTTGGCCGGGCCGCCGAACGGATCGCTGGCCGCCCCGCCGCCCTTGCTTTCCAGCTCCTTCAAGCGGAAATCGATGTCGCTGTTGACCCGCTCCAGCCGATCCTTCATCTGCGAGATCTGATAGGTCGCCTCTTCATAGCGCCCGGTCAGCTCCGACAGGGCGCGCTCCAGCTTCTGCAGCCGCACCTCGAAATCGGCGGCCAGGGACGGTTGGATCTCGGCGGTCTGCCCCCGCGCGTAGCCACTGCCCGGATAGGCCTGGGCCACCTCGACGCGCCCGCCCAGCGCCTCCACCCCCGACTCCAGCCGGTCCAGACGGTCCTGCAGCGAAGCCGTCTGCGCGAAGACGGAACCGCTGCACAGCAGGCCGCCAAGCAGCAGGGCGGCGAAAGAAGTGGTCTTGGTCATGCGTCGAGGGTCCTGTCCGGGCGGGGAATGCCGTCGTGGGAGGGTGGCGGCCCAAGCGGGCGAAACTATGGCGGCTGTTTACCAGAAGCGCGCGCCCCTTGCACGGTGGTGATTTGGAAATCTCCCGCGCACCGGGCGCAACCCCTAAAGAGACCACAGAAAAAGGCCCCTTCCCGGTGTCCCGGAAAGGGGCCTTTTCCCTTAAAAGGTCATTAAAGAGCGTCTTACGCCTTGAGGATGCCGCGTCCGGCGAAGCGGGCGGCGGTGCCGAGCATCTCTTCGATGCGGATCAGCTGGTTGTACTTGGCCAGACGGTCGGAGCGCGACAGCGAGCCGGTCTTGATCTGGCCGCAGTTGGTGGCGACCGCCAGATCAGCGATGGTGCTGTCCTCGGTTTCGCCCGAACGGTGCGACAGAACGGCCGTGTAGCCGGCCTTGTGCGCCATGTCGACGGCTTCCAGCGTCTCCGACAGCGTGCCGATCTGGTTGACCTTGACCAGGATCGAGTTGCCCACGCCCTTCCGGATGCCGTCCGCCAGACGCGCCGGGTTGGTCACGAACAGGTCGTCGCCGACCAGCTGCACCTTGCTGCCGATGGCGTCGGTCAGCGCCTTCCAGCCCTCCCAGTCGTCCTCGGCCATGCCGTCCTCGATCGAGATGATCGGGTAACGGCCGACCAGATCGGCCCAGTAGGCCACCATCTGCTCCGGCGCCAGCGACTTGCCCTCGCCGGCCAGCTCGTACTTGCCGTTCTTGAAGAACTCGGTCGAGGCGGCGTCGATGGCCAGCATGACGTCGTCGCCCGGCTTGTAGCCGGCGGCCTCGATGGCCTTCATCACGAAGCCCAGCGCGTCCTCGGTCGAGGCGAGGTTGGGGGCGAAGCCGCCCTCGTCGCCGACGTTGGTGTTGTGGCCGGCGTCCTTGAGCTTCTTCTTGAGCGCCTGGAAGATCTCCGAGCCCATGCGGATGGCCTCGGCGCCGGTCTCGGCGCCGACCGGCATGACCATGAACTCCTGGATGTCGATCGGGTTGTCGGCGTGGGCGCCGCCGTTGATGATGTTCATCATCGGCACCGGCAGCAGGTTGGCGAAGGCGCCGCCGACGTAGCGGAACAGCGGCAGGGCCGCCTCTTCCGCCGAGGCCTTGGCGACGGCGAGCGAGACGCCGAGGATGGCGTTGGCGCCGAGGCGGCCCTTGTTGGGGGTGCCGTCCAGCTCGATCATGGCGAGGTCGAGGGCGCGCTGGTTGGAGCCGTCGAGGCCGGCGATGGCGTCGAAGATCTCGCCGTTGACCGACTCCACGGCCTTCAGCACGCCCTTGCCGCCGTAGCGGGACTTGTCGCCGTCGCGCAGCTCCACCGCCTCGTGCGCGCCGGTCGAGGCGCCCGACGGAACGGCGGCGCGGCCGAAGGCGCCGGATTCGAGCAGGACGTCCACCTCGACGGTCGGGTTCCCACGGCTGTCGAGGATCTCGCGGGCGTGGATTTCGGTAATGGCGCTCATGTTTGTCCTTCCTCCGCGTTGCGCGCGTCCACTGGATGATCTTTCCAGGCGGATGATCTTTCCAGGCGAAAAAGAAGCGCGCGGGCTTGATAGCCCTGCGTGCGGGGGGATGCAAGGCCGCTGGGGCGCAACAGCTCGCGGAAGGACGCCCGGACGGTGGGGCACCCCTATCCGGTTGTGCAGCGCACCTGCATCCAAAGTCGCATAGACCACCTTGTCCCGTACCCGTAGCGTTCTAACGTTCGCTAGCGGGGCCGCCCGCAGCGGGCGGCAACAGCCCCTGGGAATCATCCCAAGGCCAATCCAAGCGCGGAGGACCCAACCATGAAGACCTGGCGCAAGCCCCAGATCGTCGAGATCGCCGTCGGCACCGAAATCAACGCCTACGCCTGCGCCCGCCTCTGAACGGCGGCCGGTTCCCATGCGTGACGACCGCCGCCTGATTCGGGCCGCCTGATTAGGAAAGGCACCCCATGCTGACGATCCTGGTCCTTGGCTCCGCCGCGGGCGGCGGTTTTCCCCAGTGGAACTGCAACTGCGCGGGCTGCCGCCGCGCCCGCTCCGGCGACCCGGCGGCCCGTCCCCGCACCCAGTCGTCGCTCGCCGTCAGCGGTGGCGACGAGCGCTGGCTGCTGCTGAACGCCTCGCCGGACATCGGTCAGCAGATCCTCGCCAATCCGGCGCTGCACCCGCAGACCGCCGTGCGCCACAGCCCCATCGCCGCAGCGGTGCTGACCAACGCCGACATCGACCATGTGGCGGGCCTGCTGACGCTGCGCGAATCCCAGCCGCTGGCCGTTTACGCCACCGACCGGGTGCATCGTGTGCTGGAGGCGAACGCCGTATTCCGCGTGGTCAACCCGGAGCTGGCGCCGCGCCGCGCCATGGCGCTGGACCGGCCCTGGGTTCCCGCCGACGCCGCCGGCACCCCCTTCCCCTTCGAGATCGAGGCCTTCGCCGTGCCCGGCAAGGTCGCGCTCTATCTGGAGGACCCATCCGCCGCCGGCTTCGGCTCGGTGGCGGAGGACACGGTGGCTCTGCGCATCCGCGACCGCAATGGCGACGGGGAGTTCTTCTACATCCCCGGTTGCTCGGCCATGCCGGACTGGCTGGCCGACCAGCTGCGCGGGGCGCCGCTGGTGCTGTTCGACGGCACCACCTGGACCGACGACGAGATGATCCGCGCCGGCACCGGCAGCAAGACCGGCCAGCGCATGGGCCATATGGCGATGTCCGGCCCGGACGGCTCCATCGCCGCCTTCGCGGGGCTGGGCGTGCAGCGCAAGGTCTTCGTCCACATCAACAACACCAACCCGGCGCTGCTGGACGACTCGCCCGAACGGGCCGCCGCCACCGCCGAAGGTTGGGAAATCGCCCACGACGGGATGGAGTTCACGCTATGACGTCAGCGCTGTCGCGCGAGGACTTGGAACGCGAGTTGCGCGCCATCGGCGAGCGCCAGTACCACGACCTCCACCCCTTCCACAAACTGCTGCACGGCGGAAAGCTGAAGCGCGGGCAGGTCCAGGCCTGGGCGCTGAACCGCTTCTATTATCAGGTCTGCATCCCCAAGAAGGATCTGGCCCTGATGGCGCGGATGGACGATCCGGCGCTGCGCCGCATCTGGATTCAGCGCGTGCTCGACCATGACGGCTTCGGCGAGAGCCGGGAGCGCGAGGAGGGCAAGGTCGGCGGAATCGAGCGCTGGCTGCGCCTGACCGACGGGCTGGGGCTGGACCGCGACTATGTCACCTCGCTGAGGGGCATCCTGCCGGCGACCCGCTACGCCGTCGATTCCTACGTCCATTTCGTGTCGAGCAAATCGACGCTGGAGGCCGTCGCCTCGTCCCTGACCGAGTTGTTCGCCCCGGCCATCCACCGCGAGCGCATCGCCGGGTTCGAGGCCTATTACGCCTTCGCCAACGACGCCACCCTGTCCTACTTCCGCAAGCGGCTGGACGAGGCGCCGCGCGACGTCGAGTTCGGGCTCGACTACGTGCTCGACAACGCCCGGACACCGGAGCAGCAGCAGCAGGTGATCGCCGCGCTGCGCCACAAGGCGGAGCTGCTGTGGGCGCAATTGGACGCGCTGCACCACGCCTATGTGTCGCCCGGCCTGATCCCGCCCGGCGCCTTCGTGCCGGACGACATGGAACCGACGGTCTACCGGCGATGACGGACGGCGTGACCGAGGAGGACCGGGTCCGGCTGGCCCCCGGCGTCATGCTCCGCCAGGACCGGGTGCGCGGCCACTGGCAGCTTCTGGGGCCGGAGCGCGTGCTGATCCTGGACGAGGTGGCGCTGGAGGTGGTGCGGGCCGTCACTGCACGGCCTCAGACGGGCCAGTCTCAGACGGGCCAGCCTCCGGTGACGGTGGGCACGGCCGTTGGGGTGCTGGCCGCGCAATTCGACGCGCCGCGGGACGAGATCGCCGCGGATGTGTTGGAACTGTTGGGCGACATGATCGCGAAAGGGTTCCTGACCCGATGACCTTCTGTGGCGCCACGACCGGACTTGAACCGCCGCTGGCCCTGCTGGCGGAACTGACGCACCGCTGCCCGCTGCGCTGCGCCTACTGCTCCAACCCGCTGGCGCTCGACCCGGCCAGCCGCGAGCTGGACACCGCCGCTTGGTGCCGCGTGCTCGACGAGGCGGCCGACCTCGGCATCATCCAGGTGCATTTCTCCGGCGGCGAGCCGACGGCGCGCAAGGACCTGGAGGCGCTGATCGCCCACGCCACCGCGGCCGGGCTCTACGCCAACCTCATCACCTCGGCGGTGCTGCTCGACCGGGCGCGGCTGGAGCGGCTGCGCGACGCCGGGCTCCAGCATGTGCAGATCGGCTTCCAGGACACCCAGCCCGCCAAGGCCGAACTGATCAGCGGCTTCCCCGGCGGCCAGCCGAAGAAGCTGGAGGTGGCGCGCGGGGTCACCGACGTTGGCATGGCGCTGACGGTCAACGCCATCGTGCAGCGCCACAACATTGGCCGGGTCGACGACTTCATCGACATGGCGCTGGAACTGAAGGCCGGCCGGATCGAGATTGCCAACGTCCAATATTACGGCTGGGCGCTGAAGAACCGCGCCGCCCTGATGCCGACCCGCGAGCAGTTGGTCCGCATGGACGAGCGGGTGCGCGCCCGCCTGCCGGAGCTGAAGGGCCGGCTGGTCGTCGATTACGTGGTGCCCGACTATTACGCCAAGCGCCCCAAGGCCTGCATGGGCGGCTGGGGCCGCAAGTTCCTGAACGTGACGCCCAGCGGTTCGGTTCTGCCCTGCCACGCCGCCGAGACGATTCCCGGCATGACCTTCGACCGGGTGACGGAGCGCCCGCTGGCCGACATCTGGGCCAACTCCGCCGCCTTTCAGCGCTACCGCGGCACCGACTGGATGCCGCAACCCTGCCGGAGCTGCGACCAGAAGGAGATCGACTGGGGCGGCTGCCGCTGCCAGGCGCTGGCGCTGACCGGAAGCGCCGACAACACCGACCCGGTGTGCGACCTGTCGGAGCATCATGGTCTGCTCGCCGAGATCGCCGCAGAGGACGGCGGCACGGCCGAGGCGCCAATCACCTACCGGAGCTTCAGCCTCTTGTGACGCTATCTTAGCCCTCTCCCCTCCGGGGAGAGGGTGGCCCGGAGGGCCGGTGAGGGGGGTGCGCTTGTGCCGAACGTACCGCCACGCATACCCCCCTCACCCTAACCCTCTCCCCGGAGGGGAGAGGGGATTGGCTCACTTCTTCGGGGCGGTCGCCGCCGAGGCGCTGGTCTTGGAGCCACCGACCGCGGCGATGCGGCCCTTGATGTCGTCGTAGACGTTCTGCGGCACGATCTTCTTGCTGACCAGCTCGTCCTTGGACCGGTAGGGGCGGTTCTTCACGATGGCCTCGGACCGCGCCTCGCCGATTCCCGGCAGGGTCTGAAGCTCGTCCTTGCCGGCGGTGTTGAGGTCGATGACCTTGGCCTTTGCCGTCGTCGACGACGACCCGCTGCCCATCGGCGGGGCCGTGGTGGTGCCGCTGTGGCCCGGCGGCATGGCCGGCTTGGCCTGCGGCATCGGCGTGGTGGAAGGCGTTGCGGACGGCGCGGTCGATTGCGCGAAAGCGGGAACGGCGATCATCGCGCCAACACTGGCGATGGCGGCGATGGCGGACAGGCGGATCGGCTTCATGGCGTTGCTCCATGGCTCATTCCGCGGGCGCTCCACCATAAGCGCGGCGCCCGCGGTGCCAAGGCAACGCCGGGACCGGCACGCCGTTCCCGAACCTGTCCTTTCGTCAGCCTTTTGCGAGCCGATCGAAGGCCTGGAGCCGTGCCAGCAGGGCCGGCATCTCCTTCAGCGGGACCATGTTCGGGCCGTCGCTGGGCGCGCAGTCCGGATTCTCATGGGTTTCCATGAAGACCGCGGCAACGCCCACGGCGATGGCGGCGCGGGCCAACACCGGAACGAACTCGCGCTGGCCGCCGGAGGTGGTGCCCTGCCCGCCCGGCTGCTGCACGGAATGGGTGGCGTCGAACACCACCGGGAATCCAGTCTCCGCCATGATCGGAAGGGACCGCATGTCCGACACCAGCGTGTTGTAGCCGAAGCTGGCGCCGCGCTCGCACAGCAGCACCTTGTCGTTGCCCGACGCCACCAGCTTCGCCGCGACGTTCTTCATGTCCCAAGGGGCGAGGAACTGGCCCTTCTTGACGTTGACCGCCCGGCCCGTCTTGGCGGCGGCGATCAGCAGGTCGGTCTGGCGGCACAGGAAGGCGGGGATCTGGAGGACATCCATCACCTCGGCCACCGCGGCGCACTGGTCGGCCTCGTGCACGTCGGTGATCACCGGGCAGCCGAACCGCTCCTTGATCTCGGCGAAGATCGGCAGCGCCTTGTCCATGCCGAGGCCGCGCGCCGTGCTGATGGAGGTGCGGTTGGCCTTGTCGAAGGACGACTTGTAGATCAGCCCGATGCCCAGCGCGCCGGTCATCTCCACCAGCGCCGCCGCCGTCTCCAGCGCGTGGTCGCGGCTCTCCATCTGGCACGGTCCGGCGATCAGGGTGAAGGGCCGATCGTTGGCGATGGTCAGGTTGCCGATCTGGACGGTCTTGGCGGTGGTCATCCCGTGCTCTCCAAAAAGCAATGCGAGGGGACGCATGCCGAAGGCCCCCTCGCGCTGCCCATTCCTTCCCAGATATCGGCGATCCCGGTCAACCGGAATGGCGTCAACCCAGATGCTGCTTGAAGAAGGCTGCCGTGCGTCCGTTGGCAAGCTCGGCCGCCTCGGCGTCGAAATGGGCGCCGCCGGCGCGGGCGAAGGCGTGATCGACGCCGGGGTAGACGTGGGCGGTGACGTTCGGGTTGCCCTTCACCGCGGCCAGGATTTTCTCCCGTGCCTCCGCCGGGACGAACTGGTCCTTCTCGGCGATGTGCATCAGCAACGGCTTGGTGATGCTCGCCGCCTCGCCGGCCAGACCATCGAGACCGACGCCGTAATAGCTGACGTTGGCATCGGAATCGGAACGCGCCGCCATCATGAAGGCGAGCCGGCCGCCCAGGCAGTAGCCGACCGACCCGGCCTTGCCGGTGCAATCCGGATTCTGGCGCAACCACGCCAGGGTGGCCTTGAGGTCGTCCACCGCCTTATCCTGGTCCATGCCGTTCATCAGGGCGAAAGCGCGGTTCCACTCCTCCTGGGTCTTGTCGGTGATCTGGACGCCCGGCTCCTGCCGCCAGAACAGGTCCGGACAGACGGCCAGCCAGCCCTGGGCGGCGAAGCCGTCGCACAGGTCGCGCATGACCTGATTGACCCCGAAGATTTCCTGGATGACGACGAGTCCCGGCGCCGGTCCGCCGCCCGCCGGCTTGGCCACATAGGCGGAAAAGCTGCCGCCGTCGCCGGCGGGGATGCTGATGTCGGTCATGGTTGTGTCCCTTCCCTTGGTTTTTTCCTGGCCCATAACGCAAAAGCGGCGGCCGTTGGCTCGGCCGCCGCTGTCACTATACCCACGGGAAACCCGGAACCGGAACACGCGGGGGAGGAATGCCCTCCCCCGTATGGTCACATCACACCAGCCGGCTCTGCTCGATCGCCGCCTTGATGAAGGAGGTGAAAAGCGGGTGCGGGTCGAAGGGCTTCGACTTCAGCTCCGGGTGGAACTGCACGCCGATGAACCAGGGGTGGTCCGGGATCTCGACGATCTCGGGCAGCTCGCCGTCCGGCGACAGGCCGGAGAACAGCAGGCCGACCTTCTCCAGCCGGTCCTTGTAATAGACGTTCACCTCGTAGCGGTGGCGGTGCCGCTCGGTGATGTCGGTGGTGCCGTAGACCTCCGCGACCTTGCTGCCGGGGACCAGCTTCGCCGGGTAGGTGCCGAGACGCATGGTGCCGCCGAGATCGGTGCCCTCCGTGCGCTTCTCCAGGCTGTTGCCGCGCATCCACTCGGTCATCAGGCCGACCACCGGGTTGCCGGGCTTGCCCAGCTCGGTCGAGCCGGCGTCGACGATCCCGGCCATGTTGCGGGCCGATTCGATCACCGCCATCTGCATGCCGAAGCAGATGCCGAAATACGGCACCTTGCGCTCGCGGGCGAACTGGGCGGCGCGGATCTTGCCCTCCGTGCCGCGCGAGCCGAAGCCGCCCGGCACCAGGATGCCGTGGACGTTCTCCAGCCGCTGGACGGCGCTGTCGTCCTCGAAGATCTCCGAGTCGATCCAGTCGAGCTTGACCTTCACGTTGTTGGCGATGCCGCCGTGGGTCAGCGCCTCGGCCAGCGACTTGTAGCTGTCGAGCAGGCTGGTGTACTTGCCGACGACGGCGATGGTCACCTCGCCCTGCGGCTTGCGCACGCGCTCGACGATGCTGGTCCAGCGCGACAGGTCCGGCTTGCCCTCGGTCGGCAGGCCGAAATAGGCCAGCACCTGGGTGTCGAAGCCTTCCTCGTGGTAGCTGACCGGCACCTGATAGATCGAATCGACGTCCAGGGCGGCGATGACGCGCTCCGGACGGATGTTGCAGAACAGCGCGATCTTCTTGCGCTCGTTCTCCGGAATCGGGCGGTCGGCGCGGCAGAGCAGGATGTTGGCCTGAATGCCCATGCCCAGCAGCTCCTTCACGGAATGCTGCGTCGGCTTGGTCTTCAGCTCGCCCGCCGTCGGGATGTAGGGCAGCAGGGTCAGGTGGATGAACAGGGCGTTCTCCGGACCGACCTCGTTGCCGAACTGGCGGATGGCCTCCAGAAAGGGGGTCGACTCGATGTCGCCCACCGTGCCGCCGATCTCGCAGAGGATGAAGTCCTCGTCGGTCGTCTCGGCGCCGATGAAGTCCTTGATCTGGTCGGTGACGTGCGGAATCACCTGCACGGTCGCGCCCAGATAGTCGCCGCGGCGCTCCTTGGCGATCACGTTCGAATAGATGCGGCCCGTGGTGATGTTGTCGCCACGGCGCGCGGCCACGCCGGTGAAGCGCTCGTAATGGCCGAGGTCGAGGTCGGTCTCAGCGCCGTCGTCGGTCACATAGACCTCGCCGTGCTGGTACGGGCTCATCGTGCCGGGGTCCACGTTCAGGTACGGGTCCAGCTTGCGAAGCCGCACCTTGTAGCCGCGCGCCTGGAGAAGCGCCCCAAGCGCCGCCGACGCCAGACCTTTGCCCAGCGAGGAAACGACGCCACCGGTGATGAAGATGTAGCGAGTCATGTCCGTCCGAAGACCTTCAGAGCCTGATCCGTTCCCCGAGTTCGGACCGTCCCCCGGGCGCTGCCCAGATCGACGATCCTCAAAAGAAAGAGGCGGCTTCGGGGGAGGCCGCCTCACGTCAGACCCGGCCGGAGCCGCGTCGCGTTTTGCCGGGCCGCTGTTACTGGGCGACCGGCGGGGCGGGCTGCGCCGGCGCGGCCGGCTGGGCGGGAGCCGCCGGGGCCACGGGCTGGGCCGGCATCGTGTCGATGATCGAGGTCGGCGCCCTGTGCGCGCCCGCCAGGACCGCCAGGACCAGGCTGGTCGCCATGAAGCAGCCCGCCAGGATGCCGGTGGTCCGCGTCAGCAGATTGGCGGTGCCGCGGGTGGACATCATGCCCCCCATATTGCCGCCGCCGATGCCGAGACCGCCGCCTTCCGACCGCTGGATCAGGATGACCCCGACCAGCGCCAGGGCGATCAGCAGGTGAATGACCAGAAGCACCGATTCCATGCAGCCCGTTCCCTTGATCCCTTCCCGGAGCGGTCCGCAGGGACCGCCCAAACCAACAGCGCGCCACGGACCTTGGCAAGGGCCCGTGGCGCGCGCCCACTGTTTTTAACGCGGTCCTGCGCGATATGCTAGCGGCAACTGGTGGCGATCGCCCAGAAATCGTCCGCCTTCAGCGCGGCGCCGCCGACCAGCGCGCCGTCCACATTCTCCACCGCCATCAGTTCCGCCGCGTTGCCCGGCTTCACCGAGCCGCCGTAGAGGACGCGCACCGCCTCGGGATCGGCGGTCTTGCCGGCCAGCTCCGCCCGGATGTGGGCGTGCATCGCCTTGACGTCGTCGGGAGTCGCGGTCTTGCCGGTGCCGATGGCCCAGACCGGCTCGTAGGCGATGACGGTGTTCGCCGCGGTGGCGCCTTCCGGGATCGAGCCCTTGAGCTGGCTGGCGACCACGCTGTTCGCCTGCCCGGCGTCGCGCTGGGCCTCCGTCTCGCCGACGCAGATGATGGCGATCAGACCCGCCTTGTGGGCGGCGGCGGCCTTGGCGGCGACCTGGGCGTCGGATTCGGCGTGGTCGGCGCGGCGCTCCGAATGGCCGAGGATGACGTAGCGGCAGCCGGCGTCGGTCAGCATCGCCGGGCTGACGTCGCCGGTGTGCGCGCCGGAGGTCTTGGCGTGGCAGTCCTGCGCGCCGAGCGCCAGCGGGCTGCCGGAGATGGCGTCGCCCACCGGGAACAGCAGCGGGAAGGGCGGGCACACCAGCATGTCGAAGGCGACCGTCCCAGCCCCCGTCAGGCGCCCGGCGAGGTCCGAGGCGAGGTCGAGCCCGTCGGCCTTCAGCCCGTTCATCTTCCAGTTCCCGGCAATCAGTTTGCGGCGTGCGGCCATGGCGTTTTCGTCCTCCGGCTCTCGTTTGTTGATGTGGGCGTTGTCGCGGGTGTTCGTTTTCAAAGTGCGCCCCCTGTCTAGCAAGGTGCGCCGGGCATTTCCACCCGCCCAACGGGTTCTTTCCGATGGGGAAACGCGGGGGAAATGGGGTGTTGCCGGGCTTTCGCGGGGTGCCTATGATGCCGCCCCGGCCGCAGGGCCGCCCTTTGCGCACTCACTTCGGGTCCCATGCTTCAGTTCATCCGCACTTACGCCGGTTCGTGGGTCGTCAAGATCCTGTTCGTGCTCCTCATCGTCAGCTTCGCGGCCTGGGGCATCGGCGACATGATCCGCACAGGCGGGATTTCCAGCACCGTCGCCTCCGTCGGCAAGGTGGAGATCGACCGGGCGGAGCTGGACCAGGAGTTCCGTCGCCAGATGGAACGGCTGCGCCCGATGATGGGCGGCAACCTGACGACGGAGCAGGCGCGCCAGTTCGGCCTGCTCGACCAGTCGCTGTCGGCGCTGGTGCAGCGCGCGCTCTACGATCAGGCGGCGCGCGACGCCGGGATCTCGGTCGGCCCGGACGTGGTGCGCCAGCGCATCGCCGAGGAGCCGGCCTTCCGCAACGCGCAGAACCAGTTCGACGCGAACCAGTTCCGCAGCGTGCTGCGCAACAACCAGCTGACCGAGGACGGCTACGTTGCCCTGTTGCGCCGCGAGACCGCGCGCGAGCTGGTGGCCGGCGCGGTCGGCGCCGGGGTGACCCCGCCGAAGCCGCTCGTCCAGGACCTCTACCGCTTCCGCGGGGAGCGCCGCGTGGCCGAGGTGGTCACCCTGCCCAACGCCGCCATCGGCGACGTCGGCGTGCCCGACGAGGCGGAGCTGACCCGCTATTACGAGGACCATCAGGTCCGCTTCACCGCGCCGGAATACCGCTCGCTGAGCATCGCCCAGCTCTCCGCCGACGAGATCGCCAAGGACATCCAGATCCCCGACAACGAGCTGCGCGCCGCCTACGACGAGCGCGCCGACGAGCTCGGCACGCCGGAGCGCCGCACGGTGGAGATGGTCCTGGCCGACGACGAGGCGAAGGCGAAGCAGATCGCCGAGGCCGCCAAGACCAGGGGCCTGACCGCCGCCGCCAAGGACGCCGGGACCGACGTCATCACGCTCGACAACGTCACCCGCAACGAGTTGCCGGAGATCGGCGACGCCACCTTCGCCCTGGCCCAGGGTGCGGTCAGCGACGCGGTGCGCAGCGGGCTGGGCTGGCACGTCCTGACGGTCACCGCCATCCAGCCGGGCGCCACCAAGAGCTTCGAGGAGGCCCGCGATCAGCTCCTGGCCGAGTTGCGCAAGGAGAAGGCGATGGATTCGCTCTACTCCATCGCCAACCGCGTCGAGGATCAGCTCGCCAGCGGCGCTCCGCTGGAGGAGGTCGCCCAGGCCCAGTCGCTGCCCATCGCCAAGATCGCCGCGGTCGACAGCAGCGGCAAGGCGCCGGACGGCAAGGACGCCGCCCCGGGCCGCCCGAACTTCGCCGCCATGGTGCAGACCGCCTTCCAGCTCGCCTCCGGCGCCACCTCGAACCTGACCGAGGCCCCCAACAACGTCTTCTACGCCGTGCGCGTCGACGGCGTGACGCCGGCCGCCCCCAAGGCGCTGGCCGAGGTGCGCGATCAGGCCGTCGCCGGCTGGCAGGACGACAAGCGCGCCAAGCTGGCCGCCGAGAAGGCCCAGGACATCGCCGCCAAGCTGAAGCAGGGCTCGGAGGCCGCGGCGCAGGACGTCGCCAGCCAGTCCGGCGCCAGCTTCGCCATGACCACGCCCTTCACCCGCGACGCCCGTTCGGTCGAGGGGCTACCGGGCGAGCTGGTGCGCAAGCTGTTCGAGGTGAAGCCCGGCGAGACGGTGACCGGCGCCACCGCCGACAGCCAGGTCGTCGCCCGCCTGAAGGAGATCATCCCGGCGGACCCGGCGGCCTCCGACGCCACGCTGGCGACCGTGGAGAGCACCGTGGCCCAGGGGCTGGAAAGCGACATCATGGCCCAGTTCGGCAACGCGCTGCGCAACAGCTACCCGGTCGAGGTTCACCGCAACCGCATCGACCAGTTCTTCGCCAGCGGCAACTAATCCAACTCCGTCGCCCACTCAGTCGAGGCCCGTCCCGTGAAGGTTCAGCCGGAATTCGCCGCCTTCCACACCGCTTATGAGGCCGGCAAGCCGCAGGTGGTGTGGACCACGCTGGTCAGCGATCTGGAGACCCCCGTCTCCGCCTACATGAAGCTGGCCGACGGGCGGCCCTTCGGCTTCCTCTTCGAATCGGCGGAGCGCGGGGCGGGGTCGCGGCGCGACCGCTATTCGGTGATCGGCTTCAAGCCCGATCTGGTGTGGCGCTGCCGCCGCGACCGGGCGGAGGTGAACCGCAACGCCCTGCACGACCGCGACGCCTACGAGCCGATCGAGACCGCCCCGCTGGAGTCGCTGCGCGCCCTCATCAACGAGAGCCGGATCGACCTGCCGGACGCCCTGCCGCCGATGGCCGCCGGCCTGTTCGGCTACCTGACCTACGACATGGTCCGGCTGATGGAACGGCTGCCGGACGACAACCCGGACGAGCTGGGCATCCCCGACGCCATTCTGTCGCGGCCGAGCATCGTCGCCATCTTCGACAGCCACACCGATTCGGTGACTCTGGTCACCCCGGTCTGGCCGAAGCCGGGGGTCGACGGCAACGCCGCCTACGGCGACGCCCGCGAGCGTCTGATGGACGCGGTGGCCGATCTGGAGCGCCCCCTGCCCTACCGGCGGGAGCCGCGGACCAAGGACGGGCTGCCGCTCGCCTGGACCTCCAACACGACGCGCGAGGAGTACCACGCGATCGTGGAGCGGGCGAAGGAGTACATCCGGGCCGGCGACATCTTCCAGGTGGTGCCGTCCCAGCGCATCCGCTTCCCCTTCAAGCCGTCGCCGCTGGCGCTGTACCGCACGCTGCGCCGCCTGAACCCGTCGCCTTTCCTGTTCCACTGCGACTTCGGCGAGCTGTCGGTCGTCGGCTCCAGCCCGGAAATCCTGGTGCGCGTGCGCGACGGCAAGGTGACCGTCCGCCCCATCGCCGGCACCCGCAAGCGCGGCGCCACCGCGGCGGAGGACCAGGCGCTGGCCGAGGATTTGCTGAGCGATCCGAAGGAGCTGGCCGAGCATCTGATGCTGCTCGACCTCGGCCGCAACGACGTGGGCCGCGTGGCGCGCACCGGCACCGTCAAGGTGACGCAGAAGATGATCGTGGAGCTGTACAGCCACGTCATGCACATCGTCTCCAACGTCGAGGGCGACCTCGACCCGAAGCACGACGCGCTGGACGCGCTGATCGCCGGCTTCCCGGCCGGCACCGTGTCGGGCGCGCCGAAGGTCCGCGCCATGCAGATCATCGACGAGCTGGAGAAGGCCCGCCGCGGCGTCTACGCCGGCTGCGTCGGCTACTTCGGCGCGTCGGGCGCCATGGACACCTGCATCGCGCTGCGCACCGCCGTGCTGAAGGACGGCATGATGTATGTGCAGGCCGGCGGCGGCGTGGTCGCCGACAGCGACCCGGAGGCCGAGTATCAGGAGACCGTCAACAAGTCGATGGCCCTGATCCGCGCCGCGGAGGAAACCGTCCGCGAGACCTCCGCCCGGTAAGGACCGCATGCCCCTCGATGCGCTGCTGCTGCCGCTGATCGTCAAGATCGTGGCGGCGGCCCTGGTCGTCGTCGCCGCCTCGCTGGCGGCGGAGAAGGCCGGCCCCTTCTATGGCGGCATGATCACCGCCCTGCCCGTCTCGACCGGCCCGGCCTTCGTGATGCTCGCGATGGAGCATGGCGACGGCTTCGTCGCCGACGCCGCCCTGTCGGGAATGGTCGGGAACGCGACGATCGTCCTCTATCTGGCGCTTCTCGTGCGGATCGCCCCGCGCTGGAGTATGCCGGCGACGGTCATCGCCAGTTCCGTCTTCTGGATCGCCACGGCGGCCACGCTGCGCTCCGCCGTCGCGTGGACGCTGCCGCTGGCGCTGCTGCTGACGCTGGCCTGCTATGGGATCGCCGCCTGGGCGGTGTCGACGCCGATTCCACAGGACACGGTGGTCCGGGTGGCGCGGTCGCGCTGGTACGATATCCCGGCCCGCGCCGGTCTGGTCGGCCTGCTGGTCGCCACGGTGACCACGCTCAGCCACAGCATCGGCCCGGCGGCCACCGGCATCGCCGCCGTGTTCCCCATCGCGCTCACCAGCCTGACGGCGATCCTGCACGGCCGCCTGGGCGGCGGCGTGGTCGCCGCGGCGATGCGCAGCGCGCTGCTGACCAACCCCGGCTTGGCCCTTGCGCTGACCACCGCCCATCTGCTGGCCGAGCCCGCCGGACGGTTCGTCGCGCTCGGCGTCGCTCTGGCGGTGTCGCTGTCCTGGGCCGGCGGCCTGCTGGTGTGGCGGCTGCGCCAGCCCGCCTGACCGGACCTCAGGCTGCCTGACCGCCGAAGTCGAAGCCGGCGCCTTCCACGGCCTTCTTCACCGTCTCCGGGGCGACTCCGCCCTCCACGGCCACGGTGCCGGCGTCGAGGTCCACCGTCACGGCGGCGCCCGGCGCCAGCTTGCCGATGGCATTGGTGACGGAGCGGGCGCAGCCGCCGCAGGTCATGCCGCCGACCTTGTAGGTGTCAGCCATGGAACTCTCCTCAAGCGGGACCGGCGGTCACCCGCCGGTGTGGTGGGCGCGCACGACGGCGCTGACCGGAACCAGGACGAAGCCGCGTTTCTGCACCTCCGGCATCCAGGAGGCCAGTGCGTCGATTGTCGCATCGTGCGGGTGGCCGATGGCGATGGCGTAGCCTTGGCGGCGCGCCACCTGCTCCGTCTTGGCGAGCTGGCCGCGCACCGCCGACACGGTCATCTCGTTGTCGAGGAAGATGTCGCGCCCGGCGAAGGGCATCTGAAACTCCCGCGCGAGGGTCAGGCCGGCGCTTTTCGCGGTGGTCCGGCTGTCCAGCCACAACAGGCCGCGCCGCGCGATCTCCCCCAGCACGGGCGCCATGGCCGCGGAGTCGGCGGTGAAGCGGCTGCCCATGTGGTTGTTGACCCCGACATAGCCGTCGAAGCTGTCCAGCGCCGCCTTGGTCCGGCGCAGGATCTCCCCCTTGTCCAGCGACACGCGCAGCGCCTGCGGTCCCGGATCGGCCGAGCCGCTCGGCTCCATGGGAAGATGAAGCATCAGCTCGTGCCCGGCGGCGCGGGCGGCACGGGCCTGGGCCGGCAGCTCGTGGGCGTAGGGCAGCCACGCCAGCGTCAACGGCGCCGGCAGCGACACCGCGCGATTCGAACGCTTGCGGTCCACGCCCATGTCGTCGATGACGATGGCGATGGCCGGCTTGCCCGGCGGGGCGCGGAAGGGCAGCGCGTTCTTCTTCCACAGCGGCGAGCCGGGGGCCACCTTGGGCGGTTCCAGCGGGGCGACGGGAGGCGGCAGCATCGCCACCACCGGCTTCGGCGTCATGGCCGGCGGCGGGGGCGGCGCGGGAACCGGAACGGGGGCCGGGGCCTCGGTCACCTGGGGAGGCGGTGCGGGAACGGGCGCCGGGGCGGGTTCGGCCCCGCGAACCGGCGGAGGCGGAGGCGGCGCTTCGGCGACCTTGTGCGGCGGCGCCTTGATTGGCGAAGCGGGGGCGATGACCGGCGCCTCCCGCTCAACCACGCTCTCCGTCTCCGGTGCGTCGCGCCCGATGATGAAGCGCGCGCCGAGCGCCACCACGAAGACCGCGATCACGCCGGCCAGCGCCAGCAGGACCGGTGAGACGGCGCGCCCAGATGCGGCGGCGGGCGTTTTCGGCGATGGCTTCCGTGCCGCGGCTTTCTGGGGCTTGCGCGGCGGTTTCTTGGCCATGGGAAGGAATCTCGAACCCTGGTTTCCGGTTTGCGCGCAAGGTGGCACCCCCGCTCCGTCCCTGCAACAGCGGAGCGGGGTGGAGGCCTCCACCGGCTGGGACTATGCTGTGACCGCCATGCTCCGCACCTTGATCCTCCTGACGGTCCTCATCACCGCCACCGCCGGTCCCGCCCTCGCGAACGAGGTCCGCTGCCCGGCCAGCCTGACCGTGCAGGCCCAGCCGGAAGCGCCCGGCGGCTGGTCGCCCTACCCGGCGAAGGACCAGCACGCCTTCGCGGGCGTCACCCTGGTGGAAGGCGACCGGGCGTCGCAGATGGCCGCCCCGGCCCCGGCGGCGCTGGAGCCGGACCGCAGCCTGCGGCGGGGCCGCTCGGAAATCCGGCAATGGGATTTCCCCGCCGCGCGGCGCGACAACGTCTTCCTGATCTGCCGCTACGCCGGGACGCAGGCCACGCTGGCCATAGACCTGCCGCGCACCGTGCGGCGCTGCCAGATCACCGAGGAGACCGACGCGCGCGGCATGGTGCTGGACAAGCCGGCGGCGACGGCGCAGTTCCTCTGCCGCTGATTCTCCGCCGAGTCGAGGTTCGGACGGGCTGGAAATCCACCGCTCCAGCCGCTAGGGTACCCGCCTTGGAACAAGGCCGGAACGCTATTCCGGGACGATCGGGCCGAGACCGACGGACCGGAAACGACAGGCCGGAAGGATGCCGGGGCGCCCCATGCTGCTGCTCATCGATAATTACGACAGCTTCACCTACAACCTCGTCCATTACCTGGGCGAACTGGGCGCCGAACTGGACGTCCGCCGCAACGACAGCCTGACGGTGGAGGAGGCCATGGCGCTTCGCCCCGAAGGGATCGTGCTGTCGCCCGGCCCCTGCGACCCGGACAAGGCGGGCATCTGCCTGCCGCTGATCGACGCCGCCGCCAAGGCCGGCGTTCCGCTGATGGGCGTGTGCCTGGGCCATCAGGCCATCGGGCAGGCCTTCGGCGGCACGGTGCTGCGCGCGCCGATGCCGATGCACGGCAAGGTCGACCGCATGTTCCACCAGGGGCGCGGCGTCCTGAAGGACCTGCCCTCGCCCTTCCGGGCCACCCGCTACCATTCGCTGATCGTCGAGCGCGCCACCCTGCCCGCCTGCCTGGAGGTGACCGGCGAGACGGAGGACGGGCTGATCATGGCGCTGTCCCACCGCGAGTTGCCGATCCACGGCGTGCAGTTCCACCCGGAAAGCATCGAGAGCGAGCACGGGCACAAGATTCTGGAAAACTTCCTGAACACGACCCGCCGGCTGGAGACCGCCGCATGAGCACGCCGTCCGCGCCGCACGGCGACCTGACCGACATGAAGGCCATCCTCGCCAAGGTCGCCGCCGGCAACGCCCTGAACGAGCAAGAGGCCTCGATGGCCTTCGACATCATCATGTCGGGCAACGCCACCCCGTCGCAGATGGGCGGCTTCCTGATGGCGCTGCGCGTGCGCGGCGAGACGGTGGACGAGATCACCGGCGCCGCCCGCGTCATGCGCGCCAAGGCGATCCCGGTGGAGGCCCCGGAGGGCACCATCGACACCTGCGGCACCGGCGGCGACGGCTCGGGCACCTACAACATCTCGACCGCCGCTGCGGTGGTCATCGCGGCCTGCGGCGTGCCGGTGGCCAAGCACGGCAACCGCGCCATGTCGTCCAAGTCGGGCGCCGCCGACGTGCTGGGCGCGCTGGGCGTCAACCTGGACTGCGACATGGGTCTGGTGCGCAAGGCCCTGTGGGACGCGCGCATCGGCTTCCTGATGGCGCCGCGCCACCATCTCGCCATGCGCAACGTCGGCCCGACCCGCGTCGAGTTGGGCACGCGCACCATCTTCAACCTGCTGGGGCCGCTGTCCAACCCGGCCAGCGCCAAGCGCCAGCTTCTCGGCGTCTACGCCAAGCAGTGGGTGGAGCCGCTGGCCCATGTGCTGAAGCGCCTGGGGTCGGAGGCCGCCTGGATCGTCCATGGCTCCGACGGGCTGGACGAGATCACCACCACCGGCCCGACCACCGTCGCCCAGTTGAAGGACGGTGAGGTCACGGTGCTCGAGATCGAGCCGGAACAGGCCGGCATCTTCCGCGCCCGGCCGGAGCTTCTGAAGGGCGGCGACGCCCATGTGAACGCCGAGGCCATCCGCGCGCTGTTCGACGGCGTCCAGGGCGCCTACCGCGACATCGTTCTGCTGAACGCCGCCGCCGCGCTGCATGTGGCGGGCAAGGCCGGCGACCTGAAGGAAGGCGTCGAGCGGGCCCGCCACGCCATCGACAGCGGTGCCGCCCGCGCCGTGCTCCAGCACCTCGTGTCCATCACCAATTCATCCGCCACCACCGAACCGGTTGCCGCGCCATGAGCGACGTCCTGACCCGAATCTGCGACGACAAGCGCGCGCTGGTCCACGCCCGCAAGTCCGCCCGCCCGCTGTCCGCGGTGGAGGACGCCGCCCGCAGCGCCGACCCGGCGCGCGGCTTCATCCGCGCCCTGCGCCGCACGGTGGACGGGGGCCGCTACGGCCTGATCGCCGAGATCAAGAAGGCCAGCCCGTCGAAGGGCCTGATCCGCCCCGACTTCGACCCGCCGTCGCTGGCCCGCGCCTACCGCGAGGGCGGCGCCACCTGCCTGTCGGTGCTGACGGACGAGCCTTACTTCCAGGGCTGCGACGACTATCTGCTGGCCGCCCGCGCCGCGGTGGACCTGCCGGTGCTACGCAAGGACTTCATGGTCGATCCCTACCAGATCGCCGAATCCCGTGCGCTCGGCGCCGACTGTATCCTCATCATCATGGCGGCGCTGAGCGACGCGCAGGCCGCGGAGATCGAGGACGCCGCCATCGCCTGGGGCCTGGACGTGCTGGTTGAGGTGCACAACCGCGAGGAGCTGGACCGCGCCCTTGCGTTGAAGACCCCGCTTCTCGGCGTGAACAACCGGAACCTGAAGACCCTGGCGGTGGACATCGCCACGACCGAGGAACTGGCGGCCCATGTGCCCGCCGATCGCATGCTGGTCGCCGAAAGCGGTCTCTACAGCCCGTCGGACCTGTCGCGCATGGCCGCGGTCGGCGCGCGCTGCTTCCTGGTCGGTGAATCGCTGATGCGGCAGGAGGATGTGACCGCGGCCACCCGCGCCCTGCTCGCCTGAGACAAAACAAGAAAGCAATGGGGAGGAGCGACGCCGTGCCGAACGTGACCATTGCCCGTGAAAGCCCGCTCCAGGACGAGGTGGTCCAACTCATCGAAGAGCTGGACCGCTATCTGGGCGACTTATACCCAGCCGAGAGCAACCATCTACTCGACCTGCAATCGCTGGCCAAGCCGGACATCCGTTTCCTCGTCGCTCGGCGGTCGGGAACCGTGGTCGGCTGCGGCGCCATGCGCATCGACACCGACGGCGGCTATGGCGAGGTCAAGCGGATGTTCGTCCAGCCGACCGCGCGCGGCGGCCAGATCGGTCGGCGCCTTCTGGAACGCATCGAGGACGAGGCCCGCGCCGCCGGCCTGTCCCTGCTGCGGCTGGAGACCGGCGTCTATCAGGACGAGGCGATTGCCCTCTACCGCAAGCAGGGCTTCGCCGACCGCGGCCCGTTCGGCCCCTACGGTCTGGACCCGCTGAGCCTGTTCATGGAGAAACCCCTATGACCGACCAGCCCGCAAGCGGCTTCACCCACTTCGACGCCGAAGGCCGCGCGGTCATGGTGGACGTGTCCGACAAGGCGGATACGGAACGCACGGCGACCGCCCGCGGCTCCGTCCTGATGCAGCCGGAAACGCTGGCGCTCATCCTCCAGGGCGGCTTCAAGAAGGGCGACGTCCTGTCGGTGGCCCGGCTGGCCGGCATCATGGGGGCCAAACGCACGCCGGACCTGATCCCGCTGTGCCACCCGCTGATGCTGACGTCGGTCAAGGTGGACCTGACCTGCGACCCCGAGCGCAACGCCGTGGACATCACCGCCACTTGCAAGCTCAGGGGCCAGACCGGCGTGGAGATGGAGGCGCTGACCGCCGTGTCGGTCGCCGCACTCACCGTCTACGACATGTGCAAGGCGGTGGACCGCGGCATGACCATCACCGAGGTGAAGCTGCTGCACAAGGCCGGTGGCAAGAGCGGCGAATGGGGGAGCGCGGTCTGATGCTACAGGTCGGTGAAGCCCGCGCCCGCATCCTCGCCGCCTTCACCGCCCTGCCGGCGGAGACGGTGCCGTTGCCCGACGCGCTGGGGCGCGTCCTGGCGGAGCCCGCCGTCGCTCGCCTGACCCAGCCGCCCTTCGCCGCCGCCGCCATGGACGGCTGGGCCGTCCGCGCCGCCGACATCGTCCGGGCGTCGGCGGAAGCTCCCGTCACGCTGCGCCGCATCGGCGAGTCCGCGGCCGGCCACGCCTTCGCCGGATCGCTCGGCGCGGGCGAGGCCGTGCGCATCTTCACCGGCGCCCCCCTGCCCGCCTGGGCCGACGCCGTGGTGATGCAGGAGGATTGCGAGGACGCCGGGGACCGCGTGCGCGTCGGGCGCGCCGTGCCTGTGGGCCGCTTCATCCGCCCTGCCGGCCTGGACTTCACCGCGGGAGAGGAGTTGCTTCCCAAGGGACGGCTGCTCACCGCCCGCGACGTCGCCCTGGCCGCCGCGGCCAACCTGCCTTGGCTGCGCGTCCACCGCCGACCGCGGGTCGCCGTGCTCGCCACCGGGGACGAGATCGCCCTGCCCGGCGATCCGCTGGGACCGAGCCAGATCGTCAGCTCCAACGCGCTCGGCCTCTGCGCGCTGGTCGCCAGCCAGGGCGGCGTCGCCCACAATCTCGGCGTGGCCAAGGACGATCCGGAGCATCTCGCCGCCATGGCCGCCGGGGCGGCCGGCTGCGACCTGCTGGTGACCACCGGCGGCGCCTCGCAAGGCGAGCACGATCATGTGCGCGACGTGCTGGGCGGGCTGTCGCTGGACTTCTACCGCGTCGCCATGAAGCCCGGCAAACCGTTGATTTTCGGGACGGCGAGCGGCGTGCCGCTGCTCGGCCTGCCCGGCAATCCGGTGTCCACCGGGGTGGCCGCCCTGCTGTTCCTGGTGCCCGTCCTTCGCCGTCTCCAGGGGTTGCCCGCCGAGAACACCACGCTCGCGGCGCGGCTCGGCGCGCCGCTAAAGGCCAACGACGACCGCACCGACTTCATGCGCGCCACCCTGTCCACCGGGACGGACGGCGAGCCCATCGCTACGCCCTTCCCGCGCCAGGACAGCGCGATGATGTCCCGGCTGGCCCGGGCCGACGCCCTGATCGTCCGCGAGCCGCAGGCAACCGCCGCCGCTGTGGGCGACCGCGTGACGGTGATCCCGCTGAGCGGCGGTGTCCTGTCGCTTTAATCCGTTCCGCACGGGAAATCCATTTGGGAGTCCTGTCCGTCGATTTGCGATTGATTTCATCCGTAGGGCTTGACGGGGGTTAAGAACCAAACTAGAACAAGATGGAACGTTTTGCTTTTGTTCCATATCTAGTGCGGAACCGGCCGGGAGGCACAAATGCTCACGCGCAAGCAGCATGAATTGCTGCTTTTCATCAACGAGCGGCTCGGACAGGGCGGTGTGTCCCCTTCCTTCGACGAAATGAAGGACGCTCTCAACCTGAAGTCCAAGTCGGGCATCCACCGCCTCATCACGGGGCTGGAGGAGCGCGGCTTCATCCGCCGCCTGCCCCACCGCGCCCGCGCGCTGGAGGTGCTGCGCCTGCCGGAGGGGCTGGAGACCGCCCGCACCCGGCCGCCGCGCGCCAAGTTCGAGCCCAACGTCATCAAGGGCGACTTCAGCTTCGCGGGACGTGAGGCGAACCCGGCGTCCGAATCCGTGCAGTTGCCGCTCTACGGCCGGATCGCCGCGGGCACGCCCATCGAGGCGTTGCGCGACGGTTCCGCCTTCGTGGACGTTCCCGCCGCCATGCTCGGCATGGGCGACCACTACGCGCTGGAAGTCGCCGGCGACTCCATGGTGGAGGCCGGCATCCTCGACCATGACACGGTGGTCATCCAGCGCTGCGACAGCGCGGACAATGGCTCGATCGTCGTCGCCCTGGTCGACGACGCCGAGGTCACGCTGAAGCGCCTGCGCCGCAAGGGCAACACCGTGGCGCTCGAACCCGCCAACGCCGCCTATGAGACCCGCATCTTCGGCGCCGACCGCGTTCGGGTGCAGGGCCGCCTCGTCGGTCTGGTGCGCAAGTACTGACGGCAGGACGCGCCGGGGCGGCGGCTCAGCGCGCCCCGGTCCTTCCATCGGTCAGCTTGCCGGCCGCCGTCCTTCCTCCCATTGTCCTTCCTCCCATCGTCCAAGGGCGGTCACCGCGCCAACCACGCACGCTTTCCACCCGGATGCCCTTGTCCGACAGGGTGAGCGTGTGCGCGCCCTCCCGCCGCAGTTGCCAACGGTCGATGACCAGCGGCGCCCGACACCCGCGCGACGGGGTCGCGGTCACCACCGCATCGGCCACCGCGCAATCCTGCGGCAAGGCATCCGGCTGGCGCAGCAGCGCTACCGTCTTTCCCTGCGCTCGATAAAGGCATCCCAGAGCGTCGCAGCGCAGCCGCCCGTCCAGGCTGACCCCGGCGAGCGGCCAGACATCCTGACCGGCTTTCTCCTCCGGCTTCTCCATGCCGTCGCGCCGCCTCCACGTGTTGGCGACCCGCCCGTCGCTGGCGGTGGACAGGCTGAGAATTCCGTCCGCGCCGCGCACGGCCATCAGTTTTCCGTCCTCCGACACCAGAATGTCGGGCCGCGGCGCGACGGCCGGGGCGAGCAGCCCGCCGGCCAAGGCCACCAGCCCCAGCCAGCGCCAGCGTCTTGTCCAGATGGCCAGCCACAGCCCGCCCAGCGTGACCGCCGCTATGGCGGCGTCCGGCATGGCCGGAAGGAACGCCGTCGCTCCGGGCAGCGCCGCGGTCCGCTCCGCCGTCTCGATGACCAGCCGGACGCCCCAGCTCATCGCCGTCACCGCCGGCCCCTCCAGCCCGAAGGGCAGCAGCAGGTAGGACAACAGGCTGAAGGGCATGATCCACACCGTCGTGATGGGAATCGCCACCATGTTGGACAGCACACCGTAAAAGGCGACCTGCTGGAAATGGTAGAGCCCGTAAGGCGTCGTCGCGACGGTCGCCACCACGCTGGAAAAGGCGATGCCGCCCAGCGCCATGGCGCCCTTGCCGAGCCAGCCCATGTCGCGCCGCCGCCGCACCACCCAGGGCGTGAAGCGTTCGAAGGCGGCGATCAGGGCGACGACCGCCGCGAAGGACATCTGGAAGCTCGGCCCCAGCATCCCCTCCGGGTCATAGAGGACGGTGACGATGCCGGCGAAGGCGACCAGCCGCATGCTGATCGGCGACCGATCGGCGATCACCGCTCCCATGACCAGACCGGTCATCAGCACCGACCGCAGCGTCGGCAAGGGCGCCCCCACCAGCAGCGTATAGAGGATGGCTGACAGGATGCCGGCCAGCGCCGCGATCTTCTTGATCGGCCAGCGCAGCGCCACCCAGGGAACCAGCGCCAGCAGCGCCCGCACCACCCAGAAGACGATCCCCGCGGCGATGCCCACATGCAGGCCGGAAATGGACAGGAGGTGCGCCAGACCGCTGTCGCGGAAGGCGTCCATCATCGGTCCCGGAATCGCCGCCGCGTCGCCGTTCAGCAGGGCGGCGGTGACGCTGGCCTCCGCGGAATCGCTCACGACGGCACGCACCCGCTCGGCGATGGCGGCGCGCGCCCGCTCAAAGGCCACCGTCACCCGGCGCCAGCCGTCGGGCGGCGGCGCCTCCTGGGCGACGGGGGCGCCCATGACGAAGCCGACCGCGCCGAAGCCTTCGAAATAGGCGCGCCGCTGCAGGTCGAAGGCTCCCGGCTCCGCCGGGGCGGCCGGCGGGTGGAGCATGGCGCGCAGCCGTACCACCGTCCCGGCCTCCGGCGGTGTCACCTTGGCCGGCAAATGCAGGCGGACCCGCTCCGGCGTCGCCTCCGGGGCCAGCCGCTCCACCATCGGTTCACCGATCATCAACCGCGTGCCGGTGGGCTGCCGTTCGATCGCCAGCACCCGCCCGGTGACCTGCACCGGTCCAAGCTCGCGCGTCAGCATTGGCGCCATCGCAGCCACGCTGTGCAGTTGCGCCGCCGCGAAACCCAGAGCGACGCTCAACAGCCCCAGCAGCAGAACGACCGGCGCCAGACGCCGCCGCACCAGCCACAGCAGAGCCAGACAGCCGACCACGGCGCCCGGCCCCAGCCAGAGCGGCGGCTCGGCATGCAGGCCGAAATACAGGGCCACACCCGCCCCGGTCCCCACGGGCAGCCACAGCGCCCAGCGCTCCCGTTCCGCGGCAAGGCATTCCAGAGCCGCAACGAGAAGGCGCGCGCCGACGCCGCGACGGACAGGACCGGCATCGCCCTCCGCCGTCAAACCTCCGGCCATGCCCTCTTCAACCCCGTGGGCCATACTGTCGCCTATGCGCGCAAGGCAAATGCCTCCGGCGCCGTTAATGTGTTACACCACCGCACCACCGCAGTCGCACCGCAGCAGCCGCATCTCGGCCGCCGCAGCACTGTAGCAGCGCCGAACCTGGAATTGAGCCTCCCATGACCGTCGTCACCCGTTTCGCCCCGTCGCCCACCGGCTTTCTCCACATCGGCGGTGCCCGCACCGCATTGTTCAACTGGCTGTACGCCCGACGCAACGGCGGCACGTATCTGCTGCGCATCGAGGACACCGACCGCCAGCGCTCGACGGACGCGGCGGTGGACGCCATCCTCGACGGCCTGTCCTGGCTCGGCCTCGACTGGGACGGCGACGCGGTCAGCCAGTTCGCCCGCAAGGACCGCCACGCCGAGGTGGCGCAGCAGATGCTGGCCGCCGGCCGCGCCTATTACTGCTACGCGAGCCCCGAGGAGCTGGAGGAGATGCGCGCCGCCCAGAAGGCCGCGGGTCAGCCGGTGCGCTACGACGGGCGCTGGCGCGACCGCGACCCGTCCGAGGCGCCGGCCGGCGTGAAGCCGGTGATCCGCCTGAAGGCGCCGCAGGAGGGCGAAACGGTCCTGAAGGACCGCGTCCAGGGCGAGGTGACCGTGCAGAACGCCCAGCTCGACGACCTGATCCTGCTGCGCGCCGATGGCACCCCGACCTATCTGCTGGCGGTGGTGGTGGACGACCATGACATGGGCGTGACCCACGTCATCCGCGGCGACGACCATCTGACCAACACCTTCCGCCAGATCCAGATCTTCAACGCCATGGGCTGGGACCTGCCGGAGTTCGGCCACATCCCGCTGATCCACGGTCCGGACGGCGCCAAGCTGTCGAAGCGCCACGGCGCGCTGGGCGTCGACGCCTACCGCGACATGGGCTACCTGCCGGAGGCGATCCGCAACTACCTGCTGCGGCTCGGCTGGGGGCACGGCGACGACGAGATCATCTCCACCGAACAGGCCGTGGAGTGGTTCAACCTGGAGGGCATCGGGCGCTCCCCCTCGCGCTTCGACTTCGCCAAGTTGGAGAACCTGAACGCCCACTACATGCGGCAGGCCGACGACGCCCGCCTCGTGGGTCTGGCCGCCCCGCGGCTGGAGGCCGAGCTTGGCCGCGCGCTGACCGAGTCGGAACGCGATCTGCTGACCCGCGCCATGAACGGGCTGAAGCAGCGCGCCCGCACCGTGGTCGATCTCGCCCAGAGCGCCCGCTTCTACCTCGCCGCCCGTCCGCTGGCGATGGACGAGAAGGCCACCGCGCTGTTGGACGAGAAGGGCCGCGGCGTCCTGACCGACCTTGCCGCCCGCTTCGAGGCCGAGGCCGACTTCACCGCCGCCGCCCTCGAAGGGCTGGTGCGCGCCTTCGCCGAGGAGCGGGGCGAGAAGCTGGGCAAGATCGCCCAGCCGCTGCGCGCCGCGCTCACCGGTTCCACCGTGTCGCCCCCCATCTTCGAGGTGGCCGAGATCCTCGGCCGCGCGGAAACACTGGCCCGGATGAAGGATGCCGCAACTGCAGCACGGGGATAACTTCCGTGCGTTGATATCCGCCCGGCATAGAACTATGCTGCGCGCATTCGAAAAGGGCGTTAAGCCCCAACCCTAAAGATAAGGACGTGCCGAGATGACCCAAACCGCGGACAAGGCCGATACCTTCACCCTGATCGACAACCGGACTGGCAAGCAGGTCAGCCTGCCCGTGATGAAGGGAAGCACGGGTCCGGACGTGATCGACATCCGCAAGCTCTACGCCGAGACCGGTTGTTTCACCTACGATCCGGGTTTCACTTCGACGGGCAGCTGCGAGTCCAAGATCACCTACATCGATGGTGATGAGGGTGTTCTGCTGCACCGCGGTTATGCCATCGACGACCTTGCCGAGCACGCGACCTTCCCGGAGGTCTGCTTCCTCCTCCTCAACAACCACCTGCCGAACGCCGCCGAGAAGGAAGAGTTCGAGGGCATCCTGCGCGGCCACTCGATGGTGCACGAGCAGCTGACCCGCTTCTACAGCGGCTTCCGCCGCGACGCCCACCCGATGGCGGTTCTCTGCGGCGTCGTCGGCGCGCTGTCGGCCTTCTACCACGACTCGACGGACATCGAGGATCCGGTGCAGCGCAAGATCGCCGCGCACCGCCTGATCGCCAAGATCCCGGCGATCGCCGCGATGGCCTACAAGTACTCGGTCGGCCAGCCGTTCATGTACCCGCGCAACGACCTGTCCTACGCCGAGAACTTCCTCTACATGACTTTCGGCACGCCGTGCGAGCCGTACAAGGTCAACCCGGTCCTGTCCAAGGCCATGGACAAGATCTTCATCCTGCACGCCGACCACGAGCAGAACGCCTCGACCTCGACCGTCCGTCTGGCCGGCTCGTCGGGCGCCAACCCGTTCGCCTGCATCGCCGCCGGCATCGCCTCGCTGTGGGGTCCGGCCCATGGCGGCGCCAACGAGGCCGTGCTGAAGATGCTGGAGGAGATCGGCTCCGTCGATCGCATCCCGGAGATCGTCCGCCGCGCCAAGGACAAGAACGACAACTTCCGCCTGATGGGCTTCGGCCACCGGGTCTACAAGAACTACGACCCGCGCGCCCAAGTCATGCGCAAGACCTGCCACGAGGTCCTGGCCGAGTTGGGCATCAAGGACGAGCCGCTCCTCGACATCGCCATGGAGCTGGAGAAGATCGCCCTTGAAGACCCGTACTTCGTCGAGAAGAAGCTGTACCCGAACGTCGATTTCTACTCGGGCATCATCCTGAAGGCGATGGGCTTCCCGACCAGCATGTTCACCGTGCTGTTCGCCGTGGCGCGCACCGTCGGCTGGATCTCCCAGTGGAAGGAGATGATCGAGGACCCGGTCCAGAAGATCGGCCGTCCGCGTCAGCTCTACACCGGCGCGACCAAGCGGGACTTCATCCCGCTGGCCGAGCGTGGCTAACCGGCCGACAGCACACATCGGGACGGGCGGCTCCGACGGAGCCGCCCGCAGCCCGGCTGCGTTCATCGTTCCGGCGCGGCGGGTCCGTCAGGGCCAGCCCGCCGCGAACGACAACAAGCCGCCGCTCTCGCGGCGGCTTCGCCGCATCGTCTTCTATGCGGTGATTGTGGCGATGATCGCCGCGGTGGTGCTGATCTGACCGTCTAGCCCTGGGTGATCGGGATGTGCGGCCCTTCCGCCGCCACACGCTCCATCCATGCGCGCACCGCCGGATAGCCGGACAGGTCGAACCCACCCTCCTCCGCCACATGCGTGTAGGCGTAGAGCGCGATGTCGGCGATGCTGAAGCGATCGCCCACGAAAAAGCGGCGCTCCGCCAGATGCCCGTCCATGACACCCAGCGCGTCGTGGCCGAGCCGGCGCTTGGTCACCAGCCCCAGCTTGCGCTCCTCCGTCATCTCCACGTGGTGCGTGATCCAGAAGCGCACGGTCGCGACGTTCGGTTCGTGGCTGTACTGCTCGAAGAACATCCATTGCAGGACCCGCGCGCGTCCCTCCCGGTCGTCGGGCAGGTAAGGTGTGCCCTCCGCCAGATACCAGAGGATGGCGTTGGATTCCGGCAGATGGCTGCCGTCCTCCAATTGCAGCGTCGGAATGCGGCCGTTCGGATTGCGGGCCAGGAATTCCGGTGTGCGGGTCTCCGCCCGGTCGATGTCCAGTTCGATCCGTTCATAGGGAATGCCGAGCTTGTGCAGCAGCAGCCGGCACTTGTAGCCGTTTCCGGAAGACAGGTTGTCGTAAAGGCGCAGCATGGGGCGTGTCTCCGCTCCAAATCCATCCGATGGCGGATATAAACACGAAACGGAATCAGGCGCCAGCGCAGCCCTGCGGAAACGGTACGCCGAGCCGCTCCAACCGCGCCCGATCCGCAGCGGCCTCCGCCAGCAGCCAGTTCCGGAAGGCGCGGAGCACGCCGCGTCCGCGCCCTTCGGCCGGTGCGGTCAGCACATAGCGGTCGCCGCAGGGCACCGCCGGTCCGAAGGGGCAGACAAGCCGTCCCGCTTCCAGCGCCTCCAGCACCAGCGACGGGCGCCCCAGCGCGATCCCCTGCCCGGCCATGGCTGCCTGGATCACCATCACCGATTCCGAAAAGCTCAGGCTGCCCGCTCCATCCAGACTTACCCCGCTGCCAGCGCGCCACAGACTCCAGTCCGGCGACGCCTGATAATGCAGCAGCGTCTGGCGGGACAGGTCGGCCGGGCCGGACAGCCGCCCGGCCAGCGACGGCGCACAGACCGGAAACAGCGGCTCTTCCGACAGAAGCGCCCCCGCGGGACCAGGATCGCCGCCGCGCACGTAGCGGATCACCGCCCAGCCCGCCTCGGCCTCCGACGCGCGCTCGCTGTTGCCCCCCTCGATGTCCAGCCGCAGGTTCGGCCGGCCGTCCAGGAAGCGCCCCAGCCGCGGGACCAGCCACAAGGCCGCCCAGGTGCGCGGCGCGGCGATACGCAACCGTTCCGGCCCTTGTCCGGCGATGCGGTCCCAGCTTTCCTGGACCCGCCCCAGCCCGGCGGTGCAGGCCTGCGCGAGATCGCGTCCGGCGTCGGTCAAGTGAAGCCCCTGCGGGGTGCGGTCGAACAGACGGACCTTCAGCCGCTTTTCCAGATCGCCGACCTGACGGCTGACCGCCCCATGGGTCAGGCCAAGCTCGTCGGCGGCGCGCGTCATGCTGCCGTGCCGGGACGCCGCTTCGAAGGCGGCCAGGGCGGTGAAGGGAAGACGCGGCATCGGCGGCGCTGCTGGGTTTCGCTGTGAGAATTCCTCACACCCCTGCCCTGCGAAGTCAATTGTGGACCGATGAAGCGGCGGGCAGGCTTGGGGCACGAACAGAACCATCCCGGTGCTTCCCATGACGACCCCCTTGGCCATCACCAACGTTCCCGCTCTCGACGACCGCCGCCTGCGGGTGGAGCTTGAAACCCTTCTGGAGGACACCGTGAACGGCGGCGCCTCGGTCGGCTACCACGCCCCGCTGGAACCACATTGGAAACGGGCGTTCTGGGACGGGGTGGCCGCCCAGCTCTCCGCTGGCGCGCACCGGCTGCTGATCGCCCGCGGGCCGGACGGAGACGTGCTGGGAAGCGTCCAGTTGGCGCTCTGCACCAAGCCGAATGGCGCGCACCGCGCCGAGGTGCAAAAGCTGCTCGTCTTCACCCGCCATCGGCGGAACGGAGTCGCGCGACGGCTGATGGCGGCGGTGGAGGACACGGCCCGTGGTCTGGGGCGGTCGCTGCTGGTGCTCGACACGTTGAAGGGCGACAGCGGCGAGCCCTTCTACGAAGCGACGGGCTGGCGTCGCGCCGGGCTGATTCCCGGCTACACGGTGGAAGCGGACGGCGCCTTTCACGACACCGTCCTCTTCTACAAAACGCTGTGAGACCGCTTACTTCGTCTCGATCAGTTCGACCTTGTAACCGTCCGGGTCCTCGATGAAGGCGATCACGGTGGTGCCGTGCTTCATCGGGCCGGGCGGACGCGGAATTTTGACGCCTTCCTTGGCGAGCTGCTCGCAGGTGGCATAGATGTCCGGCACGCCCAGCGCGATGTGGCCGTAGGCGGTGCCGATGGCGTAGGGCTCGGCTTGGTCCCAGTTGTGGGTCAGTTCCAGGACGGCGGTGTCCTTCTCATCGCCGTAGCCGACGAAGGCCAGCGTGAAGCGACCGCCCTCATAATCGTTGCGGCGCAGCAGCTTCATGCCGAGCAGGCGGGTGTAGAAGTCCAGCGACTTCTCCAGATCATAGACCCGGAGCATCGTGTGCAGCAGGCGGAATTGGCTCATGGTCTCGTCTCCCAAGCGGGTTCTTGCGCTCTCGTTTTATCCGGCCTCGTCTTATCCAACCGGCCGGCGGCAACCTCCAGCACGACCTGGGCGGCGCGTTCGCTGGGCGGCGCTCCGCCCTGCCCCAGCCAGCGCGCCACCTCCGCCACACCGTCGATCTGCGTCGCGCGGGCGGCGGGATCGTCGAGCAGGCGGCCCAGTTCGGACGCCAGCCGGTCGGGCCGGCAGTCCTCCTGAAGCAGTTCCGGCACCAGCATGCGGTCGAGCATCAGATTGACCAGATTGACGTATTTGACCCGGATCAGCCGCCGGTACAAGGCCACCGTCACCGGGTTGAGGCGGTAGGCGATCACCGTCGGCAGGCGGGCCAGCGCCAGCTCCAGCGCCACCGTCCCGGACGCCGCCAGCGCGGCCTCCGCCGCCGCGAAGGCATCGTATTTCGGAGCGTCGCCCTCGACGAGGATGGTGCGCAACGGCCACCCCGCCACCTCCGCCGCCACGCGGTCGCGCACCGTCGCCACGGTCGGCACCACGGCGACCAGCCCCGGATGAGACGGCAGCAAGCGTTCCAGCGTGGCGCGGAAGTCGGGAAGCAGGCGCGACACCTCGCCCTTCCGGCTTCCTGGCAGGACGGCGACGACCCGCGCATCCGCTGCCAGCCCATGGGTCTCGCGGAAGCGCTGTGCGTCGCCATGCCCGGCGCCGCTCTCCACCACCGAATGGCCGACGAAGGTGCAGGGAAGCCCCTCCTTCTCGAAATAGGGCGGCTCGAAGGGCAGGATGGCCAGCAGATGATCGTAGATCGCCGCGTACTTGGCGGCGCGCTTCGGCTTCCACGCCCAGACAGTGGGCGCCACATAGTGGATGAGCGGAATGTCCGGCGCCTGCGCCTTGACCCGCTTGGACACCCGCACGGTAAAGCCCGGCGAATCGATGCCCACCACCGCGTCAGGCCGCAGCCGCAGGATCTCGGCAACCGTCTGGTCGATGCGGCGCAGCAGGTTCGGCAGATGGGGCAGCAGTTCGAACACGCCGAACAGAGTCAGCTCGCCCATCGGGAACAGGCTCTCCAGCCCCTCCGCGACCATCTTCTCGCCGCCGATGCCGGCGAAGCGCACCCGCCCGCCGGTCAGCCGTTTGCAAGCGGCCATCAGCCGCGCGCCCAGCGCGTCGCCGGAGGGCTCCCCAGCGATCAGGAAAATCAACGGATCGCTCACGACCGGGTCTCCGACGCAACGGTGATGCCGACGACGAACAGACCCAGCCGGTCGGCGGCCTCGGCCACCGCGGCACGGTCCACCAGCAGGCTGCCGCCCGCCTCGACGGCAATGCCGCGCAGACCGGCGCGGGCGGCGTTCTCCACCGTCGTCACTCCCATGGTGGGCAGGTCGAGGCGTCGGTCCTGCTGCGGCTTCTTCACCTTGACCAGCACGCCGCCCGGTCCAGGACGCGCCAGCCCGGCGCAGCGGGCCAGCATGGCGTCGGTGCCCTCGATGGCTTCCACGGCGATCACGATCCCCTGCTGGACCACGGCGCCTTGTCCGACGTCGAGCGCACCGAGCGTGCGGGCGACCTCGACCGCGCGGGCAATGTCGCGTTCGGCCTCGGCGTCCGGCCGCAGCCGGCCCACCGGCCCCGCCGGAGTGAGAAGCTCGCCGAGGAGGTCGTGCAGGCCGACCACGCGGAACCCCTCCCCTTCGAGTTCGCGCGCGACGGAGCGCAGCAGCCCGTCGTCGCCCAGCGCTCGGGTGCCGACCTTGGCGAGGAACTTGGTGGTGTACCAGTCGGGAAGAAGCTCGGTGAAGGACGGCCGACGCACTGGTCCAGCGAAGACCAGTTCCCCGACCTTTTCCTTCTTCAACCGGTCGATGATGCTGCCGGCGGCGCCGAAGCGGCTCCACAGATGGGGGAGTCCCTCGACGGTGGCTGGGTCGGTGTGGCCGTCGAAGGCGACCACGAAGACCTCGCGCCCCTGGCCGCGCACCGCGGCGGCGATGCGGGCCGGCAAGGTGCCGCCGCCCGCCAGGATGCCGAGCTTGGGAAGAGGCTGCGACATGGCCGGGACTCTCCCAGGAAACGGAACGTAAAAAGAGGGGCGTGAAGGCCCCTCAGCCCTCGCGCGGCTGGCAGAGCGACCGCGAGGCGCGCGCGAAAGTCAGCACGTCGGCGACCAGCGTCTGCTGCCCCATGTCGCGCCCGACCTCCTCCATGCGCTCGGCGAAGGTGCCCTCGTTGCCGAACAGCAGGCGATAGGCGGCGCGCAGGGCGTGGATCTCGTCCTTCTGGAAGCCGCGGCGCTCCAGCCCGACGAGGTTCAGGCCGGCCAGACGCGCCCGGTCGCCCATGACGAGGCCATAGGGGATCACGTCCTTCTCGACACCGGACATGCCGCCGATCATGGCGTGCGACCCGATGCGGACGAACTGGCGGACCGCCGACAGACCGCCGATGGTCACGAAATCGCCCAGATGGACATGGCCGGCCAGCGTGGCGTTGTTCGCCAGGACCGCGTGGTCGCCGACGACGCAATCGTGGGCGATGTGGACGCCGACCATGAACAAGCCGTTGTCGCCGACCCGCGTGACCATGCCGCCGCCCTCGGTGCCGGGGCTCATGGTGACATGCTCGCGGATCTGGTTGTTGCGCCCGATGATCAGTTCGGACGGCTCGCCCTTGAACTTGAGGTCCTGCGGGCGGTGGCCGATGGACGCGAAGGGGTAGATGACCGAGTCCTCGCCGATGCGCGTGCGGCCTTCGACCACCACATGGGAGGTCAGCCGCACGCGGTCGCCGAGTTGGACATCCGGTCCAACCACACAGAAGGGACCGATGGAAACGTCTTCGCCCAGCCTGGCGGCCGGATCGACGACCGCCGTCGGGTGAATGGAAACGCTCATTTCTCGTCCAGGATCATGGCGGAATAGACGGCTTCGGCGACCAGGACACCGTTGACCTTGGCCTCGCCCTTGAACTTCCACACGTTGGCGCGCTGGCGCTGCTTGCTCACATGGATGTGGATGGTGTCGCCGGGCGTGACCGGACGGCGGAAGCGCGCCTCGTCCACGGTCATGAAGTAGACCAGCTTGCCCTCGGACTCCTTGCCCAGCGTGGCAACCACCAGCACGGCGGAGGTTTGCGCCATCGCCTCGATGATCATCACGCCCGGCATCACCGGTCGCGAGGGGAAGTGACCCTGGAAGAACGGCTCGTTGATGGTGACGTTCTTCACACCGGTGGCGCTTTCGCCCAGCGTGATGTCGATCACCCGGTCGATCATCAGAATCGGATAGCGATGCGGGATCATTTCCATGATCCGCATGATGTCGAGGTCGGCTATCTTCTTGTTGTCCGCCGTCACATCCATGGTCCGGCCGCCCGCCTTTCAAATTCCACGAAAACGCCCCGCGCTTCGCCTGCGGCGGCACGGGACGACGCCCCTTGTGCCCCATTTCCAGGGATTTGGCAATCCCGACGCCGTGGACGGTGCGGCTCCTCCCCACACCCGGCGCAAACGAAAAAGCCGCCGCGCCTCCCTGAGGAAGCGCGGCGGCTCATCCGCTTATGCCTTACTGCCGCTTGCGCCTTACTGCTTGGGAACGGTCAGCGCGACCTGGGGCAGCTTCTTGTTCACCCGGTCCAGCACGACGTCCGTCACGTCGAGCTGGGTGTCGACCAGAACGAACTGCTGGCGGGCGAGGACCAGATTGGCGCCACGCTCGCGCGCGACGTCGGCCACGATCTCCACCATGCTCTTGTGAACGACGGCCATCGCCTCGTTAAGCGCGTTTTCCAGGGCGCGCTTGCGGCTCTGCACCGTCTTCTGGACCTCGCCGACCTGCTTCTCGAAGTCGCGGCGCTTGTTGGCCAGCGCGTCCGGAGCCAGCACGGTCTGCTGCTTGCGCAATTCCTCCTCGGACTTGCGCAGCTTGTCCTCCAGCGAGGCGATTTCCTTCTGGTAGGTCTCGCGCAACGATTCGAAGGACTTCGAGACACCCTTCGAGGCGTTCGACTCCTGCATGATCTTCTGAACGTCGACCACCGCGATGACCGGCGCCTTGAGGTTGTCGGTCGGCTTGTCCTGGGCGAAGGACGGCGTCGCCATCGCGACGCCCGCCAACACCGCACCGGCGGCGACCAGCGCCCTGAGCTTGCTGAGCTGCATGTTAGAACCTGGTTCCAAAGCTGAAACGGAAGATCTCTTTCTTGTCGTAATCTTCCTTGAGAATCGGGATCGCAAAGTCAAGGCGGATCGGCCCGAAGGGCGAGCGCCAGGACAAGCCGGTACCGACCGACAGACGGAGCGATTCGTCGTCGGGGACGAGCGGATCGTTGATGTCGACCTTGCCCAGCGTGCCGACGTCGGAGAAGGCGTGGCCCTTCAGTCCGAACTCCTCGGGCAGACCGACCGGGAAGCTCATCTCCACCGAACCGCGGTAGTAGCGGGTGCCGCCCAGGGCGTCGCCGGTGCGCAGGTCGCGGGGGCCGATGCCGGCGGTGTTGAAGCCGCGCAGCGTGTCGCCACCGATGAAGAAGCGATCGGACAAGGCGATGCCGTCGTCACCGATGCCGACGATGTAGCCGACCTCGCCGGTGGCACTGACGACCCAGCTGTCGTCGAACAGCGGCAGGTAGTAGCCGGCGCCGAGACGGTTGCGCAGGAAGCGCGCGTCGCCACCCAGACCCGCAAGATCGTTGGTCAACCGGATGTAATAGCCTTCGGTCGGGCTCAGGCGGCTGTTGCGGCGGTCGTAGGTCAACTCCTGCCCGATCAGCGAGGTCAGGCGCGAGCCCTTCTGGTCCTGAATGTACCGGGACGCCGAGCTGGGAACGCTGGTGATGTCGGTGTTCTGGAGCTGGTAGTAGACGCGCTGGCGCAGATTCTCCGTCAGCGGATAGCCCATGCGCAAGGCCATGCCGGTGCTCTTCTCGTCGAAGGAGCTTTCGTCCTGATAGTCGCGGGTGATGCGGAACAGGTCGAAGCCGGCGGACAGGTCGCGGTCGAGGAAATAGGGCTCCGTGAAGGAGACGTCGTATTCCTGGCGGCTGCCCGACACGGTGGCGCCGAAGCGCAGATCCTGGCCGCGGCCCAGCAGGTTGCGCTCACGGATCGAGAAGTCGGCCAGCGGACCGTCCGAGGTCGAGTAGCCGGCACCGATGGAGATTTCACCGGTCGACTGCTCGGTCACCTCGACGTTCATCACGGTGCGGTCGGGCGCCGAGCCCTCCGCGGTGGTGATGTTGACGCGCTCGAAATAGCCGAGATCCTTGATGCGCTGCTCGGAGCGGCGCAGCTTGGTCGTGCTGAACGGGTCGCCTTCGGACAGCAGCATCTCACGCCGGACCACCTTGTCCAGCGTGCGCACGTTGCCCGTCACGTCGATGCGCTCCACGAAGACGCGCGGCCCCTCGACGATGTCGTAGACGATGTCGATGGTCTGGTTTTCGCGGTTGCGCGAAATCCGCGGCCGAACGTCCACGAAGGCGTATTGCAGGTCGCCGACCGCGTTGGACAGCTTGGTGATGGTGTTCTCCACCTCCTGCGCGTTGTACCAGTCGCCCTCGCGCGTGGTCAGCACGCTGCGCAGCTGCTCCGGGTCCAACGCCTTCAGGGAGGTGCTGATGTCCATCTTGCCGAATTTGTAGCGCTCGCCCTCGTCCACCGTGAAGGTGATGACGAAGTCCTCGCGATCCGGCGTCAGCTCCGCAACGGCGGAGACGACGCGGAAGTCGGCGTAGCCTTCCTTGAGGTAGTAGCGGCGCAGCAGGTCGCGGTCGTAGTTCAGGCGGTCCGGATCGTAGTTGTCGTCCGACGTCATGAAGCGCCACCAAGCGCTTTCCCGCGTCTGGATCGCCTCGCGCAGCGTCCCGTCGGAGAACTTCTCGTTGCCGATGAAGGTGATGCTGCGCACGCCGGTGCGCACACCCTCGTTGATCTCGAACACCAGATCGACGCGGTTCTGGTCGAGCTGGATGATCTTCGGCTCGACGGTCGCGGCGAAGCGGCCCTGGCGGCGGTAGATGTCCAGGATGCGCTGCACGTCGCTCTGGACGCGCGTGCGGGTGTAGACGACGCGGGGACGGAGCTGGATTTCCTTCTCCAGATTCTCCTTCTCGATGCGCCGGTTCCCCTCGAAGGCGATGCGGTTGATGATCGGGTTTTCCGCCACCTGCACCACCAGCACGTCGCCGTCGCGCTTCAGCACGACGTCGGCGAACAGGCCCGTGTTGAACAGGGCCTTCAGCGACTGGTCGATGCGGTCGGGATCGAAGGGATCGCCGGGCGCCACCGCGAGGTAGGAGCGGACGGTCGTCGGCTCGATGCGCTGGACGCCCTCCACCCGGATGTCCCGGATGGTGCCGCCCGAAAACATCTGCGCCACCAGCGTCCCGTCACCGAAGGCGGCGGACTTCGCCACCCCCGGATTGGGCGCGCCCGCCTGGGCCCAGGCTGCGTGGGAAAGGGCAAGAGAAACCGTCGTCATGGCGCAACCGGCCATCAGGCCGAACGCCAGAACCCTGCTCGACACCCGCAAAGCTCGCTCCCTGGCTTTGGGGGCATCCCTCAGGAAATGAGCCCCCTAAAGAAATCCACCACGCGAAGCTGAACGAGATCGTTCCACGTGGCGAAAACCATGAGCGTTAATACCAAAGCAAGCCCGATGCGGAAACCGTATTCTTGCGCTTTAGGTCCGAGAGGACGCCCACGGAGTCCTTCAAGGGCGTAAAACATCAGATGGCCGCCGTCAAGCAGCGGAACCGGAAACAAATTGATCATGCCGAGGTTCACGGACAGGAAGGTCATGAACCAGATCAGCGGGTACCAGCCGGATTGCGCGACCTCGCCGGACATCTGGGCGATGCGCAGCGGCCCGCCCAACTCCTCGGTGCCGCGTGAGCCCTCGATCATCTGGCCGAGCGCCACGAAGGTGCCGGAGACCATGCCGACGACCTCCCGGCCCGCCTGCCACAGGGCGGTCAGCGGGTCGTGGCGCTTCGTCTCCGCCCCGCCGCGCATGATTCCGAGCTGGCCGATGCGGTGGGTGTTGCCGAGTCGGTCGGTGACCTCGCGCACGTCCGGAGTCGCCGTCAGATTGACCGAACGCCCATCGCGCTGCACCACCATCTCCAGCGGCGCCCCCGGCTGCATGGAGACGATCTGCCGGATTTCCTCGAATCGCTGGATGCCGCTGCCGTTGATCGAGACGATCAGGTCGCCCGGCTGCAGCCCGGCGCGCTCCGCGGCGCTGCCCGGCTGCACGCCGCCGACGTCCGGCGGCGTGAAGGACTGGCCGGCGGTGGCGAAGAGGATGGTCAGGGCGACGATGGCGAACAGGAAATTCGCGATGGGTCCCGCCGCAACGATGGCCGCCCGCTGGCCGAGCCGCTTGTGGTGGAAGGAGACCGCCTGCTCCTCGGCGCTCATGCTCTGCGTGTGGGCGCCGGGCGTGCTCGCCGGGTCGGCGTCGCCGAACATCTTCACATAGCCGCCGAGCGGGATGGCGCTGAACTTCCAGCGCGTGCCGGAGCGGTCGGTCCAGCCGAACAGCTCCGGGCCGAAGCCGATGGAGAAGACCTCGATCCGCACGCCGTTGCGGCGCGCCACGAGGTAGTGGCCGAGTTCGTGCACAAACACGAGCACGGTGAGGACCAGCAGAAAAGACAGAAGCGTGGTCCCGAAGCCGCCCATGACGTCCATCACATCCTTTGCATCCCGGAGCGGCTCCTTCGCGGTCCGCGCCCGGAAAAAGACTCAGCGTGCCAGGGCCGCGACCCGGTCGGCCGCCACGCGGCGCGCCTCGGCATCGGTGTCGCGCACCGCGCCCAGGTCGCGGAGCGGCCGGTGCGGCAGCGTGCCCAACACCCCCTCGACGATCCGTTCGATGTCGAGAAAGCCGATCCGGCGGTCGAGAAACGCCTGCACGGCCACCTCGTTGGCGGCACTGAGAATAGTAGGAGCGCCCCCACCGCTTTGCAAGGCGGCCCGGGCGAGCCTCAGGGCCGGGAATCGCTCGGGGTCCGGCGCCTCGAAGGTCAAGGTTGCGGCCTTGACGAGGTCCAGCCTTTCGGCGGGCGTCGGGATGCGCGCCGGCCAGCCGAGCGCGTAGGCGATCGGCGTGCGCATGTCCGGCGTGCCGAGCTGCGCCAGGACCGAGCCGTCCACATACTCGACCAGCGAATGCACGACCGATTGGGGATGGACCAGCACGTCGATCTTCTCTTCGGGGACGCCGAAGAGGAAATGCGCCTCGATGATCTCCAGCCCCTTGTTCATCATGGTGGCGCTGTCGATGGAGATCTTGGCGCCCATCTCCCAGGTCGGGTGGGCGACCGCCTGCTCGCGCGTCGCCGCGGCCATGAAGGCGCGGTCCTTCGTCCGGAAGGGGCCGCCGGACGCCGTCAGGATCAGGCGCTGCACGCTGTCCAGCCGGTCGAAGTCGAAAACCTGATAGATCGCCGAATGCTCGCTGTCGACCGGCAACAGGTTGGCGCCGTGGCGGCGCACCTCCTCCATCATCAAAGCGCCGGCGCAGACCAGAACCTCCTTGTTGGCGAAGGCGACGCAGGCGCCGCGGCGCACGGCGGCCAGCGTGGGCTCCAGCCCGGCGGCGCCGACGATGGCGGCCATCACCCAGTCGGCGGGACGCTCGGCGGCCTCGGCCACTGCCTGCGGGCCGGCGGCGGCCTCCACGCCGGTACCGGCCAGCGCCTCCTTGAGGTCGGCGTAGGCGGCGGGGTCGGCGACCACCGCCAGCTTGGGGCGGAGTTGCCGCGCCTGCTCGGCGAGGAGGGCGACGTTGCGGTTGGCGGTCAGCGCCTCCACCGGAAAGCGTTCCGGTTCGCGGGCGACAAGGTCCACCGTCTGCGTGCCGACCGACCCGGTCGAACCGAAGATCGTCACGCGGCGCGGTGCGTTCTCCGCCCCTTCAGCCTTCACAACCATGACCCCGTCACCACCATGCGATTGCCGTGCCGATGGTCGCGTGGAACAGGGCCAGCACCGGAGCCGCGCTGAGCAGCCCGTCGATGCGGTCCAGGATTCCCCCGTGACCAGGAATGAGATGGCCGCTGTCCTTCACGTTGTAACGGCGCTTGACCGCGGATTCGAAGAGGTCGCCCGCTTGCGCCACCACGGCGAGGACGGCGCCCACCGCAAGAGCCAGCAGCGGCCGTTGCGCGCCCGCGGCCAAAGCCACCCCCCACCCCACCAGGGCGGAGGAGGCCATGCCGCCGATCAGGCCGGCCCAGGTCTTCTTCGGGCTGATGCGCGGGGCCAGCTTCGGCCCGCCGATGGTGCGTCCGGCGGCGTAGGCGCCGATGTCGGTCGCCCAGACGCCGAGCATGGTGAAGAGGAACAGCGCGAGGCCGGAGTCCGGATCGTCGCGCAGCCACATCAGACCCGCCAGACCGGCGACGATGTAGAGGACGCCGCCTCCGGACAGACCGCGGTCCGGCCCGCCCGAGGCCACCGCGACGCCGGCCGTGGCCAGGATGGCGACGACGACGGCCGCCCATGGCCCGGCGGCGACCTGCGCGGCCAGCGCCAGCAGGACGCCGGCCACCGATAACGCGATGGCTGCACCCTTGCGGCGGCAGGGAACAAGGTTGCCCCATTCCACGGCGGAGGCCACGGCGCCGAGCGCGATCAGGGCGTGGAAAATCCAGCCGCCGGCCCAGACCGCGGCCAGGACGAGCGGAGCCAGGACGAGCGCCGAAATGACGCGCGTCTTCAGATCGCCGGATTTAGCGGGTGCCGGTGGTTGCGCCGAAGCGACGTTCCCGTCGGTGGAACTCTTCAATCGCCGCCTCCAGGTCACGCTTGGAAAAGTCAGGCCAGAGCGTGTCCACGAAGACCAGCTCGGCATACGCCGCCTGCCAGAGCAGGAAGTTGCTGATGCGCTTCTCGCCGCTGGTGCGGACGATCAGGTCGGGATCCGGGATGTCGGCGGTGAACAGGCGTTCGGACAGCCGGTCCTCGGTGATGTCCTCGGGATCGAGCGTCCCCGCCTTCACCTCTTCGGCCAGACGCCGCGCCGCCAGCGTGATCTCCTGGCGGGAGCCGTAGCTCAACGCCACCACGAGGGTCAGCTTGCGGTTGTCGCGGGTCAGAGTCTCGGCGTTGTCGATCAGCCCGATGATGTCCTTGGACAGGCGGGCCCGGTCGCCGATGACGCGCAGGCGCACGCCGTTGCGGTGGAGGTCGGCAATCTCGCTGCGCAGGTAGAAGCGCAGGAGCTGCATGAGGTCGGACACCTCCTCCTCCGGCCGACGCCAGTTCTCGGACGAGAAGCTGAAGATCGTCAGATAGCCGATCCCCAGTTCGCCCGCGGCTTCGACCGTCCGGCGGACGGCGTCCACGCCCTTTTTATGGCCGGCGGTGCGGGGCAGCCCTCTGGACTTCGCCCAACGCCCGTTGCCGTCCATGATCACGGCCACGTGCGCGGGCGGGCGCAGGGGGCGGCTGTCTTCCGCGTCGCGCATGCCGTCAGACCTGCATGATGTCCTTTTCTTTCGCCGCAAGCGCATCGTCGACCAGCTTGATGTACTGGTCGGTCAGCGCCTGGACCTTCTCGCCGAGCCCCTTGTGCTCGTCCTGCGAGATGTCGCCGGCTTTTTCGGCCTTCTTCAGGCCGTCCATGCCGTCGCGGCGCACGTTGCGCACGGCGACGCGGGCCTGCTCGGCGTACTTGTGGGCGACCTTGGCCAGCTCCTTGCGGCGCTCCTGCGTCAGGTCGGGCAGCGGCACGCGGATCGACTGGCCTTCCGTCTGCGGGTTCAGGCCGAGGCCGGAATCGCGGATGCCCTTCTCCACGGCCTTGACCATGCCGCGGTCCCACACCTGCACGACGATCAGGCGCGGCTCCGGCACGCTGACGGTGCCGACCTCCTTGAGGTGCATCCTGGCGCCGTAAGCCTCAATGGTGACGGGCTCAAGCAGGCTGGCGGAGGCACGGCCGGTGCGCAGACCGCTCAACTCCTTGCGAAACGCCTCAAGCGCTCCTTCCATGCGGCGCTTGAGATCCGATGCATCGGGCGCAGCCACGGCTCACTCCGTTTCTTCGTTGATGATCGTAAACTTGCCCCGGCCCTGCATCACCTCGGCGAAAGCGCCGGGGGTGTGGATCGAGAACACGAGTATGGGGATGTGGCTTTCGCGCGCCAAGGAGATCGCGGAAGCGTCCATCACCTGCAGATCGTTCGCCAGGACTTCGAGATAGCCCAGGCGCTCGTAACGCTGCGCGTCCTTCACCTTCTTCGGGTCGGCGGTGTAGACGCCGTCCACCTGCGTGCCCTTCAGCAGAGCGTCGCAGCCCATCTCCGACGCGCGCAGCGCGGCGGCGGTGTCGGTGGTGAAGAAGGGGTTGCCGGTGCCGGCGGCGAAGATCACCACACGGCCCTTCTCCATGTGCCGGATGGCGCGGCGCCGGATGTAGGGCTCGCACACCGACGACATGGGAATGGCCGACTGCACGCGGGTCGCGACACCCATCCGTTCCAGAGCGCTCTGCATCGACAGGGCGTTCATGACGGTGGCGAGCATCCCGATGTAGTCGGCCGAGGCGCGCTCCATGCCGCTCGCCGCACCCTTCACGCCGCGGAAGATGTTGCCCCCGCCGATGACCAGGCTGACCTGGACGCCCAGCTGGATCACCGCCTTCACCTCGTTGGCGACGCGGTTGACCACCTCCGGGTCGAGGCCGTAGTCGCGCTGACCCATCAACGCCTCGCCCGACACCTTCAGCAGGACTCGTTTGAAGCGGATGCCGTCAGCCGGCTCGGTGGTCCCGGTGGTCTGGGCCATGGGGGGCTTTCTCCCGGTTGGTGTGAAGAGTGCGTGCGGCGGGTCGCCGGGTCCTTACTTCTGGCCGGCGGCGGCGGCGACTTCGGCGGCGAAATCGCTCTCCGCCTTCTCGATGCCCTCGCCCAGCGCGAAGCGGACGAAGCCCGTCACCTTGACCGGGGCGCCGACGTCCTTGGCGGCGTTCTCCACCACCTTGCGGACCTTGGTCTCGCCATCGATCACGTAGGTCTGCTCCAGCAGCACCACTTCCTCGTAGTACTTGCGGATGCGGCCCTCGAGCATCTTCTCGACGATGTTCTCCGGCTTGCCCGAGGCGCGGGCCTGCTCGGCGAGCACGTTGCGCTCACGCTCCAGGGCGGAGGTGTCGACGTCGGCGATGTCCAGGGCGTCCGGACGGGCGGCGGCGATGTGCATGGCGATCTGCTTGCCCAGATCGTTCAGCTTGGCGGCGTCGCCAGTCGACTCCAGGGCGACCAGAACGCCGATCTTGCCGAGGCCCGGCGCGATGGCCGAGTGGACGTAGGACACGACGACGCCCGCCGGGACCGACAGCTTGGCCGAGCGGCGGATGTTCATGTTCTCGCCGATGGTGGCGATCAGGTTGGTCAGCTCTTCCTGGACCGTGCGGCCGGCGTCCGGATAGGCGGTGCCCTTCAGGCCCTCGACGTCGCCCGAACCCGACAGGGTCAGCTCGGCGGCCTTCAGGGAGAAGGCCTGGAACTTGTCGTTGCGCGCGACGAAGTCGGTCTCGGCGTTCACCTCGACGACGGCGCCCGCGGTGCCGGCGGTGGCGACGGCGACCAGACCCTCGGCGGCGACGCGGCCGGACTTCTTGGCGGCGGCGGCGAGGCCCTTCTTGCGCAGCCAGTCAACGGCGCCCTCGAGGTCGCCCTGGGTCTCGGCCAGCGCCTTCTTGCAGTCCATCATGCCCGCGCCGGTCTTCTCGCGCAGTTCCTTGACGAGCGCGGCGGTAATCTCGGCCATGGTTTCGCCCTCTTCCTTCCGAACAGATCCAAGCGGATCGGGTTGATCCAAACAACTCATAAAAAAGGCAGCCGGGCCATAGGTCATAAGGCCCGGCTGCCCCGTATCACCGGGATCAGGCCTGGGCCTGTTCGGCCTCGGCCCCTTCCTCTTCCGGCAGCTGCTCGGCCGGAGCCTCCTCGGAGGAGCCGACGTCGATGCCGGCGGCGCTCATCTCAGCTTGCAGACCGTCGAGCACGGCGCCGTTCACCAGCTCGCAGTACAGGTCGATGGCGCGCAGGGCGTCGTCGTTGCCGGGGATCGGGAAGGCCACGCCGTCCGGATCGGAGTTGCTGTCGATCACCGCGATGACCGGAATGCCGAGCTTGTTGGCTTCCTTGACCGCGATCGACTCCTTGTTGGTGTCGATGATGAAGAGGACGTCCGGCAGGCCGCCCATCTCCTTGATGCCGCCCAGCGCGCGCTCCAGCTTGTCGCGCTCACGGGTCAGCTCGAGGATTTCGCGCTTGGTCAGGCCCGAGGTGTCGCCGCCCAGACGCTCTTCCATCTCGCGCAGGCGCTTGATCGACTGGGAGATGGTCTTCCAGTTGGTCAGCATGCCGCCGAGCCAGCGGTGGTTGACGTAGTACTGGCCGCACTTCGACGCGGCCTCGGCCACCTTCTCCTGGGCCTGGCGCTTGGTGCCGACGAACAGGACGCGGCCGCCGCCGGCGACGACGTCACGGACGGCCTGCAGGGCGCGGTGCAGAGCCGGGACGGTCTGCTCCAGGTCGATGATGTGCACGCCGTTGCGCACGCCGAAGATGTACGGACCCATCTTCGGGTTCCAGCGACGGGTGTGGTGACCGAAGTGGACGCCGGCTTCGAGCAGCTGGCGCATGGTGAAAGACGGAATAGCCATTTGGAAAAGTCCTTTTCCGGTTGCTCCGCCGCGGGCACTGTCCGTTTGACAGGACACCGGATCGGGCCATCGGGGTAAAGCCGAGGGACCGCCAGCCCGCGTGAGGTTTTGACGACGGCGCTTACATAGCCCGCCGCAACCGCTTTGGCAACACCGGTTTGCCAATTCGGTCGGAAGCGCGATCCTGTTTTCTCAGCGGTTAACCGCGGTCTTGAGCGCTGTGCCAGAGCCGCAGGATCGAAACGGTTTCGTCTTCGCCGATGTCGTAGACGATGACATAGGGACGGACGACGACCAGTTCCCGCGTGCCCTCGACCAAGCCCCGGCGGCCGCGTCGCGGAAACACCTGCAGGCTGTCACCCGCAAGAACCAACTCCTGGGCCAGGCGCCGAGCGGCGACCGGATTTTCCTGCGAGACATAGTGCAGGATGCGGACGAGATCGGCACGCGCCGCCGCTCGCCAGACTACCGTCACAGGTCGCGAGTCTCCGGCGGCTCCGCACCGAACTCACCATCGGCCACCCGCAACAGCCATTCCCGCATCTGCTCGTGCGGCACGCCGCGCCGGTCTGCGCGCGCCGTTGCGACCGCAGCCTTCAGAGCATCGGATTCGGCGGCTTCATCGTCGAGCTGGCGGGCGAGGTTCGGCATGGCTTGAATATGACATCCCGGCGCGGCCTTTTCCAGCTGTGCACCCGATTACAGCTCCACCACCTCGACCACCCCCGGCACCGCCTTCAGCGCGGCACGGCTCTGGTTGGTGATGTTGAAGGAGCCGGGAAGCTGGATCTCCACCTCCTTCAGTGGGTCGATCTCGACCAGCAGGTGGATCTTGCCCTTGCCGCGGGCCAGCCGCTCCAGCATGCCGCGAATGCTCTCCACCGGCCCGCCGTCGCGCACCACCACCTTCAAGCCGTCCGAGACCTGGGCGACGGCGTCCTCCAGCGGTTTCACCTCCTGGCAGGTCAGGCGCATGTCCTCGCCGTTCATCTGGACGTCCACGGTCATCAGCACCGGGCGCCCGGCCTCCAGCAGGTCGCGGTTGGTCGCCAGCACCTCGGAGAAGACCGTCACCTCGTAGCCGCCGCTGGAGTCGGACAGCTCCACGAAGGCGAAGCGGTTGCCTGACTTCGCGGTCTTCTCCTTGCGGCTGACCACGATGCCGGCGACGCTGCGCCGGGTCGAGCCGCCGCCGGTCACCGCCGTGGCAAGGTCCGCCGATCGCACCACCCTCATGCGGCCCAGCGGCCCGGCGAAGGCGTCCAGCGGGTGGGCAGACAGGTAGAAGCCGATGGCGCCGAACTCGTGCTTCAGCTTTTCCAGCGGCTCCCACTCCTTGACCTTGGGCAGGTCCGGCTCCTTCAGCCCGCCCCCGGCGCCGCCGAACAGGTTGCCGATGCCGCTGTCGCGCTCCGCCGCCTCGGCCTGGGCGTAACGGATGAGCGTCTCCAGCGCCGCGTGCACCTGGGCGCGGTTCGGGTTGATGCCGTCGAAGGCACCGGCGCAGGTCAGGTTTTCAAGCTGGCGCTTGTTGATGGTCTTCAGGTCGAGGCGGCGGGCGAAGTCGAAGAGGCTCTTGTAAGGGCCGTTCTTGCGCCGCTCCTCCACCACCGCCTTCATGGCCGGCAGGCCGACGCCCTTCACGGCGGCCAGCGCGTAGCGCACCGCCTTGGTGCCGTCGGGCAGCGCCTCGACCCCGAAGATGCTGTCGGATTTGTTGATGTCCGGCGTCAGCAGCTTGATCTTCAGCCGCACCAGTTCCTGCCGGAAGACGTTCAGCTTGTCGGTGTTGCCGAGGTCGAGCGTCATCGACGCCGCCATGAACTCCACCGGGTGGTTCGCCTTCAGATAGGCGGTGTGGTAGGCGACCAGGGCGTAGGCGGCGGCGTGGCTCTTGTTGAAGCCGTAGCCGGCGAACTTGGCAACCTGATCGAAGATCATGCTGGCCTGATCGGGGTCCACGCCCTTGTCCTTGGCGCCAACGACGAACTTGTCGCGCTCCTTGTCCATCTCCTCCTTGATCTTCTTGCCCATGGCGCGGCGCAGAAGATCGGCGCCGCCCAGCGAATAGCCGGACAGCACCTGGGCGATCTGCATGACCTGCTCCTGGTAGATCATGATCCCGAAGGTCTCCTTCAGGATCGGCTCCAGGGCCGGATTCATGTAGTCGGGCAGTTCCTCCCCGTTCTTGACCTTGATGTATTTGGGGATGTTGTCCATCGGGCCAGGGCGGTAGAGCGACACCAGCGCGATGATGTCCTCCAGCCGGTTCGGCTTCAGCCGGCGCAGCACGTCGCGCATGCCCGAGCTTTCCAGCTGGAACACGCCGGTCGATTCGGCGCGCCCCAGAATCTCGTAGCTTCGGGGGTCGTCCAGCGTGACGGTGGTCAGGTCCGGCTTCTCGGGGATCAGGTCCACCGCCGTCTTCAGCACGGTCAGCGTCTTCAAGCCGAGGAAGTCGAACTTCACCAGCCCGGCCTGCTCGACGAACTTCATGTTGAACTGGGTGACCGGCATGTCGGAGCGCGGGTCTCGGTACAGCGGCACCAAATCGTGCAGCGGCCGGTCGCCGATCACCACGCCTGCCGCGTGGGTCGAGGCGTGGCGGTACAGCCCCTCCAGCTTCAGCGCGATGTTGACGAGGCGCGCCACCGTCTCGTCGCCGTCGCGGGCCTGGCGCAGCATCTCCTCGCTGTCGAGCGCCTGCTGCAGCGTCACCGGGTTGGCCGGGTTGTTCGGCACCAGCTTGCAGATCTTGTCCACCTGCCCGTAGGGCATCTGCAGCACGCGCCCGACGTCGCGCAGCACGGCGCGGGCCTGCAGCTTACCGAAGGTGATGATCTGGGCGACGCGGTCGTAGCCGTACTTGTCCTGGACGTAGCGGATCACCTCTTCGCGGCGGTCCTGGCAGAAGTCCACGTCGAAGTCGGGCATCGACACGCGTTCGGGATTCAGGAAGCGCTCGAACAGCAGGCCGAAGCGCAGCGGGTCCAGGTCGGTGATGGTCAGCGCCCAGGCGACGACCGAGCCCGCGCCCGAGCCGCGGCCCGGCCCCACCGGGATGTCGTGCGACTTGGCCCACTTGATGAAGTCCGACACGATCAGGAAGTAGCCGGGGAACTTCATCGACACGATGACATCCAGCTCGAACTCCAGCCGCTCGAAATAGGTCTTGCGGGTCTCTTCGCGCTGCTCCGGCGTCATGTCCGGGGTGTAGACGACGCTGTTCAGCCGCATCTCCAGACCCTCGCGGGACTGGGCGCGCAGCTCCTCCCCCTCGTCGCGGCCGCCCTCGCAGGGGAAGGGCGGGAGGATGGGCTTGATCGGCTTCAGCAGGAAGGAGCAGCGCCGGGCGATTGCGACCGTGTTGTCCACCGCTTCCGGCAGGTCCTTGAACAGGTCCCGCATCTCCTCGGCCGACTTGAAGCGGTGGTCGGGGGTGAGGCGGCGGCGCTCGGTCTGGCTGATGTAGGCGCCCTCGGCGATGCAGAGCAGCGCGTCGTGCGCCTCGTACATGTCCTCGGTCGCGAAATAGCAGTCGTTGGTGGCGACCAGCGGCAGGTCGTGGGCGTAGGCGAGATCGATCAGCGCCGGCTCGATGGCGTCCTCGATCACCGCGAAATGGTCGCGGTGGCGCTGAAGCTCGACGTAGAGGCGACCGGGGAACAGCCGCTTCAGTCGCTCCAGCACGTCGAGCGCCAGATCCTTCTGCCCCTCGCCCAGCAGCCGCCCGACCGAGCCGCCGGGACCGCCGGTCAGCGCGATCAGCCCGGCGGAATGGCCCTCCAGCGCGTCCAGCGGAATCTGCGGCCCGGCCATCGGGTCCGATTCCAGGAAGGCCTTGGACACCAGCTTCATCAGGTTCCGGTAGCCCTCGTCGGTCTGGCAGAGCAGGACGAGCTGGTCAGGGACCGACGCCGCCTTGCCCGGCAGGCCCGGCTTGCCGTTGGCGGGACCGACTCGGGTGATGCCCAGAACCGTGCCGATGATCGGCTGCACACCCGAATCCGCGGCAGCCAGCGCGAACTCCAGCGCGCCGAACAGGTTGCCGGTGTCGGTCACGGCGACCGCCGGCATCTCCTTCTTCTGGCAGAGCTTGACCAGCTCCTTCACCTTGATGGCGCCCTCGGACAGGGAATAGGCGGAGTGGACGCGCAGGTGGATGAAGTCGGCGTGGGGCATGGCGGAGATGGGCACCGGTTCCAGCGAAGAGGGGACGTTTCCCCTTAGTCGTCGCGCATCCCGTCCCGCACTGCAAGGGACCAAGCGCGGGCCCGGCCATGCGGCGATGCGCCAACCCTGTCGAAGGTAAGGGAAGATTCCCCGATCATGCGTGTTCGTGCTATCGAAAGAGGCAGAGCCACGATCCGAGAATGACCCGTTCCATGCGCCGCATCCGCTCCAGCGCCGTCCTGGCGGTGCTGGCGGCCACGCTCCTCACGGCTTGCCAGACCACCGGCGCCCCCGCACCGTCCGCGGAGCAGACCCACCGGCCGCCGCCGACCGCTACGCCCGCCTCCCCCCTGTCCGACGCGCCGGGGCGCGTCGTTGCGCAGAACAAGGGCTGGGTCGTGCGGGCGCATCCGGCGACCAAGACCGGCTCGGCCTATTGTTACGCCACGCGGGCGGACGACTCCTCCCCCCTCTCCTTCCGGGCGACGGCGAAGGGCGCGGCCATGCTGGTCAACGCCGACCAGCACGCCCAAGCCGGCAAGGACGCGGAAAGCCGCCTGACCGCCATCTTCCCCGACGGCGAGACCATGGCGCTTGAGGCCAGCCCCCTGCCCGACGGCGGCGTTGTGGTTCCGGTCGAGTTGCCCAAGTACGAGGATCTGTTCGAACCCTTCATGCGGTCGCGCGCGGTGACGCTGCAGCGGGACGGCGGCGGGACCGAGATCGGCGACGTCAATCTCGGCGGCTCCTCCTGGGCGCTGGCCGCGCTGGACGAGTGCCGCATCCTGCACACGGACAAGTGAAGCGATTCGGGGATCTGACCCGCGATGGGCGCATTGAGCGCCGCGTTGACCGGCGGGTTGTGCATCTCTAGCCTTCGGCTCCATGCGCACCGCCCACATCGGCCTTGCCGTCGCCGTCGCGGCGATCTGGGGCTTCAACTTCGTCGCCATCAAGGTCGGTCTCGCGGACTTTCCGCCGATCCTGTTCTGCGCCCTGCGCTTCGCGTTGGCGGCGCTGCCCCTTCTCGTGCTGGGCGTTCGCGGCGGTCCGCCGGTGCCCTGGCGCTTCATCCTGGGCATCGGGCTGGTGCTGGGGGTGGTGAAGTTCTCGCTGCTGTTCGTCGGGATGGACATCGGCATGCCGGCCGGACTGTCCTCGCTGGTGCTGCAGTCGCAGGCCTTCTTCACCGCCCTGTTCGCCGCGCTGGTGCTGGGGGAGCGGCCCGGTCCGAAGCAGGTGCTGGGCATGGCGGTGGCCTTCGCCGGGATCGGCCTGATCGCTCTGGAGATGCCGGCGGGCGAGTCGCTGCTCGGTCTGGGGCTGGTCATGGCCGCCGCGGCCACCTGGGGCGTGGCGAACCTGCTGATGAAGCAGGCCAAAGCGCCGGACCTGTTCCGCATGATGCTGTGGGTCAGTGTGGTGCCGCCGATCCCGCTGCTGCTGCTGTCGCTGGGGATGGAGGGCCCGGACCGGGCTTGGCAGGCCCTGACCCATCTGACGCCGCTGGGCGTCGGGGCGGTGGCCTACATCGCCTTCGGGGCGACGCTGTTCGGCTTCGCCGCCTGGGGCTTTTTGCTGCGCCACTATCCGGCGAGCCTGGTGGCGCCCTTCTCGCTGCTGGTGCCGGTCTTCGGCATGAGTTCCAGCGCGCTGGTCCTGGGGGAGAGCTTCACGCCGCTGAAGATGGCCGGCGCGCTTCTGGTGCTGGCCGGGCTGGCGGTGGCCGTGCTGAAGCTGCCTTCCGCACGGCCGGCCACCCATCGGCCCTGATTCGGGCCTGATCGCTCAGGTCAGGTTCTTCTTCAGGAACTCCACGGACCGGCCCCAGGCGAGGTCCGCCGCCTCCTTGTTGTAGCGCTCCGCCGACGTGTCGTTGTGGAAGGCGTGGTTCACGTTGTCGTACATGAAGAGTTGGTAAGACTTGCCGCCTTTTTTCAGGGCCTCCTCATAGGCCGGCACCTTGGCGTTCACATTGTTGTCCAACCCGGCGTAATGGAGCTGAAGCGGCGACTTGATGGTGGTGACCAGCGTCGGGTCGGGCGCCGGGCCGTAGAAGACGACGCCCGCCTTGAGGTCCGGCGCCTTGATGGCCAGCCGGTTGGTCATGCCGCCGCCCCAGCAGAAGCCGATAGCCCCCACCTTGGCGTTGGAATAGCGGTAGGCCATCAGGTCGCTCATCGACGCGATCAGGTTGTTCACCGTCTTGTCGGGGTCGAGTTGGCCGATCATCTCGCGGGCACGGTCGGGGTCCTGCGGGGTGCCGCCGAGCGGGGACAGCAGATCCGGAGCCATGGCGACGAAGCCGGCCACCGCCAGCCGCCGCGTCACGTCCTCGATGTAAGGGTTCAGGCCACGGTTCTCGTGAATCACCACCACCGACGGCGCCTGCTCGGCCAGCTTCGGGCGGGCCCGGTAGGCCTGAACGTCGCCGGTCGCCCCCTGGAAGGTGACGCGGTCCGTGGCGATCCGGCTGTCGTCCTCCGGAACCTCGGCGGCCAGGGCGTAGTTCGGCTCGATCTGGGAGAGGATCGCCGGAATGGCCGCCGCGCTGCCCGCCAGCACCGCCAGCCGCTCCAGGAAGACGCGGCGCGGCAGCGGCCGGTGGGTGTACTCGTCGTACAGATCGATGATCTTCTGATCCATGAACTCCGGTCCCTCCTTGTTGGGTTGCGCGAAGTCTGCCCCAGGACGCACCGATCACCAATCCGCCGAACGGCGATGCCACTCTTAAGCGGTTTGGCCGGTTGCCGCGGTTTGGCCGATCCCCCGGCCGCGCCGCGATGGCGGTCAAACCCGCGCGTGCTCCACGAGGACGCCATCGCTCATTTCGAGCACCCGGTCCATGCGGTTGGCAAGCTCCAGGTTGTGGGTGGCGATCAGCGCGCCGACCCGCGCCTGCCGGACGATGGAGGTCAGCATGGCGAAGACCCCCTCCGCCGTGTGCGGGTCGAGATTGCCCGTCGGCTCGTCGGCGATCAGCAGGCCCGGCCCGTTGGCCAACGCGCGGGCGATGGCGACCCGCTGCTGCTCGCCGCCGGACAGGCGGGCCGGACGGTGGCCGGCGCGCGGCTCCAGCCCGACCATGCGCAGCAGTTCCAGTGCGCGCTCGCGGGCGGTGCGCTTCGCCACGCCGTTGATCATCTGCGGCAGCACGATGTTCTCCAGCGCGGAGAATTCCGGCAGCAGGTGATGGAACTGGTAAACGAAGCCGACCGAGCGGCGGCGCACCTCCGTCCGCTTCCCGTCGTCCAGGGCGGACACGTCGGTCCCGGCGATCCGCACCGTGCCGGCGGTCGGCCGCTCCAGCAGGCCGGCGATGTGCAGCAGGGTCGATTTGCCGGCGCCCGACGGGCCGACCAGGGCGACAAGCTCGCCCGCATGGACGGTCAGCTCCGCCCCGCGCAGCACCTGAAGCTCGGTCCCCGCCTGCTCGAAGGTCCGGACGATCCCCGACAGTTCCAGCATCGGCTCACTCATAGCGCAGGGCCTCCACCGGATCGAGACGGGCCGCCCGCCAGGACGGGTAGACGGTGGCGGCGAAGGACAGGCCCAGCGCCATCAGCGTGACCTGGACCACCTCCGACCAGTCGATCTTCGCCGGCAATTGCGACAGGAAATAGATCTCGGCGTTGAACAGGTTGGTGCCGGTCAGCGCCTGGATGCCCTGGCGGATCGTCTCGATGTTCAGCGCGAAGGACACGCCGAGCGCCACACCGACCAGCGTCCCCGCCACCCCCACCGAGGCGCCGGACAGGAAGAAGATGCGCATGATCATGCCGCGGGTTGCGCCCATGGTGCGCAGGATGGCGATGTCCCGCCCCTTGTCCTTCACCAGCATGATCAGGCTGGAGATGATGTTGAAGGCGGCCACCGTGATGATCAGCGACAGGATCAGGAACATCACGTTGCGCTCGACCTGGAGCGCCGTGAAGAAGCTGGCGTTGGACTGCTGCCAGTCGACCACCCGCCCCACCCCGGCCACCGCCGACTGGATGGCGTCGCGCGCCTCCCGTATCCGGGTCGGGTCGCTGACGAAGACCTCCAGCGAGGTCACCGCCTCGCCCGTGCGGAAGAAGGCCTGGGCCTCGGGCAGGGGCAGGAAGATGAAGCTGTTGTCGTATTCGAACATGCCGACGTCGAACACGGCGCCGATGGTGAAGCTGCGCATCCGCGGCACCGTGCCGAAGGCGGTGACGTTGCCCTGCGGCGCGATCAGGGTGAGCTGATCGCCGACCGCCAGACCCAGCCGCTGCGCCATGCGGATGCCGATGGCGATGTTGTCCTCGCCGAACGCCTCCACGGTGCCGCGCACGATGTTGCGCGACAGCGTCGGGCGCACCCGGAAGTCCTCCGGCCGCACGCCGCGCACCACCGCGCCGGAGGCGACGCCGCGCACCGACACCAGCGCCTGCCCCTCGACCGTCGGCGTCACCCCGACCACGCCGGACACGCCCTGCAGCCGCTGCACCAGCGGGTCGTAGTCGGGCAGCGGGCCGCCACGGCTGCTGTAGACGTTGAGATGGCCGTTCAGGCCGAGCACGCGGCCCAGAAGCTCCGCCCGGAAGCCGTTCATCACCGACATCACGATGATCAGCGTCGCCACGCCGAGCGCGATGCCCAGCAGCGAGAATCCGGCGATGACCGAGATGAACCCTTCCTGGCGGCGCGCCCGCAGATAGCGCATCGCGACCATGCGTTCAAAGGCGGAGAAGATCATGCGGCTCCCGATGAGCGAAGGGCGGGCGACGGAGGCCCGGCAAAAGCAAAGGCGGCGGACCGCAACCAGTCCGCCGCCCCGCAACATAAGTGCTTAACCGTGGCAGGAAAAGGGCGACCTTCCAAGGCGCCCGCTCCCCCGCCCCACGGTGTTACGCCGAGAGCTTCTCCAGGGCGCTGTCCACCGACAGCTCCTGCTTCTCGCCAGTGGCGCGGCGCTTCAGTTCGACCACGCCGTTCTTCAGGCCGCGCGGCCCGACGACGAGCTGCCACGGCAGGCCGATCAGGTCCATGTCGGCGAACTTCACGCCCGGACGCTCGTCGCGGTCGTCGTAGAGCACGTCCAGCCCGTTGGCGCGGAGCTTGTAATACAGCTCCTGGCAGACGCGGTCGGTCTCGGCGTCGCCGACCTTCAGGTTGACGAGGCCGACGTTGAAGGGCGCCACGGCGTCGGGCCAGATGATGCCGTTGTCGTCATGGCTGGCCTCGATGATGGCGCCCATCAGGCGCGACACGCCGATGCCGTAGGAGCCCATCTCGACCGGGACCGGCTCGCCGCCCGGACCGGCGACGACGGCGTTCATCGGCTTCGAGTACTTGGTGCCGAAGTTGAAGATGTGGCCGACCTCGATGCCGCGGGCCGACACCAGATCCGATTCCGCGACCGGGCAGTTGCCGGGCTCGTGCTTCTCGTCGGTCGCCGCGTAGATCGAGGTGTAGGTGTCGAAGAAGGGCTGCAGGTCCTCGTCGAAGCCCGGGGCGTTCTGCAGCACGTCCAGGGTCAGCCAATCCTTGTGGCAGAAGACGCCGCTCTCGCCGGTCTCGGCCAGGATGATGAATTCGTGGCTGAGGTCGCCGCCGATGGGGCCGGTGTCGGCGCGCATCGGGATGGCCTTCAGCCCCATGCGGGCGAAGGTGCGCAGATAGGCCAGGAACATCTTCTGGTAGGAGCGCCGGGCGCTGGCCGCGTCGATGTCGAAGCTGTAGGCGTCCTTCATCAGGAACTCGCGCCCGCGCATCACGCCGAAGCGGGGGCGGATCTCGTCCCGGAACTTCCACTGGATGTGGTAGAGGTTCAGCGGAAGCTGGCGGTAGCTCTTCACGAAGGCGCGGAAGATGTCGGTGATCATCTCCTCGTTCGTGGGACCGAACAGCATCTCGCGGTCGTGACGGTCGGTGATGCGCAGCATCTCCTTGCCGTAATCGTCGTAGCGGCCGCTTTCCTTCCACAGCTCCGCCGACTGGATGGTCGGCATCAGCAGTTCCTGGGCGCCGGCGGCGTCCTGCTCCTCGCGGACGATCTGCTCGATCTTCTTCAGGACCCGGTGGCCCAGCGGCAGCCAGGCGTAGATGCCGGCGCTGGTCTGGCGGATCATCCCGGCCCGCAGCATCAGGCGGTGCGAGACGATCTGCGCCTCGGTCGGGGTCTCCTTGAGGGTCGGCAGGAAGAAGGTGGATAGCCGCATGGCTCTGCTCTCGGTTTCGAGGGGATTCGTCCGGCGGTGCGCCGGTCCGCAACAGGGAGAGCGACTTTAGGAAGCCACCGCGCGCTTGTCCATCGTCACGGCACGCGTCAGGAGGCGGACCGCCCTATCGGACGGTGCGGCAATAGGCATAGACCTCGGCCTCGCTCGGCGCGCCGATGGGCTGGCCGTTGAAGTAAAGGCGGTTGGCGTACCAGGTCAGATAGCCGACCTCGACACCCGGCGCCGCCCCACCTTGCGGCACCGGGAAGCCCATGCGGCGGGCGAAATCCACGGTCACCGGGATGTCGAACCGCTCCAGCGGCGGCGCGGCGCCGGCCGAGCCCGGCAGGTCGGCGGGGGCCACCGCCTTGCCGTTCACATCCAGGCCGGGCGTGTAGTCCACCCCCGGCGCCGGGCGGTGAGCGGTCAGGAACCGGCAGGCGGAGAGATCGATCGGTTGCGCCGCTGCCCCACCGGACAGCGCCAGCATAGCGATGACGGACAGGGCGGAGCGGCGGATCATGGCGGACCTCAGCCTTGGGCGGCGGCGGACTGTTTCATGGATTTCCAGTAGGTGGCGAGATAGGGCATGCCCTTCTCCGCCTCCTCCTGGGTGCGTGCCGACTGGCGGATGTACTTGCCGAGGAAGGGCTTGTTCACGAACTCCATGTCGACGGCCGCCTTCAGCACCAGGAACTCGCCGATCCGGTCCGGCAGGTTGTAATGCCATTTCTGCAGGCATTCCGAGGTCACCCCCGGCTTCGCCTGATCCTGGCCCGACAGGTAGAATTCCTGGTGATGGTACTGGTTGATCTCCTTCCATGCCTGGAAGATGCGCGCCGGTTTCACGCGGACCAGCCCCTTCAGCACCTTGATGTCGTCATGGAACAGCGGCAGGTAGCCGCGGCGCTCGGCCTGCTCGTTCAGCATGGTGTAGAGGCCGGCCATCACGTCGCCCTCCGCACCTTGCTCGCTGGCCTTCTTTTCCGGCTTGTCCGTTTTGCGGCCGAACAGCGAGGCGAAGAAGCCCTTCTTCTTGGCCGGTGCCGAGGAGCCGCTGTCCGCCCCCACCTTCCGCTCGTCCCACAGCGCGTCCCAGGCGTAATCCCAGGCGGTGAAGACGGCGTTGGAGCGGTCGTCGAGGACGGTCAGCAGATAGTCGCGCCCGTCCCGCGGCCAATCCACGTCGCCGACGATGGCCCGCACCGGACGGCGGCTGAGCAGAACCGGGAAGATCCCGACGCGCACCAGTTCGGCGTAGATTTCCTGAAAGGATGGGGTCAAGGCAAAGGGGAGCTTGGCCGCCGGCTGCTCTTCGGGGGTCAGCAGTTCAAGACTCTTGCGGGTGCGGTCAAGCAGTTCGGTGGTCAGAATGGCCGCGAACTGCTCGAACTTCTCGTTATCACCCGCGGTCATCGGCGCCTCGGCATCGTTCTCCCCGCTGACGGCCGCAAATTCCGGCTGCGAACGCCGCCGCACTTGAATCCAAAGCCGGAACGGACGCTCGCCCGCCTCCCGCACAGTAGGATGAGCTATACCCGCAAAGGGTTAATTCATTCTGTACCGAAGCACAACGGTCCGTCTGCCTACGGACGAAGGTGATCGTGGGCTCCGTGAAGCGGGCCGGGACGAAAAAAGGACCGCGCGGCGATCGCGGCGCGGCCCGAGGTTTAGGGAGGAATCGCCACCAGGCGTCGGAAAAGAGGGAAGAACCCCTCTCGTCACACCAAGTACATTGAACCCGACCCCACCCGATGACAAGACGGAATTTGGAATAAACCAAGTCGTCAGCAAAGAATTCGCAGGTTTCGCCCAAGACATAGGCGGTTGATTACGTCATAGGCGCCGATATGCCTGCTTTATGAGCGTCGTATCCTGCGAACCCCTGCCGAACGGCGACCATCCAAGGGGGATCGAGCATGGCGACCTCGGACCAGACCGGGCAACGGGGCTGATGCGCGCCCGGCAGATAGCCGAGACTCATCAGGAATTCGCCGGTGATCTCGCCGCCGGTGAAGCGGAAGGTGCGCTTGAACAGCCGGATCCACTCCGCCTTGCTCAAGGGGTGATGGGCGCGCAGCCAGCCGTCGAACGATCCGTGCGTTTCGCGCAGGGCCACGATCCGCCGCGCGTTCTCAATGGCGGCGTCGACCTTCAGCCGGTTGCGGATGATTCCCGGATCGGCCAGCAGCCGTTCCCGCTCCGCCTCGCCATAGGCAGCGACGCGGTCGATGTCGAAAGCGTCGAAGGCGGCGCGAAAGGCCTCGCGCTTCTTCAGAATGGTCAGCCAGGACAGGCCCGCCTGATTGATCTCCAGAATCAGCCGCTCGAACAGCACCCGGTCGTCGGCGCTGGGGAAGCCGTACTCGCTGTCGTGGTAGGGGCCGTGATGCGCGTGGCCGGGCGCCGCGTCGCAATAGGTCAGGCTCACGCGAAGGCTCCTTCCGGGAGGGGGATCAGTGCGGCTTGGCCATCTCGCGGAAGGAAATCAGGTCCGACTGCACGATGCCGAAAATGACCAGCCACACCACCGCCGCGACCAGGGTCGTGGCGGCGAATTTCAGGAGGATGCGCGGGCGCTCCGGCGCGCTGCTCGCCATGCCCGGCTCGGGCTGGGCCGGGGTGCGCACGCCCCAGGGCAGCACCGCGAACAGCACCACCCACCAGACGACCACATAGACGCTGATGCCCGTCACCCAGCCCATCGCATGCCTCCGGTTTTCGCGCCTTGCCTCAGGCCTGCTCCAGCTCCACCAGGGTGCCGCAGAAGTCCTTGGGATGCAGGAACAGCACCGGCTTGTCGTGGGCGCCGATCTTCGGTTCGCCGTCGCCCAGAACGCGGGCGCCCTGCGCCTTCATCCGGTCGCGGGCGGCCAGGATGTCGTCCACCTCGTAGCAGATGTGGTGGATGCCGCCAGACGGGTTCTTTTCCAGGAAGCCGGCGATCGGCGACTTCTCGCCAAAGGGATGGAGCAGCTCGATCTTCGTGTTGGGCAGCTCGACGAAGACGACGGTGACGCCGTGCGGCGGCAGGTCCACCGGCTGGGACACCGCGGCGCCCAGCGTGTCGCGGTAGAGCGCGGTCGCCGCCGTCAGATCCGGCACGACGATGGCGACGTGGTTCAGCTTCCCGATCATGGGTCCTCCCGAAAGGCGTAAAGTCGGATTCGCTTATACACGGACCAGATGAACGTCCGTCACCGGCTTCTTGCCGTGCGTCGCGTTGAAGCAGCGGCGAACGGCGATCCGGGCGGCGGCGCGCACCTGCTCGTCGTCGGCGCGGGCCGATTTCGGCATCTCGGCGACGGCCTCGCGCACCGCGTCCACCACGTCGAGCAGCATGTCGCGGTCCGCCGAGTCGTCGAGCAGCCCCATCACCGCGATCTGCGGCGCGGTCACCAGCTCGCCCTTGCCGTTCATCACCAGCGTGACGACGGCGGCGCCGTTGTGGACCATCCGGTGGCGCGCCCGCATCAGCCCGGTGTCGAGCGGGATCAGCCGCTTGCCGTCCAGCGCCATGCGGCCGGAGCGGACCTGCGCCACCACCCGCGGCGGCGCGTCGGGCGACAGCCGGATCAGGTCGCCGTTGCCGGGGACCAGAGCCTCCGGCACCTGACAGGCGCGGGCCAGCTTGGCGTGCTCCAGCTGGTGGCGCTGCTCGCCGTGGACCGGCATGGCGATGCGCGGGCGCACCCACTGGTACATGCGGACCAGCTCGTCCTGCGCGGGGTGGCCGGACACATGGACCGGCGCCTCGTCGGCGGTGACGATGCGGATGCCCTGACTGACCAGCAGGTTCTGCATGCGGCCGATGGCCCGCTCGTTGCCGGGAATCTCGCGCGAGGAAAAAACCACCACATCGCCGCGCTGCAGCGACACCTGGGGATGGTCGTCCGACGCGATGCGGGCGAGCGCGGAGCGCGGTTCCCCCTGGCTGCCGGTGCAGACCAGCACCAGCTTGTCGCGCGGCACGTAGTTGGCGTCATGCTCGGTCAGAAAGGCCGGCAGGTCGGCGAGGTAGCCGTTGGAGCGCGCGGCCTCGTTGATCCGCCACATCGACCGCCCGACCAGGGCGACGTGGCGCCCGTGCGCCGCCGCCGCGTGGGCGATGCTTTCCAGCCGCGCGACGTTGGTGGCGAAGCAGCTCACCGCGACGCGCACGTCGGGGAACTGCCCGATCAGCTCGGTCAGCGTCTTGCGCACGCTGCCTTCCGACCCGGAGCTGCCGGGCACCAGAGCGTTGGTGCTGTCGCCGATCAGCGCCAGCACGCCCTCGTCGCCGATGGCGCGCAGCCGCTCCTCGTCGGCCGCCTCCCCCACCAGTGGTTCAGGGTCGAGCTTCCAGTCGCCGGTGTGCAGCACCGTGCCGGCGGTGGTGCGGATCGCCAGGGCGTTCGGCTCAGGGATCGAATGGGTGACCGTCACATACTCGACCGAGAAGGGGCCGACCTCGATGGTGCTGCCCAGCGCCACCTCATGCACCGGCACCACCCCGGCCAGCCCGCGCTCGTGCAGCTTGGCGCGCAGGACGGCGGCGGTGAAAGGCGTGCAGTAGACGGGCACGCGAAGCTGCGGCCACAGATACTGGATGGCCCCCAGGTGATCCTCGTGCGCGTGCGTGACCACGATGCCCACGAGGTCGTGCCGACGCTCCGCGATGAAGGCGGGGTCCGGCATGATGACGTCCAGCCCCGGCATCGTATCGTCCGCGAAGGAGATGCCGAGATCCACCATCAACCACTTGCCGCGATGGCCGTAGAGGTTGAGGTTCATGCCGATCTCGCCCGAACCGCCCAGCGGCAGGAAGTAGAGCGCGTCGTCCTCGGGAGCGAACAGGTCGCCGTCTCCCTCGACCGGGTGGACGGAGGGAGCGGAGTCGGGATGGGTCATTGGGCCGTGTTGCGCTTGTGGATCAGGAGGAGGCCGCGCAGCGTGAGTTCGCCGTCGGTGTGTTCGATTACATGGGTTGCCTTGGCGAAAAGCACACCTAGCCCTCCGGTCGCGACGACCGTCATCGGCTCGCCGTACTCCGCCCGGATGCGGTTGACCAGCCCTTCGATCAGGCCGACATAGCCCCAGAAGACCCCGGACTGCATGCACTCGACGGTGTTGGTGCCGATGACGTGGCCCGGCTGCTGGATTTCGACGCGGGGCAGCTTGCTCGCCGCCATCTGCAGCGCCTCCAGCGACAGGTTCAGGCCGGGCGCGATGACGCCGCCGCGGTAGTTGCCGTCGCGGTCGACCACGTCGAAGGTCGTCGCCGTGCCGAAGTCGATGACGATCAGCGGCGTCTTGTAGGTGGCCGCCGCCGCCACCGTGTTGACCAGACGGTCGGCACCGACCTCGTCGGGCCGGTCGACCAGCGCGCGGGTGCCGAGATCGACCCCCGGCTGGCCGACCACCAGTGGATCGCAGCCGAAATGATCCTTGCACAGGCGCTTCAGGTTGAAGGTCGCGCCGGGCACCACGCTGGCGATGATGGCGCTGTCGATGTTCGCCGGGCCCAAGCCCTTCAGCGCCATCAGGTGGGTCACCCACACCATGTACTCGTCGGCGGTGCGCTTCTTGTCGGTCGCCGTGCGCCACAGGCCGCGCTGTTCGTCGCCCTCATAGATCGCGAACACCACGTTGGTGTTTCCGGCGTCGATGGCGAGCAGCATCTCTCAGGTCTCCACCGCGGGTGGGAAAAACACGTCTCCGGCGGCGATGCGCTGGCGCCCCGCCCCGTCATCCCGATCAAGCAACAGAACGCCGTCGCTGTCCAGATCGGCGAACGTGCCGGTCAGCGTGCGGTCCGGCAGACGGACGACGATGGGCTCGCCCAAACCCCGAGCCCGCTTCATCCAGGCGTCGCGCACGGGGCCGAAGCCATGCTCCGCCCAGACGCCGTACCAGCGCGCCAACTGCTCCGCGTAGATTTCCAGCAGGGCCGCGGGCTGGAGCGCCGGGGCGCCCTCCGCCGCCAGCGACGTGGCCGCGTAGTCGGTGCCCTCGGGAAAATGCCGCAGGTTGATGCCGACGCCGAGCACCAGCCAGGAGACCCCGCCCCCGGCCGCTGCCTCCGACTCGAGCAGGATGCCGGACAGCTTGCGGCCATGCACCAGAACATCGTTCGGCCATTTGCAGCGCACGCCGTCGGGATCGGGGAGAACGGCGGCGGCGGTGTCGGCGATGGCGAGCGCCGCCACGAACGAAATCTGCGCCGCCTCGGCCGGCGGGCGCGAGGGACGCAGTATGGTCGAACTGTACAGATTGCCTTCCGGCGAGGTCCAGGCCCGGCCGCGGCGGCCGCGGCCCGACTCCTGCCGCTTGGCCCATACGATGGTGCCTTCGGCAGCCCCCGAACGCGCGAAGGCCTTCGCCTCGTCGTTCGTGCTGCCGACGGAGTCGAAGGCCATCACCCGGAAGCCCGAAGGCAGGCGCAAACGCGCCGCCTCCGCTTCGTTGCCTGCCGTCATCCGGCGAACAGCGAGGCCGCCGCCGCCGCCGCGTAGTTCAGGATCGGCGCCGGAACCACGAAGAACAGCAGGGTGAACAGGCCGGTGGCGATCAGGATGCCGGTCATCCCGTCATCGCCGATCTTGTCGAACGCCTCCACCGGCTCATCGAAGTACATGATCTTGATGATGCGCAGGTAGTAGTAGGCGCCCACGACGCTGGTCAGCACGCCGATCACCGCCAGCGTGTAGAGCTGCGCCTCGATGGCGGCGAGGAAGACGTAGAGCTTGCTGAAGAAGCCGGCCATCGGCGGGATGCCCGCCATGGAGAACATGAACACCGCCATCGCGCCCGCCAGCAGCGGGTTGGTGCGCGACAGACCGGCGAGGTCCTTGATCTCCTCGACCATGCGGCCCTGCTGCTTCATGCACAGGATGACCGCGAAGGTGCCGATGTTCATGACGATGTAGACCGCCATGTAGATCAGCACGCCGCGCACGCCTTCCTGGGTGCCGGAGGCGAGGCCGACCAGGGCGTAGCCGACGTGGCCGATGGAGCTGTAGGCCATCAGCCGCTTGATGTTGCTCTGGGTGATCGCCGCGAAGGCGCCGAGCGACATCGAGAGGATCGAGCTGACGATGATGATCTGCTGCCACTGGTGGGCCAGATGACCGAACGGCTCGATCAGCAGGCGGGTGACCAGCGCGATGGCGGCGACCTTCGGGGCGGCGGCGAAGAAGGCCGTGACCGGGGTCGGCGCGCCCTCGTAGACGTCCGGCGTCCACATATGGAACGGAACGGCGGAGATCTTGAAGGCCAGACCGGCGACGACGAAGACCAAGCCGATGATGACGCCCACCGACGGATGCGCGCCGCCGGCGAACAGGGCGGCGATCTTGTCGAAAGAGGTCGTGCCGGCGAAGCCGTAGACCATCGACGCGCCGTACAGCAGCATGCCCGAGGAGAGCGAGCCGAGCACGAAGTACTTCAGGCCCGCTTCCGAGGACTTGGCGCTGTCGCGGCGGAAGGCGGCGATGACGTAGAGCGCGAGGCTCTGCGTCTCCAGCCCGACATAGAGGGAGATGAGGTCGTTGGCCGACACCATCATCAGCATGCCGAGCGTGGCGAAGAGCATCAGCACCGGGAACTCGAACCGGGCCATCTTCTCGCGCTCGTTGAAGCCGAGCGCGAGGAGGACCGACAGCGAGGCGGCGACGAGGATCAGCACCTTCATGAAGACGCCGAAGGCGTCCATCACGAAGAGGCCATTGAAGGTGACGACCCGGCCGGTGCCGTAGCCCATGGTCAATATGGCAGCCAGCAGCAGCGCCACCATCGTCATGTAGCCGATGGGGCGCGTGAAGCCGTCGCCGCGGAACACGCCGATCAGCAGCAGGGCCATGCCGGCGCAGGCGAGGAAGATTTCCGGCAGGGCCGGCCAGATGTCGGGAAACACAGCGGTCATGTCGGAACCTCTAGCGCGCGGCGACGGAGACGTCGGCCCCGCCCTGAGCGGCGGCCAGCTTGGTCTGGTAGGTCTGGATCAGCTGCCCGACCGACGCCGAGGTGACGTTCAGGAAGCTGTTCGGGTAGACGCCCATCCACAGCACCACGACGATCAGCGGCAGGAAGATGGCAACCTCGCGGGTGTTCAGGTCGAACATCGCGCGGACGTCCGCCTTGACCAGCTTGCCGTACACGACGCGGCGGAACAGCCACAGCGCGTAGGCCGGGCCCAGGATCAGGCCGGTGGCGGCCAGGAAGGCGACCCAGGTGTTGTCGCGGAAGGCGCCGAGCAGGACCAGGAACTCGCCGACGAAACCGGAGGTGCCCGGCAGGCCGACCGAGGCCATGGTCATGAACAGGAAGACCACCGCGTATTTCGGCATGTTCTTCACCAGACCGCCGTAGCGGGCGATCTCGCGGGTGTGCAGCCGGTCATAGACGACGCCGACGCAGAGGAAGAGCGCGCCCGAGACGATGCCGTGCGACAGCATCGTGAAGATCGAGCCCTCGATGCCCTGCTGGTTCAGCGCGAACATGCCGATGGTGACGAAGCCCATGTGGGCGACGGACGAGTAGGCGATCAGCTTCTTCATGTCCTCCTGCGCCAGGGCGACGAGGGAGGTGTAGATCACCGCGACGATCGACAGCGCGTAGACCATCGGGGCGAAATACTCGGTCGCCTCGGGCAGCATCGGGATGTTGAAGCGCAGGAAGCCGTAGCCGCCCATCTTCAGCAGAACGCCGGCTAGGATGACCGACCCGGCGGTCGGCGCCTCGACGTGGGCGTCGGGGAGCCAGGTGTGCACCGGCCACATCGGCACCTTCACCGCGAAGGACGCGAAGAAGGCCAGCCACAGCCAGAGCTGCATGTTGCGCGGGAAGTGGGTCGCCGTGATCGTCGGGATGTCCGTCGTGCCGGCCGCGAAGTACATGGCCAGGATGGCCAGCAGCATCAGGACCGAGCCGAGCAGCGTGTAGAGGAAGAACTTGAACGCCGCGTAGACGCGCCGCGCCCCGCCCCAGACACCGATGATCAGGAACATCGGGATCAGCACGCCCTCGAAGAACATGTAGAAGAGGACGAAGTCCAGCGCGCAGAACATCCCCACCATGAGGGTTTCCAGCACGAGGAAGGCGATCATGTACTCCTTCACTCGGGTCTGCACCGCCTCCCAGGAGGAGAGGATGCAGAGCGGCATCAGAAAGGTGGAGAGGATGACGAACAGCATCGAAATGCCGTCCACACCCATGTGGTAGGAGATCCCGAACTCGGGAATCCACGCCGCCTTCTCCACGAGCTGGTAGCCCGGGTTGCGCGGGTCGAAGTTGAACCAGATGAACAGCGACAGGACGAAGGTGATGACCGTCGTCCAGAGCGCGACGTAACGGACGTTCCGAACCACATCCGGCGTGTTGCCCCTGCAGAAGAGCAGGATCAGCGCCACACCGGCCAGCGGCAGGAAGGTCGTGAACGACAGGAGCGGCCAGCTAGCCATTGTTCTTGTTCCCCTTCAAACCGCTCAACCGAACACCGAGAGCCAAGCCACCAGCAGCACCACACCGATCACCATCGCGAAGGCGTAGTGATAGACGTAGCCGGACTGGAGGCGGCTGGCGCGCGCCGCGACGTCGCGGGTGGCGGCGGCGATCCCGTCCGGACCGACACCGTCGATCACGGCGCCGTCGCCGGATTTCCACAGGCCGTAGCCCAGATACTTGGCCGTGCGCACGAACAGACGGTCGTACAGCTCGTCGAAGTACCACTTGTTGTACAGGAACTGGTGCACGCCACGGAACGTGGTGGCGACCTTCTCCGGCAGGCCCGGGATCGCCATGTACATGATGTAGGCGAGCGCGATGCCGATCAGGCCGACGACCAGCGGAGCCAGCTTGACCCAGCCCGGGGTGTGGTGGTGGGCCGCCTCGATGCTGTTGTTGTCCGCCAGCACCAGGATGGTCTTGCCCCAGAAATGCTCCATGCTGTGGCCGATGAACAGCTCGTGGAAGCCGAAGCCGGCGAACAGCGCGCCCACCGCCAGCACCGCCAGCGGGATCAGCATGACGATCGGCGATTCATGAGCGTGGTCGAAGACCGACTTCTCCATCCGCGGCTTGCCGTGGAAGGTCATGAACAGCAGACGCCAGGAGTAGAAGGCGGTCAGCAGGGCCGCGGCGATGCCGAGCGCGAAGGCGAACTTGCCGACCGGGCTGGCCGAGGCGAAGGCCGCCTCCAGGATCATGTCCTTGGAATAGTAGCCGGCGAAGAAGGGCAGACCGGCGAGCGCGAGGTTGCCGATCCACATCACCGCGTAGGTGAAGGGGATCTTCCGCCAGACGCCGCCCATGTTGCGCATGTCCTGCTCATGGTGCAGGGCGTGGATCACCGAGCCGGCGCCGAGGAACAGCAGGGCCTTGAAGAAGGCGTGCGTGAACAGGTGGAACATCGCCGCGCCGTAGGCGGAGACGCCCGCGGCGAAGAACATGTAGCCGAGCTGGCTCATGGTCGAATAGGCGATGACGCGCTTGATGTCGAACTGGGTGAACCCGATGGTCGCCGCGACGAAGGCCGTCAGGGCGCCGACCACGGCCACGATCTCCAGCGCCGTCGGGGCGTATTCGAAGACCGGGGACAGGCGGCAGACCATGAACACGCCGGCGGTCACCATGGTGGCCGCGTGGATGAGCGCCGACACCGGGGTCGGGCCTTCCATGGCGTCCGGCAGCCAAGTGTGCAGGCCGAGCTGGGCCGACTTGCCCATGGCGCCGATGAACAGCAGCAGGCAGGTGACGGTCAGCGCGTCAAAGTTCCAGCTGAGGAAATGCAGCGTCTGACCGGCCAGTTCCGGCGCCTTGGCGAAGATCGCGTCGAACTGGACGGAGCCCGTCAGCACGAAGATCGCGAAGATGCCGAGCACGAAGCCGAAGTCGCCGACGCGGTTGACCAGGAAGGCCTTGATCGCCGCGTTGTTGGCCGAGGGCTTCTCGTACCAGAAGTTGATGAGCAGGTAGGAGGCGAGACCCACGCCCTCCCAGCCGAAGAAGAGCTGCACGAGGTTGTCGGCCGTCACCAGCATGAGCATGGCGAAGGTGAACAGCGACAGGTAACCCATGAAGCGCGGCTTCTGCGGGTCCTCGGCCATGTAGCCGATGGAATACAGATGGACCATCGACGACACGGTGTTGACCACCACCAGCATGACCGCGGTGAGCTGGTCGACGCGCAGCGCCCAGGACACGTCCAGGCCGCCGCTGCGCATCCAGCTCATCAGCTCGATCGTGCGGGGATGGCCGCCGACGGCGACGTCGAAGAACAGCACCCAGGACAGGACTGCGGAGAGCAGGACGGCACCGGTGGTGACGAACTGCGCGGCGCGGTCGCCCACGGTGGGCGGCCCGGCGACGACGTGATGGTCGTCGTGGCCGTCTTCGTGATGCTCGTCGTGAGCGTGCGCGTCATGCGCATGGGCGTCGTGGCCATGACCGTGGTCATGCCCATGGTGATCGTGGCCGCCGGCGTGCGCCGGCTCCGCCTTCGGTCCGCCGAACAGGGCGATGGAACCCGCGACGAGGAACGCCAGGAGCGGGAGGAATACGACAAGGACTTCCATGGCGCTGCCTTAGCCCCTCATCAGATTGATGTCTTCGACCCGGATGGAGCCGCGGTTGCGGAAGTACACCACCAGGATGGCGAGACCGATGGCCGCCTCGGCGGCGGCGACGGTCAGGATGATCATGGAGAAGACCTGCCCGACCAGATCGTTCAGGAAGACCGAGAACGACACCAAGTTCAGGTTCACGGCGAGCAGCATCATCTCGATCGACATCAGGATGATGATGACGTTCTTCCGGTTGAGGAAGATGCCGAGGACGCCGAGCGTGAAGATGATGGCCGAGACCGTCAGATAATGCCCGAGACCGATTTCCATGATCACACGCCCTCCCCGGTCGGCACCTTGCGGATGGCGACCACGTCCTCGCGCCGACGGGCGAGCTGGGAGCCGATGTTCTGCTTCCGGACACCCTCACGCTGACGCAGGGTCAGGACGATGGCGCCGATCATGGCGATCAGCAGCACGAGGCCCGACGCCTGGAACAGATAGACGTAGTGGGTGTAGATCAGCTGGCCGAGCTGCTCGGTGTTGGTCGCACCGGCCATCGCCGCGACCGGCGCCGAGGCGGCTTTCTCCGCCGCCGGCGCGATGATCCAGCCGCCGAGCACGGCGGCCAGCTCGGCCAGCAGGATGAGGCCGATCAGCCCGCCGATCGGCAGGTACTGGAGCGCGCCCGCCCGCAGCTCGCGGAAGTTGATGTCGAGCATCATCACCACGAACAGGAACAGCACCGCGACCGCGCCCACATAGACGATCACCAGGATCATCGCGATGAACTCGGCCCCGAGCAGCACGCACAGGCCGGCGGCCTGGAAAAAGGCCAGGACCAGATAAAGGACCGAATGAACCGGATTCCGCGCCGAGATGACCATCACACCGGAGGCCACCAGCAGCGCGGCAAAGACGTAGAAGGCGATGCCTTGAACAATCATCGTTATCCCCGTTTCCGCTTACCGCACTGCAACGACTTACCGGTACGGCGCCTCGGCCGCGAGGTTCTGGGCGATTTCCGCTTCCCAGCGGTCGCCGTTCGCCAGCAGCTTCTGCTTGTTGTAGAAAAGCTCTTCACGGTTCTCGGTGGAGAACTCGAAGTTCGGACCCATCACGATGGCGTCCACCGGGCAAGCCTCCTGGCAATAGCCGCAGTAGATACACTTCGTCATATCGATGTCGTAGCGCGTGGTGCGGCGGCTGCCGTCCTCACGCGGTTCGGCCTCGATGGTGATGGCCAGGGCCGGACACACCGCCTCGCACAGCTTGCAGGCGATGCAGCGCTCCTCGCCGCCGGGATACCGGCGCAGGACGTGCTCGCCGCGGAAGCGGGGGCTGATGGGGCCCTTTTCGAACGGGTAGTTCAGGGTCACCTTGGGCTTGAACATGTAGCGCAGGGTGAGCCCGAGGCCGCCCAACAGTTCGGTCAGGAACAGGCTGCGCGCCGCACGATCGAGGAACGCCATGGCCTCTTCGTCTCCTTCCTAGCGGGCGCCCCGTTCCGGGTGACGCCCGCGCTTTCTCTTTGAAACTCGATCCGATGGTCCGTTCAGGCGCCGGTCACTTCGGCAGCCAGCCGAACGTCACCAGCACGCCGGCCGTCAGCACGACCCACAGCAGCGAGAACGGCAGGAACACCTTCCACCCCAGACGCATCAGCTGGTCGTAGCGGTAGCGCGGCATGGTCGCGCGGACCCACACATAGACGAACAGGCAGAAGGCGATCTTCAGGGCGAACCAGATCGGGCCGGGGATCCAGGTGAAGGGCGCGAACGGCAGCGGCGGCAGCCAGCCTCCCAGGAACAGGATGCTGGTCATCGCGCTCATCAGGATCATGTTGGCGTATTCGCCAAGGAAGAAGAGCGCGAAGGGGGCCGAGCTGTACTCCACCATGAAGCCGGCCACCAGCTCCGACTCGCCTTCCGGCAGATCGAAGGGGGACCGGTTGGTTTCCGCCAGCGCCGAGATGAAGAAGATGACGAACATCGGCAGCAGCGGGATGGCGAACCAGATCGTCTCCTGCGCCTCGACGATCTTCGTCAGGTTCAGCGAGCCGACGCAGAGCAGGACGGAGATGATGACGAGGCCCATCGAGACCTCGTAGGACACCATCTGCGCCGCCGAGCGCAGCGCGCCGAGGAAGGCGTAGCGCGAGTTCGACGCCCAGCCGGCCATCACGATGCCGTACACGCCCAGCGACGAGATCGCGAACAGGTACAGGATGCCGACGTTGATGTCGGCCAGCACCATGCCGTAGTCGAAGGGAATGACCGCCCAGGCGACCAGCGCCAGGAAGAAGGTCAGCATCGGGGCCAGATAGAACACGAAGCGGTTCGCGCCGACCGGCAGGATCTGCTCCTTCGCGAACAGCTTCAGGCCATCCGCGAAAGGCTGCAGAAGCCCGAACGGGCCGACGATGTTCGGGCCCTGGCGGAGCTGCATGGCGCCCATGATCTTACGCTCGGCGTAGGTCATGAAGGCCACGGCCACCAGGAGCGGCACGACGATCGCCAGGATCTTGAGGACGATGATGATCAGCGGCAGCAGGAAGCCGCTCCAGAACTCAGCCATGGGTACCGGTCCTCTCCTGAGCGCTCTCGGCGGGCTTCACGGCGGGCTTCACGAACGTCTCGGCGCAACGAGCCATGGTCACCGAGGCGCGGCTGATCGGGTCGGTCATGTAGTAGTTCGCGACCGGCGACTGCAGCGGGGCCGCGTCGAGCGCACCCTCCGCGCCGAACGGCGCCCAGGGGGCCGGCGTGACCGTGCCGACCGCCGCGAAGACCGGGTTGACCTCGGCCAGACGGCGACGGATCTGCGTCAGGCTGTCGTAGGGCAGCTTGTGGCCGAGCTGTTCCGACAGGGCGCGCAGGATCTTCCAATCCTCCCGCGCCTCGCCGGGCGGGAAGGTGGCGAGACGCGCCTGCTGCGGACGGCCCTCGGTGTTGACGTAGAGGGCGTTCTTCTCGGTGTAGGCGGCGCCCGGCAGGATGACGTCGGCGCGGTGGGCGCCCTTGTCGCCGTGGTGGCCCTGGTAGACCACGAAGGCGTTGCCCAGAGCGGCGGTGTCGATCTCGTCGGCGCCCAGCAGGTACACCACGTCGATCTCGCCCTTCCCTGCCCCCTCGACGATGCCGGCGGTGCCGCGACCGCCCTCGCCCGGCAGGAAGCCGATGTCGAGGCCGCCGACGCGGGACGCCGCCGTGTGCAGCACGTTGAAGCCGTTCCAGCCGTCCTGAACCACGTTGAAGGTCTCGGCCAGCTTGCGCACCGCGGCTTGAACGGCGGCGCCGTCCTTGCGGCGGAAGGCGCCGGCACCGAGGATGATCATCGGGTTCTTGGCGCCGCGCAGCACGTCGGCGAAGGCATGCGTGCCGTCGACGAGCTGCTGCAGGGCGTCGGTGCCCGTGCCGAGATGGCTGTACGGGTAGGTCAGCTCGCGGGCCTCGCCGATCACCGCGACCTTCAGGCCACCCATCAGGTAGCGCTTGCGGATGCGGGCGTTGACGATGGTGGCTTCCCAACGCGGGTTAGTGCCGACCAGCAGGATGACGTCGGCCCGCTCGATCCCGGCGATGCCGCTGTTGAACAGGTAGCCCGCGCGGGACGAGGTGTCGAACAGGGCGCCGTCCTGGCGGCAGTCGATGTTGGCCGAGCCGAGGCCGGCCATCAGTTCCTTGAGCGCCAGCATGGACTCGGTGTCGGCCAGATCGCCCGCGATGGCGGCGATGCGGTTGCCCGGGACGCCCTTGACCTTGGCGGCGATGGCCTGGAAGGCCTCGGCCCAGGTCGCCGGCTGGAGCTTGCCGTCCTTGCGGACGTAGGGGCGGTCGAGACGCTGGCGCTTCAGCCCGTCATAGGCGAAGCGGGTCTTGTCGGCGATCCACTCCTCGTTGACGTCCTCGTTGACGCGCGGCAGGACGCGCATCACCTCGGGACCGCGGGTGTCGACGCGGATGTTCGAGCCGACCGCGTCCAGCACGTCGACCGTCTCGGTCTTGCGCAGCTCCCACGGGCGGGCCGTGAAGGCGTAGGGCTTGGACAGCAGAGCGCCCACCGGACATACGTCGGCGAGGTTGCCCGACAGCTCCGACCCGATGGCCTTCTCGACGAAGGTGGTGATCTCCATATGCTCGCCGCGGTTCACCGCGCCGAGGTCGGGAACGCCGGCGATCTCGTTCACGAAGCGGATGCAGCGCGTGCAGTGGATGCAGCGCGTCATCTCGGTCCGGATCAGCGGCCCCATGTACTTGTCCTGGACGGCGCGCTTGTTCTCGCCGTAGCGGCCACGGTCAAAACCGTAGGCCATCGCCTGGTCCTGGAGATCGCACTCGCCGCCCTGGTCGCAGATCGGACAGTCCAGCGGGTGGTTGATCAGCAGGAATTCCATGACGCCCTTGCGGGCCTTGTGCACGAGTTCGGTGTTGGTCTTGACGACCATCCCGTCGCCGCAGGGCATGGCGCAGGCGGCCACCGGCTTGGGCGCGCGCTCCATCTCCACGAGGCACATGCGGCAGTTCGCCGGCACGCTCAGACGCTCGTGGTAGCAGAAGCGCGGGATCTCGATGCCCAGCTGTTCGCAGGCCTGCAGGATCGAGGTGCCCGGCTCGACTTCGATCTCGATCCCGTCGATGGTGAGTTTCGGCATTGGAAACCGGGCTCCTTACTCGGCCGCCAAGGACTTGGCGGCGTTGCGGTAGTCGAGGATGCGGCGCTCGACCTCCGGCCGGAAATGCCGGAACAGGCCCTGGATCGGCCAGGCCGCGGCATCGCCGAGCGCGCAGATGGTGTGCCCCTCGATCTGCTTGGTGACCTCCAGCAGCATGTCGATTTCCTCGACGCGCGCGTTGCCGGTCACCATGCGCTGCATGATGCGGTTCATCCAGCCGGTGCCCTCGCGGCACGGCGTGCACTGGCCGCAGCTCTCATGGGCGTAGAACTGGGACAGGCGGGCGATGGCCTTCACCACGTCGGTGGACTTGTCCATCACGATCACCGCCGCGGTGCCCAGGCCCGAGCGCACGTCGCGCAGGCTGTCGAAGTCCATCAGGACCGTGTCGCAGATCGACTTCGGCAGCAGCGGTACCGACGAGCCGCCGGGGATGATCGCCAGCAGGTTGTCCCACCCGCCGCGCACGCCGCCGGCGTGCTTCTCGATCAGCTCCTTCAGCGGGATGCCCATCTCCTCTTCCACGTTGCACGGCTTGTTGACGTGCCCGGAGATGCAGAAGAGCTTGGTGCCGGTGTTCTTCGGACGGCCGAGGCCGGCGAACCACGCCGCACCGCGGCGCAGGATGGTCGGAACCACCGCGATGGATTCGACGTTGTTCACCGTGGTCGGGCAGGAATAGAGACCGGCTTGGGCGGGGAACGGCGGCTTGTTGCGCGGCTGACCCTTCTTGCCCTCGATGGACTCGATGAGCGCGGTTTCCTCGCCGCAGATATAAGCGCCCGCGCCGCGGTGGATGTAGATGTCGTAGTCGTAGCCGGTGCCGCAGGCGTTCTTGCCGATCAGCCCCGCCTCGTACGCCTCGTCGATGGCGCGCTGGACGTTGGAGCCCTCGTTGTAGAACTCACCGCGGATGTAGATGTAGCAGGCCGACGCGCCGATGGCGAAACCGGCGATCAGGCAGCCCTCGATCAGCTTGTGCGGATCGTGGCGCAGGATGTCGCGGTCCTTGCAGGTGCCCGGCTCGCCCTCGTCGGCGTTGATGACGAGGTAGACCGGCTTGTCCGTCACGTTCTTCGGCATGAAGGACCACTTCATGCCGGTGGAGAAGCCGGCGCCGCCGCGCCCGCGCAGGCCGGATTCCTTGACCTGCTCGATGATCCACTCTTTGCCCTGGGCGATCAGGGCCTTGGTGTTGTCCCAGTCACCACGCTTCCGGGCGGCGTCCAGGCCGAAGCTCTGGTAGCCGTACAGGTTGGTGAAAATGCGGTCCTCGTCGCGAAGCATCGCATCCCCCTCAATCGGCCGTGGTGGTGAAGGCCTTCAGAGTCGTCGGGCCGCCCACCGGTTCGGAGGACTGCCGGCCGATCTGCGAGCCGTGCTTGGGGATCTCGCCGCCCTTGAGGGCGTCGATGATCTTTTCCATGTGTTCCGGGCTGACGTCTTCGTAATAGTCGTCGCCGATCTGGACCACCGGCGCGTTGACGCAGGCGCCCGAACACTCGACCTCGCGCAGCGTGAACTGGCCGTCCGCGGTGGTCTCGCCGACGCCGATGCCCAGCTTGCGCTCGCAGGTGTGCACGATGTCGTCCGACCCGCGCAGCCAGCACGGCGTGGTCGTGCAGACCTGGATGACGTGCTTCCCGACCGGGGTCTTGTTGTACATCGTGTAGAAGGTCGCAACCTCGTACACGCGGATGCGCGGCATGCCGAGCAGGTCGGCCACGGCGTCCATGGCGACGCGCGGCAGCCAGCCGTCGCTCTGGCGCTGGGCCAGATCGAGCAGCGGCATGCAGGCGCTGGCCTGCTTGCCCGTCGGGTACTTCGCGATGATGGCTTTCGCCCGTTCCAGGTTTTCCGGATTGAAGGCGAAGGAGGCCGGCTCCTTGGCCGGGTCGTGAGCCGGGGCGCTCATCGGTCAATTTCTCCGAACACGATGTCCATGGACGCGATGTTGGCCACCGCATCGGCCAGCATGTGGCCCTTCGACATGAAGTCGAGGCCCTGCAGGTGGGCGAAGCCCGGTGCGCGGATCTTGCAGCGGTACGGCTTGTTCGTGCCGTCCGACACCAGATACACGCCGAACTCGCCCTTCGGCGCCTCGATGGCGGTGTAGGTTTCGCCCGCCGGGACGTGGAAGCCCTCGGTGAAGAGCTTGAAGTGATGGATCAGCGCTTCCATCGACCGCTTCATCTCGCCGCGCGGCGGCGGGGAGACCTTGCGCTCCTCCGCGCGCACCGGGCCGTCGGGAAGCTCCTTCAGGCACTGGCGGATCATGCGGTTGGACTGGCGCATCTCCTCCATGCGGACGAGGTAGCGCGCCCAGCAGTCGCCGGTCAGGCCGACCGGCACGTCGAAGTCCATGCGATCGTAGACTTCGTAGGGCTGCGACTTGCGCAGGTCCCAGGCGACGCCCGAACCGCGCAGCATCGGGCCGGTGAAGCCCCAGTTGAACGCCTCTTCCTTGGTGACGACGCCGATGTCGACGGTCCGCTGCTTGAAAATGCGATTGTTCGTCAGCAGATTGTCAATGTCGTCAACAAACTTCGGGAAGCGCTCCGTGAACTCCCAGATGTCGTCGGTCAGGCCAGCGGGCAGATCCCAGGCGACGCCGCCGGGACGGAAATAGTTCGCATGGAGGCGCGCGCCGCACACACGCTCGTAGAACTCCATGAGGATCTCGCGTTCCTCGAAGCCCCACAGCGCCGGCGTGATCGCGCCGACGTCGAGCGCGCCGGTGGTGATCGACAGGATGTGGTTCAGGATGCGCGTGATCTCGGAGAAGAGGACGCGGATGTACTGGGCGCGCAGCGGCGCCTTGATCTGCAGCAGGTTCTCGATGCCGAGCACATAGGCGTGCTCCATGCACATCGGGCTGACGTAGTCCAGGCGGTCGAAATACGGAACGGCCTGCAGGTAGGTCTTGTACTCGATCAGCTTCTCGGTGCCGCGGTGCAGCAGGCCGATGTGCGGGTCGCAGCGCTCGACGACTTCGCCGTTCAGCTCCATCACCAGACGCAACACGCCGTGGGCCGCAGGGTGCTGCGGCCCGAAGTTCATGGTGTAGGGCTTGATCTGGGTCTTGCCGCCGGACTGGCCGGCGGCGGGGTGTGCGGACGTGGCGATGGTCACGGCTTGCTCCCGGAGTCAGGGGCCTGGGCCTTCTCGTCGCCGGGCAGCATCACGTTCGTCATGCCTTCCCAGGGCGACAGGAAGTCGAAGCTGCGGAAATCCTGCGTCAGGCGGACGGGTTCGTAGACGACGCGCTTCTGGTCCTCGTCGTAGCGGCACTCGACATAGCCCGTCATCGGGAAGTCTTTGCGCAACGGGTGACCTTCGAAACCATAGTCGGTCAGGATGCGGCGCAGATCCGGATGGTCGGAGAAGAAGATCCCGAACATGTCCCAGGTTTCACGCTCGAACCAGCCGGCCGCGTTGTACACCGGCACGGCCGAGGCCACGGGAGTGTCCTCGTCGGTGGTGACCTTCACGCGGAGGCGCCGATTGTGCTTGTAGCTCAAAAGGATGTAGACGACCTCGAAGCGTTCCTCCCGCTCCGGCCAATCCACAGCGGTGACGTCGAGCAGCTGCTCGAACGAGCAGGTCGGATCGTCACGCAGGAAGGTGAGCGACTTGATGAGCGAGGGCCGGCGGACGGTCACCATCAGCTCGCCAAGCTTCAGCTCGACCTTCAGGACGTCATCGCCGAGCGTCGCGGCGATATGGTCCCCAAGTTCCTTCAACGCCTGTTCGGACATGGCCAGGACCTGCCTTTTTCTTATTCAGCGAGCGATGCGGTTGCCGCGCCGGATCTTCTTTTGGAGTTGCAGAATGCCGTAGACCAGCGCTTCCGCGGTCGGAGGACAGCCCGGCACGTAAATATCGACCGGAACGATCCGGTCGCAGCCGCGCACCACCGAGTAGGAATAGTGATAGTAGCCGCCGCCGTTGGCGCAGGAGCCCATCGAGATCACCCAGCGCGGTTCCGGCATCTGGTCATAGACCTTGCGCAGCGCGGGGGCCATCTTGTTGGTCAGCGTGCCGGCCACGATCATGCAGTCGGACTGGCGCGGGCTGGGGCGCGGAATGACGCCGAAACGGTCCAGGTCGTACCGGCTCATGTAGGCGTGGATCATCTCCACCGCGCAGCAGGCCAGACCGAAGGTCATCGGCCACAGGGAACCGGTGCGGGCCCAGGCGAGCACATCCTCGTACTTCGCCGTGATGAAGCCCTTTTCCTGGATCTCCTCGGTGACCGCGCGGAGATAGGCGTCCTGTTCCGGTCCGGGCGGAATCGGCGCCAGCTTGGCAGCCTCTACTCCCATTCCAGAGCTCCTTTCTTCCACTCATAGATGAAGCCGATGGTCAGGATCCCAAGGAACACGATCATCGACCAGAAACCGAAGAGGCCGATGTCCCCGAGCGCGACGGCCCACGGGAACAGGAAGGCGACCTCGAGGTCGAAGATGATGAACAGGATGGAGACCAGGTAAAACCGCACGTCGAACTTCGTGCGGGCATCCTCGAACGGCTCGAAGCCGCACTCGTAGGGGGAGAGCTTCTCCGAATCCGGATTCTTCGGGCTGATGACGTAAGACGCGCCAACCATCACCACGGCCAGCGCGATACCGATCAACAGGAACACCAGGATCGGAAGGTACTCAATGATCAGCGGGTTGGTCACCGCGGTCCTCCCATAAGCCCACGCCACGATCGCCGGTACGGCCCGTAATCGGCCGACGCGCGGTGTCGTGGCTGGAATGCCTTGGATTAGCCCATCAGACGGGGCGGAATATATGACGAGAGCGTGATCAAGGAAAGCGCTTTGAATCGCTTTCGGCCAACGAATCCACTCTGCGGAAATGAGCGGATGTCCTTGGTATTACCAAACTTTTTAAATGACCCTTCTCTCTATCCGGCTTATCGGATATGCGGGTCGAGCTAATCGGATATAGGGACCGCGGACCTGCCGGTAAAGCCGTGAAGGCTTCGTTTTCTTTGCAAAAAGGAGAATGCAGAGGGAGAGAATGGCGCGAGTGACGGGACTTGAACCCGCGGCCTCCGGCGTGACAGGCCGGCGCTCTAACCAACTGAGCTACACCCGCGCAACGCGGCGAAGTGAAATGCGCAAGAACAGGCGTCCGTGTCATAGGATCGCAGCGCAGTTTCCGGGGCCACGCCCCGTCGCCGATGGGCGGTTTCTAGCCGCCCGACGCATAACCTGTCAATCACGAATTTGAAAGGGACGTGCCGGAAGGACCGGGCGCGATGGTGGGCGATGAGGGTTTCGAACCCCCGACCCTCTCGGTGTAAACGAGATGCTCTACCGCTGAGCTAATCGCCCGCGCCGCGTCGTTGACCGGATTGGCGTTCCAGACAACGCAAAGCCGGCCAGCTTGTGCTGACCGGCGCGCACTATGCCCGGAATGCCCTGTCCGTTCAAGGCGTCATCACTTCAACCCGTCCTTCAGGGTCTTGCCCGGTTTGAACTTCGGTTGTTTCGACGCGGGAATGGCGATCTTCTCGCCGGTGCGCGGGTTGCGGCCCTCGCTGGCCGCGCGCTCGGAGACCGCGAATGTGCCGAAGCCGACCAGACGAACCTCCTCCCCGTTCTTGAGCGAGTCGGCGATGCCGTCGAAAACGGCGTCGACCGCCTTGGTCGCATCGGTTTTGGACAAACCCACGGCGTCGGCGACGTGCGCCACCAGATCGTTCTTGTTCACTTACTTCCCCCCTTCTCAAACCGGCAAAGAAAATGGAAGCAAAGCCGCCCAATGACTTCACGCATTCAAACGATAAACGCGACATCGCCCGCCCGTCAATTGCAGACGGGCGGGCGATGCGAAGCATGGTAGCGCTTTAAAGGTGCTTTAAACGCCGGACTCGATCAGTGACGAAGCACCTCGCCTCCACCGTCGGTCTGCGGCTTGGCGACCGCCGGCTCGACCGCCTCCGGTTCCTTCCACTCGATGGGCTCGACTTCCCGAACCAGGGCGTGCTTCAGGACGTCGTCGACGGTGCTGACCGGGATGATTTCCAGGCCGCGCTTCACGTTGTCCGGGATGTCGGCGAGATCCTTCTCGTTGTCCTTCGGGATCAGCACATGCTTCAGGCCGCCGCGCAGAGCGGCCAGCAGCTTCTCCTTCAGGCCGCCGATCGGGAGCACCCGGCCGCGCAGGGTGATCTCGCCGGTCATCGCCACGTCCTTGCGGACCGCGATGCCGGTCAGGACCGAGACGATTGAGGTGATCATCGCCACACCCGCCGACGGGCCGTCCTTCGGGGTGGCGCCCTCGGGCACGTGGACGTGGATGTCCCGCTTCTCGAAGAGCGTCGGCTTGATGCCGAAGGCGGTGGCCCGCGACTTGACGTAGCTCTCCGCCGCCTGGACCGACTCCTTCATGACGTCGCCCAGTTTGCCGGTGGTGGTCACACGCCCCTTGCCGGGAAGGCTGACCGCCTCGATCGACAGCAGCTCGCCGCCGACTTCCGTCCAGGCCAGCCCGGTGGTGACGCCCACCAGATCCTCAAGCTCCGCCTCGCCGAAGTGGAAGCGACGGACGCCGGCGTACTTGTCCAGGTTCCGGCGGGTGACCGAGACCTTGGCGCCGGCGGAGCCCTTCATCAGGATTTCCTTCACGGCCTTGCGGCAGAGATTGGCGATCTCGCGCTCCAGACTGCGGACGCCGGCCTCCCGCGTGTAGTAGCGGATCAGGTCGCGCATCGCGTCGTCGGAGATCGTGAATTCACCCTTCTTCAGGCCGTTCGCCTCGATCTGCTTCTCGATCAGGTGACGCTTGGAGATTTCGACCTTTTCGTCCTCGGTGTAGCCGGCGACCCGGATGATCTCCATACGGTCCAGCAGCGGCTGCGGCATGCGCATCGTGTTGGCCGTGCAGACGAACATCACGTCAGACAGGTCGTAGTCGACCTCCAGGTAGTGGTCGTTGAAGGTGCCGTTCTGCTCGGGGTCGAGGACCTCCAGCAGGGCCGACGACGGGTCGCCGCGCCAGTCGGCGCCGAGCTTGTCGATCTCGTCCAGCAGGAACAGCGGGTTGGATGACTTCGCCTTCTTCATGCCCTGGATGACCTTGCCGGGCATCGAGCCGATGTAGGTGCGCCGGTGACCACGGACCTCGGCCTCGTCCCGCACGCCGCCGAGCGACATGCGCACGAAGTTGCGCCCCGTGGACTTGGCGATCGACTTGCCGAGCGAGGTCTTGCCGACGCCGGGCGGCCCGACGAGGCAGAGAATCGGCCCCTTCACCTTGTTCATGCGGTTCTGGACCGCGAGATACTCGAGGATGCGTTCCTTGACCTTCTCCAGGCCGTAATGGTCGGCGTCGAGGATCTTCTGCGCGAGCTTCAGGTCCTTCTTCACCTTGGTGCGCTTCTTCCACGGAATGGACAGCATCCAGTCCAGGTAGTTGCGCACCACCGTCGCCTCGGCCGACATCGGGCTCATGGAACGCAGCTTCTTCAGCTCGGCCAGGGCCTTGTCGCGGGCTTCCTTGGAGAAGCGGGTCTTGTTGATCTTCTCTTCCAGTTCGGCCGACTCGTCGCGGCCGTCCTCGGTCTCGCCGAGTTCCTTCTGGATCGCCTTGAGCTGTTCGTTGAGGTAGTACTCGCGCTGGGTCTTCTCCATCTGCCGCTTGACGCGGTTGCGGATGCGCTTTTCCACCTGCAGGACGCCGATCTCACCTTCCATGAAGGCGTAGACCCGCTCCAGACGCTCCGACACCGTGGCGCATTCCAGAAGCTGCTGCTTCTCCGGAATCTTCAGCGCGAGGTGGGAGGCCACGGTGTCCGCCAGCTTGCCCGGCTCCTCGATCTGGTTGATCGAGACCAGGACCTCCGGCGGGATCTTCTTGTTCAGCTTGATGTACTGTTCGAATTGCGAGACGACGGCCCGGCCCAGCGCTTCAAGCTCCTGGCTTTCCCCGACCTTCTCCTCGACGAGGTCGGCGTGGGCCTGGAAGAAATCCTCGTTCTCGGCGAACTTGGTGATGGACGCGCGCTGGCCGCCCTCCACCAGCACCTTCACCGTTCCGTCCGGCAGCTTCAGCAGCTGCAACACGGTCCCAACGGTGCCGACGCTGTAGATATCGGCCGGCGTCGGATCGTCCTGCGCGGCGTTCTTCTGGGTGACGAGAAGGATCTGCTTGTCGTCCTTCATAACGTCTTCCAGGGCGCGCACGGATTTCTCGCGGCCGACGAAAAGAGGCACGATCATGTGGGGGAAAACCACAATGTCGCGGAGCGGCAGGACCGGATAGAGGGCACCACGAGGGATTTCGAACATTGATTGGGCCTCTTTCATTGGGACGCCGTCAGCCCGGGATGGGCCTGGGAGGAACCCCGCCTCGGGGATGAGCGCAGGGATCGGAAACCGGCACTTTTTCTAACGTGGCACAGCCATAGCCCCCCTTCAAGGGCCAGAACCCCAATTCCGTATGGCGGTGCGGCAAGGGCTTAACCCTTGTCACGACGCGGCTGCGCCTTCACGGCGCCGTCGGCCTGACCGTCCTTCCACCGATGCCACACCTCTGCCGGTGGCGGCGGTTCGAAGGAGCTTTTCATGAAAAGATGCGCGCCCGCGGATCTGCGAAACCAACTGGTTGCCGATGCCGACGGCTTCCTTGGGAACAACATCGTCTGCTATCCGACGCAGCAGATGAACCGCTCCGACTTGCCTGAAATATACAAGTCTCCGTTTTTCTATCTGCTCGACCAGAGGCGGGAATTGCATGTCGAGACGGTCAACCGGGAGGTCTACAGGAAGAATTACACGGTCAGCCGCCGGTCAAGACTGTTGGGATTTTTCAGAAAGGATTGGGAGTGGAGCGTCGCCGGCGCTTATTGCCTCACAAGCCCCGACCTGGGTTTGCGCCCCATGACGACGCCCACGCCGAGCTGGTGCGCCTACTATCTTCCCTGGATTTCAGACAAGATCACCCAGATCACCTTGGGCGATGGCGCCGACCTGTTCTTCAACGCGACCATGGACGGCTGCTCCTTCGGCTGGGCCGCCAAGGCGAACCAGACAGTCAGCGTCGCTCACGCGAATTTGTGCAACATCGAGGGAATGACAGAAGACGCCACGGCGGCGGAACTGCGCAACCTCAACCCCGATTTCTCAATTTACGGGCCCAGCCGGTATCGCGCCTTCGGAGATCATACCAAATGCTCACTCGTCGGCGTGCGCGTCCAAGGGCGGTGGCGATTGTACAGCCAAGTCTATACCGAAGACATGTGCAGCGAGGACGATGTTGTAAGATACGCGTACAAGATCTGCAACGTGAGCCGGTTGATGTGACCAGCGGCCCCGCCCAGGCATGAAAAAGGGCGCCCGAAGCGCCCTTTCTCGTTTTCGCAACCTCCGCCGGTGAGGGTCAGGCGCCAGGGGCCTGTTGCTCCCCGCGGCGTTCGGCGTGGACGTAGAGCGGCTTGGCCCGCCCCTCGACCACTTCCTTGTTCACCAGGATGCTCTCCACCCCCGAAAGCCCCGGGAGATCGAACATCGGGTCGAGCAGGATCGACTCCATGATCGAGCGCAGGCCGCGCGCGCCGGTCTTCCGCTGGATCGCCTTGTGGGAGATGGTGCGCAGGGCGTCGTCGGAGAACTCCAGACGGACGTCCTCCATCTCGAACAGGCGCTGGTACTGCTTGACCAGGGCGTTCTTCGGCTTGGTGAGAATCTCCACCAGAGCCGCCTCGTCGAGATCGGCCAGGGTGGCGACCACCGGCAGACGGCCGATGAACTCGGGGATCAGACCGAACTTCAGCAGATCCTCGGGCTCGACCTCGCGCAGGATATCGCCGGTCGAGCGCTCGTCCGGACCGCGCACGTCGGCACCGAAGCCGATCGAGGTGCCCTTGCCGCGCTGGGCGATGATCTTGTCGAGACCGGCGAAGGCACCGCCGCAGATGAACAGGATGTTGCTGGTGTCGACCTGCAGGAACTCCTGCTGCGGATGCTTGCGGCCACCCTGCGGAGGCACGGAGGCGACGGTGCCCTCCATGATCTTCAGCAGGGCCTGCTGCACGCCCTCGCCCGACACGTCGCGCGTGATCGACGGGTTGTCGGACTTGCGGCTGATTTTGTCGACCTCGTCGATGTAGACGATGCCGCGCTGCGCCCGCTCGACGTTGTAGTCGGCGGCCTGGAGCAGCTTGAGGATGATGTTCTCGACGTCCTCACCGACATACCCCGCCTCGGTCAGGGTCGTGGCGTCGGCCATCGTGAAGGGAACGTCGATGATCCGGGCGAGCGTCTGGGCGAGCAGCGTCTTGCCGCAGCCGGTGGGGCCGACCAGCAGGATGTTGGACTTCGCCAGTTCGACGTCGTTGTGCTTCGTGCCGTGCGCCAACCGCTTGTAGTGATTGTGCACCGCAACCGAAAGGACCCGTTTCGCGTGATGCTGGCCGATCACGTAATCGTCCAGTACCGCATGGATGTCGCGCGGGGTCGGCACGCCGTCGCGGGACTTCACGAGGGTCGTCTTGTTCTCCTCGCGAATGATGTCCATGCACAGCTCGACGCATTCATCGCAGATGAACACCGTCGGACCGGCAATCAGCTTGCGGACCTCGTGCTGGCTCTTGCCGCAAAAGGAGCAGTAGAGCGTGTTCTTCGAATCGCCGCTGCTGGACTTGCTCATCGGTACTCCGTCATCTCGCGGGGGACTGATCCGTATAACCTGTCAACCGCCTGCGGCGTCCCCCGACGCCGGTCCTTTCAAAGGTTGTCCCGGGCATGGCCCGTGACAAGGTTAACGCATCCGCTCATCCTTCGAACCCGATCCATCGGACCGGTTCCCCATCATTCAACAACAGGGAACCGGCGCAATCAATCATTAGTTCGCGCGCCCCATCAGGCGGCGTTGCCGTCGCCGATCGAGCCGGGGCGCTTTTCCACGACCTCGTCGATCAGGCCGAAGGCCTTGGCTTCCTCGGGCGACATGAACTTGTCACGCTCCATGGCCGCCTCGATGGTGTCGAGCGACTGGCCGGTGTGCTTGACGTAGATGTCGTTGAGGCGCGAACGCAGCTTCAGGATCTCCTGGGCCTGGATCTCGATGTCCGAGGCCTGGCCCTGGGCGCCGCCCGACGGCTGGTGGATCATGATCCGGCTGTTCGGCAGCGAGAAGCGCTTGCCCGGCGCGCCGGCGGCGAGCAGAAGCGAGCCCATCGAGGCCGCCTGCCCCATGCACACCGTCGACACCTGCGGACGGATGTACTGCATGGTGTCGTAGATGGCGAGGCCGGCCGAGACGTAGCCGCCCGGCGAATTGATGTAGAGCGCGATGTCCTTGCTCGGGTTTTCCGATTCCAGGAACAGCAGCTGCGAGCAGATCAGACTGGCGACGGCGTCGTTCACGCCACCGATCAAGAAGATGATCCGTTCCTTCAGCAGGCGCGAGTAAATATCGTACGCTCGTTCGCCCCGGTTGGTCTGCTCGATGACCATCGGGACCAGAGCATTCATCTTCGGTTCGAAGTCGTACATGGTGGTCTTCCCTGCTCCCGCAGCTCGGTTAGTCGTCTGAGCAGTCTACATATAGGAATGGAAAGGGGCGACCGGTAGGCCGCCCCTCAACCTTTCTGACGATCAGGCCGCCTCGGCCTCCTCGTCGGGGTCCTTCATCAGCTCTTCGGCGGACACCGGCTTCTCGCTCACCTTGGCCTGATCCAGGATGTAGTCGACGACCTTGTCCTCGAAGAGGGGCGCGCGGAGGTTTTCCAGCGCTTCCCGGTTCTGCTTGAAGAACTCGAACACCTGACGCTCCTGGCCGGGGAAGCGGCGGGCTTCCGCGATCAGGGCGCGGTTGATCTCGTCCTGGGTCACCTGGATGTCGTTGCGGCGGCCGATTTCCGACAGCAGCAGGCCCAGGCGCACGCGGCGCTCGGCGATGCCGCGGTACTCGGTCTTCAGCTCCTCTTCCGGCTTGCCGGCGTCCTCACCGGCGGTGCCGTTCTTCAGTTCCTGCTGAAGGCGCTGCCAGATGCCCTCGAACTCGACGTCCACCATGCCCGGCGGGACCTCGAAGGAGTGCGCCTCGGCCAGCTTATCGAGGAGCTGGCGCTTGACGCGCAGGCGCGACACATTGGCGTACTCGCTCTTGATGCGGTCGCCGACGGCCTCGCGCAGCTTCTCCAGGCTCTCCATGCCGAACTCCTTGGCGAGGTCGTCGTTGACCTCGGCCGGGACGTTCTTGCGGAGTTCCTTGACGTCCACCTCGAACACGGTGTCGGCGCCCTTCAGGCGGTCGTGCGGGTAGTCGGCCGGGAAGGTGACCTTCACCGTGCGGTGCTCGCCGGCCTTGGCGCCGACCAGCTGGTCCTCGAAGCCCGGAACGAACTGGTTGGCGCCCAGCTCCAGCGGGTAGTCCTTGCCGTCCATGCCCGGCAGGGCCTCGCCATCGACCGAACCGGCGAAGTCGATCACGGCGATGTCGCCCTTCTCGGCCGCGCGGTCCTCGGTGACCGGGGCCTGCACCGAATGGGCGGAGGCCAGACGGGTCAGCGCCTCGTCGACGGCCGAGTCCTCGACCGTGGCGACCGGCTTCTCAAGCTCCAGGCCGCTGAGATCGCCCGGCTCGATGTCCGGCAGAAGCTCGACGCCCATGGTGTAGGACAGGTCGCCGCCGTCCTCGTACTTCTCGACATTGATCTTCGGCTGCATGGCGATGCGCAGGCCGCGCTCGTTCAGCGCCTGACGCGAGCTGTCGGCGATCGCATCCTCCAGAGCCTCGGCCAGCACGCTGCCGCCGTAGCGCTGCTTGATCACGGCAACCGGCACCTTGCCCGGACGGAAGCCGGGGAGCTGCACCGTCCGGCGCAGCTCTTCGAGCCGGCCCTGCACCTTCTGTTCGATATCCTGGGCGGAAATGACGACCTTGTACTCGCGCTTCAGGCCGTCGGCGCTGGTCTCGGTGATGTTCATCGGAACGAAAGCCTATCTCGTTGTCCGGCCCGGCGGCGCCCGTCCGGGCGGCCCGAAACCGTGTGTTCCCATGCGGTCCAAGCTGTTGCCATGGTGCGGGCGAAGGGACTCGAACCCCCACGACCGAAGTCACCGGAACCTAAATCCGGCGCGTCTACCAGTTCCGCCACGCCCGCAATGGCATAGACAGCCCGCGACGGGTGCGGAACACCCGACGGACTGCCGGCGAAGTCCGCTCTATAGCACAGGGTTCGCGCCGCAAACAGGCAAAATGGGCGCCGTTCCGCACGCCATTGGTGGGGGACGCTTGACGCGATGACGACGGCGCCCCGGCGGGCGGCGAACCGGCTCATCCGCCCCCCTTTCCCAGCGACCGGATGGAGGAGGAGGCGTTGACCTTGCCCTCCCCCCGGTACGCTTCGTGGTTGGCGTCGATTTCCCCCAGCTTGTAGCGGTAGTTGATCATCATCCCGCAAGACTGCCGCAACCCCTTGGGCGACCGATCGCCCAGCCAGTTCAGCCGCTCCATGCGGGCGCCGTTGCTGAGGTGGAAATGCGCGACCGGATCGAGCGCCCGAGCCGGCGCCGCACCTGGCCGTTCGCTGCGGCGGTCCGACGCGCGCGCCGTCGTCAGGTAATGCGCACACAGCCGCATCAACGGGCCGCGCAACTGCTTTTGAAGCTCGTCGTCGGCGTGCCAAGAGGGCAGAGCCAGGGCTCCGGCCAGCACGGGACGCTCGTCCGCGTCGCTTTCCGTCTCCGATTCGCTGGCGCCCGGACGGCTGGCCATGGCTTCGGCGATGCGTTCCGCCTCGGGCGGGCTGAGCAGAGAATCACCGCGCTCGGCCAATTCCCGGTCCAGCCAGCGGCGGAAGCCGGGAATCGGCGACAGGGTGGCGAAGCATTTGATGTTGGGAAACTCGCCGGTCAGCCCGTCCACCACCCGCTTGATGAGGAAGTTGCCGAAGCTGATTCCCGCCAGCCCGACCTGGGCGTTGGAGATGGAATAGAAGATGGCGCTGTCCGCGCTCTTCGGGTCGCAGACCGGGGCGGAGGGGTCGAGCAGCGCCTGGACGTTGTCCGACATGCCCTGGACCAGCGCGACCTCGACGAAGATCAGCGGCTCGTTCGGCATGCGCGGGTGGAAAAAGGCGAAGCAGCGGCGGTCGGAGTCGAGGCGGTCCTTCAGGTCCCGCCAACCGCTGATCTCGTGCACCGCCTCGTACTTGATGAGCTTTTCCAGGAGCGAGGCCGGGCTGTCCCAGGTGATCCGGCGCATCTCCAGGAAGCCGACATCGAACCAACTGCGCAGCAGGCTCTTGAGATCGTCCTCCAGCGCCTGGAGCAACGGTTCGCCGCGCGCCATCTCCATCAGCTCGGCGCGCAGGTCCACCAGGAACTTCACCCCTTCCGGCAGGCCGTTGAACTGGGTCAGCAGGCGCAGCCGCGGCGGCTCCAGCGCTCGTCGCAGGGCGCGCTCGGCATGGCCGCGCGACACCGGGTCGCCCGCCGTCTGGAAGGTCGCCATGGCTTGGTCAACGGCAGCGCGGTCCACGTCGAAATCGCGCGCCAGCATCATCAGGAAATTGCGCCGCCCCTGCCCGTCCAGCGCCAGATAAGTGCGGCCGAGCTGCGCCGCCCGCGCCCGCGCCGACACCTCGCCGCCGCGGCCCTCCAGGCAGGCTTCGATCTGTTCCTTCAGCCGCTCCGCGTCCTCCTTGGGCAGATTGGCGCGCGGCGCGGCGCCGACCACCCCGCGGGCGGAGGCGGCGATCTCGCGCCAGCCCGCGCGCAGCGTGTCCAGAGTGCGGTCGAGCAGCCCCGGCGGCGTGCCCACCCCGATGGCGGGGGGCTGGGTCGGGACGGGCTGGCTGGACCGGGTCTCAGCGGATTTGATCTCGGGCGTCTCGCTCATACCCTAGAGTCTGGCGTGCGGGCGCGCTCTCGGCAAGCCATAGCTTGAGCCCGGCCCTAAGGGTAAGCCCCCTGTCCAGGCGTATGTATGCCCTGGGGACGCCGGGTCAGCGCGCGCCCGCCTTGAGCCGCTTCAGCACCCCCGGCAGCGCGTCCGGCAAATCCTCGGCGATCAGGCCCGGCCCGAAGGCGTTCGCCGCCTCGCCGTGCAGCCAGACCGCGGCGCAGGCGGCGTCGAACGTGTCCGTCCCCTGGGCGATCAGCCCGAGCGCGATGCCCGCCAGCACATCCCCCGACCCGGCGGTCGCCAGATCGGCCGGAGCGTTGGCGTTGATGACGGCCCGCCCATCCGGTGCCGCGACCACCGTGTCGGCACCCTTCAAAAGGACGACCGCGCCACAGCGCGCCGCCGCGGCACGGGCGCGGGTCAATTTGCCGCCCTCCTGCGCCGCGATATCCGGAAAGACCCGGGCGAATTCGCCTTCGTGCGGGGTCAGCAGACAGCGCCCGTTCAACCGGTCGAGCAGGTCGGCGGGCGACTCGGCGAAGCTGGTCAGCGCGTCGGCGTCCAGCACGCAGGCCTTTCCAGCACCCAGCGCGGCGAGCGCATGGCCCCGCGTGTCCGCCCCGACTCCGGCTCCCGGTCCCAGCAGCACCGCGTTCTTGCGCGGATCCACCAGCAGAGCCTCGAAGGCCGCGCCGTCCGCCACATCGGTCACGATCAGGCTGGGCGAGCCGGCGGCGTAGATCGGCATCGAGTCGGGTGGGCAGGCCACCGTGACCAGCCCTGCCCCGGCGCGCAAAGCGCCCCGCGCCGACAGCCGCGCCGCGCCGGTCATCCGCGCCCCGCCAAGCACCACCGCGTGCCCTCGCGCGTATTTGTGCGCGTCGAGCCGCGGCCAGGGGTAGCGCTGCCGCCACAGGTCGGGGCCGTTCACCAGGGTTTGCGGCGCGATGGCGTCCAGCACCGTGTCGGGAATGCCGATGTCGGCGACCACCACCTCCCCGCAGAGAACCCGGCCGGGCAGCAGCAGATGGCCGGGCTTGCGGCGGAAGAAGGTGACGGTCAACGCCGCCTGCGGGGCCACTCCCATCACTTGGCCGCTGTCGCCGCGCAGGCCGCTGGGCACGTCCACGGCAACGACGGTGCGCCCCGCCATCGCCTCGACGACGTCCTTGGCCATGCCGTCGAGCGGGCGGGCCAGCCCGGCCCCGAACAGCGCGTCGATGACCAGAGGGTTGCCTTCCAGCAGCCAGGGGTCGGCGGCCTCCACCGGCCCGGTCCAGCGCCCGGCCGCCACCGCCGCGTCGCCGCGCAGCGCGGAGCGCGACCCCAGCAAGGCCAGCCGCACCGGCCAGCCCGCTTCAAGAAGAAGACGCGCGATGACGAAGCCGTCGCCACCATTGTTGCCCGGCCCGCACAGGACGACGGTCGGGTGCGGCGCCCAGCGCTCGCAGACCGCGCGCACCACCGCGGCCCCCGCCGCCTCCATCAGCACAGGCCCCGGCACACCGCCCGCCATGGTCAGCGCGTCGGCGCGGTACATCTCCGCCACGGAAAGCAGTTCGTCCATCGCCTCCACCCGCCGCAATCCCGCATCACCGTCACCCGGCACAATAAGCACCGCGACGGCCGCAGCATAGCCGGGCACAGGGGGAATGAAAGGAATGGCCTGATTGGCACAGGAATTGGAAGGAAGAACTGGGGCGATGGATGGGACTCGAACCCACGACCGCTCGGACCACAACCGAGAGCTCTACCAACTGAGCTACCACCGCCACCGGGGGACGGAATGAACCGTCCGCAAACACCCCACCCGCCGTTTCGATCGATGCAACGCCGACGTGAACTCCTCACGAGGCACGCGCATCCACCGTCAAGGGGGACTGGGGCGATGGATGGGACTCGAACCCACGACCGCTCGGACCACAACCGAGAGCTCTACCAACTGAGCTACCACCGCCACCGGGGTCGCCTATTTGCCCCAAGGGACGGGGCGGGTCAAGCTCTATTTTGCACCGCGTTTATCAATGTGAAAAGCCTGACGAACGCCGGCCCTACCCCATCCGAAAGGGTACAGCTGCGCGGATTGCTTGCAGCTTGTGCACAAATATTGTTCACTTCGCCCTATCCGTTGGCAGTCGCGTGCCGCCCACGGTGGCATCGGCCCGCTGCGGCCCGGCATCCCACGCAGCCGGATCGCAACCCCTCCGATTGGCACGCAACGTGCTTTACTTCGGACCGTCGGCAGAGCCGTGGACGGTGCCTGCCGGCGTTGGCACCTCGTACACGAGAGACCCATGAAGAAGATCGAAGCCATCATTAAGCCGTTCAAACTCGACGAAGTGAAGGAAGCCCTTCACGAAGTCGGCATCAAGGGCATCACCGTCACCGAGGCCAAGGGCTTCGGCCGTCAGAAGGGGCACACCGAGCTGTACCGCGGCGCGGAGTATGTGGTCGACTTCCTGCCGAAGGTGAAGATCGAGGTGGTGATGGAGGACTCCCTGGTGGAGCGGGCGATCGAGGCGATCCAGCAGGCCGCCCACACCGGCCGCATCGGCGACGGCAAGATCTTCGTCACCCCCGTGGAAGAAGTTGTCCGCATCCGGACCGGCGAGAAGGGAGGCGACGCGATCTGATCGCGTCCCGGAAACCCGACCACCGGCCAACATGAACCAGCCCCGCCCACAACCGACGCAAAGCCGGCCGACACCGATCGGGCCGACGCAGACCGTCGCAACCGCGACCGGAACGATCCGTGCGTGGAGGCCCATCCGGGCGCGACTTTTTGTGCTGTCACGTTGTGTGCTTGGGAAAGGCATGACATAACGTCCGCCGCGAGCGCCGTCACCCGCCCCTCGGTCGGTTTGACGCAGCGGGACCCAAACCTCTTAAGCGTGGAAAAAGAGATATGTCCGACATCAGCAAGGTCTTCGACCTGATCAAGGAACACGACGTCAAGTACGTGGACCTCCGCTTCACCGACCCGCGCGGCAAGCTGCACCACACCGCTCAGCACGTCTCGACCATCGACGAGGACGTGTTCGAGGACGGCATCATGTTCGACGGCTCCTCGATCGCCGGTTGGAAGGCGATCAACGAGTCGGACATGATCCTCCAGCTCGACCCGACCACCGCCGTCATGGACCCGTTCTCGGCCCAGCCGACGCTGAACATCCTCTGCGACGTCTACGAGCCGTCGACCGGCCAGCCCTACGCCCGCTGCCCGCGCGGCATCGCGAAGGCCGCCGAGAAGTACATGGCGTCGGCCGGCATCGGCGACACCGCCTACTTCGGCCCGGAAGCCGAGTTCTTCGTCTTCGACGACGTCAAGTTCAAGGTCGAGATGAACAAGGTGTCCTACGAGTTCGACTCGGAGGAAGGCCCGTACACCTCGGACAAGGACTATGAGGACGGCAACCTGGGCCACCGCCCGGGCGTCAAGGGCGGCTACTTCCCGGTCGCTCCGGTCGACAGCGGCTCGGACCTGCGCGCCGAGATGCTGAGCGTGCTCGCCGAGATGGGCGTGCCGGTCGAGAAGCACCACCACGAGGTGGCCGCTTCGCAGCATGAGCTGGGCATCAAGTTCGACACGCTGGTCCGCACCGGCGACAACATGCAGTACTACAAGTACGTCGTGCACAACGTCGCCCACGCCTACGGCAAGACCGCGACCTTCATGCCGAAGCCCGTCTTCGGCGACAATGGCTCGGGCATGCACATGCACCAGTCGATCTGGAAGGAAGGCCAGCCGCTGTTCGCCGGCAACCAGTACGCCGACCTGTCGGAGCTGGCGCTGTACTACATCGGCGGCATCATCAAGCACGCCAAGGCGCTGAACGCCTTCACCAACCCGACGACCAACTCCTACAAGCGTCTGGTCCCGGGCTATGAGGCTCCGGTTCTGCTGGCCTACTCGGCCCGCAACCGTTCGGCCTCCTGCCGCATCCCGTACGTCGCGTCGCCGAAGGGCAAGCGCGTCGAGGTCCGCTTCCCGGATCCGTCGGCCAACCCGTACCTGGCCTTCGCTGCCCTGCTGATGGCCGGTCTGGACGGCATCCAGAACAAGATCCATCCGGGCGAGGCGATGGACAAGAACCTGTACGACCTGCCGGCCGAAGAGCTGGCCAAGGTTCCGACGGTTTGCGGCTCGCTGCGCGAGGCCCTGGACAGCCTGAAGGCCGACAGCGCCTTCCTGCAGAAGGGCGACGTGTTCACCAAGGACATGATCGAATCCTACATCGACCTGCGCACCGAGGAGCTGCTGGCCTTCGAGACCATGCCGCACCCGATCGAGTACAAGATGTACTACTCGGTCTGATCCGTCGGACTTCGGTCCTCCGGTGCCCGCCCCGCCCTCGCGGCGCGGCGGGCACCACCGGAGGGCCGAACCGTGGAGCAGAGCACGAAAAAGCCCACCGACGGCACCGTCGGTGGGCTTTTTCGTGTCCGGGACTTGAAGGGTGTCTCAGGCGGTGCCGCCGAAACGCCGGGCCGCCTCGATGGTCAGGCCGGTGCCGACCGAGCCGAAGATGTTGCCCTCCACCACGCGGGCACCGGGCAGTTCGGCCAGGATGGCCGCCCGCACCTGCGGCAGCAACGTGGAGCCGCCGGTCAGGAACACAGCGTCGATCTCCGCCGGCAGCGTGCCGGCCTCGGCCAGACAGGCGCGCACCCGCCCGCCGATGCGGCCGGCCAGGATCGCCGTCGCCTCGTTCAACTCGTCCACCGACACCGGGCGCGTCAGGCCGCCCCCGCCCCAATCCAGCAACAGGCCGGCCTCCGGCCCGTCGGACAGGGCGATCTTGGTGCGCTCCACCGCCATGGCCAGCGCGTGCCCCAGCCGATGCTCGACCACGCCGATCAGCCGCTCGATGCGGTCCGGAGTCGCGGAATCGCGCTTCAGACGCTCCAGATCGGCCATCGCCTTGGCGGTGTAGAGGAAGTTGATCTTCGACCAAGTCGCCAGATCGAAGAACAAATGCTTGGGGGCCAGCAGACCGGGGCGCTTCATGGCGCTGCCGTGGCCAAGCAGCGGCATGGCCGTCGCCAACGACAGGTCGCGGTCGAAGTCGGTGCCGCCGACACGGATGCCGTCGTTGGCCAGGATGTCGGCGCTGCGGTCGGCCCGCCCGCGCCGCTCCGGCCCGATGCGGACGATGGAGAAGTCCGACGTGCCGCCGCCAATGTCGGCGATCAGGGCCAGCTCCTCCCGCTCGACCTGCTGCTCGTAGTCGAGCGCGGCGGCGATCGGTTCGTACTGGAAGGAGATGCCGCGGAAGCCGACGGAGCGGGCGATCTCGCCCAGAGTCTCCTCCGCCGCGGCGTCGCCCGCCGGGTCGCCGTCCACGAAATGCACCGGGCGCCCGAGCACCACGTCGGTCAGTTCGCTGCCGAGCGCCGTCTCCGCCCGCTCCTTGACCGCGGCCAGGAAGGTGGCGATGACCGCGCGGAAGGTGATGCGGCCTTTGCGCAGCGCGGTGTCGGCGTCGATCAGGTCGGTGCCCAGCATCGACTTGATGGAGCGCATCAAGCGCCCCTCGACGCCCGACGCATAGGCGTCGATGGCCGCCTGCCCCACCGTCACCGCGTCGGCTTCGAAATCGAAGAAGACGGCGCTGGGCAGGGTCGTCCGCGCGCCGTCGAGGGCAAGCAGGCCGTAACCGCCCCCTCCCGTGCCGGCAGCCGCGGACGCCGTCCGCACGCCGAGCGTCGTGTTGGACGTGCCGAAATCGAGGCCGCAAGCCGTCATGGGAACCCCCGCCGTGATGGAAGGGGCGAGGCTATACAGGGGCCGGGCCTGCGGATCAAGACGCGCGACGGAACAGGCCGCGCTTGTCCTTCTTATTCGGCCGGGACACTGCGGGTGGCCACGATGTGGTTCAGGGTGATGGTCATCACCGCCTCGCCATGCTGGTTCAGCGTGGTGTAGGCCAGCCGGACCGTGCCACGGTCGCCGCGGCGGGACGGGATGGCCTCCACCACCTCCACCCGGACGCGCAGCGTGTCGCCGGGCCGCACCGGGCGCAGCCAGCGCAGTTCGTCGCCGCCCGAGCCGCCCAGGCTGGTGCCGGTGATGGCCCCGGTGTCGCGGAACAGCCGGAAGGTCAGGGACAGGGTGTGGAAGCCGCTGGCGATCAGCCCGCCGAACGGCCCCTCCGCGGCGGCCACCGCGTCCATGTGGAAGGGTTGCGGGTCGAAGCGCTGGGCGAAATCCATGATCTGGCTGTCGGTGACCGTCGCCCCTTCGGTGTCGATCACGTCACCGACGCGGAAATCCTCGAAGTAACGCCCCGCCATGCCCGCTGCCCTCCCGTTCCATCGGTCCTCGTATGGACAGCGCTAAATGTAGATGGCGCCATCCATATAGAGAACCGCTTTCCCGGCGATCTTCACACGGTCGCCTACCAGTTCACAGGACAGGGAACCGCCGCGGGCCGAGACCTGCCGGGCCTTCAGCCGCTCCTTGCCCAGCCGCTGCGCCCAATAGGGGATCAGCGTGCAATGGGCGGAGCCGGTTACCGGGTCTTCGGGAATCCCCTGGGCCGGCGCGAAGAAGCGGGAGACGAAGTCCACGCCGCCGCTGCCCGGCGCCGTCACGATGACCGCGTAGAAATCCTCCAGCCGGGCCAGGGCGCTCATGTCGGGGGTCAGGCCGCGCACCGTCGCCTCGTCGTCATAGACGACCACGAGGTCGCGCGCCTTCAGCAGCGCCGTCGGCGGCGGTCCGCCCAGCGCGTCGAGAAGGCCGGCCGGCGGCCCGGCCAGCGGTTCCGGCGGGCGGCTGGGGAAATCCAGCGTGTAGAGGTCGCCGTTGCGGGTGACGCTGAGGGTTCCGGCTTCCCGGGTGGCGAAGTCGATGCGCGGGCAGCCCCACTCCAGCATCGTCGCGATGACGAAGGCCGAGGCCAGCGTGGCGTGACCGCACAGGTCCACCTCGACCGTCGGGGTGAACCAGCGGATCTCGTAACCGTCGCCGCGGCGGACGAGGAAGGCGGTCTCCGCCAAGTTGTTTTCCGCCGCAATGGCCTGGAGCGTCGCGTCGGGAAGCCAGTCCTCCAGCGGCACGACCGCCGCCGGGTTGCCCGCGAACACCGCGTCCGCGAAGGCATCGACCTGATACAGGGGAAGGCGCACGGTGCCTCCTTAGGGTTTCTCGGTGAATAGGAATGCCTGGGCGTGCCGCTCCATCCCCGCCGCCTCGTAGAAGGTGACCGCCTTGGGCGCCGACAGGAGAAGGCAGGTCACGCCCTCCCCCACCGCGGCGCGGGTGCGGCGCATCAACTCCTTGCCGATGCCGCGCCCCTGACAGGCGCGGTCGACGGCGAGGTCGGACAGGTAGCAGCAGAAGGCGAAATCGGTGACGGAGCGGGCGACGCCGATCAGGTCGCCGTCCGCCTTGCGGGCGGTGACGATCAGGCCGGCGTTGCGCAGCATCGCTTCCACCCGCGGGCGGTCCGCGACGGGCCGGCGTTCGGCCAGCCCGGAGCGGTGAAGCACGTCGATGAAGGCGTCGGCGGTCAGGTCGGGCTCGACGGCGTAGAGGATCGCATCGGCACTCATCGCATCAACCCCGCCAGAACGGCTTGTTGACCTCGCTGTCCACGTCGGCGCGGGACACGCCGATGTCCTTCAGCAGATGATCGTCCAGCCGCATCAGCGCCTGCCGCTGCCGCCACCGCTCGTAGCCGTTCAGGCCGGCCTCCATCACGAACCAGACGGGGCGGATGCCGACGGAGAGGGCGCGCGCGATGACCTTGAAGACGGTCGTGAACGAGGACGATCCGGACGAGCGGGTCGCTTCTGTGATGCGCATAATGTGCCTCCTTCATCAAAACATTCGGCCCCGAACAATCGAGACAATGGTGATTATGTCCGCGCAATCATCCCGGTCAATGTCGTTATTGTCACCATTACATTTCCGATATCGGATGTATCCCGCCGGCCACACCCACCCGTGACACCCCCCTGGACGAGCCCAACCTCCGGCGCCCTCACCCTCCGGGCATGAAAAAGGCCGGCCGCGGAAAGCGGCCGGCCCGGTGTGGCGCCCTGACTGGCGCCGGATGCGGTCCCGTTACTCGCGGTTGCCCATGAGCTGGAGGAGCATCTGGAAGAGGTTGATGAAGTTGAGGTAGAGCGAGAGGGCGCCCATGACGGCGAGCTTGGTGTTGGCCTCATGCCCGTAGCCCTCGGCGTACTCCTCCTTGATGCGCTGGGTGTCGTAGGCGGTCAGGCCGGTGAAGATGACCACGCCGATCACCGAGACGGCGAACTGCAGCGCGCTGGAGCCGATGAAGATGTTGACCAGGCTGGCGATGACGATGCCGATCAGGCCCATCATCAGGAACGAGCCCATCTTCGACAGGTCGGCCTTGGTGGTGTAGCCCCACAGGCTCATCGCCGCGAACATCGCCGCGGTGATGAAGAACACCCGCGCCACGCTGGCCCCGGTGAAGACCAGGAAGATCGACGCCATCGACACGCCCATCACCGCGCAGAAGGCCCAGAACAGCCCCTGCAGCGCGGTCGCCGACATCGCGTGGAAGCGGAAGGACAGCACCATGATGAAGGCCAGCGGCGCCAGCATCACCACCCACTTCAGCGGGGTCGTGAAGATCGGAACGTACAGCGCCGGCGTGCTCGCCACGAACAGCGCCACAAGCCCCGTCACGCCAAGGCCGAGCATCATGAAGTTGTAGACCCGCAGCATGTGCTTGCGCAGGCCCTCGTCGAACGCCGCACGGTCCACGCCCGCGGCGCCGGCGCCCCAACGACTCTGGTTGGGATACTGGTCGAACATTGCGAAAACTCCCTCGTTCAAGCTTCTAACCGGCAAGCCTCGGACCGGCGGGGGGCACATGGCAGCAAATTGGGCAGCGGGTCTGCCGCGCTTGAGCGGCGGCGGGACGGTATGGCTGCGCTGTCCACCGAAAAGGCCCTCCAGATGCGGTCATGCCCGTCGGCGCAAAAGCAGATGAAGAGGTCCGACATCGCGGCCGACGACTCGGCTGCCAGAGGGGCCCGGACCCTGATTGCCCTAATAGTTGGCCGTGTGGCCGGCGCCTTTCAAGATGCCCGCCCGCTCAGCGGTTCCACACGAACGGGAGCTTGGAACACGCCTGGCTGTTCCCATATGGCGGCTTGGGAGCGACCGGTCCGGGAAGCCGGGCCGCCGCTTCACCCGTCAACAACCACCAGAGCCGGATCAACAACATGGAGAGTGCCGCGTTGAGCGACCAGCACCACAGACGCCTCGAACGGCGGGTGGATCGCATCCAGGAGAAGCTTCCCGACTCCATGGCGCGGGTGTTGGCTTGGCTCCGCGAGCCGCGGGCGACCTGGGTGCGCGTCCCCGCCGGGCTGCTGCTGATTCTCGGCGGTCTGCTCAGCTTCCTGCCCGTGCTGGGCATCTGGATGCTGCCCCTCGGCCTCGTGCTGCTCGCCTACGACGTTCCGTTCCTTCGCCCGCCGATCAACCGCGCGCTGGTGCGCGGCGAGCGGCGCTGGAAGGAGTGGAAGCGGCGGCGCCGCGCCGCTTCCTCGTCCTCATGACCGTCTCCTCTGACTGCACCGTTCCGTCAGGAATAGGAGCCGGTGCGGGCCGGCGTGCGCTCCAGCGGCCCTTCACCGGGGCTGTAGCGCTCCGAACGCGGACCGGACAGGCGGTCGTGGTCCTCGTCCGCCACCATGGCCTTCAGCGGGCAATGGCCGCTCATGCCGCGGGCCACCAGGGCGGCGCCAGCCAGACCCATGATGGCGCCCCGCACGTCGGCGCCGCGGCGCACGCCGCCCGCCGCCATGACAAGGCCGAGGCCGGTGGACACGGCGCGTTCCAGCGGCCCGAGATTCCGTTCGCCCCCAAAGAAGCGGTCGTAGGTGTGTCGGATGGCGTTTTCGGCGCTCATGCCTGAATTCTCCCGGCTGTGCCCGGCGCGAAAGGGATGCCGAAGCGGCGCCGGGCGGTCCTGACTGCAACGCCCGCCCGGCCATCCGGGTTCCCGAGTTGCCAGCGCAACCGGAACCGCACAATTGCGACAATGCGGTGACACTTGTCGAGCGATCGGTACAATGTCATCATTGTCCCCATGACACATTGGGTTCCTGATCTGGAGGGGCGGCAAGGCCCCCGTTACCGCGCCATCGCCGACGCCCTGTCCGACGACATCGCCAACGGACGGCTCGCCCCCGGCACGCGGCTTCCCACCCACCGCGACCTCGCCTACCGCCTCGGCGTCACCGTCGGCACCATCACCCGCGCCTACACCGAGGCGGAGAAGCGCGGGCTGATCGGCGGCGAGGTCGGGCGCGGCACCTTCGTGCAGGGGCAGCGGCACATGCCCCCCTCCGACCCCTTCAGCTGGACGCCCCGGCCCGAACCCTCCGTCGTCAACATGACCGTCGTGACGCCGGAGCACCCGATGTCGGTGCCGATGATGGGCGCCACCCTGGCCGCCATCGGCGCGTCACCGAATCTCGGGGCGCTTCTGGAATACGCGCCGCACGCCGGCCTGCCCGCGCACCGCGCCGCCGGGGCGCAGTGGCTGACGCGGCAGCACCGGGTGGCCACCTCCGCCGACACGGTCCTGCTGACCACGGGCGCGCAGAACGCCATGGCGGTGGCGCTGGCCGCGGTGGCGCGCCCCGGCGACGTCGTGCTGACCGAGCGGCTGACCAACTACGGCATCAAAACCCTGAGCGCGGTCGAGGGCTACCATCTGGAAGGCATCGCCATCGACGAGCATGGCGTGGTCCCGGACAGTTTCGACAGCGCCTGCCGCCGTCTGGCGCCCAAGGCGCTGTATCTGGTGCCGACCATGCACAACCCCACCGCCTCCGTCATGCCGCAGGCCCGGCGCGTGGAGATCGCCGCCATCGCCCGCCGCTACGGGGTGATGCTGGTCGAGGATGACGTGTTCGGCTTCCTGGTCCATGACGCCAAGCCCATCCAAGCCATCGCCCCGGATGTCACCGTCTACGTCAACAGCTTGTCCAAGAGCGTGTCGGCCGGCCTGCGCGTCGGCTATGTGGTCGCTCCGCCGGCCCTGGTGCCGCGCGTCGAGGCGGTCATCCGCGCCCTGCAATACTCCTCCCCGCCCCTGCCGCCGGAGGTCGCGACGCGCTGGATCACCGACGGCAGCGCCGACCGCATCGCCGAGGCCCAGCGCGGGGAGGCCATGGCGCGCCAGCAGATCGCCCGCTCCATCCTGCCCGCCAGCGCCGTCTGCGGGCACGCGTCGGCGCAGCATCTCTGGCTGGTCCTGCCCGAGCCCTGGCGGCGCGACGATTTCATCGCCGAGGCGCTGCGGCGCGGCGTGAAGGTGACGGGTGGCGACGTGTTCGCCGTGGGCCGGGCCAGCGCCCCCCACGCCGTGCGGCTGGGCCTCTGTCACCCGCACAGCCGGGACGAGCTGGCGCGCGGCCTGCGCACCCTGGCCGACCTGCTGGAAAATCCGCAGACGGCGATGCTGTCGATCGTGTGATCGAGGAGAAGCGGAAGGGCCGCGCCCTTACGGGAACGGCCGGACCGTGTGCAGATGGTTCAGCGGGCCGTGGCCGTGCCCGAAACCGGGAGCCGAGCGGATGGCCTCGTCCACATAGGCGCGGGCGCGGGCCACCGAATCGCGCACGCTCAATCCCTGGGCGATGCCGGCGGCGATGGCCGAGGCCAGGGTGCAGCCGGTGCCGTGGGTGTGCGGGGTGTGGATGCGACGCCCCTCGAACACCTCCTCGCCATCCTCGGTGAGCAGCAGGTCGCACAGCCGCTCGTCCTCCAGATGGCCGCCCTTCAGCAGGACGGCCTTCGGTCCGAAGGTGCGGATCATCTCGGCGGCGCGGCGCATGTCGTCCAGGTTGCGCACCGGAATGTCGGTCAACGCCTCGGCCTCCGGCAGGTTGGGGGTGACCAGCTCCGCATGGGGCAGCAGGCGCTTGCGCAGGGTCTGCACGGCGTCGGGCTCCAGCAGGAAATGGCCGCTCTTCGAAACCATCACCGGATCGACGACCAACGGAACGTTGATGGCCCGCGCCTCATACTCGCCGGCCACCGCCTCGATGACGGCGGCGGTGGCGAGCATGCCGATCTTGATGCTGTCGGCCCCGAGATCCTCCAGCACCACCTTCATCTGCAGGGCGACGAAGGCCGGATCGACGGGCAGCACACCAAAGACCCCCGTCGTGTTCTGCGCGGTCAGCGCCGCGATGGCGGTCATGGCGAAGGCGTTCAGCGCGCTGACCGCCTTGATGTCCGCCTGGATGCCGGCACCGCCGCCGGAATCGGACCCGGCGACGATGAGAACACGGCCGTTGATCGGGTGGGCCTGCATCGGGATTGCTTCCGTCTGGTCGTCTGGTTGGAGGGTGGGCCTTAGGAGGCGGTCTCCAGCCGGGCGGCGTCCGTGATGGCGCCGGCAATGTCGGCCACCACCGCGTGCACCAGCCCTTCGTCGTCGCCTTCCGCCATGACGCGGATCACCGGCTCGGTCCCCGACTTGCGGATCAGGATGCGTCCCGACCCGTTCAGCCGCGCCTCGCCGTCGCGGATCGCCGCCTGGACGGAAGCGATCTCCAGAGGCTTCGACCCGGCGGCGAAGCGGACGTTGGTCAGCTTCTGCGGCACCGGGGCGAAGACCTGGCAGACCTCGCTGGCCGCCCGGCCGCCGGACTGGATCAGCACCGCCAGGACCTGGAGTGCGGCGATCAGCCCGTCGCCCGTCGTGGAATAATCGGACAGCACGACGTGCCCCGACTGCTCCCCACCGACGTTGTAGCCGTGCTCGCGCATATGTTCCACCACATAGCGGTCACCGACCGGCGTGCGGACCAGAGCGATGCCCAGCCCCTGGAGGTGCCGTTCCATGCCCAGGTTGGACATGACCGTGGCGACCACGCCGCCGCCCTTCAGCGTCTGCGCCTGCGCCCAGGAAGAGGCGATGAGCGCCATCACCTGATCGCCGTCGACGACGCGCCCAGCCTCGTCGACCATGATCAGGCGGTCGGCGTCGCCGTCCAGCGCAATGCCCAGATGGGCGCCGTGGGCCACCACCTGCTCCTGCAGGGTGCGGGTGGCGGTGGCGCCGCAGTCCTTGTTGATGTTCAGGCCATCCGGGTTGACCCCGACCGGGATCACGTCGGCCCCCAGCTCGTACAGCACCTTCGGGGCGACGCGGTAGGCGGCGCCGTTGGCGCAGTCCACGACGATCTTCAGCCCGTCCAGCCGCAAGCCGCGCGGGAAGGTGTTCTTCACATACTCGATGTAGCGGCCCGTCGAATCCTCAAGGCGCGAGGCGCGGCCGAGATCGGCGGAGCCGGCGAGGTCCGGCGCGAAGGGCTGGCCCATGCGCGTCTCGATGGCGATCTCCACCGCGTCCGACAGCTTGTAGCCGTCCGGGCCGAACAGCTTGATGCCGTTGTCCTGATACGGGTTGTGCGAGGCGGAGATCATCACGCCGAGATCGGCGCGCAGCGAGCGCGTCAGCATGGCGACGGCGGGCGTCGGCAGCGGGCCGAGCAGCACCACGTCCATGCCCATGGAGATGAAGCCCGCGGTCAGCGCCGGCTCCAGAAGATAACCCGAGAGGCGGGTGTCCTTGCCGATCACCACGCGGTGCCGGTAGTCACCCCGGCGGAACTGCAAAGCGGACGCCATCGCGACGCGCAGGGCGGTTTCCGCCGTCATCGGGTCGATGTTGGCGGTGCCACGGATGCCGTCGGTGCCGAACAGGTGTCGCGTCATGAAATCCCTCAGGAATAGGCCAGTCACTGTACCGCAATCGCGGATGTGGTGAGAAGGTCATCGCTTGCCGCGGGGGGCAGGGTCAAGAACCCTTCCGCGCAGACGCCAAAGGGTTACGCGCACGCTGCGATCACGGCACCCTTGCAGGGTGCAGCCCCTCCCAGACGGCGCGCGCCTGGATCGTTTGGGGAACGTCATGCACACGCAGGATCTGCGCGCCCTGGTTCAGCGTTTCCAGCCCCCCGGCCAGCGAGCCGCCCAGACGCTCCTTCGGCGGCTCGCTGCGCGACAGCTTGCCGATCAGGGTCTTGCGCGACAGCCCGATCAGCAGGGCGCAGCCCAGCCCGTGATAGAGGGCGGTGTGGCGCAGGATGTCGAGATTGTGCTCCACCGTCTTGCCGAAGCCGATCCCGGGATCGATGGCGATGCGCTCCAGCGCCACCCCGGCGGCGAGGCAGGCCTCCACCCGCTCTTCCAACCAGTCGAACACGTCGAGCGCCGCGTCCTCATAGGTCGGGTTCTGCTGCATGGTGCCGGGTTCGCCCCGCATGTGCATGACCACCACCGGGGCCGCCTTCTCCGCCACCAGCGGCAGCGCGCCGGGGTCGCGCAGCCCGGCCACGTCGTTGATCAGCGCCGCCCCGGCGTCGAGCGCCGCGCGCATCACCCGCGCGTGGCGCGTGTCCACCGAGACCACGGCGCCCTTGGCCGCGAAGTGGCGGACGACCGGCAGGACGCGGGCCTCCTCCTCCTCCGGCGACACGGGGGCGGAACCGGGACGGGTGGATTCGCCGCCGACGTCCAGCAGGTCGGCGCCGGCCTCCAGCATCGCCTCGCCATGGGCGATGGCGATTCCGGCGTCGAAGAAGTCGCCCCCGTCGGAAAAGCTGTCCGGCGTCACGTTGACAATGGCCATGATGCGCGGACGCCCGAGGTCCAGCCCGGCGAACGGCGCCCGACCACGGGTCAGTGCGCCCAGCCGCTTGTCGAGGCTCTGCGCCACGGCGGTGCCGCGCTCCCACCCCCAGGCCATGATTTCGGTCAGCGGCGCGAAGGCCCGCTCGATCCGCGCCCCCTGCCGGACGATCAGTTCGGCGGTGGCGAAGGAAAAGCGCCCGCCGGCCAGCGGCACCGCCGTCCCGGCGCTCCAGGCGGCGATGGGCAGCAGCCCGACCGGCCTCAGATAGACGCGGACACCACCCTCCCCCGCCCACGGCGCGAAGGAGGCGAGCGAGCCGGCGGCTGACTTCGGGGCGGGCTTGGCGATCGGGGTCTTTGCGATCGGGGGCATGGCGACGATTCGTGCAGCGGAACGGAAGACCGCAGCCTGTCACGGCGGGAAGCCCCGGCGCAAGAGACTGCGGTCCATCGTTTCACCGGAGTTTCACCGGAACGCCGTTGCTCTCGGTGTTATGCGCTCTTGGGCAGCGGGGCCAGGGCAGCCAGCATCTGCTTCTTGCGCTCGCCATAGATGCTGCCGAGTTCCTCGGCGCGCTTGTCGTCGAGCGCCTTCTTGGCCTCCTCGAACAGCTCCTCCTCCTCCTCGTCGAGGTGGTGGCGGGTGACCTCGCCCAGCACCTGGAGCTTGGCCTTCCAGGCGGTGCTGTCGGCGGGCATGGCGTTCAGCTCGTCGAGGAAGCCGTTGATGATGTGGTGCTCGTTCAGGCCCTCGGTGGTCTCCTGCTTGGTGTTCTTGGCCTTGGACAGCGATTGGTAGAAGACGGCCTCCTCGATCTTGCCGTGCGCCCACAGCTCGCGCTGCAGATCCTCATAGGCGGCGCGCCCGTCGCCGTCCGCCTTCTCGGCCGCGTCGAGCAGGCGGCGGATGGTGTCGTGGTCCTGCTTGATCCGGTCGAAGATGCTGGTCATCGGTCCTGTCCCGTTGTTGCGATGTCTCGACGGGATTCAACCCTGGCTCCGATCCCGGTGTTCCCGGTGCCAAACGGGGTCAGCCATGCCGAACCATCCAGTGCAGGCTGAACAGGCTCCGCTCGTCGGTCCAGCTCCGCTCGGTGCGCCAGCCGGCGCGGGCGGCGAGGCGACGGAAGCCGGGTACGGAGTATTTGTAGGAGTTCTCGGTGTGGATCGTCTCGCCGCGGGCGAAGCGGATGGGATGGCCGGCGACGCGGACGGTCTGGTCGTCCAGGCTGCGCAGATGCATCTCGATCCGTCCGCGCGCGGTGTCGTAGCGGGCCACGTGGGCGAAGCGGTCCAGATCGAAGGTGCCGTCCAGTTCGCGGTTGATGCGGGCCAGCAGGTTCATGTTGAAGGCGGCGGTTACCCCGCGGGCGTCGTCATAGGCGGCCTCCAGCACCGCCGGGTCCTTGCGCAGGTCCACCCCGATCAGCAGCCGCGCCCCGGCCCCGAGCCGCCGCCCCAAGCCGTTCAGGAAGGTCATCGCCTCGGCGGGCCGGAAATTGCCGATGGTGCTGCCGGGAAAGAAGGCCATCGTCCGTTCCGGCGCGACACCCCGCGGCAGCGCGAAGCCCCGCACATAATCGGCGGCCACCGGCACCACCGTCACCGCCGGATAGTCGCCGGCCAGCCGGGCGGCGGCGGCGATCAGATGGTCGCGGCTGATGTCCACCGGCACATACATGGCCGGCGCGTCCAGCGAGTCGAGCAGGATGCGCACCTTGACGCTCGACCCGCTGCCCAGCTCCACCAGGGTGGCGCCGCGCCCGGCCAGACCGGCGATCTCCTCGGCGCGGTCGTGCAGCAGCGCGGTCTCGGTCCGCGTCGGGTAATATTCGTCGAGCGTGCAGATGGCGTCGAACAGGGCCGAGCCCTCGGCGTCGTAGAAATACTTGCAGGGCAGGCTCTTGTCCGGGCGGGACAGCCCTTCCAGCACGTCGGACAGGAACACGTCATCCTGCGCCGGCCCCTGCGCGAGATGGGCGCGGGCGGCGGAAATTGCGGTCATCAAGCGTCCTCCGCGAGGCGCACGCCGCTGAACATCCAGCGTTGGTGCGGATAGAAGAAATTCCGGTAGGTGGCGCGGGCATGGCCGTCCGGCGTGGCGCAGCATCCGCCGCGCAGCACATACTGGTTGGCCATGAACTTGCCGTTGTATTCGCCAACCGCCCCGACAGCGGGACGGAAGCCCGGGTAGCCGCTGTAGGCGCTGGCCGTCCATTCCCAGACGTCGCCGAACATTTGGGCAAACCCCTCGTCCGCCGCGGCGGCCACCGGGCGAAGCAGCCCGCTACCCAGCGTGTTGCCGGTGGGAGAAAGCCCGGTGGCGGGAATGCCGGCGGCGGCGGCGGTTTCCCACTCGGCTTCCGTCGGCAGGCGCTTGCCGGCCCAGCGGGCGAAGGCGTCGGCCTCGTAGAAGCCGACGTGGCTGACCGGGGCGTCCTCGTCCAACGGATGCTCACCCAGCAGGGTGAACTCCCTCCAGCCGCCGTCCTCGCCGCGCCGCCAGTAGGCCGGCGCCTCCCACCCCTCCGCGTTGACCGTGGCCCAGCCGTCGGACAGCCAGAGCGCCGGGTTGCGGTAACCGCCGTCCTCGACGAAGGCCAACCACTCCCCGTTGGTCACCGCGCGGGAGAACAGCCGGAAGGGGCGCAGCAGCACCTCGTGCCGCGGTCCCTCGTTGTCGAAGGCGAATCCCTCGCCCGCATGGCCCACCGCGACGATCCCGCCGTCCACCGCGATCCAGCGCCCCTCATGGGCGGGGCCGCGCAAGGCGGGGCGGTACGGACGGTAGGCGGGCGCGACCGGGTTGCAGGAGAATAGGTGCAGCAGGTCCATCAGGATCAATTCCTGATGCTGCTCCTCGTGGGCGAGGCCCAGCGTCACCAGCGGGGCCAGCCGCTCGGCGTCGCCACGCTCCAGTAGGGTCAGCATGGCGGCGTCGACATGGTCGCGGTAGGCCGCCACCTCGGCCACGCCGGGCCGCGTCACCAGACCGCGCCGGGGCCGCGGATGGCGGGCGCCGACGGCCTCGTAATAGGAGTTGAAGAGATAGCCGAAAGCCGGATCGAAGGGCCGGTAACCCGGCAGATTCGGACTCAGCAGAAAGGTTTCGAAGAACCACGTCGTGTGGGCCAGATGCCATTTGACCGGGCTGGCGTCCGGCATGGACTGCACCACCTGATCCTCCGGCGACAACCCGACGGCCAGCTCCGCCGAGGTGGCGCGCACCCGGCGGAATCGGTCGGCGAGTCCGCCGGCTTTGGCGGCTGTTTTGAGCATGGGCGCTGTTTCCCTCCCCCGCCTGACAGGTTCCGGTAAAGCTGTGCCGCTTCGCAGGGCCGCCAACCCTCCTTTCGGAGTGGCCCGGACGCACCGCCCGGCGGCAACGCTCCGCCCCACTGCCTGTTCACAGCGGATGACGCACGGATTCCGACGATCGAACGATGGAGGAACGGCATTCATGCAACCGCGTCTCAAACCCATTGACGAGCAGGTGATCGTCATCACCGGCGCGTCGAGCGGTATCGGGCTGGTCACCGCCCGCATGGCCGCCCGGCAGGGCGCGAAGGTCGTCCTGGCCGCCCGCGACCGCGACGCGCTCGCCCAGGTGGCGGAGGAGATTCGCGCCGAAGGCGGGGACGCGATCCACTGCGTCGCCGACGTGGCCGACCCCGACGCCCTGCGGAGGGTGGCCGACGCCGCGGTGCGCAGCTACGGCCGGATCGACACGTGGGTGAACAACGCCGGCGTGGCGATCATCGGCAAGCTTCTGGAAACCGCCCCGGACGACCACCGCCGCCTGTTCGAGACGAACTACTGGGGCGTGGTCAACGGCTCGCTGGCGGCCATCCCCCACCTGCGGCAGGACGGCGGGGCGCTGATCAACATCGGCAGCGTGCTGTCCGACCGCGCCATCCCGCTCCAGGGCGCCTATGTCGCCACCAAGCACGCCGTGAAGGGCTTCACCGACGCGCTGCGCATGGAGCTTGAGGCGGAGGGCTGGCCCATCTCGGTCAGCCTGATCAAGCCGGCGGCGGTCGACAGCCTGTACGAGGACCACGCCCTGAACCTGCTGGACGCGGAGCCGAGCAACCCGCCCCCGGTCTACGCGCCGGAGGTCGTGGCGAAGGCCATCCTGCATTGCGCCCGCCGGCCGATGCGCGACCTCTATGTCGGCGGCGGCGCCAAGCTGTTCGCGCTGGCGGAGACCTTCGCGCCGCGGCTCACCGACCGGATCATGGAGCGGACCCTGCCGCGGGTCATCCGCTCCGGCGGGCCGCGCCGCCCGCGCAACGACGCCCTGCACAGCCACGGCGACGACGGGCGGGAACGCGCCGGCCGGCATCGCTTCGTGCGGGAAACCAGCCTCTACACCGAGGCCAGGATGCATCCCTGGGTCACCGCCGCGGTGGTCGCCGGTTTCGGCGTGCTGGCCGGGGCGGCGATGGCGCACGGCTGGGTGCGGGACGAGGACGCAGCGTCGGGGCTGAACCGGCACCGCCGGTCGATGCGGCGGCATCGGGACCGGATGGACGAGGAAGGGCGCACCATCGGCCACAACGCCAAGCCGGCATGGCAGGCTGCGGAAGAAGGCATGGTGACCTTTCCCCGCTGACCGCCGGTCTACACCGACTCCCTCGCCGCCTCGGTCACGGGAGCGTGGTGGCGCCCGCGGGTGGCACGCAGCGCCAGGATCGGCTCCAGCTCCTCCGCGAGGACGGGGCGGCTGAACAGATAGCCCTGGAAGCTCTCGCACTTCAGGCTGCGCAGAAGCTGGAGCTGCGCCTCCGTCTCCACCCCCTCGGCGACCACCGACAGGCCGAGGCTGCGGCCCAGACCGACGATGGCGCGCGGGATGGAATCGCCGGTTCCATCCTGCTCCAGATCGAGGATGAAGGAGCGGTCGATCTTCAGCTTGTCGATCGGGAAACGGTGCAGGTAGTTGAGCGAGGAGTAGCCGGTGCCGAAATCGTCCAGCGCGATCAGGCACCCGCGCTGCTTCAGCGCGCGCAAGGTCGCGATGGCCGACGGAATGTCGTCGATCAGGGTGCCCTCGGTCACCTCGATCTCCAACTCCCATCCCTGGAGGCCGTTGCGGTCCAGCGCGGCGTCCACCTTGGCGGGAAGCTGACCATCGCGGAACTGCTGGGCGGAGACGTTGACGGCGACCGGGACCGTCAGACCGATCTGGTCGTGCCAGCGGCGGATCTGGGCGCACACCTCGTCCAGTACCCAATCGCCGATGGCCTGGATCAGGCCGGTTTCCTCGGCCACGGGCAGGAAGCGGTTCGGCATGATGAGGCCGGCTTCCGGATGGCGCCAGCGCAGCAGAGCCTCCACCCCGACCACGAGATCGTCGGAAATGCGCAGCTGCGGTTGGTAGACCAGGAACAGCTCCCGGTTCTGCAGGGCACGGCGCAGCGCCGCCTCCAGGTCCAGACGCTCGCGGGACCGCGCGCCCATCTCGCGCGTCACGAAGCGGTAGGCGTTCCGCCCGGCGTCCTTGGCGTTGTACATGGCTATGTCGGCGCAGCGGATCAGTCCCTCCGCATCCTCCGCGTCGTCGGGAAACAGGCTGATGCCGATGCTGGGCGACACCACGAAGTTCCGCCCGCCGATGGTGAAGGGCGCGGCGAGCTGCGCCATCACCTTTTCCGCCACCGCGGCGGCCACGCCCGGCGTCTCGATGTTCGGGACGACGATCAGGAATTCGTCGCCGCCCAGCCGGCCCACCGTGTCCGATGGACGCATCGCCCCGTGCAGCCGCCGCGCCACCGACCGCAGAACCTCGTCGCCGAAGGAATGACCCAGGCTGTCGTTGATGATCTTGAAGCGGTCCAGATCGATGAACAGGACGGCGACCCGCGCGCCGTCGCGCCGCGCCTCCCGGGCCGCCTGGGCGATGCGGTCGAACAGCAGGACGCGGTTGGGCAGGCCGGTCAGCGGGTCGTAATGGGCCAGATAGTGGACGTGCTGCTCGGCCCGCCGCTTGTCGCCGATGTCCTCGACGAAGGCCATGACGAAGGGCGGGTCGCCGGGTGTGGACACCGGCTGGAGGTGAAGAGAGAAGTGGCTGTGCCGTCCACCGGCCAACAGCAGGCGGTCGACCTCCAGCCGCGCGCTCTCCCCGGCAATCGCGGAGTCGATGGCGGCGATCACCGCCGGGTCCGGGGCGCGCAGCCTCGTGTCGGTTCCGATCAACCCGTCGCGCGCCACCCCGACCGTGCGGGCGAAGGCCGGGTTGCAATCGGTGATCCTGGCGTCCGGCCCGATCAGGGCGATGCCCAGCGGCGCCTGGTTGAACAGCAGGTCCAGCTCCGTCTCACGCTGGCGCAGCGAGGCGGTGATGCGCCCGGCGATCACCAGCGCCCGGTGGCGCGTCGCGGCCAGCGCCCACAGCAGGGCGGACAGCAGCAGGCTGAGCGACAGCCCCGTTGCCAGAACCAGTGTCGGCTTCCAGTGGTCCAGCCCTTCCTCGAAACTCGCACGGCTCTCGTACTGGACCGACCAGACGCGGTTGACCAGGGCGAGATCGCGGCTCGTGGTCAGCAGCGGCCGGTCCGACGCCTCCGGGCGGCTGCGGTAGAGCGGAAAATCCCCTTGCCCTTCGAACACCGTCGCCGCGACGTCGCCCATCCGGCCGAACACGGACTCCGCCAGCGGCGCGACCTGGATCGGCGTCATCACCAGACCGGCGAAGGCGACCCGCCGCTGTTCCTGCGTGGCGGGGCGCTGCCCGTCACGGTAGACGGCCTGGAAGACCAGGAAGGAGGGCGACGACGGCTCCCCCTCATCGAGCCGCAGTCCGACGACGCGGACGACCGTCGGCTCGCCGCTGTCCCGCGCCTGCTCCGCGGCGGCACGGCGCACCGGCTCCGCCAGCAGATCATAACCGAGCGTGCGCAGGGTGCGTTCGTTGACCGGAGCGGCGTACAGCGTGACGAGCCGCATCGGGCCTGTGGTGTCCGGCCAGATCCGGAAGCCGCGGAGCCCGTCCATCCGGGCCTCCGTCACCAGCTCCGGGCCGGTCCATTGATCGGCGACCCGCGCGAAGGCGACGGCGGTCACCGCCGGAAAGCGCTCGGCAAGATGCAGCCCGTCGACGAACCGGCTCCATTCCGCGCGCTTCACCTCGGGATAGGCGGTGAACAGGGCGGCGGCGGAGCGCGTCACCTGCACGTAGGCCTGGATCTGATTCTCGAAACGGCGGTGCAGTTCCTCCACCCGCAGGGCGAACCGGCCTTCGGCCTCCGCAGCGACGCGCTCTCGGGTGTCGTGCCACACCAGCGCGGTCAGCAGAAGCGCTGCCAGCAGAACCAGAAGGGGAAGGCGCTTGGGAATGGCCAGCGCATCGGTGGCGGAGTCGGCCATGGCATCGGCAGCGGACTCGCCCGGCGCGCGGTCGATCGGATCGGGGCTGGAAGACCTCTGCATGGGGCCGTACCGAAGCTGCCTGTGACGCCGCCACCCGGACTCCGACCATCGGAACGACGCGCGCCGGTAGACCTTAACCAGAATGTGCGCGTGCGAGAAGCGTATAAATATGGGCGAAATCACCCACAGCGTGCGACGACGCTCAAAACTCCTGCAACACCTTGGGACTGTTCTGCAAAAGCGTTTCGATCATGCCGAGGATCTGCTCGATCTTCGTGCGGGTGGCGTCCAGTTCGTCGGCCGTCTTGTCGTCGATGCCGGCCTCCATCAGCATCATGTCGAAGGCGTTCAGCGTCTCCGAAAAGGCTTTCTGTTCCGCCTGGAGCACGTCGAAGGCGCCGAGCGAGCTGGTCAGCGCCAGCGGCGGATCGCTGACGAAGGCGTAGCTGATGTCGGTGAAATGGGCGATGGCCGTCAGCTTCTGCCGGATCACCCATTGCGGAAAGTTCGGCGGCAGGTCGTTCCCCGTCTCCGGAAGACGCTCCTGGATGGAGAAGACCAGCCCCTGGATGTCAAGATAGGCGTTTCGGATCTCGCGGAAATGGGGAAAGGTCTTGGGCTTGCCGGCGTTGCGGACACGACCCAGCCGGGCGTTGTCGTCGGTCAGCTTGCGCGCCATCTGGACCACGATGTTCGCCACCTTCCCCATCGCCCCGTCATCCTTTTGTCTCGCGGCTGTCATCGATCTATAGCATGCGCCGCCCGGCCGAGGGCAGGACGTTCACTGCGCTGGCCGCCCCTGCGCCTGCGGCAGGCGGTCGCCCACCCCGCGAAGCAGCGCCTCGCGCGCCGCGTCGTCGGGTGCCGCGTCCAGCGCCCGGTGCAGGTCCAGCAGGAAGGCGGCGTAGCGGTTGTGCCAGTCCCGCCCGGCGGTCACGGCCTCCGGCTCCAGCCGCGACGGACTGCCCTCGGTCGTTGCCGGCGCCTGTGCCGGGACGGAGGCGGTCAGGTCGGCCACCTCGTCCAGTTCGGGCAGGCGGATCAGCGCCGGGTCCCAGCCGCGGCGGACCAGGGCGTCGCGCAGACCGGCGCGGGCCTCCTCCTCGCCATGCACCAGGAACAGGCCGCGCTTCACGCCCTGCCGCGCCGCCACCCAGGCCAGCAGGCTGCTGCGGTCGGCGTGGCCGGAATAGACGTCCAGCGACCGGATGCGGGCGCGCACCGCGATCTCCTCGCCATGGATGCGGACGTTGGCCGCCCCCTGCTGCAACAGGTGGCCCAGCGTGCCCGGCGCCTGATAGCCGACCAGCAGGACCGTGGCCTCCGGGCGCCACAGATGGTTCTTCAGGTGATGGCGGATGCGCCCGGCGTCGCACATGCCGCTGGCCGCCATGACGATGGCGCCGCCCTTGATCGCGTTGAGCTTCTGGCTCTCCGCTGCGGAGCGCACACGGTGCAGGTTGGGCCGGGCGAAGGGATCGCCCCCGGTGCCGAGATCGGCCAGATGGCGGCGGAACACCCCGGTGACGGAGTCGGCCAGCGGCGAGTCGAGGAACACGTCGACCAGCGGGATCTCGCCGCGGTCGAACAGCCGGTGCAGGTCGTAGAGAAGCTCCTGCGTGCGCTCCACCGCGAAGGCCGGGATCAGCAGCGGGCCGCCCGCGGCGAGCGCCGCCCGCACCTCGTCGCGCAGCAGGGCCTGCCGCTCGGCCTCGCCCACCTCCACCCGCTCGCGGTTGCCGTAGGTGGTCTCCAGCACCATCCAATCGGGCCGCGGCGGCCCTTCCGCGTCGGCGTGGAAGGATTTGCCGCCCGGCCCGAGGTCGCCGGAGAACAGGATCGCCTCCGCCGTCCCGCCGCGCGTCACCTCCAGCTCCACCGACGCCGAGCCGAGGATGTGACCGGCCTGCCAGAAGCGGGCACGGATGCCGGGCAGCACCTTCACCCATTCCCCGTAATCGACGGCGTGCAGGTGGCGGATGGCCGCCTGGGCGTCGGCCTGGGTGTAGATCGCCTCCACCGCCGGGCGCCCGCGCTGGCGGTTGCGGCGGTTCAGCCGCTCGACTTCCGTCTCCTGGATGTAGCCGCTGTCGGGCAGCATGTAGGCCAGCAGGTCGGCGGTGCCGGCGGTGGTGTGCACCCGCCCCTTGAAGCCCTGGCGGACCAGCTTCGGCAGCAGGCCGGAATGGTCGATGTGCGCGTGGGTCAGCAGCACCGCCTTCACGGCGGACGGCTTGAAGGGGAAGGGCCGGTAATTCAGCTCCTTGACCGTCTTGGTGCCCTGAAACAGGCCGCAGTCGATCAGCAGATCGCCGTCGCCGGTGCGGATGCGGAAGCAGGAACCGGTGACCGTGCCGACGGCGCCGTGGAAGGTGAGGGACAGTGTCATGGCGAAACCCCGCCTTGTTGTGCCCTGTCCCTCTATCCTGCCTGACGAAGGGTTACCGGCCCGTCAACAGGGGCCCATCAACAGGGGGCTGCCAGCGCGTCGGCGATCAGCCGGGCGAGCGGCAGGGCGTTGCTGGGGTGCGGAACCCCGTCGCAGGACAACGGCATCCCCAGCCCTTCGGATTGGAAACGGGCGGCCACCGCCGCATCGAACAGGGCGTGGACCCCGAACACCCGGACCGACGCCGCCCCCGCGGCCCGCGCCGCCCGTGCGCAGGAGAAGATGGTCTCGCCGGAGCTGATGACGTCGTCGACGATCACCACGGGCCGGCCGGCCAGCGGCGCGTCGGCGGGCAGGGTTACCGTCACGTCGCGGTCGCCGCGCCTCTCCTTCCGCCCGACCAGGGCGGCGAGACCGAGCGGCCCGGCCACCGCCTCGACCAGCGGGGCGGCCTCCTCGTCCGGGCCGACGATCACGGCGTCGGGTGCTGTCCCGTCACGGCGCAGCCGCTCGGCGATGGCCCCGGCGCCGCTGAGGCAGACGGAGGGGCGCCCGACGAACACCTCGTCCAGCGTGTGGGTGCGGTGAAGATGCGGCTCCACGCAGACGAAGCGGTCGAACAGCCGGCCCAGCCAATCCCCCACCACCGTCTGGCTCACCGGCTCGCCCGGGCGGAACACCGCGTCCTGACGCATGTAGGCCATGTAGGGGGCGACGAGGCACAGCTCCGTGGCGCCCTGGCGGCGCAGGACGGAGGCGGCCAGCGTCAGTTCCACCAGCTTGTCGTTCGGGCGGTCGAGCGAGCGGTAGACCACGGCCCGCTCCACCGATTCGGGCAGGCGGACGAGGCTTTCCCCATCCGGAAAACGGTGCAGTTCGGCGATGTGGCAGGGAACGTTCAGGGCCTCGGCCAGACGCCGCGCGCCGTCGGCCGATTCTGGAAATCCGTAGACGCCCGTATAGCGGGCCATGCTGTTCCCTCTTGCGTTGCGCGCCCGGACATGGGCGCCCCGTTCGGCCCGTACTATGCCGCAAGGGCCGCAGCGGGGCGACCACGACCTTAGGCGCAACGTTACCGTGAAGGCGATAGGACGGCAGGGACGGACTCCTGAAAATGATGCTGCGGCGGTCTTCCACTCATTGACCGCAGACGAAGGTATGAGGCAGTTTCCCGCCATGCGCGTGCTCATCGCCGACGATACGGTCCTGATGCGCACCATGCTCTCGGAGCAGGTGGCGTCCTACGGCCATGACGTGATCCTGGCCAGGGACGGCCGGGAAGCGCTGAACCTTGCCCAGGCTGAATCCTTCGACATCGCCATCATCGATTGGGAGATGCCGCGGCTGTCGGGGCTGGAGGTGTGCTGGCTTCTGAAGGCCGATCCGCGCACCGCCTACAGCTACCTGATCCTGATGACGTCCCACGACGAACCCTTCTACGAGATGAAGGCGCTGGACGCCGGAGCGGACGACTTCATCCACAAGCCGGTCAACCGCGCCCACCTCAAGGCGCGGCTGAAGGCGGGCGGCCGCATCACCGAAATGCACCGGCTGCTGGTCGCGCAGGCGCAGACCGACCCGCTGACCGGCGTCGCCAACCGGCGCGCCCTTCTGGACCGTGCGGGTGAGGAGATCCAACGGGCGCAGCGGGCGCGGCAGCCTCTGTCCCTGCTGATCGCCGACATCGACCATTTCAAGCGCATCAACGACAGCCGCGGTCACGCCGCCGGCGACGAGGCCTTGCAGCGTTTCGTCCGGACGCTGGACGGCGCCCTGCGCCCCGGCGACCTGATCGGGCGCTACGGCGGTGAGGAGTTCGTGGTTCTGCTTCCCAACACCGCGCTGGCGGACGCCTCGGTGGTGGCGGAACGCTTGCGCCAGCGCGTCGCCGCGCAGGAGATGGGGCCGGACGGCGATTCGTTCCGCATGACCGCCAGCTTCGGCGTCGCGCCCGTCGCACCGGACGCCCCCGGCGGCATCGACGACGCGCTCCGGACGGCCGACGCCGCGCTGTATCGCGCGAAGGCCGAAGGGCGGAATCGCGTGGTCCCCTCTCCCTAGATCGTTCACGCCATGCCTCTCCCGCCCGTCTCCGGCAGCGAAGACAACGGGATGCGGGGAACAGGCGATGCGCCATGTCCATGTGGCGTTTCTGGAGGGGACGAAGGTCCTGATCGTCCGGCGGCGCGAGGTCAGCACGTGGTGGGGCCGCGGCCCGGCGGAGCCGCGGGTCGTCGACGCCGCAGGCCAATGGGCGGTGCCCGGCGGCGGCTACGAGAGCGTCACCAGCCCGCTTGCGGCGCTCCAGCGCCTGTTCCACGAACAGACCGGTCTCGCCTTCCCCGACGGACGGGCGGCGGAGCCATGGCGCCCCACCTCGCGGAGCTTCACGCTGTATTTCGTTCCGATGACCGGGCTGGAGTCGCTGGCCTCCTCGATCACCCTGCGGGTTGCGCAATCCGCCGTCACGCCCGGGCGCCCGGCGGGCGGCGCCATCGTGAACTGGGAGCTGTCCTCGGCCCACGTCGTGCCGCTCGCCAAGGTGGTCGCCCATCTGGGGGTGCGCCAGCCGGTCTCGCACGAGAACCAGCTCGCCATCACCCGGCAGGCGATGCGCTCGCCCTCCTCCCAGTCGATCGAGCGCTACGCGACCATGGCCGCGATCATCGCCCTGCAATGAGCCCGCCCCGCTGGCCTCAACCCTCGCTCTCCCCCGGCGGGGTGCGGACGGCGGTGGCCGCGAGATACTGGGCCGCCGTGCGCAGCAGGAACTCCGCCACCGCCATGTCGCCCAGGTCGCGGTCGGGGCCGCCCAGCCGGTGGCGGCGGTCCGCGTCGATCAGGCCGGTGGCGATCACCTGCGCGGTCAGCCACGCCCGCTGCTCCTCATCCGGCACGCCGGCCATACGCTCCAGCATCTCGTTGCAGGCATGGTCGATCGTTCCCAGGCCGGGCCGGTCGGACGACAGGTAGCTGGTTTCGTTCTGCGGCGCCGGCTCCCCAACGTAGGAGCGGGCGAGCAGCGCCGTCTCCAGGGTCAGCCGGAAGGCGGTGCGGCGTGGTCGCCCCTTCCGCCGCAGCCGCAGCGCCATCATGGTGAAGAGCTGGGCCACCGCCTCCACCCGCTCCGCCGGCACCTCGTCGAGGATGTCGACGATCTCGGCGCTGACGGCGTTGCGCGGCGCCTTCTCGCCGGGCCGCACCACCGCGGTGGCGAAGACGGCGATCAGGGTGCGCAGGGCATCGGCCTGTTCCACGGGAGAGATGCGGCCGATCTGGGCGGGGTCGAACATGGGGGCGCTCCGCTCTGGCTGGAGGGATCAACAACTCCTTCCAGCAATGTTGGAACGCGGGGGGCGGTCAGGAATCCCCCTCCTTCGGGTCGATGGTCTCCGCCCGTCGGCTGATCAGCTGATAGAGCCCGAGCCCGAGCACCATGAAGACGATGACCATCAGCAGGATGGCCGGATACACCATGTCGCTCATCTGCGAGGTCCGCGCCTCGAACACCAGCACCAGCCCTTCCAAGCTGGCGGCGATGATGATGGTGGTCAGGAACTTGGTCAGGGTGCGCCGCGCCTCGTCGGCGTGGCGCAACTCGCGGTCGTGCTCCAGCTCCTCCTCATAGAGATACTTGGCGATCTCGAAGACGGCGATGGCCAGCACGATCATGCCGACGCCGTCCAGCAGCCCGTGGGTCGTCGCCTCGATGTCGAGGAGCAGAAGGCTGTGAAACACCGAATAGGCGGCTACGCCGATGAACACCAGGGCGAACAGCATCAACACGCCGGTCGCCAGGAAATACATGACCCGCGACGCCTTTTGAAATCCGTTCCCCACGATGCGCTTCCCTTTCCGACGCGAGAGCCTGTCCTGCGGCTGTCAACGCATCGTCCCGGCTTTCGGACCGCAGCCTTGCGGGTCACCCCGGAAGGGAAGGTGGAACCGTCGGCCCGGCCCGCGTGTTTGGAGTCAGGCAGCACAGGGGATTGTGCCTCCTCGACAGGCTCCGCCGCGCTCCCTGAAGCGGCGGAGCCTTTCTTTTCCTGCCCCTTGTCTTCTCCTGCCCCTTGCGTTTATGGCTGCGGTGCCGGACCACGCCGACCACGGAACCGCCCCATGCCCGACACCCCGCCGCCCTCCGCCGAGTCCCTGCACGCCCTGCTCGACCGCTACCTGCGCTGCCCGTCCGAGCCGCTGCGCGGGGAACTGAATGAGGCTTTGACCGCCTTCCAGACGGCCTGGATACACGCCCGCGCCGGGCAGGACGCCCCGACGGCGCCCCCGCCCACCCCCGCCGCACCCGGCCGCGCCCCGGCGAAGCCGAAATTCCCGATCGCCGCCGCCGATCTGGCGGTGCTGGAGCGGATGGCCGAGGGCTGGGTCCCCACTGCGGCGGAGGTTCCCCGCTGGGTCTGGTTCGAGAACCGGGAGCTTGTGACGATGGAGCCCAACCCCGCCGGCAGCGGGCCGGAGGTGATGCGCCTCGCCCCCGCCGGTTGGGCCGCGCTGGGCCGCCAGCCGGGCTGAGCGGCGGCCCAAAAAAAGCGGGCAACAAAAAAGGGAGGCCGAAGCCTCCCCTTTCCTTCCTGGCGACCGGCTCCGCTTACTTCGGAACCTTGCCCTGCACGCCCTCGACGTACCAGTCCATCTTCAGGATCTGCTCGTCAGTGGCCTGCTTGCCCTCGGCGATCACGACCTTGCCGGACTGGTCCTTCACCGGGCCCTGGAAGGAGTGGCGCTTGCCTTCCATGATGTCGGTGCGGGTCTTCTCGGCCGCCGCGACGACGTCCGCCGGGAGCGCCGGGTTGTAGGGGGCCAGGAACAGCATGTGGTCCTTGAAGCCGCCCCAGGTGTCCTGCGACTTCCAGGAGCCGTCCAGCGCCGCCTTGACGCGGTTCACGTAATACTCGCGCCAGTCGTCCACGATGGCGGTCAGGTGCGCCTTCGGGCCGAAGCGGGTCATGTCGGAGGACTGGCCGAACACCCACAGGCCGCGCTCCTGTGCGACCTGGATGGCCGCCGGGCTGTCGGTGTGCAGCGAGATCACGTCGGCGCCCTGGTCGATCAGGGCCTTGGCGGCCTCGGCTTCCTTGCCGGGGTCGTACCAGCTGTTCACCCAAACCACGCGCACCTCGGCCTTCGGGTTCACCTCGCGCATGGCGATGGTGAAGGCGTTGATGCCGCTGACCACCTCGGGGATCGGGAAGGAGCCGATGTAGCCGATGATGTTCGACTTGGTCATCTTGCCGGCGATCTGGCCGATGACCGTCCGGGCCTCGTAGAAGCGCGCGGAATAGGTGGCAACGTTGGCCGAGCGCTTGTAGCCGGTGGCGTGCTCGAACTTCACGTCGGGGTGGCGCTGCGCGACCTTCAGCGTCGGGTTCATGAAGCCGAAGGAGGTCGTGAAGATCAGCTTGTGGCCGGAGGAGGCCAGCTGCTCGATCACGCGCTCGGCGTCGGCGCCCTCGGGGACGTTCTCGACGAAGGTGGTGGTGACCTTGTCGCCCAACTCCTTCTCCACGGCCAGACGGCCCTGGTCGTGCTGGTAGCTGTAGCCGTGGTCGCTGATCGGACCGACATAGACGAAGCCGACCTTCATCTTCTCCTGCGCGTCGGCCGCGCCGACGCCCAGCGCCAGCATGGCGGCGCCGGTGGCCAGACCCATCAGGGCCTTGCCCATGGTCCTTCTGTTCACGTGTTTGCTCCCTGATCCAATTGATTGAGCACGAACGTAAGACTTGCAGACATACCGGCGCCCGTCAGGCGTGAGCCCGTCAGGCATCGGGATGGAAAACCTTCCCGAGGCTGGCCGGCGCGTTCAGCCGGATTCGGGCGACATCGCGTGAAATCACCACCAGGACGATGACGGTAGCCAGATAAGGCAGCATCGACAAGAGTTGTGACGGAATGTCGATTCCCAGCCCCTGGACGTGGAGCTGCGCGATGGTCACCCCGCCGAACAGCCAGGCGCCGAGCAGCACGCGGCCCGGCTTCCAGGTCGCGAAGACCACCAGCGCCAGCGCGATCCAGCCGCGCCCGGAGGAAATGCCTTCCGCCCACATCGGCGTGTAGTCCAGCGACAGAAAGGCCCCGCCCATGCCGCTCATCGCGCCGCCGAACAGCACGGCGAGGAAGCGGATGCGGATGACTTTGTAGCCGAGCGCGTGGGCCGCCGCGTGGTTCTCGCCGACCGCGCGCAGGATCAGCCCCTTGCGCGTGGCGTAGAGGAACCAGTGCACCGCCGGCACCGCCGCCAGCGCCAGATAGACCAGCGCGTCCTGCCCGAAGAGCGCCTTGCCGATCACCGGCAGGTCGGTCAGGCCGGGGATGTAGAGCTCCGGCACGTCGGCGATGGGGATGCCGACGAAGCCCTGCCCGATCAGCGCCGACAGGCCGACGCCGAACAGCGTCAGCGCGAGGCCGGTCGCCACCTGGTTGGCGAGCAGGAGCAGGGTCAGCACGCCGAACAGCGCCGCCATGCCCGCCCCCGCCGCCGCTCCGGCGACGAAGCCCAGCGTGGAGCTGCCGGTCTGGACCGCCACGGCGAAGCCGCAGACGGCGCCCACCAGCATCATGCCCTCAACGCCCAGATTCAGGACGCCGGACTTCTCCACCACCAGCTCGCCCAGAGCGGCGAAGAGCAACGGCGTGGCGGCGGCCAGCATGGCCGCCAGGATCGGGCCGATCAGGGCCAGTTCGGCGCTCATGCCGCAGCCCTCCCCACCCCGGACCCGGCAGCGCCTTTCGCGCCGAAGCGCACGCGGTAACGGATCAGCACGTCGGTCGCCAGCAGGAAGAACAGCAGCATGCCCTGGAACACACCGGTGATGGCCTTGGGCAGGCCGAGCGCGATCTGCGCCGCCTCGCCGCCGATGAAGGACAGCGCCATCAGGAAGCCGGCCAGCAGGATGCCCACCGGGTGCAGCCGCCCCAGGAAGGCGACGATGATGGCGGTGTAGCCGTAGCCGGGGGAGATGGTCGGGTTCATCTGGCCGATCGGCCCGGCGACCTCGCCCAGCCCGGCCAGACCGGCCAGCGCGCCGGACAGCAGCAGCGTCAGCCAGATAATCTTCTTCTGGTTGAAGCCGGCGTAACCCGCCGCCGTCGGGGTCAGGCCGATGACCTTGATCTGGAAGCCGATGAAGGTCCGCGCCATCAGGAACCAGCCCGCCGCCACCGCGAGCAGGGCGAACAGCGACCCCAGATGCACGCGCGTCCCGGCGACGAGCAGCGGCAGCACCGCGTCGGCCTCGAACAGGCGGGATTCCGGGAAGGCGAAGCCGTCCGGATCGCGGTAAGGGCCGTGCATCAGGTAGTTCAGCAGATGCAGCGCCACGTAGTTCAGCATCAGACTGGTCAGGATCTCGCTGGCGTTGAAGCGCACCCGCAGGAAGGCGGGGATCGCCGCCCACAGCGCGCCGCCGGCCATGCCCGCGACGATCATCAGCGGCAGCAGCCACCAGCCGCCCTCGCCGTAGAAAGCCAACGCCAGCCCGCCGCCGGTGATGGCGCCGAGCGTAAGCTGCCCCTCGGCCCCGATGTTCCAGACGTTGGCGCGGAAGCCGATGGCGAGGCCGATGGCGCAGAGCACCAGCGGAGTCGCCTTGACCGCCAGCTCACCGAGGCCGCGCAGCGACATCAGCGGCGCGATGAAGAAGGCGTGCAGCGCCTTCACCGGGTCGAAGCCCATGGCCCAGAACAGCAGGAAGCCGCTGACGAGCGTGAGCGCGACCGCCAACAGCGGCGTCGCGTAGACCATCGCGCGCGACGCCTCGCCGCGGGGTTCGAGACGGAGGAGGGTCATGCCCGCACCTTGCCGAGGATTGCCCCCTCTCCCCCCCGCTCACGCGCAAACGAAGTTTGCGCTGACGCGGCAGGCGGACCAAAGGTCCGCCGGGAGCGGGGAGAGGGTTGGGGGGAGGGGGTTGCGCAGGGCGCGGCGTCCGGCAGAAGGGCATCCCCCTCACCCTCCCCTCTCCCCAGAGGGGAGAGGGTATGAAGCGTCGGTCCCATCACTCCTCATCCTCGTCGGGCGGGTGGTTGAACAGGCCGCCCATCAGCAGGCCGATCTCCTCCACGCTGGTGTGGTGGGTGGGACGGCTTTCCGAGAGATGGCCGTGGAACAGCACGGCGATGCGGTCGCTCAGCACAAACAGCTCGTCCAGATCCTGGCTGATGACCAGGACGGCGGCGCCGGAGCGCGCAAGGTCGATCAGCGCCCGGTGGATCGCCGCCGCAGCACCCGCGTCCACGCCCCAGGTCGGCTGGCCAACAACCAGCAGGCGCGGCTTCTGAAGAATCTCGCGGCCGATGATGAATTTCTGAAGGTTGCCGCCCGACAGCGACCGCGCCTCCGCCCGGTGGCCGTGGGTGACCACGTTGAAGGCGCCGATGATCCGTTCGGCGTAGGAGCGCGCGCGCCCGAAATGCACCAGCCCGCTGCGCACCAGCGGCTCGCGGGCGTAGCCGGAGAGCAGCGCGTTCTCCGACAGGCTCAGCTCCGGCACGGCGCCGCGGCCCAGCCGCTCCTCCGGCACGAAGGCGAGGCCGAGCAGGCGCCGCTCGCGTGGGCCGAGATGCCCGGCGGGCCGCCCCTCGATGGCAACCGACGCCGGGTCGGGCACCAGAGCCTCGCCGCTCAGCGCGGCCATCAGCTCCGCCTGCCCGTTGCCGGCCACACCGGCGATGCCCAGGATCTCGCCGGCCCGCACCTCGAAGGACACGTCCTTCAGGTTGGTGGCGAAGGGGTTGTCGGAGGTGGTGGAGAGGTGGCGGACCTGCAGCTTCGCCGCCCCGGCCTCGCCCTGCGGCAACCGCTCCGGGGTCGACAGCTCGGTGCCGATCATCATTTCGGCGAGGCTGCGCGCCGTCTCCCTGCGCGGATCGCAGCTCCCCACCACGCGCCCGCCGCGCAGCACCGTGGCGGTGTCGCAGAGCGCGCGGATCTCCTCCAGCTTGTGGCTGATGTAGAGGATCGTGCAGCCCTCCGCCGCCAGCCGGCGCAGAGTCTCGAACAGGCGCGTCGCCTCCTGCGGCGTCAGGACCGAAGTCGGCTCGTCCATGATGAGCAGCTTGGGGTCCTGGAGCAGGCAGCGCACGATCTCCACCCGCTGCCGCTCGCCGACCGACAGGTTGTGGACGTGGCGGCGCGGGTCCAGCGACAGGCCGTAGCGTTCCGACACCTCGGCGATGCGCGCCGACAGCGCGTCCATCGGGCCGGGCTGATCGAGGCCGAGCGAGATGTTCTCGGCGACCGTCAGCGTGTCGAACAGGGAGAAATGCTGGAACACCATGCCGATGCCCAGCCGGCGGGCGCCCGCCGGATCGGGAATGTGCGCATCATGCCCGTTCCACTGAATCCGGCCGGCGTCGGCGTGCAGCACGCCGTAGATGATCTTCACCAGCGTCGACTTGCCGGCGCCGTTCTCGCCCAGCAGCGCGTGGATCTCCCCCGGCCGGAGGACGAGATCGACCTGATCGTTCGCCAGACAGCCCGGAAAGCGCTTGGTGATGCCGCGCAGTTCGAGCCGGTGCGGAGGGGATGACACGGATGGGGAATCCAAGGAGACGGACCGGGTAGGGGTGAAGTCGGCAGGGCATTGCCAAAGCCATGCCACTTTCGGAGAGTCTTGCCCGTCAAGGCTGTTCGCCGTCAACAGGGGAAGCGGTTGCCCAGCCTGCGGTCATTCGCCCCGTTTCGGGCGCCTGTCGCAGCCCAACAAAGCGGCAGATGACCCAACAAATCAGCAGTTGCTTCGCACACGGACAGATGCCACGCCGCCGCACGGTTGACAAGAGGCCGCCGTCGTCCTCAGCTATGGGAAGGGCCGCCATTTCCGGCGGCCTTTGCTTATGGAGCTTTTGGAATGAACCGCAAGTCGATGCTCGGCGATCCGCCGCCGATCCGAATCACCCCCCATGACCTTGGGCGTCTCGACGTCCTTCTCGCCCATCTCAGCCAGCCCGCCGGCGTCATCGACTTCCTCCAGCGCGAGGTCGACCGCGCCGATGTCGCGGATTATTCCGACGACGGCGGAACGCCCTTCGTCCGGCTCGGCAGCCGGGTCACCTTCGCGGACGACCGGGGCACGCGGCATACCGCCACACTCATCACACCGGACGAAGCGGCCCGGCGCCAGGACGGCATCTCGATCCTGACACCGGTGGGCGCCGCCCTGCTCGGCCTGTCCGAGGGGCAATCCATCGCCTACGGCACGCTCGACGGCCGCACCAAGTCGGTGCAGGTCTTGCGGATCGAACCTCCGGCGGCCTGACGGCCCACCTGAAGGTCCATCGACCACGGCTTGCACCGTGGCGCGTCCGCGGAAAAGGCGGACGCGCCATGCAAGGGCACAGACCTCGCCACCCTTGCCTCCCCTGCCCCCTTCGCCCAACTATCGGGGACTTGAACGGGACAATCGGAGCAAGGGCATGACGGCGGAACAGGCGGGCTACGCGATCCTGGAGGATCGGGGCGTCATCGCGGTCGCGGGCGAGGACCGGGCGGCCTTCCTGCAAGGGCTGGTGTCCAACGACGTGCGCCGCGTCGCCGCGGACCGCGCTGTCTACGCCTTGTTCCTGACCCCGCAGGGCAAATTCCTGCACGACTTCCGCATCGCCGAATCGGACGGCGCCCTTCTGCTCGACCCCGAGACGGAGCGGCGCGAGGAATTCCTGCGCCGCCTGAAAATGTACAAGCTGCGCTCCAAGATCACGCTGGAGGATCGGGCCGACGCCATGCTGGCCGTCGTCCTGTTCGGCGGCGACGCGCTTGCGCGGCTGGGTTTGCCGGAGGAGGCCGGGGCCGCAATCCCCTTCGCGGGCGGCGTCGCCTTCACCGACCCGCGCCTGCCGGCGCTGGGCGCCCGTGCCTTCCTGCCGCGCGAGGGCGCCGCGGCGGCGCTGGAAGCGGCGGGCTTCGTTCCGCGCGGTGCGGAGGACTACGACCGGCTGCGCCTTTCGCTCGGCGTCCCGGAGGGCAGCCGCGACCTCACCCCTGACAAGGCGCTGCCTCTGGAGAACGATCTGGACGACCTCAACGCCATCTCCTGGGACAAGGGCTGCTACATGGGGCAGGAGTTGACCGCCCGCACCAAGTACCGCGCCCTGATCAAGAAGAAGCTGTTCCCAGTGACGCTGGACGGCCCGCTGCCCGCCCCCGGCACGCCGGTGACGCTGGAGGGCAAGGAGGTCGGCGAGATCCGCAGCGGTTCCGGCTCCTCCGCCCTGGCTTTGTTGCGGCTGGAAGACCTCACCCGTGCGGGGCAAGACGGATTGGTCTTGACAGCCGGAGAGGCCACAGTCACGCCGGCAAAGCCAGTCTGGGCAAGCTTTTGAGTTCTTCGTCACTTTTATTCCCGAAACTTGCACGGACTAGCCGAAAGATTTTTTCGATTTTCCGCGTGACCATTCCCGCCGAGGCCCTGTTGTCGAACTGCCTTACCGAGACAAACCAAGGCACTCGACGACACGCCGAAACACGGAGAGGAGTGAGTTATGCGTAGGGAAATCATCGCGGCTGCGTCCGTCCTGGCGCTGATGACCGGCACGGCGATGGCGCAGACCACGTCGCCGACCACCGGCAGCCCCACCACCGGCGCCCCGACCGCGACCGAGATGAACAAAAGCGGCAGCGCCCCGGGCAGCGCCGCGACCGGCAGCGCCACGACCGGCAGTGCCTCGGGCCTGACCGGCGGCACGCTCGCCAGCGCCGAGAACATGATGGGCAAGAACGTCTACGGCACCGACAACGAGAAGGTCGGCGAGGTCGAGGACATCATCCTCGACAGCAACGGCCAGGCCCGCCAGCTCGTGATCTCCTCGGGCGGCTTCCTCGGCATCGGCGAGAAGCAGATCGCCGTGGACATCGGCAACGCCAACTGGGACGCCCAGCAGGAGCGCGTCCAGCTCTCGGGCCTGACCCGCGATCAGGTGAAGGAGATGCCGGAGTTCGAGTACTCCGACACCACCACCTCGCTGAACCGCAACAAGGACAAGGCCGGCGACACGGTGAACGGCGCGGCGAGCCGCTCCTCCACCGGGACCTCCGGCACCATGACCGCCCCGGGCGGCGCCACCGGCACCCCGCCGGCCGCTCCGTCGGGCACCGGCCAGTAATCGCCGATCCGGTCATGAAAAGCCCCCGCGGCCAAGCGCCGCGGGGGCTTTTCCCTGTTCGGAATCGTGCTTACGGACGCGCGACGTGCCAGACGTTGTTGACGCCGTCGCCGGTGGTGTCGCCCGGCTTGCCGTCTTTCGCCCAGTTGTAGAGCGGCTTGCCCTTGTAGGCCCACTGCATGGAACCATCGTCGCGGGTGACGACCGAATAGTCACCCATCGCCTTGGCGCCCGCCGGGGCCATCAGGGGCGGCCAGTTGGTGGCGCACTGCCCGTTGCAGGCGGACTTGCCGCCCGCATCGCGGTCGAAAACGTACAGCGTCATGCCCTTGCTGTCGGTCAGCACGGGGCCGCCGGCCGACTGGCCGGTCTTGGCGGGCATGGCGCCCTGCGCGAAGGCGGACGGCGCGAAACCAGACGGCGCCACGAGGCCGAGCGCCAGCGCGATCGCCGCGGCGGCGGTGAAACGGGTGAAGCGGTGCATGGACGGAACCTCCCTGTCGTGACGGGGCGGGTAATTGGACCCGCCCCTCACTGACAGGACGCCCGCCGCGCCGCTTTATTCCGTCCCCACCCGAAGGATGATCAGGCCCGCAGCAAATCGACGAAGCGTCGGCAGGCGGCAATGTCCACGCGCAGGGCGGCGCGGCGCTTGGTTGCCTCCGGGTCCTCGCCCCAGGCTTCGATCTGGAAGGTCTCGTCGAGCTGTGACACCTCGAACGCCTCCTCGGCGTCGATGCGCCCCTCGACCAGCGCCAGCGCGACGATCAGCGAGCCGCAGGAACCGGTCGCGGTCTGGAGCGCCGACAGCGTCCAGTCGTCGTAGGCCTCGACCGCATTGCGCAGGGCGCGCAGCGCCTCGGGCGGCTGCGGCTTGGGCATCAGACCGGCGTTGACGTGCAGCGGCGCGTCGTAGCGCAACGTCGCCCAGTCGAGCAGCGGCTGCCAGCGCTGCGCCTGCCGCTCCACCAGGTTCCGGGGATGCTCCGCGCGGTAGCAGAGCAGGTCCGTCTCCGCATAGGCGGCCACGCCGTCGACGATGGCGGCACGGCCCTTGCCGATCAGGTCCACCGCCGTGCTGGCGAGCTGCATCAGCGGCATGCTGTCCGGAGCGATGTCCTCGGGCTGGGCGTCCCATTCGGCGGCGACGGCCTGGGCCAGCGGCCAGCTCGCGAAGACCAGCGGCGCCTTGGCCGGGCTGCGGATCGGGCGGTTGTCCAGGCGCACCTCGAAGCCGCCGCCGGCGGCCTCGTCGACGGAGGCGGTCTTGTAGAAGCGCTTCATCAGGGTCCTTCGAATGCTCTCTTAACGGTGCAACAGGTCCAGCACGGCGCCGGCCACCTCGCGCCCGCGGTGGACGATGCGGTCGGCCCCGGCGCCCTCCAGCTCGGCCACCGCGTGATAGCCCCAGGAGACGCCGACCGACGCGACCCGCGCGTTGCGGGCCATCTGAATGTCGTAGGTGGTGTCGCCGATCACAACCGTCCGCGCCGCCTCCACCCCGGTTTCGGCCAGAGCGCGGTAGACCATGTCGGGGTGCGGCTTGCCGGGGCCGATATCACTGGTCTGGAGCGTGACGAAGCGCTCGGTCAACCCGTGATGGGCCAGCACGGCGTCCAGCCCGCGCCGCGACTTGCCGGTCGCCACGCCGAGCAGAACGCCTTCCGCCTCCAGCGCGTCCAGCGTGTCGCGCAGGCCGGGAAACAGCGGCTCGTGCAGGTCGCCGCGGTGGCGCAGCGCCGCGAAGGCGTCCTTGTAGCTTTCCGCGACGGCCACATGGCGGTCGGTGTCCAGGTTCGGCAGCAGTTGCGATACCGCCTGCACCAGCGGCAGCCCGACCATGCGGCGCACCTCCAGCGGGTCCGGCTCGCCCAGACCGTGGACGGCCCAGGCGCTGGTCATGGCGTCGATGATGGCGAACTGGCTGTCCACCAGCGTGCCGTCGCAATCGAACAGGGCCAGCCGCAGCGGACGGGCATTCTCTGAGCTGCTCACGGGCATCGCCTCCGGGACGCGGGTCGTACCGGACTTATGCGGGCCGCGTCGGGAAAGCGCAACTCACTTTGCCGGCTGCGACACCGAAGGGCGCCAATGGAGCAGATGGACCGCCCCGCCCAGCAGCAGGCCCCAGAAAGCTGAGCCCACCCCGGCGAAGGACAGGCCGGAGGCGGTGACCAGCATGGTGACCAGCGCGGCCGTCCGGTTCGCCTCCACCTGCACGGCGCCCATCAGGGCGGAGCCGAAGGCGCCGACGAGTGCCAGCCCGGCCACCGCCTCGATCAGGATCGGCGGGGAGCGGGTGACCATCACCGCCGTCATCCCGGCCAGCCCGGCGAACAGGATGTAGCCGACGCCGCCGACGAAGGCGGCCTGCCAGCGCCGCGCCGGGTTGGGGTCGGCGTCCGGGCTGGCGCAGAGCGCCGCGGTGATCGCCGCGAGGTTGATGGTGGGCGCGCCGCCCAGCGCCGTCAGGGCGGAGGCCGCCCCCGTCGCCAGGAAGATCGGGCGGGTCGGCGGCGCGTAGTTGTAGGTCGCCAGGACGGCGAGGCCGGGAATGTTCTGCGACGCCATGGTGACGACGAACAGCGGCAGGGCGATGCCGACCATCGCCTCCCAGGTGAAGACCGGCTGCACGAAGGTCACGCTGGGCCACAGCGCGCCGGACAGCGCCGCCCCGCCGGCCAGACCGCTGGAAGGGTCCAGCGCCATCGCCCCCAGCGCCACCGCCACCGCGGCGGGCACGGCGTAGAGTCTTGCCACCCGCCCCACCACCGCCCAGGTTGCCAGCACCAGCAGCGCCATCCCCGGCGCCTGCGACACCGCCAGGAAGGGGGCGAGGCAGAGCTTCAGCAGGATGCCCGCCAGCATGCCGTTGGCCAGCGGCTTGGGAATCGCCGCGATCCAGCGGCCCAGCGGCGACCACAGCCCGGCCAGGACGATCAGCACCCCGGTCACCACGAAGGCCCCCACCGCGGCGGCGAAGCCGCCCTCCACCGCCCCGGTGGTGGCGAGCAGCGCCATGCCCGGCGTCGTCCAGGCGATGCTGATCGGCTTGCGTCGGTGCAGGCTGAGGCCCATCGCCGTCAGCCCCATGGCGAAGCCCAGCAGGACGAGGCCCGACACCACCTGCTCCGTGCCGGCACCCACGGCGGTTAGCCCATGGATGACCACCGCCACCGAACTGGCGTAGCCGACCAGGGCCGCCAGCAGGCCGGCGCCGACCGCGCGCAGGGAAAGCCCCGTCGAAAGGCCCGTCGCCGGGACGGTGTCGGAAGAGGACATGGCGCGAAACCCTCCATCGGGGGTGCAGGACGATGGGGAAGGTGATAGATTGGATCCAATATCCTGGCAAGGGGAGATCACGCATGGCGCTTAACGACGGGCTGTCGCGCCTCGTGGCGCGCGCGCGACCGCGCCACCGCACCACCGCGGAGTTCGTGGAGGCGACGCTGCGCGAGGCGATCCTGTCCGGGGTCATCGCGCCGGGCACGCCACTGCGGCAGGAGGAGCTGGCGGAAACCTTCGGGGTCAGCCGCATGCCGGTGCGCGAGGCATTGCGCCAGTTGGAGGCGCGGGCGCTCGCCGAGTTCCACCCGCACCGCGGGGCCGTCGTCGCGGAAATCTCGGCGGCGGACGGCGCCGACATCGGGGCGATCCGCATGGCGCTGGAACCGATGGCGCTCCGCCTGTCGCTGCCCGGCCTGACGGCGGCGGACCTCGATCAGGCGGAGGAACTGATCGCCGAGATGGATGGAGAGGCCGATCCCGGCCGCATGGGGGAGCTGAACCGGCGCTTCCACATGACGCTCTACGCGCGGGCCGGGCGGCCCCGGCTGCTGGCGCTGACGGAGCAGCATCTGCTGGCCGCCGACCGCTATCTGCGATTCCAGTTCGCGGCGCTGGGCTACCGGCCGCGGTCGCAGGACGAGCACCGCGCGCTGCTGGCGGCCTGCCGGGCGGGCGATGCGGACACGGCCTGCCGACTGGTCACCGACCATGTCGGGCAGGCGGCGGAGCAGCTTACGGCGTTTTTGGAGGGGCGCGAAGCGGGGTAAACCCCGCCTCTATTCGACCCCCTCGAACGGATCGCCCTTCAGGCTGGCGCTGAAGCCCAGATACTTCCAAGTGGTCAGCATGTGGTCGGGCAGCGGCGCCGTCACGTCGATCATCCGGTTGCCGCCGCGCGGGTGCGGCAGGATCAGGCGGCGGGCGTGCAGATGCAGCTTCTTCTGGACCTCGGCGCCCGGCAGATAGGCCCCCTGCCCGGCATACTTGCCGTCGCCCAGGATCGGCGTGCCGATGGCGTTCATGTGGACGCGGAGCTGGTGGGTGCGGCCCGTGCGCGGCCACATGGCCACGAAGGCCGCCTGCTTGCCCAGGTTTTCCAGCACCGTGTAATAGGTGACGGCGCGTTTGCCGTCGTCCTCGTCGCCGGCCACCCGCTCGCCCTGCGGCCCGCCTTCCTTGGCCAGCGCGAGGTCGATCTTGCCCTGGTAGGGCTTCGGCACGCCGACCGTGGCGGCCCAGTAGATCTTGCGCACGTCGCGGCCGCGGAACTGCTCGGTCAGCTTGGACGCCGCGAAGGTGTTGCGCGCCAGCAGCAGAACGCCCGAGGTGTCCTTGTCCAGCCGGTGGACCAGCTTGGGCCGCTCCTTCGCGTCGAAGCGCAGGGCGTCCAGCATGGCGTCGAGATGCTTGGTGGTGTTGGTGCCGCCCTGAACGGCGAGCCCGGCCGGCTTGTTCAGCGCGATGACGTCGCCGTCCTTGAAGAGAACCAGCGCCTGGAGCGCCGCGATGTCCTTGTCCGACATGGCCGGCTTCTTCGGCGCGGGGGCCGGGGCGGCGCCCTCCGGCTTGGCCCAGTCGGCCAGCGGCGGGATGCGGATGGACTGGCCGGCGGCGAGCCGGGTCGAGGTCTCCGCCCGCTTGCCGTCCACGCGGATCTGGCCGGTGCGCAGCAGCTTCTGAAGATAGCCGTGCCCCACGTCGGGGAAATGGCGCTTGAACCAGCGGTCGAGGCGCACATCGGCCTCGTCGGACGTCACGGTCCGGGTTTCAACGCTGGGGGCTTTGTTCTCACTCATCAAACGGGCACCGAAACAAGAGAACGCACGACCGCGAGGCCGGCAAAGAAACCCGCGATGGTCAGCACCATCGAGGCGAGGATGTAACCCGCCGCCGCCGGCAGGGCGTTCCGCTCCACCAGCAGACCGACGTCGAGCGTGAAGGAGGAGAAGGTCGTGAATCCCCCCAGCACCCCGACCATCAGCAACGCGCGCAGCTCCGGCGAGGGCGACCACACCAGCGCGGCCAGCTCTGCCAGCGCGCCCATGGTGAAGCAGCCCACGGCGTTCACGATCAGCGTCCCGTAGGGAAACTGCGTGCCCAGCCATTGGCCGACCGCCGTCATCAGCAGATAGCGCGCCATGGAGCCGACGGCACCGCCGACGGCGACCGCGGCGAGCGTGGACGGTGATGCGATCACGAAGCCTCCGGAACGGACGGGACGACGGGCATCCCGCGCGGATTAGAGCCAGAATTGCGGCGGCTTGTCACGCGCCGGGCGCAGGAAGCCCCGCATTCCGGTCGCCCACGCCGAAGATCCAGCCCTCCTGCCGCCGCGCCCGCGCGTCCATGGCCGGCGGACTCCACACCGCCTGCCGTCCGGCCAGCCAACGCAGCCCCGCCGCGGAGACCAGCGCGTCCGCGTCATGGTCGGTCACTGCCCCGGACAGGCCGGCGGGCGGCGCGCCGAGGACGGCCAGCGCGGCGTCGACCGCCGCCCCGTCGCGGATCTTGCGCAGCCCGAAGCCGGCGCGGATGAGGAACAGGCGCGGGTAGATCTCGCAGAAGACGGTGCGGCCCGGCCCCGGCGGATCGAAGGGCCACACCGCCACCCGGTCCGGGGCCGCCTGCTTCAGCGCGCGCAGCATGCGCATCCCGGCCAGCCCGCCCTTCCCCACCTGCTTGGCGCCGATCAGCTTGTAGGGGCTCTGCGGGCTGCCGTAGCCGTCGGCGCGGCACACCCGCTCGGTCAGCCGGTGCGGGTCGCGGTACCAGTCCGGCTGCATCCCGGCGCGCCAGAAATCGGCGCCGTAGTCCGGGTGCGCCGCGAAGCCGCCTCCGGCGAAGTCCGGCTCCGCCCCGGCCACCGCCTCCACCCGGTCCCACAGGTCGAACACCGTCGCCGCGTCGGGGTCGGGGAAATAGCGCTGAGCCACGTCGAAGGGCAGCGAGAAGGCGCAGTCGATTCCTACCAGCGCCGGCCCGCGCTCCAGCCCGTCGAGCAGCCAGTCGAACACGGCGGTGCGCGACCATTGCCGCTCCGTGGGCGCGACGATCCGCGGCGGCCCCTCGGCTCCGCATTCGGCAACGGCAACGCCCGCGTAGCGCTTGCCGGCGGCGCCCGACCAATCGATGGCGATGAAGCGTGAGAATGCCGGAACTGAGTCACCCACCATCATGCCCACGCGCCTCCTCCCATTTCACGAATCCTGACACCGAGCATCCGTGAAACAACACGAAGTGTGCGGGGACAACGACGACATCGGGCGCTGCAGTGACGCGCGCTCCTTCACCAGCACGACCATGACTTATGGGTTCGAACACGCTGGCCCGCCGCACGCCCCGATCTGGATTCTCGGGGTCGCCTACCCGAAGCCGTGAAACGATCCTACTCCTCGCCCTCGGCCGCCTTGCGCTCGCGCAGGCGCGCCCAATAGTCCTGGCGCTTCTTGATCTCGCGCTCGAATCCGCGCTCCACCGGCTGGTAGAAGGCGCGCCGCGCCATGCCCTCCGGGAAGTAGTTCTGGCCGGAGAAGCCGTCCGCCGTGTCGTGGTCGTACTCGTAGCCCTTGCCGTAGCCGATCTGCTTCATCAGCTTGGTCGGGGCGTTCAGGATGTGCTTGGGCGGCATCAGGCTGCCGGTTTCCTTGGCGGCGCGCACCGCGCTCTTGTAGGCGGTGTAGCCGGCGTTCGACTTCGGCGCCGTCCCCAGATAGATCACCAGCTGGGCGATGGCGAGTTCCCCCTCCGGGCTGCCCAGCCGCTCGTAGGCCTCCCAGGCGGCGGTGGCCTGGGCCAGCGCGTTGGGGTCGGCCATGCCGATGTCCTCCACCGCGAAGCGGGTCAGCCGCCGGGCGATGTAGCGCGGGTCCTCGCCACCTTCCAGCATGCGGGCGTACCAGTAGAGCGCCGCGTCGGTGTCCGACCCGCGCAGCGACTTGTGCAGCGCGCTGATAAGGTTGTAGTGCCCCTCCTGCGCCTTGTCGTAGAGCGGGGCGCGGCGCTGGATGGCGGTGGCGAGCGCGTTGTTGTCGAGAAGCGCCCCGTCCTCCGGCACCGGCAGGGCGAACAGCTCCTCGCAGAGATTCAGGCAGAAGCGCCCGTCGCCGTCGGCCATCGCCTTCAGTGCGGACCGCGCGTCTGGCGTCAGCGGCAGCGGGCGGCCCATCTCCGCTTCGGCCCGCGACAGCAGCTTTTCCAGCGCTGCGTCGTCCAGCCGGTTCAGCACGAAGACCTGAGCGCGGGACAGAAGCGCCGCGTTCAGCTCGAAGGACGGATTCTCGGTGGTGGCGCCGACCAGCGTGACCGTGCCGTCCTCCACATAGGGCAGGAAGCCGTCCTGCTGGGAGCGGTTGAAGCGGTGGATCTCGTCAATGAACAGCAGCGTGCCCTGCCCGGCCGCGCGCCGCGCCCGCGCGGCGTCGAAGACCTTGCGCAGGTCGGCCACGCCGGAGAAGACCGCCGACAGCGGCTCGAAATGCAGGTCGGTGGACAGGGCCAGCAGCCGCGCGATGGTTGTCTTGCCGCAGCCGGGCGGCCCCCACAGGATCATGGAGGCCAGCCGGCGCGCGGCGACCATGCGGCCCAGCGGGCCGTCGGGCTTCAGCAGATGCTCCTGCCCGACCACCTCGCCCAGGCTGCGCGGGCGCAGCCGGTCGGCCAGCGGGCGGGGGGCGCCCGCCTCGAACAGGCCGCCGGTGGCTCCGGAGTCGCCGCGTTTGCTCATCGCCGATCCACCGATCGCACCGGACCGGTCACTGGTTGGTGGGCGCGCCGCAGCGCTGGTAGCACATGCGCAGCGAATGCTGGCAGTTGTCGGTCGGCGAGAAGATGCCGCCGCGGTCCGGACGGTCGAGCCCGCTCTGCGCGCGCGCGGCCACCGAGTCCATGCAGGAGTTGTTGCTGCGCTCGCACTGGGCGCGGCAGGAATCGTCGCTGCCGACGCCGCCGTCCAGGCGGAGCGACGGGTCTTCGACCCCGCGGGCCGGGCGCGAGGATGCCGGCGCCCCGGCGGGAGCCGTCGTAGGGGCCGTGGTGGAGGCCGCCGGAGCACCGCCCACGGCGGCGCCGGACGAACGCCCCGGCGCGTCCGCGCAGGCGGCGAGCGCAACCAGGGCGAGGGCCAGCACCGGCCCCAGAATGAGTTTCGGACGGAACATCTCGGCTTTGACTCCCATTGTTCTTGCGTGACCCCGGACGTTGGCGGATGGTCCCCCGCATTGGACCATGCCGCGGGCTCGGCGCCCACTATGCCGGGAACGCAAGCGATAAGGGAATGCCTCAAATGAGTCCCAACAATCCCGGCCCGTCGCCGCGCCGCCGGACATCGACCACCGTCTTCGTGGCGCTGCTGATCGGCGGCTTGCTGCTGCTCATCGTGCGCATGCTCTCCATGCCCACCGTCAGCGCCGGCGAGGTCGTGCTGCCCCTGCTGGCCGGCATCGGCATGGCACTGGCCATCGGGGTGATGGTCATGCGCGACCGCCGCGAGCGCAACGCCCTGCCCCCGTCGGAGCGCAACCGCCAGGACCGCGGGATGCCCGATTGATGTTGGCCGGAAAATGAGGGTGACGCGCGGGGCCGAGCCCCGCGCGGCTCACACGAATTTGAAGCTGAGCAATCCGCCGATGATGATGACCAGCAGAACGGTCGTCACCAGCATCAGCCGCTTTTCGATGATGTCGCGCACCTGCGGCCCATAGAAATGCAGCAGGATCGCGATCATGTAGAATCGCGAGAATCGTGCGACGATCGAGCACAGGATGAACACCGTCAGGTCGAGGTGCGCGAATCCCGCGGTGATCGTCAGCAATTTGTAGGGTATGGGCGTGATGCCCTTGAGAATCAGGAACCAGGGGCCGAATTCGGCGAACATGTCCTGAAAGCGCTGGAACGACTCTTGTGCGTTGTAGAGGTCGATGATCAGCCGTCCGATGCTCTCGAACAGATAGAACCCGACCGCGTAGCCGAACAGCCCGCCGATCAGCGAGGCCAGTGCGCAGATGTTGGTGTAGCGCCAGAGCTTCTTGGGCTCCGCCAGACACATCGGCACCAGCATGACGTCGGGCGGCAGAGGGAAGAAGGAGCTTTCCGCGAAGGAGACGGCGGACATCCACCAGACGGCGTCCTTGCGGGCGGAGAGCTTGAGAATCCGGTTATAGAGAGGTTTCAGCATACCGCGCGCGCGGCGCCCTCCCGAAGTGACGGAACCCGAAAACCGGAAACCCTCCCTCCGGGGATGAACCCGAAGGGAGGGCCGGTCGGTCACCTATATCGTCGTCCGCGGCCCGGTGGGCAACGGCGGCGACAAGATTTCACGATCGCTCAACCGGGGGGCTCAGCCCTCGGCCTCGACCTCTTCCTTGATCTCCACCGGGCCCGAGTCCTGGCCCTTGGCGGCGACATCGCGGTCGACCAGTTCGATCACGCCCATGGCGGCGGCATCGCCGTAGCGGAAGCCGGCCTTCAGAACGCGGCTGTAGCCACCCTGGCGGTCCTTGTAGCGGTCGGCCAGGACGGTGAACAGCTTGGTCACCATCGCGTCGTCGCGCAGCTGCGCGAAGGCGAGACGGCGGTTGGCGAGGCCACCCTTCTTGCCGAGGGTGATCAGACGCTCGACGATCGGGCGCAGATCCTTGGCCTTCGGCAGGGTCGTCTTGATCTGCTCGTGCTTGATCAGGGCGTTCGCCATGTTCGAGAACATGGCCTTGCGGTGGCTGGTGGTCTTGCTGAACTTACGTCCGGAAACGCCGTGACGCATGACGGTCCTCCTTCATGGCGTGGCCCCCCTCGGGGAGCCGGTGGTGAACCCGACCGCCCAGTTTTCGGCTGGTACGGCGCGGGGCGGGCCGGTTGGTGGCCCTGGGAACACTTGCCCCCTCCCCGGCCCTCCCCCGCCTTCGGCAAGGGAGGGAGATCATCCCCTCCCCTGCGAAGCGGGGGAGGGTCAGGGAGGGGGCAATAAGGTGTGCGAGACTTAGTACGGCTCTTCCAGACGCTTGGCCAGCTCTTCGATGTTCTCGGGCGGCCAGTTCGGGATTTCCATACCGAGGTGCAGACCCATCTGGGCCAGCACTTCCTTGATCTCGTTCAGCGACTTGCGGCCGAAGTTCGGCGTGCGGAGCATCTCCGCTTCCGTCTTCTGCACCAGATCGCCGATGTAGACGATGTTGTCGTTCTTGAGGCAGTTGGCCGAACGGACCGACAGTTCCAGCTCGTCCACCTTGCGGAGCAGGTTCTTGTTGAACGGAACCTCCTCGTGCTTCTCCTCGGCGACCGCGTGGGTCGGCTCCTCGAAGTTGATGAACAGCTGCAGCTGGTCCTGGAGGATGCGGGCGGCGAGCGCCACCGCGTCGTCCGGCTTCACGGCGCCGTTGGTCTCGACGACCATCGACAGGCGGTCATAGTCGGTGACCTGCCCGACGCGGGCGTTGTCGACCTTATAGGAGATCTTGCGGACCGGCGAGAACAGCGCGTCGACCGGGATCAGGCCGATCGGAGCGTCTTCCGGACGGTTCTGGCTGGCCGGGACGTAGCCCTTGCCGGTCTCGACCGTCAGTTCCATGTTCAGGCGGGCGCCGTTGTCCAGCGTGCAGATCACGAGGTCCGGGTCCATCACCTGGATGTCCGCGCCGGTCTCGATCATGCCGGCCTTCACCTCGCCGGGGCCTTCGGCGCGCAGGCGCATGCGCTTCGGGCCGTCACCACCCATGCGCAGACCCATCGACTTGATGTTGAGGACGATGTCGGTCACGTCCTCGCGCACGCCGGGGATCGACGAGAACTCGTGCAGCACGCCGTCGATGTGGATCGCCGTGACGGCCGCACCCTGCAGCGAGGAGAGCAGCACGCGGCGCAGCGCGTTGCCGAGCGTCAGACCGAAGCCACGCTCCAGCGGCTCGGCCACGACGGTCGCCGTGCGGTCGGCGTCGTCACCGGGCTGGATGTCCAGCTTGTTCGGCTTGATCAGTTCCTGCCAGTTCTTCTGAAGAGCCACGGTATTACCTCATGCCATCGGGGTGGACACACGTCCGCGGGGACCGGCCGTTCCCATCCGATGGCGCCGCGATGGCTGCGGCGCCTGTCCCGGAACGGCGGGTCCCCGCGGGTGCGGAGTAGCGATGCTTCTTAGACGCGACGCTTCTTCGGCGGACGGACGCCGTTGTGCGGGATCGGCGTGACGTCGCGGATCGAGGTGATCTGGAAGCCGATCGACTGCAGAGCGCGCAGCGCCGACTCACGCCCCGAACCCGGACCCTTCACCTCGACCTCGAGGGTCTTCATGCCGTGCTCCTGGGCCTTGCGGCCCGCGTCCTCGGCGGCGACCTGGGCGGCGTAGGGGGTCGACTTGCGCGAACCCTTGAAGCCCATCGTGCCCGACGACGACCATGCAATGGTGTTGCCCTGCGCGTCGGTGATGGTGATCATCGTGTTGTTGAAGGAGGCGTTCACGTGAGCGACGCCGGCGGTGATGTTCTTGCGCTCGCGACGACGAAGACGCTGCGAAGCGGCTGAGGGCTTGGCCATGGTCCGTGCGTCCTCTTACTTCTTCTTGCCGGCGATCGGCTTGGCCGGACCCTTGCGGGTGCGGGCGTTCGTGTGGGTGCGCTGGCCGCGGACCGGCAGGCCCTTGCGGTGACGCAGGCCACGGTAGCAGGCCATGTCCATCAGACGCTTGATGTTCATGGCGACCGAACGGCGCAGGTCGCCCTCGACGCGGTAGTCGGCGTCGATGGTCTCGCGGATCTTGAGGATCTCGTCGTCCGTGAGCTGGTTCACACGGCGCTCCGCCGGGATCTCCAGCTTCGTGCAGATTTCCTTGGCCTTGAAGGGGCCGATGCCATGAATGTAGGTCAACGCAATCTCCACGCGCTTCTGCGCGGGGATGTTGACGCCAGCGATACGCGCCACGCCTGCTCTCCTCGATATCTCAACGGCAGCCCTCATGGGCCGCCTACACACCGATTGATCCCCGATCCGGACGCCGGGGCCCGAAGGCCCGGAGGCAAAACACGGATACGGGACGCACAATGTCTCCCGCCGGGCCGGTTGGGCCGCGGGAGGGTGCGACTATAGAAAAAGCCGGAAATCTGTCAAGGCCGTTCTGCGGCGTTACCGTGCTTTTCCCGGTGCCCGACCATTGTGGGGAGGCGGACCGCGGTTGACAAGCCGGACGGCAGAACTTGAGATGAACGGCCCGCCCCGAACGGAACAATCCGAACGGCACATATCAGAAGGCAGTCCCATGACCCGCAAAGGCATCCCCTTCCGGCGCTTCCGCCTGACCAAGATCGTCGCCACGCTTGGGCCGGCCACCGCGACGCCGGAGATGATCCGCGCGCTGTTCGAGGCGGGCGTGGACGTCTTCCGCCTGAACTTCAGCCACGGCACGCACGAGGATCACGGCCAGCGCCTCGCCACGCTGCGCGCGCTGGAGGCGGAATTGGACCACCCCATCGCGGTGATGGCCGACCTTCAAGGGCCGAAGCTGCGGCTGGGCACCTTCGTCGATGGCCCCATCACCGTCGAACCGGGGCACCGCATCCGCCTCGACCTCTCCACCGAGCCGGGCGACGCGACCCGCGTCGGCCTGCCCCACCCGGAAATCTTCGCCGCGCTTGAGCCGGAGGCGGAACTGCTGGTGGACGACGGCAAGGTCCGCCTGCGCGTCGTCGACTGCAGCCCCGACCACGCCGACTGCGTCGTGCTGTCCGGCAGCCGCCTGTCCGACCGCAAGGGCGTGAACGTTCCGGGCGTCGTCCTGCCGCTGACGCCGCTGACCCCGAAGGATCACGAGGATCTGGCCTTCGCGCTCGACCAGGGAGTGGACTGGGTGGCCCTGTCCTTCGTGCAGCGGCCGGAGGACGTGGCCGAGGCGCGCAAGCTGGTCGCCGGGCGTGCCGCCCTGCTGTCGAAGATGGAGAAGCCGCAGGCCATCCAGCATCTGGAGCGCATCGTCGAACTGTCGGACGGCGTGATGGTGGCCCGCGGCGATCTCGGCGTCGAGATGCCGGCGGAGGACGTGCCGAGCATCCAGAAGCGGATCATCCGCGAGTCGCGCAGGGCCGGAAAGCCGGTGATCGTCGCCACCCAGATGCTCGAGTCGATGATCGGCGCCCCGGCTCCGACCCGCGCGGAGGCGTCGGACGTGGCGACTGCGGTCTATGACGGCGCGGACGCGGTGATGCTGTCGGCCGAGACCGCGGCGGGCACCTACCCCATCGAGGCGGTGTCGATGATGGACCGCATCGCCCGCCGGGTCGAGCAGGACCCGCTCTACCGCACCATAACCGACGCCCAGCATCCCGACCCGCAGCAGACCTCCACCGACGCCGTCACCGCGGCGGCGCGGCAGGTCGCCCACACCATCCAGGCCGCGGCCATCGTCACCTACACCACCAGCGGCTCCACCACGTTGCGCGCCGCCCGCGAGCGGCCGGAGGTGCCGATCATGTGCCTGACGTCCAGCCTGGAGACGGCGCGGCGGCTCCAGCTCGCCTACGGGGTGCACAGCGTGCACTCCGCCGACGTCGCCGACTTCAACGAGATGGTCCAGAAGGCCGCCCGCTGCGCCTATGAGGACGGGCTGGCGGTGGAGGGCCAGCGGCTGGTCATCACCGCCGGCGTGCCCTTCGGCACCCCCGGCAACACCAACATCCTGCGCATCGCCTGGGTGGATGCGCAGTAAGAGGAAAGCCGTCAGGCCGGCGCACGCTCCGCCGGCGCGACCCGGGGAAAGCGCAGGGTGAAAGCCGCGCCGCGGCCCGGCGCGCTGTCGAGCGCGATGCGGCCCCTCAGCCGGCGGGTGGCGATGTTGTAGACGATGTTCAGCCCCAGCCCGCTGCCGCCCGTTCCACGGCTGGTGGTGAAGAAGGGCTCGAACACCTTGCCATGGAGTTCGGACGGGATGCCGCGCCCGTCGTCGGCATAGACCAGCTCCACCTCGTCGCCCCCCACCGCGCGCGCGGCAACGCGCAGCGTCCCGTGCTGGCCCGGGGCGTAGCCATGGATGATCGAGTTCATCACGAGGTTGGTCAGCACCTGGCTGAGCGCGCCGGGATAGCCGTCGATCAGCAGATCCGCCGGGCAATCCACCTCCACGCCGTGGGCCGCCCGCTTGATGCGGACGCCCAGGCTGCGCAGCACCTCGTCGATGTAGTCGCGCAGGTCGAACACGCGGCGTTCCTCGCTCGCCTGATCGACGGCGATCTGCTTGAAGCTCTGGATGAGCTGGGCGGCACGGTCGATGTTCAGCAGCATCAGCTGTGCCGCCTCCCCGGCCATGTCGAGGAAGTCGGCGAAGTCGGGCCGGCGCAGCGTTCCCGCCTCGAAATCGCGCCGGATGACCCGGGTCCGTTCCGCCATCAGCGAGGCGCCGGTCAGGGCGATGCCGATGGGGGTGTTGATCTCATGCGCCACCCCCGCCACCAGGGACCCCAGCGCGGCCATCTTCTCGGACTGGATCAGATGGGCCTGCGCCTCCTTCAGGTCATGGAGCGCGCGTTCGGCCTCATCCCGCGCGGCGTGGGCGCGCTCCTCCGCATGGACGCGGTCCGACACGTCGGTGTGCGAACCGACGATGCGGAACAGCTCGCCGTCCGGACCAAGAACGCGGATGGCGCGGCTCAGCATATGAACCACGGTGCCGCGCTTGTGGCGGAAGCGCAGGATGAACTGGCATTCGCCCATCGCGCCGTTGATCAGGTCGCGGGCCATCCGGGCCGACAACTCGCGATCCTCGGGCAGGATCAGCTCGGCCCAGCGGGCGGCGGTGTTGACCATCTCATCCTCGCCGTAGCCGAGCATTCCCCACCAGTAGGGCGACAGCCACAACTCCCCCGTGCGCACGTCCCATTGCCAGATCCCCTCGCGCGCCGCCTGGATCGCCAGTTCGAACAGCTCCCGGCTGGCGATGATCTCCCGCTCAGCGTTCCGCCGCTCGGTCACGTCGGTGTAGGTGACGACGAATCCGCCGTCGGGCAGAGGCCGGATCAGGCATTCCAGCACATGACCGTCGGAACGGGTGCACTCCCAGGACCGCTCGTCCGGGGCGGGGCGGGCGGGAAGCGGCACCTCGAGGGCCGCGGACGGCCCGCCAGCGGACAGGGTGGCGGGGCAAGCACTCGCCGGCCCGAAGGCCAGCCCCTCCCCGACCCGCCCGGCGATGGCGGCGTAGGGCATGTGGTAGCGCAGGAATTCCGGCTCCACCCCCAGAAGCTCCGCGGCCCGCAAGTTCCAGGCGACCAGCCGAAGCCCCCGATCGAAGGCCATCACCCCCTGGCCCAGCCCGTTCAGGACCGCCCGGCTCTGGTCCCACTGGGCTTCGAGCGCCTGTTCGGTGCGCTTGCGGGCGGAGATGTCGCTGATGCAGGCGAGCATGGCGTCCTCGCCCCGGAACCGGAACCGCCGGGCGGAGACCATCGCCCAGAGATCGCTGCCGTCGGGCCGGCACAGCCGGGTTTCGAACCCATCCACGCCGCCCGCCCCGTCGCACAGGGCGGCGAGGAGCCGTTCCCGCTCCGCCGGTTCGGTGTAGTAGGCCTTGGCGAAGCTGCGCCCGACCACGTCGTCGGGCGGCACCCCGAACAGCCGGCCGGCGGGCTGGTTGACCGCCATCACCAAGCCGTCGGACAGCCGGGTCACCACCAGGGGAACGGCAATGGCCTGCATGATCGCCCGCTCCGCCTCGCCGGCCCGGTCGCCCAGAAGGTCCTCCAGGCCGAAGAAGCCGGTGTCCTCCTGCAGGGCGCCGCCATCACCGGCAAGGGTCAGCACCAAGTCGCCGCTCTCGCCCTCCGCCGGAATCAGGAGTCTGCGTCCTTCACCCGGCGGAACCGCAAGCGCCACCGTCTCCCCGGCGCGCAACCGCTCCGCCGCCGCGGCAGCGTCCTCACGCAACGGAAGCGACGCCAGAAGGGCGTCGAGGCGATCCCCCGGACGACCGCCCAGCGACGCCCGGAACACGGCGTTGGCCCAGATCAGGCGCCCGTCGGCATCGAAGCGGGCAAGGCCGGCAGCGGCCATCCGCGAACACTCCCCTTCATTCCCCAGAATGACGCCCGCCGGATGAGACCGGTCGGGCGTTCCGAGTCCATCCGCTGCGAATTCATACAAAATGAATCTACACCAGTTTATCGCGGCTGCACCATGGCGCCTCCCGCATTCCTGTATGCGCACCCATGTTCTAGCCTCCGCCACCCCCGGCCCGGAAGGACCGACCGCCGCATGTCCGAGTTTGCCGCCTACGGCGGGCTGTTCCTCACCGCGTTCCTGGCCGCGACGATCTTTCCGGCCCAATCGGAAATCCTGCTGGTCGGCATGCACGCCACCGGCAACTACGACCATCTGGCACTTCTGCTGTTCGCCACGGCGGGCAACGTGCTGGGGTCGGTGGTCAACTGGGCGCTCGGGCGCTACCTGATGCATTTCCAGGATCGCCGCTGGTTCCCGGTCCCCGCGTCCATGGTGGCGCGGGCCACCCGCTGGTACCAACGTTTCGGGGTGTGGTCGCTGCTGCTGGCCTGGATGCCCGTCATCGGCGATCCGCTGACGCTGGTGGCCGGCATCCTGCGGGTGGACATCCGGATTTTCCTGCTGCTGGTCACCGCGGGCAAGGCGGCCCGCTACGCGGTGCTGGTCCTGGCCGTGTGAGCGGCCTACATTCACCCCATGGATGACCAGACCGCCCTTGCGGAGGACGCACCCGTCTGCGCTTCCCCCCTGCGGCGCCGGCTGTGGCTGGCGCTGGGATACGCCGCGGTCGGGCTGGGCATCGCGGGCACCGTGCTGCCGCTCCTGCCGACCACCCCGTTCCTTCTGCTGGCCGCCGGGGCCTTCGCCAAGAGCAGCCCCGCCCTGCGCGACCGGCTGTACCGCGACCCGCGCTTCGGCCCGCTGCTGCGCGACTGGCAGTCCGAAGGAGCGATCCCCCGCAAGGCGAAGGCGGCGGCGCTGATCGGCATGAGCGTGAGCTGGGCGATCGTGGCGCTGACCGCCAGCCGCCCGCTGGTTCCCGTCCTGGCCGGCACCTGCATGGCGGCGGTGGCCGTCTACATCGTCACCCGTCCGTCACCATCCCGGCCCGCACCACAAGATGCGGCGTCCGAAGGCACAGCGGCGGCGGACGGAAACGTTTCCGCATTGCGAAACGAAGCTTGAGCCAATCGGCCGATGGACGTATTACAGCCGGTAATCCCGGCCGGTCACCAGCGCCGCTGAAAAATCCTTATAATCCATAGGGATTTTTCAAATCCGTTCTCGTCTTGATCCCGATCAAGAAGCGCTCGGGTCCTGTCCGCTATTGTCCGGTCTTGCGTCCCTATCCGGAGCCAAGGCAGACGATATGCCAGACGGAAGCGCTGTCACGCCGGCGAAAATCCAGTTTTTCGAGAGCCAGAAGAAGATCCACCCGAAGGCCGTCTCCGGACGCTACCGGCGCTGGAAGACCATCCTGACCTGGGTGCTTCTGGCGGTCTTCTTCATCGCCCCCTGGATTCGCTGGGAACGCGGCCCCGACGCGCCGGCCCAGGCGGTGCTGTTCGACCTGACGACGCCGCGCTTCTTCATCTTCTGGATCGAGATCTGGCCGCAGGAAATCTACTACCTCACCGGCGTCCTGATCGTGGCGGCGCTGGGGCTGTTCCTGGCGACGGCGCTGGCCGGGCGCGTGTGGTGCGGCTTCACCTGCCCGCAGACGGTGTGGACCGACCTGTTCGTCTGGATCGAGCGCGCCTTCGAAGGCGACCGGGCGGAGCGCATCCGCCTGGACAAGGCCCCCTGGAGCGCGAAGAAGGTCCTGCGCAAGACCGGCAAGCACGCCGGCTGGCTGGCGCTGTCCGTCATCACCGGCTTCGGCTTCGTCGCCTTCTTCACCGACGCGCCGCGTTTGGCCGTCGATCTGCTGACCTTCAACGCGACCTATGAGGCGGCGGGCTTCTTCGCGCTGTTCGCGGGCATGACCTACGTCATGGCCGGCTGGACGCGCGAGCAGATGTGCTACTATATGTGCCCGTGGCCGCGCATCCAAACCGCCATGCTGGACGAGCACAGCCTCGTCGTCACCTACGACACGCTGCGCGGCGACACCCGCGGCCCGAAGCGCAAGTCGCAGAGCTGGGACGAGCGCCGGACCAAGGGCTTCGGCGATTGCATCGATTGCGGCCAGTGCGTGCAGGTCTGCCCGGTCGGCGTCGACATCCGCACCGGTGAGCAGGCGGACTGCATCAATTGCGGCCTGTGCGCGGACGCCTGCGACAACATCATGGTGTCGCAGGAGCTGCCGAAGGGCCTGATCCGCTTCGACAGCCTGGCCGCCCAGGACACCCGCGCCCAGGGCAAGACCTACCAGTGGCGGCTGATCCGCCCGCGCACCATCGTCTACGGCCTGCTGATGCTGGTGATCACTGGCGCCATGGCCTGGAGCTACGCGCTGCGCCCGCGGCTGGACATCGCCGTGCAGCGCGACCGCGCCCCGCTCTTCGTCACGCTGCAGGACGGCACCATCCGCAACGCCTACACCTTCAAGGTCTCCAACAAGACCCGCCAGGACCGTTCCTACACGCTGGCCGCCGCCGGCATCGCCGGTGCCGAGGTGAAGGTGGTGGGAGAGCGCGACGAGGACAGCGGCAGCGCGGTCAGCCACATCTCCGCCTCGCCGGACAGCGTGGCGACCTACCGCGTCTACGTCACGGTGCCGCGCGACTCCGTGCCGGACGCCTCCACCCCGGTCACCTTCCAGCTGACCGACACCAACAACGGCGACCGCGACAGCTACAAGAGCGTGTTCCTGGCGCCGGGCAGCAAGTAAGCCTGCCGGACATTCCATAAGGACCGCCGCCCATGACCTCCGCAAAGCCCGCCCGCATCGGCATCGTCACCGTGTCCGACCGGGCCAGCCAGGGCATCTACGAGGACAAGGGCGGCCCGGCCATCCGGGACGAGCTGACGCGCATCGTCGCCTCCCCCTGGGAGCCGGTGGCCCGGGTCATCCCCGACGACCGCGAGGGCATCGCCGCCACCCTGATCGAGCTGGCCGACCGGGAGCGTTGCGACCTGATCGTCACCACCGGCGGCACCGGCCCCGCCCCGCGCGACGTGACGCCGGAGGCGACGGAGCAGGTCTGCGAAAAGATGATGCCCGGCTTCGGCGAGCTGATGCGGTCGGTCAGCCTGACCGTGGTGCCGACCGCCATCCTGTCGCGCCAGACCGCGGGAATCCGCGGCTCCAGCCTGATCGTGAACCTTCCGGGCAAGCCTTCCGCCATTCACGATTGCCTGATGGCGGTCTTTCCGGCAATTCCGTATTGCCTCGATCTGATCGGCGCGGCGCGCATCGACACTGACCCATTGGTCTGCAAGGCATTCCGCCCGAAGTCCTGAGCTTTTGCCTATACCCTTTTTGCGCGTGCGGAGAGGAATACCATACGCATGGCCATGTTGCCTTGCGGGAACCCGTGCTCACCTTTTTCGTTCGAGGGGAGCGGGGTCCCCGATCAAGGTGAGCCAGCCATGCTGTTCGATTTCGAGCCTTCGGGCATCAACGACACCTATCTGCGCCTGACCCGGCGCGGTGTTTCCTGCATCGTCGCTCCGGCCGGGGCGTGGAACGGGTTGCTTCGGGTCAACTACATCGTCGCCGGGTCACCCGGCGGCGCCGATCCGCACATGATCTACCGCTGCCTGGACATCGGGTGGGACGACGGGCGCTTCTGCTGGAAGGGCCGCGCCGCCCCGGTCATGACCACCTCAGCCATGGTGGACATCCTTCAGGAACGCGGGCTCGTCACCAGCGGCGAGGCCGAGCGTCTGCTCTTCGGCATCAACAGCCCGGCGTCGGGCGGGTCGTCGGACGAGGCGCTGATCGCCCGCGCCATGCTTCTGGGCTGCACCTTCTCGCCGATCTACGAGGACGCGCCGCTGAGCAGCGGCCCGCCGCGCGTGGGCGGTTTCGCCCTGCGCACCCTGGCCGATCCCGGCGCCTTCGTGCTGACCGCCCGCGACGGCCTTCCCGTTCTGGACGCGCCCGCCCGCGACGCGCTGAAGCGCCTGATGGCCGAGAACGGCATCACGGTCTGACCGCGGCTTTTCTCCAACGTGCCAGATTTTTGTTTGGAGGGTTTCTGTTTGACGGCGGTCAAAGAAGGGTGACCGCCCCCGGCGCAGTGTGACGGCATGACCGATGCCTCAAACGCGCGGGGAACGCCATGACCAGTTCCGTTGCCGACCAGCCGGACCGCCCGCCGGTCCCCCTGATCTTCGCCTATGGGTTCCGGCCCTTCTTCCTGCTCTCCGGCCTTGCCGCACCCGTCCTGCTGGCCGCCTGGATCGCCGTGCTGGCGACCGGGTCCTGGCCGGACGGCGCCGTCCCGGCGGCCTCCTGGCACGCGCACGAGATGCTGTTCGCCTTCGTGGTCGCCGCGGTGGCCGGTTTCCTGCTGACCGCGGTGCCGAGTTGGACGGGCACCAAGGCGCTGTCCGGCCTGCCGCTCGCCGGCCTGACGGCGCTGTGGCTGGCCGGGCGGGTGGCGCTGCTGCCTGTCCTCGGCGTGCCGCTGCCGGTTGCGGCCATCCTCGACCTCGCCTTCCTGCCGGCGCTCGGCGTGGCGCTGGCCGGGCCGCTGGTGGCGGCGGGCAAGATCCGCAACACCGCCTTCCTCGCCCTGCTGGGCCTGCTGACCGCCGCCAACCTGCTGTTCCATCTGGACTGGCTGGGCGTGCTGTCCGGCGGCACCGCGCTGGGTGAGACGCTGGCCATCGGCGTCGTGCTGATGATGATCGCGGTGATCGGCGGGCGCATCGTCCCGGCCTTCACCCGCAACGCCCTGCGGCTGCGCGGGCTGGACGGCACCGTCGTCTCCCGCCCCTGGGTGGAGAAGGTGACGCTCGTCTCGACCCTGCTGATGATCCCCGCCGACCTCGCTCTGCCGGGCACCGCCATCGCCGGATTGCTGGCGCTTGTCGCGGCGCTCGCCCACGCCCTGCGGTTGGCCGGTTGGCAGCCGGCGAAGACGCTGGACCAGCCGATCCTGTGGGTGCTGCATCTCGGCTACGCCTGGGTGCCGGCGGCGCTGGCGCTGAAGGCCGCGCACCTGCTGGGGGCGGGCGTGGAAAGCTCCGCCTGGGTCCATGCGCTGACCGCGGGGGCCTTCGCCACGATGATCCTGGCGGTGATGACGCGGGCCACGCTCGGCCACACCGGGCGGATGCTGGTGGTGACCCGCCCGACCGTGGCCGCCTACATCCTGCTGACCGCCGCAGCGCTGCTGCGGGTGCTGGCGCCCGAGCTGCCGGGCGGCCTCTACTGGACCGCCCTGGAGGCCGCCGGTGCGGCCTGGATCGCGGCCTTCGCCTGCTACCTCTACGTCTACGCGCCCATTCTGCTCGCCCCGCGGGCCGACGGCCGCTCCGGCTGAGGTCCACCGGGCTGAAGAAGGCCCATCGCACGTGGGCTGCGTTTCCCGATGAGGCTGGTGGCGAAGCGGCGCTGGAGGTCTTCCGGATCACGGAAAATCTCCGCGCAGCCGGCCCGGCGCAGATCCTGCTCTGCAAAGCCGCCACACAGAACCCCCACCACGGTCAGCCCGGCCCGCCCCGCGGCCTTGGCGTCCCAGGGGCTGTCACCGACCACCACCGCCTCCTCCGCCGGCAGGCCCAGCCTTTCCAACGTCGCCTCGAATATGTCCGGATGCGGCTTCGACCGCTCGGCGTCGTCGGACGAGGTTTCCACGTCCACCAAGTCCGTAATCTCCGCCGCGCGCTTGTAGCGCTCCAGCTCGTCCCCCTTGGCGGAGGAGGCGAGCGCGATGCGCAGCCCCTCGGCGTGGAGATGCTGGAACAGGCCGCGCACCCGGCGGAAACCGCGGACCTTCGGCATGTATTTGCGGGCGAACAGCTCGTGCCGGAAATGGTCCAGCTCATCTTCGATGCGGTCCAGATCCTCCTCCGGCACGAAGACCGGCATCAGTTGATCCCCACCCTTGCCGATCTGGGAGCGCACCGCGTCGAACTCCGCGTGGTAGCCGAAATGCCGGATCGCCTCCACCCAGGCGTGGGCGTGCAGGTCCACCGAGTCGACCAACGTGCCGTCCACGTCGAAAATGACGGCCTTCAGAACGCCGCTCATCGCCGCCTCCTCACCATGCTGCCCACGTGTTTTTGGGGGTATTCCTTCTCGAACAGACGGCGTGGCGCGGCGTTCCTCGGGCCGGTGTGCGGTGCGATAGAATTTGTCACATGGACCCGTCATAGCTGTGATCCGTTCACCCCCTACACAGATTGGGAAGAACGGACATGCCCAAGACGTTGAAGAGCTACGCCGCCCTCATCGGTCGCGCCCGCCACGCCGTGCAACGCTTCAGCCGCCGCCGCGCCCGCCGCGTGCCGATGGAGCATCTCGACCTCGGCCTCTTCCAAAGCGACATCCGGCTGTAGCGCCACCCTTTCGGATGGCTCCCTATCAACCGGAGGCGCCCCCTTCACGCCGCGCGATCGCGCTCCGCCATAGGACTCCCCCTCCGTCCTAGGCGGGCAAGCTGAATGTTTCCGCCGGAACCGGCGCGCTATCGTCGCGCGGTCCATCCAGCGGAGCCTCAGCCCCCATGACCGCCACCTTCGAGTCGGCCAGCGTCGAGACAACCAGTTTCGAGGATCAGTATTTCTCCGGTGCCGCCCTTTACGGCGACGACTTCGACGCGGCCCGGATCGCCGGCTGGTATGGTGTCGCGGCGCGGAACCTGGAAGAGGAATTCGCGCGCACGGCGCCCGAGCGGCCCGGCTATCGCTACGAATACCACGCGCTGAACCACCGCCACGCCTTCCGCTTCCTGGCCGGGCGGCGCTTCCGGCAGGCGCTGGCCTTCGGCTGCGCCGCGGGGGACGACGTGGCGCCGATCGCCGGGCAGGTGGACCGCTTCCTCGCCGTGGAACCCATCGAGCGCTTCTGGCGGACCGACATCGCCGGCACCCCCGCCGAGTACCGCCGTCCCACGCTGGGTGGGCGCATCGACTGCGCGGACGGGGCCAACGACCTGACCGTCTGCCTGCACACGCTGCACCACATCCCGAACGCCGGCGCCCTGCTGGCCGAGTTCGCCCGCGTCACCGGCCCCGGCGGTCTGTTCATCCTGCGCGAGCCGATCAGCACCATGGGCGACTGGCGCCGCCCCCGCCGCGGCCTGACCGCGAACGAGCGCGGTTTCCCCGTGGAGTGGTTGGAGGAGCGCTTCGCCCGGCTGGGCTTCACGGTGCGGCAGCGCCGTTTCTGCTCCTTCCCGCTGACCGAGCGGCTGGGGCCGCTGATGGGCGTCTCCCTGCCCTACGGCAACCCGCTGCTGGTGCGACTGGACGAGGCGGCCTGCGCGCTGACGCGGTGGAACATCGCCTACCACCGCGACTCGCTCCGCAAGAAGTTCGCCCCCGGCGCCGTCTATTACGTGCTGGAGCGCGCTACGACGACGCCAGCGCGTCCGTGAAGGTCGCCGCGTCGACGTTGCCGCCGCTCAGCACCACGGCGACGGTGCGGCCCGCCGCCGGCAGCTTGCCCGTCAGCACGGCGGCCAGCCCGACCGCCCCGCCCGGCTCGACCACCAGCTTCAGCACGGTGAAGGCGTAGGCCATGGCGGCCTTCACCTCGGCGTCGGTGACGGCGAGGCTGCCGGACAGCAGGTCCTTCATCACCGGGAAGGTCAGGGCGCCCGGTGTCGGCGTCAGCAGCGCGTCGCAGATGGAGCGTTGCCCGGCGGCGTTCTCCACCCGCTCCCCGGCGGCCAGCGAGCGCGCCACGTCGTCGAAGCCCGCCGGCTCCGCCGCCCACAGGCGGGCGTCGGGGAAGCTGTGGCGGACCGCCGTCGCGACCCCGGACATCAGCCCGCCGCCGCTGCACGGCGCGATCACGTCGTCCGGAACCGCGCCGATGGCCTGCGCCTGCGCCGCGATCTCCAACCCGACCGTACCCTGCCCGGCCATGATCTGCGGATGGTCGTAGGGCGGCACGGTGGCCGCACCCCGCTCCTCCGCGATGGCCGTGGCGATGGCTTCGCGGCTTTCGGTCCAGCGGTCGTAGAGAACCACCTCGGCGCCGTAGCCGCGGGTGTTGGCGATCTTCAGGGCCGGCGCGTCGCTGGGCATGACGATGACCGCGGGCATGCCGAGCAGCGCCGCCGCCGCCGCGACGCCCTGGGCGTGGTTGCCCGACGACCAGGCGACCACCCCGCCCCGGCGCTCCTCCGGCGTCAGTTGGGAGAGCCGGTTGAAGGCGCCGCGGAACTTGAAGGAGCCGCTGCGCTGCAGGACCTCTGGCTTCAGCAGGACACGCCCGCCGACCCGCTCATTCAGCAGGGCGTTCTCCAGGAGCGGCGTGCGCACGGCGAAGCCGTCCAGCCGCGCCGCGGCCTCGACGATGTCCTGGTGGCCGATGGCAAAGGAATTCGACGCGGGCATGGCTCAGCGGCCTCCGGAAACGTTGAGAAGGGCGCCGGTCACGTAGGACGCGGCGTTGGACAGCAGCCACAATACGGTTTCGGCGACCTCGTCCGCCGTCCCGGCGCGCCCGGCGGGCGGGATCAGGGCGGGGTTGTCGAGCCGGTTGCCGATGCCGGGAATGATCTGGATGTCGGTGTCGATCAGGCCGGGCCGCACGCAGTTCACGCGGACGCCCTCCTTCGCCACCTCGCGGGCGAGGCCGACGGTCAGGCTGTCCACCGCGCCCTTGCTGGCCGCATAGCCCACATACTCGTTGGGCGAGCCCAGCACGGCGGCAATGGAGCCGACGTTGACGATGCTGCCACCTTTCCCGCCGTGGCGGGTGGACATGCGGCGCACCGCCTCCCGCGCGCAGAGGACCGCGCCGGTCACGTTGATGTCCAGCATGCGGCGCAGGTCGTCCGGCGCGGCCTCGTCAAGCCGTCCGTAAGGGCCGATGATGCCGGCGTTGTTGACCAGTCCAGCGGTGGGGCCGAAGCGGTCCTCCGCCGCGTCGAACAGAGCGCGGATGTCCTCTTCGCGAGCCGCATCGCCTTTGACGGCCTGGGCCTGCCCGCCGGCCTCGCGGATCGCCGCCAGCGTGGCCTCCGCCGCCGCTTCGTTGCCGATGTAGGAGAAGGTGACGGCGTGGCCGCGCTGCGCGGCCATGCGGGCGACCGCCGCCCCGATACCCCGACCGCCGCCGGTGACGACCAGCGATGTGAGCGTGGTGGACATGGTTTCTTAGCCCTCCTGCGGGTTGCCGGCCAGCCGGTCGAAAATCCGGGCGAGCGCGCCGTCGCCCTCGCGCCCCAGCCCAACCGCGGCGGCCATGGTGAAGAGTTGCAGGGCGGAGGCGGCCAGCGGAGTCGGCACGGTCAGCCGCCGCGCGGCGTCCATCACGTTGCCCAGGTCCGCCCCGACGATGCCCAGCGGCCGTTGCGACGGGATGTGGAAGGGACCGGCGGCGAGGATCTCGGCCAGCCGCTGCGGATCGACCCCGGCGCGGACTCCGAAGGCCGTGGCCTCCGCCACCGCGGCGGCGTGGATGCCGGTCAGCATCTGCTCCACCGCCTTCACGGCGGAGCCCTGCCCGTGCTCGGTGCCGACGCGGTGCAGCGTGCCCGACGCGGCGGCGATCAGATCGGCCGCCCGCGCGAAGGCGTCCTCGGGGCCGGAGGCCATCACCACCATGCGCCCTTCCGCCGCCCGCACCGGACCTCCGCCGACCGGCGCGTCGAGCATCAGCAGGTCCCGCTCGGCGAGGCGGCGGCCGATGGCCGCAGCCATGTCCGGCGGGACGCTGGTGGACAGGACGACCACGCCGCCCTTCGGCAGGGTGCCAGCCACGCCCTCGACGCCGAACAGCACCTCCTCCGCCTGATCCGCCGTGGCGACCAGGACGATGACGCGATCCACCCGGCGCCCGACGTCGGCGGGCGATCCCGCGGCCTCCCCGCCATGGGTGACGAGGCTCATGCATTTGGCGGCGTCGAGGTCGCAGCCGACGACCCGGAAGCCGGCACGGAGCAGCGACAGCGCCACCCCCATGCCCATGGAGCCGAGCCCGACGACGCCCGCGCTGCGGACCGGTTCCAACGCATCGCTCATGATCCCCCCTGCGGACGCGTCCGCGTCTCCCCGTGGCCCGTTAGCAATGGCCGTTGCTTCGGAGTGTCGGGGGCGCGGCGGGGAGCGTCAAGCGGCGGATGGTTCACGCCCTGATCCGCTTCGGGACGCGCAGCAGCACCCACAGCACCAGAAGATGCGCTGCCATCCAGGCCAGCGCCGCCGCGGGCATCAGCAGGCCCGGCGCCGTGCTGGCCGCGGCGACGCGCAGCGCGGCGGACAGGCCGACCAGGGCGATGGCGGCGGTGGCGGGCCGGGAGAAGTCCGGCGGCAGCGCCTCGCGCTGCAGGGTCGCGCGCACCATCATGGAGGCCGCCAGCGTGCCCAGCGCGCCCGCCCCGATCACGTGCCAGCCCGCCCCGCCGGTCAGCGGAGCCAGCCGCTCCACCCCCAGGAACAGCCAGCCGAGCCCGAGCCAGCCGTAGCCCAGATGCAGACTCCACAGGTCCGGACGCTTCAGCACGGCACCCGTCCGCCAGCGCGCCAGACGCGCCCAGGCGGTCACCCCGGCCAGCGCCGCACCCGCCGTCCCGATCCAGGCCAACGGACCGGTCGTCAACCCGGCGGCCACGGTCAGGGCGGCCAGCACCGCTCCGGCGACACCGGCCCATTCCAGGCGCGGTTGCACCCGCTCGACCAGCGTCCCGCCCTGCTTGCGGACTTCCCCCGCCGTGGCCGACGGGATGATGCGCCCGCCCATCACCAGCATCAGGATGCCGACGAGATGCAGCGCGAACAAAGCGCCCGTCCGTCCGCCGTCGCCGCCCCACCAGACCAGCGCCTCGGCCAGCGCGAAGGCGCCGATCACCGGGCCGAACAGCCTGTTGTGGCCGCTCTTGGCGGCGCGCAGGAAGGGCACGCCGGCGATCACGAAGAGCGCCAGCGGATAGGCCAACGCCAGCGGTGCCGCGACCTCCGGCGGCAGGCCGCCCAGCACCGCCAGCCGCCCGGCCAGCCACGCGGCGAAGGCGACGGTCAGCGCCATCCCGGACGGTCGCGTCAGCAGGAAGCCGCCGACCACCGCCAGCGCGTAGCCCATCAGCATCTCGTGGGCGTGCAGCGCCGGGGTCCAGCCGATGCCGAGCCAGCCGAAATAACCGGCCACCCACAGCGGCACGCTGAGCGCCCCATAGAGCGCGGCGGTGGGAAAGAACAGGCGGTGCCCCCACGGACGCTGCGGGGGCGGCGGGACGAAGGCGCTCATGCGGCGACGACAGCAGAGGCGGTGTCAGAAACCGCCGCGGCGGGGCGCAGATGCTCCTCACCCCAGGCCTTCAGCGCCAGGATGATCGGCTCCAGGCTCCGCCCGCGCGGCGACAGGCTGTATTCGACGCGCGGCGGCACCTCCGCATAGACGGTGCGGACCAGCAGCCCGTCCGCCTCCAGCTCGCGGAGTTGGGTGGTCAGCATGCGCTGGGTGACGTTCGGCACGCGGCGGCGGATCTCGTTGAAGCGCAGCGTGCCGTCCAGCAGATGGTAGAGGATCAGCCCCTTCCACTTCCCGCCGATGAGGGCCAGAACACCCTCCACCGGGCAGCCCGGCGAGCAGTCCAGGTTGGCGTGGGGAACGCGGGCCATGACGGTATCCTTTTCGACACTATGTGCGTTTCATGTGCATTCTTGCGCCCCGGTGCTGCAAGGCGCAAGTCTGTCGGCAGAGCACACCACGCCGCAACAAGCACCCAACAACAAGCACAAGGACTTCAGGCCATGCGCGCTGTCGCCTTCACCCAATCCCTGCCCATCGACGCCCCCGACGCCCTAATCGACGTCGAGCGCCCCCGCCCCGAACCCCAGGGCCGCGACCTTCTCGTCAAGATCGAGGCCGTCTCGGTCAACCCCGTGGACACCAAGGTCCGCCGCAACATGCCGCCCGCACCGGGCGCCATGAAGGTGCTGGGCTGGGACGCCGCCGGCACCGTGGTCGCCGCCGGGCCGCAGGCCACGCTGTTCAAGCCGGGAGACGCCGTCTTCTACGCCGGGGCCATCGACCGCGACGGCACCAACGCCGAGTTCCATCTGGTGGACGAGCGCATCGTCGGGCCGAAGCCGGCCAGCCTCGACTTCGCCCAGGCCGCCGCCCTGCCGCTGACCAGCATCACCGCGTGGGAAGCCATGTTCGACCGGCTGGACGTGCGGCGTCCGGTGCCGGGGGCGGCCAACGCCATCCTGATCGTCGGCGGGGCCGGCGGCGTCGGTTCCATCGCCATCCAGCTCGCCCGGCAGCTGACCGACCTGACGGTCATCGCCACCGCGTCCCGTGAGGAGACGCAGGCCTGGTGCCGCGATCTGGGCGCCCATCACGTCGTCGACCACCGCAAGCCGCTGGCCGCCCAGGTGGAGGCGCTGGGCATCGGCGCCCCCGCCTTCGTCTTCTCGACCAACGACACCGGCGCCCACCTGCCGGAGATCGCCGCCCTGATCGCCCCGCAGGGCCGCGTCGCGCTGATCGACGACCCGGCGGGGCTGGACGTCATGGTGCTGAAGCGCAAGAGCGTGTCGCTGCATTGGGAATTCATGTTCACCCGGCCGGTGTTCGGCACCGCCGACATCGACGCCCAGCACGCGCTGCTCAGCGAGGTGTCGCGCCTCGTCGACGCCGGCACCGTCCGCACGACGCTGGCCGAGACGTTCGGCACCATCAACGCCACCAACCTGACGCGCGCCCACGCCCTGCTCGAAAGCGGGCGGGCCAAGGGCAAGATCGTGCTGGCCGGCTTCTGAACCCCTCCTTGCCTTTTGGGCGGGGGACGGCCAGTCTCCCGTCCCAAGGGAGCGGAGCGGAGAAGCGGGAATGGCCGGGGTGAAGTGGCTCGGATGCCGGAAGCGGGCCGGCGAGACCGGTGCGTCTTGGGCGGCGCCATGACCCGCCTGCGCATCCGCATCGACTTCGACACCGGCGGCTCGGTCGGGCCGGGCAAGATCATGCTGCTGGAGCGGATCCGGGAGACCGGTTCCATTTCCGCCGCGGCGCGGACCCTGGACATGTCCTACCGCCGCGCCTGGCTGCTGGTCGACGACCTGAACCGCATCTTCGCCGAGCCGGTGGTCTCCGCCGCGGTGGGCGGCAAGCATGGCGGCGGGACCGCGCTGACCGCCTTCGGCGAGCGGGTGATCGAGCATTACCGAGCGGTGGAGCGCGATGCCTTCGCCGCGACGACCCCCCGGCTGGAGGCGCTGGAGGGGATGCTCAACGCCGGGTATGGCGCGGGAAGCAACCCGGCGGACGACGGCAGCTTCTCCGGCGACCCTGGGCTGAAGCCCGGCTGCAAGCCGGCCTGACGGTTCTTCCAAACGGCGAGAGGGGTTGGGGCGACGGGGGAGCCGTGGTATGGGAAGGCGGATTTTCCACCACCCTTTCCCGCATCGCTCACGCCAAGGATTTCCGCCATGCGCCCGGTCAAGATCGCCCCGTCCATCCTCTCCGCCGATTTCGCCCGGCTGGGCGAGGAAGTGCGCGCCATCGATGCGGCGGGCGCCGACTACATCCACATCGACGTGATGGACGGCCATTTCGTCCCCAACATCACCATCGGCCCGGCGGTGGTGAAGGCGCTGCGCCCGCACACGGCGAAGCCCTTCGACGTGCATCTGATGATCTCCCCGGTGGACCCCTACATCGCCGCCTTCGCCGACGCCGGCGCCGACATCATCACCGTCCATCCGGAGGCCGGCGCGCACGTCCACCGCACCATCCAGCTCATCAAGTCGCTGGGCAAGAAGGCCGGCCTGTCGCTGAACCCGGCCACCCCGCTGGAGGCCGTCGACTATCTGCTGGAAGACCTCGACCTCATCCTGGTCATGACGGTCAACCCCGGCTTCGGCGGGCAGAGTTTCATCGCCAACCAGCTTCCCAAGATCCATGAGCTGCGCCGCCGCATCGACGCGCTGGGCAAGCCCATCGACCTCCAGGTGGACGGCGGCATCAACGGCGAGACCGCCCGCATCGCCATCGAGGCGGGGGCCGACGTTCTGGTCGCCGGAACCGCCACCTTCACCGGCGGGCCGGACCGTTACGCCGCCAACATCCGCGCTCTCCGGAGCTGATCTCCGGCCCACCCCTCTCCCTCCCGGCCATGCTCCAGGTGGGTTTATCCGCAAGAGGGTCCTCCTTCGGGCAGAACCAAACGCCGTTCTGGGCGTTATGGCTGCGTGGGATCGAGGACATCGATACTGGAGGGAGAGAGGTTATGGGTATTCTGTGGACGATCATCATCGGCTTCCTGGCCGGCATCGTCGCCAAGTTCCTGATGCCGGGCCGTGATCCGGGCGGCTTCATCATCACCACGCTGCTCGGCATCGCGGGTGCCTTCGTCGCCACCTATCTGGGCGAGGCCGTGGGCTGGTACCGGGCGGGCGAAGGGGCCGGCTTCATCGGCGCCATCGTCGGCGCCATCATCATCCTGGCCATCTACCGCATGATCGCCGGGCGCCGGACCACCGTCTGAGACTGCGGCACACCACACCGCACACGCAAAGGGCGGCCCGACGGGGCCGCCCTTTCGCTTTTCCATCCGGACCGCAGATCACCGGACCGCAGTTGTTACGCCAGGGCAACCGGGCTCGGCATGAAGACCGCGCGGGAGATCGCCGCCTGGATCGCCTCGTTGGTGAAGGGCTTGCGGACGATCTGGCCGAGATGGCGGGCATCCGCCTCCTCCAGGTCGCCGTCGAAGGCCGTGACAAAAATGGTCCGCATGGCGCGCTTCTGGCGCAGCCGGCGGGCGACCTCGACCCCGCTGCCGCCGTCGGCCAGCCGGACGTCGAGCAGGGCCAGCGTCGGCTTCTCGGCCTCCAGCAGTTCCAGGGCCTCCTGCTCGTTGTTGGCGGTGCCGCAGACGACGTGGCCCATGTCGGTGACCAGCGAGCCGATCTCCATCGCCAGGATCGGGTTGTCCTCGACCACCAGAACCCGCTGGGTCAAGGCGTTGCGCACCTTGTCGCGGGCGACGGTCAGCCGGTCGTGGCCCTCGGGCGCGGGGATCTGCAGCACCTGGGCGGCCTCGGGAACCGTCAGCCCCTCCAGCGTGATCAGCAGATACATGCGCCGTTCGCCTTCCGGCAGGGACGCCAGCGCCCGTTCGATGGGGTGCGGCGACGGGGTCGGCAGCCCGTCCCCGTCCTCGTCGAACAGCAGATTCAGCAGTGCATAGAGCGGCACCCGCGCCCCGGCTTCCAGCCCGAAGCGGGACGGGGCCATCACGGCGACCTCGACGCAGCGCGTCACGAGATCGTCACCGCGTTCGGTCGCTCCGGTCAGCGCGCGCGCGTAGCGGCGCAGGTAAGGGAGATGATCGTAAAGCTGGCGTGCGTAGACTCGCATGACCCGTTCTTCCGCGCCGGTGGGTGGGTCCGTCCGGCCTTCGGCACCGAGGGGCGCTGGCCGGTCGGCTTGATTCATAACTTGTTAACACTCTGAAACACTATCACGCCCCCCAAGGAGGGCGAACCGAAAAAAAGGCCGAGTCCCCCTTCCCCCGTTGGCAGAGGCCACATGGCCGAACCGCATCGCTGGGCCTACCGCGCCTGCTCCCGCTGCTGGCGCGACCGCCACTGCCAGGGCTTCTCCACCTGCCCCGCCCACAGGCCCAGCCGGCGGCTCTGCGCGAAGGCCTCGCTGGAGGCGTAGGCCGGCGACAGGCTGCGGTAGGCGAAGGCCCAGCCGCGCGCCACCATGGCCGCCCCCAGATCGACGCCGAGCACCCGGCATTCGCCCAATTGCTGGCCGTTGCGGTCGCGTTCGGCGATGGTGCAGGTCACCTCCTGGTCCTTGATCAGGCTGGCCAGCACCGCGGTGGCGATGCGGAAGCAGTCCAGCTCATGCCCGTACCGGTTCCGGCATTTCTGCCCGACGTCGGGGGCGTCGATCCCCATCAGGCGAACCGGCGCGCCCTTGATGGACAAGGTATCGCCCTCCATGGCGACACCCTGTCCTTTTAACGTTTCATTGGGGGTGTTGGCGACCTTGCCTTTGGTCGTCCCTCCCTGGGCATACACCGTTCCGGTTGAGCACAGGACGAGAAGCGCCACCAAAGGAGCGAGCCACTCAGAACAAGGTCGGCGCGTCATCGGGCGGTGCATCGTCCAAGGGAGCCGCGCACGCCTCGTCGTCGTTGCGCACGTTGTTGACGCGCGGTCCCACCGGATGGGCCTCCAGCAGCGCGTCGGGCGCCGGCTTCAGCAGCCCCTCCAGCACCGGCAGCGGGGCGGCGGGGTCCAGCCACAGGTCCCAGTCCGTCTCGTCGAGGATCACCGGCATGCGATCGTGCAGCGGCTTCAGCACCGCGTTCGCCGTGGTGGTGACGATGGTCAGCGTCTCCACGGGCTCCGCAAGGGCCGGGCCGCCCTTCGGACCGTTCCAGCGCTCCCACAGGCCGGCGAAGGCGAAGGGCGCGCGGTCGCGGCGGCGGATGGCGTAGCCCTGCTTGCGCTTGCCCTCCGCTTTCCACTCATAGAATCCGTCCACCGGGACGAGGCAGCGCCGCTTGCGGAACGCCTCCCGGAAGGACGGCTTCTCGGCCAGCGTCTCCCCGCGCGCGTTGATCAGCCGCGCCCCGATGGACGGGTCGTCCGCCCGGAAGGGCACGAGGCCCCAGCGCAGGGTGACCAGATGGCGCCCATCCTCCTCCCGCCGCACGGCGGGCACCGGCTGGGTGGGAGCCACGTTCCAGCGGGGCTGGAGGTTCGGCAGTTCGGGGAAGCCGAACAGCCGCTGAACCTCCGCGGCCGGCGTGGCGAGTATCATGCGTCCGCACATGGCCTAAGAATAGGTGGCCCGGCGCCCCCACGCCACCGCCGGCTTATGCCCAACCGAGGGTTTTCGCCGGCCAAGGCTCCGCCTATCTTCTCCGGGTGTCTCTCCACGCCATAGGAAAGCCCCGCCCCATGATGAAGTTCGGCATCGGCCAGCCGGTCCCCCGCACCGAAGACGCGCGCCTGCTGACCGGCGGCGGGCGCTACACCGACGACGTGTCGCTTCCCGGCCAGACCTACGCGGTCTTCGTGCGCTCCCCCCACGCCCACGCCGACATCCGCGGGATCGACGCGGTGGAGGCGGCGGCGCAGCCGGGGGTGCTCGGCATCTTCACCGTCGCCGACCTGGAGGCGGACGGCATCCAGCCGATCCCCTGCGCCGCGGCGCTGACCCAGCGCGACGGCTCCCCCTACGTCGCCCCGCCCCGCCCGGCGCTGGCCAAGGGACGCGTGCGCCACGTCGGCGATCCGGTCGCCGTGGTGGTGGCCGAAACGCTGGACGCCGCCCGCGACGCGGCGGAGCTGGTGATGGTCGATTACGACGACCGGCCCGCCATCGCCGGCACGGCGGAGGCGCTGGAGGAGGGCCGCCCGCAGGTGTGGGACGAGGCGCCGGGCAACCTCTGCTTCGACTGGGAACAGGGCGAGGAAGAGGCGGTGGAGTCGGCGATTGCCAAGGCCGCCCGCGTGGTGGAGCTGGAGATCGTCAACAACCGCGTCGTCGCCAACCCGATGGAGGGCCGCGCCTGCCTCGCCGCGGTGGAGGCGGAGACCGGCCGGCTGGTCATTTACGTCACCAGCCAGGGCGTGCACGGGCTGCGCAAACAGTTCGCCCAGCTGTTCGGCCTGCCGGAATCGAAATTCCGCGTCATCACCACCGACGTCGGCGGCGGCTTCGGCATGAAGCTGTTCAACTACCCGGAATACATGGTCTGCCTGTTCGCCGCGCGCCGCCTGAACCGGCCGGTGAAATGGGCGGCGGAGCGGACCGAGGGCTTCCTCAGCGACGACCACGGGCGCGACCATGTCAGCCGCGCCCGGCTGGCGCTGGACGGCGACGGGCGCTTCCTCGGGCTGCGGGTGGACACGGTCGCCAATCTGGGGGCCTACCTGTCGAACTACGGCCCCTTCATCCCGACCGACGCCGGGTCGGCGATGCTCGTCGGCTCCTACACAACGCCGGCGGTCTATGTGCGGGTGAAGGGCGTCTTCACCAACACCCAGCCGGTGGACGCCTACCGCGGCGCCGGCCGGCCGGAGGCGGCCTATCTGCTGGAACGGCTGATCGACCATGCCGGGCGCGTCACCGGCCTCGGCCCGGCGGAGATCCGGCGACGCAACTTCATCCCGCCCACCGCCATGCCCTACGCCACGCCGATGGGCCAGACCTACGACACCGGCGAATTCGAGCAGAATCTGCGCGACGGGCTGGAGCTGTCCGACCACGCCGGCCTGCCCGCCCGCAAGGCGGCGGCGAAGGCGCGCGGGAAGCTGCGCGGGGCCGGGATCGCCACCTACATCGAGGCCTGCGCCGGCGGCGGCGCGGAGCAGGCGACGGTGCAGGTCAACGGCGACGGGCGCATCGTCCTGATGATCGGCACCCAGACCAACGGCCAGGGCCACGAGACCGCCTACAAGCAGATCATCGCCGACCGGCTGGGCGTCCCGCCGGAGGATGTGGAGGTCGTGCAGGGCGACACCGACCGGGTGTCCTGGGGGGCCGGCACCGGCGGCTCCCGCTCCGTCCCGGTGGGCGGGGCGGCGCTGGCAGAGGGCGCGGCGCGCGTGGTGACCAAGGCGACCGAGGTCGCCGCCGACCTGCTGGAGACCGCCGCGGTGGACGTCGAGTTCGTCGAGGGCCGCTTCAGCGTCGTCGGCACCGACCGCAGCGTCTCCTTCAAGGAGGTGGCCGCCAAAGCGGCGGCGCAAGGCCCCATCGCCTTCACCGAGGTCGCCCGCTGGACCCCGCCCGCCAACACCTTCCCCAACGGTTGCCACGTGGCGGAGGTCGAGGTCGATCCCGACACCGGCGTGGTCGAGGTCGTCGGCTACACCGTTGTCGACGATTTCGGGACGGTGGTGAACCCGCTGCTGGTCATGGGACAGGTCCATGGCGGCGTCGCCCAGGGCATCGGGCAGGCGCTTCAGGAGCGGGTGGTGTTCGACCCGGACAGCGGCCAGCTGCTCAGCGGCTCCTTCATGGACTACCAGATGCCGCGCGCCGTGGACGTTCCGGACATCCGCATCAAGCTGAATTGCGTGCCCAGCACCACCAACGCGCTGGGCATGAAGGGCGCCGGCGAGGCCGGGGCCATCGGCGCGCCGCCCGCCGTCATCAACGCCCTGGTGGACGCGCTCTCGGACTATGGAATCGACCACATCGACATGCCGGCGACCCCGCTGTCCGTATGGACCGCGATCCAGACGCATAGTAAAGCCGCTGCCGAATGATGAAGAACGGAGTAACGACGTCATAGGCCCTATTTCCAGACCCGATGTCACACCTTGCGTCGAATAAATTTGAGACAATATACGTGCTATAATGAATTAACATAGAATCACCCCAAGAGAGAAACGGGCATGACGGCGGAGCGGATCAGGGGCGGCGGGTGCGGCGGGCAGTGCACCGAGGGATTGGGATTCGACTTCACCATGGCCTTTCAGCCCATCGTTGATGTCGGTGATGGGCCCGGCGGCGGACGGCCGTGGGCGCACGAGGCGCTGGTGCGCGGCCTCGACGGCCAGGGGGCCGGCTGGGTGCTGGGCCAGGTGACCGAGGCCAACCGCTACGCCTTCGACCAGGCCTGCCGGGTCAAGGCGATCGAGCTGGCCGCCAGCCTCGGCATGGGCCAGCAGCCCGACACCCGGCTGTCGATCAACTTCCTGCCCAACGCCGTCTACCAGCCCGAAGCCTGCATCCGCGCCACGCTCGCCGCCGCCAAGCGCACCGGCTTCCCGCCGGAGCGCATCATCTTCGAGGTGACGGAAAACGAGCGGGTCGTCGACGGCGCCCATCTGAAGTCGATCTTCACCGAATACAAGCGCCAGGGCTTCCACACCGCCATCGACGATTTCGGATCGGGCTATTCCGGCCTGAACCTGCTCGCCGAGTTCCAGCCGGACATCATCAAGCTGGACATGGAGCTGACCCGCTCCATCGACACCGACCGCGCCCGCCGCAGCATCGTCAGCGCCATCCTCACCGTGTGCCGCGATCTGGGGATCACCCCGGTGGCCGAGGGCATCGAAACGCCCGGCGAGGCGAGGGTACTGCGCGATCTGGGGATCACGCTGATGCAGGGCTATCTGTTCGCCCGCCCGGCGGTGGAACGGCTGGAGGCGACGCCCGTCATGGACTTCGAATTGGCGGTGGCCTGAGCGGGCTACAGCATCCGCGGGCGGCGCACCGCCCGCGGCCGTGGGGCGGCGTAACGCCCCCTTTGCTCGGTCGCGAGGGTCAGCGCCTCGTGCGCGATCAGGCGCCGGTAGTCACCGTCCACCCGCGAGAACATGGCGAAGGCGAACTTGACCGCGTCGGGCGTCGGACTGGTGGCGGCCTCGCGGAGCGCGTTGCGCAGCATGCGCAACTCCAGCACGCCTTTGACGCAGATGCGCTCGACCGCCTGAGCCAGGATGTCGATCGAACACAGGGACGCCTCGTCGTCGAGTCGGTACTGCACCCGTCCCTCGCCAGGAAGAACCGTCACGGACCGGCCGGGTTCTAGCTTGGGCTGGGCGGGAATGCCAGAGTTTCGGTGAGGCGGTGGTGTGGGGAGTGGTTGCGGCGAGCCCCCCTCCCGACCTCCCCCCGCTGCGCAGGGGGAGGAGTTAAGCCCTCCCCTGCAAAGCGGGGGAGGGTTCGTCGCGCGACGGGACGGCGTAGCGTCCGGGAGCGGTGTGGGCCCTACGCTCCCCCCTTCTCACCGCCCCGGCGGGCGGATGCGCCAGATCGCCGCCGGGTTCTGTTGCGGGTCCAGCCAGACATGCTGGAACTTGCCGATCCAGGTGAAGCGCTGGCCGGTGAACAGATCCTCCACCTGGACATGGGCGCCATCGTCCAGCCCCAGTTCCCACAACGGAACCTCGATGGTGCCGCCATGGCCGTTGTGCGGGTCGAGGTTCACCGCGATCAGGATCACGTTGTCCTTGCTCTCCGTCATCTTGCCGTAGAGCAGGATGTTGTCGTCGTAGGCGTTGTAGAACTTCAGGTTCGTGAACTTATGAAGCGCCGGGTTCTCCGCACGGATCCTGTTCAGCCGCGTGACGTAATCGACGATGTTGCCGGGCTTGTTCCAATCCCAGTGCCGGATCTCGTATTTTTCGGAGTGGTTGTACTCCTCCTTGCCCGGATAGGGGTCGGCCTCGCAGACGAAATACGGGGCATAGAGGCCGTAGACGCCCGACAAGGTCCCGGCCAGCACGGCACGCATCATGTGGGCGGGCCGTCCGCCATGGACCAGGATCGGCGGCAGGATGTCCGGCGTGTTGGCGAAGAAATTGGGCTGCATATAGTCCTTGGACTCGCCCTGGGTCAGCTCCGTCAGATACTCGGTCAGCTCCGCCTTGGTGTTGCGCCACGTGAAGTAGCTGTAGGACTGGGTGAAGCCGATCTTCGCCAGCCGCCGCATCAGCTTGGGGCGGGTAAAGGCCTCGGCGAGGAACAGCGCGTCGGGGAAGCGGTCCTGCACCTCGCGGATCATCCACTCCCAGAAGGGGAAGGGCTTGGTGTGCGGGTTGTCGACGCGGAAGATGCGCACCCCCTCGTCGCACCAGAACAGCACCACGTCGCGCAGCGCGTACCACAGGTCCGGGTAGGACTCGCGGTAGAAGCTGACGTTGACGATATCCTGGTACTTCTTGGGCGGGTTCTCGGCGTAGCGGATCGTGCCGTCGGGGCGCCAGTAGAACCACTGCGGGTGCGACTTGATCCAGGGATGGTCGGGGGAGCACTGGACGGCGAAGTCCAGCGCGATCTCGATCCCGTGCCGCCGCGCCTCCTTGACCAGCCGGCGGAAGCCCTCGAAGTCGCCGATCATCGGGTCGATGTCGGCGTGCCCGCCCTCCGAGGCACCGATGGCGTAGGGCACGCCGGGATCGTTCGGGCCGGGGTTCAGCGTGTTGTTGCGCCCCTTGCGGAAGCTGCGCCCGATCGGGTGGATCGGCGGGAAATACAGCACGTCGAAGCCCATGCCCCGGATGAAGGGCAGCATGTTCGACACGTCGTCGAAGGTGCCGGGCCGCGACGGGTCCGGGGAGGCCGAGCGCGGGAATATCTCGAACCACGCCGAATAGCGGGCCGCGGTGCGGTCCACATAGACCTCCAGATCGCAGCCGTAGCGGGACAGATACTGCCGCTCGCCATATTTGGCCATGGCTTGGCGCGGCTCGTCCGACAGGGCGTAGGCGGTCAGCTCCGCCCCCTGCAGGCTGTTCATCCGCTCGACCACCCGCTCCAGCGCGGCGCGGCCCTCGCCCTCGTTCAGCCCGACCGCGTGCTCGACGAAGCGGCGGCCCTCGATCAGCTCCAGCCCGACGTCGAGACCGGCGTCGTTCTTCTTCTTGAAGTCGGCGCGCCAGCTCTCCCAGACGTCGCGCCACGCCAGGATGCTGTACTGGTAGCGCGTGTTGCGGGTCAGCGGCAGCTTGCCGATCCAGCGGTCGTTGTCGAAGAAGGTCATGGGCACCTCGCGCCATTCCTCCTCGTCGACCGGGCGGTAGGTGACGGCGGCGCCGAGCACGAAGGTGCCGTCGGTGTAGATGTCCGCCCACACCTCCATCACGTCGCCGACCACCCGCTTGACCGGGAAGCGTCCGCCGTCCAGTTCCGGATAGACGTTCTCGATGGTGACGCGGCGGGAGGCCAGCTCGTCCATCCAAGCGCGGGTGGCGGAGTCGTGCTCCGCTCCGCGCTCGCCCAGATGGTTCAGCTCGATGGGGCGGCTCTGCGCCGGGCGGGCGCGGAAGACGCGCATCTCCAGCGGGCGCAGACGCAGGTCGCGGCCCGGCTCGAAGGGCAGCGGTGCGGCCTCCGGGGTCACGTCCTCGAAATCGGCGAAGCCGCCGCCGGTGCTGGCCAGCAGCGGGCCGGGGTCGATGGCGTGGGGCTGGTTCTCATCGGGGTTGATGAGCAGGACGGAACAGCCCTCCCCGCTCCCGTTGGCCCAGCCGCTGGTCTCGCGGATCAGCCCGATCACCGGGTTGTGCGGGGAGGTCACGCGCCGCTGCGGCCCTTCGACGTTCAGCGCCGGGCTGTCCGCCTTCATGGCGTTGACCGCCCCGATGAAGCCGGTCAGGTCCAACTTCGGCTGCTCCCAGTCGTCCGGCGTCGTGTTCACCACGTCCAGCTTGCGGGTGAAGCCGTATTCGAACCCCACCGGCATCATCACGCCGGTCGAGAAGGAGGCGGCGAACAGGTAGTGCATCTTCAGCTGGGCGGCCAGCCGCTCGGTGTCCTGGCTGCCGACCTCCGCCGCCAGACGGTCGGTGTCGTGGCTTTCCGGAAAGGCGATGGAGGGGGCGATCCAGCGGAACTCGTCATACTGGTCGAGCAGCCAGTCGGACTTGAAGTCCCACCATTTGGCGCTGTTGAACAGGAAGTCGAAGCCCGCGCCGCAGAGGTCGCGCACCTGCTCCACCGTGCAGCCCAGCGTCTCGGCGAAGAACTTGACCTCCGGATCGGCCTCGCGGGAGCGCTCGATCAGCGTCTTCCACACCTCCGCCGGGATCTGGTAGGCGGCGTCGCAGCGGAAGCCCTTCACGCCCAGCCCGATGTAATGGCGCAGGTAGCGCGTCCAATAGTCGGTCAGCCCCGCCCGGACCTCCAGCCGCTCGTAGTCGAGCATGGCGAGGTCGCCCCAGATGGTCACCCGCGACGGATCCACCGGGTCGACGGCCCGCGGGCTGTAGAGGTCGCCGTTGGCGTCGCGCCGGTACCAGTCCGGATGCTCCCCCACCAGGATCGCGTCCTTGGCGGTGTGGTTGATGACGAGATCGAGCATGACCGACTGGCCGTGCCGCCCCGCCTCGGCGATGAAGCCGCGCAGCAGCTCGTCCGGATGCTCCGGCGCGCCGCCCTGGATGCGGTCGTGCAGCCGGTAATAGTCCTTCACGGCGTAGAGGCTGCCGGAAAAGCCCGGATAGTGGATCGGGTTCAGGAACAGCCAGTCGAAGCCCATCCCCTGGATGCGGGGCAGATGCCCGGCCCAGTCGCGCATCGGGCCGACGAGCGTGGGAAACAGGTTGTAGATGCGCGGTCCGGCGGTGGCCATCGGGGAATTCCTCCTGGTCGGCAGCGGCACGCCAGCCGGTCGCCGCTGGTTGACAAGCGTGGCGCCTCCCGTGGATCGTCCAGAAGACCGTCACCGGCCGAAGGACCATCACCGGAAGGACCATCGCGAGGTTGCAACGCGCGCCCTGCGGGGCGCACGCGCTCAACCCCTGCGAAGCGCGAAGGTTCCGAAACCTGACACTTGGGCCAAAACACTTGGGCCAGACATTTCGAAAGGTGCGTGCATGGGCAACGGAAACGGCAAGATCCGTCTCGACAAGCTCGATATGACGGCGGAAGGCATCGGCAGCAAGGACGACTACGAACGCCGCCTCGCCAAACTCCAGAAGGACCTGCTGCACATCCAGCAGACCTACTGGCACGAGAAGCGCCGGGCCATCCTGGTGTTCGAGGGCTGGGACGCCGCCGGCAAGGGCGGCTGCATCCGCCGCCTGACCGAACCGCTCGACCCCCGCGGCTTCCATGTCTGGCCGATCGGCGCCCCAGCGGCGGACGAGCAGGGCAAGCACTACCTCTACCGCTTCTGGACCAAGCTGCCCGCCCCCGGCACCTTCGCCATCTTCGACCGCTCCTGGTACGGCCGCGTGCTGGTGGAGCGGGTGGAGGGCTTCGCCGAAAAGGAGCAATGGAAGCGCGCCTACGACGAGATCAACCAGTTCGAAAAGATGCTGACCGATGACGGGGTCCGCATCATCAAGATCTTCATGCACATCACGCCGGACGAGCAGCTCAACCGCTTCCGCGAGCGGCTGAGCAACCCCTACAAGCGCTGGAAGCTGACCGAGGAGGATTTGCGCAACCGCGCCCGCTGGGACGACTACAGCAAGGCCATCGAGGCGATGTTCGAGAAGACCTCGACCGAGGCGGCACCCTGGCAGGTCGTCCCCGCCAACTCCAAATGGCACGCCCGCCTGAAGGTCATGGAGATCGTCACCGAGGCGCTGAGCCGGGGCGTCAACGTCGCGCCGCCGCCCATCGACCTGACCGTCGCCCGGATCGCCGCGGAGGTGCTGGGCGTCCACCTGACCTTCGACGCGAAGGAGAAGGACTGACCGCCGGCGCCCTTGGCCTCGGTCACTTCGTCGCGGTGGGCGTGCGGGCGGTTGCCTGACGCGCCGGCATCTCCTAGCGTTGGTTCGCGGGTAAAACAATAAGCAGGGTGCGTTCGATGGACGAGGTCAAGACGGGTGCCGAGGCCAGGGCGGAGGACAAGCCGCGGAAGAAGCGCAAGGCGCTGAAGCTGAAGGACCTCGGGCTCGGCGTGCCGGCCACCGGCGGCGAGGTGCTGCGCGACGCCAAGGAGGTCGCGGCCATCGAATCCCACTGGCGCGGCCTCGGTGGCGGCAAGGCGGCGAAGGGCGGCAAGAAGGTCAAGTACATCGACGAGCTGGCCCGGCTGCAGTTCGAGCTGATCAAGCTCCAGGAATGGGTGCGGGTCAACGGCCTGAAGGTCTGCGTGCTGTTCGAAGGGCGCGACGCCGCCGGCAAGGGCGGCGTCATCAAGCGCATCACCGAAAGCCTCAACCCCCGCGTCTGCCGGATCGTGGCGCTCGGCACGCCGACCGAGAAGGAGCGCGGGCAATGGTACTTCCAGCGCTACGTGGCGCAGCTTCCCGCCAAGGGTGAGATCGTCCTGTTCGACCGCAGCTGGTACAACCGCGCCGGCGTCGAGCATGTCATGGGCTTCTGCACCGACGCGGAGTACCAGGAGTTCCTGCGCGCCTGCCCGCTGTTCGAGGAGATGCTGGTCCAGTCCGGCATCATCCTGATCAAATACTGGTTCTCGGTCAGCGACGAGGAGCAGGAGAAGCGCTTCACCGAGCGGATGCGCAACCCGATCAAGCGCTGGAAGCTCAGCCCGATGGACCTCGAATCGCGCAAGCACTGGGTCGAGTATTCCAAGGCCAAGGACGCCATGCTGGAGCACACCGACAAGAAGCTGACCCCCTGGTACATCGTCGACGCCGACGACAAGAAGAAGGCCCGGCTGAACTGCATCCACCATCTGCTGCAGCAGATCCCCTACCAGGACATCGCCCCGGTCGAGCTGGACTTGCCGCCGCGGCAGAGCGACGACGGCTACAAGCGGCCGAAGAAGTCGAAGCAGAACTGGGTGCCGGAGGTGTACTGACCACAGCCGCCAAACGGGCGGTCAGTCCCGCCCGTAGAGGCTGCGTTCGCCCAATTCCTCGCCGCGCTGCCGCTCCAGCTCCTGGCTGTAGCGGCGCAGGGCGTAGGCCTCGGTGACGTAGCCGACGATCCGGCGGTCGGTGGGCGACGTCACGACCGGCAAGGCCTCCACCTCGGCGCTGCAGAAGCGCTGGAGCACGCTGCGCACGTCGTCGCCCGGCCGCAGGAAGTCGTCGGCGTGCTTGGCCAACTCGCCGACCGGCGTCTTTGCGTCCTCGTCGCCGAGCGACGGGTCGTGGACGGCGCCCATGTCGATGATGCCGGCGTAGGACCCGTCCGGCTCCACCGCGAAGACGGTCTTGGCGGCGCCCAGCGGGTGCAAGCGGCGCAGCGTGTCCAGGGTCTGGGTGGTCAGGATCGTCTTCACGTCGCCACGCATCAGCCGCATCGCCGTCAGCTCCGACACCCAGCCGACGTCGTAGGCGCCGCGGATCGGCACGCCGCGCAGGTGGAAGCGCCACGTCGCGAAGGAATAGCCGAAGGCCTGCCGGACCACGGTGGTCGACACCACCACGCCGATCAGCACGCCGGACGCTGCCCAGAAATCCTGCGTCGCCTCCAGCACCAGAAGCACCATGGTGACCGGCGCGCCGATGATGCCGGCGGCCACCGCCCCCATGCCGGCCAGCACCAGCAGCATCCGGTCGAGCCCCAGCCCCGGCACCAGCAGCTCGACCACCCCATAGGCCAGCCCGCCGAACAGCCCGCCGAGAAGCAGCGAGGCGCTGAACAGCCCGCCGCGGAAGCCCGAACCGAGCGACAGGGCCGACGCGACGATCTTGGCGACCAGCAGGATCGCCATGGCCTCCAGTCCGCGGGCCAGCTGCGACGGATCGGCGCCGGGTCCGGCCCCCAGCACCTGCGGCACCGCCAGTGCCAGCGCGCCAAGAGCGAGCCCGCCCAGCGCAGGGCGCCCCCAGACCGGAATGGGCAGCGCGCGGAAACCGCGCTCGGCCACCGTCACCGCCTGCATGGCGAGGATGCTGAGCCAGCCGGCCAGGAAGCCGAGGACCCCGCAGGCGACATAGTCCCAGCCCTCCACCGCCACCGGGCGGCCGAAGAACAGGGCCGGCGACGGATCGGTCAGCCAGTGGGCCACCGCCACCGCGGCGACCGACGCCGCCCCGATCGGGGCCAGCGTGGCGATGGTGTAGCCACCCATGACCAGTTCGAAGGCATAGAAGGCGCCGGCCAGCGGCGCGCCGTAGGCGGCGGAAATGGCCGCCGCAGCCCCGCAGCCGACCAGCGTGCGCAAATCCGCCCGCCGCAGATGGAGCTTTTGGCCAAGTGTCGAGGCAATGCCCGCCCCCGCCTGGGTGTAGGCCGCCTCCATCCCCACCGACGCGCCGGAGCCGTTGGACAGCAGGGTCGCCAGGGTCAGGCGCAGGCTGTCGATCAGGGACATCTTGCCGCCGTAGAGGGCGTTCGCCTCGACCGGGTCGACGATGTCGTTCGAGCGCCAGCGCCGCACCAACTTCACCATCACGCCGAGCAGCAGGCCGCCGATGGCCGGCACCAGCAGGGTCCGCCAGGGGTCGGACAGCGCGGCCTCGCCCAGATCCTGCCCATGGGCGACCGAAAAGACGAAGGACTGCGTCCAGACCACGGCCTCGTGCAGCAGGGCGACGGCCAGCCCGACCCCGGCGCCGATGGCCCCGGCGAGCATCAGCACGCCCAGGACGCTGTCGCGCAGGCTCCGCCGTGTCAGCACCCTGAGGAACCGCCGGCCGGGGTTTCGTGCTCTGGTCAGGGCGCCCGCCGCATCCCCCGCGGAGCCCCGGATTCCCGTCATGTCGTCCGGCATGCCGGTCAATGTGTGCCCTGCCTCCGCGCCGTCAACCGCAGGGCGCGGACCTACCCCCTTAGGGCTTGCCCGTCTGGGCCGGCGCCGGAGAGGCCGGCGCCTGAGCCGAAGGCTGGGCGGACGGCGGGTTGACGGCGAGGCGGCGCAGAACCTCCGCCAGATTGTCGCGCACCTTGTCGGCCAGCCCGATGTCAGCCTCCTGCGCCTCGTGGAACAGGATCGTGAACAGGCGGCCCGGCGACAGGAAGAAGGTCAGCGAGACGTGCATCTTGCCCTCCTTCATCGCGCAATCCACCGAACCGGTGCGCAGCGCCAGACCGGGCAGATCCTCGACGGCGCTGAGCGACGCGGTCGGCGTGCCGCCCTCACAACGCTTCTTCATCGCGTCGACGTAGCCGGCGGACAGCTCCTCCAGCTTGGAGCCCTCCTCGACCATCCGCTCGCGGATGCCGCCGACGATCGGGCCGATGCGCCAGGCCATGTCGGCGGGGCGCTCGCCCTTCGGCACATTCTCCAGCGACACGCGCTTGACGTCGCGCACGCCGGCCGCCTTCAGCAGGTCGGCCAGCCCTTCCGGCAATTCGTCGGGGCGGGTCGCGACCTTCTTGGTGCGGGTGTCGATGGGCGGAACGGCGCCGGCCTTGTCCACGCAGGTCTTCAGGTCGGTGAGCACCTTCTTGGTGCCCTTCAGCGCGAAGGCCATGCGGTCGGCGTCGGAGGCGAAGACCACCTCCTTGCCGTTCATCAGGGCGGTGTAGAGTTCCTCGTCCTTGCCGTTGGGGATGACCAGCATGTCCGGCTTTGGCGCCAGGGCGCGGCGTTCGCGCGTCAGCTTGCCGTCGACCACGACCTTGACCTTCCACTGTTCGCCGCCCGGCAGCTCGGCGCCCGGGATGCCCATGCCGAGATTGACCTCGCCCTTGACGTTGCGCGCGATCATCAGGACATGGCCGGTGTCGAAGCGGCCCTCGATGGCGCAATAGGCGAACTTGCCGTCCCGGTCGCGCGACGGGCCGCCTTCCCAGCCATCCTCAAGCTCGGCCGGCCCGGTCTTCTCGGTGGGATCGGCGGCGGCCGGAGCCGACGGCGCCGACGGAGCGACGGTGCGGGGCGCCGGCGCCGGTCCGGAGGACGGCGCCGGGTAATACATGGTCGGCGGGTTCACGGGGACCAGCTCCGCCACCTGCGCCCCATCGGCGTGGGCGGCGGCGGCGCCCAGCAGAAGAAGGGAGGAGAGTGCAGCAGCGACGGCTTTGTCCAGCATGGCAGAGGTAATCCTTACGGGCGGGGCGACGCCGGAAGCTAGCCCCGCCGTTTGGGATCGGCAAGCGCAAGACGAGAAAGTCACGACAAAGATCCCGGCCTGTTGCCGCAATGCCGAATTGCGTCCGGCGCCGCCCTCGGCAACCGGTTTCCCCGCCCCGTCAGCCGCCCAGAAACGCGTCCCGCACCGCATCGGCGGGAAGGGTGTCCACCGGCCCGTCATGGACCGCCCGGCCGAGCCGCAGCAGCACGACGCGCCCGGCGGCGGACAGGGCGCGGGCGGCGCTCTGCTCGGCGACCAGAACCGCCGTTCCGGTCGCGGCGATGGCGCGGACGGCGGCGAAGACCTCCCCGGCCAGCTTGGGCGACAGGCCGAGCGACGGCTCGTCGAGCAGCAGGACCCGCGGGCGGCCCATCAGCGCGCGCCCCACCGCCAGCATCTGCTGCTGCCCGCCGGACAGGCGCCACGCCCGTTCCTCCGCCTTGCCCTCGAGCGCCGGGAACAGGGCGAAGACGCGCTCCAGGTCGCAGGCGCGCTCGGTCCGGCCCAGCCAGCTCGCCACCTCCAGATTGTCGCGCACACTCATGCCGGGGAAGACGCGCCGCCCCTCCGGCACATAGCCCAGGCCGCGGCGCACCCGCCGTTCCGGGGCGAGGGCGCCGATCTCCTCGCCCGCCAGCCGGACCCGCCCGCCCGTCGCCGGGACGAGGCCGAGGATGGCCTTCAGCAGCGTGGATTTGCCCGCCCCGTTGGCGCCCAGCAGGGCCACCGCCTCCCCGGCCGCCACGGACAGCGACAGCCGGTCCACCGCCACCGCCCCGCCATAGCCGGCGGACAGCTCTTCCACGCGCAAGAGAGGTTCGCTCATCACGCTCCCTCCCCCAGATAGGCGGCGACCACGGCGGGATCGTTGCGCACCCCCTCCGGCGGGCCGGCGTAGAGCGGGCGGCCCTGGTCCAGGCACAGCACATGGCCGGCGAGCGGCAGCAGGAAGCCCATGTCGTGCTCTACCACCAGCAGCGCGGTGCCGGTGGCGGCGATGGCGCGCAGGTGACCGGCCAGTTCCGCCTTCTCCCCGTCGGTCAGCCCCGCCGCCGGCTCGTCGAGCAGCAGTACGGCGGGCTGGCGGGCCAGCGCGCGAGTCAGCTCCACCCGGCGGCGCAGCGCCGCGGGCAGTCCGGCACAGGGCTTCCCAGCGAGGTCCGCCGCGCCCAGCCGCTCCAGCGCCCACAAGGCGTGGGCCTCGGCCTGGGCGATCGAGCCGTCGCGCTCCAGCCGTGCCGCGGCCACGGCGGCCAGGACGCTCGCGCCCTCCGGCAGGCTGACCGCCTGGAAGGTGCGGGCGATCCCGGCGCGGGCGATGCGGTCGGGCCGCTGTCCAGCCAGGTTCTTCCCACCCATCAGCACCCGCCCGCCGTCCGGCGTCTCCAGGCCGGAGATCAGGTTGACCAGCGTCGTCTTGCCGGAACCGTTGGGGCCGATCAGCCCGGTGATGGTCCCGGCCTCCAGCGTCAGCGACACGCCGTCCACCGCCCGCACGCCGCCGAAGCCCTTGATCAGCCCCTCGACCCGCAGCAAAGGCCCGTTCGGAATGGCCTTTTCCGGCGGCGCTTCGGGCCTGGGCATCGACGCCGGGCGGGCCGGGAACAGCCGGTCGAGCAGGCCGGTCAGCCCGTGCGGCGCCAGCACGATGGTGGCAAGCAGCGCCACGCCATAGACGATCAGATAGCTGCGCTCCAGGAAGCGGAACCACTCCGGCAGGTGGAGCAGCAGCACCGCCCCCAGGATCGCCCCGGCCACCCGCCCCCGCCCGCCGACCACGGCGATGGTCAGGACGGAGACCATGACCGGAAATTCCAGCACCTCCGGCGAGACGACGCGCTGGGTGTGCACCGCCAAGGCGCCCGCCGCCCCGGTATAGACGGCGCTCAGCGCGAAAGCGGCCAGCCGCAGTCCGCCGACGTCCAGACCCAGCGTGCCCGCGGCCAGCGGGTCGTCGCGCACCAGCGTCAGCGCCCGCCCCCAGCGCCCGCGCGCCAATCTCCAGGCGAGCAACCCGCCCAGCGCCACGAAGCCCCAGACCACCGCCGCCAGCGGCAGGCCGCGCGGCACCGCCCAACCAAACAGGACGATGCCCGGCACCCCCGGCAATCCGTTGGCGCCGCCGGTCAGGCCGGGGCTGTTGACCGCCAGCAGATGGACAACCTGCGCGATGCCCAGCGTCGCCAGCGCGAAGTAATGGGATTCCAGCCGCAGCACCGGCAGTCCGACCAGCAGGGCCAGCAGCAGCGGCACCAGCAGCGACACCGGGAAGGTCGCGGCGAAGCCCCACCCCCACTGGCTGCCCAGGATGCCGGTGGCGTAGGCCCCGATTCCGAAGAAGGCGCCATGGGCCAGCGACAGCGCCCCGCCCAGCCCGAACACGATCTGGAACCCGATGGCGGCCAGCGCGTACACCCCCGCCACGGTCAACACGCGCAGCCCGTAGGGCGACGCGTACAGCAGCGCGTACGCCAGCAGCACCGCAAGCATCATTCCCTCCCCCGCCCAGCGGGGGAGGGTCAGGGTGGGGGCCAGCGCCCACAACTTGCACACGCCCTTACGCACGGCGCCGCGCCGCCTCCCCGAACAGCCCCTGCGGGCGGGCGACCAGGATGATCAGCAGCGTGGCGTAGAGCAGCCCCAGCGCCACCGGATAGGACAGCACCGACGACACTCCCACCTCGAACAGCGCGATCAGCAGCGCGCCGGCCACCGCTCCGGGGACGGAACCCCAGCCGCCGATGGTCACGGCGATGTAGGCCTTAAGGATCAGGTCACCACCCGCCGTCGGCGTGACGAAGTAGCGGTTGGCGAGCAGCAGCCCCGCCGCCCCGGCGAAGGCGGTGCCGAGCGCGAAGGTGATCAGGATCATCGCCGTCACCGGCACGCCGCAGGCCCGCGCCATCTCCGGGTCCTGGGCCGTGGCGCGCAGGCGCCGGCCGAGCTGGGTCCGCCCGAACAGCCATTGCTGCCCGGCGATGAGCAGAGCGGCAACGGCGATGATGGCCAGCGACTGCTCCGCCACCACCAGCCCACCGAGGTCGAGCGTTCCCCCGCTCAGCAGCGGCGGTGCCGCCCGCGGTTCCGGCCCGAACAGGACGGAGGCGCCGTTCTGCAGGATGATGCCCGCCGCGATGGTGCTGATGAAGACCGCCACCGGTGGGCGGCGCCGCAGCGGCAGATAGGCCGCAGCCGCCAGCAGCAGCCCCAGCCCGGCCATCAGCACCAGCACCACCGGCAGCAGGAGCAGCCCGGGCAGCGGCAGATACCCCGGCAGATGCGGCGCCAGCGCCACGCCGAGCAGCCCGCCGGCCATCACGAGATCGCCCTGCGCGAAATTCACCGCCGCGGTGGCGTTCAGCACCAGCACGAAGCCCAGCGCGACCAGCGCGTAGGCCGCGCCCAGGGCGAGGCCGTTGACGAGAAGCTGCAGGGTGATCAAGGCCCGCTCACTTCACCGCGCCGGTCACCACACCGGTCAGGTTGTCGTAGCGCTTGGCGATCGCCGGCACCCGTGAGGCGCCGTCGTAGCAAACGATCACCGCGGAATGCGCCATGTTGCCCTTACCGTCCGACCGGTAGGTCATGGCGAGGCCCTGGTGGGTCCCGCCGGACAGAGCCTTGCGCACCGCCTCCGCGTTCTCCGCGCCGCCCTGCACCGCCGCCAGCACCATGCGGATGCCGTCATACTGGCCGAGCGCGAAGGCGTCCGGCTCCGCGTTGAAGGCGGCGCGGTAGGCGGCGGTGAAGGCCTCCACCTCCGGGTTGCCGCCGGAGATCGGCGAGGCCGCCGTCTCGGCGCAGACGCCCTTCAGCTCGGCTGGCTCCAGAAGCGCCGCGGTGCTCGGTTGGTGCATGGCGGAGCCGGCGACGATCGGCACCGCCACCCCGTTGGCCGCCGCCTGCCGGATGAACAGGGCGGTCGGGCCGGAATGCAGATGCAGCACCAACACGTCGGGCTTGGCCGCCAGCGCCTTGGTCAGGACTGGCAGCAGATCCTTGGCGGCGGGGTCCACCCCCTCCTCGAACACCGGCTCGACGCCCAACTTTTTGAAGGCCTGCTCCAGATGGGCCTTGCCGCTCTGCCCGTAGGCGGTGGTCTGGTAGATGACCGCCGGGCGCTTCTTGCCCAATTCCTCCGTCACGTAGCGGGCATGGGCCTCCTTGGTCACCGCGTCGCCGGGGAAGAAGCGGAAAACCCAGGGGTTGCCCTGCTCGGTGATGCTCGCCGTGCCGGAGACCGTGACCAGCGGAATGCCGTAATCCTGGGCCAGCGGCAGCATCGCCAGCATCTGCGTGCCCAGCATGCTGGCCGCCACCGCCGTGACCTTGCCGCCTGCCGCGCGCTCCAGCGCCGTGACCGCGGCCTCCGGCGAGGTGCCGGTGTCGATCACCTCCGACCGCACCGCGACACCCGCGGGCGCGTCCTTCAGCGCCAGGACGGCGCCGTTGCGCTGGCTCGTCCCCTCCAGCGACAGGAAGCCGGTCAACGGCACCAGCACGGGGACCGAGGCCTCGCCCGCCCGCGCCGCACCGGACAGGAGGGACGCAGAAAAGACCGTTGCCGAGAGGATGGAAAGGAAGCGCCGCATGGATGTGTCTCCTCCTGCCCGGCGAAGAACCGCGCGAGGACGAGGAGGCCAGGGGTGTAGCGGCGGCACAGCCTCGAACGCTTGGCTCCCTTCGCTGGCATGACCCAGATCAGGTTCGATGGGTGTGGTCTCAGCCCGCCTTTCGGCAGGCACCCCAGCCGTTCGTGTGCACAGTGTGAGCCCGGCGCGCGGCTGTCAAGCGGCGGCCCGGCGCCTTTTCACAATTTCGCAACGCAACAGACACCGGAGAGTCGCGCTTCCCGTGGTTCCTTCCGCCGCCCCCGGCCCGCGCCGGACCGTCGCCCCAACCGGAAAGTCGTCACGAAGCATGCGGCCTACCCCGTCGCACAGCACCGTCAGCCTGCACCCCTTCGCCACGGCGCAGGGCGGATACGGACTGCGCGCCGTCCTGTCGGGGCGGGTCGACCACGCCGCCCTGCCCGGCCTGACGCCGCTGCTCCGCCGCGTCGCGGAGGCGCGGGCAGTGACCCTGTGCGTCGATCTGGGGCGGGTGGAGTTCCTCGATTCCTGCGGCATCGGCATTTTGCTGGCGCTCCGCAATGCGGTGCTCGACCACGGCGGCGCCATCGCCTTCGAAAATCACCCGCCGCGGATCCGGCGCGTGCTGGAACGCAGCCGGATCGTCGCCCTGACGGACTCCCCGCGCATCATTGACGGCGGGCTGGCGCTTCCCGCCGCCGCCTGACCCGTCAGTCGCCGCGGCGCAGCGTTTCCCGATAGAGGATGTAGAGCCCGCTGGCGATGATGATCCCGGCACCGGCCAGCACCGTGGGGGTCGGCACGTCGCCGAAGACCAGGAAGCCGAGCAGGGTCGCCCAGATCATCCCCGTGTATTCGAAGGGCGCCACCACCGCGGCGCGGCCCAGGCGGAAGGCCTGGGTCATCAGCACCTGCGCCGCGCCGCCCAGCGTGCCGACCAGAAGCATCAGCCCCAGGTCGAAGCCGCCCGGCTGCACCCAGTCGGGGATCGCCGCCACGCCGCTCACCACCGTGGTGGTCAGCAGCAGATAGACGACGATGGCCGTGTTGCTCTCCGTCCGCGACAGGCCGCGCACCGCGATCATCGCCAGCGCGTAGAAGAAGGCTGCGGCCACGCCGACGAGAATCGGCAGGAGCGGCGCGTCGGCCTCCGGACGGGCCATCACCACCACGCCGCCGAACCCGACCAGCACCGCCGCCCAACGCCGCCAGCCCACCGGCTCGCCGAGCAGCGGCATGGACAGCGCCGTGATGAACAGCGGCCCGGCGAAGCTCAGCACATAGACCTCGGCCAGCGGCAGATGCTTGAAGGCGTAGAAGAAGCAGCCCATCGACAGCAGCCCGGCCAGCGAACGGAAGACGTGGGCGACCGGGCGCCGTGTGCGCATCCCGCCCCACCCGCTGCGCGCCACCGAGATGCCGCCGACCAGCACCACCGCCACCACCGACCGCGCGAACATGAGCTGCGCCACCGGATAGCCGCTGCTCAGGTATTTGATGAGCGTGTCCATGCCCGCGAACAGGAAGATGGCCAACACGAAGCAGCCAATGGCGCGGCGTGTATCGTCGCTGGCGGCGGCGGCGGGAAGAGCGGCGGCTTGGGTCATGATTGCACAGTATATGAGCAGCCCGGATGCTGCCCAATGCCGCAACCGCAGGTCTGGCCCGCGCCACATCGCCCGGAGGCCACATTGCCCAGAGAAAGCACCGGCGTTTCACGCTTCGTGAATCGACGTTCGGGCGTTTGGCGAAGCGGCCCCGGCCTTTCGCGGATCGGCGCTGGCCCCGTCCGGTGCCTTGGACAGTCTGGCGGGCGTCACCACCGCAAGGGTCCGTCATGCCGTCCGTAGCCTCGCTCACCGCCACACTCGCCACCAAGGTGAAAGCCGCCGCCTGCCGTTTCCTGCCGGAGCGGGTCATTGCCCCGAGGTCCGGCTGTGCACCCCCGTCCGCCGCATCCTGGTCGAGGACGGCCGGGCCGCCGGGGTCGAAATCATGGACGAGGAGCGCATCGCCGCCGCCGCAGTGATCTCCAACGCCGACGCCCGGCGGACCCTGCTGGAGCTGGTGGGGGAGGAGCATCTGCCCGCCGGGAGCGCGGATCAATATCGCGCACTGCGCCCCTCGACCTCCGCCTTCATGGTCACGCTGGCGCTGGACATCCGCCCGGACCTGCCGGCCATGATCTTTCTGAAGGATGCAGGGATGGCGCTGGCCCTGCCGTCGGCCCATGACGCCAGTCTGGCGCCGCCGGGCTGCGCGGCGCTGACGCTGATGCGGTTGGACCCGGTGGGCGCCGCCTGGGACCGCTCCGCCCCTGACTACCGCGCGCGGAAAACGCGGGAGGGCGACGCGATGATCACCGCGGCCGCCGCCGTGATCCCGGATCTGGAGCGCCACATCCTGCACCGGCAGGACGCCAGCGCCGCCACCTTCGCCCGCTACGCCCACACGACGGAAGGGGCGATCTATGGCACCGATCCGGCGCTCCCCGCCAAGTCACCGGTGCCCGGCTTGCTGCTGGCCGGCGGCGGGGTCTTCCCCGGTTCGGGGGTGGAGGCTTGCGTCATCTCGGGCCGCCTTGCCGCGGAGGCTCTGGTCGGGCCGGTGCGGGCGCGGCAGGCCGAGGACGGACGCCGCGCCGCGTGAAGCCGCCCCCTACAGCCGGATGCGGTCGGCGATCAGCGGCCCGGCCGGCGGAGCGCTGTCGGCCACGGTGAAGGCGCGACGGAGCAGCGCCGCCGCGTCCTCCGCCTGCGCCGCGCTGCGGGCATGAACGACGGCAAGCGGGCGCTCCGCCGGCCCCACCGAAGCCCCCAGCCCGACGACATCGGCCAGCCCGACCGCGAAGTCGATGGGATCGGTCGTCTTGGTCCGCCCGCCGCCCAGGGCCACCACGGCGATGCCGACCGCCCGTACGTCGATGGCCGCCACCACGCCCGCCCGCTCGGCGAAGACCGGCTGGACGACGGGGGCGGTATCCAGATAACGGTCCGGCGCGTCCAGCAGGTCCGCCGGGCCGCCCAGCGCGTGGACCATCCGGGCGAAGCGCTCAGCGGCCTGCCCGCTGGCCATCGCCGCATCGAAGCGGGCGCGGCCGGCGTCGGCGTCGGGAACCAGCCCGGCCAGAACCAGCAGTTCGGCGGCCTGGGCGGCGGTGACCTCGTAGAGCCGGGAGTCGGCTGCGCCGCCGCGCAGGATGTCGATGCACTCCCGCATCTCCAGCGCGTTGCCGGCGGTCAGGCCCAGCACCTCGTTCATGTCGGTCAGCAGCGCGACGGTGGGCAGCCCGGCGCCCTCGGCCACGGTGACGAGGCTGTCGGCCAGTTCCCGCGCCTTGGCGATGTCGGGCAGGAAGGCTCCGGAACCGAACTTCACGTCCATCACCAGCGCGTCCAGCCCCGCCGCCAGCTTCTTCGACAGGATCGAGGAGGTCAGCAGGTCGATGGTCTCCACCGTCGCCGTCACGTCGCGGATGGCGTAGAGGCGGCGGTCGGCGGGGGCGATGTCGTCGGTGGCGCCGATCACCGCGCATCCGACCTCCTTCACCACCCGCTCCAGCGTCGCCCGGTCGGGCTTGGCGCGGTAGCCGGGGATGCTCTCGAACTTGTCGAGCGTGCCGCCGGTGTGGCCAAGCCCGCGCCCCGACACCATCGGCACGAAGCCGCCGCAGGCGGCCAGCGCCGGGGCGAGGATCAGGCTGACCTTGTCGCCGACGCCGCCGGTCGAATGCTTGTCGACCACCGGTCCCGGCAGGTCCAGATGGTCCCAGCGCATCACCGTCCCGGAATCCCGCATGGCCAGCGTCAGGGCCACCCGCTCCTCCAGCGTCATGCCGCGGAAGAAGACGGCCATGGCGAAAGCCGCTGCCTGCCCTTCGCTGACGGAGCCGTCGGTGATGCCGCGCACGAAGGCGCCGATCTCCGCCGCGTCCAGGCGTGCGCCGTCGCGCTTCTTGCGAATCAGTTCCTGGGGAAGCATCCGTGCGTCCGTTCCGTGGTCGAGTCTGTCGCGCGGATCAATAGCCGGCGGTGGCCGGCTGGGCAACCGCTCCACCGCCCTTGCCGTCACCCTTGCCGTCTTTGGCGTCCTTGTCCTTGCCCTCTCCCTTTCCCTCACCCTTGCCGCCGCCATGGCCGGCGGTGGCGAGCAGCGAGTCCAGCAGCGCCGACGCGCCGAAGCGGAAGGTGTCCGGCTTGGCCCAGCCCTTGCCCTGGATCGCGGTGGCGAGCGCCAGGAAGGCCGCCGCCCCATCGGCGTCGCGGATGCCGCCCGCCGCCTTGAAGCCCACCGGCTTGCCCGACTCGTGGATGACGTGCAGCAGCAGCGCCGCCGCCTCCAGCGTCGCGGCCGGCTGCACCTTGCCGGTGGAGGTCTTCAGGAAATCCGCCCCGGCGGCGATGGAATCGCGGGCGGCCCAGGCCAGCAGCTCCGGGTCGGGAAAGCAGCCGGACTCCAGGATCACCTTCATCGTCACGTCGGTCCCGCAGGCCTCGCGGCAGGCGCGGATCACGTTCATCGGCTGGGTGCGGGCGCCGTCGATGAAGGCGCGGTAGGGAAGCACCACGTCGATCTCGTTCGCGCCGTCCTTGATGGCCGCCTTGGTCTCCGCCGCCACCGTCGCCGCGTCGGCCTCGCCCGAGGGGAAGTTGACGACGGTGGCGATCTTCACGCCGCTGCCCTTCAGCGCCTTGCGCGCGGTCTTGACGAAGCGCGGCCAGACGCACACCGCGGCGACCTTGCCGGCGGGGGTGACGGCGCGCTTGCACAGCGCCTCCACCGTCTGGTCGGTGTCGTCGTCGTTCAGGCTGGTCAGGTCGAGCAGGCCGATGGCCCGGCCGGCCCCCTTGGCGTCGGCCTTGACGGCGGCCGCAGTGTCGAGCGCCCGTTGCAGATCGGCGGGAAGTTTCATGACCGGCGTCCTTCGTCTATGTGCAGCCCGTCGAGAAAGCCGGTCAGCAGCCGCTCCAGATCGGAGGCGGCGGCCGAGGCGGCGCGCAGGGTCTGGTCATGGTCCACCGGCCCGTCGCCGAGTCCCACCCCCAGGTTGGTGATGACCGCGCAGCCCACGACCCGCAGGCCGCAATGCCGCGCGACGATGCATTCGGGCACCGTGGACATGCCGACCGCGTCCGCCCCCAGGACCTTCAACATCCGGACCTCGGCCGGCGTCTCGAAGGAGGGGCCGGGATAGGCGGTGTACACGCCCTCGACCAGATCGATGTTCAGTTCCAGCGCCCGGCGCCGCATCAGCGCGCGCAGGGCGGGGTCCCAAGCGTCGGTCATGCTGGGGAAGCGCGGGCCGAAGCTGTCCTCGTTGGGGCCGGTCAGCGGGTTGGCGCCCAGCATGTTGATGTGGTCGGAAATCGCCATCAGCCGCCCCGGCCCGACCTCCACCCGCAGCGAGCCGGCGGCGCAGGTCAGCACCAGCGTGTCGCAACCGGCCAGCTTCAGGGCGCGGACCGCCGTCTTCAGCGCGTCGAAGCCGTTGCCCTCATAGGCGTGGACGCGCCCCTGCATGCAGGCGACGGGCTGGCCGCCGAGATGGCCCAGCACCAGCCGGCCCATGTGCCCCTCCACGCTGGGCAGCGGGAAGCCGGGCAGGTCGCCATAGGGCATGACGGTCGCCCCCTCGATCCGGTCGGCGACCCCGCCCAGGCCGGAGCCGAGCACGATCCCCACCCGCGGGCGGAAGCCGGGGACCCGGTGCAGGATTTCCGCGGCGGCGCGTGCGGCGGTCATGGCGGTCAGTTCCCCTCAGAAGTCGAGATTGTCAGGGCCGAAGGAATGCGGCAGCAACTCGTCCAACCGAAACGTTTGCCGAAGCCCTTCCGGTCCACAGACATGAATCGGCGTGTCGGGTTTGGCGAACTCGCGCAGGCGCTGGCGGCAGCCGCCGCAGGGCGTGCACAGCCGGCCGTCGCCGGTCTGGCCGCCCATCACCGCGATCGCCCGGATGCTTCGGTCCCCGGACAGGATCATCGCCCCGATGGCCGAGGCCTCGGCGCACTGACCCTGCGGGTAGGCCGCGTTCTCCACATTCGCCCCGGCGTGGATGCGCCCGGATTCGCCCAAAATGGCCGCACCGACCGAAAAATGAGAATAGGGCGCGTAGGCCTGCGCCATCGCGTCGCGGGCGGCGGCAATCAGGGAGTCGGCGATCAGGGAATCCAGCGGGTCGCTCATCACCGTTCCTTCACGTAGGGGACACCGCTGGCCCTGGGCGCCACCGCCCGGCCGACGAAGCCGGCGAGCAGGAGCACGGTCAGCACATAGGGCAGCATCTGGATGAACTGCACCGGGATCACCCCCACCACCGGCAGCGGCACGCCCTGCAGGCGCACCTGCACCGCGTCGGTGAAGGCGAACAGCAGGCAGGCGAACAGCGTCGGCCAGGGGCGCCATTTCCCGAAGATCAGCGCGGCCAGCGCCAGATAGCCCTTGCCCGCCGTCATGTCGCGCACGAAGCCGGCGCCGTGGGCGGTGGACAGATAGGCACCGGCGATCCCCGTCAGCACTCCGGTGATGATCACCGCCTGATAGCGCAGCCGCGTGACTGACAGGCCCGCCGTGTCGACCGCCGACGGGTTCTCCCCCACCGCGCGCAGCCGCAGCCCGAAGCGCGAGCGGGTGAACACCCAGTGGGTCGCCACCACCAGAAGGACGGTCAGCCAGATCAACACGTTGGCGTCATCGATCAGTTCCCGGTAGACGGGGCCAAGGACCGGAATCTCGGACAGCGCCTCCACCCCCGGCAGACGGACCTGCGGCAGCCGCGCCTCCCCCGGCAGCAGCGGGGTCTGGCCGCCCTGGCGGAACCAGGCGTAGGCCAGGGTCGGCGCCAGCCCGGCGACCAGGATGTTGATCGCCATGCCCGACACCACCTGATTGCCCTTGTGGGTGATGCAGGCGAAGCCATGGACCAGCGCCAGCGCCACCGAGGCCGCGACGGCGGCGCCCAAGCCCAGCCAGGGGCTGCCGGTGGACGACGCGACGGCGGCGGCGAAGAAGGCGCCGGCCAGCATCTTGCCCTCCAGCCCGATGTCCACCACCCCCGCCCGCTCGCTGTAGAGCGCCGCGAAGGCGGCGAGCACCAGCGGAGTCGCCACGCGGATGGTGGCGTCGGCCAGCAGCAGGACGACGAGCAGGGCGTCATCCATGCGCTGTTCCCCCGTCATGGCCCCCGCCGCGGCGGCGGAACAGCGCCTCGACCCGAGGCTTGAACAGGTTCTCCAGCGCCCCGGCGAACAGGATGACGAGGCCCTGGATGACCATCACCAACTCCCGGTTCACGGTGGGGTATTCGAAGGACACCTGCCCGCCCCCCTGCGCCAGCACGCCGAACAGCAGCGCCGCCAGGACGATCCCCACCGGATGGTTGCGCCCCATCAGCGCCACGGCGATGCCGACGAAGCCCACCCCGCCGGTGAAGTTCAGCAGAATGCGGTGCTGCACCCCCATGATCTCGTTCACGCCGACGAAGCCGGCAAGCGCCCCTGAGATCGCCATGGCGAGGATGATGTTCCGCGCCGGGGAGATGCCGGCGTAGACCGCCGCCCGCTCGTTCCGCCCGACCGTGCGGATCTCGTAGCCCCAGCGGGTCCGCCACAGGAACAGGTAAAACAGCGCGCAGCAGGCCAGCGCCCACAGGAAGGACAGGTTCAGAGGCGAGACCGGGATGGCGACGCCGATCCAGCCGACCGCCCGGTCCATGGTCGGCAGCCAGACGCCGGGATCGAACTCCCGCGTTTCCGGCGACTGCGATCCGGGGCGGATCAGCACGTCGACCAGCAGGTAGGTCATGATCGCGGCGGCGATGAAGTTGAACATGATCGTCGTGATGACGATGTGGCTGCCGCGCTTGGCCTGGAGCCAGCCGGGGATTGCCGCCCAGGCCGCCCCGAACAGCGCCGACAGGGCCACCGCCCCCAGCGCCGCCACCGGCCAGGGCCAGCCGGTCAGCGCCAGCCCGACGAGCCCGGCCCCCAGCCCGCCGAGATAGGCCTGCCCCTCCCCACCGATGTTGAACAGCCCGCAATGGAAGGCGATGGCGACCGCCAGCCCGGTGAAGATGTAGCTGGTCGTGTAGTAGAGGGTGTAGCCGATGGCCTCGGGATAGCCGACGGCCTCGGTCACCAGCAGCGCCAGCACGTCCAGCGGATTCTCGCCGATCACCAGGATGACCAGCCCGGACAGGACGAGGGCGGCCAGCAGGTTCAGCAGCGGCAGAAGCGCGTAGCCGACCCAGCCGGGCACCTCGCCCGGCCGGCCGAAGCCCCGGCCCGTCCCCCCCTGCGCCGCGTCCTGCGCCATCCCGGCTCCATCCGTGGTCACGCCCGTTCACAAGCCGGACGGCTCGAACGTCCCTGCCCACAGGAAAGTGCCCCGCGCACGGGACCAGCGCAAGCGGGAGCGTTCGGGGTCAACCTTACGCTGCCTCCGCCACCCCGGCCATCATCAGGCCGAGACGCCGCTCGTCCGCCTCGTCCGGGGCAACCTCGCCCACCAGACGGCCGTCGAACATGACCAGGATGCGGTCGGACAGGGCGCGAATCTCGTCCAGCTCCACCGACACCAGCAGAATCGCCTTGCCCTGGTCGCGCAGCGCCACCAGACGGCGGTGGATGAACTCGATGGCGCCGATGTCCACGCCGCGGGTGGGCTGACCGACCAGCAGCAGGTCGGGGTTCCGCTCCATCTCGCGGGCCAGCACGATCTTCTGCTGGTTGCCGCCGGAGAAGTTGGCGGCGGGCAGGCGCGGGTCGCGCGGGCGCACGTCGTAGGCGTCCATCTCGGCGGCACAGCGGTCGAACAGCGCGCGGCGGTCCATCAGGAGCCGCCCGTTGAAGGCCGGATCGCCCTGATGGCCGAGGATCGCGCACTCCTGCGCCTCGAAGCCGGTGACGAGGCCGACCTTCTGCCGGTCCTCCGGCACATGGCCGACGCCGAGGGCGCGCAGCCCCCGCGCCGTGAAGCGGTCGGGCGTGGCGGTCAGCTCCTCCCCGCGCAGGCGGACGGAGCCGCCCGCCGGTGGACGCATCCCAGCCAGCGCCTCCAGCAGTTCGGACTGGCCGTTGCCGGAGACACCGGCGATGCCGACGATCTCCCCGGCGCGCACGGTCAGGCCGACGCCCTTCACCCGCTCCACCCCGGCGCCGTCGCGCACGCGCAGGCCGGAGACCTCCAGCACCGCCGGGCCGGGCGTGGCCGGCGCCTTCTCCACCCGCAGCGGCACCTTGCGCCCGACCATCAGCTCGGCCAGTTCCTCGCGGCTGGTGCGGGCGGTGGCGACGTTCGCCACCACCTGCCCGCGGCGCATGACCGTCACGTTGTCGGTCAGCTCCATGATTTCGCGCAGCTTGTGGGTGATGATGACGACCGTCTTCCCCTGCCCGCGCAACGCGCGGAGGATGCGGAAGAGGTGGTCGGTCTCCTGCGGGGTGAGGACGCCCGTGGGCTCGTCGAGGATCAGGATGTCGGCGCCGCGGTAGAGCGCCTTGAGGATCTCCACCCGCTGCTGCGCCCCCACCGGCAGCTCGCCGACCGGGCGGTCGAGGTCGACCTCCAGCCCGTAGTCGCGGGCGAGCCTGGTCAACTCCGTCCGCGCCCGCGCCATCCCGGCGGCCAGGGTAACGCCGCCCTCCGCGCCCAGCAGCACGTTCTCCAGCACCGTGAAGGGATCGACGAGCATGAAATGCTGGTGGACCATGCCGATCCCGGCGGCCAGGGCGTCGCGCGGGCTGCGCACCGCCACCGGGCGGCCGTCCACCAGGATGGTGCCACCGTCGGCGGGCAGATAGCCGTAGACGATGCTCATGATCGTCGACTTGCCGGCGCCGTTCTCGCCGATCACGCCGTGGATGGTGCCCTTCGGCACGGCCAGCGACACGTCGCGGTTGGCGTGGTTGGCGCCGAACCACTTGTTGACGCCGCGGGTTTCCAGAGCGGGAGGGTGTTGGGGCATGGGGAATCTATTATGGAGAGGTTCTCGCCCCCACCCTCCCCGCTTCGCGGGTCCCCGTCCCTCCCCCGCTGGGCGGGAGAGGGCCGAAAACGGTCGACGACGCAGAAAATCAGCTCACGGCTGATACGGCTTCACCATCAGCTCGCCAGCAATGATCTTGCGCTTGGCGTCCTCGACCGCCTTCTCCATCTCCGCCGTGACGAGCTTGCGGTTGTTCTCGTCGAGCGCGTAGCCGACGCCCTCCTCCTTCAGCCCGACGACGCGGTGGCCCGGCGTCCAGCTGCCGTCCTTGGCCGACTTCATGCAGTCGTAGACGGTCACGTCCACCCGCTTGACCATCGAGGTCAGGATCTTGCCCGGATGAATCCAGTTCTGGTTGCTGTCCACCCCGACGCCCAGCTTGCCGGCGTCCGCCGCAGCCTGGAGCACGCCCAGCCCGGTCGCCCCGGCCGCCGCGAAGACCACGTCGGCGCCGCGCCCGAACTGGCTCTTGGCCAGCTCCGCCCCGCGGGTGGGGTCGTTCCAGGCGGCGGGGGTGGTTCCGGTCATGTTGGTGAAGACCTCGCCGTCCGCCTTCACATGTTTCACGCCCTGTTCATAGCCGGTCAGGAAGTTGCGGATCAGCGGGATGTCCATGCCCCCGATGAAGCCGACCTTGCCGCTCTGCGAGGCCAGCGCCGCCAGCATGCCGACGAGGAAGGAGCCCTCATGCTCCTTGAAGGTCACCGACTGGACGTTCGGCAGGTCCAGCTTGTCGTCGATCAGGCAGAATTTCGTGTTGGGATACTCCCGCGACACCTTGTCCACGGCGGCGGACTGGGAGAAGCCGACCGCCGTGATGACGGTGGCGCCGCGCCGCGCCATGTTGCGCAGCGCCTGCTCGCGCTGGCTCTCGCTGGTGACCTCGAACTCGCGGTAGACGATCCCGGTCTCCTTCTTGAAGCGCTCCGCCCCGTTGTAGGCCGCCTCGTTGAAGGACTTGTCGAACTTGCCGCCCTGGTCGAACACCACCGCCGGCATGAACTCGTCCGCCGCCAGGGCAGGGCCCACGGCGGGAACGGCCGCCGCCGTCAGCGACAGCGCCAGAATGGTCAGAATGCGCGTCATCGTCATCGTTCCGCTTCCCCGTTCCGGTTCGCCCGCTTGCCGGGTCGTGGCGGCCAGGATAGCCGCTCCTCCCGCCCGGTGACAGGGGGCACATGGCAGGGGGAATTCCGCCGCAGGCCATGGCCCGTATGGGACCTCCGCCCGCGACGCCGGTTGACGGATGGGCGGTGGCCCGCTATCACGCCCGCCATTGCCCGGAGGAGGGGCCCGAAGGAGGGAATCGCAGATTGGACGAGGTGATCGGCGTGCATGGTCTGGTGGTGCTGCTGCAGGGCATCGTCCTGGGAATCGCCATCGCCGCCCCCGTCGGTCCGATCGGCCTGCTCTGCATCCGCCGCACGCTCCAGCACGGGCCGCTGATGGGTTTCTTCACCGGCTTCGGCGCCGCCGTGGCCGACACCATCTACGGCGCCATCGCCGCCTTCGGCGTGTCCGCCGCGCTGGACTTCCTGCAGGGGCATGAGATCGCCTTCCAGCTCGTCGGCGGCATCTTCCTGCTCGTCGTCGCCATCCGCACCTTCCGCCAGAAGCCGGAGGACGAGGAGCGCGAGGCCGCCAGCGCGCCCGACACGCCGTCCTTCCTCGGCGGCTTCATGACCGGCCTGTCGCTGACCCTGACCAACCCGGCGACCATCATGGCCTTCATCGCCATCTTCGCCGGCTTCGGTCTGGGTGGAAATCTCGGTCGGGTGGACGCCACCACGCTGGTGGCCGGCGTCTTCATCGGCGCCTCGCTGTGGTGGTTCACCCTGTCCATGGGAGTCGCCGCCGTGCGCCACCGCATCTCCGACCGCGGGCTGACCCGGCTGAATCATTGCACGGGGGTGGCGCTGGCGGCCTTCGGGCTCTGGGCGCTCGGCATGGCCTTCACCGGCATGGCCGGCTGGGCCATGGGGTGATCCTTAAGGGCTGAGCGGGGCCCCCGCCACCGGCGGGTCGCCATCCGGCCCACGCGACGACTTCTGGGCTCGGCGGATGCCGTGGAAATGGCTGACCAGCCGGTACAGGTACAGCCCGACCAGCACCACCAGCAGCCCCACGGTGAAATAGCCCACCAGACTGTGCGCGAAGGGCCAGCGGGACAGCATGTAGCCGGTCCAGGCGAGCAGCAGGGTCCACAGGATCGACCCGACCCCGGAATAGAGGCAGTAGAGCGGGATCGACATCCGGCAGGCCCCCGCCGGGATCGAGATCAGCGTCCGCACCCCCGGCACCGGCTGGGTCAGGAAGACGGCGATCCCGCCATGCTTTCCAAACCACTCCGTGCTTCGTCGGACCTTCCTGGGGTGGATCGTCAGCCAGTGGCCGTAGCGTTTTAAAAAGGCTTCCAGCCGATCGCGGCCCATCAGACGGCTGGGCAGGAACCAGACCAGTTGCCCGGCCAGCGAGCCCAACCCACCGGCCAAGGCAACGCCGAACAGATTGTACTCGCCCTGCGCCGCCGCGATGCCGGCCAATGGAATGACCGATTCCGCGGGAACCGGCGGGATGACCCGCGCCAGGACCAGCAGCAGGAAGATGCCCACGTAATTCATCGTGTGCATCACATCGACCAGCCAATTGGTCAGTCCGCCAGCCATTTCTGCCCACCCAGATTTTAATCCGTCAAAAAACAAGCCGGCGGGCCATCGGTTCCTGAACGATATCGCGGCGCAAAACCGCATGTCACATCCAGACAATAAATGTTTGGATATAAAATAGGTAAGAGACTTACACACCTCTGTATGCAGTCGAGCGTCTCCGTTCGATACCTGCCATGGCGCATCCAATCCGCCATGTCAAAAAAGAGAGAACCGCCATGCTTCTAAGCAACTTCAAGATATCCACGAAAATCTTGTCCATTATCATCTTGCTGGGAGCCATCTGCGCGGGCATCACGGCGACGTCGGTCTCCGGATTGGACGCGCTGAGCCGCGCCACCGACGAGATCAAGGCTTCCGGGGATGACATGAGGGTCGGCGCGCGGCTGAATCGCTTGGTGGCTGAACTGCTCCGCGACGAATACCGCCTTGCCGCCAACCCGGCCGATCTGCCGGTGGTCCTGCCCTCCATCACGACGGGCCGCGAAACGCTGTCCACGAACCTCACGAGGGTCAAGGAAACCGCCGACCCCGAGCAGAAGCGCTTGCTGGCAGACTTCGAAGCGGCGTTGTCGCTCTACAAGACTCAATTGGAACAGACTCTGGCCGTCGCCCGTCAGATCAACGCGAAGGGCGCCGTCGGATTCCATCAGGACATTCTCTCTTCGGTCGAGAACAGCGCCGTCGCCGCGCGGACGCTCCAGGATCTGAGCGTCAAATACACCGCCTACACCGACGACAAGGCGGCACGGCTGTCCGACGACGCCTCCCAACTGGCGGAGCGGCGGGCCGTCCAGCTCATCGCGGCGGCCGCGGTCGGCATTCTCGTCGGGCTGCTGCTGGGCTGGCTCATGTCGCAGTTCGGCATCGTCCGCCCGGTGACCGCCATCGTCGCCTGCCTGCGTGGGCTGGCCGACGGCAAGTTGGACACCGAGGTGTACGGCACCGACCGCAAGGATGAAGTCGGCGCGATCGCCGCCACCGCGGACGTGTTCAAGCGCAACCTCCTCCACAGCCGCGCGATGGAGCGGGAGGCCAAGGAGGCGGAGGCCCGGTCCCAGGCGGAGAAGCGCGCGTCGATGCTCGCGCTGGCCGGCCGCTTCGAATCGCAGGTGGGCGTCATCGTCAACGACGTCGGCGGCGCCGCGACGGAGCTTCAGGCCACGGCCGCGCAGCTCGCCTCGGCGGTCGAGGAGGTCGGCGCCCAATGCAACGCCGTGGCCGGCGCGTCGGAGGAGGCCAGCGCCAACGTGCAGACGGTCGCCTCGGCGTCGGAGGAGATGTCCGCCTCCATCCACGAACTGGCCGAGCGCGTGACCCGCGCCGCCGCCCGCTCCAAGGCCGCGGCGGAGGGGGCCAATCTGGCCCAGGCCCAGCTCGACTCCCTGTCCGCCGCCATCGAACAGGTCGACCAGATCGTCGCTTCCATCAACGCCGTCGCCGCCCAGACCAATCTGCTGGCGCTGAACGCGACCATCGAGGCCGCCCGCGCCGGGGAGGCCGGCAAGGGCTTCGCGGTGGTGGCGAGCGAAGTGAAGAACCTCGCCAACCAGACCCACGCGATGACCGAGCAGATCGGCAACCAGATCGCCGCGGTGAAGAACGCCTCCGGCCGGACGGTGGACGCCATGCGCGCCATCATCACCCAGGTCGAGGACATCGACCGTTCCACCGCGGAGATGGCCGCCTCCGTCGAGCAGCAGAGCGCGGCGACCGGCGAGATCAGCCGCAACGCCCAGCAGGCCGCCAACGGCACCGCGGAAGTGTCCAGCAACGTCGCCGGCATCCAGCAGGCGGAGTCGGAGACCAGCGCCGCCACCCACAGCGTGAAGGAGGCGGCCGACCAGCTGGCCGAACGCGCATCGAGCCTGAAGCGCGAGGTGGATCAGTTCCTGTCCGAAGTGCGCGCGGCCTGATCGACCGCGCGTCTCCAAAGCCCCTAGCCCCGGGTGCCGCCCGGCGGCGGGGGCGGCGGGGCGCTTTCCGCCACGGCGGCGCGGCCCGGATCGCGCTTCTGGCACTCCAGCAGGATGTCGCGCGCGATCGGCGCCGCCGCGGTGGACCCGCCGCCGCCATGCTCCACGAACACCGCGCAGGCGTAGCGCGGGGAACTGACCGGCGCGTAGGAGATGAACAGCGCGTGGTCGCGCTCCCGCCAGGGCAGGTCCTCGTTCTTCTTCACCCCGGTGCTGCGCTCGGCCATGGTGATGCGGCGGACCTGGGCGGAGCCGGTCTTCCCGGCCATCTCATAGCCGGGCTCGGTGATGCGCGACTTGTAGGCGGTGCCGTTCGGCGCGTTGGTCACCTCGTAGAGGCCGCGCAGGACGAGGTCGAGGTTCTCCTTCTTCACCCCGATCGGCGGCCAGCTCGTCTGCTCTCCGGACAGCGCCTTGATCTGCTTGGTCAGGTGGGGCTTCACCGCGAAGCCGCCGTTGGCCAGCCGCGCCGTCATGGCGACGAGCTGCATCGGCGTGGACAGCACGTAGCCCTGCCCGATCGCCGCGATCAGCGTCTCGCCCTGCGCCCAGGGCTTGCCGAGCGCGCCCTTCTTCCAGTCGATGGAGGGGATCAGGCCCGGCCGCTCGTGCGGCAGGTCCAGCCCGGTCAGCTGCCCCATGTCGAAGCGGTTGGCCATCTCGGCGATGCGGTCGATGCCGATGCGCCGCGACACGTCGTAGAACCACACGTCGCAGGAATGGCGCAGCGCGCCGACCACGTCCACCGTGCCGTGCCCGCCCTTCTTCCAGCAATGGAAGCGGTGGTCGCCGAGGTCCATGTGGCCCGGGCAGAACACCGAGTGGTTGCGGCTGATCAAGCCGGACTCCAGCGCCGCCAGGGCCACCACCGGCTTGAAGGTCGAGCCCGGCGGGTATTGCCCGGCCACCGCCTTGTTGTTGAGCGGAGTCGCCTGGTTGGACAGCAGCTCCTCCCACAGCTCGGCGCTGATGCCCATGGTGAACTGGTTGGGGTCGTAGCTGGGGTGGGAGCACAGGGCGTAGATGCCGCCGGTGTGCACGTCCATCACCACGCAGGAGGCGCTGACCTCCTGCGCCAGCCGCTGCTGCACGAATTTCTGCAGGCCGATGTCGATGGTCAGCTGGACCTCGCGGCCCGGCTGCCCCTCGTCGCGCGACAGCTCGCGGATGACGCGCCCGACGGCGTTGACCTCGAGTTGGCTGGTGCCCGCCGTGCCGCGCAGCGCCTTCTCGTGATACTTCTCCATCCCGGCCTTGCCGATGCGAAAGCCGGGCAGCGACAGCACGGGGTCGCCGTTCAGCTCCGCCTCCGACACGGCGCCGACATAGCCCAGGATGTGGGCGGTCGCCTCCGCCTCCGGGTAATGGCGGATCTCGCCGACCTCGATGGCGACGCCGGGCAGGTCCGGCGTGTTCATCTCGATGGTGGCGACCTGCTCCCAGGTCAGGTTCTCGCGCACGGTGACCGGCACGAAGCGCCGCTTGCGGTGCAGTTCGCGCATCACGCGGCGGCGGTCGCCGTCGGTCAGCGGGACGATCTTGGAAATCTTGTCGAGCGTGTCCTGGATGTTGCGCGTGCGCTCCGACACCACGACGACGCGGTAGTTCTGCTGGTTCACCGCCAGCGGCGCGCCGAACCGGTCGACGATGGTGCCGCGCGACGGAGCGACCAGCCGCAGGCTGATGCGGTTCTCCTCCGCCAGCATGGTGAAGCGCGCGGATTCCACCACCTGCAGGTAATAGAGCCGCCCGACCAGAGCGGACAGACCGGCGAGCTTCAGCCCGCCCAGCACGGCGGCGCGGCGGGTCAGCAGGCGGTAGCGGTCGGTGTCGCGGTCCATCGCAGTCAAAGGCTCACATCCCCTGCCAGATCATCCCTGCCGGCTATTCCTGCCCGTCACCCCAGTTCCATCACCCCTGAAGAAACGCGCGGTGCACGCGGATCAGCATCCAGGCGATGGCCGGGAAGAAGGCCATGGTCAGCAGCGCCTGGAACAGCGCCGGCCGGAACGGCAGCACCGTCGCCTGGAGCGCCGAGAAGGCCAGCCACTGGATGCAGGCCACGCCCATCATGACCAGCCCGAAGCCGAACCACATCAGGGCGAAGGTGCTGGACACCAGCACGCGCCGCTGGCTGGACACCGCCCAATGGACCAGCACCAGCACCAGCGCGTTCACCCCCAGAGGCCCTCCGGTCAGCAGGTCCTGCAGCAGACCGATCAGGAAGGCGGTGCCCGGCCCCATCAGGTCGGGCCTATGGATCGCCCAATAATAGACGGCGATGGCGGTCAGGAAAGGTGCCACCGACGCATAGCCGGGCAGCGGCACCGGGATCATCCCGGCCAGCGCCAGCATGACCGTCACCGCGAACGGGGCGAGATTCCGCCCCGTCTTGTCCAGCCGCTGCCACAAGGTCAGCGTCATTTCGACTCGGACGACGGTTCCGCCTCGCTTCCCGGCAGGCTGAACTCGACCAGCTGCAGGTGCTCGACCCGCGACAGATCGACGTTCGGCTGCACCCGGACGCCACGTTCACCAGCCGAGGACACCACGCCCACCGGCAGGCCCGGCGGGAACTGCCCGCCGTGACCGGAGGTCACCACCCGCTCGCCCACCTGCACCGGGGCTTCCGGCGGCAGGTAAAGGAGTCGCGTCTGGTCGGAATTGTCGCCCGCCATCACCGCCCGCTGGCGCGAGCGCTCCAGAACCACGGGGATGCGGGTGTTGATGTCGGTCAGCAGGAGGACGCGGGCCGACCACTCCCCGACCTCGATCACCCGGCCGACCAGCCCACTGCCGGCGATGGCCGCCTGCCCCTTCCGCACCCCGTCGCGGCGGCCGGCGGTGACCACCAGCGTGCGCAGGAAGGAGCTGCCGGGAGCGGCGATGACCCGCGCCGTGATGAAGGAGGAGGATGGCTCCGGCGTCGCCTTCAGCAGCGAGCGCAGGCTGATGTTCTCCGCCTCCAGCCGCAGCGCCGCCTGCTTCCACTGCAGCAGCCGCGCGTTCTCCGCCTTCAGCCGCTGGTTCTCCTCGAAGGCGTTCTGCACCTCGACCACCGACTCCACGACATGGGCGGCGGTGGCGGCGGGGCGCGAGATCGCGTCGAGGATTGGGGCGAAGGCGTCGGTCACCCGGGCGCGCGCGCTGTCCACCGACAGCGCGTCGATCCGGCCCACCATCATCAGGGCGACGGAGGCGAGCACCAGCAACAGGAAGGAGAAGCGCTGGGCGAGCGCCCGCAGCGGGGCGGCAAGGCGCACGACGGAACCGGAATTGCGAGGCTTCACAGGATCATCCCGTCCAGGTACGCGATCCGCCCCCGGCTACGCCGGCGAATGGACGAACCACCGGGGGAACCCAAGCGAGCAATACACCAATCAGTAGGCGCTGACCAAGACGTTTCGCAGCGTCTTCATCTCCTCCAGCGCCCGCCCGGTGCCCAGCGCGACGCAGGACAGCGGGTCGTCGGCGATCGACACCGGCAGGCCGGTGGCGTGGCGCAGGACGAAGTCCAGGTTGCCCAGCAGGGCGCCGCCGCCGGTCAGCACGATGCCCTTGTCCACGATGTCCGCGGCCAGTTCCGGCGCCGTGTGCTCCAGCGCAACCTTCACCGCCTCGACGATGGCCGACACCGGCTCCGCCAGGGATTCGGCGATCTGCCGCTCGGAGATGATGAGTTCCTTGGGCACGCCGTTCATCAGGTCGCGGCCCTTGATCTCCAGGATGCGGCCCTCGCCGTCTTCCGGCGGGCAGGCCGAGCCGATTTCCTTCTTGATCCGCTCCGCCGAGCCTTCGCCGACCAGCAGATTGTGGGTGCGGCGGATGTAGCCGATGATGGCCTCGTCCATCTTGTCGCCGCCCACGCGGACCGAGCGGGAATAGACGATGCCGCCCAGCGACAGAACGGCCACCTCGGTGGTGCCGCCGCCGATGTCCACGACCATGGAACCGGTCGGCTCCGTCACCGGAAGCCCGGCGCCGATCGCGGCGGCCATCGGCTCCTCGATCAGGAAGACGCGGCGGGCGCCGGCGGCCTCCGCCGATTCCTGGATCGCGCGGCGCTCGACGGCGGTGGAGCCCGACGGCACGCAGATGATGACCTGCGGGCTGGCGAAGCTGCGCCGGTTGTGCACCTTGCGGATGAAGTGCTTGATCATCTCCTCGGCGACTTCGAAGTCGGCGATGACGCCGTCGCGGAGGGGGCGGATGGCCTGGATGTTGCCGGGCGTGCGGCCCAGCATCATCTTCGCCTCGTCGCCGACGGCCAGCACCTGCTTCTTGCCGCGGACGTTGGCGATCGCCACGACCGAGGGTTCGTTCAGAACGATGCCGCGGCCCTTGACGTAGACCAGGGTGTTGGCCGTCCCCAAATCGATCGCCATGTCGGCGGAAAGCACGCCGAGGAGTTTGGAAAGCATGGACCCGACTAACTCTTCAATGCGGTTGAGACGGCCTTGCCGGCGATGTGCCCGCTCCGGTGCGGAGGGCCACGCCCGCCAACGGTTCCATAGACGAATGCCCCTTCGCGCTCAAGCGGAGAGTGCAACCGGCACGCCTTGCCGAGCCCTGTTGCCGGCGCCCGTGGGGCGGTCGCCGGCGCCGGTCCGGCGCTCTGGTCGATGGGAGGCGGTCCTTGAGGCAAGGCCGGTCCCGGCGGAATGTCCAGTCCCCGAAGTGCAGGCGGAACGCCGCCCTCCGGTGCCCGCCACACTGCCGCGTCAGGGTTAATTTTCCGTCAACAGGAGGCGGATACCTCCGGCGTCCGGCCAAACCGCCCCGCTCGCGGCGGGGGTATCCTTAGGCTGATTCCCAACCCGCCGCAACGGCTTTGTGTCGGGTTTGAAACCGCTCCGGCGGCCTCAATGATGGTCTGATTTCGCCGCGGCCGCGGCCGTGCCGTGCGCTCCGTGATGGCTCCCCTCCAGCCGGTCCATCAGGGCCAGCAACACGCCCGACACCACGAAGGTCATGTGGACGATGACCATCCACATCAGGTTTTCCTTGCTGGTGTTGTCGATGTTCATGAAGCTCTTCAGCAGATGGATGCCGGAGATCGCCACGATGGAGGCGATCAGCTTCAGCTTCAGCCCGCCGAAGTCGACCTTGCCCATCCAGTCCGGACGGTCCTTGTGGTCGGCCACGTCGATCTTCGACACGAAGTTCTCGTATCCCGAAAAGATCACCATCAGCAGCAGGTTGCCGGCCAGCGACAGGTCGATCAGGGTCAACACGGCCAGCAGCACGTCCTTCTCCTGCATCTCCAGCACATGCGGGACGATGTGGAAGATCTCCTGGGTGAACTTCGCCAGCAGGAGCACCAGCGACACGACGAGCCCCAGATAGAAGGGGGCCAGCAGCCAGCGGCTGGCGAAGATGATCTGTTCGAAACGGCGTTCGATCATGACGGTCGGCGTCCGTGCTTGGTCATAAGGGGTAGGAGGGCCGGACTCTTGCCATTTCGCACATGCGAAATCAACCGTTCCCATGCCGCACCCGCCGTGTCGCCCCGTGGCAAGAGCACTGGCCTGCGGGGCTGCGAAACGGTAACGTTCCCGGCCGTCCGCCGCACCGATAAGGCCAGTCCCATGAAGCACCCCGCCCCGCACATCGTCACCGCGTTCGAAGACGCCATGAAGCGGCTGAAGGCCAGCATCGTGCAGATGGCGGGCGCCGCGGAAACCCAGCTCGACGGCGCGCTGACCTGCCTGACCCAGCGCAACCCGGAGCAGGCCCGCGCCATCGTCGAGTCCGACGCGCGGCTCGACAGCTACGAGCACGAGATCGAGGCCAACTGCATGCGCATGCTGGTGCTGCGCCAGCCGGTGGCCGACGACCTGCGCGAGGTGATCGCCGCGCTGAAGATCGCCGGCAACCTGGAGCGCGTCGGCGACCACGCCGCCAACACCGCCCGCCGCGCCGTCGCCGTGGCGGAGTTTCCCGAGTCTCCGGCGATGAGCACCCTGCCCAACCTGGGCCGCTTGGTGCGCCAGCGCCTGACCACGGCGGTGGATGCCTATGTGGATGGCGACGTCGAGCTGGCGCTGCGCGTCTGGCGCACCGACGACGAGGTGGACGCGCTCTACACCAGCCTGTGCGAGAGCATCAACCAGTCGGCGGCCCGCCTGCCGGAGATGTTCACCGCCCACATGCACCTGCTGTTCATCGCCAAGAGCCTGGAGCGCATCGGCGACCACGCGACCAACATCGCGGAGGTGGTGCATTTCGTGCACACCGGCCGGCCGCTGCTCGACGAGCGGCCGAAGGCAGACCGCTCGCGGGGGGATGTGTGAGGGAAAGCGAGCGCTTGCCCCCTCCCCGGCCCTCCCCCGCTTTGCGGTGGAGGGAGGTAGGTCCCCTCCCTCGCGCAGCGGGGGAGGGTTAGGGAGGGGGCCAAAGTTCCCCATTCCTGCACCCCAAAAACAAAAAAGCGCGCCTCGCGGCGCGCTTTCCCGTTTCTTGATCCAGGAACCGATCAGTTCTTGGACTTGTCCACCAGACGGCGCTCGGCGATCCACGGCATCATGGCGCGCAGCTTCTCGCCGACCTGCTCGATCGAATGCTCGGCGTTGCGGCGGCGGGTCGCCTTGAAGGACGGCTGGCCGGCCTTGCACTCCAGCATCCAGTCGCGGACGAAGCGGCCGGTCTGGATGTCCTCCAGAACGCGCTTCATCTCGGCCTTGGTCTCCGGGGTGATGATGCGCGGGCCGGTCTTGTAGTCGCCGTATTCGGCGGTGTTGGAGATCGAGTAGCGCATGTTGGCCATGCCGCCCTCATACATGAGGTCGACGATCAGCTTCACCTCGTGCAGGCACTCGAAATAGGCCATCTCCGGAGCGTAGCCGGCCTCGGTCAGCGTCTCGTAGCCGGCCTTGATCAGCTCGGTCAGGCCGCCGCAGAGCACGGCCTGCTCGCCGAACAGGTCGGTCTCGCACTCTTCCTTGAAGGTCGTCTCGATGATGCCGGCGCGGCCGCCGCCGATGGCCGAGGCGTAGGACAGGGCGATGTCCAGCCCGTTGCCCGAGGCGTTCTGGTGCACGGCCACGAGGCAGGGCACGCCGCCGCCGCGCTGGTACTCGCCGCGGACGGTGTGGCCGGGGCCCTTCGGCGCGATCATGAACACGTCGAGGTCGGCGCGCGGCTCGATCAGGTTGAAGTGCACGTTCAGGCCGTGCGCGAAGGCCAGGGCGGCGCCTTCCTTCAGGTTCTTGGCAAGGTCGTCGCGGTACAGGTCGGCCTGCAGCTCGTCCGGGGTGAGGATCATCACCACGTCGGCCCAGGCGGCGGCCTCGCCCGGAGCCATGACCGTGAAGCCGGCGGCCTCAGCCTTCTTGATGGTGGCCGAACCCGGGCGGAGGGCGATGCGCACGTCCTTCACACCGCTGTCACGCAGGTTGTTGGCGTGGGCGTGGCCCTGGCTGCCGTAGCCGACGATGACGACCTTCTTCCCCTTGATCAGGTTCACGTCGGCATCACGATCATAATAGACGCGCATGGTGGTCTTCCTTGGATTTTTCGATCTGGTGGTGCGAGTTTTGCGCAGCGGAATTACTCCACCGGCGAAAGGGCCGCGTCAAGCATAAGACTGTTCGGCAGACCTGCAAAAGGACGGCGGGCTGGGTCGCCTTCCTGTCATGGGTGGCGTCATAGCCCGCCGTTTCGGGCCGGGATCAGAACCCGGTGGCTCCCTTCGACATGGCGACGACGCCGGTGCGGCTGGCCTCGACGAGGCCGAGCTGGGCCATCAGCCCGACGAAATCGTCGACCTCCGCCGTCGTGCCGGTCAGTTCGAACACGAAGGAAGTCAGGGTGGCGTCCACGACCTTCGCCTTGAAGATGTCGGCCAGGCGCAGCGCCTCGATGCGGCGCTCGCCGGTGCCGGCGACCTTGACCAGCGCCAGCTCGCGCTCCACCGACGGCCCCTCGTCCGTCAGGTCGTGCACCTTGTGCACCGGCACGAGGCGGTCGAGTTGGGCCTTGATCTGCTCCACCACCATGCGGGTGCCGGAGGTGACCAGGGTGATGCGCGACAGGTGGTCGGCGTTGTTCACCTCCGCCACCGTCAGGCTTTCGATGTTGTAGCCGCGGCCCGAGAACAGGCCGATGACGCGGGCCAGCACGCCCGGCTCGTTGTCCACCAGCACGGCGATGGTGTGCTTCTCGATCTTCTCTTCCACGATCCGTACTCCGCCAGAGGGCCTTCAACCGTTCGTCTTGGTCGCCGCGATCAGACCAGCACCATGCCGTCTTCCGGCGTGGCCTCGGACGGGCTGTCCTCCGGACCGAACAGGATTTCGTTGTGGGCCTTGCCGCCGGGGATCATCGGGAAGCAGTTCTCCTTCGGGTCCACGGCGATGTCGATGATGCAGGGGCGGTCGGTGACGGCCAGCATCTTCTCGATGACCTCGTCCACCTCGGCCACCGTGGTCGCCCGCAGGCCGACGCAGCCCCAGCTTTCCGCCAGCTTCACGAAGTCGGGCAGCGCCTCGGAGTAGCTGTTGGAGTAGCGGGAGCCGTGCAGCAGCTCCTGCCACTGGCGCACCATGCCCATGTACTTGTTGTTCAGGATGAAGATCTTGACCGGGGCGCGGTACTGCACCGCCGTGCCGATCTCCTGCATGTTCATCAGGAAGGACGCCTCGCCCGACACGTCCACCACGATGGCGTCGGGGTGGGCGAGCTGCGCGCCGATGGCCGCCGGCAGGCCGTAGCCCATGGTGCCCAGGCCGCCGGAGGTCATCCAGCGGTTCGGCTCGTCGAAGGGCAGGAACTGGGCGGCCCACATCTGGTGCTGGCCGACCTCGGTCGTCACGTAATGGTTCTTGCCGCGCAGAGCCTCGCGCAGCCGCTCCAGCGCGTACTGCGGCTTGATGACCGCCTCGGTGCGGTTGTAGTTCAGGCAGTTGCGGGCGCGCCAGCCCTCGACCTGCCCCCACCACTCCTTCAGCGCGGTCTGGTCGGCGCGCTTCTGGCGGGCCTTCCAGATGCGGATCATGTCCTCGAGCACGGCGCCGGCGTCACCGACAATGGGGATGTCCACCGCGACGTTCTTGTTGATCGAGCTGGGGTCGATGTCGACGTGGATCTTCTTCGAGCCCGGCGCGAACTCCGACAGCTTGCCGGTCACGCGGTCGTCGAAGCGGGCGCCGATGTTGATCATCACGTCGCAGTTGTACATGGCGAGGTTCGCCTCGTACGTGCCGTGCATGCCCAGCATGCCCAGCCACTGCGGGTCCGACGCCGGGAAGGCGCCCAGCCCCATCAGGGTCGAGGTGATCGGGAAGCCGGTCATCTTCACGAACTGGGTCAGCAGCTTCGCCGCGATCGGGCCGGCGTTCACCACGCCGCCGCCGGTGTAGAAGATCGGGCGCTTGGCGGTGGCGATCAGCTCGATGGCCTCCTCCACGCGGGCGATCTCGGGCTTCACCTGCGGGCGGTAGGTCTTGTGCTTGACCTCGGTCGGCGGGATGTAGGTGCCGTCGGCGAACTGCACGTCCTTCGGGATGTCGACCAGCACCGGGCCGGGACGGCCGCTGCGCGCCACGTAGAAGGCCTCGTGCATGGTGCGGGCCAGCTGGTTGACGTCCTTCACCAGATAATTGTGCTTGGTGCAGGGGCGCGTGATGCCGGTGGTGTCAGCCTCCTGGAAGGCGTCGTTGCCGATCAGGTGGGTCGGCACCTGCCCCGACAGGCAGACCAGCGGAATGCTGTCGCACAGCGCGTCGAGCAGGCCCGTCACGGCGTTGGTGGCGCCGGGGCCGGAGGTCACCAGCACGCAGCCCACCTTGCCGGTGGAGCGGGCGTAGCCTTCCGCGGCGTGCACGGCGGCCTGCTCATGCCGGACCAGGATGTGCTTGATGTCGTTCTGCTGGAAGATGGCGTCGTAGATCGGAAGTACCGCGCCGCCCGGATAACCGAAGATGATGTCTACGCCCTGATCCTTCAGGGCCTTGATGACGATCTGCGCGCCGGTCAGCTTCTGTTCGGGCATAGCTCACGACCTTCCAATGGGGGCCCCTCTTTTCACGGGCGGCCCTGTTCCTTCTCAAACCCCGGCGATGGCCTGCTGGGAAAACAAGGGGTTATCCCCAAAGGCGAAGGCCGGGACCGGCAAACTAGACAATCCGCCAGTCCTTGGTCAACCCATTTTGCGAATGATCGAAAAGATTTTTTGCCGCAGTTTTTCCAAATATTTCGCAAGCTGGAAAGACCGCCCTCCCCGCAAAGCCGCCCGTAAACACGAACGGCCTGCCCCGCGGGTGCGAAGGCAGGCCGTTGCGCGAGGACTCGCGAAGTTAAGCCGCGACGGTTTGAAGCAGGCCGCAGAGGCGGCGGATGCCTTCGCGGATGCGCTCCGGGTTGTTGTTGGAGAAGCTGAGGCGCAGCGTGTTCTTGCCCGAGCGGTCGGCGTGGAAGGCCGAGCCGGGGACGAAGGCGACGTTGGCGTCCTTGATGGCGCGGGCCAGCAGGTCCACCCCGTCGGTGCCCTCCGGCAGTTCGATCCAGACGAACATGCCGCCTTCCGGCTTGGTCCAGGTCACCCCGGCCGGGGCGAACTCGTCCAGCGCGGTCAGCATGGCGTCGCGGCGCTCCTTGTAGCCGGCGCGCAGGCGGCGGATGTGGCTGTCGAAGTTCTGCGACACCACGTCGTGCAGCACGATCTGGTTGATGGTGCTGGTGTGCAGGTCGCCGGCCTGCTTCATCAGAACCAGCCGGTTGATGACCTCGGCCGGGCCGTTGATCCAGCCCACGCGCAGCGCCGGCACCATCGTCTTGGAGAAGGAGCCGCAGAAGAGCACGTTGGTGATCTTGCCACCGTTGCGGGCGGCGTCCAGCGCGACGAGGGACGGGATCGCCTCGCCCTCGTAGCGCAGTTCGGTGTAGGCGGCGTCCTCGACGATCGGCACGCCGTGCTTGGCGCAGAGGTCGAGAAGCGCCTCGCGGCGGGCCAGCGAGATCGTCGTGCCGTTGGGGTTCTGGAAGTCGGGGACGAGATAGAAGAACTTCGGCTTCTGCTCCAGCGCCGCCTCAACCGCGGCGAGGTCCGGTCCCTCGGCGTCGCCGGGAACGGAAAGATACTGCGGCTCGTAGGGCGAAAAAGCCTGGAGCGCGCCGAGATAGGTCGGACGGGTCACCAGGATCTTCTCGCCCGGCCCGATCAGCAGCTTGCCGACGAACTCCAGCGCCTGCTGCGACCCGCTGGTCACCAGCACCTCGTCCAGCCCGGCCTGGATGCCGCGGCGACCCAGATAGGCGCAGATCCACTCGCGCAGCGGCGTGAAGCCCTCGCTGATGGTGTATTGAAGCGCGCCGCCGGCCCCGCTGTTGGACTGGAAGATCTTCTCATAGGCGCGGGCGATGGCCGCGGTCGGGAAGAAATCGGGGTCCGGGATGCCCCCGGCGAAGGAGATGATTTCCGGCCGTTCGAGCAGCTTCAGCAGCTCCCGGATTTCCGAGGCTCCCATACCGGCGACGCGACCGGCAAACACGTTTCCCCAATCGACCGTCACTTTCAATCCTCCTGAGGGTCAACGACGCAACGTCGTTTCAAGATAGGTCAGTATTGCTTCACTAAGTGGTCTTGTGTAGAGCGAATTGATCGTATGGCAGCCATGCAGCGCGGAAGCTGGCGGCCGACCCGCGAGCTGGTGGCGGAACCATGTGACCTGCCGCTTCGCGTAGCGGCGGGTCGATTGCTGAGCCAGCGCAATGGCTTCGTCGAGGGTCAGCGCGCCGCGCAGATGGTCGCGCAGTTCCGGCACTCCGAGCGCCTTCATCGCCGGCAGGTCGGGATCGAGGCCGAGCGCGTCCAGACGCCGCACCTCCTCCAGCGCCCCCTGCCCCATCATCACGCGGAAGCGGCGGTCGCAGTTGGCGTAGAGCGCGTCGCGCGGCGGGTCGATCACCAGCACGGAGAACAGCAGGCCCTCCGGCGGGCCCTCGGCGCGCTGGGTCTGCCAGTGGGAGAGCGGAAGGCCGGTGGCCTCCAGCACCTCCCAGGCGCGGGTCAGGCGGGTGGTGTCGCCGGGGTTCAGCTTGGCCGAGGCCGGGTCGCGGCCCACCAGCTCCGCGCGGAACGCCTCGCCCCCCAGCTCCTGGAGCCGGGCGTGGGCGGCCTTGCGGACCTCGTCCGGGACAGCGGGAACGGCGCTCAAGCCCTCCATCAGCGTGCGCAGGTAGAGGCCGGTGCCACCGACGACGATGGGCAGCCGCCCGGCGGCGTGAGCGGCGGCGATCTCGGCCAGCGCCATGTCGCGCCAGCGTGCCGCGGACCCGCGCTCTGCCGCGGGAAGCACGCCGTAGAGCCGATGCGGGGCCTGCGCCAGATCCTCCGCCCCCGGACGGGCGGTCAGCACGTCCAGCTCGGCGTAGAGCTGCATGCTGTCGGCGTTGATGACCGTGCCGTTGCGCGCCAAGGCGATGTCGAGCGCCATGCCCGACTTGCCCGACGCCGTCGGGCCGCCGATCACCACCACGTGCCGGTGCTGCACATCCCGGTTGCGCGGGCTGTCCTCTGCCATGTCGCCTTGCCTGACGTTCCTCCGGCTACAGCGTATGGCAGGGGAAGGCTCGGCTTGGCAAGGGCGACCGGTGCGGCGACCGGTGCGGGGCCTCAGCGAACCGTGATCGTCCCGGTCATGCCGAAACTGCTGTGCAGCGGTTCATGGCAGGCCAGGTCGTAGGTTCCGGCCTCGACCGGAACGAACTCCACCACGTCGGTCTGGCCGGCGGGGATCTCCAGATTCACCAGGGCCGGCGTCTCGACGGCGCCTTGCGCGGTGGTGACCCGCCGCACCGCGATGGCCTTGAAGAAGCCTTCGGAAGTGAAGGTGTGCGCGACGGTCCCGCGGTTCTCCAGCGTCAGGCGGTACGGAGTTCCCCGCTCGAAGGCCAAACGGTCGGGCTGGAACTGGAACTCGTCCAACTGCACCGTCACGGGGCGGGCCTGCGCCCAATCCACCGCCGAGACGCGTGCCGCCACGTCGCCGACATAGCCGGGCGGCGGGCGCTGCGCCAGATCGGTCCCGGCGCCGCATCCGGCCAACAGCAGGGTGAAAGCGAGAATGGACGGGGTAAGAAGGGTGGCAGGCCGCTGGATCATGGACGAACCCTCCCGCGATTTGAGCGGAAACGCGGTGGCAGGTGCTGAGGTCCCTGGCGCGGAATGTCTACGACGCTTGGCGGAGTGGGTTGGCGCAAACTCCCGGCTGTGCTAGGGAGCGCGCGCGCCCTTCCCCACGGCTCTTCCAGGATCGCCCCGCCATGAGCGCTGTCGTTACGCTGATCGCCGCCGCCTCCGCCGTTCTCGACGAGCAGGCCGTGCAGGCCGCCCGCGCGTCCCTGACCGCGCTGGGGGCCGACACCGCCAAGCCGGACTGGCTGGCGCCGGACCGTGCCTGCGACATCGCCGAGGATGGGCTGGTGCCCGAGCAGGCCGAAGCCGCCGTCCGCCACGCGCTGACCAATCTCGTGCCGGGCGGGCTGGCCGTGGACGTCATCGCCCAGAAGCCGGGCAACCGGAAGAAGCGCCTGCTGGTCGCCGATATGGAATCGACGATCATCGAGCAGGAGATGTTGGACGAGCTGGGCGATTACGTCGGGCTGAAGGACCACATCGCCGCGATCACCGCCCGCGCCATGAACGGCGAGATCGACTTCAAGGGCGCGGTGCGCGAGCGGGTCGCCCTGCTCAAGGGCCTGAACGAGAGCGTCGTCGACGAGGTGTGGCAGCGCGCCACCCTGATGCCGGGCGCCAAGACTTTGGTTTCCACCATGCGCGCCAACGGGGCAACCTGCGTCCTGGTCTCCGGCGGCTTCCGCTGCTTCACGGAGCGGGTGCGCCAGTGGGTCGGCTTCGACGACGACCGCGGCAACGTGCTGGAGGTGGTGGACGGCGTCATGACCGGTGCGGTGGTCGAGCCGATCCTCGACAAGGACAGCAAGCTGGAGGCCCTGCTCGCCTACGCCGGGGAGCGCCACGTCCCGACCGTCGAGACGATGGCCGTCGGCGACGGCGCCAACGACCTGCCGATGCTGCTGGCCGCCGGGCTGGGCGTCGCCTTCCACGCCAAACCGACGGTGGCCGCCCAGGCCCGCGCCCGCGTGGACCATGGCGACCTCACCGCCCTGCTGTTCGCCCAGGGCTACCGGATCGGGGAGTTCGTGGAGGGCTGACCGCCCACCAACGCACCTCACAAAGCGAAAGGGCACCGGCGGTCTCCCGCCGGTGCCCTTTTCGTTTGGGAGCCCCCGGATCAGCCCTGGCTGAGCGGGATGGCGACGAAGCGCAGGTCGCCGTGACGGTCCACCAGCAGCAGGATGGACTTCTTGCCCTGCTCCTTGGCCTTCTGGATCTTGGACGTCACGTCCTCCGGCTTGCGGACCTCCTCCTGGCCGACCTCGATGATGACGTCGCCGGCGCGGATGCCCTTTTCCGACGCGGTCGAGTTGCCGGCCACCTCGGTCACCACGACGCCCTTCAGCTCGGGCTTGATCTCGAACTGCTGGCGCAGTTCGGGCGTGATGTTGGTCAGCTTCAGGCCCAGCGTCTCGGTCGGCTTCTGGGCCGGGGCCTGCTGCGGCTGGCGGCGCTGCTCCTCCGGATTGGCGGCGAGAAGACCCGATTCCTCGGCGGCCTCAAGCTCGCCCACCTTCACTTGGAGCTGCTGCGACTTGCCCTTGCGCCACACCTCGATCGGGACGGCCTTGTCGATCGGCGTTTCGGCGACGACGCGCGGCAGGCGGCGCATCTCGTTGATTTCCTTGCCGTCGAACTTGGTCACCACGTCGCCCGCCTGGATGCCGGCCTTGGCCGCCGGGCCGTTCGGGGTGATCGAGGCGACCAGCGCGCCCTTGTGGCCCTGCAGGCCCAGGCTCTCGGCGATCTCCGGGGTCACGCCCTGGATGCGCACGCCCAGCCAGCCGCGGCGGGTCTTGCCGTACTCGCGGAGCTGCGCGACCACCTGCTTGGCGAGGTTGGACGGGATGGCGAAGCCGATGCCGACCGAGCCGCCCGACGGCGAGAAGATCGCCGTGTTGATGCCGATGACCTCGCCGTTCAGGTTGAACATCGGGCCGCCGGAGTTGCCGCGGTTGATCGAGGCGTCGGTCTGCAGGAAGTCGTCGTAGGGGCCGGCGTTGATGTCGCGCTGGCGCGCCGAGATGATGCCGGCGGTGACCGAGCCGCCCAGGCCGAACGGGTTGCCGATGGCCAGCACCCAGTCGCCCACGCGCATGGCATCCGAATCGCCGAAGGGCACGGCGACCAGCGGGTGGCTGGTGTTAATCTTCAGCAGGGCGACGTCGGTCTTCGGGTCCTTGCCGATCAGCTCCGCCTTGATGTTGGTGTCGTCCTGCAGGATGACGGTGATCTCGTCGGCGTCCTGGATGACGTGGTTGTTGGTGACCACGTAGCCGTTCTTGGCGTCGATGATGAAGCCGGAGCCGAGCGAGGTCGACTTGCGCGGCTGCTGCGGCTGGTCCTGCTGCTGACGGTCGAAGAAGTCGCGGAAGAATTCCTCGAACGGCGAGCCCGGCGGGAACTGCGGCATCTCGGGACGGGCGCCCTGCTGGCGCTGCGGCACCGCCTGGCTGGTGGAGATGTTGACCACGGCGGGCAGCAGCTTTTCCGACAGGTCGGCGAAGCTGGTCGGCGCCGGGCGAGACTGGGCCATGGCGGGGGTGCCGACGGCGGCGGACAGCCCCAACAGGAGAGCGGCGATCAGCGGCACGACGCGCAGCCGGCGGCCGGATTCGGCGCGGTGGATGGGGTGGTTCGGGTTCAACTCAGCTCTCCCTGCCGGACATCCGGCACCTTCTTGTTCCAATCGGCCATCTGTTCCAATCGGCCCGCGGTTTCATGCGAACGCGGTCCGAGGGGGCGCTTCACCGATCCGTGTGCCGGATGTAATCCCCGCGCCTCACCGCTTCAAGCAAAGGCGCACGGGTCCCATCCGCCACGGAGGACGCGCGAGTATAGAAGTCGGAGTATGGCCGGAAAATGGCGGCGCGGTCCAGCGACGCGCGCGCGGCAAAAGGGTGTCAGGCGCCGCGCAGAAGCCAGACGAATCCGACGCCGGCCATCGCCGTCACCAGCCCGACGGTGCGCAGCCGGTTCTCCGGCATCGTCAGCGCTTCGACGATCAGACGCCGCATCGCGGACGGGAACAGCGCGTAGAGCACGCCCTCGATCACCAGGACCAGGGCCAGCGCGGTGAGAAAATCCGTCATCGGTCGGGCGGCATTTCCGAGAAGGAAGTCTGGGCGGAAAGACAAAATCGGGGTGGGAGAACGGGAGCCCCCACCCCACCCCCTCCCCCGGGACGGGGGAGGGGGAGACGAGCGCGACGTCTTACTGCTGCTGGGCGGTCGCCGGGGCCGGGGCCCGCTGCGGCACGGCACCACTGCCCGAGGCCGGCGCCGGCTGGCCGTTGCCGCCACCGGTGATGTCGCCGAAGTAGCGGAAGAACTCGCCGGTCGGGGACAGCACCATGGTGGTATCGTCCTTGTTCAGCGACTTCCGGTAGGCTTCGAGCGTCCGGTAGAAGCTGTAGAACTGCGGGTCCTGCGACGTCGCCTCGGCGATCATCTTCAGCGCCTGGTTGTCGCCTTCACCGCGCAGGATCTGCGAATCGCGCTGCGCTTCGGCCAGGATGACGGTGCGCTCGCGGTCCGCGCGGGAGCGGATCTGCTGCGACTGCTCCTGACCCTGGGCGCGGGCCTCGGCGGCTTCGCGCTCACGCTCCGACCGCATGCGGGCGAAGATCGACTGGCTGGTTTCCTCCGGCAGGTCGGCGCGGCGGATGCGGACATCGACGATCTCGATGCCGAAGCGCTTCGCCTCGTCGTTCACCTGCCCGCGGATGTCGTTCATCACGCGCGGACGCTCGTCCGACAGGATGGCGAGCAGCGTCACGCTGCCGAGAACGCGGCGGAGCGCCGAGTTCACGATGGCGTTCATCCGCGTCTCGGCCACCGCCTCGTTGCCGGCGGTCTGGTAGAAGCGCAGCGGGTCCAGGATGCGGTAGCGCGCGAAGGCGTCCACGTCCAGGCGCTTCTGGTCGGCCAGGATGACCTGCTCCACCGGCGGGTCGAGGTCGAGCACGCGGCGGTCGAGGATGCGGACTTCCTGGATGAAGGGAACCTTGGCCTTCAGGCCGGGTTCGCGGATCACGCGCATCGGCTCGCCGAACTGGAGGACGAGCGCCTGCTGCGCCTCGTTCACCGTGAACAGCGAGGCCGAGGCGAGCACGCCCGCGGCGAGGATGCCGATGCCGGCGACCAACAATGTGCGGTTCATGGCATCCCTCCTCAACGGGCCGGCTGCTGGCCGGCGGGCCGCGCCGGAGCAGGCTGAAGCTGGTTGAGCGGCAGATAGGGAACCACGCCCTGGGCACCCTGCGCGTTGCCGTCGATGATGACCTTGTTGGCGCCGCTCAGGATCTCTTCCATGGTCTCCAGATACATGCGCTTGGCGGTCACGTCCTTGGCGGTCGAGTAGGCGTCGAACACCTTGCGGAAGCGGTCGGCGTCACCCTGGGCCAGGTTCACGACCTGCTCGCGGTAGGCGGACGCTTCCTGGATCAGCCGCTCCGCGTCGCCTCGGGCGCGCGGGATCACGTCGTTCCGGTAGGCCTCGGCCTCGTTGCGGGCGCGCTCGCGGTCGGCGCGGGCGCGCTGCACGTCGTTGAAGGCGTCGATAACGGGCGACGGCGGGTCGGCCTTCTGCAGCTGCACCTGCGTCACCTCGATGCCGCCCTCATAGTCGTCCAGCATGGCCTGGAGGAGCTGGCGGGTGGAGGTTTCGATCTGCTGGCGGGCCTCGGTCAGGGCCGGCTGCAGGTCGGTGCGGCCGATGACCTCGCGCATCGCGCTTTCCGCCGCCTTCTTCACGGTGGCCTCGGGGTCGCGGATCTTGAACAGATACTCGCCCGCGTCCTTGATGACCCAGAAGACGGTGAAATCGATGTCGATGATGTTCTCGTCGCCGGTCAGCATCAGCGACTCGTCGGGAACGTCACGGTCGCCGCGACGCCCGTCGCCGGCCGAGCGGTAGCCGACCTCGATGCGGTTGACGCGCGTCACCTTGGGCATCAGCACCGTTTCGATGGGCGACGGCAGGTGGTAGCGCAGACCAGGCTGCTCGGTGCGCACCCACTGGCCGAAGCGCAGCACGACGCCCTGCTCATCCGCCTCGACGCGGTAGATGCCGCTGGCCAGCCAGACCACGGCCAGCAGGCCGACGACGAGCGCGATGCCCCGGCCGCTGCCGACGCCGCCCGGCATCACCCGCTTCAGGCGGTCCTGGCCGCGGCGCAGCAGATCCTCCAGGTCCGGCGGCTGCGGCCCTCCGCCGCCGCCTCCACCGCCGCCTCCACCGCCACCCGGCGGACGGCCCCACGGATTCTGACCGCCACCACCCGGCGGAGGACCCCAGGGGCCGCCACCGCCGCCCCCTCCCTGATTGCTCCACGGCATTCCGTTCGTTCCCCTTCGCGCTCTCTCAATTCTTGGGACGGAAATTCCGGAAAACAAATCGTTTCCGGACCGTCCGATCCCTTTACCATTATTGTCCGCCGGCCCTATAGTGCCCATCCCATTCGGGGAAGGATTTCACCGACGGATATCCGCCAATATCGGGAAGGAAGCGGAGTTTTCAACCATGGCGCAGGTCAGCGAAGCTCAAGTCCTTGAAGCTCTGAGGACGGTTGTCGATCCGGAACGGGGCAAGGACGTCGTCAGCCTCGGCATGTTGTCCGGACTTGTCGTGCGTGACGGGCACGTCGCCTTTTCGATCGAAGTGGACCCCAAGCGCGGCGCCCAGGCCGAGCCGGTGCGCCACGCCGCCGAGAAAGCGGTGGAGGCCCTGCCGGGCGTTCTGTCGGTCACCGCGGTCCTGACGGCGCACCGCCCCGCCGGCCAGGGTGCCGCCCCGCAGCAGGGCCACGGGCACGATCACGGGCACTCCCATGGCGGGCATGGCCACTCCCATGCCGGCCACTCCCACGGCCAGCCGGCGGAGCAGAAGCCGCTGGTGCCGGGCGTGAAGGCCATCGTCGCCGTCGCGTCGGGCAAGGGCGGCGTCGGCAAGTCCACCACGGCCAGCAACCTCGCCCTCGCCATGGCGGCGAACGGGTTGAAGGTCGGGCTTCTGGACGCCGACATCTACGGCCCGTCCATGCCGCGCATGCTGGGCATCTCCGGCCGGCCGACCAGCCGCGACGGCAAGATCCTGGAGCCGATGGAAAACTACGGCATCAAGGTGATGTCGATGGGCTTCCTGGTGGCCGAGGACACGCCGATGATCTGGCGCGGCCCGATGGTGATGAGCGCGCTCCAGCAGATGCTGCGCGACGTGAACTGGGGCACGCTCGACGTTCTGGTGGTGGACATGCCGCCGGGCACCGGCGACGCCCAGCTCACCATGGCGCAGCAGGTGCCGCTGGCCGGGGCGATCATCGTCTCGACCCCGCAGGACATCGCCCTGCTCGACGCCCGCAAGGGGCTGAACATGTTCCGCCGCGTGGACGTGCCCGTCCTCGGCATCATCGAGAACATGAGCTACTTCTGCTGCCCCAACTGCGGCCACCGCACGGACATCTTCAGTCACGGCGGCGCCCGCAAGGAGGCGTCGGACCTGGGCATGGAGTTCCTCGGCGAGGTCCCGCTGCACCTCGACATCCGTGAGACCTCCGACCAGGGCCAGCCCATCGTGGTGTCCCAGCCCGAATCGGAACACGCGAAGGTGTACCGCGGGATTGCCAAGCGCCTGTGGGAGAAGATCGCCGGCGAACAGGGTCCGGCCCGGGCGGCGCCGCGGATCGTGGTGTCGTAAGGGGACGTGCTTGCCCCCACCCTCCCCACTTCGTGGGTCCCCTCCCTCCCCCGCTCTCGGCGGACCGAAGGTCCGCCTGCCGCATCAGCGCAAACCTTTGGTTTGCGCGAGAGCTAACGCAGGGGAGGGCCTAAGTTCCCTCCCCTGCGTTTAGCGGGGGAGGGTTAGGTGGGGGAAAGCCTTTAGGGGGTGGGGCCGATGCCGGATTTCGTGACGTTGGTGGTGCTGCTGGCCGCCGTGGTCCTGGCGGTGCCGGTGGCCAAGCGGATCGGCTTCGGCGGGCCGCTCGGCTATCTCGCCGCGGGGTTGGCCATCGGGCCGGGCGGGCTCGGTCTGGTGACGGACGTCGAGGCGATCCGGCACGTCTCGGAACTCGGCGTCATCATGCTGCTGTTCCTGATCGGGCTGGAGTTGCGCCCCGCCCGCCTCTGGGTGATGCGACGATCGGTCCTGGGGCTCGGCGGTGCCCAGGTCGCGGTGACCTCCGTCGTGATCGCCGCCGCCACCATTTTCCTGCTGGGATTCACCCCCGCCGCCGCGGCGGTGACCGGATTCGGCCTGTCACTCTCCTCCACCGCCATGGTGCTGCCCATGCTGGCGGAACGGGAGTTGCTGACCACCAACGCCGGACGCAGCGCCTTCTCGATCCTGCTGTTCCAGGACCTCGCCATCATCCCGGCGGTGGCGCTGCTGCCCCTGCTCGGCCATGGCGCCGGGGAGGTGCCGGACGCGGGAACCGCGTGGCTGGCCGTGCTGAAGGCCGGCGGAGCGATCGCGGTGATCCTGGCCGGCGGGCGCTACCTGCTGCGCCCGGTGCTGCGCATCGTGGACGGCGCCCGGACGCCGGAGATCTTCACCGCCACCGCCCTGCTGATCGTGCTGGGCACCGCCCTGTTCGCCGCCTGGGCGGGGCTGTCCATGTCGCTCGGCGCTTTCATGGCCGGGGTGCTGCTGTCCGATTCGGAGTACCGGCACGAGGTGCAGGCCGACATCGCGCCGTTCGAGGGGCTGCTGCTCGGCCTGTTCTTCGTGTCGGTGGGCATGGGGGCCGACGTGGCGGCGCTGATGGCCGAGCCGGTGCGCTACCTGTCGCTGGCGCTTGGGCTGATGGCGCTGAAGGCCGCAGTGCTGTTCGGGCTGGCCCGCCTGTCCGGCCTGCGTCCGGGCGGCTCGACGCGGCTGTCCACCGTGCTGAGCCAGGGCGGCGAGTTCGGCTTCGTGCTGTTCGGTCTGGCCGTCGGCGTCGGGGCGATGAGCGGGGGGCAGGCGGCGACGGCCATGCTGGTGGTCACGCTGTCGATGATCGCCACCCCCTTCGTCTTCGCGGCGGAGGAGCGCTGGCTGGCGCCGCGGCTGATCGTGAAGCCCGTCCGCCCCTACGACACCATCGCGCCGGACGGGGAGCCGCCGGTGCTGATCTGCGGCTTCGGCCGGGTCGGGCAGATCGTCGGGCGCGTGCTGCGGCTGCGCGGCATCCCCTTTACGGCGCTGGAGCAGAGCGCCGAGCAGGTCGACGTCGTGCGGCGCTTCGGCAACAAGGTCTATTACGGCGACCCGTCGCGGCTCGACCTGCTGCGCGCCGCCGGGGCCGACAAGGCCAAGGTGCTGGTGGTGGCGCTGGAGGACATGGAGCAGTCGCTGCGCGTGGTGGAGCTGGCGACGCGCCATTTCCCCCACCTCGTCATCCACGCCCGCGCCCGCAACCGCCGCCACGCCCATTTCCTGATGGACCGCGGGGTCACGCATTTCGTGCGCGAGACCTACGATTCCAGCCTGCGGCTGACCGGCGGCGTGCTGGAATCGCTGGGCCTGCCGCCGGAGGAAACCCGGCACACGCTGGACACCTTCCGCGAGCATGACGAGCGCACGCTGATCCGACAGCACGCCGTGCACCACGACGAGAACCGCCTGATCCAGACCTCCCGGCAGGCCGCCGCCGAGCTTCAGGCCCTGTTCGAGGCCGACCGCGAGGACCCGGAGGGGGAGCGCGACCGCAAGACCGTCTGACGCCCCTCCCCCGCCTCAGCCGATCAGACCTCACCCGATCAGCAGGCTGTCGTCGGTGATGTCCTCGCCGCCGCGCTGCTTGGCGAACAGGGCCAGAAGATGCGGCACGTCCAGCCCGGCGCGCTGCTCCCCCGACACGTCGAGCACGATCCTTCCCTCGTGCAGCATCACCGTGCGGTCGCCGTAGTCCAGCGCCTGCCGCATGGAGTGGGTGACCATCAGCGTGGTCAGCCGGTTCTCCTCGACGATGCGGCGGGTCAGGCCCAGCACGAACTCCGCCGTTCCGGGGTCGAGCGCCGCCGTGTGCTCGTCGAGCAGCAGGATCTTCGACCCGGCGAGCGTCGCCATAAGCAGGCTGACCGCCTGCCGCTGCCCGCCGGACAGCAGTCCCATGCGGTCGTGCAGCCGGTTTTCCAGCCCCAGCCCCAGTTCCGCGATGCGCTCGCGGAAATGCCGGCGGCGGTCGCCGCGCAGGGCGAAGCCCAGGCCGCGGCGGCGCCCGCGGGCGGCGGCCAGCGCCATGTTCTCCTCGATGGTCAGCGCGGTGCAGCTTCCGACCATCGGGTCCTGGAAGACGCGGGCGACCAGCGAGGCGCGCTTCGGCGTCGCCCAGCGGGTGACGTCGACCCCGTCGATGGCGATGCGGCCCTCCTCGGCGATCACGTCGCCGGCCAGCGCACCCAGGAAGGTCGACTTGCCGGCGCCGTTGGAGCCAATGACGGTGACGAACTGCCCTTCCGGGATCGTCAGGTCGACGCCGCGCAGGGCGTGCTTCTCCAGCGGGGTGCCGCGCCCGAAGGTGACATGGATGCCGTTGACCGTGATCATCGGGCGGCCTCCCTCTTCTTCGATGCGGCTTTCAGCCGCATCCGCGGCAGGATCAGCGCCACCGCAACCAGGACGGCGGTGACGAGGTTGAGGTCGGAGGCCTGGAGCCCGATGGCGTCCGCCGACAGGGCCAGCTGGACCGCCAGACGGTAGAGGATGGAGCCGACGACGCAGCCGACCAGCGCCCACAGCATCGCGCGGGCCGGCAGCACCGTCTCGCCGACGATCACCGCGGCCAGACCGACCACGATGGTGCCGATGCCGGTGGTCACGTCGGCGAAGCCGTTGGTCTGGGCGAACAGCGCCCCGGCCAGGGCGCACAGCCCGTTCGACAGCGCCATGCCGGCGTAGATGTGGAAGTCCGTCTGAACCCCCTGTGCGCGGGCCATCCGGGCGTTGACGCCGGTCGCCCGCATGGCGAGGCCGAATTCGCTGTTCAGGAAGCGAGCCAGCAGCAGGACGATCACAACGACCACGACCAGCACGACGAGCGGCCGCACCACATGGTCGGGCAGCCCCAGCCCGTAAAAGGGCGTCAGCACCGTGTCCTGCATCAGCAGCGCCACGTTCGGGCGGCCCATCACGCGCAGGTTCACCGAGAACAGCGCGATCATGGTCAGGATGCTGGCCAGCAGGTGCAGGATCTTGAAGCGGACGTTCAGCGTCGCCGTGACCAGCCCGGCCATCGACCCGGCCAGCGCCGCGACGAGGCTGGCGATCCACGGGTTGACCCCGGCGACCAGCAGCGTGGCGCAGACCGCCGCGCCCAGTGGGAAGCTGCCGTCCACCGTCAGGTCCGGGAAATCGAGCACCCGGAAGGACAGGTACACGCCAAGGGCGACCAGCGCGTACACCAGCCCGATCTCGACGGCCCCGAAAAAGGCGATTTCACTCATGTGTGTATCCGGCTTCGCCGGCTTTGCCCCCACCCCAACCCTCCCCCGCTCACGCGGGAGAGGGAGAATCAGTCCCCTCCCTCGCCGAAGGCGGGGGAGGAGTCCCCTCCCTCGCCGAAGGCGGGGGAGGGCTAGGGAGGGGGCAGAGCCAGCGGAACTTGGTCCTTGCAGATTAAACTTACTGCCCGACCACCTTGGTCGCGCGCCGGGTCACCGCTTCGGGGATGGTCACGCCCATCGCCGCGGCGGATTTCGGATTCACGAACAGGTCGGTGCCCTTGGCGAAGGTTACCGGAACGTCGCCCGGCTTCTCGCCCTTGAGGATGCGGACCACGGCCTCGCCGGTCTGGCGGCCGACCTGCCGATAGTCGAAGCCGATGGAGGCCACCGTGCCGCGCGCCACGCTGTCGGTGTCGGCGGAGAAGACCGGCAGCTTGGCCTGCTGGCCCACCGCGACGACGCTCTCAAGCGCCGAGACGACCGTGTTGTCCAGCGGCACGTAGATCGCGTCCGCCTTGCCGACGAGGCTGCGGGCGGCGGGCTGGGCATCGGCGGACTTGGTGGCGGTCGCCTCGACCACGGTCAGCCCTGCCTTCTGCGCCTCGTCCTTCAGCGCCTTGACCAGCGAGACCGAGTTCGGCTCGCCGGCGTTGTAGAGGACGCCCAGACGCTTCACGGACGGCACGATCTCGCGGATCAGCGCGACATGCTCGGCCACCGGGGCCATGTCCGACACGCCGGTGACGTTGGCGCCGGGCTTGTCCAGGCTGCGGACGAGTTGCGCGCCGACCGGGTCGGTCACCGCGGTGAAGACCACCGGAATGTCGCGGGTCGAGGCGACGACGGCCTGGGCGGAGGGGGTGGAGATCGGAACGATCACGTCCGGACGGGCGCCGGCGAACTGGCGCGCGATCTGCGCGGCGGTCGCGGGGTTGCCCTGGGCGCTCTGATACTCGACCTTCAGGGTGTCACCCGGCGTGTAGCCCGCGGCCTTCAGCGCCTCGATCACGCCGTCGCGCGTGGCGTCCAGCGCCGGATGCTCGACGATGGCGGTGATCGCGACGGTCTTGGTCTGGGCGAAGGCGGCGGCGCTGGTCAGCGCGACAGCCGCCGTGGCGGCGGCGAGAAACAGGCGGGTGATCGTCATGGCTCCAGGCTCCCGGAGGGGGTTTGTGCATCCCGTAGACGCCCAGGGGCCGGTCCGTCAACTGCCGGAGCAGGAATCCGATGAGCGAAGACCCGCGCGACGCCCGACTCCAAGCCCGACTCAATGCCTTCGAAGCCGCCATCGCCGACATCGAGGCGGAGGCCCGCGCCGCCGCGCACGCGCTGTGCGCCCATGAGCTTCAGATGCGGCTGGAGAACATCGCCCGCCGCGTGGAGGCCCTGCGCGCGGCGCAACCCCGGGGTGCGGGCGACGGAACGGCGTGACGATCGGTCGCTCCCTCCCCATATGAGGCCCTTCGGGGAGCGGATCGCAGGGGTACGGTCATGACGGCGGAAGACAGGGCGGTGGAAGACGGCACTCAGGACGGCGCGCGGTCGAAGACGACGGCGGCGCTGCGCGGGCTGATGGGGCAATGCCCGGCCTGCGGACGCGGGCGCCTGCTGCGGAACTATCTGAAGCCGGTCGACCACTGCGCCCATTGCGGCGAGGCGTTCGGCCATCTGCGCGCCGACGACGCCCCGCCTTGGATGACCATCCTGATCGTCGGCCACATCATCATTCCGGCGGTCCTGTCGGTCGAGCAGAGCTACGAGCCGGCCACCTGGGTGCATCTCACCATCTGGCCGCTGTTGACCCTGTTGCTGACCGGCCTGCTGCTGCCGCGTTGCAAGGGCGTGGTGCTGGGCCTGCTGTGGAGCACCGGCGCGCCGGGGTCGGAGCGCGCCTGAGGCTCAATCGAAACTGAGCGCGAAGCTCGCCCGCCCCTGCCCGGCCTGGAAGCGCTGCCACATCACGCCGAAGGCGGCCTCCAGCGCGCGGGTGAAGCGCACGCCGTTCAGCGCCGGCGACGCCGCCAGCCGGTCCCGCAGGCCGCCGCGCAGGGCCGCTAGCGCCGCCGGGTCGGCCACCAGCGCCGCCGCCTTGGCGACGTAGCCGTCCGGCCCGTCGGCCACCAGATCGGACAGCCCCGCCGAGGCGAGGTGCGTCACCGAATGGCGGGCGCAGAAGCGGTCGCCGCCCAGCGTCACCACCGGCACGCCCATCCACAGCGCCTCCAGAGTCGTCAGACCGCCGGAATAAGGGAAGGGGTCGAGCGCCACGTCGACCTCGCCGTAGCCGGCCAGGAACTCCCGGTGCGGCGCCCCGCCCCGCAAATCCACCCGCGCCGGATCCAGCCCGGCCCGCTCGAACAACGCCAGGGTGCGCGCGGCGGTGCCGGCGTCGTCCAGGCCCGGCGTGCGCAGCAGCAGGCGGGAACCGGGGACGGCGCCCAGCACGCGTGCCCACAGCGCCGCGACCTCCGCGTTCAGCTTGGGCAGTGCGTTGAAGGAGCCGAAGGTGGCGTGGCCGCGCGTCGCCAGCGGCAGCGAAGCCACAGCCGGCGCGTCCTCGGGCGGCGCCCAAGGGACGTAGGCGTCCGGCATGCGCACGACGCCCTCGATGCACCAACCGTCCGATCCCGGCGGGCTCTGCCGCGAATCGGAAATCAGGTAATCCATGGCCGGCAGGCCGGTGGTGCCGACATAGCCCGCCCAGGTTGCCTGCACCGGCGCCGCGCGCCGCGCGAAGACCGGCAGGCGGTTGCCGAAGGTCTGCCCGGCCAGATCGACCAGGATGTGGATGCCGTCCGCCTGGATGCGCTGGGCCAGCGCCGCGTCGTCCAGGCCGGTGGTCCAGACCCAGTGGTCGGCCTGGGCCATCAGCCGCTCGGTCTTCCAATCCGGGTTGGCGGTGTTGGCGTAGCACACGACCTCGAAGGCCGAGCGGTCGTGGTTCGCCAGCACCGGCTCCAGGAAGAAGCCCACGGGATGGGCGCGGAAGTCCGGCGAGACATAGCCGATGCGAATCTTCGGCGCCGGGGCGGCCACCGCGGGCGCCGGACGGTCGGGGTAGCGGGCGCCCCAGTCCGCGTGGGCCTGGGCGATGGCCGGCATGGTCAGCCCCGGCACGAACTGCATCAGATAAAGGCGCGAGGCGTGCAGCGAATCGACGGTGCCGTGCTGCGCCACCACGGCGTCAATTTCCGCCAGCGCCTCGTCCGCCCGCCCCTGCATGGCGAGCACGCGGGTGGCGCGGTTGGCCCGCACCTCCGCCCGGCCCGGCGCGAGGGCGAGCGCCGCTTCATAGGCATCGTCGGCTTCGCCCAGCCGGTTCATCTCGGCCAGCGCGTTGCCGAGGTTGTAGGGGTGCGCCCAGTTGGCCGGGTCGAGCCGCCCGGCCCTCTCATAGAGCGTCACCGCCTCCGCCCGCCGCGCCTGGGCGCGCAGCAGCACCCCCAGATTGGCGACGGCCGCCAGAGTCTTCGGGTTCAGTGCGATGGCGCGGCGGAAGAAGGCCTCCGCGCGCGCCGAATCGCCGGCCTGGCGCACCGCCTCCGCCATGGTGAGCAGCCCGTCCATCGCCATCTCCAGCGACGGATCGAGGTTCAGCGCCCCGGCATAGGCGTTGGCCGCCCCGGCGACGTCGCCCAGGCTTTCCATCACCAGCCCGTAGTTGGCCCACCAGACGGGGACCGAGGGATAGGCGGCGATGGCCCGCCCGATCAGCTCCAGCGCCTCGTCAAACCGCCCGGCCTGTGCTGCGACGAGGCCCTGGCGGTGAAGTCCATCGGCCTCGTGCGGAGTCATCGGGGGCGGCGTCATGACGGTTGGTCCTTCAGTTGAAGCGGGCGTTACTCGGCGCGGCCGAGCTGGTCCATCAGTTCCCGCCATTCGCGCTTGGACAGTCCGCTGGCTTCCTGGGTCACGGCCTCGCCGGACAGCAGGCGCTTCACGACCTCCAGGCCGGTTTTCGACATGTGGGTGCCGCCCAGCCGGTACTCGCTGAATGCGTCGAACACGGCGGGGACCCAGCGCTTCACCACGTCCAGCATGGCCTCGGCGTAGACGCGGATCTCGTACTGGGCGTGCGGGTCGGCGCGCAGGCTGAGGAAATGAAGAAGGTTGTGGAGATCGACCTTCCAGTACCACTGCGTGTAGTAGTTCAGCGTCAGGTTCATGCGCGCCAGCTCGCGCGCCAGACCCTGGCGCCCTTCCTCGATGGTGGTGCCGTCCTCGCGCTGGTTCAGCATCTCCTCGTAGTGCGCGTAAACCGTCTCCGAATCGTCGCGCAGCAGCTTCATCACCGCCGCCGCCTCGTCGCCCTGAAGAACGTCGCCGCGGCCCTGCCGGTTGACGACGGCCTGGGCGCCCAGGTTCTCGGGCGTCGGGATGTAGAACTCGCGGTCGAGGATGGAGTAGCGCGCGGAGTATTCGTTGACGTTCGCCGTGCGATGGCGAATCCACTGGCGGGCGACGAAGATCGGCAGCTTGACGTGGAACTTGATCTCGCACATCTCGAACGGGGTCGAGTGGCGGTGGCGCATCAGATACTTGATGAGGCCGGCGTCCTCGGTGACCTTCTTGGTGCCCTTGCCGTAGGACACGCGCGCCGCCTGGACGACGGCCGAATCGTCGCCCATGTAGTCGACGACGCGCACGAAGCCGTGGTCCAGGACCTCGATCGGCTCGTAGAGGATCTCCTCCAGGGCCGGAACGGTGGCGCGGCGGGTGGTGGCGGTGACGGCGCGCAGGCGGTCGATCTCGGCGCGCTGCTCGGGCGTGATCGGCATGGGTACTCCGGGGACTGAAATTCGGGCGGCACTCTACGTCCGCGAACCCGGACAGTCACCCCTTTGCAGGAGCCTCCGGTCAGAATCCGCCGCACCCCCTTTCCATATCCGGATGAAGGGCCTATATTGGGTCCGTCGGCAGCAGCCGACTATGGCGATAAACGCCTTGCGGAATAAGCGTTGTGGACCCGGGGGCGGTACCCGGCGCCTCCACCAAACAAACCACCGGTCTCTCGGGCGTTGCCGTAGGGAGCGGGTTCGTTGGGGGCGAAATAGGATCGACACGCGTGGTAAAGGCATGGTCTTCGCCCGGCATGGTTCCGCCGTTATCGGGCCATTGCAATAGTTGCCAACGACAACGTTGCTCCGGTCGCCGTTGCCGCCTAACAGCGGTAACTGACCGAAATCAATCCCCGATGGGTAGCACCTGAGGGTGGGGCCGTGGGCCGCCTAGCAACAGAAGGCCCACACTTACCTGTCTGGCGTTAAGGACCCGCCCAAGAATGCCGAGAGAGCAGTTGCGTTATGACCGCATGGTCGAGGCCGCCCTGCGCGGTGTCGTCCGTGACGCGCTCCGCCAGGTGACGGACCGCGGGCTCCCCGGCGATCATCACTTCTACCTGACCTTCCGGACGGGTTACCCAGGCGTCGACATCCCCGAATATCTGTCGTCCCAGTATCCCAACGAGATGACCATCGTCATCCAGTACCAGTTCTACGGGCTGGAGGCGCTGGACGATCATTTCGAGGTGACGCTGAGCTTCAACAACGTGCATGAGCGGCTGGTGATTCCCTACGCCGCCATCACCACCTTCGCCGATCCGTCGGAGAATTTCGCCCTGCAGTTCCAGCCGGTCGAGCCCGCCGAATCGGCGGAGATCGCCACCATTCCCGCGCGCGAGACGTCGGAGAAGAAGGCTGCGGACGGCAAGGATGGGCCGAAGCCGTCCATCGCGAAGCTCGCCAAGTCGGATATCGGCAAGGCCGAATCCGGCAAGCCCGACTCCGACCGTTCCGGCGAGGAGCCGAAGCGCGGCGAGGTCGTGGCGCTCGACGCTTTCCGCAAAAAATAGGCTTTTACCAACAGGCTCCCCACCATGGCCACGGTCAGCGAACTCGTCCGTTTCCTGTGCGAGTCGCTGACGCCGTTGGGGGCCATCACCGCCCGCCGCATGTTCGGCGGTTACGCGGTCTATTGCGACGGCGTCGTCTTCGCCCTGGTCGCCCGCAACATCCTGTATTTCAAGACCGACGACGGCAACCGCGCGGAGTACGAGGCGCTGGGCCTGCGCCCCTTCAAGCCCTTCGACGACAAGCCGACGGTCCTGCCCTACTTTCCGCCGCCCGACTCGGCGCTGGACGACCCGGACGAGCTTCTGCTCTGGGCCCGCCCGGCCCTGGCGGCGGCGATCCGCACCGCCGCCGTCAAGAAACCGTCCCGCAAGAAAGCTATCCTTAAGAAGGCCAGGGCCTGAGCCGTCAGATGTTCTCGGCCATATGGGCGGAGGCGGTGTCCACCGGAGCGGCGCCGGCACGCTGGCGGACCTGACGGGCAAAGCGCGCCGGACTTGGCAGATGGCTGAGCAGACGGCCGGCGCGGCCCATGGCGGACATCGCCTTGCCCATGCTCATGACGTCGCGGAGCCGGCGGTCCACAAAGGCCCAGGTCTCGGCATGGCCCTCCGACCGGTCGTCCAGCCAGTAGAAGGTCGCGGAGCTGAGCACCGCGGCCAGCGTGGCGCGCTTGGTGTAGTGGTTGAAGTCAGTGGCCGTGTCGCCCGCCGCGAACCACATGGCGTCCACCGTGCGGTAGAGCATGGTCAGCCCCATGCCGATATTCTGCGGCATGGCGAGGTAGGCGAGCAGGCGGCGCTTGGCCTCCATGTGCGGTTCCAGCACCTCGAAATGGGTGCGGATGGCGAGCGCGATCTTCTCGCCCACCCTCATCTCGTCGAGCGGGTGCTTGTCCAGCTCGGCCAGCATGCGGCGGTCGGTCCAGGCGCCGAAATGCTCGGCCAGCTCCGGCACACCGCCGGGGAAGGCGCGGTGCATGGTCGCCGTGTCGTAGCCGGCCATCTGGGCGCCGTCGCGCAGCGCCTGGAGGCTCCAGCCGTCGAACACGATGTTGGGAAGCGTGGAGAGCAGGATGTCGTCCCGCACCGCGTCCATATCCAGCGCAGCGTCCATGTCAGTCTCTCCCCTCCTGCTGTTCCAGCGCCTCGGTGATGTGATGCGCCTCGTCGGTGAAGGCCAGATAGCGCAGATCGGTCATCCGGTCGATGTAAAGCACGCCGTCCAGGTGATCGCACTCGTGCTGGATGACGCGGGCGTGGAATCCCGACGCCTCACGCTCGATGGGTTCGCCATCCAGCCCGACTCCGCGGTAGCGGATGCGCGCGAATCGCGGAACGACGCCGCGCAGCTCGGGGATCGACAGGCAGCCCTCCATCCCGTGTTCCATCCCATCGTCCAGCGGCTCGATCACCGGGTTGATGAGGACGGTCGGCTCCACCGACTCGCCGCCGGAACGCATGGCGGGGACGCGGAACACGATCATGCGCAGCGATTCGTGCACCTGCGGGGCCGCCAGCCCGACTCCGGGCGCGTCCAGCATGGTGTCGATCATGTCGGACGCCAGCCGCCGGATCTCCGGGGCCGTCGGGTCGGGCACGGGGTCTGCGACCTTGCGCAGCACCGGGTGCCCCATGCGGGCGATCTTCAACAGGGCCATGCCCTATTATCTGGGCGGCGCGGGCCGCCGGGCAACCGTTTTGCCCACACCTTGTCGCAGCGGAACACGCAGGGTTGGAAGACTCCGCTTCACAGGCGGCCCCGGCCGTGCTACATAAAGGTCCACACAAGGGGTGCGCCCGAAAGCGCATGCCTGTCGCATGCCTGTTTGTTGCTTCATGGCAACTCGGCTCACTTGATAAAGGTGACGGTTAACGTGCAAGTTCTGGTCCGAGACAACAACGTCGATCAGGCCCTCCGCGCGCTGAAGAAGAAGATGCAGCGCGAGGGCATTTTCCGGGAAATGAAGCTGCGCCGGAACTACGAGAAGCCCTCGGAGAAGCGCGCGCGTGAGAAGGCTGAGGCGGTGCGTCGCACCCGCAAGCTGCTCCGCAAGCGTATGGAGCGCGAGGGCTATTAATCCTCAGGCGCGTTTCGCGCCGGATTGACAGGCGCGCTTCGGCGCGCCGGGCATCCATGCGCGTTCGCGCGCTTGCCCCTCTTGTGTCTTGCACCTGCCGCCCCGCGTCTGCGCGTGGGCGGTTTTGGTGCATCTGCGGTCCGCTTCGCCGCACCGAATAAAGCTTGCCAAGAAAAGAATGGGGAGGGTCGCCAATGAGCGCATCCAAGGACACTCCGCGCGTTTCCGTGCCGGCGCTGCGCGCGCGCAAGGGCGGGGAGCCGATCGTTTGCCTGACCGCCTACACCACTCCGGTCGCCCGCCTGCTGGACCCGCACGTCGATCTGCTGCTGGTCGGCGACTCGCTGGGCATGGTGATTTACGGCTTCGACAGCACGCTGCCCGTCACGCTCGACATGATGATCGCCCACGGCGCGGCCGTGGTGCGCGGCTCGCGCCACGCCTGCGTGGTGGTGGACCTGCCCTTCGGCAGCTACCAGGAGAGCCCCCAGGTGGCCTTCCGCAACGCCGCCCGCGTCATGGCGGAGAGTGGCGCCCAGGCGGTGAAGGTGGAAGGCGGACTGGAGATGGCTGAGACGGTGGCCTACCTGACCACCCGCGGCGTGCCGGTGATGGGCCATGTCGGGCTGCTGCCGCAGTCGGTCAACGCGCTCGGCGGCTACAAGGCGGTGGGCCGCGATCCGGAAGCGGCGGAGCGCATCCGCGCCGACGCCCGCGCCATCGCCGAGGCTGGCGCTTTCTCCCTGGTCATCGAGGGCACGATGGAGTCGCTGGCCCGCCAGATCACCGAGGATGTGACCATACCGACCATCGGCATCGGCGCCTCCCCAGCCTGCGACGGGCAGGTCCTGGTGTCCGACGACATGTTCGGCCTGTTCGGCGAGTTCCAGCCCAAGTTCGTCAAGCGCTACGCCCAGCTCGGCACCGCCATCGGCGAAGCCGCCGCGACCTACGCCGCCGAGGTGAAGGCCCGCAGCTTCCCCGGTCCGGAGCATTGCTTCGGCATCAAGAAGGCGTAAGGCCCCCTTCCCTTTCCCAAAAGAAAAAGCCGTGCGGCTCCGCACGGCTTTTTCTTGTTCCGGGGAGCGTCAGGCGCCGTCCACCACGATCATGCGGAAATCGGCGGCGTCCTTCCGGACCTCGCGCGCTTCACGGTATTCGGGGCTGTCGTAGAAGGCCTTGGCGGTGGCGTAGTCTGGGAATTCCAGGATGACCACGCGGTTGGGCTGCCAGCCGCCTTCCAGCTCCTCCGCCTGCCCGCCGCGGGCGATGAAGCGCCCGCCATTCTTGGCGACCGCGTTCGGGGTCAGCTTCTTGTAGTTTTCATAGGCCGCGGGATTCGTCACGTTCACGTCGGCGATGATGTAGGCGGGCATGGCGTCCTCTCTCCGTTTCTTGTGAGGGCAAAAAGAAACCCCCGGGGCGCGCCGGCCCCGGGGGTTCATCTTACGCCACACCGGTAAGGGTGCGGGTCACTCCATCGACTTCACGACCTCTTCGGTGACCTTCTTGGCGTCGCCGAACAGCATCATGGTGTTGGGGCGGAAGAACAGCTCGTTCTCGACGCCGGCGTAGCCGGCGGCCATGCCGCGCTTGATGAAGAACACCGTCTTGGCCTTCTCGACGTCGAGGATCGGCATGCCGTAGATCGGCGACTGCGGATCGGTCTTGGCCGCCGGGTTGGTCACGTCGTTGGCGCCGATCACGAAGGCCACGTCCGCGGTGCCGAAGTCGCGGTTGATGTCCTCCAGCTCGAACACCTCGTCGTAGGGCACGTTGGCCTCGGCCAGCAGTACGTTCATGTGCCCGGGCATGCGCCCCGCCACCGGATGGATGGCGTACTTGACCTCGACGCCCTCCTTCTTCAGCAGGTCGGCCATCTCGCGCAGCGCGTGCTGGGCCTGAGCCACCGCCATGCCGTAGCCGGGGACGATGATCACCGACTGGGCGTTCTTCATGATGTAGGCCGCGTCCTCCGGCGAGCCAGCCTTGACCGTGCCGCGCTCGCCGCCGCCGGCCGCTGCCGACGCCGCCCCGCTGTCGCCGCCGAAGCCGCCCAGGATGACGTTGAAGATCGAGCGGTTCATGCCCTTGCACATGATGTAGGACAGGATCGCGCCCGACGAGCCGACCAGCGCGCCCGTGACGATCAGCAGGTTGTTCTGCAGCGTGAAGCCGATGCCCGCTGCCGCCCAGCCCGAGTAGCTGTTCAGCATCGAGATGACCACCGGCATGTCGGCGCCGCCGATCGGCAGGATCAGCAGGAAGCCGAGCGCCAGAGCAACCAGAACGATGATCCACATCGCCACGCCGGAGTTGCTCTGCACCAGCCAGACGATGAGCAGGATGGTGAGGATGCCGAGGCCGGCGTTGAGGTGGTGCTGGAAGGGGAAGACCAGCGGCTTGCCGGTGACCAGGCCCTGCAGCTTGGCAAAGGCGACGATCGAGCCGGTGAAGGTGATCGCACCGATGGCGGTGCCCAGCGCCATCTCGACCAGCGAGCCCTTGGCGATGGCGCCGGGGACGCCGATGCCGTAGGCCTCGGGCGAGTAGAAGGCCGACAGCGCCACGAACACCGCGGCCAGACCGACCAGCGAGTGGAAGGCGGCGACGAGCTGCGGCAGGGCGGTCATCTCGATCTTCTTGGCGATGACGTAGCCGATGCCGCCGCCGATCGCGATGCCGAGCACGATCATCCAGTAGGACTGGACAATGGGCAGGGCCAGCGTGGTCAGCACGGCGATGGTCATGCCGGCCATGCCGAAGAAGTTGCCCTGGCGGGAGGTCTCCGGGCTGGACAGGCCGCGCAGCGCCATGATGAAGCAGACCGAGGCGACCAGATAGAGAAGGGCGGACAGGGTTTCCATGGTTACTTGCCCTTCTTCTTGAACATCGACAGCATGCGCTGGGTGACCAGGAAGCCGCCGAAGATGTTGACGCTGGCCAGGATGACCGCGAGGAAGCCCATGATCTTGGAGAAGCCGAACCCCGCGGGGCCGGCGGCGATCAGGGCACCGACGATGATCACCGAGGACACCGCGTTGGTCACCGCCATCAGCGGCGAGTGCAGCGCCGGCGTCACCCGCCACACCACGTAGTAGCCGACGAAGCAGGCCAGAACGAACACCGTCAGGCCGGTGATGAAGAAGTTGCCGTGGCTCGCCGCGTCCGCGACGGGAGTGGCGTGGCCGAGCGCGGCGGCCTGGGCGGCGAGCGCGTCGATCTGCTGGCTGGCCGCGGCGAGCTGGGCCTTCAGCTCAGCGACGCGGTTGGACAATTGAGTCTGATCCATGTGTCTCTCCCTAATTCCGTCCGGCCTTTAGACCGTCTGGCCGGCGAAGGCGGGATGAACGACCTGCCCATCGCGGGTGAGCGCGATGGCCTTCACGATCTCGTCGTCCCAGTTGAGCGTGACGCGACCCTTTGTGTTGTCTTCGGGGTCCTTGTCGTGCAGTGACTGCAGCAGAGCGAGCAGGTTCTTGGCGTAGAGCAGCGAGGCGCTCTCGGCGATGCGGCTGGGGTAGTTGGCGTGGCCGACGATCTTCACCCCGTTCTCCGTGGTGACGACCTTGCCCAGCTCCGAGCCCTCGACGTTGCCGCCCTGCTCCACCGCCAGATCGATCAGCACCGAGCCCGGCTTCATCGACGCCACATGCTCGCGCGTCACCAGGATCGGCGCCTTGCGCCCGGGGATCAGCGCCGTGGTGATGACGATGTCCTGCTTCTTGATGTGCTCGGCCACCAGCGCCGCCTGCTGGCGCTTGTAGTCGTCGGACATCTCCTTGGCGTAGCCGCCCGCGGTCTCGGCCTGCTTGAACTCGTCGTTCTCGACCGCGACGAAGCTGCCGCCCAGCGACTGCACCTGCTCCTTGACCGCCGGACGCACGTCGGTCGCCGAGACGATGGCGCCCAGCCGCTTGGCCGTGGCGATGGCCTGCAGGCCCGCCACACCGACGCCCATGATGAAGGCGCGCGCCGGCGGCACGGTGCCCGCCGCGGTCATCATCATCGGGTAGGCCCGGCCGTACTCGCTGGCGGCATCGACCACCGCCTTGTAGCCGGCGAGGTTGGCCTGCGAGGACAGCACGTCCATGACCTGGGCGCGAGTGATGCGCGGCATGAACTCCATGGCGAAGGCGTTCACCCCGGCCGCGGCGTAGGCCGCCACGTGGTCGCGGCTGTTGTAGGGGTTGAGGATGGCGAACAGCAGCGCGCCGCGCTTGATCAGCGCCAGCTCGTCGAGGTCCCCTTCCCCGGCCAGCAGCGGGCGCTGCACCTTCAGCACGATGTCGGCGTCGGCCAGCGCCGACGCGGCATCCGGCGCGATCTCCGCGCCGGCGTCCTGATACACCCGGTCCGGCAGGTTCGAGCCCAGACCGGCCCCGGTCTCCACGACCACTTCCAGGCTGAGGGCTTTGAGTTTCTTGACCGTCTCCGGAGACGCCGCGACGCGATTCTCGCCCGCGCGCCGCTCCCTGGGTATGGCGATTTTCATGGTTCTTTATCTCCCCTGCCGCAAGTGGCCGATTTGCGTGCAATCGGCCTAGACCGTCGGCATCAATGCCGGATTTATGTGACTTTGTGAAGCTCTTGAGCGTCGATGGTATTACCAGCGGTGATGGGTGCGGCGCAACAGCCCGGAGAGGGTTGGCACGCCCGCGTGCAACGGAAAGTGCAAGGTCGCCGCTTTCGCACGCTCCCGCCATCGGTCTTTCGCATCAGGCGTCCTCCGACACGGCGCTCGTCGCCACGGGCGTATCCCACTACCGGGCACACCCGGCCGAGACCTTGCGCGCTTTGCCGCGCCCTGTGGCATCCGTGCCGATGACGCCGGGAGTCGCTTGCCATCGACGGCGCCCGCCGATATCGTCCGCGCCGGATTCCCCGGAAGCACCCAATTTGAGGTTACCCTTATCATGTCCGACGTCGGCGGCATTGCGGCGGATCGCCTGAAATCCTTCGTGGAGCGCATCGAGCGCCTGGAAGAAGAGAAGCGCGGCCTGCAGGAGGACATCAAGGAGGTCTACTCCGAGGCCAAGGGCACCGGTTTCGACACCAAGATCATCCGCCAGATCATCCGGCTGCGCAAAATGGACAAGGCCGACCGCCAGGAGCAGGAAGCCATCCTGGAACTCTATAAGGAAGCGCTGGGGATGGTGGAGTAACCACCCCCAACTCCTTCCCCGTTACGCCGCCCCGATCAAGCCGCAGCGTCCGTCAGGGCGCCGGCGGCCAGCCGGTCCATCACGTTGCCCAGCAGGGCAAGACCGGCCCCACCGTCGAGCGACAGGATCGACTCGGGGTGGAACTGCACGGCGGCGAGCGGAAGCCGCCGGTGCTCGACCGCCATCACCAGACCGTCGGCGGTCTCCGCGGTCACCGTGAGGTCCGCCGGCAACCGGTCGCGCCGCGCCACCAGCGAGTGGTAGCGCCCGACCCTCATCCGCTCCGGCAGGCCGGCGAACAGCGCACCGCCCAGCACACGGACCTCCGTCGCCTTGCCGTGGACCGGCTCCGGCAGCACGTCCAGCGCGCCGCCGAAGCGCTCCACCATCCCCTGCAAGCCCAGGCAGACGCCGAACACCGGCAGGCCGAGCGCCAGCGCCGCATCGATGGTGCCGGCCACGTCGAAATCCGCCGGGCGCCCCGGACCGGGGGACAGCACGACCAGATCCGGCCTCCGCTCCGCCAGCGCCGCCCGCGCGTGGCTGTGACGCAGCGTCGTCACCGACGCGCCGGTCTGGCGCAGGTAATCGGCCAGCGTGTGGACGAAGCTGTCGTCGTGATCCACCAGCAGCACCCGCCGGCCCCGCCCGCCGTTGGGAGCCGCCGGAAGAGCGCACGCCACGCCTTCCGTCACCCCGCGGATGGCGTCGCGGAAGGCGGCGGCCTTCAGGCGGCACTCCGCGTCCTCCGCATCCGGGTCGCTGTCGGACAGCAGGGTCGCCCCGGCCCGCACGTAAGCGACGCCCTCGGCCATGCGGATGGTGCGCAGGGTCAGGCCGGTGTCCATCCCGCCGTCAAAGCCCAGCCGGCCGAAGGCCCCGCCGTACCAGCGCCGCGGCGATTGCTCCGTGTCCTCCAGGAACTGCATGGCCCAGCGCTTGGGCGCCCCGGTCACCGTCACCGCCCAGGTGTGGGTGAGGAAGGCGTCCAGCGCGTCCAGGCCGGGCCGCAGCTGCCCCTCGACATGGTCCACCGTATGGATCAGGCGGGAGTACAGCTCGATCATCCGCCGCCCGATTACCCGGACGGACCCAGGCTCGCACACCCGCGCCTTGTCGTTGCGGTCGACGTCGGTGCACATGGTCAGCTCCGCCGCGTCCTTGGCCGAGGTCAGCAGGCGGAGGATCTGGGAGGAGTCGCCCAGCGCGTCGGCCCCCCGCGCCACGGTGCCGGAGATCGGGCAGGTCTCCACCCGCCCGCCCATTCGACCGCCCGCCACCCGCACGTACATTTCCGGGCTGGCGGCGACGAGGAACTCGCCCCGCCCAAGGTTGACGAAGGCCTCGTAGGGCGCCGGGTTGGCGGCGCGCAGCCGCCGGAACACCGCCGAGGGCGCGTCGGCGCAGGGCTCGGCGAAGGTCTGGCCGGGCACCACCTCGAACAGGTCGCCGCGGCGGAAGGCGGCCTTGGCGGTCTCGACGACGCGCTGATACGCGCCGGGCGCGTGGTCGCAGCCGGCCTCGGTGTTGGTGTCGGGGCGGTAGGGATGGTCGCGCCCAGCGCGCTCCAGCCCCTCGGTGCTGCCCGCCACCGTGGCGAACTCATACTCGACGAGCCGCGCGAGTCCTGCGATGGGGTCCAGAGCGACGAGCCGGTCCGGCAGGTAGAGCACCAGATCGCGCTGGTCGTCCGGCCGCTCCAGCCGCAGGCGGATCGGCTCGAACTGGAAGGCGAGGTCATAGGCGAAGGCGCCGTAGAGCCCGAGCAGCGGGTCGTCTGGGGCGGCGAACAGCTCCAGCACCGTGCGCAGGACCGAGAAGACGGAGGGCTGGCGGCTCCGCTCCTCTTCCGGGAAGGGGTGCTGGGGCTTGCGGACCAGGGCGGTGACGCGCGACGGCGCCTCCTCCAGCCCGGCCAGCGCCTCCAGACCGAGCAGGGCCTCGGCGATGGCCGGCAGCAGCACCCGGCCCCGCGCGTTCAGCGCGTCGAGGCGCAGCGTCCGCCCGCGCGCGGTGAGCGCCAGCGGCGGATCGGTGAAGCCCAGCGCGTGGCGGCGGTAGCGGCCCGGCGCCTCCACCCCGCTCGACAGCAGCAGACCGCGGCGGCGGTCGAGCGCGTCGATCACCGGATCGAGGGCGCCCTGCGGGTCGAGCGCCGTCGCCCGCCGCGTGACGGTGACGCCGCCGCGCGTCCGGAAACGCAGCGGTTCGAGGAGGCCGGGGGAAGCGAGGAGATCGGCGGGATACATGGTGGGGTCTCCGGTGGTCGATCCGTTGGCGGACGGACACCCGGAGTTCCCTTGCTCGACACCTGGATTCCCTGATCAGGAAAAAGGCCGCCCGGAAGCTCCGGGCGGCCTTTCGATGGTGTGTGCGCTCACGCGCGTCGGCTGGCCGGCCCGGTTAGACGGGCCACCACCAACGACGAGACAGGGAGGGCGCAACGAAAATCATGGCGGCGAGTTCGCCACAGGGATGCGGCCCTGTCAAGCCCCCTTGCCCAGCCCGGTCGGGTCGGCTGGGGCGTGCCACGCGCGGAGTTCGGCCACCGCCTGCCGCAGCGCCGTGACCGCGGCGGACAGCACCGTGACGGCGATGACCGCCGCGACCAGATGGTCCGGCCAGCCCTGCCCCATCACCCAGGCCCCCGCCGCCGCCATCATCACCGCGGCGTTGGTCAGCACGCCGTTGCGGGCGCACAGCCAGACCGCGCGCAGCGTCAATCCGCCGCGCCGTCCGGCGAACAGCAGGACCGCCACCGACAGGCTCGCCCCCATCCCGAGAAGCGCGACGAGGCTCATCACCGGCGCGTCGGGAACGGTGCCGGCGGTGGCGCTCCACGCCGTCGCGGCCACCACCGCCAGCCCGAGGACGGTGAGCGCCAGCCCTCGCGCCAGCGTCGCCCAGCCGCGGGACTCCAGCCCCCGCCCCATCATCCACAGGCCGACGCCGTGGGTCAGCGCGGCCGCCAGGAAATCCAGCGCGCTCGCCCGCAAGGCCATGGATTGCGTATCCAGCCCCGCGGCCAGCGCGACGGCGGCCATCAGCCCGTTGACGAGCAGCGCTAGGCGCAGGGTCCGGCGGTAATCAGCCTGCCGCCCGCCCTTTGGCAGCCCGGCGTTCGGGCGACCGCTGCCCCCGCCGCTCCCGCAGGAGCCTCCACAGCAATTGCCGGCCATCCCGTCACCCTCCACCCGCGCCACGCGCTCCATTTATCAAGGACACTCTAATGTACACGGTCCGGACCGTCCACAGGACCGGCCGTCATTCCGCCCATTCCGGGTCGCTGGTGAAGACGATAGTGAGCCAGCGGTCAGGGCCTTCGCCACCGATCGCCGCACCCACCTCGTCGCGAATTTTGTCCCACTCCTCCAGCCTGCGCGGCGGCCATCCGCTCGGGACAATGAAGAACAGCTCAATCTGCCGCCCTCGGCCCACTCGCGCGACATAGGCGCGGTAAGAGGAAAAGCCGTGGCGCCGCACGATGTCCAACGCGACGGCGTCGACGTGCCGCTTGAGGTCGGCGGGCGTGACCAGCAGGACGTCGGCCAGCGCCCGCCGCATCGTGCCGACCGGGATCGGGATGACCACCAGACAGACCAGGGCCAGCACCGCCGGGTCGATGTAGGGCGACATCCATTGAAGCCGGGTGCCCTGGATCAGGTATCCGAAAACGAAGGCGACGAGCAGCGCCGCGGTGAGCGCCGCCGACATGATCCAGGCCTTCGCGTCGAGCGCCAGGAAATCGGAGCGGATCGTCCGGTTTGCCCGCGTCGCGAAGACCGCCATGCCGGCCGCGACGAGAACGGTCACGGCCGCGTAGACGATCGCGTGGTCGAAGGCGAGGTCGCGCCCGCCGGCCATCAGACTGCCCACGGCGTTGATGAGCGCGTAGATCGCCGCCCCCATCAGGAGGGTGGCGTTCAGCCCGAGGACCATGGGTTCGAGATGCCAGAAGCCCATGGTGAAGCGCTCGGCCAGCTTGCCGCGGCGCGGGCCGCCAGTGCTTAAGGTGGCGGTCGAAGCGGCGATCAGGTTGGACACCAGCAGCGTCACCATCGTCATGCTGGCGTCCACCAGCGAATAGATGCCGTCGAAGACGATGGCGAAGGAGCCCGACAGCAGGCCGAACAGAATGCCGGCGCCCGCCAGCAGCACCGTGACGGCGATGGACAGGCGAAGAACCTTCTGCTCGGTGGTCATGCGCGCTCCCTTTCCCCGTCCACACGTTGCACTCATGCATAGCGGCCCTGACGAGGCGGCAAAACCGATTTTCCAATCCGGACCGCCAAGCCCTTGCCGGAACCGCCGGCCGCTCCAGGCTCATTCCGAATCGGACCCCGCCGATTCGCCAACCCCAATGAGGGAGGGTGGACATGACCGTCGTTTCCGAGGTTCTGAACCGCAAAGGCCACAATGTCGCATCGATCCTGCCGTCCGAATCCATCCGGACCGCCGCCCGCACGCTGACCGAGCGACGCATCGGCGCCCTGGTGGTGTGCGACCGCCGGGGCCGGCTGGCCGGCATCCTGTCGGAGCGCGACATCGTCCGCGCCGTGGCGATGCATGGCGCCGACGCGCTCGACATGCCGGTGGAGGATCTGATGACCCGTCAGGTCAAGACCTGCCGGCCGGAGGACACGATCAAGGACCTGATGCAGATGATGACCCTGCGCCGCCACCGCCATGTGCCGGTCTGCAACGAGGCGGGCGATCTCGCCGGGGTGATCTCCATCGGTGATGCCGTGAAGGCCCGCCTGGACGAGCAGGCCCACGAGGTGGCCGTCCTGAAGGATCTTGCATTGGTCCGCTAGAGGCACCCCGGACCTCGACCAAGTCCCCGGACGGGGGAGCCGAAGACCAGGCGCACTCCATGAGGCGAAAAGGCTCCCCCGGTCGTGCGCCGAATGGCGCTAACACGTCTCCGCGTCCTGAAATCCCAGGGCGGCGTTCGGATATTCGGTAACGCTTCGTTCCCGAACCTTCGGACCCGACATGCCGCGCCGCTACCCGACCCACCTGAAGATCCTGGTCGTCGAGAACAACCCGCTGCTGCTGCGGGCGCTGCGGGACATGCTGGAGCATTGGGGAGTCGGTCAGGTCGCCCCCGCCGCCAACGGGCAGGAGGCGATGGAACTGCTGCGCCGGGAGCCCTACGACCTGATGGTCACCGACTGGGTGATGGAGCCGGTGGGCGGTGGGCAGCTCGTCCGCTGGGTGCGCGGCTCGGCCAGCTGCCTCAGCCCCGATCTGCCGATCATCGTCCTGACCGCCAACGCCGACGTCGCCACCGTGCGCGCCGCCTGGGACGCCGGGGCGGACACCGTGCTCGCCAAGCCGGCCTCCGCCGCCACCATCGCCCGGCGGATCGAGACCGTGCTGAACAACCCGCGCCGGGGCGGACGCTCCCAAGCCGAGGCGGCCACGGCGAAGCCGACGAACAACAACACGCCGCCGCACTCCCGTTCGGCGCCGGCCCGCCCGGTGATCTCCTCCGCCCCTGCGCCGCTGCGCCTGCCGCCTCCGCCGCCCCGCCTGTCCGGCCCGTCCACGGCGGGAACGGGTCCACTGCGCTCGACCGACCCGAAGATGGTCCGCCTGGTGCTGGCGCTCGACCGGATGGAAAGGGCGCTGGCCTGTCCCGACGCGCTGGGCACGCGGCTGCGCCACGCGGTGTCCGATCTGCAACTGGCCGCCTCCGGCAACGCCGCGGCCACAGCCATCGTCGCGTCGCTGTCCACCTGCGTCACCTGGGTGGACCATGACGGGGAGAGCTTCCAGGAGGCGGCGCAGGCCCATATCGACGCCCTGCGCTGGACCATCAGCATCGGCGGCGGGGCGGACTCCTCCGCCGCCCTGCGGGTCATGATCGGCGCCCTGCGCGCGATGGTGCGCAGCCTCAGCCTGCGCGACGGCAGCGGCCCCAGCCTGTGGCCGGACGGTGCCTTCGGCGCGCCGGACCACGGGGGTGAGGCGGGCCCCTCCTCCAGTCATTCTCCCCTGCCGCCCGCCTGAAGACGTCCCATATCGGGTAAAGAGCCCCCACCCCAACCCTCCCCCGCTTTGCGGGAGAGGGTGCCTTCTGCGAAGCGGCGGCAGTTTCCTCCCCTGCGATAGCGGGGGGAGGGTCAGGGAGCGGGGGGAGGGTCAGGGAGGGGGCAGCGGTCGAACGCATTGGAACGCGAGCGGGAATGTCCCGCCGAAGGGCGATTCCCGCCCGTCCGTTTCACAGCGCTGCGAGTGCCGGACCGTTCCTTGCTTTTTGCAGAAGGAGGCCCGGCGCCGGTTGCCGAATAAGACAGCCTTCGTTACCTTTTTGCTTGTCGAACAAACACAAGAAGCGGCGCGGCGAACGCGCCCCGAACAGCGCTTTTCAGGGCGCCACAAAGGGGATGGAACAATGGCTCTCGCAACCGTGACCCTTGACGACAAGTACGCGCTTGAACAAGGGCGCGTGTACCTGACGGGAACCCAGGCGCTGGTGCGCCTTCCGATGATGCAGCGCCAGCGCGATCTTGCCGCCGGGCTGAACACCGCCTGTTTCATTTCGGGGTACCGCGGATCGCCCTTGGGCGGCTTCGACCAGAATTTGTGGAACGCCCGCAAGTTCCTGGAGAAGAACCACATCCAGTTCCAGCCCGGCGTGAACGAGGAGCTGGGCGCCACCGCGGTCTGGGGCAGCCAGCAGGTCGGCATGTTCCCCGGCGCCAAGTACGACGGCGTCTATTCCATGTGGTACGGCAAGGGTCCGGGCGTCGACCGCTCCGGCGACGTGTTCAAGCATGCCAACGCCGCCGGCACGTCGCGCAACGGCGGCGTGCTGGTGCTGACCGGCGACGACCACAACGCCAAGTCCTCCACCTTCCCGCACCAGTCCGAACACGCCTTCATGCACGCGATGATCCCCGTGCTGAACCCGTCAGGCGTGCAGGAGATTCTGGATTACGGCCTGATCGGCTGGGCGATGAGCCGCTGGTCCGGCTGCTGGATCGCCATGAAGACGATCGCCGAGACGGTGGACACCTCGGCCTCGGTGACCATCGACCCGCACCGCGTCAGCCCGATCGTCCCCGCCGACTTCCCGATGCCGCAGGGCGGCCTGAACATCCGCTGGCCCGACCCGCCGCTGGAGCAGGAATACCGGCTGATGAAGCACAAGCTGTACGCCGCCCTGGCGTTCGCGCGTGCCAACCGGCTGGACAAGGTGATGGTGTCCTCCCCCCGCCCGCGCTTCGGCATCGTCACCACCGGCAAGAGCTATCTGGACGTCCGGCAGGCCTTCGACGAGCTGGGCATCACCGAGGAGATGGCCGCCGACTGGGGCCTCACCGTCTACAAGGTCGGCATGCCCTGGCCGCTGGAGCGCGACGGCGTGCGCCACTTTGCCGAGGGGCTCGACGAGATCGTCGTGGTCGAGGAGAAGCGCGCGGTTATCGAGAACCAGCTCAAGGAGCAGCTCTACAACTGGCACCCCGACGTCCGCCCGAAGGTGGTCGGCAAGTTCGACGAGCACGGCGAGTGGATCCTCCCCTCCGCCGGTGAGCTTTCCCCAGCCCAGATCGCCGTGGTCATCGGGCGCCGGCTGGAGCGCTTCGTCGACAACGAGAATCTGAGGCGCCGCGTCGCCTTCCTCGACGCCCAGGAGAAGCAGAAGGCCCATCAGGCCCGCGTCATCCGCAAGCCGACCTTCTGCTCCGGCTGCCCGCACAACACCTCCACCCATGTGCCGGAGGGCAGCCGTGCGCTGGGCGGCATCGGCTGCCACTACATGGCGACGTGGCTCGACCGCAAGACCGACACCTTCACCCAGATGGGCGGTGAGGGCGTGCCCTGGGTCGGTCAGGCGCCCTTCACCGAGGAGAAGCACATCTTCGCCAACCTCGGCGACGGCACCTACTACCACTCCGGCATCCTGGCGATCCGGCAGGCCATCGCGGCCAAGGCCAACATCACCTACAAGATCCTGTTCAACGACGCCGTGGCGATGACCGGCGGCCAGCCGGTGGACGGCACGCTGACCGTCCAGTCGCTCGCCAACCAGCTCCGCGCCGAGGGCGTGGGCCGCATCGTCGTCGTCTCCGACGAGCCGGAGAAGTACGGCATCGGCGACGGCCTGCCGCAATACACCAGCGTCGAGCACCGCGACGACCTGGACCGCGTGCAGAAGGAGATGCGCGAGGTCTCCGGCGTCAGCGTCCTGATCTACGACCAGACCTGCGCCACCGAGAAGCGCCGCCGCCGCAAGCGCGGCAAGATGGTCGACCCGGCCAAGCGCGTGATCATCAACGAGCTGGTCTGCGAGGGCTGCGGCGACTGTTCCGTCAAATCCTCCTGCGTGTCGGTGGTGCCGCTGGAGACCGAGTTCGGGCGCAAGCGCCAGATCGACCAGTCGAGCTGCAACAAGGACTATTCCTGCACCAAGGGCTTCTGCCCCAGCTTCGTGACGGTGGAGGGCGGGCAGCTCCGCAAGCCCAAACCGGCCGCCGCCAAGGCCGGCGCCGATGCGTCGGACCTGCGCACCCCCACCCTGCCCGCGCTCGACCGGCCCTGGGGCATCTACGTCACCGGCGTCGGCGGCACCGGCGTGGTGACCATCGGCGCCCTGCTCGGCATGGCCGCCCACATCGAGGGCAAGGGCGTCGGCGTGCTGGACATGACCGGCCTCGCCCAGAAGGGCGGCGCGGTGACCAGCCACATCCGCATCGCCGCCACGCCGGAGGACATCCATTCCGTCCGCATCGCGGCGGGCGGGGCCGACGCGGTGGTGGGCTGCGACCTGATCGTCGCCGGGGCGGGCGACGCCCTGTCGAAGATGGCGCACGGCCACACCCGCGCGGTCATCAACACCCACGACACCATCACCGTGGACTTCCTGAAGAAGCCGGACTTCGCGGTGCCGGTCCGGGATCTGGTGGCCGACATCCGCAAGGCCTGCGGCGAGGGGGCGGTGAACGCCTTCGACGCGACCAAGCTGGCGACCGCGCTGATGGGCGACAGCATCGCCACCAACCCCTTCCTGATGGGCTACGCGTGGCAGAAGGGGCTGATCCCGATCACCGCCGAAGCCATTCTGAAGGCGATCGAGCTGAACGGCGTGGCGGTGAAGATGAACACCGACGCCTTCAACTGGGGCCGCCGCGCCGCCGTCGATCTGGCCGCGGTGGAGGCCGCCGCCAACCCGCCGCAGGAGCAGGCCGCCGCCCACGACCTGTTCATCCTCGACCAGCGCCGCCCCTCGGCCAGCCTGGACGAGGCCATCGCCCGCCGCACCGCCTTCCTGACCGATTATCAGGACGCGGCCTACGCCAGCCGCTACCACGCGCTGGTCGACTGGACGCGGCGCGTCGAAGGGCAGAAGATCCCCGGCTCCACCGCCCTGACCGAGGCCGTCGCCAAGGGCTACTTCAAGCTGCTCGCCTACAAGGACGAGTATGAGGTGGCCCGGCTCTACACCGACACCGGCTTCGTCGAGCAGGTCGGGCGGATGTTCGAGGGCGACTACAAGCTGGTCTTCCACATGGCCCCGCCGGTGATGGGCGAGAGCGGCGAGGACGGCGGCGAGCCGAAGAAGAAGCGCTTCGGCCCGTGGATGCTGAAGGCCCTGCGCCTGCTCGCCAAGGGCAAGCGCCTGCGCGGCAGCCCGCTCGACCCGTTCGGCTGGCTGGCCGAGCGCCGCATGGAGCGCCGCCTGATCGCGGAGTACGAGGCGATCATGGGCGAAATCCTCCACGGCCTGACCCGCGACAACCACGCCACGGCGGTGGAGATCGCCCGTCTGCCGCAGGAGATGCGCGGGTACGGCCCGGTGAAGGCCCGCAACGTCGAGGCGGCCAAGGCGAAGGAAGCCGCCCTGCTCGACGGCTTCCGCCAGCCCGCCGCCCCGCAGCCGATGGCGGCGGAATGATCGGCCGACCGTCTCCCCGCGCCCCATCGGCCGTGCGGGGAGACGGTCTTCACGTGGCGGTCATGGCGGCCAGATCGCGGCGCAGCCGGTCCACCGGTTCCGACCAGTCGCCGAACACGGATTGGCGGTAGAGGCGCGCGGTCGGGTACCAGGGCGAATCCGTCCGTCCGAACATCCAGCGCCACTCCGCCCCCTGGTCAAGCAGCACCGCAACCGACTTCCCCAGCGCCCCGGCGAGGTGAGCCACGGCGGTGCAAGGGCTGATCACGATGTCCAGCGCTTGGATCGCCGCGGCGATGTCCGCGAAATCGCGAAGCTCCGACCCAAGGTCGAGGACCGGACCGAGCGGGCGGAGGCGCTCCAGGTCCGAATGCCCGTGAGCGACCTGGAGCAGAATCGCCGTCACGTCGGGGACGCCGGTCAGCGGCCGCACCGCCTCGAACCCCGGCGAGCGCTGGCGGTGATAGGGAAAGGCGACCGAGCCGTGCCAGACCAGCCCGGCCTTCAGCCCCGGCAAGCCGGCCAACCGGTCCGCCCAGCGCCGCGCCGCCGCGTCCGGCGCCCGCAGGTAGGGAACGGCGGCGGGCACGCTGTCCAGATCGGTGCCCATGCGATGGATCAGGCTCATGATGGGGATCTGGAGGTCGTGGGCCGGCGGCGGGCCGTCGAGCCCGGACAGGTCGTCCACCAGTTCCGACGCGCGGAACAGGTCGAGCAGACCCTCCGGCCCGAGGAAGGCCACACGCATCCCCCGAGCCCGCAGCAGCGGAGCGTAGCGGATGAACTGGATGGCGTCGCCATGGCCGCGGTCGGCGTGGATCAGCAGCGTCCGGCCCGGCTCAACCCGACCGTCCCACATCGGCCGGCTGTAGGTCCGCGATGGCTGGAAGGTGGGCAGGCTCAGCCGCGCTTCGTAATCTGCCGCCCCGTCGCGCAGGCGCCCGGTGAGCATCCGCAGCGTCCCCCGCCCGGCTCGCGCCGTGTCCATCCCCGGCGACAGGCGCAAGGCGCGGTCGAAGGCGACCTCGGCCAGGGCGACCGCGTGCCGTCCCAGTCCGGCGAAGCCCAGGTTGGCCCAGTGCTCGGCCGTGGACGGGTCGAGCGCGACGGCCCGGCGCAGCGCCCCCCGCGCCTCGTCCTGCCGCCACGCCGCCAGCAGCGCCGCCGCACCGCCAGCCGGGCGAGGCGTCGGCCGCCGCGTCCAGCCGCTCCGCCTTGCCCAGCGCCTCTGCCAGATTGTTCAGGCTGCGGGCGTGGCCAGGGGCCAGCGCCAGAGCGAGCCGGTAGAGCGCCACCGCCGCCGCGCCATCCCGCGCGCCCAGCCGCAAGTCGCCGAGATCGCAGGCCAGATCAGGCGACAGCACGCCGCGGCGCACGGCGCCGGCCAGCAGGGCCGCCGCCTGGTCCGCCCGCCCCTGGCGCTTCAGGCATTCGGCTTGGCTGCGCGCGTAGACGGGGTTCTCCGGCACGCAGGCGGAGGCCCGCCGGAAGCGCGCCTCGCCTCCCGCAGGATCGCCCGCGGAGACGGCCAGCACGCCCAGGATATTCCAGCACTCGCCGTGGCCGGGGACCAGCGCCAGGGCGCGGACGATCCGGCGCTCCGCCCCCGCCCGGTCGCCCCGCTGGAGCGCGGCGGCGCCCGCGCGGAGAAAGTCCATCGCGTCGGTCACGCGGCCTCCGGTGCTGGTGGTCGGGTCATGGCGGCAGGTCCAGCGCGTTCAGGGCCTCCGCCCAGACCTCCGCGGAGCGGATGGGGTGGAGGTGATGGTCGCCGGGGTTCGGGCTGCGGAACGCCTCGGCGACCAGCCCGCTCTCCGGATCGGTGATGCGCGGCGTGATGTCGACGAAGGGCAGCCCGCGCACCGCCGCCTCGTCGCGCAGGCGCGCGTTGTAGCGGTGGGTCAGCTCGGTGCGCTGGCGCAGCGTGGCGGTGACCTCGTGCCGGGCGCGCGCGATCTTGCCCCGACTGTCGCCGTCCCGGATGGTCGGCAGCACCGCCCCGGTCAGCACCAGCGTGGGATAGCCGCCCTCCAGCAGATCGTCCACGAAGGCGGCGCAGGCGGCCACCGAGTCCTCCAACTGCCGCTCGACGCCGTCGCCGTGCTTCTGCGCCCGCCACCAGATGACGAAGCCACAATCGACCTCGCCGAGTTGGATCACCGGAATGGCGTTCGGATCGGCAGGCAGCAGCGCCTCCTTGAACAGAACAACAGCGTGCGTCTGGCTTTCCGGGTTGCGCAGCCCAATCGAGGTCGCCCCCGGAACCAGCAGACAGCGCGCCGGCCGGTCGAGCAGGCGGATCGTCGCAGCGATCTCGAAGGATTGTACATGGCTGTCGCCGATGAAGTACCAGCCCCGCATGCCCCACGTTCCACGCCGCCACCGGCGCATTGTGGAGCGGCGGCGGGGTGGGAGTAAACCGGGAAACGAAAAGCGGGACGTTGTCTCAACTTGAGCGCCCCAAGAGTCCCGTCATCTCGTAAGGGGGCGCGAGGGGTGGTGCCCCTCGATAAAATCCCCGCCTCCCCGCTTAGCTATCCTTCGGCTTGTGCGTGTCACTGATCGGCTGGACGCCGGCCGGCGGCTGGTCCTGCTGCTGCTGGGGCTGCTGCTCCTGCTGCTGTTGCTGCTGGGGCTGCTGGTTCTGTTGGGCCTGCGGCTCGGGGCGGCGCGGGCCGGCCTTGACGTCGTTGTAGACGGCCTCGGCGACGCGCAGCAGGTCCTCCTTGGACATCCGGCCGGCCAGCGCGTAGGCCAGCGGGCCCTCCACCCAGTAGATGGTCGCCACGTCGCCGTTCTGCGAGAAGCCGAACTTGGCCGGGTTGCCGGAGCGCGGGGCGCCGACGAACAGGGTGACGCGCTTGTTCGCCTCGTTCACGTACATGTACTGGGCGCCGGCCCCCAGTTCGGTCGGCAGCGAACGCCCGCCGATCAGCCGCAGGCCGACCTTGTCGAGGTCCGGGCCGAAGACGTCGCGCCCGACGCGCTTGGACAGCCAGCTGTTCAGCTCGTCCTGGTTGTCGGCGCCAAGCTCGACCTGGAAGCGCTCGTCGGAGGTGTAGAAGCGGTGGGCCTGGGTGGCCTCCTCGGCGAAGGTCTGGAGCGTCTGGCGCTGCTGGACGACCGGCGACTGGTCGACGGCGCCGCGGCCCAGCCAGCCGCCGCCGGCCCCGCCGACGATCAGCATCACCGCCGCGGCCATGCGCACCCAGTGTCGGGCGTGCCAGGGGGCGGCGTTGTCGTTGCCGGGCATGCGCCCGCGCAGCTTGCCCGTCAGCTCATCGACCGGGCCGCTGGCCGGCTCGCGCAGCACAGGGTCGAAGAGTTCGTGCAGCAGCGCGGCCTGGGCGCGGTAGTCCTCTGCCCGGCGGGCGGCATCCGGGTCATCGGCCAGCCATCGCTCCACGAAGAGCCGGCGTTCCGGAGCCAGTTGCCCATCCACGTAGGCATGCAGTTCGTCGTCCGTTACGCAATGCGCGTTCATCACTTCACCCGCCTGAGGGCAACCGAGCCCTCGTTCGCCAGCTTCGCCCTGACCGCCTCGCGCGCCCGTGAGAGGCGCGACATGACGGTCCCGATCGGCACGCCGAGCGTCTCGGCGACCTCCTCGTATTTCAGGCCCTCCAGCGCGACGAGGAGCAGCACCTTGCGCTGTTCCTCCGGCAGGTCGTCGAGCGCGCGCATCATCTCGCGCAACTCCACACGTTCCTCCTGCCGGGCCGGCGTCACCAGCTTCGACTCGACGCTGTCCACGTCGACCTCGTCGGGCCGCGACGCTTTGGAGCGGACCTGATTGACATGGACGTTGTGCAGGATGGTGAAAAGCCACGCCCGCAGGTTCGTCCCCGCCTTGAAGGTGTCGGCGCGCGCCACCGCCCGCGTCAACGCCTCCTGCACCAGATCCTCGGCATCCGAACGGTTGCGCAGCAACGCGCGCGCGTAGCGGCGCAGCGACGCAATATGGACTTCCAGCTCGACCCCGAACGTGCTCAACCGCGCACCCGATTGTTGCCTCGAAGGCTCCATGGACCGCCGGGTGGCGGATCATGGCACTCCTTCAGGTAGGAACGGGTGGCGCGCCCTCCCAGGGCCGAGCCCCCTCGCAAGGACCCGGTACGCCAGGATGAACGCCCCCCGCTCATCGTTTATTCCAGACTTTGATGCCCGTGCAGCAAAAATTCGGCAAAATCGAGGCGGGGGGTTGCGGTCAGTTGCGGACAAAGCGCCGCGGCAGGGCCAGGCCGGCCCACACACCGGCCAGGACGGTCAGGCCGAACACCCAGCCCGACAGGGCGCCGGCCATGGTGCCGGACAGCAGCGTGCCGATCGTGCAGCCAAGCCCGGTCATGCTGCCCCAGCCGAGCAGAAGCCCGCCGCCAAGGCCACGGGCGGCGTCCTTCAGCGTCGGGCGGCGCGGGGTGAACTGGCCGGCGGCCAGCGACGCGGCGAAGCCTCCGGCGACCAGACCGGCGACCAGAAGACCGTTCGGGGTCAGCCAGCTATCGCCCGGCACGGTGGCGCAGCCGGCGAAGCCGTCCAGCCCCTCCAGCCGCAGGGGAACGAGCCCGACCTCGTTGCCCAACTGGCGGGCGGCGCTGCCGATGGCGGAGGTGACCCCCAGCGGCTTGAGCCGCAGGATCACCAGGAAGCCGATCAGCCCGACGCCCAGCCCGCCGATCCAATAGGGCCAACGCCCGTCGAACCAGGAGCGCAACAGGTCTGGCAGGGTGTGCGGAGGCTCACGGACGGCCGTTTCGGGGGCGGAGGCCGCGCGGAAGCGCCAGAGCAGGGCCGCAAGGCCGCCAAGCGCCAGGAGCTGCACCGCCAGCGACCCGCCATAACCCAGATGATGGGGCAGCCAGACCACCGGGGCCGTGATGATGGTGGACAGGTAGAGATCGTTCCAGGTGAGGAAGCCGAGCAGGAAGCCGCCCGCCGCCCCGACCAGAGCGAAGGGGGAGACCGGCGAGCCCTCGCCCAGCCGGTAGAGATGGGCGCTGATGCAGGAGCCCGACACCGCCATCCCCAGCCCGAAGGCCAGACCGGCCAGCGCCAGAACCCAGCTCACCGGACCGATGTGGGCGTCGGGCGGCAGGCGTGGGGCGACCGGGTTGGGCACCCAGGCCCCGAAAACGATGTGATAGCCGACCGTCCCCACCGCCAGGGCGAGCAGGATCGCCAGCAGGCCGCGCGGGTCGCGGCGGTCGATGAAGTCGCGGGCATGGCAGAGGAAGCAAAAGCGCGTCCGTTGCAGAAGCGCGCCGAACGCCGCGCCCAGCGTCAGCGCGAAGGCCAGCGACGGGCCGCCGCCGGGCTGCGCGGCCAGCGCGTAGGCCGCCGCCACGACCGCGCCGGCCAGCAGCAGGGGAAGCAGAACCCGCCCGGCCAGCGCGGTGGCGCCGGAAGCCGGGGCGAGGGCTGCGTGGGGCGTCGGGGAAGCCCGCAAGGCGGGCTCCCCGTTGCGGATCCGGGCCGTCATGCGACGGGTGTCAGTCGGCCATCCATCCATGGCCACCCGTCACTTGGCCGCCCAGACCGTACCGGCCGGGTTGTTCACCGGGACCCCCACGGCGTTGCCGTATTCGGTCCAGGACCCGTCGTAGTTCTTCACCTCATAGCCCAGCAGCTTGGACAGGGCGAACCAGGTGTGGCTCGACCGCTCGCCGATGCGGCAATAGGTGATGACCGGCTTGGAGCCGTCGATGCCGACCGAGGCGTAGAGCGCCTTCAGCTCCGCCACCGGTTTGAAGGTGCCGTCGGCCTCGTTCACCGCCTTGCCCCACGGGACGTTCACGGCGCCCGGCACATGGCCGGCGCGGATCGACAACTCCTGGATGCCCTGCGGGGCGAAGACCTTGCCCTGGTATTCGTCGGGGGAGCGGATGTCCACCAGCTTGGCGTCGCTCTTGCCGTCGGCAACGGCGACCACATCGGTCAGGCGGGCGCGCAGGCCGGCGTTCACCTTGGAGACGGTGTAGTTGCTGGGCTTCACCTCAGCCGGCTTGGTGGACAGGGTGCGGTTCTCCGCCTCCCACTTCTTGCGGCCACCGTCCAGCAGCTTCACATTGTCCACGCCGTAGATGTCGAACACCCAGGCGCCCCAGGCCGCGAACCAGTTGTTGGTGTCGCCGTAGAGGACGACGGTGCTGTCCTTCTCCACCCCGGCCTTGGACAGCAGGGCCTGGAACTGTTCCTTGCCCACGATGTCGCGGCGGACGGTGTCGTTCAGGTCGGTGTGCCAGGAGAAATTCACGCTGCCGGGGATGTGCCCGCGCTCGTAGACGCCGGGGTTCACGCTGACCTCGATGACCTTCACCTTCGGGTCGCTCAGATTCTTTTCCAGCCAGTCGGTGGTGACCAGCGGCCCGTCCGGGGCGGCGGCCAGGGCAAATCCGGACATCGTCGTCACCAGCATGGCGCCGAAGGCGGCGGCGAAATGGCGCTTGGCCAAACGGATTTTGCAGGGCAGTGGCGTGTTCATCGTGTCTCCTGGTTCGTCAGCGGTGCGGAAGCGGATCGGTGAAGCGAGAGACTGGCACGCCAGATTACACGGCATGGCTTGTGTTATTATTCATATAAATCTACTAGATAAATAGTTTTATCGCAAGCGCGATCCATTTCCCGGGGTGGGAAAGAACGTTTCCGCGGAGGATTGTGGCAAATTGCCGCTGCGCGCTGATGAATCAGCGAATTCGGCCCGTGGCTTGGCAAGATTGCCGGCACTGCGTCATAAGGGCGGGGCCATGGCACGCCATCACGACACCATCGAAATCCTGGTCACCGCCCGCCATCTGGAGGCCCAGGGCATCCGCCCGACCACGCGCATGCTGCGGCTGGCGCTGGGCGGCGGCAGCAACGCGGCCATCGCCCAGGCGCTGGCCGTGGAGGAGCTGACCCCTCTGGAGGAACTGATCCGGCGACGGCGCGACCAGCTCGACCTCGACATCGCCAACGCCCGCCGCGTCCTGGCCGAACTGGAGGCCGAACAGGCCCGGCTGGACGAGCTGGACGACTCCCTGGCCGCGCTGGGCAGGGCTTAAAGCGGATTGCGATCCGCTTTGGACCGCGACGGCGGTCCCGGTCGCACATGCGACCGGAGCCCGCCGGCGAATGAGGCGATATGAGTCTAAAGCGAACGAATGTTCGCTTTAGCCGAAAAGGAAAACCCCTTCCCCGGCCGGTGCCGGGGAAGGGGCTTGGAACGCGGTGCCGGCGGAAGCGGTCAGCTCGCCTGATGCGTCTTGGCGTAGCCCAGAGACTGCAGCGCCTCGGCGATCTCCGGCAGGATGCCCGGATCGTCGATGGTCGCCGGAGTCTTGTAGTCCTGGTTGTCCGCGATCTTCTGCATGGTGCCGCGCAGAATCTTGCCGGAGCGGGTCTTCGGCAGGCGTTCCACGACCACGGCGCGCTTGAAGTCGGCGACCGGGCCGATCTGCTCGCGCACCAGCTGGACCACCTCCTTGACGATCTCCTCGTGCGGGCGGGTCACGCCGGCCTTCAGGCAGAGGAAGCCCAGCGGCACCTGCCCCTTCAGGTCGTCGGCCACGCCGATCACCGCGCATTCCGCCACGTCCTTGTGGCTGGCCAGAACCTCCTCCATACCGCCGGTGGACAGGCGATGGCCGGCGACGTTGATGATGTCGTCGGTGCGGGCCATGATGTAGACATAGCCGTCGTCGTCGATGAAGCCCGCGTCACCGGTCTGGTAATAGCCGGGGTAATCGGACAGGTACGACTTCCTGTAACGGTCGTCGGCGTTCCACAGCGTCGGCAGCGTGCCCGGAGGCAGCGGCAGCTTCACGCAGATGGCGCCGATGTCGCCGCGCGGCACTTCCTTGTTCTCGGCGTTCAGGATCTGCACGTCCCAGCCCGGCATCGGGCGGGTGGCCGAGCCGTACTTGATCGGGAACAGATGCACGCCCAGCGGGTTGCCGGAGATCGCCCAGCCGGTCTCGGTCTGCCACCAATGGTCGATGACCGGAACGTTCAGATTGTCCTCGGCCCAATGCAGCGTGTCGGGGTCCGAGCGCTCGCCGGCCAGGAACAGGGCGCGGAAGTGCGACAGGTCGTACTTCTTCAGCAGTTCGGCGTTGGGGTCCTCGCGCTTGATGGCGCGGAAGGCGGTCGGGGCGGTGAACAGCGTGCCGATCTTGTGTTGCTCGATCACCCGCCAGAAGGTGCCGGCGTCCGGCGTGCCCACCGGCTTGCCCTCGAACACCACCGTGGTGCAGCCGTGCAGCAGCGGGCCGTAGACGATGTAGGAGTGGCCGACGACCCAGCCCACGTCCGACGCCGCCCAGTACACCTCGCCCGGCTCGACGTTGTAGATGTTCTTCATCGTCCACTTCAGCGCCACGGCGTGGCCGCCGTTGTCGCGGATCACGCCCTTCGGCTGGCCCGTGGTGCCCGAGGTGTAGAGGATGTAGAGCGGGTCGGTCGCGGCCACCGGCACGCATTCCGCCGGTTCGGCCTTGGCGACGGCCTCCGCCCAACCCACGTCGCGGCCTTCGACCAGGGTCGCGGTCTCCTGCGGCCGCTGGAAGACGATGACACTGGACGGCTTGTGCTCCGCCTGCTCGATGGCGGCGTCGAGCATCGGCTTGTACTTGACGACGCGGTTCGGCTCGATGCCGCAGGAGGCCGAGACGATGGCCTTCGGCCGGGAGTCGTTGATGCGGGTCGCCAGCTCGTGCGGGGCGAAGCCGCCGAACACCACCGAATGCACGGCGCCGAGGCGCGCACAGGCCAGCATAGCGACCAGCGACTGCGGAATCATCGGCATGTAGAGGATGACGCGGTCGCCCTTCTCCACGCCCTGGGCGCGCAGCGCGCCGGCGAAGCGGGCGACCTGATCCTGGAGTTCGGCGTAGGTGATGGTCTGCACGGTCTTGGTGACCGGGCTGTCGTAGATGATCGCCGCCTGGGCGCCGCGTCCGGCCTCCACATGGCGGTCGACGGCGTTGTAGCAGGTGTTCAGGACGCCGCCGGTGAACCAGCGGTAGAAGGGCGCGTTGCTGTCGTCCAGCACCTTGTCCCAGCGCTTGATCCAGGTGATGTCTTCCGCCGCCTCGCCCCAGAATCCGTCGGGGTCGGACAGGGAACGGGCGTGGATCTGGTTGTAGCGATCGGCCGAGCTTTGGCTCATGGGGGCGTCCCTTATATTTTGTTTGGTTCGCGTTTCTCCGCAGCCGCGCAATGAACGTTCACGCAGCGGCCCCAATCTGCGTCAGATTTGCATCGTTTGGCAAACGGCATTCCGGAAGGTGCGGCGGGCTGTCGCACCACTTTGGTGAGTGCCGGACCCGCCCGCCGCCCTTTCGGCGGGTGTTACTGTTCCAGTTGCAGGAAGCCGGCGGCCAGCGCCGCGCCGCAGAAGCCGACATCCTCGATGTAGGTCTTCGTCTCCGACACCCGGACCCGCCCGCAAGGGCGCTGCGGGTTGCCGGTGTCGATGGGCATAACGTGGCCGACGTCCTTCAGAAGCACCGTCTCCACCCACAGGGCGTTGGCACCCACCGGGGCGTAGCCCTGCCGCACGGCGCGCGCCGGCCAGGAGGGTTCCTGCCCGATGACCACCGGAGCGTCGGTCTTCAGGCCGTGGAAGGCCGTCCATTGGTTGGTGAGATAGAGGGCGTTCTGCGGGTCCACGGTGCAGTCCGCCGTCCCCTGGACGATCAGCACGCGCGGACGCCCGGCGGGGTGCTGGGCGCGCTGGACCGCCTTCGTCCATTCGCGGCTGTCGTAGCCGCCGGAGCGCGCCTTCACCTCAGCACAGCCGCGCATAACCGAGATGCCACAGAGCGACGCGGCCGATTGCATGCTCTGCGCGCACAGCGCCGGAACGCCCGCGAAGAGCGCCCCGCCCGCAAAGACCTGCGGGAAATCGGCCAGCAGGGTCGCCGCCATGCCCGCCCCCGCCGACAGGCCGGTGACGGACACCTGTTCCGCGTCCACCGCCGGGCCGTTGGCGCCCAGCCCCTTGCCTGAGACGACCGCGCCGACCATCGAGGCGATGGCCGCCGCCTCGCTCGGCACGAAGCCCTTCAACGGGCTGTTCAGCCGGTCGGCGAAGTTAAAGCAGCCGAGCGGGTTGCCGTAACGCCCGAGCCCTCCCGTCCCCACCATGGAGAACAGGTTGTGCTTCTGCGCCGGCAGCAGGGCGACGAAGCCGTGGGCGTCGGCCATGTCCTTCCAGCCCGAATCCTCGAAAAAGGTGCGGGCGTCCTGCTCGCAGCCGTGCAGCAGGACCAGCAGGGGCACCTTGCCGCGCGCCCGCGCGCTGTCCGGCACATAGACCAGGGCCGACAGAGCGGTGCCCTGCGCGTCGTAGGCGCTGGCGGGCAGTTCGACGGGAGCCGGCTGAGCTGGCGCCGCGGCGACGGGAAGAAGCCACGACAAGAGGAAGAACGCCGCCAAAACCGGCTTTCGTAAGCGCACCAACAATGTCATCGCCGCCTTCTCCTTTCCATACTAGGAGAATTGATTCGCCGATCATCAAATCTCCTCACTAGATTCCATAGAAGACACGCAACAATCACTTGTGAACCACTAATTTTCAGGCGGTCGATCCGATCGCATACTTGCGTATGACTGCGCTCATTTTTCACAGGTCGCGACGTCCTGTCCGTGATCGGCTTCCCTGTGCGGCGGCCTTGTCTCTGGCCTATTGGAGACCGGAACGCTATGCATGTCCCCATGAGCATCGACCCGCCCGTCTTCGGCATCCGCCCGATCCTGACCGTCGTCCACCCGAACGGCGAACGGCTGATCGTGGCCCGGCTGACCAGTCTCGGCGGGTCCAGCCAGTCCAACCGCTTCGTCCTGCGCCGCGCCGATTTCCGCGCGCCGTGGGAGCAGCCGGACAAGGGCTATTTCGGTTATGCGGAGGTCGCCCGCGCGCTCGACGCCAACGGCTGGCGCGGCTGCGCCATCGAGGCGATGCCCACCACCGACCTCGAGGAGCGGCGGACCCGCCAGCTCGCCCGCAAAAAGCTGCACCTGCAATGCGTGGAGGCGGCGATCCGCCGCGCGCAGGAAAGCCAGACTCCCTGAGCGGGCGCCGCAGCGCAGCCTTCCCCCGAGCCCGCACGGCGCTTATATCCGGTTCCAAAGCTCAGAACGGCTCAAGCCCAGAACGGCTCAAGCCCAGAACGGAGGGACAGATGACCCGCAGCGCCACCCGGCACCCGATTGGCGATTTCCTTGGCGCTCCTCAGACCACCATGCCCGACACCGCCCTGGCCGCCACGGGGGATGGGCCGGACCTCGGCGCCCTGCCTTCCTGGGACCTGACGGACCTCTATCCGGGCATGGAGTCGGCGGAACTGAAGGCCGACCTGGAACGGATGGAGCGCGCGTCCAAGGACTTCTATGAGAAATACGCGACCAAGCTGGCCGGGCTGGACGGCAACGCCTTCGCCGCCGCCATCCGCGAGTACGAGCACATCGACGAGGTGCTGTCGCGGGTGATGTCCTACGCCGGGCTGGTCTACAACGGCAACATGACCGACCCGACCATCGCCAAGTTCTACCAGTCGGCGCAGGAGCGGGTGAACGGCATCTCCACCCACCTCGTCTTCTTCACGCTGGAGATCAACCGGCTGGAAGACAAGGCGCTGGACGCCAAGCTGAAGGCGTCGAAGGACCTCGCCCGCTACGCCCCCTGGCTGCGCGACGTCCGCCTGTTCCGCGAGCACCAACTCTCCGACGAGGTCGAACGCCTACTGCACGAGAAGCATGTGGTCGGGCGCGCCGCCTGGAACCGCCTGTTCGACGAGACCATCGCCAGCTTGCGCTTCCCCATTGGCGGGAAGGAGCTGACCTGCGCGGAGGCGCTGAACCGCCTGTCCGACCGCCGTCCGGAGGTCCGCAAGGAGGCCGGGACGGTGATCGGCCGGGTGATGGGCGACAACATCCGCCTGTTCGCCCTGGTCACCAACACCCTGGCCAAGGACAAGGAGATCGACGACAAGTGGCGCAACTACAAGGCGCCCACCTCGGCCCGCAACCTGTCCAACCGCGTCGAGGACGAGGTGGTGGACGCGCTGGCCGCGGCGGTGAAGGACGCCTACCCGGCCCTGTCCCACCGCTACTACGCGATGAAGGCCAAGTGGTTCGGACAGGACCATCTGGATTACTGGGACCGCAACGCGCCGCTGCCCGACGACGCCGACCGCAGCATCCGCTGGGACGAGGCGCGCGATCTCGTTCTGGGCGCCTACGGCCGCTTCTCGCCGGATCTGGCGGCGCTCGGCAAGCGCTTCTTCGACAACGCCTGGATCGACGCGCCGGTGCGCCCCGGCAAGGCGCCGGGCGCCTTCGCCCACCCGACGGTGCCGAGCGTTCACCCCTATCTGCTGGTCAACTACCAGGGCAAGACGCGCGACGTGATGACGCTCGCGCATGAGCTGGGCCACGGCGTGCACCAGATTCTGGCCGGCGGCCAGGGGCACCTGCTGTCCGACACGCCGCTGACCCTGGCGGAGACCGCGTCGGTGTTCGGCGAGATGCTGACCTTCCGCGCCCTGCTCGACCGCGAGACCGACCCGAAGCGCCGCAAGATCATGCTGGCCTCCAAGGTCGAGGACATGCTGAACACGGTGGTCCGCCAGATCGCCTTCTTCGACTTCGAGCGTCGCGTCCACACCGAGCGCCGCGAGGGCGAACTGACCGCCGAACGGCTGGGCGAGATCTGGATGGCGGTGCAGACCGAAAGCCTCGGCCCGGCGCTGCGCTTCGACGAGGGCTACCGGAACTACTGGTCCTACATCCCGCACTTCATCCACTCGCCCTTCTACGTCTACGCCTACGCGTTCGGAGACTGCCTCGTGAACTCGCTCTACGCGGTCTACCAGGAGTCGGAGAAGGGCTTCGCGGAGAAGTATCTGGCGATGCTGTCGGCGGGCGGCACGCTGCGCCACCAGGAGCTTCTGGCCCCCTTCGGGCTGGACGCCAGCGATCCGGCCTTCTGGCAGAAGGGGCTGAACGTCATCCGCGGCTTTGTTGACGAGCTGGAAAATCAGCCCTGACCGGAGTTTCTCACCGGGTTTTCTTGACGGACGTCAAGAATCCCCAATCGGCGGATGGGTATGGTGGCCTCCAACGATCCCTTCGGAGAGCACCATGCCCACCCTCTCGATCCCCGCCTGGAGCCCGTCCCTGGAAGTCGGCAACGCCATCATCGACGCCGACCACAAGGAAACCGTCGAGCTGCTGGCCGAAGCCGCCAAGGCGTCGGACGCCGACCTGCCTACCCATTTCACCGCCTTCGCCCAGCACCTCCGCGACCATCTGGCCCGTGAGGAGGAGCTGATGCACCAGTACGGCTTCCCGCCGACGCCCATCCACGTCCACGAGCACAACCGCGTCCGTCTGGAGCTGGAGGGCATCGCCAAGCGCATGGCTGCCGGCAATCTGGCGCTGGTCCGCGGCTATCTGACCGAGGTCGTGCCGGAGTGGTTCATCAACCACAAGAACACCATGGACAGCGCCACCGCCGCCTGGATCCGCAGCCAGGGCGGCTGATCCACCACCCTCCACCGTCGAAGCCGCGCGAACACCGAATTGAGGGGTGGCTCCGTCCGGAAGAACACCGGATGGAGTCCTTTCCCGGATGGCCTGTGCAGGGGTGAAACTTTACCCTTGTTGCGCCAATCCGCTCCGGATATTCGCGAAAATTGCTGCTTTGACGTGGGAGGTGCTTGATGGGCGATTTCACGCTTCGCACCGCCGACCGGCGGGACGCGACTCTTTCCGAGGACGCCGTCAACGATCTTGCCGCCCGCTTGCGCGGCCCGCTGCTGACCCCGCAGTCACCGGGCTATGACGAGGCCCGGACGATCTGGAACGCCATGATCGACCGCCGGCCCGGCCTGATCGCCCGCTGCGCCGGCGCCGCCGACGTCATGCAGGCAGTGCGCTTCGCGCGGGAGAACGGGCTGCTGGTCTCCGTGCGCGGCGGCGGCCACAACATTGCCGGCAATTCCCTGTGCGACGGCGGCCTGCTGATTGACCTCGGCGCGTTGCGCTTCGTCCATGTCGACCCGATCAGCCGGACGGCGCGGGTGGCGCCCGGCGCCACGCTGAGTGACCTCGACCGGGAGACGCAGGCTTTCGGGCTGGCCGTGCCGGTCGGCATCAACTCGACCACCGGCATCGCCGGGCTGACGCTGGGCGGCGGGTTCGGCTGGCTGACCCGCAAGTATGGGCTGACTGTGGACAATCTGCTGGGCGCCGACGTGGTCACCGCCGACGGAAAGTTCCTGCGCGCCAGCGCCGACGAGAACGACGACCTCTTCTGGGCCATCCGCGGCGGCGGCGGCAACTTTGGCATCGTCACCTCCTTCACCTTCCGCCTGCATCCCGTGGGGCCGATGGTGTTCGCCGGGCTAGTCGTCCATCCCTTCGCGGGGGCGGGCGACCTGATGCGCCGCTACCGCGACGCCACGGCGGCCCTGCCCGACGAGGCCACCGCCTGGATGGTGCTGCGCAAGGCGCCGCCCCTGCCCTTCCTGCCGCCGGACGTTCATGGCAAGGAGGTGGTCGTCATGCCCGTCATTTACGCCGGAGACGACGAGGCGGCGGCCCGCAAGGCGCTGGAACCGGTTCTGTCGCTGGGCACGCCCGTCGGCGAGCATGTCGGCCTCATGCCCTACGCGGCGTGGCAGGCGGCCTTCGACCCGCTCCTGGTGCCGGGCGCGCGGAACTACTGGAAATCGCAGAACTTCACCGGGCTGGAGGACGGGTTGATCGACCTGCTGGTCGAGGAAGCCGGGAGACTGCCCTCCGACCAGTGCGAGATTTTCGTCGGGCTGCTCGGCGCTGCGGCCAACCGCGTGCCGGCGGACGCCACCGCCTATCCGCACCGCGACGCCCTCTTTGTCATGAACGTCCACGCGCGCTGGAACACCCCGCCGGAGGACAGCGCCTGCATCCAATGGGCGCGCGGCGTTTCCGACCGGACCGCCCGCTATGCCACGGGTGGGGTCTATGTGAACTTCGTCACCGACGACGAACAGCGCGTCCAGGCCGCCTACGGGCCGAACTACGAACGCCTGCGGGCGCTGAAGGCGAAATACGACCCGACCAACCTGTTCTGCGTGAACCAGAACATCGCACCGGGTGGGTAACGACGCCGGTACGTTCCGGTTTCGTCCAGCCTGGGACTCGCCTTTCGGCCTCCACGCCCCCACCTATTCGGCATGCCGAACACGGATGAGAACAGGCTTGGCGGCCGGATCGCGCGGTATGCGCGGGTCGGAACCGCCGTGGGGGGCCTTGCGGCCCGTTTCGCCGGAGAACGGGTGCTGGGCATCCCCCTGGAGCGGGATCGCCACGCCGCCGAACTGCGCGCCGCGCTGGGCGGGCTGAAGGGACCGCTGATGAAGGTGGCGCAACTGCTGTCCACCATCCCCGACGCCCTGCCCCGCGAGTATGTGCAGGAGCTGTCGCAGCTCCAGGCCGACGCGCCGTCGATGGGCTGGCCCTTCGTCAAGCGTCGCATGGCCAGCGAGCTGGGGCCCGCTTGGCACAAGCGCTTCCGGCACTTCGAACAGACAGCGGCGGCGGCGGCCTCGCTGGGGCAGGTGCACCGCGCCGTCGGGCTGGACGGGCAGACCCTCGCCTGCAAGCTCCAGTACCCCGACATGGCCTCCGCCGTGGAGGCGGACCTGCGCCAGCTCGGGTTGATCTTCGCCATCTTCGAGCGCACTGACAGCGCCATATCCACCAAGCAGATCCAGGCGGAGATCGGCGCCCGGCTGCGCGAGGAGCTGGATTACGAGCGCGAGGCCAAGCACGCCCGCCTCTACCGCGCCATGCTGGCCGACACCCCCGGCGTTCATGTGCCGACGGTGGTGCCCGACCTGTCCACCCGCCGCCTGCTGACGCTGGAATGGGTGGAGGGCCGCAAGATCCTGGACTTCGTGAAGGACCATCCGGACGCCCGCGACGCGCTGGCGATGAACATGTTCCGGGCCTGGTACGTGCCCTTCTACGGCTACGGCATCATCCACGGCGACCCGCATCTGGGGAACTATACGGTGCGGCCCGACCGCGGGATCAACCTGCTGGATTTCGGCTGCGTCCGCGTCTTCCCGGCCCGCTTCGTGAAGGGGGTGATCGACCTCTACGACGCGCTGCAGACCGACAACCAGGACAAGGCGGTGGAGGCCTACCGCACCTGGGGCTTCGGCAACCCGACCAAAGAGCTGGTGGACGTGCTGAACATCTGGGCGCGCTTCGTCTACGCCCCGATCATGGACGACCGCAGCCGCCGCATCGAGGAGACGAACTCCGGCCACTACGGCCGCGAGACCGCCGCCAAGGTCCACGCCGAGCTGCGCCGGGTCGGCGGGGTGGAGGTGCCGCGGGAGTTCGTCTTCATGGATCGCGCGGCCATCGGGCTGGGCTCCGTCTTCCTGCACCTCCAGGCCGAAGTGAACTGGTACCGGCTGTTCCAGGAGATGATCCAGGGCTTCGACGTGGATGTCCTGCACGCCCGCCAGACCGCCGCCCTGACCGCCCAGTCCCTCCCTTTGCCCGAATAGCCGCCGACTCGTAATGCTTCCCCCGTCCCACCGCTTTGGTCTATACGAGCGGCTCCCATGAAGACCGCCGATTTCGACTTCGACCTTCCGCCGGACCGCATCGCCGAGCATCCGGCCAAGCCGCGTGACGCCGCCCGTCTGCTCGACGTGGCGGAGCGTCTGCACGACCGCACCGTGCGCGACCTGCCCGCCCTGCTGGAGCCGGGCGACCTGATGGTCGTCAACGACACCCGCGTCATCCCCGCCCGCCTCGATGGCCGGCGCGGCGAGGTGCGGGTGGAGATCACGCTCCACAAGCGCGAGGGCGAGCGGGAGTGGGCGACCTTCGCCCGCCCCGGCAAGCGGCTGAAGCCCGGCGACGTGATCGCCATCGCCGACGACTTCGCGGCCGAGGTCGTCGCCAAGGATGGGATGGAGGTGCGCCTGCGCTTCTCCAAGGGCGGGCCGGCGCTGATGGAGGCGCTGCACCGCCACGGCCGGATGCCCCTGCCCCCCTACATCCGGCGCGAGGCGGACGAGCAGGACGCGGCGGACTACCAGACCGTCTTCGCCGCGCGCGAGGGCGCCGTCGCCGCCCCCACCGCCGGGCTGCATTTCACGCCGGAGCTTCTGGCCGCGCTCGACGCGCGCGGCATCCGCCGCGTGCCGGTGACGCTGCATGTCGGGGCCGGCACCTTCCTGCCGGTCAAGGTGGACGACATCGCCGAGCACCGCATGCACAGCGAGTGGGGCGAAATCTCCGCGGAAACCGCCGAGGCCATCAACGTCACCCGCGCCGCGGGCGGGCGGATCGTCTCGGTCGGCACCACGGCGCTGCGCATCCTGGAGACGGCGGGGCTCGACGACCGCAGCATCCGGGCCTTCAGCGGCGACACCGACATCTTCATCACCCCCGGCTACCGCTTCAAGATCGTGGACCTTTTGGTGACCAACTTCCACCTGCCCCGCTCCACCCTGTTCATGCTGGTCTGCGCCTTCGCGGGCATGGACACGATGAAGGCGGCCTACGCGCACGCCATCGGCCAGAATTATCGTTTCTTCAGCTACGGCGACGCGTCGCTGCTCCGGAGGGTGTGATGACCGGGATCGGGTTCGAGCTTCTGAAGACCGACGGGCGCGCCCGGCGCGGGCGGGTTTCCACCGCCCACGGCGTCATCAACACGCCGGCCTTCATGCCCGTGGGCACCGCCGCCACCGTCAAGGCGATGACCAGCGACGCGGTGAAGTCCACCGGCGCGGAAATCCTGCTCGGCAACACCTACCACCTGATGCTGCGCCCCACGGCGGAGCGCGTCGGGCAGTTGGGCGGCCTGCACCGCTTCATGAACTGGGACAAGCCGATCCTGACGGACAGCGGCGGTTTCCAGGTCATGTCCCTGTCGGACCTGCGCACCATGACCGAGGAGGGGGTAACCTTCAAATCCCACCTCGACGGCAGCAAGCATCACCTGACGCCGGAACGCTCGATCCAGATCCAGCACCTGCTGGACAGCAACATCACCATGTGCCTGGACGAGTGCACCCCCTTCCCGGCGACTGAGGCGCAGGCCGCTTCGTCCATGCGCCTGTCGATGCGCTGGGCCAGGCGCAGCAAGGACGCCTTCGTCGAGCGGCCCGGCTACGGCCTGTTCGGCATCGTGCAGGGCGGCGTCTATGCCGACCTGCGGGCGGAAAGCGTGGCGGCGCTGAGCGAGATCGGCTTCGACGGCTACGCCATCGGCGGGCTCGCCGTGGGCGAGGGCCAGGAGACGATGTTCACCGTGCTCGACTTCACCGAGCCGCTGATGGTCAAGGAGCGCCCGCGCTACCTGATGGGCGTCGGCCGCCCCAGCGACCTGATCGGCGCGGTGCGGCGCGGCGTCGACATGTTCGACTGCGTGATGCCCACCCGCTCGGGCCGCACCGGTCAGGCCTTCGTGCGTCGCGGCACCATCAACATCCGCAACGCCCGCCACGCCCATGACGAGCGCCCGCTCGACGAGGAATGCGGCTGCCCGGCGTGCCGCAACCACAGCCGGGCCTATCTGCACCACCTGTTCAAGGCGGGCGAGATGCTGGGGCCGATGCTGCTGACCTGGCACAACCTGCATTACTACCAGGACCTGATGGCCGAGCTTCGGCAAGCCATCGAGGACGGCCGCTTCGAAGAGGTCGCAAGCGCGCTGGAGGCCCGCCTGAACGAGGGCGACGTCCCGGCCACCGAAGACCCGCTGGCCCACCTGAAGGTGAAGCCGGCCAAGCCGGCGAAACCCGCGAAGAAGGAATCCGCGGATGTCTGAGAACATCTACGCCGGCCTGACGCAGCTCGGCGGCGCCACCGTCCAGCCGAAGACGCCGGAAGAAGCGCTGCTCGAGCGCGTGCCGAACCCGAACCCCGGCGAGAACTACGTCGTGCGCTTCACCGCACCGGAGTTCACCTCGCTCTGCCCGATCACCGGCCAGCCGGACTTCGCCCATCTGGTCATCGACTATGTGCCGGGCGAGTGGCTGGTGGAGTCGAAGTCGCTCAAGCTGTTCCTGACCAGCTTCCGCAACCACGGCGCCTTCCACGAGGCCTGCACCGTCGGCATCGGCAAACGTCTGGTGGACGAGCTGAAGCCGGTGTGGCTGCGCATCGGCGGCTACTGGTACCCCCGCGGCGGCATTCCCATCGACGTGTTCTACGCCACCGGCGAGCCGCCGAAGGGCGTGTGGATTCCGTCGCAGGACGTCCAGACCTACCGCGGCCGCGGCTGATTCGGGAGTGTAACCCTCCTAAATCCCCTCTCCCCTCTGGGGAGAGGGTTAGGGTGAGGGGGCTGCGCTTCTGCCGAACCTCACGCCATGCGCATCCCCCTCACCGGCCCTCCGGGCCACCCTCTCCCCGGAGGGGAGAGGGCTAACACTTCAAAACATCACCATGTCCGACCCAGACACCTCCACCCGTGAAGCCATCCGTGACCGCGCCCTGTCGCTGGGCTTCGACGCGGTCGGCTTCGCGCGGGCGGAGCTGGGCGAGGAGGCCAGGGCACGGCTGGCCGAGTTCCTGAGCCAGGGCCGGCACGGCGACATGGGCTGGATGGAGGACAAGGCCGACCGCCGGGTCCATCCCCAGGCGCTGTGGCCGGAGGCGCGCACCGTGATCGCGCTCGGCACCAGCTACGCCCCGGCGGAGGACCCCCGCGCCCTGTTGGCGCATCCCGACCGCGGCATCGTGTCGGTCTATGCGAGGAACCGCGACTATCACGACCTCATCAAGGGCCGCCTGAAGACGCTGGGCCAATGGATCGCCCACCGTTTCAATGCCGAGCTGAAGGTCTTCGTCGACACCGCCCCGGTGATGGAGAAGCCGCTGGCCGAGAAGGCCGGGCTGGGCTGGCAGGGCAAGCACACCAACCTCGTGTCGCGCTCCCACGGCTCCTGGCTGTTCCTGGGCGAGGTCTACACCACGCTGGAGCTGCCGCCGGACCCGCCGGGGGTCGACCGCTGCGGCCAGTGCCGCCGCTGCCTGGACGCCTGCCCCACCGCCGCCTTCCCCGCTCCCAACCAGTTGGACGCGCGGCGCTGCATCTCCTACCTGACCATCGAGCACAAGGGGCCGATCCCGGAGGAGCTGCGCCCGCTGATGGGCAACCGCATCTACGGCTGCGACGACTGCTTGGCCGCCTGCCCGTGGAACAAGTTCGCCCGGCGCTCGCGCGAGGCGGCCTTCCTGCCGCGGGCCGAACTGACGGCACCGCGGCTGGCCGATCTGGCGCAGTTGGACGACGCGGGCTTCCGGCAAGTCTTCAGCGGCTCACCGATCAAGCGGATCGGCCGCGATCGCTTCGTGCGCAACGTGCTGGTGGCTCTGGGCAACAGCGGCGACGCCCGCCACGCCGCTGCAGCCGAACGGGCGGCCGAACGCCTTCTGGAAGACCCGAGCGAGGTGGTGCGCGACGCCGCCGGCTGGGCGCTGGCCCGCCTCAGGGCCGCCCAGCCCCCTTCGGACCCTTCAGACTGAGCCAGAGCAGGCCGCCCGGCAGCGACGACAGGGTGACCGACAGGCCGATCATCAGAGACAAAGCCAGCGCGTCGGTGGCGCCAAGACCGTAGAGCGCGAAACCGGCCACAAAGGCCCCTTCCCGCACGCCCCAGCCGTTCAGCGAGATCGGCAGGGCCGCCGCGAAGATGGTCATCGGCACGACGGCCAGCGCGTCCAGAACCCGCACGGGAATGCCCAGCGCCTGGGCGTAGGCGATGACCGCGAAGACGGTGCACAGATGCACCGCCGCGCTGTGCAGAAGCCCGACCAGCGCCGCCCGGCTGAGCAGCGCCGCGCGCAGCCGCGCCACCTGCGCCCGCACGGCCCGGACCGGCGGGCGCAGCAGGACGCCCGGCAGGGGAAGGCGGTCCGCCTGGAGCCCCAGGATCATGGCGACAGCGAGCAGCAGGACCGCCGCCGGCCCGGCCCAGGCGACCGAGGGCGGCGCGGTGGCGACGAGATGCGGCAGGCCGAGGAACAGCAGCAGGATGCAGCCGACCAGGGCCAGCAGCCGGTCCAGAACCAGCGCCAGCACCACGGCGGCGGAGGACGCGCCGCCCCGGTAGGTCAGCCAGCCGCGCACCACGTCGCCGCCGAGCGCCCCCGGCAACACCTGCCCGAAGAACAGACCGGTGAACATCAGCCGCAACGCCAGCCCGTGCGACACCCGTTCGCCCGCGGCCCACAGGGCGTCGCGCCAGCGCTCCCCGGCGCAGACCACGGCCAGCAGCTTCGCCGTGAAGCCGGCGGCCAGCCAGACCGGGTCCGCCCCGGCGACCCGCGCCAGCAGCGCCGGCCAGTCGGCCTTGGCCCCCAGCACGCCGAGCACCGCCAGCGTCACCGCCAGCTTGACGAGCAGCATCAGGCGCCCGCCCGGTTTTCCGGCGGGCAGGGTGACCGCGTCCGCGGGCATCGCGCTGGCGTCCTGGCTGCTCAAAACCTGCATGGCTCCTGGAAAAAGGCCGGCCGGCACTCTACCGGTTCGGCGGAAGAGCGTCCATCGCCGCCAGCACACCCTCCGCGTCCATGTCGGCGAAGGACGGCCGGTGGTGGATGACCATCCGCGGCCCGTTGGCGTGGATGGGGATGGACGCGTCGCAAAAAAGTCCCAGGGTGGGACAGCCGACAGCGGCCACCAGATGGGTGGGACCGGTGTCGTTGCCAACCGTCGCCCAGGCCCGGCGGGCCAGCCCGGCGATTTCCGGCACGCTGGTACGGTCGGTCAGGTCCACCGCCTGCGGACAGGCCGCGACGATCGCCCGGGCGAGGTCCGCCTCGATGGCTGTGCCCAGAACGACCGGCGTGATCCCGCGCGCCGCCAACGCGCGCGCCAGTTCGCCATAGCGCTCCACCGGCCAGCGCTTGTCGGGCCGTCCGGGGGAGGAGCCGGGGATCAGCAGGGCGTAGGGTGCGGCGATGCCGAAACCGCCGGTGTCGGCGTCGAGCCAGGACAGGTCCGGCACCGCGTCCAGCACGATGCCGAAGGGGGCCAGTTGCCGGGTGTAGCGCTCGATCACCGGCACCTTGCGGCGGCCCGGATACTGGTCGCGATGCGAGGCGCCCCAGGCCGTTCCCGACCATTCCGGCCAGGGACCGGGGGCGAGCAGCCAGAAATAGCGGTCGGTGCGTGGCTGCGCCTGAAGGTCGTAGACCCGATCGAAGCGGCCGGCGCGCAGCAGCCGCCGGACCCGCCGATAGGCGCCGAGGGAGCGCCCGCGCGGATCCTCCAGCACCTCGTCGAACAGGCCGCTGAGGCGGGCAAGCGGGGCCAGGGGCGGCAGGGTCAGCAGCGTCAGATGGTCGCCGCCATGATGCCGGCGGATGGCCGAGAAGGCGGTCTGGGCGAGAAAGAAGTCGCCGAAGGCCCCCAGCTTGATGACCAGGACACGGCGGGGTCCGTTGCCGTGCGCCCCCGTCATTCGCCCCCCGCCGGGGTGCGCGCGGCCAGCCGGAGCATCAGGCCGGCGGCCAGCATCCCGCCCATCCACCACGCCTGCCAGATCCCGTAGGCCGTGCTCGCCATGGCGAGGCCGGACGCGAACAGGGCCAGCGCGAAGGGTTGCAGCCGCCGCTCCATCCGCACCGTGCCGAACAGCAGGAGCAGCGACGCCGCCAGGGCCAGCGCGGCGCCGACGCCGCCAAGCTCCAGCCAGACCTGCAGGAAGGCGTTGTGGGGATGAAGCGGCAGCAGGCTGTCGGTCAGCGTGCCGAAGCGCGACACCGCGCCCTCCGGGTCAAGCGCGCGGGAGGCGTCGATGCCTTGCCCGAAGACGGGCGTCTCCAGCGCCCGGCTGGCCGCCATGCCCCAGATCTCCACCCGATGCCGGGCGGAATGGAACAGCCAAGCGGCGCCATCCAGGTTCAGCACGCGGTCGAACAGCAGGGCCAGCGGCAGCACAAAGGTGAAGGCCACCGCGAGGACCGCCGCCAGCACCCCGCGAACCAGCCGCGGCGACCACACCGCCAGCGCGAAAGCCACTCCGCCGGCGGCGATGCCCAGCATCGCCGACCGGCTGGTCAGCAGCAGGCAGGCGCCGGCGAAGAGCGCCGGCAGCGCGACCGCCGCCGCGCGGCGACCGGCCCGGTCGAGCGCCATCGCCGCCGGCCAGACCAGCAGGCAGAGCAGCACCGCGGTGCGCTTGGGCACGTTGGTCTCGGCGATCTCGGCGCCCGCCGGCACATGGTTCCACCAGCGGTGCAGCGGGAAATCCAGCGCGGCTTCCACCGCGAACAGCAGGACACCGGCGAACACGCCGATCAGGAACAGGCCGATCAGCCGCCGCGCCTCCACCCCGGGCAGCGAGGACAGCCACGCCCCGCCGGCCAGGGCGCCGAGGCCGATGTAGCCGATCTCCACCACCGTCAGGCCGGCGCGCGGCGACGGGCTCCACAGGATGGACAGCGAGGCCAGGGCCAGGAAGGCCAGAACCACGGCGGTGCCGGGCATCGCCCGCTGCAGCCGCCCCAGGGCGCCGCGGCGGGCCAGACCGGCCAGACCGATCAGGGCGATCAGGATAGCCCAGACCGGCAGCCCGCGCGGCGCCATCGAGGCCAGCGGGCCGAGCGCCAGCGCCGCGACGCCGGCCAGACCGGCCAGCAGCGCGTCGGGAATCCCCCGTGTGGAATCGCGCTGTGACAAGGGGAAGTCCATGAGATCTCGCGTCCGTGAGGCTCGGCGCGGCTTAACAGAAGCCCCGTGCGAAAGCAACGGGGACGGGCCGGGGGAATTTTCAGCCCCCGGCTCCCCGATGGACCGCGGTCAGGCGGTCATGTGGTCAGGCGGTTCGCACCTTGTTGAGGAAGCCCTGCACCTCGGACCGCAGATGCTCGGCCTGCCGGGTCAACGTGCGGCTGGCGCCCAGGACGGCGTCGGCCGCGCCGCCGGTCTTGATGGCGGCGTTGGTCACCTCGGCGATGTGATGCATCACCTCCTGCGTGCCCTCGGCGGCCTGGTTGACGTTCTGGGCGATCTCGCGGGTGGCGAGACCCTGCTGCTCCATGGCGCAGGCGATCTCGGTGACCGTGCTGCTGATGGTGCCGACGGCGTCGGAAATGGTGCGGATGGCGCCCACCGCCCCGCCCGTCGCCGCCTGCATCTGCGCCACCTGGCTGGAGATTTCCTCGGTCGCGCGGGCGGTCTGGCCGGCGAGGTTCTTCACCTCCGTGGCCACCACGGCGAAGCCCTTGCCCGCCTCGCCGGCGCGGGCCGCCTCGATGGTCGCGTTCAGGGCCAGCAGGTTGGTCTGCTCGGCGATCTCGCCGATCAGGTCGACCACCTGCCCGATGCGCTGCGCCGCCTCGGCCAGCCCCTCGACAATGCCGTTGGTCTCGGTCGCCTTGGCCGCTGCCCCGACCGCCACCTGCGAGCTGCTGTTGAGCTGGCGGGAAATCTCGGCGATGGAGGAGGACAGCTCCTCCGCCGCCGCGGCGACGGTCTGCACGTTGCTCGACGCCTGTTCCGACGCCGCAGCGACCGCGCTCGACTTGGCGGTGGTCAGGGCGGCGTCCGACGACATCTCCTGCGCGTCACGGCCCAGATTGCCGGCGGACTCGGTCAGCGACTGGACGACGCCCGACACCGCCTGTTCGAAGCCGTTGGCGAACTCGTTCATGGTGCGGCGGCGGTCGGCGTCGATCTGCCGGCGCATCTCCTCCCGCTCGCCCTCCATGCGCTGCATCTCCAGGGCGTTCTCCTTGAAGACGCTGAGCGCCTCGGCCATGGCGCGCAGTTCGTCCTTACGGTCGCCGGCGGGGATGTCCACCGTCAGGTCGCCCTCGGCCAGCCGGCCCATCGCCTTGGTCATGGCGTGCATCGGGTGGGTGATGGCGCGGTCGATGATCCAGGCCATGATCATGCCGAGCGCCAGCGCCACGGCGGCGCCGATGATGATGATCAGCTCCGCCCCGCTGCGCCCGTTCTCGCGGTCGTCGCGCTGGATGGAGACGAGACGGGCCACCTGCTCGCTGACGTCGCCCGCGGCCTTGGCCATGGTCTTGGAGGCGGTGCGCTGGTTCTCGCTGGTGGTGACGAGGGCGGCGAACTCCCGATCAAAGGCCTGGCCGGCCTCGGTGATGGCGGCGATCAGCGCGCGGCCTTCCGAATCGACGAGCACGGCCCCGGCCTGGGTGGCCAGAGCCAGCGTCTCCTTCACCGCGCCATGCACCTGGGCGCGGGCGCCCTCCCCGTTCATCAGGATGAAGTCGCGCTGCCCCAGCATCGCGGACTGAGCGCCCTGGATCAGGCGCATGGCGATGCCGCGCAGCTGGACGGCCTCGTTCACCTCGCTCTGGGCGAAGTTCGCGGCCTCCTGAAGCGCGCTGGAGACCATCGCCTGATTCTCCTGCATCTCGTGGGCGAGATTCTGGATCTCGAGGGCGTGGCGATCCAGCGCCTGGATGCGGCCGCTGGCCGACTCCCCGGCGCCTTCGGTGCGGGTCTGATCGAACACCATGCGGTAGGCGCCGGCGATGGTGACGATCCGCTGGGCCAGTTCCTCGTCGTTGGTGCCGACGAGGTCCTTCTCGATGGCCTCGGCGTTGGCCAGCAGCGCCGCGATGGCCTCCCCGGCGGCCGCCATCGTGGCGGGATTGCGGGTGTGGGCGAAGTCGGACTGGAGGCGCCGCGCCTCCAGCACCATCTCGATCAGCCGGTCGGCGCGGTCGGAGGTGTCGCGGCTCTGCCGCACGGCGTGCTCCGCGTCCTTCAGGCTGACCATGTTCTGGTCGTAGCGGTCGGACTGCTGCTTGCCGATCTTCTCCGCGATCTCCCGCAGGGCCTGGGCGCGCGTCTCCATGCTCTGGGTGCGGGTGCGGGCCTCCCCGTCCTGGGCGACGAAATTGGCGAAGGCGCTGCGGTAGCCGGCGATGCCCGCCAGGATCTCGTCCACCAGCCGGACGCTGCCGGCGTCCTCCAGCGCGGACCGCGTGCCCTGGGCCTCGTCGCGCAGCCGGTCCAGCATGCCGGGCACGTTGTCGGCAGCCTTGGAGTCCCGCTCGGTGACGAAACGGGCTTCCTCGATCCGCACGGTTTTCAACCGGGCGTCCAGTTCGGCGGTGTGGGCTGCCAGATCGACACGTCCGGCGTAGGTGCGCAGGCTGTTCCAACCAACGAACGCCACGGCAACCGTCATTAGAAGGACCGCCGCAAAACCGAGCGCAATCCGCGTTCCAATCGTCATGAAATCGGGCTCCCCCGGATCGTACGGCCTTATGCTTTGGCCGTCGTCATGCCTTTGTCGCTAAGGGATACATCAGAAAGGGTTAATTTCTGGTTTGATAAACGTAACTGGTATCACCGCTTCAGAAACGGTCCGGCATCCAGGGCGCCGGCCCCGAGAAAAACAGCGCCGCCAGCGCCAACGCCTCATCCCCTCCGCGCAGAAGACCAACTTGACGGAGAGCGTGAGGACCCTTGTGCCCGCTGTAGAGGCTGGCGAGCGCGGCGATGGACAGCGACAGCACCGCTCCATCCGTCTTTCCGCCGGCCTTTTCAGCGCTGTTCCGTGCCCTCGGCAACCGGCGCACGGCCGCTCTTCCCTCGGACAGGCACAACCTGAAGCAGCCGGAATTCTCCGGAATCAGCGCGTCCGACACATCAAAAACCAACTCCCCCACAACCCCCGGTGGATATCCGCGGCTTTCCAGGGCACGCGGCACGTCGAGAATGCGCAGCAACCATTCGTCGCAGGCGTCCACACGCACCCCGCGTTCCGGCGCCAGCAGAACCAGCGGATCGTCGGGTCCGCCGCGCCACGTCACGCGGTCGACCTGCGCCCGGTAGCCGGCCAGGAACCCCTGGGCCATCCGCACCGCCCGCGGGCTGATGAGGCAGAGATCCGCAACATGGAGTTTTCTATCGGCCGGCGGCGCCACCGCAACGTAGCCCTCGGGGCCGCCAGAACCACCAAAAGTGTAAACATCGGACGGAACTCCGTCCGGGCAAAGAGCGAAGCTCCACAGCCCTTCATTGCGCTCCACCAGACCGTTGGTGGTGGAGAGCAGGCTGCGGCGTAGCGCCGCAAGGGGGCTGGCGTCGCTGGCCTCGGTCCGGCGAATCCATCCGTCTCCCGGCGGCGGCCCGGCGGAGAGGACAGCCGGCGGAGCGCTCCAGTCGAAGGACACCCCGCCCCGCCCGAAGCCCAGGCGGGTGTAGAGCGGCAGGGTCGCCGGGTAGAGCACCGACAGCGCAGCGCCCCCGGCCCGCGCCTCCTCCAGCAGCCCGCGCATCAGCGCGCTGCCGTAGCCACGCCCGCGCTCCGCCGGATCGACGGCCACCGCCGCCACGCCGCAGGACGGCACCGGGCGCCCGCCGAACCAGTGGTCCATCGGCCAGACGGCGGCGCAGGCGACGAGCCCGCCGGCGCACCCCGCCTCCGGTCCGGCCCGCAGGCCGCGCATCACGTCCGGCCCGAACAGCTCCACCGACCGGTCGAAATACTCGCGGGGAATGCCGAAACCCTGGCGGACCAGGGCCGCGGCGTCCGCCCGCTCCTCGGGCAGAAGGGGGCCGAAGCCCCCGGTCACAGCGGTCACGCCTTCTCCTCGTTGAGCGCACGGGCCTGATCGCGCAGCACGTATTTCTGGATTTTGCCGGTCGAGGTCTTCGGCAGGGCCGTGAAGACGACGGTGCGCGGGCACTTGAAGTGGGCCAGATGCTCGCGGCAATAGGCGATCACCTCGGCCTCGGTCAACTGCTTGCCCTCCTTCACGGTGACGAAGGCGCAGGGCGTCTCGCCCCACTTCTCGTCCGGGCGGGCGACCACGGCGGCCTCGACGATGTCCGGATGCTTGTAGAGCACCGATTCGACCTCGATGGTCGAGATGTTCTCGCCGCCGGAGATGATGATGTCCTTCGACCGGTCCTTCAGCTCGATGTAGCCGTCGGGATGCCAGACACCGAGGTCGCCGGTGTGGAACCAGCCGCCGGAGAAGGCCTCCTGCGTGGCCCGCGGGTTCTTCAGATAGCCCTTCATCACGGTGTTGCCGCGCATGAAGATCTCGCCCATCGTCACGCCGTCCTTGCGGGTCGGCTGGAGCGTGTTGGGGTCGGCGACCATCAGCCCTTCCAGCGTGGCGTAGTTCACGCCCTGCCGCGCCTTCAGCGCCGCGCGCTCCTCCAGCGGCAGGTCGTTCCAGTGCTCGTGCCAAGCGCAGATGGTGACCGGGCCGTACACCTCGGTCAGGCCGTAGACGTGGGTGACGTCGAAGCCCATCCGCTCGATCTTCTCGATCACCGCGGCGGGCGGGGCGGCGCCCGCGGTCATCATCTTCACACCGCGCGGGATCTCCCGCTTCTGGTCCTCCGGCGCGTTGACGATCAGGCCCATGATGATTGGGGCGCCGCACATGTGGGTGACGCCGAGGTCGGCCAGAGCGTCGTAGATGCCCTTGGCGGTGATGGTGCGGACGCAGACGTTGGTGCCGGCCATGGCGGTGACCGTCCAGGGGAAGCACCAGCCGTTGCAGTGGAACATCGGCAGAGTCCACAGATAGACGGGATGGTGCGGCATCGCCCAGGTCAGCACGTTGCCCATGGCGTTCAAATAGGCGCCGCGGTGGTGGTAGACGACGCCCTTGGGGTTGCCGGTCGTGCCGCTGGTGTAGTTCAGCGCGATGGCCTGCCACTCGTCGGCCGGCATCGGCCATTCATAGGCCGGGTCGCCGGTTTCCAGGAACTGCTCGTAGGTCTGCTCGCCGATCAGTTCGCCGCCCTTGGCCTGCGGGTCGTCGATGTCGATGACGATGGGGCGGCGCTTCGGCTCTAGCATGTGGACGGCCTTGGAGATGACGCCGGAGAACTCCCGGTCGGTCAGCAGCACCTTGGCCTCGCCATGCTCCAGGATGAAGGCCAGCGCCTCGGCGTCCAGGCGGATGTTCAGGGCGTTGAGGACCGCGCCGGTCATCGGCACGCCGAAATGCGCCTCGAAGGATTCCGGGGTGTTGGGGGCCATGACCGCGACCGTGTCGCCCAGCCCGATGCCGCGCTTGGCCAGGGCCGAGGCGAGGCGCACGCAGCGCTCGTAGGTTTCCGCCCAGGTGCGGCGGACCGGGCCGTGGATCACGGCGATGCGCTGCGGATAGACCGCGGCGGTGCGGCGCAGGAACGAGAGCGGCGACAGCGGCACCGTGTTGGCGGCGTTCTGGTCGAGGTCGGTCTCGTACGGGTTGTGCCGGGCGTCAGTCACGGGGGGCCTCCCTGATGCGTCTCTGTTCAAGAACTCGTTGGGAAGAGTCTTGCCAGAGAATCCAGAGGCTTGGAAGAGGGGTGACCCGGCGATGCGCGGTCATGCCGCGCTGCGGCATCCTGCCCGGTTGACCGGCTCGGTTGTCGGACCGTCAGCCCTTGCGGATGGCTTCGACCCGCCCCTCGGTGATGGCGACGAGTTCCGCCGGGGTCAGGCGGAAGACCGCGTTGGGGGTGCCGGCGGCGGCCCAGATGGCGTCGAGGCCCATCAGGTCGGCGTCGATCAGGACCACCGGCGGCACGGCGTGGCCGATGGGCGGCACCCCGCCGATGGCGAAGCCGGTGGCCTCGCGAACGAAGTCCGGATCGGCCCGCTCGATCTTCTCGCCGATCAGCCGGCCCACCGCCTTCTCGTCGACCCGGTTGGCCCCGCTTGCCACCACCAACACCGGCCGGCCGCTGTCCTTCGCACGGAAGATCAAGGACTTGGCAATCTGCGCCACGGCGCAGCCGACGGCGTTCGCGGCGTCTTCCGAGGTGCGGGTGCTGCCCTCATGCTCGATCACGCTGTGGCCGTGGCCGAAGCCGTCCAGCAAGGCCTGGACCCGTTGGGCGGAGGGGCTGAGGGCCGCCATGACGCCTTACTTCGCCAGTTCGCGAGAGCGGTTTGCGGCAGCAGCCACGGCGCGGTCGAACAGCGGCTGCATTCCGTCCGCGGCCATCAGCACGTCGAGCGCCGCCTGGGTGGTGCCGTTGGGGCTGGTCACCGCCTTGCGCAGGTCGTCGGCGGCGGTCGGGGACTGGTGGAGCAACTCGCCCGCCCCCGCAACGGTGGCCCGCGCCAGACGCATGGCCAGTTCGGCGGGCAGACCGGCGGCCTCGCCGGCCTTCGCCATCGCCTCGACCATCAGGAAGACGTAGGCGGGGCCGCTGCCCGAGACGGCGGTCACCGGATCGAGAAGCGACTCGTCCTCCACCCAGGCCACGTCGCCGACCGCGCGCAACAGCGAGTCGCACAGGGTCTTCTGCGCCTCGGTCACCACCGGGTTGCCGACGGCGACGGTCATGCCGCGGCCGATGGCGGCGGGCGTGTTGGGCATGGAGCGGACGATGGCCGCGCCCTCCCCCAGCGCCGCTTCGAAGGAGGCGATGGTCTTGCCGGCGGCGACGGAGAGGAACACCGTGCCGGGGCGGACCAGCGCTTGGTAGGCCGGAAGGACCGAGTCCATCACCTGCGGCTTCACCGCAAGAACCACCACGTCCGGGGCGAAGCCGGCGGGCACGCTGTCCGGACCGCTGGCCAGGACGACGGCGGGGTTGCCACGCAGGGACTCCGGTAGGCCGGACGGTTCGACCACGGCGACGCTGGACGCGATGCCGGCCTTCAGCCAGCCGTCGAGCATCGCGCCGCCCATCTTGCCGCAGCCGGCCAGCAGCAACGTGCAACCCTGAGTCCCAGCTTGCGCCATGGCGGTCACGCCTCCCCGGCGGTGTCGAGGATGGCGGCGGACACCGCCTCCGACGCGGACTTGCCGCCCCAGATCACGAACTGGAAGGCGGGGTAGAAGCGCTCGCACTCCGAGAGGGCGATCTCGACGAGGTCCTCGAGCTGCTCCACCGTGGCGCCGCGCGAACCGCGCAGCAGCATGGTCTGGCGGAACATCGGGGTGTGCTCCTCGGCGCAGACGTCGAAATGGCCCAGCCACATGCGCGCGTTCACCTCCGCCAGCAGGTCGTTGACCGAGGAGCGGCGCGCCGCCGGAACCTTCATGTCGAACTGGCAGGAGAACTGCATCGCGCTGACGTCGGACTGCCAGACGAAATAGAGACGGTAATCGCACCAGCGCCCGCCGATCTCGACGATCAGCTCGTCCTCGCCGGCCCGCTCGAAGGGCCATTCGTTGGCGGTGACGATCTCCTCGACGATGTCAAGGGGATTGTGCGCGGATGAGGGGGTGTCGACGGCAACAGCCGACATGTCGGCGTCCTCCTGTAAAGGCGCGGTGGACGGAACCGCCCCGGGGCCGGTCCGCCTTCGCGCAAGAAGGGGAAGCCCCGAGATGTTGTGGCTGGCAGACGGATGAATACCACCAAGAGCACCGTGCCAAAAGGGTCTGGCCGGCGCAACTGGTTTTCGGCGGTGCATCCGTGAAGGGCTGGAGACGGGACGGAGGCCGGATCAGACCGGCCCGCCGCCCCCTCCGGCGATGGGACCGACGGCGGGAGCGGAGGCGCCCGTTGCCGGCTTCGGATCATGTTCGGCCTTGAGCGTCGCGACCGTGGCCTCCAACGCGGCGAGCCGCTCGGCCATGGTCTCCTGCTCCTCGCGGGCCTTGGCGGCCATGGCGCGGACGGCCTCGTATTCTTCGCGGCTCACCACGTCCATCCGCGACAGAACGCGCTCGAACTGCTGGCGCATCTGCGCCTCAGCTTCCTCGCGCAGGGACGACAGCGCGCCGAGCGCGCCACCCGCAACGCGGGCCAGATCGTCCAGAATCTTATTGTCCACCTGCATCGACTCAAAATCCGCTTCTTGTCTGCCGCATTATGGGACCCGCCCCACGGAACTTCAACGGGCTTGGACGCAATGCGTCACGGGGCTTGGACGCAATGCGTCACGCGCCCCCACCCTCTCAACGCCTCAGCCCGTCGATCAGCCCCTTCAGCAGCGCGTCGGGTTTCGGAGCGTTGCCGCCGCCGGGAATCGGCAGATCCTTCGGCACCACCCTGTTCAACAGCCCCTCGGCGGCACGGCGGGCGAAATACTCCTGCACCTCCTGCATCTCGAAGGAGCGGGTGGGCTTGTCGAGCGCGCCGGTCATGCGGACGGTCAGCGGGGGCAGCGACTGGTCGGACTGCACGGTCAGGCGGACGCGCATGTCGATGGTCTGCGCCGGCAGGTTGACCTGCCCCACCGCCATCGCCTCGCCCAGGTCGGAGGTCAGCCGCGTGTCCTCGGTGCGCGCCACGCCCTTGTCGATGGCGAAGCTGCCGTCCAGCCGGGCGAAGCGGGTCTCCCCGCCCTGAAGCCCGCCCATCACCGCGCCCAGCAGCTCCTGCGGGCGCTCCAGCCTGGTCAGCCGGTCGCGCAGGGCGCCGAGGTCGAAGCCGCGCAGCAGGCCGTCGCGGGCGCTGATCCGGCCCTGGCCGGCCAGCGCCTTGAGCATGGCGTCGCCGCCGGCCCCGCTGGTCGTCAAGTTAGCCTCGGCGTCGAGCACGCCCCCGGCGATCTCCAGCGCTCCGCCGCCCAGCCCGCCGCCCACCGCCTCGGCCAGCTTGGCCTTGGACAGGGTGATGGTGGCCTCGGCGGTCGGCGTCTGGTTGCCCGGCGCGGCGAGCCGCCCGGTGGCGCCGAGCTGCCCGCCCATCAGGGTACCGTCGAAACGCTCCACCGTCAGCACGCCGTTGGTCACGGTGGCGCGCAAAGCCGGATTGTCGATCCGCGTTCCGCCCTTGACGAGGGCGGAAGAGGTCAGAACGAAGCGCCCGTCGAAGCGGCGCAGCCCGCTGAAATCCCCCGTCGCGGCGGCGGGCGCGCCCGGCAACGCCTCGGCCGCCGGAGAGGAGGCACCGGCGGGGCGGGCCGCGGCGGCGGGAAGCGCCGCCACCCGGTCCAGCTCCAGGTCGCCGGTTTGCAGCTCGGCCTCCACCCGCGGCTTGCTGCCATTCAGATCGGCGCTCGCCTTGCCCTTGACGGTGACGCCGGCCACCGTCCCCTGGATGTTGCCCAGGGTGAAGGCCTTCCGAGTCCCCGCCAGTTCCGTGTAGAGGTCCATCGGACCGTAGGAGCCCGACACCGCGCCGCCTGAGGACGGGGTATCGGCGAACAGGCCGGCCAGCCGGGCCAGCTCCGGATGCTTGGCGCGCAGCTTCAGATCGACGGATGGGTTCTTCTCGACGTTCAGCACCGTGCCGCCCGCCTCCAGCGAGCCTTCGGCCGCCTCCGCACCCAGCTCGACCGCCAGACGCTCGGCGTCGCCCGACAGGCGGGCCTGCGCCTTCACCGCGCCCAGCCGCTCCGGCGCGGGGGCGCCCTCCGGCCAGGGAACGGCGCGCGCCACCCCTTCCAGGCTGGCGGCCTCGGCGTTCAGCGTCAGATGAGCGCCGCGCAGCGGCTCCAGCCCGGCGATCTGCCCGTCCAGACGGAGCTTCACCCCGGCAGCGTCCTGCACTGTCGCCTCCTTGATCGACAGGGCGCCGCCCGCGGCGGTGGCGTCGAGCCGCAGCCCCTGGACCGGCGTGTTGCGCACGGTCAGCTGCCCGACCGACAATTCCAGATTGGCGTCCACGCCGGCCAGCAGCCGGGCCGGGGTCGTCGATGAGCTCCCGGACGAGTTCCCGTTGCGCGTCGGCGTCGGCGTCGGAGCCGGGGCCGTGGCCGCGCCGTTGGCAGTGGTCTGGGCGGTGGTCTGGGCACTGTCCGGCGCGGGCAGATAGGCGTCGAGATTCAACCGGTCGAGGTCGAGCCGCGCCCCGAAGGCGGGCCGCCCGCGGTCCACATAGGCGACGGCACCGGTCAGGCGGCTGGCGTCCACCCGCAGGTCCAGCCCGTTCACGTCCAACCGCCCCGGCCGCCCCTGCAACTGCGCGGCGATCGACGCCCGGCGCAGGCGGTCCGCCGGCACGGCGCGGACGTCCACCCGCAGCCATTCCAGCAGGGCGCGCAGATTGTCGGCGTTCGCCTCCATCCGCAGGTTGAGGTTCGGCTGGCCATTGGCCGCCGCCAGCTCACCCGCCGCCACGATGTCGGACCCGCCGGGCAGCAGCGCGCTGATGCGGTCGATGTTCAGCGTGCCGCCGCTCAGGCTGGCCTCCACCCGCCCCTGGCGCATCACGCCGCCGTTATAGGTGATGCCGTCCACCGCGAGGTCGAGCTTGGCGTCCAGCGCGTCCGGAAGGGCGAACCCGCCCGGCTGGCCTGCACCACCCGACGGCGTGCCGCCGGATAGGGAAGTGGATGGCGCGCCCTTGGCCGCGTTTCCGTTGCGGGCGGCGGGCGGGGCGCCGCTCTCCGAGCCGCCGCTCGACCGTGCACGCTCCAGCCAGGCGTCGAGGTCCAGGCGGTTCAGGGCCAGGGTCAGCTCCGCCCGCGCCGGCGTGCCGCTGTGCAGGGTCGCCGTACCGGTGGCGCGCGTGTCGCCAAGCTGCGCTTCCAGATTGGTGAAGCTCGCCGCGGTCGGGGACGCCTCGACCGCCGTGCGGATGCCGAAGGACTGGGCGAGCAGCGCGTTCGCCTTCTTGTCCCCGCCGGCCGCCGAGCCGCTGCGGACCAGAGCCAGGGCGCGGGACAGGTCGCTGCCCTCGACGCGCAGGTCGCCCTGGGCGCGCGACCCACCGCTGCCCGGCGGGTTGGTCACGATCCCGGCGAAGCGCAGCGTGGCGTCGGTGTCGGCCATCGACAGCGTCGCCCGGACCTGGACGGCGGCGCCATCGATCAGGCGGCTGACGAACATCTCCCCGCGCAGCGGCACGCCGCGCGCCCGGAAGCTGCCCTGCCCCTGGAACGGCCCGGTGAAGCTGCCGGCAACGATGCGCGCGTCGACCTGGTCGATCACCTCCGACTGGCCGGTGCGGGCGTCGCGGTACTGGATGGTGCCGTTCTGCACCGTCACCTGATCGAAGCTGACCGCCGAGGCCAGCCCATCGCCAGACCCGCCCCGCCCGCCGTCGACCGGGCGGCCGGCGCCGGACAGGTCCCAGTTGAAGCGCCCGTCGGGCAGCGTTTCGAACAGGAAGGTGGGATCGATCAGGCGGATGCTCTGCACCTGGATGTGACCGCTGAGCAGCGGGCCGAGCGCCACGCGGACGTCCAGCTCCTTCAGGCGGGCCATGTCCTGCTCCGACCCGCCCGGCGCGTTGGCCAGACGGGCGTCGCGCACCGTCAGCGCCGGGGCCGGCAGCAGCGACAGGCCGATGTCGCCCCTCAGCTCCACCTCGCGCCCCGTGGCGGCGGACACCCGCTCCGCGATCTGGGATTTGTAGGCGTTCCAATCGACGACGCTGGGCACGACCAGCACCGCGGCCACCAGCAGACCGACGAGTATCAGAGCTGCGATCAGGAATCTCTTCACCGGTTGACGCGCCTTCCCCACCGTTCGGCTGTTGAGTCGCCGTGTTTCCGCCACAAGCCGCGAGAGCCGCCGGCGCCCGCTCCGGTCTTCCGGGTGGCACGGGGTTTCGCTAAACTATCGTCCCGAAAGAAAACAAGCAATTTGGGCATTCCAACGGCCGAGTTGATCGAAGGATGGAAATGCCCCGCCCTGCGGAGAGTCCCCCATGGCCGATGTCGTCAACCTGAACCGCTTCCGGAAGATGCGCCAGAAGGAAGAGCGTGAAAAAAACGCCGAGGAGAACCGCGTCCGCTTCGGGCGCACCAAGGCCGAGAAGCTGCGCGACCGCCAGGAGGCCGAGCGCCGACAAGCGGAACTCGACGGCAAGAAGGTCGAGGACGGGACGGGCGACCCGTGACGGCCAAGCCCGTGCTTTGGTATCGCTTTTGTGACAATTTTGTACTCTAACAATTCGTCCATAAGACAATCTGGATCGCTGCGGACCGCTTTGCTACAGTTCCCCTCACGAGAGGCGCAATGGGCAAAGGGGAGGACCATCATCATGGTCGACATGTCGTCTCACCGCGGTGCGTCCCAATTCCATCGGCCGGTTCGGCGCAAGGAGCCCTCCGAGTTCCACAAGCCGGCACCCTATCTTCCGCGAATCCGCAGCGTCGACGTCGACCGCCCCTGGGTGTGGCTGAGCGCCGGCTGGCGCGACATGTGCGCCAGCCCCATGATCAGCGCCGCCTATGGCCTGCTGGCGGTGCTGTCCAGCCTCGCGCTGGTGGCCGTGCTGTCGATGCAGGACATGCAGTATCTGGTCCTGCCGATGGCGGCGGGCTTCATGTTGCTGGGGCCGGTGTTCGCCGTCGGCCTCTACGAGACCAGCCGCCTGCTGGAGCGGGGGGAGACGCCGACGCTGATGAAGGTCGCCGGGGCCTACCGCCGCAACGGCGTGCAGATCGCCGGGATCGGGCTGGCGCTGATGCTGGCCATGCTGGCCTGGATCCGCATCGCCTTTCTGATCTTTGCGCTGTTCTTCGCGACGGAGCCGCCGGCCTTCGACCAGCTCGTCGACCGCATCTTCTTCTCGGCGCAGACGATCCCGTTCCTGCTGACCGGCACCATCGTCGGCGGCGTCATCGCCACGGCGGTCTTCGCCATCAGCGTGGTGTCGATCCCGATGCTGCTCGACCGCGAAACCGACAGCTTCACCGCCATGGCGACCAGCGTCGCGGTGCTGCGCGAGAATCTGCGGACCATGGCCGGCTGGGCCTTCCTGATCGTGCTGTTCACCGCGGCGGGGATGGTCACCGGCTTCCTCGGGCTGGCGCTGGCCCTGCCGCTGATCGGCCACGCCTCCTGGCACTGCTACCGCGATCTGGTCGGCGCGGACTGACATATCACGACCTTAACCCCTCTCCCGTCCCGGGAGAGGGTGGCCCGAAGGGCCGGGTGAGGGTAAGGCCAGGATCATATGACAGCCCGTTGCCGGCACCCTCACCCTTCCCGCGCGGAGCGCGGGCCCCTTCCCTCTCCCGGGGCGGGAGAGGGTAAATCTTCATTCCCCCTTCTCAGGACGGCTTCCTGAAAAAGGCCTCCGCAGCGTTCTTCTGCGCCTCCTTGCCGGCGATGGCGGCGCGGGCACGGGCGATCTCGGCCTCCAGCCCGGCGATGTAGTCCTTCAGCTCCGCCACGCCCAGCGCGGTCAGGTCCTTCAACGCCGGCTTGGCCTTGCGCGGCTCCAGATCGTCGATGTCCATAAGGCTTCTCCTCCCGCTTTCGCGCATCCCTGCCCCGCGCCGTCCGCTTCCCGCCCATCGGAAAGGCCGGCGGGGCGTGCTTGTCAGCGCCGGTGCGGAATTCTAACTTTGGACGCCTGCGGACACAAACGGCCCGGCCGCCTGGAGTGCAGATGATCGGACCGGCGCCCGAGCGGTGGCACCGCGTCAACGAGGAATGGGGGAGACACCATGGGCATCGCCCTGCCGGACAGCATGACCTGCGTTGAGATTTCGCAACCCGGCGGCCCGGAGGTCCTGCGCACCGTGCAGCGTCCCGCCCCGGTGCCCGGCCCCGGCGAGGTGCTGGTGGCGGTGGAGGCGGCGGGCGTCAACCGCCCGGACATGCTGCAGCGCCAGGGCCGCTACGACCCGCCGCCGGGCGCCTCCGACCTGCCCGGCCTGGAGATCGCCGGGCGCGTCGTCGCCATCGGCGAGGGCGTCACGGAGTGGGCCGCCGACGACGCGGTCTGCGCCCTGATCGCCGGCGGCGGCTATGCCCAGTACTGCGTGGTCCCGGCGCCGCAGCTCCTGCCCGTTCCGAAGGGCTACGGCATGGTCGAGGCCGCCGCCGTTCCGGAGACCTTCTTCACCGTCTGGACCAACGTGTTCGAGCGCGGCGCGCTGAAGCCCGGCGAGACTCTGCTGGTCCACGGCGGTTCCAGCGGCATCGGCACCACGGCCATCCAGCTTGCCAAGGCCTTCGGGGCCAAGGTCTTCACCACCGCCGGCAGCGCCGAGAAGTGCCGCGCCTGCGAGGAGCTGGGCGCCGACCGCGCCATCGACTACAAGACCGAGGACTTCGCCGCCGTCATCCAGAAGGAGACCGGCGGGCGTGGCGTCGACGTGGTGCTGGACATGGTCGGCGGCGACTACATCGCCCGCGACATCGGCATCATGGCTCCCGACGGGCGGCACGTCTCCATCGCCTTCCTCCAGGGGCCGAAGGTCTCCATCAACATGTTCCCGGTGATGACCAAGCGCCTGACCCTCACCGGCTCCACCCTGCGCGCGCGCTCGGTCGAGGAGAAGGGCCGCATCGCCGCCGCCCTGCGCGAGAAGGTCTGGCCGCTGCTGGAAGGCGGCACGGTCAAGCCGGTGATCCACAAGGTCTTCACGCTGGAGCAGGCGGCCGAGGCGCACGCCCTGATGGAATCCAGCGCGCACATCGGCAAGATCGTCATGACGGTTGGCGGCTGACCGCCGCCGCGACCGCTGCTGCACCCGCGAACCATTAAATTGCGAAGGGAATTCCCCGGTTTCACAGCCGGGAATTCCCTTTCAAGCAATTTTTTCGCTTCATTCTTGTTCCCGGACAGCCGGGTGGGCTTGCTAAAGCGCGCCAAGACGGTTAGCAGAGGGATCGGCGTCCGGGTTTTCCCGGCCGCCTGCCCGAGCACGCTTACATCGACCGGTTCCGGCCCTATATGGAGGGCGAAGCTCGGGACCATCCGGTAAAGTAAGGCCGATCGCGCCACCCGCCAGCGGGTGCGGTCGGGTTGGAGTTGTCAGGAGGGACGATGGCACTGCCCTTGATGCCGAAAGCGACGGCCGTCTGGCTGGTCGAGAACACATCCTTGACCTTCGAGCAGATCGCCGCCTTCTGCGGCCTGCATTCCCTGGAGGTCCAGGCCATCGCCGATGGCGAGGTGGCGGTCGGCATGGTCGGGCTGGACCCGGTGGCCAACGGTCAGTTGACCAAGGGCGAGATCGAACGCTGCGAGCGCAACCAGGATCTGCGCCTGAAGCTGCTGGTCCCCGACCTGCCGCTGCCGGCGGCGCGGTCCAAGGGGCCGCGCTACACCCCGATCACCAAGCGCGGCGACAAGCCCGACGCCATCGCCTGGCTGCTGAAGCACCATCCGGAGCTGTCGGACGCCCAGCTCTGCCGCCTGATCGGCACGACCAAGCCGACCATCGCGGCGGTCCGCGACCGCACGCACTGGAACGCCCCGAACATCAAGCCGCGCAACCCGGTGCTGCTCGGCCTGTGCACCCAGCGCGAGCTGGAGGAGGCCCTGGCCCTGGCGGTCCGCCGCGGCGGCGTCCCTCTGTCGCAGGAGGAGCGCGAGGCCCAGGACGGCGAGGACGGCTACGGCGACGAGTCGCCCTATTCGGAGCAGGAAGAGGCGCGCTGACGCCGCCTTCCCGGCCCCTCTCCCCCGGCGGGAGGGGGGCTTTTTGCTTTTGTGCGACCGGGTGCGGCCCGTCCCTCCGCCCCCGGCGCCGGGCCCGTGAAGGGGTCCACAAGACCGCGCTCTGGACGACGCCCGGCCCGCGCGCTACTTCTTCGGCATGACTGCACCCTCCCGTCTTGTCGTCGGCATCAGCGGAGCCTCGGGCGTGATCCTGGGCATCCGGCTGCTGTCCGTGCTGCGCCGGATCGGCGTCGAATCGCACCTCGTCGTCAGCCGCTCCGCCGAAGTCACCCTGGCCCATGAGACGGACATGAAGGTGGCGGAGCTGCGCGCTCTCGCCGACGTGTCCTACGCCGTCGCCGACATCGGCGCGGCCATCGCCAGCGGCAGCTTCCGCGCCATGGGCATGATCGTCGCCCCCTGCTCCGTCCGCACGATGAGCGAGATCGCCACGGGTGTGACCTCCACCCTGCTGACCCGCGCCGCCGACGTCACGCTGAAGGAGCGCCGCCCGCTGGTGCTGATGGTGCGCGAGACGCCGCTGCATCTGGGGCACCTGCGCACGATGACCCAGCTGGCCGAGATGGGCGCGGTGATCGCCCCGCCGGTCCCCGCCTTCTACAGCCGCCCGCAGACCATCGACGATCTGGTGGACCACGCCGTTGGGCGGGCGCTCGACCTGTTCGGGCTGGACGCGGGCATCGTCCGCCGCTGGGGCGAGCCGGCGCCTGCGGAGGTTCTGGAAACATGACCCGGCCTGGGCTATACCGCATCCGCTAAATCCCGACCGAAGAGGGGTATCAGAACGATGCCACACACCCGCGACCAGGACGTTCCGATTCGTCAGCTTCTCGCCGGGATGAAAGGCTTCCGCGCCCGCTATTACGAGCGCCGGCCCGACAGCATGCGCCAGCTCGTCGAGGAGGGGCAGAAGCCGAAGATCCTGATGATCGGCTGCTCCGACAGCCGCGTCGATCCGGCGCTGCTGACCCAGGCGGAGCCGGGCGAGATGTTCGTCGTCCGCAACGTCGCCAACCTCGTCCCGCCCTACCAGCCGGACGGCAGCTACCACGGCACCTCGGCGGCCATCGAATACGCGGTGCGGGTGCTTCAGGTCAGCCACGTCATCGTGCTGGGCCACGCCCTGTGCGGCGGCATCCAGGGGCTGATCCGCCTGCGCAAGGGCGAACCGGACCAGAACGACTTCGTGTCGCCCTGGGTGTCCATCGCCAGCGCGGCGCTCGATCCCTACATCCCGCCCGCCCAGGGGGACACCAACGAGGAACGGCGCAAAGCCGAGTTCGAGCGTCTCCAGCAGAAGCCCGACGTGATCGAGCGCGCCGCCGTCCGCACCTCGGTGGACAATCTGATGACCTTCCCCTTCGTCCGCGAGCGGGTCGAGGCCGGGTCGCTGGAACTGCACGGCTGGTGGTTCGACCTGGACAGCGGCGACCTGTGGGCCATCAATTCCCAGACCAAGATGTTCGAACCGGTCGATTGAGACCAACGAGGGCGCCGACGGCTGGGCGAAAGCTGCCCAGCGCACGGTGAGGAGCCGCTTCCGCCGGGAAATTTCTGCCCATCCCTTGGTTTCGGCGGCCTGAACAAACCCCTCCCCACCACGGAAGAGGGTTGTTTCAGCGGCTCCCCGCCTTCTGGCACGACGGTTGCAATTCCCAGATCGGCGCGTTCCGGCGGACGCGCGTCGATGGGAATGAGGCGGCCGGACCATGGGCATCACCACGATCTTCAACAATGGCGTTCTCGGGCTGACGGCGCAGAACCGCGCCCTGGGCACCATTTCGAACAACATCGCGAACGCCTCGACGTCCGGCTTCAAGGCGTCGGAGACGCAGTTCTCCGACTTCGTGCTGAGCGACCGCACCGGCAACAAGGACCCCGGCAACGGCGTGCGCGCCTTCGAGCGGTTGGACCACAGCGGCGGCACGGTCACCCGGACCGACATCTCCACCAACGCGGCCATCAACGGCAACGGCTTCTTCATCGTCCAGGATCTGGCTGCCCAGACCGGCACGACCGCGACCGCCACACAGACCAGCGACGATTCGGTCTTCCTCACGCGCTCCGGCGACTTCTCTCCCGACAAGGAAGGCCGTCTGGTGAACAGCGCCGGCAAGGCGCTGATGGGGTTCAAGCTCGACCCCGCCAGCGGCGCCGGCTCCTTCGGCAGCCTCACCAGCATGACGCCGGTCTCGCTGAGCGGGTTGCAGGACTACCGCGAAGCCTCGACCCAGGCGTCGCTGAACCTCAACCTGCCCTACGACCAAGCCCCGGTGTCCGGCCAGATCACCACGGCGAACACCACCGGCGTCGTTTTGAACATGGTGGACAAGAACGGCGCCGACGGGGCGATGGCGCTGCGCTTCCTGAAGACCGGGCAGGCCGAGGACGGCACCTCGACGTGGCAGGTCTTCAACGCCGGAGTCATCGGCGCGGACGGCAAGCCAGTGGGCAACGGCAACGTCAACGACCCCACCACGTGGCAATCGCTCGGCACGCTGAACTTCGCCCGCAACGGCACGCTGACCGGCGGCCCCACCGGCAGCCCGGTGACCCTGACCCTGAACCCCGGCGGCGATTTCGCCCAGACGACGCTGGATCTCGGTTCCTATGGGAAGATGACCAACTCCATCACCACCATCGCCGGCATGGATCTGGGGATCGTCCAGGGCAACAACGGCATCCGCGCCGGCACCTATCAGGGGGCGGAACTGACCGAGGATGGCTTCGTCGCCGCGAACTTCCAGGGCGGCAGGCAGCGCTACATCTACCGCATCCCCGATGCGACGGTGATCAACCCGACCGATCTGGAAAGCGTGTCCGGCACCATGTTCCGGACCACCGCCAATTCGGGCGCCATCCGCCTGAACTCCTTCGGCAACCTGACCAGTGAGACCGGCACCAGCGCGCCGAAGACCGTCGGGGCGTCGCTGAACACGGCCAGCGTCGAGGGCTCCAACGTCAAGATCGAGGAGCAGTTCACCACGCTGATCCAGGCGCAGCGCACCTACTCCGCTGCCTCCAAGCTGGTGTCCACCGCCGACGAGATGACCCAGACGACGATCACGCTCAAGTCGTAAGAGCCACGGCGCGCAACGCGTCGGCGACGCGCCCGCCCACCTCCGCCCAGTCGCCGACGCGGGTCTGGCGGAACAGGCGGGCGGTGGGGTACCAGGGGCTGTCCTCCCGCCCCAGCAGCCAGCGCCAGTCCGGCGACAGCGGCAGCACAACCCAGACCGGCACCCCCAGCGCCCCGGCCAGATGCGCCGGCCCGGTGCAGGAGGAGATGACGAGGTCGAGGTTGGCCATGATCGCCGCGGTGTCGGCGAAATCGGCGATGTCCGGTCCCAGGTCGGTGAAGGTCGAGGGCATCGGCACCCGATCCAAATCCTCCCGCCCCGGTCCCTTCTGGAGGCCGAAAAAGCGCACGCCCGGCGCATCCAGCACCGGCCGCAGCCCGGCCAGCCGGGGCGAGCGCAGAGCGTCGCCGGGAAAGCGCGGGTTGCCCGCCCAGACCAGCCCGACCCGCAGCCCACCCGTCAGTTGCCCGTCCGCCAGCCGCTCACTCCAGACGGCGGCGCGTTTCGGGTCGGCGCGCAGATAGGGCACGGCGGCGGGCACATCATCCAGCTTGGTGCCGAAGGCGCGCGGCAGGCTCATCAGCGGGCATTCCAGATCGAAATCCGGAAGCGGGTCGCCGCGGGCGATCAGCCGCTCCACCCCCGGCAGGCCCGACAGAACGCTCACCAAGGGCCGTTGCACCTCCAGGATCACCCGCGCGCCGCGCGCCGCCACCAACGGGACGTAGCGGACGAACTGGAGGGTGTCGCCCAACCCTTGCTCGGCGTAGAGCAGGATGGTGCGCCCGGCGATGTCGCCGCCGGTCCAGGTGGGCTGGGCGAAGCGGCGCCAGGGAGGTTCCGCCCGCGCGTCGTGGCGGCGCCAGTCGAACTCCGGCCAGCCGCCCTCGCAATCGCCGGCCAGCAGCCGGGCGAAGCCGCGGTTCCAGCGCATCCCGGCATCGCCGGGGCGGGCCTGCAACAGCCGGTCGAAGTCGGCGAGCGCCTCCGCCGGCCGGGCCATGGCAAGCCGCGCGTTGCCGCGCGCCGACCACAGGGACGGCCCGGAAAAACCGCGTTCCTCCGCCGCGGCGAAGGCCGCCAGCGCCTCGTCGAAACGGCCCTGCCCGGCAAGCAACGATCCGAGATTTCCCCACGCCGCGCCATAGCCGGGGGCGAGGTCCAGCGCCGCGCGGTAGGCGGCCTCCGCCTCGTCCCAGCGCTTCTGCGCCGCGCAGGCGGAACCGAGCATCATCAAGGCCGCCGGCGATCCCGGCGCCAGCGCGGCGGCGCGGTGGGCCGTCCGCTCCGCCTCCTCTCCCCGCCGTCCGGCCAGCGCCGTTTCGGCAAGGTTCACCAAGGCGTCCGCCGAGGCCGGGAGCAGCGCCAGCGCCCGCTGCGCCGAACGGGCGGCCTCCGGCACCCGGTTCAGGTCGCGCAAGGCGGCGGCCCGGCTGGCGTGGGCGTCGGCGAGCAGCGGGTCGAGCCGCAGGGCGCGGGCGTAACCGGCCTCCGCCCCCGCCGCGTCGCCCATGGTCTGACGCGCCCCGGCGAGGTTGGAGTGCCCGCCCGCCGAGTCGGGACGCAGCGCCAGCGCCCGGCACAGCAGGCGCGCCCCGTCGGCCGGCCGGCCCGTCTGTGCGTGGAGCACGCCCAGGAACTGCGCGGCGTCGGGCTGCTCCGGATCGGCTTCCAGAATCCGCCCGTAGAGCGTCGCCGCCTCGGCCAGACGGCCCGACTGGTGGTGGTCGATGGCGGCCAGAAGGGCCTCGATGATCGTCGCCATGGGACGCGCCTGATGATGGAAGGGGTACCGGAAGCCGAAGGACCGGACAGGTCCGCTGACGCATTGGTCACAAGTCCTGCCGTTCCCGCAACCCACCCACGAGAAGCCCCGCGTTGCATTTCACTTTTGCAAAATTTATTCTGCACCCCATGCCCTTGAGCATACCGGGGTATTCAGCGCGAGGACCGGGTCCCGCTTATGAAAAGCATTCCGTCGATGACAAGCACCTTGAACGTCTGCGCCCTCGCCCTCGCCCTCACCTGCGCCCTCGTCCCGGCGATCCTGACCGCGACGCCCGCCGCTGCCAACGAGAAGCCCGCCGGTGGCGGCTGCCCGTGGGCGCAGGACGTCAAGCTGGACCTCAACGGCAAGACCCTCACGTTGAACCAGGAGGCCTTCTCCGCGAAGGGGGAGCCGCTGGACCTCGAGGGCTATCAGATATTCCCGCTGCTCGACCAGTTGAAACTGCGCATCCTCGGCCCGCGCGGGCAGGAGTGGGAAGCCGGGCTGACCCGCCTGTCCGGCGGTAAGCGCTGCCAAGCCTTCTACGTCGGCAAGCCCTTCCAGGTCTCCGACGAGACCGGCGACCGCAACAGCCTCATCCTGGTCCGCTGACACCAGTGCCGATCCCGTCCCGCCAGCGGCCGCGCCCGATCCGGTAGAGGACGTGCCGCTTCAGGCAATGCCCATCGGGAACCCGCGGGTGATCGAAGTCGCCCGCCGCGTCGCGCTCCATCCCCAGCCGCTCCATAACCCGCTGCGACCGCCGGTTCTCCGGCACGGTGAAGGCGACGATCTCGTTCAGCCCGACCGTGCCGAACCCGTGGGCCAGCGCCAGCCCGGCGGCCTCCGTCGCCAGCCCCTGCCCCCAATGGGCCGGGTCGAGCCGCCACCCCACCTCCACGGCGGGGGTGAAGGGCATCTCTTCCGTCACCCGGGCCAGACCGACGAAACCGATGAAGGGGCTGTGGCCGGGCCGCTCCACCGCCCAGAAGCCGAAGCCGTGCCGGTCGAAATGCGCACCGATGCGCCGGATCACCGCGTCGCTGGCCTCCCGATCGGGAAGCGGCAGCAGATGCTCCATCACCGCGGGATTCCGTGACAGCGCGTGAAAGGCGTCGCCGTCCCCGTCGCGCCAGGGACGCAGGATCAGGCGCGCGGAGGTGAGCGTGACATGCGGCATCGCACCGGTTCCGTCAGGGCTCAGGCGGCGTGTCGAGCGCCGCCAGCAACGCCATCACCGCCGGGTCGCCCTCCGGCACCAGCCGGTAGAGATTGACCGCGGCCAGCGCGACGCCGCCACCCGGCGTGGGGGTAAGTCCGGACAGGGCGAAGAGACGGTCCTGCTGGACGCGCTCCGCCTCCAGCTCCGCCGCCTTCAGGCGCTTGTAGAGGGCATCGTCCTCCCCCTTCGCCCGGCGGCGGACGGCGCGCAGCGGGCGGACCACCTCGTCCCGCCAAGGGGCGACCGCGGAGTCGATCCGCGCCAGTTCGCCCGCCGGAAGGTCGGCGTTGCAGGCCATGCCCGCCCAGGCGGCGAACAGCAGAAGGTTCACGTCCTGGCCGAGCCGGTCCTGAAGATCGAGGCAGGCGGCGGACACGCCGGGCCGTCCGTAGACGGCGAGCGAGAAGTCCCAGAGCGGGTTTTCCGACATCGCCGCGCCTGCCTCCCCGAAGTCGCCGCTCAGTCGCCCAGGCTGATGCCCAGGCCGCGGGCGGTCTTGACCATGGCGCCGTCCAGCTCCACGCAGGCGTACTTGGCGATGGCTTCGGTGATCGGCACGTCGATGACGCCGCGGTCCGACCAAGCGACCATGCGGTCGAACTTGCCTTCGGCGATCAGGTCCACGGCGTGCACGCCGAAGGCCGAGGCGACCAGACGGTCGCGCGGGCTGGGCATGCTGCCGCGCTGGACGTGGCCCAGAACGGTGACGCGGGTCTCCGCCCCCGTCGCCTCGGCGATCTTCTCGCCGATGTAGTCGCCGATGCCGCCGTAGCGCTTCTGGCCGCCCTGGAACAGCTTCTGCACGCCGGTGCCGTCCACGGTCTTCACCGCCTCCGACACCACGACCAGGGCGAAGTTGCGGCCGGTCGAGCGCACCTGCTTGATCTTCTGGGCGATCTTCTCGATGGAATAGGCGATCTCGGGGATCAGCACCACGTCGGCACCGCCGGCGATGCCCGCGGCCAAGGCGATGTGGCCGGCGTCGCGGCCCATCACCTCCAGCACCATGACGCGGGCGTGGCTGGCCGCGGTCGGCTGGAGCCGGTCGAGCGCCTCGACCGCCACGCCGACGGCGGTGTCGTAGCCGACCGACACCTCGGTCAGGCCGAGATCGTTGTCGATGGTCTTGGGGATGCCGACCATCTGGAAGCCGCCCTTGTCGGCCAGCTTCTTCAGGATGGCGAAGCTGCCGTCGCCGCCGATGCCGATCAGCGCGTCCAGCCCCAGCTCACGGTAGCCGCCGATGATCTCGTCCGACCGGTCCTTCTGCGTGCCGTCGGCCATCGGGTAGGCGAAGGGGTCGCCGCGGTTGGTCGTGCCGAGGATCGTGCCGCCCATGCGCATCATGTTGCCGTCGACCTGCGGCAGGTCGAGCACCTGATACTGCACTGGACGCTGCAGCAACCCCTGGGTGCCCTCCTTGATGCCCAGGACCTGCCAGCCGTAGGTCAGGACGGCCCGGTGGACCACCGCGCGGATGACCGCGTTCAGCCCGGCGCAGTCGCCGCCGCTGGTGAGAATGCCGATGCGCTTGCCTGCTGTCATGGATGACTGTCCCGTGTCGTCTGGAACCGCTGCGAAAGGTAGTCATACCAGAACGTTGCTCCACCGCAATGGTTCTGGTCCTCCGAGTATATTACATTCCGGCGACCGGATTATAACCCTGCGAAGAATGCGTGGTTTCGCACTGCCGTTGCGCCGGAAATCTGGTATAGTCCCCGCCGCTCAGCCAGCGGGCCCCGCGCGTATGAACGAACAAGAGATGCTGAAGGAAAAACTGGCCACGCTTCGCAGCGAGCATCGCGACCTCGATGACGTGATCGCCCGACTGCACGAACGTGCGCCGTTCGACCAGCTTCAGATGCAACGTCTGAAGAAGCGCAAACTCGCGCTCAAGGACCAGATCATGGTTCTGGAAAGCCGTATGCTGCCCGACATCATCGCCTGACGCGGCGTTTCGGCGGGGAACATGGCCCGGCGCATCGCGTCGCGCTGGACTCCGCGTGCGCGCTTTCTATAATGCGCCGCTTTCCGGACCTAGAGGAAAGCGCGCGCCGTGTCCGCATCCATCGCCGCCACCACCGACCGCAAGCCGCTGGTCGGCATCATCATGGGCAGCCAGTCGGACTGGACCACCATGAAGCACGCCGCCGAGACGCTGACCGCGCTCGGCGTTCCGCACGAGGTCCGGATCGTCTCCGCCCACCGCACCCCGCAGCGTCTGGTCGAGTACGCGACCACCGCCCGCGAGCGCGGCCTGAAGGTGGTCATCGCCGGTGCCGGCGGCGCCGCCCACCTGCCGGGCATGGCCGCCTCCATGACCCCCCTGCCCGTCTTCGGCGTCCCGGTGGAAAGCCACGCGCTGAAGGGCATGGACAGCCTGCTGTCGATCGTCCAGATGCCCGGCGGCGTTCCGGTGGGCACGCTGGCCATCGGCAAGGCCGGCGCGATCAACGCCGCCTTGCTCGCCGGTTCGGTCATCGCCCTGATGGACCCGGCGGTCGCCGAGGCGCTGGACGCCTGGCGCGCCCGCCAGACCGCCGCCGTCGCCGAGGCCCCCGTCGACGAGCCCGCCTGAACCATGACCCACCGCATCCTTCCGCCCGGCTCGACCATCGGCATGCTCGGCGACGGGCAGCTCGGCCGCATGACCGCGCTCGCCGCCGCCCGGCTGGGCTACAAGACGCACGTCTACGCGCCGGGATCGGAGGGCAGCCCCGGCGCCCAGGTCGCGGCGGCCGTCACCTCCGCCGGCTGGGACGACCTCGACGCGCTGGAAGCCTTCGCCCGCTCCGTCGACGTGGTGACCCTGGAGTGGGAGAACGTCCCGGTCGCCGTAGTCGAGCATCTGAACCGCTTCACCCCCGTCCACCCCGGCGGGAAGGTGCTATCGGTCGCCCAGGACCGGGTGGAGGAAAAGTCCTTCGTCAACGCGCTGGGCATCGGGACCGCCCCCTGGCGTGCCGCCCGAAGCGCCGGCGAAGTCGCGGCGGCGGTGGCGGAGATCGGGCCACGCTGCATCCTGAAATCCACCCGCCTCGGCTATGACGGCAAGGGGCAGGCGCGGATCGAGCCGGGCAGCGACCCGGCGGAAGCCTGGGCGGCCATCGGCTCCGACGCCGGCATCGTGGAGGGCTTCGTCTCCTTCACCTGCGAGGTGTCGGTGATCGTCGCCCGCGGGCTGGACGGCAGCATGGCCGCCTACCCCGCCGTGGAGAACCGGCACAAGGACGGCATCCTCGACAAGACCATCGCCCCGGCCCGCGTTCCGGCGGAGACGGCGGCCGAGGCCGAGCGGGTCGCCCGCCGCATCGCCGAGGCGCTGGACCTCGTCGGCGTGCTGGCGGTTGAGATGTTCGTGACGCCGGACGGCGGCGTGCTGGTCAACGAGATGGCCCCGCGCCCGCACAATTCCGGCCACTGGACCATGGACGCCTGCCATTCCTGCCAGTTCGAGCAGCTCGTCCGCGCCGTCTGCGGCCTGCCGCTCGGCTCGGTGGAGCGGGTGGCCGACGCCGAGATGGAGAATCTGATCGGCGCCGACGCGGACCGCTGGCCGGCGCTGATGGCCGAGCCCGGCGCCCGCCTCCACCTCTACGGCAAGGCGGAGTCCCGGCCGGGCCGCAAGATGGGCCATGTGACCCGGCTCCATCCCCGCACCTGACCCTTCCGGTCGATTCTCCGCTTTCGATCGTCGCTGCGGGCCGTTTCCTGTTCGGAAACGGCCCGCAGTCGTTTTTTTCTCGCGGCGGGTGCGATAATCCGGCGCGGCTCAAAACCATATTTCTCTTTAAATCATTGAAAATTCTAGGTTCCGAATTTTTCTTCGGAACGGTGGGGCAAATCTTGCCGCTTTTTTCAGAACGGGAACACGGCTAGTCTCCATTCAATGAATGGCGCAATTCGATAAATTTTTTCTCAATTTCGGGCTATTGCCGATGCAGCTTGCGCATGACTCGATCAGACGCCCGGTGCCGCAGACCAGCACGCAGGTCCGACGCCCGTCGCACCGCGAGCGCGACCGCTTCGTCGGCTTCGCCTTCGCCGCGGCGGATCTGCTGATCGAGACCGACGCGAAGGGCACCATCCTGTTCAGCGCGGGGGCGCGCTGCCGCCTGACCGAAGGCGACGTGGCGGGCTTGGTCGGCAGCAGCCTGCTCGACGTCGTGGCGCCCAACGACCGCAAGTACGTCACCGTCCTGTTCAAGCGCATCCAGGACAAGGGCCGCATCAAGCCGGCGCGCGTCGTCTTCCAGGGCTGCGACGGCAACCGCTTCCCGGCGCTGCTCGGCGGCTGCCGGCTCGACTCCTGCCCCGGCTCGCTGTTCCTGACCGTGCTGCTGGCTTCCGGCCCGCGCAACACGAACGAGGCGCTGGCCGCCGCCGGCCAGCTTCTCGACGGCAACGCCTTCAGCCACATCCTGGAGGACCGCATCCTCAAGGCGCGGGAGAAGGGGCTGGACAACGCCCTGACCCTGCTGCTGATCGACGGGCTCCAATCGATGGTCGACGCCCTGCCCGAAGGGGCGGCGAGCGAGGTGATGCAGGGAATCGAGGCCTATCTGCGGGCGATCTCCGCCAACGGCGACAGCGCCGGGCAACTGGCCACCGACCGCTACGGCATCGTCCACGCCTCCGACATCGACGGGCAGGAGGTGCAGGACCACATCACCCAGATCATCCAGAGCGTCGGCGGCGAGCTGCCCGGCGGCATCCGCACCTGGTCGCTGGACGTGTCGGACGAGCGGCTGGACCCCGCCGACGCGGCGCGCGCGCTGGTCTACACGGTGCAGGCCTTCGCGTCGGCCCAGGGCGGCGAGTTCACCATCTCCAGCCTGGAGGACGGCGCCAAGCGCATGCTGTCCGACGCGGTGGACCGCATCGGCCGGCTGCGCGCGACCATCGAGAAACGCGACTTCTTCGTGGTCTACCAGCCCATCGTCGATATCGGGACCCGGACCGTCCACCATCTGGAGGCGCTGACGCGGGTGGAGGGCATGCCGTCCCCGGCGGACTTCATCACCTTCGCCGAGGATGTCGGGCTGATCTACGACTTCGACCTGCTGCTGACGCAGTCGGTGCTGGACACCATGCACGCCCACCGCAAGGAACCGACCCTGCCGGACGTGGCGATCAACCTGTCCGCCAAGACGCTGATGAGCCCGATCTTCCTGCGCCAGTTCCTGGCGGTGACCGAGCCCTATGGCGAACTGGCCCGCAAGCTGCTGGTCGAGGTGACGGAGACCGTCGTCGTCACCGACATCGCCAAGCTGAACGAGGTCCTGCAGAAGCTGCGCGCCGCCGGGTTCCGCATCTGCCTGGACGACGTCGGGGCCGGTTCGACCTCCTTCCAGTCGCTCTACGGCATCCAGGCCGATTTCGCCAAGATCGACGGGCATTTCGTCCGCGGCGCCGTGAACAACGGGCGGGACATGGCAATGCTGCGCTCCATCGTCGATGTGTGCGGCCAGCTCGGCCTCGGGCTGATCGGGGAGCAGGTGGAGGGGCCGGAGCACGCGCAGCTCCTGACGGAGCTGGGGGTGCCGCTGGCGCAGGGCTATCTCTACAGCCGCCCATCCCGCGACTTCGCCTATTTCGCGAAGGATTGGGCGAAGATGGCCGGCACGGGCGGCAAGGTCCTCAGGAAGGGCTGATGTGCGGCGGGAAGCGGCCGCTCCCGTACCTCGTCAAACCGGCATCAGGCCAGCATCGGGCCAGCGTCAGGCCAGTTCGTGCGCGGCATCGATGCAGTGGCGGGCCTGATCGAGCAGCTCGCGGTTGCGGTCCATGAACTCCTTGGCGGCGCCGCAGGCTCCCGGATGCAGCCGGACTTCCGCCAGGAGCCGTTCCGCCTCGTCCAGCGAATTCAAGACCGATACCGCTGTGTCGATGTCCATGGCCAACCCCCTCAAGCGCGGCGTGCTGCACCGCACGCGTTCATCAGGCGGCTATGACAAAAGCATTGATTTGCGCTGCAGCGTATTGGCCATAACGTCGCAGATTTAGAACATTTTAACATATTTATCGCCAAAAACGTGCATCATGGCCGTTTGCGTTTCTCCAGCGCATCCGCCTGTACGCGGATGACCTTCTCCGTCGCGGAGAAGCCCTGCCGGCGGGTCAGGACGACAATGACCGCCGCGGTGGACACCATGAAGAACCAAGGGCCGAGCATCCAGGCCAGCGCCGCCATGGCGAAGTAATAGGCGCGCATGCCGCCGTTCAGCGCCTTGACGGCCAGCGTCATGGCGGCGGCGATGCTGTCCGCCATCGCGGTCTTCTCCTCCGCCGGGACCGGTGGCAACGGGGCGGAGCCGATCAGGGCGCAGCAGTAATTGTACTGACGCAGCGCCCAGGTGAATTTGAAGAAGCCGAAGGTGAAGATCGCCACGAGCAGCAGCATCTTCAGCTCGAAGAACTCGCGCGTGGTCTGCACCGTGAAGGACAGCGTGCCGACCAGCTTGTGGGCGTTCTCCACCGCGCCGAAGGCGCCGACCAGACCGGCCAGCACCAGCATGTTCGTGCTGGCGAAGAAGGTGCAGCTCTGCATCGTGTGGCCGACGAGCTGTGAATCCATGATGCGGTTGTCGCGCTCCAGCATCCGCTCCATCCAGTGGCGGCGCACCTTCTTCAGATGCTGGTTGACGACCATGCGCCCGCCCAGCATGTGGTCCTGGATCAGCGTGAAGCCCGCCCAGCAGGCGAGGAACCACAGGAAGGCAACGGTGTCGAGGACGGTGATATCGGGCGTCACGGGCGGACACTCTGGCACGGGGGAAAGGGGACGGTCCGGCGCAAGGGTGTAGCCGTCCCCCCGCCGCCTGTCCAGGGGCGCCCCGGCGAGGGTTTCGGGTCCCCTACCCCCGCCCCTGCACCGCGTTCAGCACATGGACGCGGATCGCGCTCGACAGGTTGCCGCTGCGGGTCGAATCGATCTCCTCGATCAGCGCGTTGACCGACATGCCCCGCGCCTGCGCAAGGCCCTTCAGCGCCTCCCAGAATTCCTCTTCCAGGGAGACGCTGGTCGGGTGCCCGGCGATGAGGACGGAGCGCTTCTTCATGGATGGCGCGCAGCCCCGCTCACCGGGGCTTCACCATGGTTTCCGGCTTGACCCACTGATCGAACTGCTCCTCGGTCAGCAGGCCCAGCGCCACGCCGGCCTGTTTCAGGGTCGTTCCCTCCTTGTGGGCCTTCTTGGCGATCTTCGCCGCGTTGTCGTAGCCGATGTGCGGGTTCAGCGCTGTGACCAGCATCAGGCTCTCGTTCAGCAACTGGCCGATCCGCTCGCGGTTCGCCTCGATGCCGACCACCGCGTTGTCGGTGAAGCTGTTGCAGGCGTCGGCCAGCAGCCGGATCGACTGGAGGACGTTGTAGGCGATCACCGGCTTGAAAACGTTCAGCTCGAAATGGCCGGTGGCGCCGGCGATGCTGACGGTGGTCTGGTTGCCCATCACTTGGGCGCAGACCATGGTCATCGCCTCCGACTGGGTGGGGTTCACCTTGCCGGGCATGATGGAGGAGCCGGGCTCGTTCTCCGGCAGCGCGATCTCCCCGATGCCGCAGCGCGGGCCGGAGCCGAGCAGACGGATGTCGTTGGCGATCTTCATCAGCGACACCGCCAGCGTGTTCAGGCTGCCGTGGGCGTCGACCAGCGCGTCGTGGGTCGCCAGCGCCTCGAACTTGTTCTCGGCTGTGACGAAGGGCAGCCCGGTGATCGACGCCACCTCCGCGGCAAAGGCTTCGGCGAAGCCGGTCTTGGCGTTGAGCCCGGTGCCAACCGCCGTGCCCCCCTGGGCCAGCCGGTAGAGCTGCGGCAGCGACGCCTTCACCCGCTCGATCCCGTAGGCGATCTGGGCGGCGTAGCCGGAGAACTCCTGCCCCAGGGTCAGCGGCGTGGCGTCCTGGAGGTGGGTGCGCCCGATCTTCACAATGTCGGCGAACTCCGCCGCCTTCGCCGCCAGCGCCGCGTGCAGGTGCTCCAGCGCCGGCAGAAGCTCGTGGTGGATCTGCTCGGCCGCGGCGATGTGCATGGCGGTGGGGAAGCTGTCGTTGGACGACTGCCCCATGTTGACGTGGTCGTTGGGGTGGACCGGCTTCTTCGACCCCATCTCGCCGCCCAGCGCCTCGATGGCGCGGTTGGAGATGACCTCGTTCGCGTTCATGTTGGTCTGGGTGCCGGAGCCGGTTTGCCAGACCACCAACGGGAAATGATCGGCCAGCGTGCCGTCGATCACCTCCTCCGCCGCCTCGACGATGGCGCGGCCCAGCCGGGGGTCGAGCACCTCCAGCGCCATGTTGGCGAGCGCCGACGCCTTCTTCTGGATGCCGAGCGCGCGCACCAGCGCCGGCGGCATGCGCTCACCGCCGATGCGGAAGTTGCGCAGCGAGCGCTGCGTCTGGGCGCCCCAGTAACGGTCGGCGGCAACCTCGATCGGTCCGAAGCTGTCGGTTTCGGTGCGCATCCCGGTCTTGCCGGTCATGGTCAGGTCCTCGTCGGTTCGAACATCGTTCCGGTCAGCGAATTTTTTCCCGAATCGCCCGCCGGGCAAGGGGAATCAACGCGGAATCCCCTTTGGGCAAGGGTCCGGCCGAATTTGTTCTTGTTGCGTTCCGTTTCCTGCGTTACCGTTTCTGCGTGACCGGCCCCGCCGCCCTATCCCCCCATCCCGTTGCCCCTCTCCAGCCCTGGGAGATTCGAATGAGCGATTTCGCCATGGACCATGTCCGCGCCTTCATCGCCAAGACCCGCGTCGCCGAGATGACGGCGAAGGGCTGGCGCGTGGTCGGCCCCGGCGAGGAAGGCTCCCTGCTGATGGAAGGGCCGCAGCTTGGCGGCGCGCCGGTGCGCCTGTCGGCCTTGGTCAACGATCTGTTCGACGATCTGGTCGCCCAGGCGCTGGAGCGCGCCGACCGCATCGACCACGCCGCGGCCCGGCTGCCGCGCGCCGCGTAAGGAGCTACGCCCGGCGCACCGGGCCCCGCAAAGGATGTACTCCGCCCGGCGGGACGGCCTGTTAACACCCCGCCGCGGCGGCTTAAGGCTTGCGGACGCCACCGTTAAGGCTCCGCCTCCCTCCCGCCTATGACGGTCCGGCCGCTACGACCTTCGCCGGAAGTCCTTGAAAAGTCTCACAGCCTCAGAAAAGCGTCCGTTCATTTCAAGAAAAGTGGTAATCCTTCCGGGTAAAATCTCCCTATATTTGTCGGTCGCGGGATTACCCCTCAAGACACCAGCCCCGCGGAGCCCCCGTTAGTAAGTCGTTAACCGGGACATGGCCAAATAGAGACATCACGAACACACAAGACAAAACGGAGTTTTAAAATGCTGATCGCCACCACCACCGAACAGATTACCTCGTCCTCTCGCGTTCACATCGCCCTGGTCGATGAGTTCATCCAGCTGGCGCAGAACCGGATCGACGGCCAGAACGACCCCTTCGTCCGCGAAAGCCTCGCCGACCTGCTGTCCACCCTGCGCGAGGAGCGGTCCGGCTACCTGGACCTGCTGAACGCCGCGATGCTGGCCAAGGCCGCCTGAGGGTTCCGCAGGACCAAGGCATAAGTACCGCGTGGTGGCGATGAGGTCGGGGCCGTCAACAAGCCCCGACCGTCAGCCCACCGGAACCGTCAGATACCGACGTTCCCTCAAGCCTCATCCGCCTGCGCGGCCAGTGCCGCGATCGCATCGCCGGTGAGACGGTAGGGAAGCCACTCCTCCATCTGTTTGAAGCCGATGCGCAGATAGAAATCGCGCGCCGGGTTCCAGTGCAGCACATTCAGGTCGACACGGCGGCAGCCCCGCTCGTCCGCCAGTTTCGCCACCGTCGCCAGCAGCTTGCGGCCCACGCCATAGCGCCGCGCTTCCGGGGTGACGTAGAGATCCTCTACGAACAGACCGGCCCGCCCTTCCCAGGTGGAATAGTTGCGGAAGCACAGCGCGAAGCCGACGGGCTCCCCGTCCAGTTCGGCGATCAGCGCCTCGAACACCGGACGCTCGCCCCAGCCGTCTCGCCGGAAGTCCGCCTCGCTCGCCTTCACGGCGTGGGGTTCGTTTTCGAATTCGGCGAGTTCCCGGACGAAGCGGAGAATGGTCGGGCAATCGGCCTCGATGGCCGGACGGACGGTCACGGTGGGCATGGCAACTCCAGGTCTCACGATGGCGCGACGATAGCCGCGCCGGCCATACGGCAACAACCGCTTTGCCATTGCCCCTGGGCGGGCCTAGGCTGCGCGCCATGCGGGACATCCAGACCATCGGCCAGACCATCGGCAGCTTTTCCATCCGCGAAGCCCGGCCCGGCGAGCGCCACGCCCTGCTGGCCCTGGTCGCGCGGATCGACGCGGAAAGCGATTTCCTCCTGCGCGAGCCCGGCGAGCGGCCCTTCTGGGCGCGCGACCTCACCGCCTTGCAGGCGTCCGGCAACTCGACCATCTTCGTCGCCGAGACCGCCGGCAACCGTCCCGCGGATCTCGTCGGCTATCTCAGCGCCCATGGCGGGCGGTTCCGCCGCAACCGCGGTGCGGTAACCCTGGCGGTCGGGGTGCGGCGCGACTGGAACGGACGCGGCGTCGCCACCGCGCTGTTCGCCGCGGCGGAGAGCTGGGCGCGGCGGACCGGCGCGCACCGGCTGGAACTCACCGTGGCCGAAAGCAACAGCCGCGCCCTGTCCCTTTACGAACGGCTCGGCTTCCTCGACGAGGGGCTGATGCGCGACGTCCTGCGCGTCAACGGCGCGTGGCGCAGCGAGCGGCTGATGGGCAAGATCATCGGGGCGGAGGGCATTCCGGAATGGCCCGCTCCGGCCCTCGGCCCGACCATCGAGGCGCCACGCCAAGAGCGGATCGGACGGCTGGAGATCCGTCCCGCTCTGCCGGCGGACGCCGCCGCCTACCTCGCCTACGACCACGCGGTGCGGAGCGAAACCCACTTCCTGATGCGCAGCGCCGCCGAATCCCTGCCGGACGTCGCGGCGGCCCGGCGCTTCCTCGCCGAACAGAGGATCGGCGACCGGACGGCCACCCTGCTGGCGATCGCCGACGGGACCATCGCCGGGTCGCTGTCGCTGTGGACCGGCGCCTACGCCCGCACCGCGCACGAGGCCGGCCTGGGGCTGGCGGTGCGCCGGGACTTCTGGGCGCTGGGCGTCGGCGGACGCCTGATCGCCGCGGCGGACCTCTGGGTGCGGGCGCGGCGGCTGCACCGGCTGTCGCTCTGGGTGTTCGGCCACAACGGCCGCGCCCGGCGCTTCTACGCCAAGCACGGCTTCCAGGAGGAGGCGGCGGCCCGCCGTCACAGCCTGATCGACGGGCGGCTGGCCGACCAGCTGTCGATGGCCAAGCTCTATGGAGCCAAGCCGTAAAGGAAGGGGCGCTACGCCACCCCCGCCGCTGCCGCCGTCCCTCCCGCGACCAGTTCCTCGAAGCGCGCCAGATAGCGTTCCGTCATGCCGTCCAGCGAGTAGCGGGCGCGGGCGACGGCGCGGCAGGCGTCGGGGTCCAAGCCTTCGCAGTCCTCGATGGCGCGGGCCATCTCCTCGGCGTCCTTGACCAGAAAGCCGGTGACGCCCGGTTCCACGAGGTCGGCCAGGGCTCCGGTCGGGAAGGCCACCACCGGGGTGCCGCAGGCCAGCGCCTCCAGCGCCGCGACGGGGGTCGGCTCCGACATCAGGCTGGGCGCCAGCAGGCAGCGCGCCGCCCCCAGCATCCAGCGCTTGCGCCCGAAGCCGATCCGCCCGAGGAAGCGGCGCTTGGGGTCAAGCCTGGGCCGGATCTCCTCCTGAAGGTAGCGCTGCTCCTCCGCGCCGCGGGACAGGCCGCCGCAGAGAAGAAGCTGCATGTCGATCTGCCGCGCCGCGTCCAGCGCGATGTGGAAGCCCATCTCCGGCTCGATGTCGCCCAGGCAGACGGCGAAGCGGCGCTTCGGCACGCGGATGTGCAGGCGGTCCACCGCCACCCCGATCTCCAGCGGCGGCAGGAAGGTCAGCCCCGGCGAGGCCCCGCGCACCTGGGCGGCGGACACCGGCTGGAGATGCAGCTTCGCCCGCCGCGACATCAGGGCCTCCGGCCGGTAGCGGTCCAGCGGCTCGTAAAGCGTCGCCAGGACCGGCACGTCCTGCGGCGGCAGCAGGGCGTCGAAGTCCCGGACATGGATGTGGACGAGGTCGGGTGCGTGGTCCTCCACCGCTCCGGCGACCACGGTGGCGACGCGCCTCAGAACGGCGGCCTGCGCCCGCTCGTCCGGCGCCTGCCCATGCGCCCCGCCATGGACGCGCGCCAGCGGGATCAGCGTTCCCGCCACCGCCGAATCCTCCGGCGCGATGACGACCGAGCGGTGCCCGGCGCGGACCAGGGCGGCGTCGATGGCGCCGGCCACCTGCTCCGCCGTGCCGTCGTTCTCCGGGTCGGCGCCGACCGGGGCGAAGGGCGACGCCACGGTGAGGATGGTCAATGCCATCGCGCCACCTCCGGAAAACGAAGGCCCGAAGGGACGCCGACGCTGGGGTGACGTTTTCCAGCCGGCCTGTTGCTACGCATCACCGCTTCGTTCATCCCATGTCCCTGTGGTGTTATTCATTGGAACTTATTGTCTGACGCACGCTCTTCTTTCTCTCCGTCCTCTTGACGGCCCGGAGAACAGCCGGAATCGGGACAGTCCTGTTGCCATAGCCCCCTCCTTGTTTTCTACGAAAACGGGCTTCGGGTAACCGGGGTATTGGAAGTGGATCGACTCGCGGAAGGGATAGCCGTCCTGCACCGGGTTGCCGACCTCGGAACCGGGAACCCGACCGGACGGCCAGAGCGCCCAGGGCGGCTTACTTCCAACAGAAACAATCCGGGCAACCGGGGAACGTCGGATCAATCATCGCCGCCCCCCTTGATGTCGAGGATGGAGCGCAACTCCCGCACGCGCCGTTCCGCCGTGTGTTCCTCCAGAACGCGCGACCGCGCGCGCTGGGCCAGCGTGGCCAGGTGGCCGCGCGGCAGCATCAGCGCCGTGGTCACGTCGTCGGTTTCCCGCGCGACCAGGATGTCGCGCCCCGGCTCGAAAAAGGCGCCGATCCCCTCCCATTCGTCGGAGATCACCGGAACGCCGCAGGCCGCCGCCTCGAACAGCCGGACGGACGGGCACCAGCCCATCGCCTTCAGGGGTTGGCGCGTCACGTTCAGCGTCAGGGTGGAGGAGCAGAAGAAGGCCGCGTGCTCCGCCGGCGGCAGATGTCGGACGCGCTGGATGTTGGGTCCCCAGGACGCGTCGTCCGGATAGCCGCCGCCGGCCAGGACGAAGCGCCGCCTTCCCAGCCGCCGGGCCGGCTCGATGAACAGCGCCTCCAGCGCCGCCCGCCGGTCCTCGACCCAGGCGCCGAGGTGGCAGAGGTCGCCGAGATAGCGCCGCACCGGATCGGCGGGACGGTGCAGGTCCGGGTCGACCCAGGCGTAGAGCGGCGCCACGAACCGCGCGCCCAATTGCGTCTTCAGCGCCTCCAGCGCCTGCCCGCCGGTGCTGCTCAGCACGGTGTCGAATCCGCCCAGCCCCTCCGGCGGCAGATAGGCCGGCCGCTCCCCCGTTTCGGAGCGGGACAGGGTGATGTGCGTGTCGAGGTCGTAATAGACCGTGCGCTGCGCCGTCGACCCCAGCACGAGGTGGGAGGCCGCCGCCCCGTCCGCACAACCGGAGGTCACCATCGCGACGTCCGCCTCGTCGGCGTGACGCTGCGCCGCCTCCGCCACATCCTCCCAGCGGTCGTAGAGCAGAAGCTCCCCGCCGGGGATGTCCCACAGGTCGCGGTGCTCCGCCCGTTCGGGCGTGTCGCGCTCCAGGAAGACGACACGATTGCCCCGCCGCGCCAAGGCCTTGACCAGCCCCCGCCACAGGGTGGCGTGCCCGTTGCCCCAGGAGGAGCTGATGGATTGTCCGAAGATGATGATTTTCATGATGTTGGCGCCATGCCTCCGCCCCCGAGCCTCCATCCCGATGGCCCTTACGGAACAACGTGCCCCGTCCGATCGTGTTCCGGACGCCGGACCCGCGCGGAGGGGGTGCCCCAGGGGGCCGCCGTCCGGCCGACCGGCCGCTCTTCTGCCGACACTGCACGCTTTGCGTGTCGATTACAGAACAGACCCAACTATGAATAAATTTGTATAAAAATGTCGTTTAACCACCCAAGAGGGTTATGAGATAATAAATTCGTGAAAAAAGAAAATCATTCACTTGTGTGACAACCAGTCGTCAAAACTCAAAAAACAATCCCAACGCGAAGGACACATCATGCGCAAGGCTCTTTTCACCGCCGCGCTTGCGATGGCAAGCGGGATGGCTCTGTTCAGCAACCCCGCCGCTGCCTGCAACGACGAGGCGTACATCGGCACCGTCTGCACCTTCGCGTTCGACTGGTGCCCCCGCAATTACATCCCGGCCGATGGCCGGACGCTGGCGGTCCGCGAATATCAGGCTCTCTTCTCCCTGGTCGGCTACCGCTACGGCGGCAACAACGCGGACATCTTCGGCATCCCCGACCTGCGCGGCCGCGCCGCCATCGGGTCCGGCACCGGCCCCGGTCTGGCGAATGTCGCCATCGGCGCCAAGGTCGGCCAGCAGGAGCTTCTGCTGTCGGCGGCCCAGGTGCCGCTGCAGCCGCACACCCACACCGCCACCTTCACCGGCACCGGCGGCGGTTCGGGCGGCTCGACCACCGTTCCCTTCACCGGCACCGTCAGCGTTCCCGTCACCAACGGCGGCACCCCGGTGTCGGCCCCGGCCTCGGGCACCGTCTACCTCGGCGACACCTCGATCGACGACGGCGGCGCCGGCATGACCCTGAAGGGACCGTACAACACCAGCGGCCCAGGCACCGGCGCCAAGGTGGCCGGCACGGCCAGCGGCTCCATCACGGTTCCCAACACCGGCATTACCGGTGGGACCGTGGCGGTCGCCCCCGCGTCGGCCGGCGCCACCCAGAAGGTCTCCACCCAGTCCCCGGCGATCGGACAGACCGTCTGCATCGTCGCCAACGGCCTCTACCCGAACCGTCCGTAACGGATCGCGGACCCGGAATCCGAACCCTTCCAACGCCGAGGACCCACCATGCGCAAGATTCTCCTCTCCGCCGCCTTTGCGATGACCGGCGGCCTGGCCCTGTTCAGCACCCCCGCCGCCGCCTGCAACGTGGAGCCCTACATCGGCACCATCTGCACCTACTCGTTCGACTGGTGCCCGCAGGGCTATGTGGTGGCCGACGGCCGCACGCTGGCGGTCCGCGAGAACCAGGCGTTGTTCGCCCTGATCGGTTACCGCTACGGCGGCAACAACGCGGATCTCTTCGGCATCCCCGACCTGCGCGGCCGCGCCGCCATCGGGTCCGGCACCGGCCCCGGGCTGGCGAACATCGCCATCGGCGCCAAGGTCGGCCAGCAGGAGCTTCTGCTGTCGGCGGCCCAGGTGCCGCTGCAGCCGCACACCCACACCGCCACCTTCACCGGCACCGGCGGCGGTTCGGGCGGCTCGACCACCGTTCCCTTCACCGGCGATGTCAGCCTTCCCGTCACCAACGGCGGCACCCCGGTGTCGGCCCCGACCTCGGGCACCGTCTACCTCGGTGAGACCTCGCTCGACGACGGCGGCGCCGGCGTCACCCTGAAGGGACCGTACAACACCAGCGGCCCGGGCACGGGCGCCAAGGTCGCCGGCACGGCCAGCGGCTCCATCACGGTTCCCAACACCGGCATCACCGGCGGCACCGTGGCGGTCGCGCCCGCCTCGGCCGGCGCCACCCAGAAGGTCTCCACCCAGTCCCCGGCCATCGGGCAGACCGTCTGCATCGCCACCGTCGGCCTCTATCCGAACCGTCCGTAACACCGGTACGGGCGGCCTCTTCCCACAGGAAGGGGCCGCCCGCTGGTGCGCTCACCAGTAGGTCATGGCGTCGGCGTAGAGCCCGCGCAGGTCCTCCTCCGTCACCGGACGGGGCGCGATGGTCAGCAGCCGTTGCTGCGCCATCGCGCCGCGCACCAGATCCGGGATGTCCGCCGCGCCGTAGCCGAGCGCCGACAGGCCGTTGGGCAAATGGGTGGCGCGCATCATGGCGATCAGCCGGGCGGCCAGAACGGCACCGCCATCCGCGGGCGACACGTCGCGGACCTCCGCCCCCAGCGCCTCGGCGGCGCGGAGATGGCGCTCGGGCTCGGCGGAGCCGGTGAAGCGGAAGGCGGCCGGCGCGTTCAGCACCACCGAGATGCCGTGCGGCACCATCGGGTTGGCCTTCTCGTAGCCGCGCGCCGTGAAGCGGTGGTTCATCCCGGCGACGGAATAGGACATGGCGTGCGGGATGTGCACGCCCGCGTTGCCAAAGGCCAGCCCGGCCAAAGTCGCCGCGAACATCAGGGCGTCGCGCGCCTCCTCGTCCGCCGTGTCGTTGACGGCGCGCTCCAGATACTGCCCGCCGAGCCGGATCGCCTGCAGGCTGCCGATGTCCGACCAGGGGTTGGCGCCCTGGTAGGGAGGACGCGGGTTGGCCGCGTCGGGCTTCGGGCGGGAGCGGTAAGAGCGCGCGGTGTGGCTCTCGATGGCGTGGGTCAGCACGTCGAAGCCGGTGGAGGCGATGACGCCGGGCGGCAGGCTGTCGATGGTGGCCGGGTCGACCAGCGCCAGATTGGGACGCAGGTAGCGGGAGGAGATGCCGGTCTTCACCCGCATCTCCACATGGTCGAAAATGGCGACGCCGGTCGTCTCGCTGCCGGTGCCGCAGGTCGTCGGGCAAGCGATGTGAGGCTTCACCGGGCCGGGCACCGGACGCCCCTCGCCCAGCGGCTTGTTGACGTAGGCGAGGAAGTCCGCCGGGTGGGTGGCGTAGAGGTTGGCCGCCTTGGCCGTGTCGATCACCGACCCGCCGCCGACCGAGACATAGCCGTCGAACCGGCCGTCACGGGCGAAGTCCGCCGCCTCCAGGAAGGACGCGCTGGTCGGCTCCACCGCGCAGCGGTCGTAGACGGCGACGTCCAGCCCGGTCGCCTTCAGCGAGTCCAGCGCCGCCGCGAAGGGCGCGATCCCGGCCACATGGGGATCGGTGAACAGGGCCACCCGGCGCATGCCCATGGCCTTGGCATCGTTCCCCGCCTCCGCCAGCATGCCGCGGCCGAACTTCATCGACGCGGCCTCCACCGTGAAGCCGCTGTCACCGTTGGGCAGGATGGGATGGGCGATGGGGTTGGTCATGGTTGCGGGCCTCCCTGGCTTTTCTGTGTTCGTTTCCACCATCGGAGCGCGAGAGGGGCCGCCTGTCAACCCGACCGTTCGCTCAGGCGACTGTTTGCCCTCCCTGCGGCGCAGTGCCCTGGAGCCGGCGGTAGAGATAGCCGACGCCGATCAGGCTCAGCCCCAGCCCGAGGAAGGAGGCGACGCGGTAGAGCCCGCCCAGCTCGGCCATGTCGCTGAGGAAGACCTTGGCGACCACCGCCAGGATCAGCGCCATCGCGGCGTGGCGCAGCCAGCCCAGCCGGTACCGCAGGGCGGCCACCAGCATCAGCACCGCCGCCACCAGGAAGCCGGCGGAATAGCCGTACCATTCGGCGTCCGGCAGGTCCGGGCCGGAGAGCACCGGCCCCTGGAAGGCGTGGCGGATCTCCAGCGCCAAATTCGTGCCGAGCAGAACCAGAGGCAGCAGCGCGACCCACGGGCGCAGGCGGGCCGGCAGCGGCTCCACCCATAGGAACAGCAGCCCGAGCAGGGCCGGAAGCCCATAGGCGAGCAGCAGCGTGTTCGCCACCGGCCACGCGCCCACCGCCTCGTCGCTCCACAGCGGGTTCAGGGCGACGAGATGCAGCGCCGCCGCCTGGACCGCCGCCAGCCCGGCCAGAATGCGCCGCCCCCACACCGCCACGGGCCGCGTCCGCCAACGCCGCCCCGTCGCCAGCAGCAGGGCCAGCGCCAGCCAGACCAGCGTGTGCAGCGCCACCTCGCGCAGCGTGTCGGGCGGCTCGTCCAGCGTGCCGCGGGTCAGCGCCTGGATGCCGAGCGACAGCAGCAGCGTGACGAAGGCCAACCCGCCAGCCTCCAGCAGCGCGACCACCCCGTCGTCGCCCTTGCCGTCCGGCGCGGAGCGCAGCCAATGGGCGGCCAGGAAGAAGCCCGCCGCCGGCAGGCCGTAACCGTAGACGATCCAGCCGAGCCCGTCCTCCCCATACTCCAGCACGGACGGATTCAGTGCCAGCCGGACCAGGACGGCGCCCGCCACCAGCAGGATCACCGCGCGCAGCGAGCGCAGCCCCATGCGCCGCTCCAGCCACGCCAGCACCGGCACCTGCGCGGCCAGCGCCACGGTCAGCCACGCCTCGCGCAGCATCATGACCGCGCCGAGGCTGAGCGCCCCGGCGGCCCCGGCGGCGAAGGCGGCCAGCCCCAGACTGACACCCGGCTGGTGGCGGTGGCGGGCCAGCGGGCCGGTTCCGGCGACCAACAGCGCCGCCAGCGCCAGGCTTGCCACCGGCCACAGCGTGTCGGCCTGCGGCGGGTCCAGCCGCCAATAGGCGAGCGCCAGAAGCACCACCGGCATCCAGGCCGCCAGCGACGACCACAGCGCCGCCCGCGCCGACCGCCACAGGGCGATGAAGCCACACATCCCGTACAGCAGGGCGAAGCCGCCCACCGCCCAGAGGAACCGCCCGGACTGGAACGGCAACTCCGAACCGGGCGATGGCACGATGGGGTGCCCGTCGGCGGTGACGGCGGGGGGCGGCAGAGGCCAGCGCGGCACCGTCCAGCCGGCGAAGGCGAGCAGAACCGCCAGCGCGCCGATCCAGGCGACGCCGGCGATCCGCTCGATCCGCCGTCCCGCCGCGACGCAGAGCAGCCCGAACAGGGCGAGCATCACCAGCGATCCGCCGCGGTGCCCATCCACGGTGACGAGCATCGCCATCAGCAGCCCCAGCACCGCCACCGCCGCCACGGCCAGACGGTCGGCGCGCGGGCGTCCCCTCCAGCGCAGCATGTCGAACAGTGTGGTGCGCGGCATCGCCTCGACCGACCCGGCCAGCAGGGCGGGCATCAGGAACAGCCCGGCGGTCAGCAGCAGGTAGATCCCGACCGGCAGGGCGTCGCCGGGGTTCCAGCCGCCGACGTACCAGACCGGCACCCAGCCCGCCGCCCCGACCAGCGTGCCCAGCCCCAGCCAGCGCCAGCCGCGCCACAGCACCACCGTCATGCCGGCGCCCGACAGAGCCAGCAGATAGGCGAACAGCCCCCAGGCCGATCCGCCGATGGACGAGACCAGCAGCGGCGTCGCGAAGCCGCCGAGCAGCCCCAGCGCCGCGATGTAGGGTCCCTGGAGCAGCGACAGCGCCATGCCCAGCGCCGCCAGCCCGCCGAGCAGCGCGAAGGCCAGCGGCGGGGCGAACAGGTCGTAGAGCACATATCCGCCATAGACGCTGGCGAAGCCGGTGAACAGCCCGGCCGCGGTCAGGGCCGGCGGCACCGGATCGCGCCCTCCCGCCTCCGCTCCTCCGCCGCGCTGCCGCAGCCATTCACCGCCGACCATCAGCGCCGCGGCGGAGAGCAGGCCGAGCGCGACGCGCACGCTGGGGCCGAGCCAGCCCTGCTCGATCGACATCTTGATGAAGAAGGCCGCCGCGAGGGCGACCGTGGCCCCGCCAAGCCAGATCAGCCAGCGACCGGCCAGCGCGTCCTCCAGCCGGTTCCACACCGACAGCGGGGGTGGCGAGGGCTCCGGCGGCGGTTGAATCGGCAGCTCCGGCGGAGCCTCCACCATGACGGCGGTGTCCGCGACGGGAGCCTCGACCGGCGCGGCGTCGACCGCCGCCGGCCCCTGCACCCGCTCCAGCGCCTGCCGCAGCCGGGCGATCTCGCGCTCCTGCGCCGTCAGCCGGCGGTTGAACCGGTGGGCGACGATGGCCCCGATCAGCACCAGAAGAATGACGTCCATGCCCGACCGTCCCGGCTGCGCTTGCGTTCGCGCAACGATAGCGGTCAGGCGCCGGGCTTGTCTCTCTGACCTGTGGAGGCACCCAAACGGCTCATCAGCGTCAGCGCGTCGTCGACCGCGTGGAAGTCCGCCGTGTTGTCGAAGACGCACCAGACCGGCCGCTCCCGCGCCTCCTCGCGGAAGCGCCGGGCCAGCCGGTCCAGCACGTCCAGCGGGTAGGCGCTGCGGTACATCACCGGCGAGCCGTGGAGGCGCCAGTAACGGAAACCGTCCCAGCCCGCCGGCTCCGCCGCGGCGGGCACCGGGGCCGGGTCGGCGGCGGCGCGGGCCACGGCGTGGTCGATCAGCAGGCGGTCCGGCTCCACCGCGAACCAGCTCGGATGCCGCGGCTCGCAGACGACGAGGCCGGCGAACCGCTCGCGCAGGGCCGCGAAGAAGGGGCCGGCCACCGCCGGCTCGAAGCGCAGCGTCGGCGGCAACTGCACCAGCAGCGGCCCCAGCCGGTCGCCGAGATGCCCGACCTCGTGCAGGTAATGCTCCAGCGGGGCGGCGCAGTTCTTGAGCCGCTGCTCGTGCGTGATGGCGCGCGGCAGCTTGACCGCGAAGCGGAAGTCCGGCGGCGCCGAGGCCGCCCAGCGCTCCCAGGTCTCCGGCTTGTGCGGGCGGTAAAAGCGGCTGTTGACCTCGGTCATCGGGAAGACGCGGGCGTAGCGCTCCAGATGCGTGCCCTCCGCCGGGAAGGCCGGGGCGGAGAGCTTCGGGATGCTCCAGCCGGCGCAGCCGATGCGGATGGCGTTGATGGTCCCTTCGGCCAAGCCTCTGCTCTCCCTGGACGCGTGCGTTCCCGCCTTAGAACAGCGTCGGCTGCCGCTCGTCCCGCCGTGCGGCGCCACCCGATTGGTCCGCGTCCGCGATCAGCCGGGCCATCTCCCGACGCGCCTTCTCCGCCTCGTAGCCGCCACGGTAGCGCCCGATGAATCCCTTCCGGCAGGCCCGGCTGAAGCGCTGCGACGCGGTTTCCCAGTCGTCGCCGGGGCGCAGCCAGCTCACATAGGTGGTGCCGCTGCGCGGGTCGGTGCGCAGGTAGCGGCCATGCCCCTTCGGACCCCGCACCCATTGGCCGGGATTCAGGCGCAGAGCCCCCCGCGCCAGCAGCAGGGACACCTGCGGGGTGAGTTCGATGGTCGGAAAATACGGCATGGCGAACCCTCTCGGCGGCACGCCGGGGGGCGGGCCGCGAACGTCTCGTCTCTGGTTTCGGAATGCCCTGGATATGGGGATTTCAGCCCGCTTGTTCAAGTTTTGTTCACGGTCAAGCCCAGGCTGCTTGAACGGTTATTCGGGCCGTGCCCCCTGAACTTGTCCGTTGAGTGAAAGGGCCGTCCGTCCTAGGCTCCGGCACAGCTTTTCCCTGATGGTCACGAGAGCGCATGCGCCCCCTGCTGTCCCTTCCCGTCCGCCTCCTGCTCGCCACCACGATCCTGGCCGGTTGCCAGACGACGGGCGCGCCGCCCGTGTCGGCCACCACCACGTCCGGAACCGCGAAGGCGTCCGCCGCCGCCCCGGCCAGCGTGGCCCCGGTCCAGCCCGCCGTCAGCTTCGCCGACTGGCTGAAGGCCCTGCGCGCCGAGGCGCTCGGCCAGGGCATCCGCGCCCAGACCTTCGACCGCGCCTTCGCCAACGTGAAGCTGTCGGACCGGGTGGTCGAGCTGGATTCCTCCCAGCCGGAGTTCAACCGCCAGCCCTGGCAGTATCTGGACAGCGCGGTCAACGACCGCCGCATCCAGGCCGGGCGCCAGCGCATCCAGGACAACGGCGCGCTGCTGCGCCGCATCAGCCAGCGCTCCGGCGTCCCGGCGGAGATCCTAGTGGCCTTCTGGGGCGTTGAGACCGACTTCGGCAATTTCACCGGCGGCTTCTCCGTCGTCGACGCGCTGACCACGCTGGCCTATGAGGGCCGCCGCGCCAGCTATTTCCGGACGGAGCTGCTGGCCGCCCTGCGCATCCTCGACAGCGGGGACATCCCGCCGGAGCGGATGAGCGGCTCCTGGGCCGGCGCCATGGGCCAGACCCAGTTCATGCCGACCATCTTCCTGAAGCACGCCACCGACGAGGACGGCGACGGGCGGCGCGACATCTGGGGCAGCCTGCCCGACGTCTTCGCCTCCACCGCCAAGTTCGTGCAGGCCAACGGCTGGCGCACCGGGGAGCGCTGGGGCGAGGAGGTCACGCTGCCCGCCGGCTTCCCCTACGAGCAGGCCGAATACAACATCACCAAACCGGTCTCCGAATGGCGCCGCCTCGGCGTCCGCCCGGTCACCGGCGGCGAGCTGAGCGGCGGCGAGGAGGAGCGGGCCGCCGTCCTGATGCTCGCCGGCGCGCAGGGACCGGCCTTCCTGGTCCGGGAGAACTTCCGGGCGATCATGAAGTACAACCCCTCGACCAGCTACGCGCTGGCGGTGGCGCTGCTGTCCGACCGTCTCGCCGGCCGGTCCGGCGTGCAGGGAAGCTGGCCGCGCCACGAGCCGGCGCTGAGCCGCGACGAGCGGATCGAGCTTCAGGAGCGGCTGGCCTCGCTGGGCATGGAGCCGGGGACGGCCGACGGCATCGTCGGCGCCAACACCCGCAACGCCGTGCGCCGCTTCCAGCAGTCGATCGGCGCCGTGCCGGACGGCTTCGCCACCAAGACGCTGCTGGAACGGCTGCGCCAGTCCGCCGCTCCCGTCCCGGCGGCGGGCTGACGGCTCGCGATGCTGGCGGCGGCGAAGGGCTGGGCGCGGCGGATCAAGCGCGACGTGATCGCGCTCTATCTGGCGGCGCGTGACCCGCGGACGCCGTGGTACGCCCGTGTGGCCGCCGCCGCGGTGGCGGCCTACGCGCTCAGCCCCATCGACCTGATCCCCGACGTCGTGCCGGTCCTGGGCTATCTGGACGACCTGCTGATCGTGCCACTCGGCATCCTGCTGGTCATCCGTCTGATCCCGGCGGCGGTGTTGGAGGAGCACCGCGCCACCGCCGCCCGGCTGGCCGCCCGACCGGTCAGCTACGCCGCCGCCGCGCTGATGGTCGGGATCTGGCTGGTCGCCGCCGTCGCCCTTTTCTGGTGGCTCGAACCCCATGTCGCGGGCTGGCTGGGGTAGACGCGCGGGCGCCTGGCCCTCATTCGCCCAGCAGATGCAGCGCCAGGGTCCGGTCGTGGGGCCGGGTGCGGTGCTCGAACAGATAAATCCCCTGCCAAGTGCCCAGCGCCATCCGCCCCTCCAGCACGGGGACAGACAGATGCACCGTGGTCAGCGCGCTGCGGATGTGGGCGGGCATGTCGTCCGGCCCTTCCATCGTGTGATCGTAGAGCGCCGGGTCTTCCGGGACCAGCCGCTTGAAGAAGCGCTCCAGGTCGCTGCGCACGTCCGGGTCGGCGTTCTCCTGGATGACCAGAGAGGCCGAGGTGTGCCGGCAGAAGACAGTCAGCAGACCGCTCTCCATGCCCTGGGCGGCGACCCAGCGGGCCACCGGCTCGGTCACCTCGAACAGGCCCTGGCCGCGGGTCCGGGTGGTCAGCGTCGTGACGGCCTGCCGCATGTTTGTCGCCCTCCGTGCTCGATTGCGCGTCTTGGAAGCGGGTCATCCATACACCAAATCGCTTGGCGTTCCCGACCAACAACAGGTGATTCATGGAACTGAACGGCCAGTACCGGATTCCGGCGGCGCGCGAGCGGGTCTTCACCGCGCTCTGCGATCCCGCCGTGCTGCAACGCTGCATCCCGGTGCTGGAGGAGATGGACCGCCTGTCGCCCACCGAATACACCGCGCGCGTGCGCGCCACGGTTGGGCCGCTGAACGCGCGCTTTGCCGGCAACGTCCGGGTGGCGCCCGAGGACGCGCCACGCTTCTACATCCTCTACGCCGAGGGCAAGGGCGGCCTCGCCGGGGCGGTCAAGGGCGAGGCCCGCATCACGCTGGAGGAGGTGGATGGCCACACCGACCTGTCCTTCACCCTTGCGGCGGCGCTGGGCGGGGCCGTCGGCCGGCTGGCGGTCAAGCTGGTCAAGGCCAAGGCCGACCGCGTCATCGACGGCTTCTTCGAGCGCTTCACGGCCGAGGTCCTGAACGGCTGAGGCGGATGCCGGGCAGGCCTCGACAACGCACCCGCAAAAAACCACTTCGCAGTTGCGGGAATTTGATCCACCATCATGGTCATGACCGAACAACCCCCCGATGCGGGAGTTCGCCGACCATGATTGCCGACATCGCCGACCCCGCGGTCTTCTCGCTCCACCCGCCCGCCAATGCCCTGGACGGCGTTCCGGATGGCCCGGCCCTCGACCGGCTGCTGTTCAGCCGCATCGTCGGGCTGGCCGCGCAGCATCCCGGCGGCGTCACCGCCTCCCTGGGGCTGGCGCGTGAGGCGCTGGCCGAACTGATCCGGCGGCACGCGGCGGGCTTCGCTCACCTTCTCCCCACCCTGCCCGACGGCAGCGGCGAGGACGCCATCGAGGAGGAGGACCTGCGGGCCTTCCTGCTCGACCACCGCGCCGCCGGGATGGTCGAGGAGGAGTGGTTGGCCGCCATCGTCGCCCGCCGCACGCTGGGGCCGAACCATCTCTGGCAGGACATGGGCTTCGCCAACCGGCGGGAGCTGAACGCCATGTTCCGCCGCCATTTCCCGTCGCTGGTCGCGCTGAACAGCGGCGACATGAAGTGGAAGAAGTTCTTCTACCGCCAGCTCTGCGAGCGCGAGGGGCTGATGCTCTGCAAATCCCCGAACTGCGAGGTGTGCGACGACTTCAGCGCCTGCTTCAGCGCGGAGGACGGTGACCCGCTGAGCGCCCTGGCCCGCGTGGCCCGCGGCGAGGGGGCCTGAACGACGCTGCCCGGACAAAGATGCGCCGGAAGTGAAGAAAGCCGCTTGACCGGAGCGCCGCCACCCGTTAGATAACGCCACCCGCCGGACGGAAGGCCAAGCAAGGCCCGATGAACGGCAGGTCTCCGATGGTCGCGTCAAGCATCAGCGGAAGGGTGGCCGAGTGGTTAAAGGCAGCAGACTGTAAATCTGCCCGCGTAAGCGTACGCTGGTTCAAATCCAGCCCCTTCCACCATCTGACGCGGCCGGTTCATGACAGGGTCATGACCGGCCGTTTCCTTTTCCAGACAGCGCTGAAGTGTTGCCATATCAGCGCGGCTGGGCTCCCAGATCCTCGAAGGTCAGACCCTTGTCGGTGCGGGTGAAGCGGCCCTTGCCGTTGACCGTCATCGCCGCGGCACCCGGCTGCGGCGCGAAGGTCGCCGCGTAATAGCAATCATACTGCTTGTCGTCCGGCTTCGGGGCGCCGTTGCGGTATTTGGTGTCGACGCAGCCCTGCTTGCGGAAGCCCTCGAAGCCGCGGAAACCGCCCTGCCCCTGGCCGTCCAGCGCCCGCTTGGTGTGGGTTTCCACCAGCTTGCGCATGTCGGACTCGCCCGGCTCCCCCGAACAGGCGGCCAGCGGCAGCACCGCCAGACCGCACAGCACCGCACGCCGCACCACGCCCCCCATTCTCGCCCTCACCTGCCGGCCAGCAGGCGGTCCACCCGCTCCTTCAGGGCGCCGAAGGACGGCGGCTTCACGACGAAGCCGTTGACGCCCAGGGACATGGCCTTCTTCACGATTTCGGATTCCGTGTGGTTGGTCAGGAAGACCACCGGCGTGCGGCGGTTCCGCACCTCCGCGCTGGCCCGCAGCTCGGCCAGGAACTGGAGGCCGGACACCGGCTTCATGTCGATGTCGCAGACGATCACGTCCGGGGTGGCGCGGATGCATTCCCGCATGCCGGTCTCCCCGTTGTCGGCCTCGGCGATCGAGCGGAAGCCGATCTGCGAGAGGATCTGCATGATGGTCCGGCGCACGAAGGGCTGATCTTCGATGACCAGGATGCTGTACTGCCCGTAATCGACCGGCTTCCTGTCCATCGCCGCACCCTCCTTCGCCCGAGCCCGGGGAACTGGCCAAGCACTGGCGGGACCAGCCCATGGTCATACAGTCGACCACTGATAATGCGAGTTCGCCGAACGAGCAACCAAAGGACGGTTACAACTTTTAAAGAATGGGGGATTCTCCCCGGCACGGCACGGCGAAGGGCCGCGCGACACCGCACGGCCCTTGGGTTTCCGTATGGATCGGACTCCGTCCCGGCCCCTTGCCGGATGCTACCGCCGGCTGGGTCCCTGCAACCCCAGGAGGGAGGAGATCACGCCCGCGACGAACCGGCGTTCCGGGTGCAGTTCATGCACCGCCACCGCACGCCCGGCGAAGGACAGGGCCGCCTTCGCCATATCCGCTGGGTCCGGACAGGCCTCTCCGTCGATGCGGAAGCGCGTAACGGTCTTGGTCAGTTCGTGCATCGCGGTCAGTGGCGGGATGCACATCAGGAAACGGGCGCTGGCGATCGGCGTGAAGCCGCAACGCTCGAACATGGTCTGCACGGTCACCGGGACACCGTCCGGCCCTTCGGTCCCGACCTGATAACGGAGCAGGCGCTGCGCCCGCTCCTCCACCGCCTCGGACCAACCGGCGGTGGCCGTAATCATGGGGTTGATCAAACCTGCCTCCAAATGCACCAGCCACGGGCGGCGCAGGCGCCAAGGACGTTAGATTGTTCGCCGAACGAACAAGGTCAAGAAACATCCCGTATGGTGGAAACCCGCATCCGTTTGCTTACGAAGCAATTACCGTGCCAGCGCACGGAAGCAACGGCGCAGGGCCGTCCTGCCTCGTCGCCGGGTTCCTGTATCGTCTTGAAACTCCATCTGATTGCTTCATGGTGCCCGTGTCGACGCCGGAGCGGCGCCTTGGGACTCAACAGCGCAGCGACCGTTCTGGTGCCGTCCGCTCCGCTTCCCGGACAAACGGGACCCGGCGCATATGCGACAATCTGCCGCCCTTTTGGGCACAGCGTGTCGCTGCTCTGCAATCGACACCCTTGGGATGATGATCAGGAACCCTGCACGCGCGTGAATCGTTATGCCCGCGAAAACAATTCCTGTTCTGCGCTGTTGTGACCTGACGCAGGTGGATTCATTGAGCCGGAAGTTGTTTTGCGGCGGTGAGCGGGGGCCATCGTGGAGACGTCCATGCCAAAAAATGCGGATTCGGATAAACCGGACAGGAGCGGCCCAACCAAGGGAAAGGCGCTGCGTGACAGTCTGGAGGTGCTGAACCGCAACCTTGCCGAAGGGCTCCGGACCGCGGACCGTCTCCAGCGCGACGCCAGCCGTCTGGTCGAAGAGAGCGCGCGTCTGGCCGCCGAGCTGGTCGAACAGCGCCGCGAGATGAGCCGGCTCCACGACCGGCTGCACCGTTCCGAGGGCCGCCGCGCCGCCCGTGAGGAGGAGCTGCGCCGCGCCTACGAAAGGGCGGAGCGCGCCGACCGGGCCAAGGCGCGCTTCCTGAGCGCCGCCAGCCACGACCTGCGCCAGCCGATCCAGGCGGCGGCGCTGTACACCCACATCCTGCGCGGCGCGGTCGACGCGAACCCCGCGGCCCGGGAGGCGGCCGATCTGCTCCAGGCGTCCATCGACAGCCTGAGCGGCATGCTGAGCGGCCTTCTGGACCTCGCCCGGCTGGAGGCCGGTGCGGTGGACGTCGCGATCACGGAGTTCCGTCCCGACGCGCTGATGCGCCATCTGGCCCAGGAGTTCCGGGAGAGCGCGGTGACCGAGGGGACGAGCCTGCACGTCCATCCCTGCGGCGTGGCGGTGCGGACCGACGCAAGGTTGCTGGCACGGATTCTGACCCACCTGCTGTCCAACGCCATCCGCCATGGCGGGGGGGATGGACGGCGGGTCCTTCTGGGCTGCCGGCGGCGTCCCGCTGCGCTGGAGTTCCAGGTGTGGGACGACGGGCGGGGCATCCCCCCCGACGCCCGCGCCGCCATCTTCGAGGAGTTCCACCAGCTCGACAACCCGGAGCGCAGCGCGGCCAAGGGTTTCGGCCTCGGCCTGCCGCTGGTGGCCCGCATGGCCCGGCTGCTCGGCCTCGCGCTGGACCTGCGGTCGGAGGTCGGCCGGGGCACCGTCTTCACGGTCACCGTACCGCGCGCCACCCTCCCCCCCGACCCCGACCGCCGCCTGACCGCCGCCGCCCGCGCCATGGCCGCGGTCGCCACAAGCGCAACGGCAACTGCGACGACGACGGCGTCACCGACCGAACGGATGAAGGGCCGGCGGGTGCTTCTGGTGGAGGACGACGAGCGGGTGCGCCACGCCATGACCATGCTGCTGAAGCGCTGGGGCGTGCGGGTGACCGCCGTCGGCTCGGCGGAGGAACTGGCCGACCGCCTGCCCCGGCTGCGCAGCCGTCCCCATGTCGTGCTTGCCGATCACCGGCTCCCGCGCGGGCAGACGGGCCGCACGGTGGCGGAGCTGGTGCGCCGCCGGTGGGACGTGCCGGTCATCATCATCACCGGCGATACGGCGCCGGAGCGGCTTCGCGAAGCGCGCTCCATCGGCTGCCGCCTGCTGCACAAGCCGGTGGAGCCCGGCGACCTCGCCGCCACGCTCGACGAGGTCATGGAGCGGTGAGCGTCGAGAACGATCCCCCGCTCCACCTGTTCGCATTGTGGGAGGAGCGCGCATGGGGCGACGCAGGACGCGGCACAACTCGATCAGGCGAGGTCTGATCGGCGGGGGCGCCGTCCTGCTGGCGCTCGGCGCCGGGGCGGTAGCCTGGGCGTGGGAGGCGGCGATCCCGCCGCAGCCGCGCCCGGCGGCGGACGGCTTTCCGCCGAAGCTGGTGGCGGAAGGGGCGCGGCTGGCGGCGGTGGGGAACTGCATCGCCTGCCACACGGTGCCGGGCGGACGGTCCTTCGCCGGAGGGCTGGCCCTGCCGACGCCCTTCGGCACCATCCATTCCACCAACATCACGCCCGACGAGGACACCGGCATCGGCCGGTGGAGCGAGGCGGCCTTCACCCGCGCCATGCGGCGCGGGGTGGACCGCGAAGGCCGGCATCTCTACCCCGCCTTCCCCTACGACCACTACACGCGGGTCAGCGACGCCGACAACCGCGCGCTCTACGCCTACCTGATGACGCGCACCCCGGTGCGGGCGGAGGCGCCGGCCAACGACCTGCCTTTTCCGCTGAACATCCGCATGGCGGTGGCCGGGTGGAAGCTGCTCTATTTCCGCGAGGGCGCCTTCACCCCCGACCCGGCCAAGCCGGAGGTCTGGAACCGCGGCGCCTATCTGGCGGAGGGGCTGGGCCATTGCGGCGCCTGCCACAGCCCGCGCAACGCGCTGGGCGCGGTGGACAAGGATCGCGCCTGGGCCGGCGGCGAGGCCGAGGGCTGGACCGCCTACCCCATCAACCAGGACTCCCCGGCGCCCGTCCCCTGGACGGCGGACAGTCTGGCCTTCTATCTGCGGCACGGCTGGCACCCGGCGCACGGCGTGTCGCGCGGACCGATGGCGGAGGTCACCGGCAACCTCGCCGGGCTGCCCGACGCCGACGTGGCCGCCATCGCCGCCTACGTCGCCGACCGCATGGGCACTCCCACCGCCGAACGCCTGCGCCGCGGCGAAGACCTGCAAGCCCTGGTTCCGCGCCTGAGCGCCGACGCCGGGACGCCGCCGGGCGCCAGCCTGCCCGCCGCCGACGGCTTGGCCCGTCCCCCCGCCGCGGACACCGGAAGGGTCGGGGGCGACGAGCGGGGCGAGGCGATCTACCGCACGGCCTGCGCCACCTGCCACGAATCCGGGCGGCCGCTTCCCTTCGGCGGACTGCCCTTCGCGCTCAGCACCGCGGTGAACGCGTCCACCCCCCAGAACATTATCAACGTCACGCTGTTCGGCCTGCCGCCCGGCGACGGCACCGTCAGCGCGGTGATGCCGGCCTTCGGCGGCGCCCTGTCCGACGCCGACATGGTGGCCCTGCTGCGCCACCTGCGCGGGCGCTTCAGCGAGCAGCCGCCGTGGGATGGGCTGGAGCGGCTGGTGGCCGACACGCGCAGCGGCGCGCATCACGTCGCGGTCCGCCCCGCCGATGGCATCGAACGGGCACCCCGCAACGTCGGCGCCGCCGACTGAACGCATGCCCGGACTGACGGCCCGGACTGACGGAAGGAAGCCCATCATGGCGATCGACCTCACGGTGAACGGCACCCCCCAGCGGGTGGAGGCGGACCCGGACACGCCGCTGCTCTACGTGCTGCGCGACGATCTGGGGCTGAACGGGGCGAAGTTCGGCTGCGGGCTGGGCCAATGCGGCGCCTGCACGGTGATGGTGGACGGGCGCGCCGTGCTGTCCTGCGTCACGCCGATCCTGCTGATGCAGGGGCGCGCCGTCACCACGGTCGAGGGGCTGGGCACCGCCGAGGCCCCCGGCCCGATGCAGCGCGCCTTCATCGAGGAGCAGGCGGCCCAGTGCGGCTATTGCATCCCCGGCATGATGATGCGGGCGCAGGCGTTGCTGCAGGAGCAGCCGGACGCCGACGACGCCGCGATCCGCCGCGCGCTGGAGTTCAACCTGTGCCGCTGCGGCACCCACATGCGCATCCTGCGGGCCATCCGCCGCGCCGCCGACACCCTGCGCCACGCGGAAACCAACGCTCCGAACGGGAGGGCCGGCTGATGAGCGATCACACCCCCTTCCCCCTGAGCCGCCGCGGCCTGCTGGCCGGCGGTGGCGCCCTGGTCGTCACCGTGTCGCTGGCCCGCCCCCTGCCCGCCCAGACCGGGGGCGGCGGTGGCGCCCGGCCTTCCAAGCCCGCTCCGGGCAGCCTCGCGCAAACGCGCCGGCTCGACGCCTGGGTCCGCATCGGCGCGGACGGCGCCATCACCGTCTTCACCGGCAAGGCCGAACTCGGCCAGGGCATCCGCACCGCCCTTCTCCAGGTCGCGGCGGAGGAGTTGTGCGTCCCGCCCGCCGCCATCACGCTGGTCACCGCCGACACCGCCCGCACCCCGAACGAGGGCTACACCGCCGGCAGCCAGTCCATGCAGAACAGCGGCTCCGCCATCCGCACCGCTGCCGCCCAGGCTCGCGCCCTGCTGGCGGAGGAAGCGGCGCGGCGCCTCGGCGCGCCGGCCGACGCGCTGGGCTTCGCCGACCAGCGGGTGACGGCGCCGGACGGGCGGACGCTCGGCTATGGGGAGCTGGCCGCGTCGCTGGACCTGACGGTGGAGGTGTCGGCGGACGCCCCGCTGACCGCGCCGGACCGGCTGTCGGTGATGGGCAAGCCGCTGCCCCGCGTGGACATTCCGGCCAAGGTGACCGGCGGCGCGGCCTATGTGCAGGATCTGCGGCTGGAGGGGATGCTGCACGCCCGCGTCGTCCGCCCGCCCAGCCCGGCGGCCCGGCTGACCGCGCTCGACGCCGCCGGGGTGGAGGCGATGCCGGGCGTCGCCGCCGTGCTGCGCGACGGGAACTTCCTCGCCGTGGTGGCGGACAAGGAATACCGGGCGGTCAAGGCGATGCGCGCCCTCGCCGCCGCCGCCCGCTGGGAGGAGACGGCGACCCTGCCCGGCGACACCCCCCTGCCCGACCTGCTGCGCGGGCTGGAGCGGGAGGTCGGCACGGTGGACGCCAAGGGCGAGGCGGGCGCCATTGAGGACGGGCCGCGCAGCCTGCGTGCCCGCTTCACCCGCCCCTATCAGCTCCACGGCTCCATCGGACCGTCCTGCGGCGTGGCGGTGATGGGCGAGGACGGGCTGACCGTCTGGTCGCACACCCAGGGCGTCTATCCCGACCGCAAGGCCATCGCCGAGATGCTGCGCCTGCCCGTGGAGCGGGTGCGGGTGATCCATACGGAGGGCTCCGGCTGCTACGGCCACAACGGCGCCGACGACGCGGCGGCGGACGCCGCTCTGATCGCCAGCAAGCTGCCGGGCCGCCCGGTGCGGGTGCAGTGGATGCGCGAGCAGGAACATGCCGGGGAGCCCTACGGACCGGCCATGATGATCGAGGCGGCAGCCTCGCTGGACGGGAACGGGCGCATCGACCGCTGGACCTTCGACGTCTGGTCCAACACCCACACCACCCGCCCCGGCGGGGCCGGCGCCCTGCTGGCCGCGCGCCATCTGGCCGAGCCCTTCCCGGCGGAATCGGCGGCGATGCAGATCACCCCCGCCGGCAACGGCGACCGCAACGCCATCCCGCTCTACGCCATCCCCAACACCCGCGTCCTCTGGCACTTCCTGCCCGACATGCCGCTGCGGGTGTCGGCGCTGCGGTCGCTCGGCGCCTACGCCAACGTCTTCGCGCTGGAAAGCATGATGGACGATCTGGCGCTGCTGGCCGGCGCCGACCCCGTGGAGTTCCGCCTGCGCCATCTGGAGGACCCGCGCGCCCGCCGGGTGGTCGAACTGGCGGCGGAGCGCTTCGGCTGGACAGGCACCGCGTCCGCGCCGGGCTTCGGCCATGGCTTCGCCTTCGCCCGCTACAAGAACCACGCCGCCTATCTGGCGCTGGCGGTGGAGCTGTCGGTGGACCGCGGCAGCGGGCGGGTGCGGATGACCCGCGCCACCGCCGCCATCGACAGCGGCGAGATCGTCAACCCGGACGGCATCCGCAACCAGACCGAGGGCGGCATCATCCAGGCGATGAGCTGGACCCTGTTCGAGCGCGTCGCCTACGACGACACCCGAGTCACCTCGGTGGATTGGGCCAGCTACCCCATCCTGCGCTTCGCCAGCGTGCCCGACCGCATCGACGTCCACATCGTCGAGCGGCCCGGCGATCCCTTCCTCGGCACCGGCGAGGCGGCGCAGGGTCCGACCGCCGCGGCCATCGGCAACGCCATCCGCGCGGCGACCGGCCGGCGCCTGCGCGACCTGCCCTTCACCCCCGACCGGGTACGGGAGTCGACCGCCACCGGATAGCGCCGGTCCGGGGAGGATTTCCGCAATCCTTCCAACGAACAGAACAAATGGCTTGGCGCCTTCGGACGAAGAGGGATGGGAGCCCAACCCAGGGCAAGCGGCTTTGCCGCCCCCCATCGGTTCACTATGCCAAGATGTGAAGGGCAGCAAACGGGGCACATTGCTTGCCGCCGCAACTCCCGCTTGCGCCGCCTTTATTGACCAATCGCTGCATATCCGGCAGCGCATCACAATAAAAATCCAGCATATCCATGATTTATTCAGTAGTTAATCAATGATTAACGATGCATCAATGCGTCAAATAGCGCAATATTCTGCAATATGTAACATTACAATGAAGATTTATGCTTGCCGTTGACAAAGAAACGTCTGTGTCAAATGCGGTTTCCACGCGCTGTATTCATTGACCAAGACGTCTGGTTGTGGGTATGTCAAATCAAACGAGGTAGCCACTTCTTTCGAGAAACGGCCACCCTGGATTGCATCCCATTCAGGAAATGTCCGCTATGACCGAAGCGTCCGCCGCCGCCGCCACCACGCGCGTTATCACCTCTGGCCGCTTCCTCGACACGGCGGCCCAGATTGCCGTCATCGACACCGCCCTCAGCGGTTGGCGGGACCTTCAGGCGGGCCTTCCCTCCGGCATGGAAGCCGTGCTGATCGGCGAAGGCCGCGACGGCGTGGCGGCGATGGCGCAGGCCTTGGCCGGGCGCCAGGGGGTCCGGGCGCTCCATGTGCTGTGCCACGGCTTCGAAGGCGGCCTGCAACTCGGGACGGCGCGGCTCGACGAAGCGGCGCTGACGGCGCGCGCCGCGGAACTGGCGGCCATCGGCGCCTGCCTTGCCGACGACGGCGACATCCTGCTGTACGGCTGCAACGTGGCGAGCGGCCATGGCGAGTCGTTCCTCGACGCTCTGGCCGACATCACCGGCGCCGCCATGGCGGCCTCCCGGACCCCGACGGGCGCCGCGGACCTGGGCGGCGATTGGGATCTCGCCTGGACCCGCGGCACGCCGCGGACCGAAGCCCTGCGGATCGACCAGTATCGCGGTGTGCTGGCCGCGCCGTCCGTCCGGGAAGCGGTCGCCTACACCGGTGAAAGCATCATCACCATCACGTACGACGATGAGCTCGACACCTCAAGCAACCCGCTGCTGTCTCATTTCGTGGCGACCGACGGGACCCTGAACGCGGGCACCGGCTCCATTCTGATCAATGGAAATTCGGTCGCCCTGGTCAGCGCGGTTGTTTCCAGCAACGCCGTGACACTCACCGTCGGCCACCAATTCCAGGTCAATGACAGCATCGCCTTCCGGTACGAAGATCCGGCGGGTGACGACCTGACCGGGGTCATCCAGGCGTCCTACGGCCTGGACACCGTGTCGGTGGACGTCAACGTTACGGTTCTGACCGCTCGCCCCCCGGCACTCCTCTCAGCATCCGCGCAAATCGGGACCAACAAGGTCGTCCTGTCCTTCGATCAGGCGCTGGACGCCAACAATCCCCCGTCCACCCAGCAGTTCTTCGGGTCCTCGTCGACGCAGGGGCAGATTCGCATCAACGGCGTCTACTACAGCGTTTCGAGCGTCGCCGTCGTTGGAAGCACCGTCACCGTCGAGGTCGGCAACGGCTACATCTTCCAGAATGGGGATCTCGTCTCCCTCCGTTATTACGACGGGGACACGGTGGACAGCACCACGGCCATCCAGAACCAGGCCGGCGTCGATATTCCGGATTTCAGAACCAGCTTCACCGTCCAGCTCAACGCGCCGACCGTGACCGCGACGGGCAACGCGCCGACCTTCACGCAGAACGCGGCGCCTGTGGACCTGTTCTCCGGGGTGACCGCCAGCACCAACACCGGACAGGTCTTCACCAGCGTGACCCTGACGGTCACCAACGTCGTTGACGACGAGTGGCTGTCCATCGACGGCACCATCCCCATTTCCCTGTCCTCCCCCGCCACCGGGGTAACCGTGGCGACGATTCCGGGGGCGACGCTCTCCACCTCGTACAGCGGCACCACGGCAACCGTCACCTTGAGCGGGTTCAGCCTCACCGGCACCCAGTTGGCGGCGCTGATCGACGGCATCGCCTACGTCAACGCCGGCGACGCCGTCACCGGCATCGTCACGCCCGGCAACCGCGTCATCTCCATCACCAGCGTCACCGACGACGGCAGCAACAACAACACCTCCACCCTCAGCGGCGTTTCCTCCACCGTCGTCGTTGCGGCCGCGGCGCCCCCGACCCTGACGGCGACCGGCAACACGAACACCTTCGTCACCTACACGAGCCCGTCGGACCTGTTCTCGACGGTGACGGCCAGCACCAACGACTCGGGCCAGGTCTTCACCAGCCTGACGCTCACAGTGACCGGCGTGCTGGACGGCGCGTCGGAAATGCTGGTCTTCCTGGTCCCCGGATGGTCGTCCTCGACCATTGCCCTGAACCACGGCGCCACCTCCCTGCCCGTCGGCGGGGTGACGGCCAGCGCCACGGTCAGTGGCGGCACCGTCACGGTAACGATCAGCGGCCTGCAACTGTCGGACAGCCAGATGGCGTCGTTCATCGACGGCATCGCCTACAACAACATCGCGGCTCTGCAGAGCGCCACGCCGTCCGATGGCCCGCGCGTCATCACCATCACCGGCGTCACCGACGACGGCAGCAGCGACAACAGCACCAGCCTGAGCGGCATCACCGCCACCGTCAACATCGGCGCTCCCCAGGCGCCGGTCCTGCAAAGCGCTGCCGTGGACGGCACGTCCTTGGTGCTGACCTACGATGTGGCGCTCGATTCCGCCAACCCGCCGGCGGCGGGCGCCTTCACCGTCACGACCGGCGGCAGCCCGGTCACTATCAGCGGCGTCGCCGTGGACGGCGCGAACAAGACCGTCACGCTGACGCTCGCCCAAGCGGTTGCCCATGGCAGCGCGGTCACTGTTTCCTATACCGACCCGACCGTGGGTGACGACGTCAACGCCGTTCAATCCGCCTGGGGCGGCATCGACGCCGCGACCGTCGCCACGCAGCCGGTCACCAACAACACGCCCAACCCGAACGCCGCCCCGCCGACCCTGACGCTGAGCACCGAAACCCCATTCTTCATGGGGAGCAGCGGCAGCAGCGGCTTTGACCTCTTCAACGCGGTGACCGCCTCGACCGTCGACGGCGGACAACACTTCACCGGCATGGTCCTCAAGGTCTACAACGTCGCCGGCAACGGCGGCACCGAGTTCCTGACCATCGGTGGCAGCGACATCACGCTCAGCACCGGATCGGGCACGTTCAACAACGGCAGCTACGCGGTCACACTGGCCAACGGCGTCGCCACCGTGACGCTGAACGGCATGTCGTTGAGCGACGGCACCATGGGCTCGCTGATCGACGGCATCACCTACAAGAACACCGGCCCGGCCAACGCGGCGTTCGGCTCCACCGAGACGCGGCCCATCGTCCTGCACTCCGTCACCGACAGCGGTCCCGTCGGCCAGAACACCACCGTCGTCGACCAGGTCGCCACGGTGACGATCGCCAACACGATGCCCGCGCCCGCGCCTCTCAAGATCGCGCCGACAAGCCCGACCGTGTCCTTCGTTGCGGGGACGCCGAAGCAGGTGTCCTTCACCATCACGGCCACGCAGTCCATCACCCTGGTAGGGTCGATGGTCGAGTTCGGCGTCAGCGCGCCCAGCGGCTGGACGGTCGCGAACATCAGCCTCGACATGCCGGTCACCGGCATCATTACGATCGGCAGCGTCTTCACCCTGACCTTCGACATCACGGCGTCCGGCACGGACACGTCCGGTGCATTCCCCATCAGCATCGTCTCCACGGCGGCCGGGATCGACATGAGCACCGCCGCCATCTCGAACTCGGTGATGGTGATGCTCGCCCCACCCGCGCCGGTGCTGCAGAGCGCCACGGTCGACGGCACCTCGCTGGTCCTGACCTATGATGCCGCGCTGGACGCGGTGAACGGCCCGGCCGCAAGCGCCTTCGAGGTCAAGGTCGGCGGCAGCACGGTCACCGTCTCCAACGTCGCGGTGAACAGCGTCAACAAGACGGTCACGCTGACTTTGGCCCAGGCGGTCCAGCACGGACAAACGGTCACCGTCAGCTACACCGATCCCACCAGCGGCGACGACACGGCGGCGATCCAGAACGCCACCGGCGGCGCCGACGCGGCCACCGTCACCAACCAGTCGGTGACGAACAACACGGCGGACACGACGCCGCCGTCGATCACCAACGTCACGATCCCCAACCAGCCGGCCCAGGTCGGCGACACGGTGACGGTGACGATCACCGTGGCCTCGGACAGCGACACCTACACGCTGGGCAACGGCAGCACGGTCGGCGGCTTCGCGCTCGGCAACCTGACCAGGGTCAGCGCGACCACCTACACCGCCACCTTCACCGTCACCGCCGACGGCCAGCGCACCGGCAACCTCGCGGCCAACCAGGACATCCCGGTCAACATCGTCCTGGTCGACAGCGCCAGCAACGCCAACACCCCCTACACCACCCCGATCAGCCAGAACAACGACCGCATCGACACCAACGCCCCGCCGGTCCTCGCCGTCCCCACCACCCCGCCGACGCTGGTCGACACCTCGGCCACCGACACCTTCCCGCTGATCGACGGCCAGCTCTCCGCGACCGATCTGGAAGGCGACACGCTGACCTACTCTGTCGCCGGCTCGCAGGCCTCCCCGGTCCAGCACGGCAGCGTCACGCTCAGCAACGGCGTCACCTACGACACCTGGTCCACCGGGCCGGGCGGCACCGCCTACGTCAACAGCCAGACCGGCCACTACGCCTACGTGTTCGACGCCGCCTTCCTCAACGGCGTCCCGGCCGGGCCGATGCAGGGCACCGGCACCTTCACCGTCTCCGACGGCAACCGCACCGTCGAGCGGCAGCTCACCCTCAACTTCACCGGCGCCAACGACAGCCCCATCCTATCCAACGACGTCCGCAGCCTGGCCGCCATCGACCAGGGCATCGCCGACGCCGCCAACACCGGCACCACCGTCACCGCCCTGCTCGCCTCGGCCGGCACCGCCACCGACGCCGAGTACGACAGCCCCTTCCCGCTGGTCACCGTCCTCCCGCTGGGCATCGCCGTCACCGGCGTGACCAACACCAACGGCACCTGGCAGTACAAGGTCGGCACCGGCGCCTGGACGGACATCCCCACCGCCTCGTCCACCGGCGCGGCGCTGCTGCTCGCCGGGTCGGACCGCGTGCGCTTCGTGCCGAGCGGCTCGGGCTTCACCAACACCGACACCGGCGGCCTGACCTTCAAGGCGTGGGACCTGACCAGCGGCACGGCGGGGGCCACCGCCGACACCACCACCGCCGACGCCTACAGCGCGGGCAGCGCCACCGCGACGATCACCGTCGACGCCGTGCCGACCCTGACCGCGACCGGCGGCAGCAAGACCTTCGGCGTCGGGGTGGACGGCGCGACCACCAGCCTGTTCAGCGGCGTGGCCGCCTCCACGGTGGAGGCCGGGCAGAGCTTCCGCGGGGTGGTGTTCACCGTCAGCGGCGTGACCGACGCCACCGAGGTCCTGACCATCGGCGGCACCGACGTCGCCCTGACCAACGGCGCCACCGCCACCCTGAGCGGGCTGGGCGTCGCCGGCGGCAACGCCGGCGTGAGCGTGTCGGTGGTCGGCGGGGTCGCCACGGTGACCGTCACCGGGCTGGAGCGCAGCGACACGCAGATGAGCGCGCTGCTGGGCGGCGTCACCTACAAGAACACCAGCGCGTCGGCGACGCTGGGCGACCGCACGGTGGCGGTCGCCAGCCTGACCGACAGCGGCGGCGCCACCGGAGCCGCGACCATCTCCGGCGTCAGCACGGTGGTGAGCGTGGCCGACGTGACGCCGCCCGCGGCACCGGTGGTCACCAGCGCGGCGCTGAGCAACAGCGCCACGCCGATCATCGCCGGTACGGCGGAGGCGGACAGCACGGTCACCGTCACCATCGGCGGGGCGACCTACACCACGACGGCGACCAACGGCAGCTGGTCGATCAATCTCGCCACGGCGACGCCGGCCTCCGGGTCGCTGAGCCTCAACGCCAACGGCACCAACGCGGTGTCCGTCACCGCCCGGGACGCGTCCAACAACACCTCCACGGCCGGCACGCAGACGCTGACCCGGGCGGGTCGGTGGTGATGGACTTCGAGGTGGGAGTGGACCGCCTGGCCTTCTATGAGGCCGGCGTCGAGCTTGGCGCGGTGATCCGCTCGGCGCGGGTGGAGGGCGGCAACACCACGCTCGACGTCGGCGGGGGCAACCGCATCACCATCCTCGGCCAGACCGGCAACGTCGCCGCCTGGTTCGGCTGAGCGGCGGCGCCGCAGCGCGCTCCGCAGACGAAAGGCGGGTGCCGGGGCCTTCGGGCTCCGGCACCCGCCTTTTTCTTTGCGGGCGATAGACGACCCTCAGGCCATCGGGCGGCCGCCGTTCCGCGTCCGCAGATGGTCGATGAGGGCGCGCAGCCGCGGCGGCACCGTCCGGCGGCTGGGATAGTAGAGATGGAACCCGGCGAAGGGCGGGCAGAACCCCTCCAGGACGGCCACCAGCGCGCCGCGCTCCAGATGGGGCCGGAAGGTCTCCTCCATGCCGCAGGTGAGCCCGGCGCCGGCCAGGGCCAGCCGGACCATCATCCCCATGTCGTTGGTCGCGACCCGCGGATTCACCGCGATGTCGAAGTCGCGGCCGTCCTCGGTGAACTCCCAGCGGTAGGGCGCCACATCCGGCGCCGGACGCCAGCCGATGCAGCGGTGGGCAAGCAGGTCGCGCGGATGGGCTGGGCGGCCGGCTTCCGCCAGATAGGCCGGTGAGGCCACCACAAGCTGCCGCTGCGGGGCGGAGACCGGAACCGCGATCATGTCCTGCTCGATCGCTTCACCCAGCCGGACACCCGCGTCGAAACCTGCCGCAACGATGTCGAACTCCTCGTCGGTCACCAGGATGTCGACGCCGATCGAAGGATAGGCGGCGAGGAAGCCGGCCAGCGCCTCCCCCTCCAGGATGCTTTCCGCGATGGAGGACACGGCCAGCCGCAGCGTGCCGGCCGGTGCGCCGTGCGTCGAGGCAATGGTCTCCAACGCCGTGCCGATCTCCGCCAGCGCCGGCCGCGTCGCGGCGAGCAGATGCGCGCCGGCGTCGGTCAGCCGGACGCTGCGCGTCGTCCGCTGGAGCAGCGGCACGCCGATCCGGTCCTCCAGCCGGCGGACCGCCTGGCTGACGGCGGAGCGGGTGACGCCCAGACGCTCGGACGCCCGGCGGAAATTGAGCGTCTCGGCCACCGCCAGAAACGCCGCCATGCCTTCGAATGGATCGCTCATTGGTTAGAAAAACTAATCAGCTCGTTCACGATTGGCAACTCGAACATTCCAGTGGTCGGTCATAGCTTTTCCCCATCACCGCAACGATCGACGGAGAGGAGCAGACCATGACCGCGATCACCGACAAGACGATCCTCATCACCGGCGCCTCCAGCGGCATCGGCGAGGGCACCGCCCGCGTCCTCGGCGCCGCCGGGGCGAAGCTGGTGCTCGGCGCCCGCCGGACCGACCGGCTGGAATCCCTGGCCGCCGACATCCGGGCCGGAGGCGGCACCGCGGAGGTCCGCGCGCTGGACGTGACGAGCCGCGCGGACATGGCCGCCTTCGCCGCCTTCGCGCAGGAGCGGTTCGGGCGCATCGACGTGCTGGTCAACAACGCCGGGGTCATGCCGCTGTCCCCCATGGCCTCGCTGAAGGTCGAGGAATGGGACCGCATGATCGACGTGAACATCCGCGGCGTCCTCTACGGCATCGCCGCGGTGCTGCCGGTCATGAACGGCCAGGGCTTCGGCCAGATCATCAACATCGCCTCCATCGGGGCGCTCGCCGTGTCGCCGACCGCCGCCGTCTACTGCGCGACGAAATACGCGGTGCGGGCCATTTCCGACGGGCTGCGCCAGGAGAACGAGCGGCTGCGCGTCACCTGCGTCTGCCCCGGCGTCGTGGAATCGGAGCTGGCCCACACCATCACCGACCCGGAGGCCGAGGAGCTGATGCGGACCTACCGTGCCGTCTCCATCAAGCCGGACGCCATCGGGCGGGCCATCCTGCACGCCATCGAGCAGCCGGACGACGTCGACACCAACGAGATCGTGGTCCGACCCACCGCCAGCCACTGAGCCCGTCATCGAGGAGGATGTGAGCATGACCCACGGCACCGACACCCTCGGCCGTCCCCCCGCGCGCCTGCGCACCCTCGTCGCGGCGGGGCTGCTCGCCGCGGTTCCGGCGATGCCCGCCCCCACCCTGGCCAACGCCCTGACCACAGAGGAGCGCGCCAAGCGCGGCGGCGAGGTGATCCGCAGCCTGAACAACGGCCAGCCCCAGCCCACCCTGGAGCGGATGCGCGAGGAGTTCCCCTTCCTGGCGGAGGCCACAGAGGCCTACGCGCTGGGCGACGTCTGGTCCCGGCCGGGGCTGGACACGCGGACCCGCCAGCTGGCCGCGGTCGCCGCCTTCGCCGCCATCGGCGAGACGGCCTTCATGAAGATCCACGCCGGCTACGCGCTCAACGCCGGCGTCTCCGAGGACGAGTTGAAGGAGATCATATACATGGTGACGGTCCCGGCGGGCTTCCCCCGCGCGATCTCCGCCGCACGCACCCTGTCGGAGCTGTTCGCCGAACGCCGCCCGTCGGAAGGAGACACGCCATGAAACGCGCGTTCGCCCGGACCGCCACCCTGACCGCCGCCCTGCTCGCCTCCGGCGCCGAGGCCCTGCCCGACCGCAAGGCGCTGGCCCAGACCGCCGACCGGCCTGAAGTGCAGCAAGCGGATCACCCCTATGTCGGCCTGTGGGTGACGGAGGACGGCCGCGTCCGCCACGAGCTTCTCCCCAACAACCGCTACGTCGAGGCGCGGGGCAACCGGGAGAAGGCGTACCAAGGCCGCTATCGGGTCACCGGCGACCACATCGACTATTGGGACGACACCGGCTTCACCGCCGACGGCGACTTCATCGACGGGGTGCTGCACCATGGCGGGATGATCCTGCACCGGCGGCGCTGACCGCCGCGCTTTTTCTCTCCTGTGCAAAACTGTGAAGTGGACAACAGTGCCGGATGCCCGATCCGGGAAGAATGGCTGTGCAAGGGCGAGGTCTTCGGAACGAACCGGCAAAAGGAACGCCGCAAAAGGAACGCCGAAGAATACCCCTCCCCCTGCACGGCACAATCCCCTGATCCGAAGGAAACGCATCAATGGCAAACGTCTATGGCACCAACAACGCCGACTATCTCGACATGATCAAGTACGGCGTCAGCAATGACTACGTGCAGGGTTACGACGGCAACGACACCATCCTCGGCTGGTCCGGCAACGACACGCTGGACGGCTGGAACGGCAACGACGTGCTGTACGGCGAGTCGGGCAACGACCTGCTGATGGGCTATTACGGCGCCGACACGCTCTATGGCGGCAGCGGCAACGACCAGCTCTACGGCGAGAGCGGGTACGACAAGCTCTACGGCGGCGACGGCAACGACACGCTGAGCGGCGGCGACACCTTCGACGACCTCTACGGCGGCACGGGCAAGGACCAGATGACCGGCGGGGCCGGGGCCGACTGGTTCTTCTTCGAGACGAAGGACAGCGGCGACATCTACGCCGGCAACGCCGACACCATCACCGACTTCAAGGACGAGGACCAGATCTGGCTGAAGGGCAGCTACAGCTACGCCGGCGCGACCAGCGCACCCGCCGACGGCCAATACAGCATCTGGCAGAAGGACGGCTACTACGTCGTCACGTGGAACGCAGCGAACGACACCGGCTATCACGACCTGATCGTGAAGGGCGACAACCCGATGGGCGACATCTCCTTCTACTGATCCGCCTGACCGAGGTCCCGGGCGCGCCGTCCTTCCCGGCGCGCCCCTTTCCCTTCTCCGGACGACAGGAGCGCCCTTCCCATGGCCGCACGGGAAACCCGCCGCAGCCCATCCGCCAGCACGCCGGCCCTGCGCGCGATCCGCCGGCGCATCGCCACCGGCCTCGCCGCCGCGGGCGGATTCAGCGTCTTTCTTGCCCTCATCCAACTGGCGATGCCGCTCTACACGATGCAGGTCTACGACCGCGTGCTGGGCAGCCGCAGCGTGGAGACTTTGGTGGCCCTGTCGCTGCTGGCGCTGGGCTGCTTCGCCGTGTTCGGGCTGGTCGAGGCGATCCGCGGGCGGCTGACCCAGGCCATGGGCCATCTCGCGGCGCGCAGCCTGACCATGGACGCGCTGGAGGCGTCGATGGGCGGCCTGCTGCGCGGCGGCGCCAGCCGCCCGGCCCAGGTGCTGCGCGATCTCAACGAACTGCGCCAGTTCCTGTCCGGGCCGAGCCTCACCGCGCCGCTCGACGCGGCGCTCAGCCTCGTCTTCCTGCTGTTCCTGACGCTGATCCATCCGCTCTACGGCCTCGTCTGCGGTGGCAGCATCCTCTGTCTGGTCGGGGTGAGCCTGCTCGGCCGCATGCTGACCATGCCGGGTGCGGCGGAGGCCAACCGCGCCCTGTGCCGCCATGGCGCCGAGGTCGAGGCGGCATCCCACGGCGTGGAAGCCGTTGCCGCCATGGGCATGATGGGCAATCTGCGCCGCCGCTGGCAGGCGGTTGAGGACGACCATCTGCGGCTGGTCAACCGGACCGCCGGACGGGCGCAGGCCGTGGCCTCGTTCGCCAAGGTCTGCCGGATGACCGCCCAGGTGGCGATCCTCGCCGCCGGCACGATGCTGGTGCTGGACCGGCAGGTGTCGCCGGGCAGCATGCTGGCCGCCTCCATCCTGATGGGCCGGGCGCTGGCGCCCTTCGAGCAGTTGATCGACTCCTGGCGGAACTGGTCCTCGGCCCGCGAGAGCCTGCGCCGCCTGCGCGGCCTGTTCACGGCGGATGCGATGCCCGCGCCGGGCGTCCCCCTGCCCCGCCCCAGCGGCTCCCTGCTGCTGGACCGCGTGACCTACGTCCCGCCGGGATCGGACCGCCCGACCCTGCGCGGCCTCTCCTTCTCGGTGGAGCCGGGCGAGGCGGTGGGCATCGTCGGCCCCTCGGCGGCGGGCAAATCCACGCTGGCCCGGCTGCTGGTCGGCGTGCTGGAGCCGACCCAGGGCGGCGTCTACCTCGACGGCCACAATGTGTGGCGCTGGCACCGCGACGACTGCGGGCGGCATGTCGGCTATCTGCCGCAGGGCGTCGGCCTGCTCGGCGACACGGTGGAGGACGCCATCGCCCGGCTGGGCGATCCCGACCCGGCGCTGGTCACCGCGGCGGCGCGGCGGGCCGGCGTGCATGAGATGATCGGCCGGCTCCCCGACGGCTACCGGACGGCGATCGGCGAGGGCGGCGCCCTGCTCTCCGGCGGGCAGAGGCAGCGTATCGCGCTCGCCCGCGCCCTCTACGGCGACCCCCGCCTGCTCGTTCTCGACGAGCCCAACGCGAACCTGGACCAAGCCGGCGAGGCGGCGCTGCTGCGCGCCATCGCCGAGGCCAAGGCCGGCGGTGCCGCGGTGGTGGTGATCGCCCACCGCCGCTGCGTCCTCGACGCGGTGGACCGCATCGTCGTGCTGCGCGACGGCATGATCGACCAGACCGCGACGCGGGCCGAGATGGTCCGGCGCCTGGGGAGCACCACCCCGCAGCCGGTTGCCGCCACCGCCACCCCCTGATTGGAGACATCGAGATGACGACGACCGATACGCTGCTGGGCCGAAGCGCCATCCCGGCGGAGACGAGCCGCGCCGAACCTTCCATCGGCGGAGCGGTGCGGGCGGGCTGCGCGGTGATCGCCCTGGCGCTGGGCGCCGGGCTCGGCTGGGGCTTCCTGGCCCCGCTGGACAGCGCCGCCCACGCGCCGGGCACGGTGGTGGTGGACGGCAACCGCAAGACCATCCAGCATCTGGAAGGCGGCATCGTCGCCGAACTGGCGGTGCGCGACGGCGACGCGGTGGCCGCTGGCCAGACCCTGCTCCGCCTGGAAGGGACGCAGAGCCGCGCCACCCTGGAGGAGCTGTCCAACGAACAGGCCGCCGCCCTGGTCCGCATGGCCCGCCTGCGCGCCGAGTACGCCGGCCAGCGTGCCTTCTCCGTCCCGGCGGAGATGGTGGATGGGAGCGCTGCCGCCCGGCGCGCCCTGGCTGTGCAGCAGCAGTTGTTCGCCGCCCGCTGGACCCGCCATGACGGCGACATGGCCGTGCTGCGCGAGCAGCGCCTCCAGGCCGAACGCGAAGTGACCGCCCACCGCGCCCAGGAGCGTGCGGCGGCCGAGCAGATCGTCTTCATCGAGGAGGAACTGGCTGGCGTGCTCGACCTCTTCAACAAGGGTCTGGAGCGCAAGCTGCGCGTCCTGTCGCTGAAGCGCGCCATGGCCGACCTGGCCGGCACCCGCGATCAGTCCCACGCCCGCGCCCTGCTGGCCGAGCAGGCGGTGACGGTCGCCGACACCCAGCTCCACGCCAAGGAGACGGCCCGCCGGTCCGACATCGCTGCCGAGATGGAGGAGGCGCAGAACGCCCTGGACCAGACCGCCGCCCGCCTGAAGGCCGCCCGCGATGCGGTGGAGCGCACGGAGATCCGCGCGCCCGTTCCCGGCCGCGTGGTCGGGCTGACCGTCTTCACCGTGGGCGGGGTGGTGAAGCCGGGCGAGCCGCTGATGGACATCGTCCCGGACAGCGGCCCGCCGACCATCGAGGCGCGCATCGACCCGCTGGACATCGACGTGGTGAAGGCCGGCCAGACCGCGCAGGTCCGCCTCAGCGCCTTCAAACCCCGTCGTACGCCCTCGATCGACGCCACCGTCGTGGACGTCTCCGCCGACCGCCTGACCGATCCGACGACCCACGCCCCCTACTTCGTGGCCCGCGTCCGCCCCCTGCCCGGCGCGCTGGAGCGCATCGGCCCGGCGGCCCTGCATCCGGGCATGCCCGCCGACGTGCTGATCGCGACGGGCCAGCGCCGGGCGATCGACTATGTGCTGGCGCCGTTGCAGGACGCCATGGCGCACGCGCTGACGGAGGATTGAGGGGCATCGCCGCTTCACATCTCCAACGTCAGCGCTGAGGCGACGAGCGCGCCCCGCCGTGCACCAGGAACACCAATCAAAGCCCCGGTTCGGTCATGTCAAGCCATTGGCTTTCCTCAAACCCCGAGTTGATGCCGATCCGCACTCCGAAGGGGCATCCTCATTTCAAGGTGATGGCCAGATACGGCGAATCGCCCATTGTCCACGATGCGCTCATCAGCGCCGAAACGGCAACGCCGGCAAAGGTCATGGCGGCATCAATGCTGCCATTGCCGTCCAGGTCACAGAAGGCCGTCGCGCCTTTGAACCCATCGGTTCCCGACATATCCTGCCAAGTCAGCTTCGAGACCCCTTCCCTGAAACCCCAAATCGTCGCCCATTCCCCTTTTTCCAAATCGGTCACCGTCGACCACGTCACCCCGCCGCCGCGACCGTCCACAAAAAAAGTATCCTGGCCCGATCCGCCCGATAGAAAGTTCGATCCGGTCCCGCCATCGAGAACATCGTCACCGTCGCCGCCGGATGCAGCGTCGTCTCCACCAAACAGATTGATAAAGTCATTGCCGCTTGAACCGGCAATAACTTCACCGCGCTCGTCGCCCAAATGCTGCCACTGCAGATAGGTTACAGGACCTTCATACACACTGGCCGTCACACGATCGGCACGTCCATCTACATAGCGTTCCAATAAAGGCGCAGCGCCAACATGCGGGTTATCGGCAGGGGGTTGTGGTGTTGGGGTGGTTTCGACTGGAGGCGTCGGTTGCACATCATCGTTTCTGATGACAACGTTCACGCTCGATCTTTCCAAGGCAGCTTGGACGGGGCTGGAGAGTACAATCGAGAAGGTCTCATCCGGCTCGTAGTCGATATCACCAGCTATTTGTATGGTAACCGTCTTGGACGACTCACCAGCCGCGAAATGAACGACTCCCGACGGAAACGCATTGCCGACAAAATCGGCCGGATTTGCCGCGGCAGACCCTGACCCGACAACCGTGTAGGCGACGGTGGACACGCCGGAGCTGTCGCCGGTGCGCGTTACCGTGAAGGTGAACGGATTTGCACCAACGCTTCCCTCATCGACAATGGCCGAATCGACGGAAACGGACAACATGCTTGGAGTGTTTGGATCGGGCGCGGTGAGAATGGGATCGACCGATATGAAACCTGTATAGTTCAAGCTGTCGTTCCGGTCCATCACCATGGCGTTGATGATGGCCGGATCAACCGTGCCGAACCAATTGTGGTCAGCAATCATCGCTACGTCGGTAGCTTGATACGCCAGCGCTAACGCCACTTTATCAGTAGATAAAAAACTATTATACTGGACGAGCAATTTTGCCGTGTCATATACGACCAAATTTTCGACAGCATAATAGGTTGTCTGATCGATGAACACATTATTCTTAATGTTTACAGTTTTCCCATTACTAACACCGACAGTGAACCCGCCACTGTTACGAAAAACATTGCGTTCAATGTCAACATCCTGTTTTGGATACAGGACATAAATATAGTTTTGCAGACCGTTCAATTCCGAATCTTTAAGAGAAAAAGAACCGTAACCGGTTCCCATGGCGGGATTCAACATCCCCCCACCGTTCCACAATACATGGGATATATCGATCCTCCCAGGCTGGTCGGAGGTGGTGGTGGACCCATAATTGACATGCACATTATTAAGGGTTACGGGTTGCTCTTCAGAACCAACAACCTGAAGATTACCAAATACTTGAATATATTTGTTATTTAGAACTGCACCAGGCCCAATAGTTAATGTCGCGCCGGGGGCAATCTGTATTATTGCGTCCGTGAATTGGTTGGAATCCCAGACGGCGTCTTGGGTGATGATCACGTTAACTCTCCGCTTGTGTTCTTGTTCGTTCCAGAACAGGAGGCGCTATGATCACCGCCCGCTTGCAGCCTGTCCGGAAAAGAAACGTCCATACAGGCAACGACAGGAAGCAATCGCCATGGATGACCACCCCATTCATGGCATTATCATAGGTCGAAACCATGATAAATTGCAATGAAACATGTATTGCCAAAAAAAAGCGCCTTAACCGGTGTGTTTCCACGAGAGCCAAGCCGGCTCAAGGTCCATCTGCGGTGTCGTCGCACGGACCGGCCTCGGCGTCGATGCTTGCGCGCGGATCAAAACCCCGCCTTGATGAACTCAAGCCATTGCGCTTGCTTGGCTCGGGAGAGGTTCTGATCGGCTCTCTGAATGGGTTTCAGGCTTTAGAGCTCCTATCAAAACCCGTGGAAAGTGGGCTGAAGCCGTTGATTTACCTCAGCCCTACCCGGTTTTGATCCGCACTCTTAAGTTCGCTAACCTTCTCCACGGAAGCGCCCGTTGCCCGAACGTTTTCAAGCACAGCGTCAATGGAGCGCTGAATGAATTGACTGCTGTCCCCAACAACAGAGCGGGCGAGATCAGTGCCGATGTTTGCGATACCACCGGACTGGATTGAGAAGCTCGTGAATATATCGAGGCTCACGCCATCTTGGTACGGCCAAAGACACACATAATAACCCGTGCTTTCACCATAACCGGCCATGCTTTTATCAGCGCCAGTGGCGATGTATGGAGCATCCTGGCAACTTGGCACCTGAATGCGGCTTCCCGAAGCCTCGGCAAGCGCACCCAACTTGCTGCCCGAGAATGGGCTTTTCAACTCAAGGCGAGCAGGTTGAGCTGCCAGTTGCGCCGGGGGAAAGCTACGGTCGATCTTAACCGAATCGGCATTCGTCCCTTGAAGCCCCTTCGTTACCGCCGCGGCAACGGCCTCATAGGACACGCCCACCACTCGATAAGTGGTAAGCGACCGCGTCGTCTGCTGAGTCGGTTTCGTTTGGCACCCGCTCAGAAGCAAAGTGATGGCTGCAGCAGCAGCGAACAAAGAGACACACTTCAACGCTCAACCTCCTTTGGTGGAACAGGAAGTTATGAATACACCAAAATTCAGAAAATGCGAACGATTCGGAGACCAACCTTATGGCGAAAGCCTCAAGCAGAAGAACCACGTGAGGATGCGGCAGTCGAACACCGCGCCAAGGAGACGGAGCGGAAGTGCCTGCGACGTCGCCGATCACCAAACTGGACCGCGCGGAACAGCGGCGGCAGTGATGGTGTCTAACTGGTTGTCTAACTGCTCTCCGCCGAAAGGAGAGCAAAATGAAAAAGGCCAGCCAACCCATTGGATTGACTGGCCTTCATGATGGTAGCAGCGGAGGGATTTGAACCCCCGACCAAGGGATTATGATGGGGCGTGTCAGGGTGTTTTTCACGGTATCGACTTGCTTAACCTGGGCTCACGAAGAACAGCCGAAGTCGATTTTTCCTTTTTTTCCAATCGTTCTATGCGATGGCAAGGCCCCCTTGTCCACACCCCCGGCTGGACGCATATTCGCAGAGAGTGGGATTCTCGTGTGAGCCCGATGTGAGCCCCGCGTGAACCCAACGGCGGGTCGGACAGAACGGGGGATTCCAATGGCTGTGGCAGAAAGCGGGGTCGTGGTGCTGGACCCGGAAGGGGCTCTTCGAATTTATTCTCGCAAGGATCGGGGAGGAACTTGGACCGCCAAGATCACGCTCCCGATGGAACTCCGGAGGAATCCACGGAATCCCTATGTCAAAAAGGACCTCGGGACGACCAACCGGGACGAGGCAGTCCGAAAGGCATGGGACGAGTTCAACCGCCTAACGCACCGGATCAAGGCGACAGGGACCATATCGACTGTGACCCTGCCTGACCGAGTCAAGGCGTACCTGGACTGGGCCGAACCCCGGACCAAGCTCATGGGGCGGGACAACCGCCCGATCTTCAAGGTTCAGGAATTCAAGAAGCAGTCCACCAGCTTCACCCGATACCTGATCCCGTACTTTGAGAAGGTGAAGGCTCGGACCTTGGAAACCATCACGTCTGAGGATATCGCGGAATTCCGGGAGTGGCGGCTGGCCTATTACATTACGGGGCCGGGCCGGGACCAGGACGTAATCGAATACCAGCGGGGCGGCAAGACCCTCAAGAGGCCAGTCCGGAAATCTTCCCAGCCGGCCAGTTCGACCGTAGCCAAGGACTTCGTGGCCCTGAAGGCTTTGTTCAAGTTCCACAAGGTCAAGCTTCCCGACATTGCCCCCGTCCGGGTCAGGCCCGGAGTCCGTCCGGGTTTCGACGACGACGAATTCCAGCAGTTGTTCATCGCGGCTCGGATCAGGTCCAGGATTCGAAAGAAGAATGAGTCCGAGACATTCCGGGACTTTCACCTTGCCCTCGACCCCATTGTGGCCGTAAAGCGGCGACTTCTGTTGTGCTTCGTCATGTTCATGGCTGGGACGGGGCTCCGCCCGCAGGAGGTCATGTGGCTGAAGTTCGAAAACATCCGCGACGATGTTGTTGACCAGGACGGCAACACGTCCATCCGAATCATCGTCCAGCCCAACCACCCGGCTCTGAAGCATCACACCCATGCCCGCACCGTGGTCCCGACCCCGCTGGCGGTCAGGGGGTATCGGCACCTCCTGAACCTGTACGTACACGGGTTCAAACCTGAGTCCATGTTCGGCAAGCGGTACCTGAACCCGGACTTGAAGATCACCAAGCAGTCATGGATTTGGATGCACCCCACCGGTGAACGCATTGCCAGTTTTGATGGCGGGTTTGATGAACTCCTGGAGGATGCCGGCCTGTTGCGACAGTTTGGCGAGAAGCGAAGCCCCTACAGCCTCAGGCACTACTACGCCACCGACCGGATCTTGGCTGGAATCCCGCTGAGTTTCATCGCCGATAACATGGGGACCAGCGAGGCCATGTTGCGGAGTCATTACAAACACACCATTGCGGAGATGCACTCCCGCCCGCTGTCCCAGGAGCGGGAAAAACGTCGGACTTCAGTGTTCGACCGGATCGTTGGGTCCTGACGGTGCCCAGTGGTGGGGGCGTCACCACCACTCACGGCACGTAGTTCCAATGGGCCACCCGGCAAATCCGCTGCCGAGGACTGTCACCTTGATCCAGAAGCAATACAAGCCCCCCTGACCACCCGTACCTGCCGGGTCGAGATGGAACAGCAACGTAGCATGCAGGCCGCAGACTGATCAGCAGCCTGTGTCTAAACTTACCATATGTGCATTGACACCATAACCAAAATCCGTCACGGTCAGGCATGTCGAAAGCTGCACCGCTCCGCAACGACAAGTTCGTCCTCCCCGACGGGGCCATCATTCAAGTTCGGGTGTGGCTACTGCCGGAACCGGTCCCACCCTGTGTCCACCGGTACAAGTACAGCCTCTACTACGGCAAGGACGGAGAGCGGGTGGTCGGGTACGACAACGAACGGGGCAAGGGAGACCACCGGCACGTTAACGGAATCGAGACCCCATACGCTTTCACGACCATCGACCGGTTGTTCGAGGATTTCACCAGCGACGTAGAGGCCATTCGAGGAGAACCGCTATGACCGATCTCAAGATCACCGTGGGGAAGACGTGGCGGGAGATTTCGGCGGAAATCGTCGATGCGGTCCACCGGGCCGAGCGGGGCGAAGTCATTCAGGCCGAGGCGTCGGTGAACTTCGCCGATTGGGACACCCTGACCCGGACCCTGACGGCCAAGCGGCTGGAACTCCTCCGCCACCTGCACCGCCATCCCACGGCCAGCATTAATGCCCTGGCCAAGGCATTGGGTCGGGACTACCGCAACGTCCACGCTGATGTCGTGGCACTGGTTTCGGCTGGCCTGATCGAACGCGATGCTGCCGGCGGGCTAACGGCCGAGTACAATACGATCCAGACTCAAATCGCACTGTAACCAGAGCGGCAATCGGCTGTGCCTGCCCCGGAACCAAGCCTGACAACCGTTACCGCGGCTCCCTGGAAGCATGACGAAAATCATTTGACCGCCCCCGGAGGCAGGACCGCATGCAGTGCCGATGTACGGCCTCCAGGGGGGCTCACTTGACAGGTCGCCGGTCGGGTGTATCCAAATAGGATCAAGGCAGGAGCAGCACCCCATGCCCGATCCCCTCGATTGGCTCGCCGACCGCTACGCCTACCGGCCCGCCGCCATCATCAAGCTGATGGTACTGGCCGCCGATCATCCCACCCCGTGGAACGCCGAACAGGAGGCCCAGTACCGCAGTCGAATCCTGGAAATCCTGGGAGGGATGTTGGAGGTCGCCAACGACGACGCCGTGGCCGACAAGGCTCAGGCATTCCATGAGCGGTTCACGATCGCCGACGCCATGGAGGTGCAGCGACTCGTCGTGTACCTGATTTTTCTGACGCTTCCAGACCAGGGCTGGCCCGAGCCGGTGACGTGGGATCACGCGACTGGCCGCCCGCGGGTGTACCACCTGGAGCCGATGCTGATCTACGCCGAGGCCATGCTCCTCAGCCTCCTTGCCCACCGGCTTCGCGAGCTTCGATGCGATCAGTAACCCCTGCCGGGCGGGGCAATACGGCTTCACAGGGCCGCATCCGCCAGTCTGATCATCGGACTGGTGGATGGAGTTTGGGTCTAATCCGCCGAACTCGCACGACACCTATTCCTCACAGTCCGACATCGCCGGGGCTACGACGATGAATAGGTCAGCAGCCGACAGCGATGGTGCGGCCCCGACGCGGCACACACCGGGCAGTACCCCTGCGACCAAACTCCAGGTTGGTTTGGATGTTGCCAACAACTGGAATCCGCACTGTCCCTTGTCGTGACCGTACCGTTCGTATTGGATTCCCGACTTCTGGTCAGGACACCAGAAGTTCAGCCGCAGATCCAACCGTCAAACGGCAGGATGCCAATTGGGACACCACCACATCCCGTATTGCAGTTTCCTTGTCGAATTCCTCAACTATCATCAAGCAACCATTATGGCCCTGGCATCAAGGAAACCTGAAGCTGCCTCCGTTAAAACCGGAGGCGAAGTGGATGGCGGAAGACCTCAAGGCCCAGGTGGCCGCATTGATTCGGGCAAGCCGCACGGGGCGTGGGATGACGCAGGAAGACCTTGCTGACCGGGCGAACCTCAGCGTGCAGTCCATCTCCGCACTGGAAAACGCCAAGTACCTGCCGGCCCTCGACACCCTCGTGGATCTGGTTGAAATCCTTGGCCTCGATGTCACTGATGTGGTCTCTCCGTCGCATGTGCCCGAACGACGCCTCGTCCAAGAAGCCAAGGCCAAGTCGCTCTTCCGCCGACTCGACGATGACCTCTTGTTGGTGGCCATCAGGCAGATCGAAGCCTTGGTTGAGCATGCCGAACGAACCCGGAAATCGCGGAAGCGGTCATAACTTTAGGCGGTGAGGACTTCCGCGTATTCCCGGTCTAATTTGAGCACTAAGGCGTTATCACCCTCCAGTTGAACCCGTTCGCCATCGGTTTAGGTGATAAACCGGTGACGCCGCTCCTATCGGTTGATAGTTAAAGCTTGCTTTAACATTATGTGCGATACCACAATGGAAAGTGGGTGCTTGGGATGAGGTGGTGTGTTCAAGCCTGTGGCGGACACGGGGACACCTCAGCCGGCCCATTGACGCCATTAAATCGCGAGCAGGCTATGAAGATCCAAATGGTGCATCCCTCCACCAAAGACATCCGCAGCTTGACGACCGAGTTCGACTGGGGTGCCTTCCTGTCTGTATTCGTCTTTGGGATTCCACACTTCCTCCGTGGTCTCCATGTCCATGGTGGTATCATTATCGCTTTGAACTTGTTTTCGCTGACGCCCTTGATGATGCCCCTCGACGACAAAGGATTGACGATCACCCTCCTCGTGTACTTGGGCCTTTTCGTCGGGGTCGCAGTTGCGTTCGGCGTGAAGGGTTCGGAGCAGTACGCCAAGGCCCTGCTGGCCCGCGGCTACCGGTTCCAAAACCCGGAAGGCGAACTGGCCCAAGCGGCCCGCTCGAAGTGGTCCATCGCGGCCTGACGCCTTACGCTCCACCCCACCCAAGGAGACCATCATGCGGTCGATGTCGATCTTGATGATCCCCGTCCTGGCCGGCGTGGTGGGCATCGCCGCCCCGGCCATGGGCCAAGACAAGTACCACCGTCCCGAGGTCCTCGCCGCGATGCTGAGCGGGGACACCGGATCGGTGAAGCCGCGGAACGAGACCGAGAACACCGCGATGATGGGCTACACCATCGGCTTCCTGGACAAGTTGGATAAGCGGTGCTCCGTCCTGAGTGACGCCGACAAGTTCACTTTGGGCGTCGCCGAAGTCCTTGGAGCAGCCAGCGGCATGCCGCTGATCCTATCGGCGGCGAGCGGTGAAAACGACGCTAACAAACTCGCCAACGACTACGGGTGCCGGTCTCGCGAGGTCCAGAAGATCGTCAAGGCGATGCTGCGGGCCGATCTGATCAAGTGATCCGGGTCGATCCAAATGCAGCCTCATCAATGGCAGGGGCTATCATGAGAATTTTGATCGTCCTCGTGTTCCTTTTTGTCGGCGGCACCGCCCACGCTCAGGGCCTACCCTGGGCTATGGGAAACGCGAAAGGTTGGTTCGTCGCGACCAAGCTCGATGCGGCGGGGAACAAACTGATCATCACCTGCGACGCAGCCATCCAGGAGCGGGCGGCGATCCTGTACTTGCCCAAGATCCCGGTGCGGGGCTCGGGCCAACTGGATGTCACACTCGGACTGAACGGCACGCTGGTTCCCGCCGGGTCCTGGCAGATCTTTCAGGGTGGGGTGGCCGCCAAGGACTACTCCGCAGTCGTCGAACTGGTTGAGAAGATGAGCGACGCGTTCATGATCGATGTTCATCTGGCCGACCAATCCGGAGCGTCATTCGACAATTTCGGCTTCGATGAGGTCAGCAAGGGGTTGGCCCAGGCGTGCGGCCGGTAGGCGGGGACCCGGCGGTGCTGCACCGGATCACGGCGACCTCGGCGGTGCTGCTGGTCATGTTGGGAGCGGTGCCCGGCTGCCGGCAGGCAGGGCCAGAAGGTGGAATCCGCCAGCCCTATGACGGGGCGACACCTTACCGCGACGTGGCCGTCCCATCGGGGCGAGGCGGTGATCTGCCGGCTGAGGCGTCCAGTCGCACGACGTGCCCGAATGACGATATCGTGGGCGGCGGGTGTCTCCGCTTCCTGCACCAGCAGCCTCGTGAGTTCTGGGAGCAGTACCAGCGGGAAGCCCCTGCTCTCCGCGAGGGCTTTCTGACCTGCGTCCAGTTGCGGAACGAGTTCGGCGACTGGGTGCGGGGCAAGCGGAACGAACTCCGCCAGAAGGACCGGCAGTGGAACATGGAGACCGGGTACCTTCCGCACCCGGTGGTCGAGGAATCGACCCATGCTATCGAGCAGATGGCCTCGGCCTTTTCGATGATCGAGTACACCCAGATCATCAACGCCGGGGCTCGCCCCGAACTCTGCCGCGAGCGGATTCTGTTCTGGAAGGTTCAGATCCTGAACGTGACCGAGAAGTTCCCGCCGCTTCAACGATAGGCTGAGGCTACCGGACTTCCTGCACGGTACCGTCAGCCATCCGGCAATGCCACGCCGTAGTTCTGCCGGTCTGTGGGTCGAACATCGGCTGGCACAACGGCTGCTGCATCAGCTTCCACCGGTGAGGAAAGTCCCGGTAGGCCGGAAACGGATCGGGCCGCAGGTCAGGGGCCATGCCGCCCGCTGGTGGAGCGTCGCGGCCGAACGGATCGGCAAGTGGACGAACCTGCGGTGGCTCATAGGTGTCGGCAGCAGCCGGCATCACCAAGGTCGCGGCGGTGACCAGAGCTATCCAGGCCATGGTTTCCCTGATCATGATGCTTCTCTACCCCAAGCTACCCGGTAGAATTTTCCCCAGCCAGGAACAACCTGCCCGGCGTTCGCTCTTTGACCGACGCAACACGACCACCTCACATGGTGACGATCGTCACAGTGTAAGGTTTTAGCTTCTTGTATCAAGTTTGCTTGATATTATTTTATTGAATAATCATGCAAACACGAACCTGACACGATGGTATCGCCCGACCTCCAGCTTCCCACCGCGATGAGGGCAAATCTGCTGACCATCCAGGCTGGACAGCAGCAGATGTCGGCTGCCCAGCAGCGGTTGGCGACCGGGTTGAAGATCAATGCTGCCCTGGACAACCCGCCGGTCTATTTCGCCGCCAAGGCCCTGACGCAGCGGGCCAGCGATCTGTCGGCGATGAAGGACTCCATCGGGCAGGCGATTTCCACGATCAAGGCCGGAGACAAAGGCGTCAGCGGTATCGGCAGCCTGCTCAAGCAGGCCCGAGGGCTCACAACGGCCGCCCTGACCAGCCTCGGCATGGACGCAGGGTCTATCCAGACGCGACGGAACCTTGCCGATCAGTTCGACGGCATCCTGGAACAGATCAACGGCACCGCCGGGGACTCCGGCTACGGCTGCAAGAACCTTCTGATGGGCGACGGCTCGAAGATGGAGGCGACCACGGAGTCAAAGCTCGCTGTCCAAAATCTCATCGGCATCCGTCGGGCCAGGGTGACCGACATCTCGGAGCCCGATGATTACCAGATCACGATTACCGGCAGCGGACGAATCACGGGGGCGGCCGGCGACATTGCCAATGCGGAGCAGGCCCTCGGTCTCGCTGCGGTGAAGATCACCGGCGTCAAAAGCCCAACCAGCGGTGACTTCAACCCAATCTCGATCACGGTCTCGGGCGGGCCAGGGACCGACAAGGTCATCACGGCCACCAACCCGCCGGACAGCTTCACCCAGCGGTTCACCGCAGCCCAGTGGCATGCTGCTGATGCCGCTGCCACCCCGTTGAAGTTCGACCACTCGTTCCCCGGCGGAGCACGGATTCGGTTCGATGTGGACTTTGACTTGATCGACGCCACGCCCCAGAACGTCGGCACCCGAATCGCCCAGATCGAAAAGCAAATTGATCTCGCGGTCTCGGTCACCGACTCGACCGGCTATTCAGCAACACGGAATGGTAAAAATGCTCAGGGCATGGTCAAGCTAAACGACGGTGAGAATTCTTTTGTCTTTCCATCAGGTACAGTACGCTTGGACGTTGATCTGAAAAGCATATCTCCACAAGGGGAGTGGTACGCTGAATTCAATGATCTTGGATATGATAATACTGGCATCCCCCCTCTGAGTGTCGCCGGGGTTCCAAAATCTCTTGCCAGACAATATCTTCCATTTGATCGATCAAACATTATAACATATGGCACCGGGGTAGAAGACAGTTATGCCCCAGGTTTTCGAACTTTAGAAGCCTATGATTTCCGATATGGCTACACTGCAAGCACGTTTGTGCCGAATTCCGCTGTTACCAATTATCCAATTTTCCTCAGTGATGGGACGCCAGATAATGGAATAAATATACGTGTCAATTTATCTGCCAACGTTACCCCATCCACCCAAACTGTTGGGTGGAGCGGATTGGCCATTGACAGCCCTATACTTTCAGAAACTAGTCGTAGCGACCGATACTTCCATGCTTCAGCAGGTTTCCAGCTTGACACCATTACAGGGTTCAATCCTGGGATTAACACAAAATTACGAATGCTCTGGGGAGGGCTCGACAGCGGCGGACCCGGCTTTACAACATTTGATGTCATCGACGACAGTGGACGCAGATTTTCGACCAACCTACCAAATGAATCTTCCAGCTTATCCGGAGGTTTGGAAGTGCATTTCCCGGAGAATGACACTTACCCAGCTTCATCAGTGATACTTGGTTTCTCATATAATTTCACTGCTTTCCCAGAACCCGGCTGGCAAGAATCACAAATTTACTGGCCGGGCGGCTCAAGCAGTGAAGCAAATCTGGAGACTGCCCTGGTCAATCCGGCGAGCCGCTCGAACGACATGTTTGTGGCCTTTGACGCCGCCTACCAGAACGGCATCACCGTCGAATCCCAGAACCTACAGGTCGATGGCAAGGGGCTGCACGTCGATTTCAGCCAGAATGGCTGGATGGACCGGGCCGACATCGAGAACGCCATCACGGGCCTCGACACGGCCGAACAGCGGGTCCGGTCGGCGTCCCAAGCCTTCATGACCGGGCTCGGCATCATCACGACCCGCGAGGATTTCCTGAAGGGATTCTCCGATGTACTGGACGAGGGAGCCGCGAAACTGACCCTGGCCGACCAGAACAAGGAGGGGGCCACCCTCCTGACGCTCCAAACCCGGCAGCAGCTTTCCCAGACCGCCCTGGGGCTGGCGAACCAGAACCAGCAGGCGATCCTGTCCCTGTTCAGGTGACGCCCCTGGCAGGCAGTGGTAGGGCCGGTGTCGGTCTGCGTCCCTCCTCGTGGCATCGCATGGCCGAGAGCAGTATCCCCCAACTATTCACAACGGGTAGAGGTTGAAGTCCAGATCCGTTTCGGAAATTGTTTGGACGGCTTCCCGGAATTTTTCCGGATACCGCAGGGCAAACCGGATCACTTCCGACCAGAGTTCGTCCATGATCTCCGGTGGCCACGGCGGCAGCCAGACATCATCAAGAGCGGCCCGCCTGACCGGCAGGTCAGGATAGTCGTGGTGCACCAGTTCGCCGCCGAGGGACGGACACTCGCCTCGTAGCGAAAACGGGGAGCCATCCGGCAATCCGCCGGCCACAAGCTCCAGAAAGGCCCGCAGGTGCAGGTCACGCGTTAGCCGCCAGCCAGCGGCCTCCATCTCATGTTCGAACCGCTCCCTCCCGACGAGCCCCTCCCGGAGTGCATCCAAAAGCTGGTCTGCTCCATGCATATGCGTTGTCTTCCTGATAGCGGTTCAACTGCAACATGGTGACGCAACGGCTGTCCAATAGCCCATCGTCCCACTCCCCCCCCTCTGCTCATCGGTCCCGTCGTCCTATCCGAATCGACCGCCACACCGGAGCGTACCGACCGGAAGCCAGCGACTTCAGGTCGGCGTCGGTGTGGTGCGGGACCGTGTCGGCCGACTGCATGTACCAGTCGAGGTCCAAGAGCCCGATCCCGCACAAGGAGTGGAGCTTCCACGCCAGCCGGAAGAAGCCCCAGTGACGGCCGGCTCCGTCGGGAATCCCCTGGTACTCACCAGCGTGGCGATGCACAAGTTCGGCCCGGCGGTCGCCGACCGCCTCGGCGGCAGGACCTTAGCCTCGACCGCGTCGGGCATCCAGGCGAATTCCTCCGCCTCCCGAAGGAACGACCGCTTGATCCACGCCTCCACGTCGAGGAGACGCCGCCGGACCTGATTGTGGTCGTGGAAGAAGGAGTCGACCGTGTTCCGGGCCCGACACGGCAGGTAGAACAACGAGCACGGCGTGAACTTGCTGGCGTCGATGCCGTGGCGGGGTAAGAGTGCGGATCAAAACCGGGTAGGGCTGAGGTAAATCAACGGCTTCAGCCCACTTTCCACGGGTTTTGATAGGAGCTCTAAGTTGGTGTCCGGGTGCTTGGCCCCAAATTAGCCGGCGGCCTCGACGATCTGCATGATCTGCTGGACGACCTTGCGGTACGACCGGATTTGCATTCGCTGCCGATTCGGCTCGGCCTTGAGCGGAATCCCGAGCGGCTCGACGGTGCAGCCCAGATAGGCCGCGGCAAGGGTGCTCACCGGTCCCGTTGGCTCTATGTCAACGGCCGATCTGGAAGCAACATGAGACAGCCATAGAAAATTCTACCTTATTATTGCATCGATTATTCTGATGCGTCCAGAACAGAGAACAGTGCATAGCCAAAGACGCTTCAATGGGGTAGCGTCTCCGCATCTTACCACTTTCGAATTTGCCCCGGAGGGACAAGTGAAGATCACAAAGGTGGATATCAAAAATTTTCGGTCCATTCACTATGCCTCATTCGACTTATACGATTACACTATGCTTGTCGGATCGAATAATGCTGGTAAATCAACAGTCATAAACGCTCTCAGAGTGTTTTACGATGACATCACCTGGGCAGATGGTGACCTGCCGCGTGTTGCAGGCGAGAATAAGGAGGCTTGGATCGACATTGAGTACAGGCTGACCGAGCAAGAGTACGACTCCCTTCCCGACAAATATAAGGGAGGCCACCATCACCTAAAGGTACGCAAGTACCTCAGGTCCGATGAGCACCCGACAAGGGTCAAGGCAAAGCAGAGCAACCTCTACGCCCACCTTCCCGATGGGACTATAGAGGAATCTCTCTTTTTTGGTGCAAGAAGTATCAGCCAAGCGAAGCTTGGGGATGTAATATATGTACCCGTACTTAGTACACCTACAGAAACGCTGAAGGTAAGCGGAGCCTCACCATTCCGTAACATCGTCTCATTCCTCCTGAAGAAAGTCGTTGAGAAGAGCGAGAGCTATGCAGACCTTGGAAAAGCATTCGAGAAACTAAACAACGAAGCCAAGGGCGAGGCCGGTTTCCTGTCTCAACTCACCACACCAATGAACAATGCCCTAGGTAAATGGGGCGTGAGCATGGTATTGGACGTGAAGCCCGTCACGCCAGAAGACATTGTCAAGAATCAGATCGCACACGCCTTCCGTGACCACAGCTTTGATGGAGACTTATCCATCGACAAGTTTGGCCACGGGTTTCAGCGTTCCGTTATTTATGAACTGATTAGGTTGGCCCCAAGCCTCCAAGAGAGCAAGCAAGCCGAGAAGAAGGTATTCGATCCTGCCTACACTCTGATCCTTTTCGAAGAGCCTGAGGCGTTTTTGCACCCAAATCAGCAGGAAAATATGGCGTTTAGCCTGCGTCAGCTTGGCAAAGAGCCCGATCAACAAGTACTCCTTACAACCCACTCGCCCATTTTTGCAGGAAAAGCTGCAAGTGATCTAAAACAGATCATCAGGCTCTGCCGTAGCGGCGGCGTCAGTAAGGTCCATCAAATTTCGGAAAATGACCTGAACGAGCTTCTCACGGGCGGGAAGAAGCTCATCGACGCTCTTGACGCGTTCGTCAAAGATCCGAATGTAGATGAGGGGAAGAAGAAAAAGGCCAGAAACCTTGTGGCTGCCTTTCCCACGGAAGAAGTTGCGGCTCAGGAAGATTGCTTCCGGTATCAGCTTTGGCTCGATAGCGAGAGGGCATCGGCCTTCTTCGCCGAGAAGGTTGTAATCTGCGAGGGGGCCTCCGAGAAAGCCCTGTTCAACTATCTTCTTGAGAACCAATGGTCTGACCTACGGCGAGGCAGCGTCTTTGTTCTTGACGCCCTTGGTAAGTACAATTTTCACCGGTTCATTATGTTGTTTGAGGCGTTCGGCATCCCTCATGCGGTATTCCTGGATGGCGATGCGAACCGGAACGAGCATGAAGCGATCAACAATCTTGTGCATTCCCTCTGCGGCTCGCACCGGCTGGGCATTTTCCAATTCCCCGATGATCTCGAAGGCTTTCTCGGAACTACGAAGCCGGGCGGCGATCGCGGGGACAAAAAGCCTATCGAAATCCTGAAAGCATTGGCCGACAATACTATAGATACCGTAAAGCTGCTGGCCCTGAGGACAGTTTTCGCTACCACGTGCTGCATCGAGCCCACCCCAGGTGACGAAATCAACGCGGTGAAAACGACGGCTGATGAGGCAGTAGCTTAGCGGCCCAAGAGCCCTGTCCCTTCACGGATTGGCGGGCACCTTCGTCGAGTGAAGGTGCCGTCGAAGCACTGGCGGCGATACCTTGGCCCGACATATCGGAGATCCATCAGCCACACCTTGTCAGTGCGTCGGGTTAGGAGAGAGGTCAGTTATGTTCTTTCGGATGCGGTGAACGATCCCGACGCCGACGCCTGCCTCGCGGGGTACCTTGATAACGCCTTTGCCGCTGGTCAGCAGATCGCCGATCACCTTCTCTTTGGCGGGGTAGGCTGGCGGCCAGCCGTACTGCTGTTCCTGGGCCTTGGCTCGGTTCAGGCCGGCCTTGGTGCGGTCTATGATCGTGACACACTCAAATTCGGAAAAGACGTTGAGCATATGGAACATAACCCAGCCAGCGGGGTCGAGGCCCTGCTGGTGTAGGTAGAGGTCAACACTGCGGTACCAGATCTCGCCAAGGAGTTCGCCAAGGAGTTCGACAAGATGCTCGAGGGAACGGACCGAGCCGATCCATGCTACAGGCCTCCGTGCCAAACTGCCCCCTGACCACGCCCTTCAGGAGCGGACCTAGGCCGGGGCGGCAATCCTGCCCTTTCGTGCTAGATATACCCTCGTCCAAGTTAAACTCCTTCTTTACCCTCTCGCTACCGCCCCGGCATCTGAACACGCCTGCACATCCTTGGGCACGTGCCCAAGGCCTTACCAGTGCTCCGCTTGACAGTTTCCGGAACCATGAGATCGTCGATTTACGAGATCAAGACGTTCGTCTTGGTTTCGAAAACGGCGATGGAGGATCGGGATGAACTGCATCGGATACCTACGGGTCTCGACCTCCCGACAGGGGCGGTCTGGTCTTGGACTTGACGCCCAGCAGGACGCCATCTTCCGTTTCGCCTCCGGGAACGGCTACGTCGTCTCCGACTACTACCGCGACATCCAGTCGGGTGCCGACGACGACCGCCCTGGCCTGAACGCTGCCATCGCCCAGGCACAACGGGAGAGGTGTCCGCTGGTGGTCGCCAAGCTCGACCGCCTTGGCCGCGACGTGCACTTCATTTCCGGTCTGATGCGACACCGAGTCCAGTTCGTCGTTGCCGAACTTGGCCTTGATGTCGATCCCTTTACTCTGCACCTGTGGGCCGCCTTGGCGGAAAAGGAACGCCGGCTGATTGCCGACCGGACCCGTCAGGCTCTGTTGGCGAAACGTGACCGCGGCGAACCCCTGGGGAGCCCGAATATGGCCGAGGTCGCCAAAGCCGGGACCGCCCGCCGGCAGGCCCAGGCTGACGAACACGCCGCCAGGGTCATGCCGATCATCGCCGAGATCCGGCGGGCGGGCGTCACGACACTCCAGGGGATCGCCGATGCCCTGAACGCACGTGGCGTGCGGTCAGCACGCGGGGGACGATGGCACCCCAGCACAGTGCGGGATATCATTCGCCGCCACAAGCCGTTGGCGGCGACGCCTATGTGACTTGCGTTACTCCATTCGAGTAAATTCAGCAACCTGAGTATCCAAGTCGGCGATCTGAGATATCGTTTAGGTATCGACAACAACGAATAATATTCATACCCTACATCAATGACCTATATGGGAATTTTAGATCGGGTTCTCCTTTTATCAGATTGAAAGCTATTAAGACACGATACTTGCTGAATTTGTGATTCTCACTGAGGTAAGGACGGCAAGGTAGAATCTGACTATTGGCATTCAATTGATAAGAACGGATACGAGGTGTCTAGCACCGCGACCTTGACACATTGCCGCTTTGCTCTTGCAACCGCTTCAAGGAACCAGCCTCGCTCTCTAACGGTCTCATAGTAAGCTGGATGCAGAAGCCTAACAGCCATCACCATGAACATAAAAGGAGGCACAACAATAGTGCTTGGTACTCTAAACTCGTTTATGGAACTGTTCTGTATATGGGCTATGTCGTGACTCTCCGCACTAAGATCAAAATCAAAACGAATGTGACTCCAGCATGATGCTCGGACCATGTCTAAGCCTGCTTCGCTCTCCGGATCAGGGTCCTGGAGAAGCTCAGCCTCACTTAGCTCGAAGTCTGGCCACTCGTCCTCCCAACCATCAATGACGTATGGGGCGGGATAGATGGCCTGTTTCGCCGCAATGAGATCATTGCCATGCCACTCATAATAAATTTGCAGGGCATGCCCCCCAGACAACAGAAAGCTGTACTGCCTATCATCGATTACTTTTCGGTATTGCGACAGATAGTTTACTCCGGACGCAATACCAGTCTTGTATTTTCCCCACGTTACTGATGAGCCTACTTGGCAGAAATTTGTGTCGATAATAATTCCCGACATTTCCCTGCCTATGAGCTCAAGCTCCCGACAAACATCCCTGACGTTCATTTCTTGCTCTCCGTCTCTTTCACAATCTGCTGCAAAAGTTCCGGATTGGACCTTAGCATTTCTATGAGAAGCTCCTTGTCCGTAGCAATAACTTCCTCAAGTACAGCTTGCTTTTTCTGAATTTCAGCGTCATCTCTCGACAAAATTATACGCCGGCGTTTAAGATCCTCGGGGCTGGGGTAGGAAAATTTAAGATGAGGATAATCATTGAAGATACACTCAAATTCATGCCGCATCTCATTTGCTCGATCTCCAACACCGGACACATATGTCCAGCCGCGAGATCTTGTGATTCCGACGAATAGAGCGTTCCGGCTTCTGAACGTAGCGTCACGAGGAACCGCCTCGGCCCCGATCACAAACACAATGTTTGCTTCATTGCCCTTAGCCCTAAACGGTGTCGTAAGAGTCACGGCCCCCTTCTCTTTGAAGGCAGACGGCTTTTCAATAAAACCAGGCATTATGCAGCGGATATGTTCCGCGTTCAGAATTGACCTTATTTTAGTGAAGTCGGACTTCGAATTTGCGATGTCGAGAGTGACTACTATTATCTCCTCAGGAGCAACATTTTCATCACGCACAAGCGAGCAAACTTCTTTAGCGACAAAGTCTATCTCATCTGCTCTTGAGTCAAATACCTGGAACTGCATCAACTCTTTCTCGTTTCGGTGATGATCCCTCATCAGGTTTTCGAGTATGTTTCTGCTATTTTCCAGTGGCCTTTCGATGACCATGGGATCGCCGGATTCATAGGAGCTTTTCTCAGCGGGTTGCAGCACCTTATAGCCGAGAGCCTCCCAATCCCGCCGACTCTCGATCATGTCAATGGCTCCGTCTTGACGGCATAAGCCAAGGGCAAGGCTATGGGCACTTAGAAGTGTAATTCTCGGGTTTCTATAAGAGTTAGGCAGAATAAAATCTTTCTCAATGTCGCCTGGGTAGCTCCCGTCCAAGACCGAATTCGGCATGTTCGGCTGACCGTCAGCATTCTTCCCAAATAGCTCCTCAGGAGCAGGCATGCGTATGTCAGTCATGGATTGAAACTCGTCATACGCCCAAACTAGCCTTTTGGGGTCTTTGCACAGGCGGAATGCTGCCTCAAACACTGGAGACGAAAAATCTTGAGCTTCATCGATTAGCACTAAATCATAATATGGCTTGATTACCGACGAATGCGTCCTGAGTAGGGAAGAATATATGCTACCTAGTGCATCTGAGCTGCCCTTCACGTCAGAGAACGTAAGAGGCTTTAGGCCATATTCTTCGCAGATAGATGAGTATAGGCCTGCCTGAGATTTCCCCCCCCAGGCGTGATAGACATGCAAATTTCCCCAATCCACTGTTTGCTTAGTCTCCGAAACGTAATATTCAGATATAAGGCTTCGGATCTGGGGATACATGCTTTGCGTGTTAAACAAAAAGAGTATTTTAAAATCAGGAAAATCCTTATGAGCAAGTGCGGCTTTCAAGCTCAGGATGACGGTCTTTCCAGTGCCGGCAAGACCACGAATTCGCTGTGGTCCGTCAGGAATCTGCATAGAGATACGTCGCTGCGTTTGATCGAGCTTGAATGTGTTACTTAGTGATATCCTGATAAAGTCATTCTTCGTCTCGGGGTCAATAATCGGACCAGCTTTCCGAGCCTTATCATATGCCGACGTGCCCTCAAGCATGGAGATCGCGACATCAATCAGGTCGCTGGGTACACCAGTAGGATCATAGAGCCCCTTGAGGTAGGAAAAAAGACCCTCTCTAATCTCTTCCTTGGAAAGAGTGTCTGACAGTACGGCTCCCCCGCTGTTCAGGTCATTGACTTCATCTCTAGTGTTTCTGCAGAACAGAATAATCTTGTTAGTTCTAATGTACAATTCTTTCCTTGCCCTGTTATAGAGCCGGCCGTCCTTCTTGAGACGGTTCTGTACTTCTTGCTCGAACTCGTCGCATATCACATCCCTTGATCGAACGTCTCTTCCCTCAGAGGTCTTGAAAAATTCTAAAGATTCATCGATGGACGTAATCTTGTCGTCAATAACATCGATGATCACTACGCCAAAATTAGGCGAAATGATGATAAATGATGGTATTTCAGCTTTATTTCTTGTCCCGACAGAGGGTTGCCGGTAGCCAATCTGCCCGTCAAAATCTTTTAAGCGGTCTTTAAGGATGGCTCCAATTTCTCTGGCAGAAACATTTGAATCCAGAGCAATTGATCCGGCTACGTATTCCATGACTCATCGCCTGCAAATTGGAACGACCCACACGTCCCCAGACGCCCGTTGGCGGTCTAAATGGGAATTTGCATATTATAGCACATTCGAAAGAGAACGATCTCGGAACGCAGCATGGCACGCGGGCATGGATCGAGTATGTTGCCACCGGCGTTTGCTGCGAGCTTAGCAGTGACTCTGCCCAGAGTCGATCAATGCGTCTGCTTCCCGGCCCCATCGGTTACGGTCTTCAGAACCAGAAGTATGAGCTTTTGAAGTTCGGGAATGGCCATCAGGTCGGCTCCACGCGTCGCAACGTCAGGAAATGTTCGTTCTGGTCCAGCCACGCCTTCCGGGCCTCCCAGTCCGGCAGAATGGTTCCGACCAAGCCCCAGAAGGCCCGGTCGTGGTTGCGGTGCCGCAGGTGGCAGAGTTCATGGACCACGGCGTATTCCAGCACCGTCCGGGGGGCGAAGACCAACTGCCAGTTCAGGTTCACGACGCGGTCGATCCCGCAGCTTCCCCAGGCATGCTTCTGGTCCTTGGCCCAGACATCCTTAGGCTTCAGCCCGTTCGGCTCGCCGTGCCGGCGGACCGGGTCGGCGACATCCTGGAGGAGCCGCTTCCTAAGAGCGCCTAACAGAACCATCTCTGGACGAAGCGCCAGCAGATGAGGCTGGCCGCGATATGGTGAAAGGCAGTGAAGATGTCGGCGCGCCGTTCGTAGCGGACGGCGATGCGGCGGAAGCGGGCAAACCAAGCGAGCGTACGCTCGACCACCCATCGATATCGGCCGAGACGCTCGCTGCTTTCGACGCCACGCCGGGCAATCCGCGGAATGATCGCTCGTTGGCGCAGCGCCCGCCGGCAGTGAGCGAAGTCGTAGCCCTTGTCGGCATGCAGCTTGGCCGGTCGCCGCCGGGGCCGGCCCGCACACTGGCGGATCGCCGGCACGGCATCGACCAGCGCCTCCAGCAGCTTGCTGTCGTGCCGGTTGGCTGGCGAGATCCTCAGGGCGAGCGGGATGCCGTTAGCATCGACGAGGATGTGGCGCTTGGAGCCCGGCTTGCCGCGATCCGTCGGGTTCGGGCCGGTCTCCTCACCCCCCTTTTTGCCGGGACGCTGGCGCTGTCCACCGCCGCACGATCCCAGTTGATGGCGTTGGCATAGCCGAGACGGTCGAGCAGCACACGATGCAGCCGTTCCCACACGCCAGCCCGATGCCACTCGTGCAGACGCCGCCAGCAGGTCATACCCGAGCCGCAGCCCATCTCCACCGGCAGAAGCTCCCAAGGAATACCCGTGCGCAGCACGAACAGGATGCCGGTCAGCGCAGCACGATCGCACAGCCGGGGCCGTCCGCCTTTCGGCTTGGGCGGCTCCGGCGGGATCAGAGGTTCGATGATCGCCCACAAGGCGTCGCAAACAAGAGGGGCTGCCATGCCCCTACCAACCGTTCCCAGCCGGTTTTGTTACGCACTCTAAGAGCTCCTATCAAAACCCGTGGAAAGTGGGCTGAAGCCGTTGATTTACCTCAGCCCTACCCGGTTTTGATCCGCACTCTAAGCCACAGCCGCAACGCCGACTCGATCAGGTCATCGTGAAGGTGGTGCCGGAGACCAAGGGTATGGCCCTGTATAAAACATTCAGGGCCGTCATAAGGCACCGCGAGGCCATTGGCAGGTCACTTCAGCGGTATGTCGCTGCCGATAGCCCTACGCTGAACTTGGAATATCCCAATTCCTTTAGTTTAGTTTCAACATCTGTTGGCTTCATTTCATTCTTTGACCCCAACAGCACTTTTCCAATTACGGTACCATGCTGTTGCGGATCGATCGGGAGTGAAACATAGAATATTTCGTCTTTTTCCGGAAACCGAACCTGGACGGGAATAGGTGGCACAACACCGTGTTCGGAGGTATGTCCGCCGTGATCGGAAAATAAACCTTCTTCTGCATTCTGCAAAACAGTTGTCAACCGGACTACTCTGTACTCCCTCTCCTCAAAAAACGCGGGGTTCTTTAAGGCACAGAGGTCAATGGCGAATTCCGACACCACGTCGATTAAGGCCGGTATATTTTCATCAATCGCTATCCAGCCATTAAATAATTCAATTAATGAATTTTGCACAAGGTGCTTCTGCTTTTCTTTATCGTATAAAACCTTCTTCAACCTAATTCCCCAGTGATCACAAGCCTCTATGGCCTTAATACCCAAAGAAAATCCGCGTGCATCATCGGCATAAAGCCGCCATTGACTCATCAAGTCTCCTTCTGCGGAGAACGATGCAATAAATGGCCGAACATAATCATCAATCTCTAGAACAATTTTCTCGATAGATGCAATAAAATCGCAACTAAAAGCATGCCGATTGGCATTTATAACGCCTAAAAAGACATCACGACCCCATGTTAATTCAGAGTAGTCATTCATCTTAAATATATCAGACAGCCATATCGCCTGCCCTTCAACGATAGACCAAAAACTATTACTACTACAATAATGGTACATTAATACAGATTTACTTGGCCTGACATCAAGTGAAAGTAATGTTTTTAGCTTATTTGACAAGAAACCCTCCAACTCTGGTCAAGTGGACACTGGGAAGCATTATCATAGATCTATCTGGGAAAAATTTACCATCTTCACTCAATCAAGAGGCCAATTGACTCCGCCACAACAAAAGGCTGTTAGTTTGCGAAAAATGGGCTTGACCCTGTTCTCGCATCCAGTCGCATTTCATGCATTCATATCTCCTATAAGTAAAGATACATTAAAGAAATCTAGCAGGAAAAGTGTATCTAGCAAGGGTTATACCGTTCACCGAACAAGCCTCGCCCCCACACGGCCTCTTGACATGGGCCTGCATCAGCCACGTCGTCCTCCTCCGCAACGTTGCCGGCCACGCGACCTCCAGCATCGGAAGCCCGCGTTGTCGCCTCGATCGGTCCGCGTCCCCACCGAAGATGACCTGGGCAGGACCCGTCAGGGTACGTCGTTGTTTCCCGAAGGCAACAAGCTGGCCTTGGGCACCGACGGCATCGGGGATCGTCAGCTGACAGCCCCGCAATATGCCGTTTAATACAGACTTTATTCCCTCACCAAGTCATTTAAATACGTCGCCTGCTGAGGCAGCAAGTACATCAAAAATACAGGAAAAGCAAAAATGAAATCGATATCGCTCTGGATATCCGGAGCTTCACTGACCCCTGGGTCCTTCGCGACATGGATGGGATCACTGGTGGCGACAGTGAAGGTGGATTTCCCACTATTCGATGTTTTCGTCACCACCAGCGTCCCGTCTCGGCGGTTGCTGAACTGGTTGGAGGCCAAGTCCACCGGACCCGCCTCTGTCCAGCACCTCGCCGATGGGCGTGCCGTGATCGCCGTCGGCACTCGGCTCGACGCCGACATGCTGCGGTCGGTGTTCGCCGCTGAATTCGACTTCAGCGTCATTTCGACGAGCGGCGGCCCGGAACGGGTTCGGAATTTCATCAAAAACATCGGCCGGGCGAACGCCTGATCGCCGCCGCTGAGGCACATCCGCCTGCGATACCCCACAGACGGCGGTCAACGCCGTCCGGCACGTTGGGGTCAAGCAACGAGGAAAATCCATGAAAATTGCATCCCTGATCAAATCGCCCAAGAAGTTAACTGAACCCGATTCATGCCTGGGCGAGCGTCGAACTCCCGACATCGAATTTGATTTTCCCTTGATGGGAGTGTTTGTGACTTCCAAAAGGCCATCACGGGAACTCCTGGCGTGGCTCAGGAACTCCACCATGGAACCGTACGCGATCAAATTCTTTGCCGATGATCACGCGGTTATCAGTGTCAGCACCAAGCACGACGCCTACTCCCTCTTCGGGGCATTCCAGGCCGAATTGCAGGTCTCCGTCGTTGAATCCAGTCGGTCGGTGGCAGAGGTCGCCCGTGACATCGAACACCACATCGAACACCGGAATACCCGGTCATGATGTCTGTGATCAACGACGCATTTGACAGCTTGAAGACCGTCGGCTGCGTCAGCAGCCAGCGGGAATTTTCGACCGAATGGTTGGGGAAACGCTCCTCGTATTTCTCATCCATGGTGGCCCGAAGGGCCGCCCGGCGACCGAGCACTGATGCACTCCTGACCCTCTACAGTCGACTCCGCCAGCATGTCGAAGACTCAGGATTCCAAAGAGCGAAACTGGAACGGCTCGCTGAACAGGTCTGGATCGAGATCATGGATCGGGTTCCCCGTGCCCCAGAGCATCCTGAGCACCATTCCTTTCTTTCCTCCGCTTGCTGGGTCGGAATCCCCGGTGGTTGAAATGTAGAATGGCAAAGCCGAGTTCAAGTTCGAACCGTCCCTCCTGGATTCGCCGGAAATGGGCGGCCTCCTCCCGATACCGCTCGGCCTCGGCCTCCAGGTCCGAATTTCCCGTCGCCAGACCGAAACGGCTCACCGCTTCCGTTAGTAGGCCCGGCCTGGGGAGAGGATCATCTCCGCCATGGTTCCCTCGGAGATCCTCCTGGAGGGCATCCAAAGCTCTGGCCATCCAGTTGTTGCGGTTCTAATCCCACTCCACCACAAGCCCCACGGGCAGCCAGCCGGGCCGGCTGAAGGCCAACGCACCCGTTTCCGGGGCGGTGCATGTAGACCAGCCAGGGGCCACGGGAATCCTGCCTGATGGGCCTGGAGGATCGTCTGGATGCGGGTCGGATTGTTGACCCCGAGTCGGGGCGAGCCCCCGCGGGAGCCCGGCCAGTGGGTCCTGCCCCAGCCAACCGGGGTCACCACGCAAGAATTGCTAAGTCGCAGGCGTGAGCCCGATGTGAGCCCAAAGACGCCAAGGGACGGGTTTTCTGATCGTTTCCAGAAAAGAAAAAGCCAGCCAACCCATTGGGCTGACTGGCTTTTGTGATGGTAGCAGCGGAGGGATTTGAACCCCCGACCAAGGGATTATGATTCCCCTGCTCTACCACTGAGCTACGCTGCCATCGTGCTTACCATCATCTCCCGGCGCGGTCCGTTTCGGTGTTGGCCGCCGCGGTTCGTGCCGGGGCCGCTTATGTATTCCAGGGGGACCGGGGTGTCAACGCTGAAATTTCACTTTTTGCGAAGTTTTCGTCAGGCCCCCGTTCCGGCGATCCAGCCGCCGCCCAGCACCCGGTCGCCCTGGTAAACGACGCAGGCTTGGCCGGGCGCCACGCCGTATTGCGGCTCGTGCAGTTCGGCCTGTGCGGTGCCGTCCGCACCCAGCCGCCACACCGCCGGGGCCGGCGGCTGGGCGGAGCGGAGCTTCACCTCGACCTCCAGCCCCTCGCCGGGGGTCAGGGCGGGGCCGAGCCAGTTGACCTCGCGGATCGTCACCACGCGGCGCGCCAGATCGCGGCGCGGGCCGACGACGACGCGGCGCTGGCCGGGCTCCAGGCGGACGACGAACAGCGGCTCCTCCTCGCCCCGGATGCCGCCAATGCCCAGCCCCTTGCGCTGGCCCACCGTGTAATGGACCACGCCGCGGTGGCGGCCCAGGACGCGCCCGTCGACATGGACGATGTCGCCGGGCTCGACCGAGCCGGGGCGCAGCTTTGCCACCACGTCGGCGTAGGAGCCGTTGGGGACGAAGCAGATGTCCTGGCTGTCCGGCTTGGCCGCCACCTCCAGCCCGTGGCGCTCGGCCAGGGCGCGGGTCTCCGGCTTGGTCAGGCCGCCCAGCGGGAAACGCAGGAACTCCAGCTGCTCGCGGGTCGTGGCGAACAGGAAGTAGCTCTGGTCGCGGCCGGGATCGATGGCGCGGTGCAGTTCCGCCCCCGCCGCCCCCTGGACGCGGCGCACGTAATGGCCGGTCGCCAGCGCGTCGGCGCCGAGGTCGCGGGCGGTGTTCAGCAGGTCGCGGAACTTGACCCGCTGGTTGCAGCGCACGCAGGGGATCGGCGTCTCGCCGCGCAGATAGGTGTCGGCGAAGTCGTCGATCACGTCCTGGGAGAACTTGCCCTCGTAATCCAGCACATAATGCGGGATGCCGATGCGGTCGGCCACCTGACGGGCGTCGTAGATGTCCTGCCCGGCGCAGCAGGCGCCCGGCTTCTGCAGGGCGATGCCGTGGTCGTAGAGCTGAAGCGTGATGCCGACCACGTCGTAGCCCTCCTCCCGCAGGACGGCGGCGGTGACGGAGGAATCGACGCCGCCGGACATGGCGACGACCACGCGGGTGTCCTGGGGACGCTTGGCGATGCCGAGGGAATTGGCGTAGGAGATCATGGCGCCCTATATGGGCTGGTTCCCAAAAAATTCACCACCGGGGAACCGGGGGCGCCGCGCCCGCGAGCGGGCTGGCGCGCCGGTTCCCCGGTGGCGGGTGCAGACCGCGGCGGCCCCGCAAGGCGCCGCGGCGGTAGGTCAGCGCATGGCGTTGTTGGTGCCGCCGGGAAGGCGCACGGCCAGACCGTCCAGTTCCTCGCTGATGATGATCTGGCAGCCCAGGCGCGAGGTCTTGGTCAGGCCGAAGGCGAGGTCGAGCATGTCCTCCTCGTCCTCCGAGGCCTCGTTCAGAACGTCGAACCACTCCGGCTCCACGATGACGTGGCAGGTCGAGCAGGCAAGCGAGCCCTCGCAGGCGCCTTCCAGGTCCAGGCCGTGCTTGTGCGCGACCTCGAGCACGGACAGGCCGAGCGGGGCGTCCACCTCGTGGCGGGTGCCGTTCGGCTCGATGAAGGTCATCTTGGGCATTGGGGTGCTCTCCTGAACAAAGGCGTCGGTGTGCGAGTGGCGATGGTTAGAGTGTCTTCGGAGCAAGGCCGGAGCGCCGCGTCCGGGATTCGGCCGCCAGCGCCTCCAACCGCTCCAGCCGCGCGAGGATGCGCGCGGCGTTGTCGGTCTGCCCGTTGCGGAAGGCAATGGCAAGATACTTGATGCAACTTTCCACGCGCTGCCCGATGTCCTGGGCCAGCCGGTCCACCGCGGCGGCGTCCGGGGCGCCGTTCAGCCGGTCCGCCAGCGCCGTCACCTCCTCGTCCTCCTCCGCGGTCAACGCGGCGGCGGGAGCGTCCAGCAGGTCCAACAGATAGCGGGCGCGGCGCACCGGGTCGCGCAGCGTCTCATGGGCTTCGCCCAGCGCGTCGGCCTGGGCGCGGGCGTTGGCCTGCTGCCGCGCGCCGCGCGCCGCGAAGCGCTCCGGGTCCATGGCGCGGGAGAAGCCGGCGTGCTGGCGGGCCAAAGCCTCCGGCTCGATGTCGAAGCGGCGCTCCAGACCCAGCCGGGAGAAATGGTCGAGCGGGCGCGGCGCCTGCACCGCCCCGCAGGAATGGCAGAACATCGCGCGCGCCGCGACCGAACGGCCGCACAGCCAGCACGGCTCCAGATCGCCGTCGATGGTCCCGGCGATGCCCTTGGGAGACTCTCCCTTGGGAAAGCGCGGCGGGCCGGAATCGGATGTCGTCATGCTTGCCGTCCGTTGAAACGCTGCACAGGTCGGCCGTGAGGGCGGCGGGTCGCCGCCGTCCCTTCGGCCGGGTGATACCCAGAAGCGGGGCGCCGCGCAACCTTACACGGCCCGCGGCGGGAGGTGGAGGTCATGGAGAGGCGATTACGCCGCAGGGGCACGGGCCAGCCTTGCCGCCATCGCGGCGTAGGCGGCGGAGAAACGCTCCACCGCCGCGCCGTCGCTGTCCCAGCCCAGGCTGATCCGGATGGCGCAGGCGGCGTCCCCGGCGCTCTCGCCCATGGCCGCCAGGACGTGGGACGGCTTCACCTTGCCGCTGGAGCAGGCCGACCCGGCGCTGACCGCCACCCCGGCGAGGTCCAGCGCCATCACCTGCGTCTCCCCCGCCACGCCGGGCAGCAGCAGGTTGCTGGTGTTGCCGACCCGCGCCGCGCCGGCCCCCATCACCCGCGCAGCCGGAACGGCGGCGAGCGCCGACGCCTCCAGCGCGTCGCGCAGGGCGGTCAGGCGGGCGCTGTCGGGCAACTCCTCCCGCGCGAGGCGGGCGGCGGCGCCGAAGCCGGCGATGCCGACGACATTCTCGGTCCCGGCGCGGCGGCGCTTCTCCTGCCCGCCGCCGCGGATCAGCGCCTCCGGCTCCAGCCCGTCGGCGAGGATCAGGGCGCCCACGCCGGCGGGGCCGCCGATCTTGTGAGCCGACAGGGTCAGCAGGTCGGCGCCGAGCGTCGCAAGGTCGAGGGGCAGCCGCCCGGCGGCCTGCACCGCGTCGCAATGGACCAGCGCGCCGCGCGCGTGGGCGAGCCGCGCCGTCTCGGCCACCGGCTGGATCACGCCGGTCTCGTTGTTGGCGAGCATCAGGGAAACGAGCACGGGACCGTCTGCGTCGGCGAGCCGGCGGTCGAGCGCGGCCATATCGGCGACGCCGTCGCGGTCCACCGGGACGCGGGCGGCGCCGGGCACCGCCTCCAGCACCGAGTCATGCTCGATCGCTGAGGTGACCACCGTCCGGCCGGGAAAGCCGCGCAGCGCCAGATTGTTGGCTTCCGTCCCGCTTCCGGTGAAGAAGACCTGGGCGGGCCGCACCCCGGCCAGGGCGGCGACCTGGGCGCGCGCCTCCTCCACCGCGCGGCGGACCGTGCGGCCGAAGCCGTGCACCGAGGACGGGTTGCCGGCGAGATCCATGGCCTGGATCATCGCCGTCTTCACCGCCGGCTTCAGAGGCGCCGAGGCGTTGTGGTCGAGATAGACGCGGGTCATCGGAACGAAGGGCCGGAGGGCGCTCCCTTACTCCGCCGCGACCGCAGCGCCCTCGTCCGCCGGCTGCGGGCCGCGGATGGTCAGGCTGCTGGTGCCGATGATCCGCCGCTCCACCACGTCCGCCACGGTGACCGAGCTGAGATACATGTGGATCTGGTTGCCCAGCTCCTCCCACAGGTCGTGGGTCAGGCAGCGCGAGCGGTTGGTGCGGCAACCCTGCGGCGTGCCGTTGGCGCAGCGCGTCGTGCGGATCGGCTCGTCCACCGCCAGGATGATGTCGGACACGCGGGTTGCGTCCGCCGGATGGGCCAGCAGATAACCGCCGCCGGGACCGCGCACGCTCTTGACCAGACCGCCCTTGCGCAGCTTGGCGAACAGCTGCTCCAGATAGGAGAGCGAAATCTCCTGCCGGTCGGCGATGTCGGCAAGGGCGACGGGGCTCCCCTGGCTGGTGGCAGCAAGATCGACCATGGCCATGACGGCATAGCGTCCCTTGGTGCTGAGTCTCATTTTACCCTCCTTACCCTTCCTTCACCCCGGCCCGACCGTCCAGCGGATCGGCGCCAAGCCTCGTGTTTGTGTTTGGTTCAACAGGACGCCGCCGGACCGCCGTCGACGGACACCGGCTGGCGCACCCCATTGTCGGGCCGGGCGCTCCCGTTGGGAACGCCCGATGTTTCGTATACGGATGAATTATGCGCGTCCCCGCGCTCCGATTCCAGTTCCTCGACGCGCCGGCGCAGGGTCGACACCTGATCGAGCAGGCCGTTCAGCGCGCGCGCCACCGGATCGGGGATGTCGCCACAGGGCGTGCCGTAGGGCATGAACTTCTGCGTCTCGACGCGGTCGCGCGTCACCACCGCCTTGGCCGGGATGCCGACCACCGCGATGCCCGGCGCCACATCCGCCACCACGACGGCGTTGGCGCCGACGCGGGCTCCGCGCCCGATGGTGATGGCGCCCAGCACCTTGGCCCCAGCGCCGACGATCACGCCGCTTTCCAGCGTGGGATGGCGCTTGCCCTGGTTCAGCGAGGTGCCGCCCAGCGTAACCCCATGATAGAGCATCACGTCGTCGCCGATCTCGGCGGTCTCGCCGATGACGACGCCCATGCCGTGGTCGATGAAGAAACGGCGCCCGATGGTGGCGCCCGGATGGATCTCGATGCCGGTCAGCGCGCGGGCGATCTGCGAAACGGCGCGCGCCATCAGGTGCCAGCGGCGATCCCAGCAATAGCGCGCGACGCGGTGCAGGACGATGGCATGGAAGCCCGGATAGCACAACGCGACCTCGGCCCGTGACCGCGCGGCCGGGTCGCGGGCCATGATACCGTCGATCTCTTCGCGAAGATGCTTGAACACCGGAACACCCGCCGTGGTATAGTCCGCCCTCTTGCCGGAAGAGGTGATCTTTCGCAAGAGCCCTCGACCCGTGCCTCGCCGGTCGCGCGGGTTGCCCTGGAAGGACGCATCGACGCATATATGATGACCAAGCAAAACGGTCAAGAATTGTGTGCGAAAAATCCATGCTTGTCCATGGGCAACCACGTCCGCTTGCCGTGGCGTCCGCTCACCGCTCCGCCGGTGGTCCGGATCACCTTATATTCGCGTCAGGATCGCCGTTCCCATGCCTGAAGTGATGATCAACGGTCCGGCCGGACGTCTGGAAGGGCGCTACACACACGGCACGATCCCCAACGCGCCGATGGCCTTGCTGCTGCATCCGCACCCGCATCACAACGGGACCATGAACAACAAGGTGGTCTTCACCCTGTTCCAGTCCTTCACGAAGCGCGGCTACTCGGCCCTGCGCTTCAATTTCCGCGGGGTCGGCCGCAGCCAGGGTACCTACGACAAGGGCGAAGGGGAACTGGCCGACGCGGCGGCCGCGCTGGACTGGCTGCAGACCCACAACCCCAACGCCCCGGTCTGCTGGATCGCCGGGGTCTCCTTCGGGGCGTGGATCGGCATGCAGCTTCTGATGCGCCGCCCGGAGATCGACGGCTTCGTGTCCGTCTCCCCGCCGGCCAACCTGTTCGACTTCTCCTTCCTGGCGCCCTGCCCCTCCTCCGGCCTGATCATCCACGGCGACAAGGACGAGCTGGTTCCGGGGGCGGCGGTGAACAAGCTGGTCACCAAGCTGTCGCACCAGAAGGACATCCGCATCGACCACCGCGTCGTGCCCGGCGCCAACCATTTCTTCGCCAACCGCAGCGACGATCTGGCGGTGCAGGTGGACGACTATCTGGACCGCGCCATGGGCAACCCCGTCGCCGCGGTGGCGGAATGACGGCCATGACCATCCTTCGCCTCGCCATCATGACCGGCCTCGCGGGGGTCCTGCTGTCCGGTTGCAGCAACACCCAGATCGCCAGCGCCTTCGGCAACTGGTGCAAACACGCCGACAATTGCACCGACAACAGCCGGACGCGCCCGTAACCTCCGGCGTCACACCGGGTGGAAGCGCCCGCCGGTCATCGGCCGGGGCGCGCCGGTCGTGGCCGGCAGGCTGAGCGGCAGGCCCTTGCGGCTGCGCACCGCCAGATAGGCGAAGGCCTCTGCCTCCAGCGCGTCGCCGTTCCAGCCCACCGCCTCCACCGGATCGACGGGCACGCCCAGCCGGTCGGCCAGCATCCCCATCAGCGTCGCGTTGTGCCGCCCGCCGCCGCAGACCAGCCAGCGCACCGGCGCGTCCGGCAGATGCGGGACGATGCGGGCGACCGACGCGGCGGTGAAGGCGGTCAGGGTCGCCGCCCCATCCTCCACCGACAGGCCGCGGACCGGCGCCGGGTCGAAGGCGTCGCGGTCGAGCGACTTCGGCGCCGGCAGGTCGAAATAGGGATGGGCGAGCAGCGCCGCCAAGGCGCCCTCGTCCACCGTGCCGCGCGCCGCCAGCGCCCCGCCGGAATCGTAGCGGGCGCCCTGGCCGGACAGCACCCAATCGTCCACCAGCGCGTTGCCCGGCCCGGTGTCGCAGGCGATGACCGCGTCCGCACCCTCCCCGATCCAGGTGACGTTGGCGACGCCGCCGATGTTCAGCACGGCCAGCGGGCGCGGCAGGGCGTCGGCCAGCGCGCGGTGGAACAGCGGCACCAGCGGGGCGCCCTGCCCGCCCGCCGCCACGTCCGCCGTGCGGAAGTCGTTGACCACGGCGATGCCGGTCGCCCGCGCCAGCCGCGCGCCGTCGCCGATCTGCCAGGTGCGGCGCTGCGCCGGGTCGTGGAAGATCGTCTGGCCGTGGAAGCCGATCAGGTCCACCGCGGCAGCGTCCGTCCCGGCCTCCGCCAGCAGGCGGCGCACGGCGTCGGCGTGGGCGTCGGTCAGGGCCCGCTCGACCGCCTCCACCGGCCCCTTGCCGCCGAGGCAGGAGCGCAGCTCGGCGCGGAAGCCGTCCGCGTAGGGGATGGTGACGAAGGCCAGCGGCTCCACCCGGCGTTCGCCGTCGGTGCGGACCAGGGCCGCGTCGATCCCGTCCATGGAGGTGCCGCTCATCAGCCCGACGACCGTCTGCATTCCCTGCCTCATTCTATCGGGCCTCATCTCCGATCAAACCGGCCCCGAGAATTGTGGGGCCGCGCGTTCCATGCTAACAGACGCGACCCTGGACCCTACCACGACAGCCGGATCGCGGCCATGACGACGCTGACATCGGATTTCCTCCGCACGCTGCAGGAACGCGGCTTCATCCACCAGTGCACCGACCTCGCCGGGCTCGACGAGCGCGCGGCGAAGGGGCCGATCATCGCCTACATCGGCTTCGACTGCACGGCGGACAGCCTGCATGTGGGCAGCCTGCTGCCGATCATGATGCTGCGCTGGCTGCAGAAGACCGGCCACAAGCCGATCGTCCTGATGGGCGGCGGCACGACCAAGATCGGCGATCCCTCGGGCAAGGACGAGGCGCGCCAGCTCCTCACTGACGAGGCCATCAACGCCAACATGGCGGGCATCAAGCGCATCTTCGGGCGCTACCTGTCCTTCGGTGACGGGCCGACCGACGCGGTGATGGTCAACAACGCCGACTGGCTGGATGAGCTGAAATACATCCCGCTGCTGCGCGACATCGGCCGGCACTTCACGATCAACCGCATGATGACCTTCGAATCGGTCAAGCTGCGGCTGGATCGTGAGCAGCCGCTGACCTTCCTGGAATTCAACTACATGATTCTCCAGGCCTATGATTTCGTGGAGCTGTTCCGGCGCGAGAAGTGCATGCTCCAGATGGGCGGGTCGGACCAGTGGGGCAACATCATCAACGGCGTCGAGCTGGGCCGCCGCACCGACGGGGCGGAGCTGTTCGGCCTGACCACGCCGCTGCTCACCACCTCGTCGGGCGCCAAGATGGGCAAGACCGCCGCGGGTGCGGTGTGGCTGACCGCCGACAAGCTCAGCGCCTATGATTTCTGGCAGTACTGGCGCAACACCGAGGACGCCGACGTCGGCCGCTTCCTGCGCCTCTACACCGAGTTGCCGCTGGACGAGGTGGCGCGGCTGGAAGCCCTTGAGGGCGCTGGCATCAACGAGGCCAAGAAGATCCTCGCCCATGAGGTGACCAAGCTTGCCCACGGCGAGGCGGCCGCCCTGGAGGCCGCCGAGACCGCCCGCCGCACCTTCGAGCAGGGCGCCGCCGCCGAGGGCCTGCCGACCATCGACGTGCCCCGCGCCGAGCTCGAGGCCGGCGTCGCGGTGGTGGACCTGCTGGTCTCCGCCGGGCTGGCCGCCTCGAAGGGCGAGGCCCGTCGCCTCATCAAAGGCGCCGGCGCCAAGATGAACGACGCCGCCATCCCCGACGAGGCCGCCAAGGCCACCGCCGCCGACCTGAACGCCGACGGCGTCATCAAGCTGAGCGCCGGCAAGAAGCGCCACGCTCTGGTCAAGGCGGTGTGAGAGACCAATGTTCCCTCTCCCCTCCGGGGAGAGGGTTAGGTGAGGGGGTTGGCGCGTGGCGGTACGTCCGGCAAAGCGCAAGCGCGTGGCGGTACGTCCGGCAAAAGCGCAACCCCCTCACCCGCCCGCTTCGCGGGCACCCTCTCCCCAGAGGGGCGAGGGGTGTCCCCCTACTTCTCGAAAGTCCCCGGCGACGGCGCTTCCTTGCCGTCGCCTCCGTCACCCAGGAAGAACAGGTTGCGCAGAAAGCCCGGCGCCAGCATGGCGAGCGGGTTCACCGTCACGTCCGGGTCGGCCAGCGGGCCGCGGACGTGCCAAGTGGCGCTGAAGATGCCCTGCCCCTCGCCACCGCTCAGCGCGTCGCCCAGCAGCGGAATCTGGCCGATCAGCCGGTTCAGCCCGTAGATGGGCACGATGGTGCCGCGCAGGTTGGCGGTGTCCGTCTCGATGTCCACCTCCCCCGTCAGCGTCAGGCCGAGCGCGGAGCCGGAGGTGCGCAGGTCCTTCACGGTCAGCAGGCGCCCGTCCTTGCGGTAGTCGCTGACCGCCCGCCCGAAGCGAATGCCCTTGCCGCCGCCCATCAGCTCGGCGAAGCCGGAGGGGGAAATGGAGTTCAGGATGCGCGCCAGCACCGGCGGGTCGACCAGCGCGTAGTCGGTCAGCTCCATCCGCCCTTCGATGGCGGCGTCGGCCCGCGGCTCCACCGTGCGGCCGGTGATCGCCAGCGCGCCGCCCTGCACCCGGTCGTTGATGTCGAGCGCGCGGAAGGTCGCCCCCGCGTCGCTGGCCGAGATGGCCACGTCGTGGAACCCCTGGGCGCCCGGCAGATAGCGCAGGGACACCGTCCCGTCGCGCCCCGCCTTCGCCGTCACGTCGAGCGCCGTCCAGGACAGGCGGTCGCGCTTGATCCGCCCGGCCACGTCGGACAGATGGCGGCCATCCCCGAAGACGACGCGGTTCAGCTTCAGGTCGAAGTCGAGCGGCAGCGGCTTCTCGTCGGCCGGCCCCTGCTTCTTGCCGCCGGGCGGGTCGGCCTTGCCGGCCAGGACGCGGGCGTCGAAGCTCTGGCCGGTGATGGTCCCGGAATAGCCGCTCTTGCCGCCGTCATGCACCGTCACGTCGGCCTTCAGGTCGGTCTGGCCCACCGACATCTGGCTGACCGCCACCTTGGTGACCGCCATGGTCTGCGGCGCGAGGTCGACGACCGCCTGGGCACGCAGCCCCCCGGCATCGACGGACAGGCCGGTGATGCGGGTCACCCGGTCCTTCTGGAACTCCAGCGCCAGCTTGCCGGTGCCGGGGACGCCGGGCCGCTTCTCCCAGCCCAGCTCGTCGATGCGCAGGTGGGTCTTCTCCAGGTTCAGCCCGGCGGTCAGGCCGAAGCGGCGGCGCTGGTCCACGGTGAACAGCACGTCCGCCCCCAGCGGCCCCGCGACATGCTCGCCGAGGTCGATGCCGTGGCTGCGCAGATCCTGGGCGTCCACGTCGCCCTTCACGGCGATGCGGGTGCGCGGCCCCTTGGCGGTGGAGGTGAACTGCTCCTTCCAGTCGATGGTGACGGGAATGCCGTCCAGTTTGGTGTTGCCCTTCACCGTCATGGCGTTCATGTCGAGCGCCAGCGTCAGCTCGCCCTCGGTCGCGGTCAGTCCGGCGGCCACCTTCTCCACCCCGACGCCGCGCAGCTTCGCCGCGACGTCCAGGTTCAGCTGCTCCACCTTCAGATCGACCAGCAGCGGAAACTGGAAGTGGAGCTGCGCGTCGGCCTGCCCCTGGGTGCGCTTGGGGTCGAGGTCGAGGCGGCTGGGATAACCCAGCGGCGGGCTGTCCAGAACGGTCAGGATGGTGCGCACCGGCCCGCGGACCGGAACGCGGATGTCCATGGTCTCCTTGCCGGTGTCCAGGCCGCCGATGACGATCGTGCCCTCGCCGAGCTGGACGTCGTCGATCCGCCCGCCCTTGGTGTGGATGGTGAAGGTCTTGCCGTCGGTGGACACCTCCGCCCCCAAGCCGGTGACCTTGGGCAACGGGTGGAAATAGTCCACCGTCATGTCCTCGGCCCTGATGCCGGCCTGGAAATGCGTCACGTCGATCGCCGCGAGGTCGGACAGCGGTCCGCTGGCCCGGACGGTCGCCGTCGCCTCCGGCACGACGCCGCGCGACAGGTTTGCGGTGACCCACTCCCGCGGGTTCTTGCCCACCCCCAGCGGCCACAACCGGGGCAGCTCATCAGCCGGCACCCGTTTGGCCGTCACGGCGGCCTCCACCGACAGGCGGGCGTCCGGCGTGCCGAACTGGTCGATGGTGGCGTGCGCCGTTCCCTCCACGGTCGGCCCGCCGAGGTCGACCGCCAGCCGCTCCACCTCCAGCTTGCCCGAAGCGCGGTCGCCGGCCACCGTCAGGGCGGCGGAGGCGACGGGCAGCGGCTCCGGGAACAGGTCCGGCCGAACGACGCGCCCGGCGCCGGCCTTCAGCTCCGCCCGGCCGCTGCGCGGCTGCCCGTCGGGGTCCAGCTCCAGGCTGGCCGTGCCGGACAGGGGAAGCTGCGCCGCGGCAAGCGGCGCCAACGCCGGGACGAGACCGGCCAGCGCGGCGGGCACCAGCCCGTCGAGCGTTGCGGCGACCGACGCGCCCTTGTCGGGAATCTGCGTGCCGTCGAGGTCGAGCGAGGCCCGCGTGCCACCCGCCGTCAGGTCGAGCCGCAGGCTGCCGCTGCGCTGCCCGCCCTGCTCCCGCAGGTCGCCCCGCCCGGCCATCGCCATCCCGTCGAACGCGAGATCCAGCCGCTCCAGCTCCGCCCGCCGGCCCGGCACGTCCAGCCCGCCGCGCAGCCGCACACGCTCGACGCGGTAGGGGTCGGGCCGCAGCGCGGGCAGGCTGACCTCCCCGGCGCCGCCCTGCAGGTCGAAGCTGAAGCGCACCGGCTCGAACCGCGAATCTAGCGTCGCGTCGATGCGCCCGCCAAGGGGAACGGTCACCGCCGACAGCGGCGCCAGCAGCGGGCCGATCTTGGCCAGCGCCGCCGGCTGCAGCCCGTCGAAGCGGGTGGACAGCGCGGTTTCCGCGTCGGCCATGCGATGGACGCCCGACGCCTCCACCGCCGCCGTCCGCCCGTCGAGGTCGAGCAGAAGCCGCGCTCCGCCGACGATCTCCGTCCCGTCGCGGGTCAGCACGATGTCGGCACGGTTGGCGTGCCAGGACAGGCCCAGCATCCGGTTCGTCACCGTCAGGTCGGCGCCGACGACGGTCAACCGCCGCAGCAGGCCCAGCGGGCGGGCAATGTCCGGGGGCTGCATCAGGGTGGAGACGATCTCCCCCGCGAAATCGGGGCCGCCGTCCGGCTCTTCCTTCTCCGGCTCGCCGGGAGACGGAATCGAGCGCACGTCGAAATCCAGGCTGCCATCGGCCCGGCGCACCACCTGGAGGCGGGGCCGCACGAGGTCGAGCCGGGTCGGCGACAGCTTGCCCTGGAACAGCGCGCGCACGGAGAAGCCGACGCCCAGCTCCGGCACCGCGGCAAGCTCGTCCCCCTCGGCGTTGACCGCGTGCACGTCGATGGCGCGCAGGTCCAGGCGGGTCAGCCCGTCGCTCTCCTCCTCGTCCACCCAGGACAGGACGAGCTGGCCGACATCGACGCTGTAGCGGCCCTGCGGGTCGCTCAGCGCCCGCTCCACATAGGGGGTCAGCGGGTCGAGGGCGATCGGCCCCTGGGCCAGCCGCCACGCGAACAGCCCGCCGGCGGCGCCGACGACGACGACCGCGCCCGCGGTGGTCCAGGCGAGAATCTTCGCGGTGCGCCGGATCACGGTCGGTGTCCCGGCGACGATGCCCGCGCGTTGACACAGTTGACCGGACCCTCGCGACCGCGCACCTTCCTGCTCAGTTCTTGTGCAGGGATAGCCGCGACCATGACCACCACGCTGCCGAAACCCTTCGACACCGCCCTCGCCGAGCGCGGCCTGGAGCGCTGGCGCGCCGAGGCGGCGAACGCCGCCGACAACGACGGCGACAGCACCGGCGACGCCTTGCGCGCCTGGGCCGAGGCGTACGCCGATTCGGCCGAGGGCCGGGCGCTGATCGACGCGGTGTGCGGCAACAGCCCGTATCTCGGCCAGATCCTGACGCGTGAGCTGCCCTTCGTCCGCGAGATGGTGACGCGGGGGTACGACGACGCCTTCGCGACGCTGCTGCGCCGGCTGGAGGCGGACTGCGCGGAGGAGCGCAACATCGACCGGCTGATGACCGCCCTGCGCATCGCCAAGCGGCGGGCGGCGCTGCTGATCGCCATCGCCGACATCACCGGCGCGTGGGAGCTGGAAGCCGTCACCGGCGCGCTGTCCGACATCGCCGAGACGTCGGTTCGGATGGCGGCAAACCACCTGCTGCGCCGCGCCGCGGAGGCGGGGACGCTGACGCTGCCGGAACCGCAGCGGCCATGGGTCGGGTCGGGCCTGATCGTGCTTGGCATGGGCAAACTTGGTGCGCGCGAACTCAACTATTCCAGCGATATCGACCTGATCGTCCTGTACGACGACGCCGTCGTTCAAACGCCCCAGCCGGACAACCTCGCCCGCACGTTCATTCGTATCGCGCGCGATCTTGTCCGCATTATGGATGAACGGACCAAGGACGGCTACGTCTTCCGTACAGATCTGCGGCTGCGCCCCGATCCCGGTGCGACGCCGCTCGCGGTGTCCGTCTCGGCGGCCGAAATTTATTACGGCAGCGTCGGGCAGAACTGGGAGCGCGCGGCCATGATCAAGGCCCGCCCCATCGCCGGCGATCCGGAAGCGGGGGCGCATTTCCTGCGTTTCCTCGAACCGTTCGTGTGGCGGCGCCACCTCGACTTCGCGGCCATCCAGGACATCCATTCCATCAAGCGTCAGATCAACGCCCACAAGGGCCATCGTGAAGTGACGGTGAACGGCCACGACATCAAGGTCGGCCGGGGCGGAATCCGCGAGATCGAGTTCTTCGCCCAGACCCAGCAGCTGATCTTCGGCGGGCGCGACATCCGCGTGCGCATCGCCCCCACCCTGCTGGCCAACAAGGCGCTGTGCGCGGTCGGCCGCGTGCCGGAGGCGGCGGTGGAGGAGTTGGAGGAGGCCTACCGCTTCCTGCGCCGGGTCGAGCACCGCATCCAGATGACCGACGACCGCCAGACCCACCAGATCCCGGCGGACGACGAGGGGGTGGCGCATCTCGCGACCTTCCTTGGCTACGCCCAGGCAGAGGATTTCCGCGCCGATCTGCTGGCCCAGCTCGGCCGGGTGGAGGACCGCTACGCCGAGCTTTTCGAGGAGGCGCCGTCGCTGTCCGGCCCCGGCAATCTTGTCTTCACCGGCACCGACGACGACCCCGGCACGGTGAAGACGCTGGCCGGCATGGGCTACCGCGACCCCAGCCGGGTCATCGCCGTGGTCTCCACCTGGCACCGCGGGCGCTACCGCTCCACCCGCTCGGGCCGCGCGCGGGAGCTGCTGACCGAGCTGGTGCCGGCCATGCTGAACGAGCTGGCGAAGACGCCCGCCCCGGACGACGCGCTGGTCAAGTTCGACAGCTTCCTGGAGCGGCTGCCGGCGGGGGTCGGGCTGTTCTCACTGTTCATCGCCAACCCCTGGCTGCTCGCCCTGGTCGCGGAGATCATGGGCACGGCGCCGCAGTTGGCCGAGACGCTGTCGCGCAACCCGTCTCTGCTCGACGCCGTGCTGTCGCCCGACTTCTTCGACCCGCTGCCCGACGCGGCGGGGCTAACGCCGGAGTACCAGCGCTTCATCGCGGGGGCGCACAATTTCGAGGATGTGCTGACCCTGTCGCGGCGCTGGACCAACGACCAGCGCTTCCGCGCCGGGGCGCACATCCTGCGCGGCATCACCGACGGCGACCGCTGCGGCCCCTTCCTCGCCGATCTGGCCGACGTGGTGGTTCCGGAACTGGCCGCCCGCGTCGAGGAGGAGTTCGCCGCCCGCCACGGCCGCATCCCCGGCGGCGCCTGGGTGGTGGTGGCGATGGGCAAGCTGGGCAGCCGGCAGCTCACCATCACCTCCGACATCGACCTGATCGTGGTCTACGAGGTGCCGCCGGGCACCCGCCAGTCGGACGGAGCCAAGCCGCTGGCCCCCAACGAGTATTACATCAAGCTGACGCAGCGCCTGACCAACGCCATCACCGCCCCGATGGCCGACGGGCGGCTGTACGAGGTGGACATGCGGCTGCGCCCGTCGGGCAACGCCGGGCCGCTCGCCACCGCGCTGGACGCCTTCACCGCCTATCAGGCCAAGGACGCCTGGACGTGGGAGCACATGGCCCTGACCCGCGCCCGCGTCATCGGCAGTGATTCCGGCGGCGGCGATCCGGCGCTGGGTCATAAGGTCGAGTCGGCGATCCGCGGCGTGCTGACCGGCCCGCGCGATCCGGCCAAGGTGCTGCGGGACGTCGCCGACATGCGCCGCCGCATCGACAAGGAGTTTGGCACCACCAACCCGTGGAACGTCAAATACGCCCGCGGCGGCCTGATCGACATCGAGTTCACCGCCCAGTATCTCCAGCTCCGCCACGGGCACGCGCATCCGGATATCCTGTCCATCGCCACCAGCCGCGCCCTGCTCAACGCCGCCGCGGCCGGGCTGCTGGCCCCGAAAGTGGCCGAGGAACTGGTGGCGACGCTGAAGCTGTGGCGCCGCGTCCAGGGCTTCCTGCGCCTGACCACCGACGGCGTGCTCGATCCGCAGCAGGTTTCGCCCACTCTGCGCGAGGGCCTGTCCCGCGCCGCCTTCCCGGACGAGGAACCGGCGGTTGACTTCGCCGCGCTCGACAGCAGAATCCGGGACATCGCCGCCCGCGCCCATCGCCATTTCGTGGCGCTGGTCGAGGAGCCGGCGTCAAGGCTGCCTCCCCCAGAGACCAACGAAGAAGCCAGACTCCCATGAGTGAGACCCAAGCGCCCGCCATCGAGGCCGGCACCCCGGCCCCGGACTTCACCATGCCGACCGACGGCGGCGGCAGCGTCACGCTGTCCGCCCTGCGGGGCAAGCCGGTGATCCTGTACTTCTATCCGAAGGACGACACCTCCGGCTGCACGTCGGAGGCCTGCGGCTTCCGCGACCAGCTCCCGGATTTCAGCGGGCTCGACGCCGTCATCATCGGCGTGTCCAAGGACAGCGTGGCCAGCCACGACAAGTTCAAGGCGAAGTACGAGCTGCCCTTCACGCTGGCCTCCGACAAGGAGACCGGCGTCGCCGAGGCCTACGGCGTCTGGGTCGAGAAAAGCATGTACGGCCGCAAGTACATGGGCCTGGAGCGCGCGACCTTCCTGATCGACAAGGACGGCATCGTCCGCAACGTCTGGCGCAAGGTGAAGGTCACCGGCCATGTCGCCGCGGTGCTGAAGGCGCTGCAGGCGCTGTAATGGTGTCCCCTCTCCCCTCCGCTCTCGCGCAAACGAAGTTTGCGCTGACGCGACAGGCGGACCTTCGGTCCGCCGAAAGCGGGGAGAGGGTTAGGGTGAGGGGGTTGCGCGTGTCGTTACACTCGGCACGAGTGCCATTCCCCCTCACGTCGCCCGGCGCAGGATTTCCTCGGCCAGCGCCTGCATCTCCGCCGCCGCCTGGGTCTTGCGCGCCGCCTCGGTCACCGACAGGCCGGACAGCAGGGTCCCGGCGTAGGCGGTGCGGTTGCCGATCTGCGACTCCGCGATGTCCACGGCGGGCGGGTTGACCAGATCGCGCACCCGCGCGATCAGTTCGTCGGCGATGCGGGCGCGCGGCGGCACGCGGTTCAGCACCAGCAGCAGCCGGCGCTTCTCCTGCGCGGCGAGGTCGAGCGTCGGCTGCACCGCCCACAGGTCCATCGGGCTGGGCTGCACCGGGGCAATGACGAGGCTGGCGGCGCGCACGGCGATGCGCGCCTCCGTCTGGGCGTGGGGCGGGCTGTCGATTAGCACGATGTCGTGGTCGCGGGCCAGCTTCTCGACCTCGGTCTGGGTGCGCCAGCCGGTGATCTGGACATGGGTGAATCCGGGCGCCCCGCCCGTGGCCTCCGCCCGCACCGCCTGCCAGCGGGTCAGGCTGCCCTGCGGGTCGATGTCCACCGTGGCGACCGAGCGGCCAAGCTGCATCCAGGCAATGGCGAGGTGCGCCACCAGCGTGGTCTTTCCGGCCCCGCCCTTCTGCTGAGCCACGGTGAAGACCTTGCCCGCCATGCCCACACCCATCATTTGGTTGTTTATCGCGCACACCCGTCATAAGGCTTGGACCGAGACGGCGCAACCGCGCGAATTGACTTCATCCTCCCACGCTTTACAAATCGTCCCGTGACCGACAAGCATCCCGACATCATCCCCGCCACGCCCGCCGGCCTCGCCCGCGCCGGCGAGGCCCTGCGCAAAGGCGACTTGGTCGCCTTCCCGACCGAGACCGTCTACGGCCTCGGCGGCGACGCCACCGACGACCGGGCCGTGGCCGCGATCTTCGCCGCCAAGGGCCGCCCGCAGTTCAACCCGCTGATCGCCCATGTGCCGGACCTGGAATCGGCCGAGGCCATCGCCGTGCTCGACGAGCGGGCGGTGGAGCTGGCCCACCAGTTCTGGCCCGGCCCGCTGACCCTGGTCCTGCCCCGCCGGGCCGAGGCCGGGCTGTCGCTGCTGGTGTCCGCCGGGCTGGACAGCGTGGCGGTGCGGGTGCCCGGCCATCCGGTGGCGCAGGCGCTGCTCAAGGCCGCCGGCAAGCCGATCGCCGCACCCAGCGCCAACCGCTCCGGCGCGGTCAGCCCGACCGCCCCGCACCACGTCATCGAGAGCCTGGGCGACCGGGTCAGCATGGTGGTGGCCGGCGGCAAGTGCCAGGTCGGGGTGGAATCCACCGTGCTCGACCTGACCGGCGCGACGCCCGTGCTGCTGCGCCCCGGCGCGGTGCTGCGCGAGGAGATCGAGCGGCTGATCGGCCCCATCCAGGTTTCCGCCGGCAACCCGGACGCCCCGAAGTCGCCCGGCCAGCTGGAAAGCCACTACGCCCCCAACGCCCCGGTGCGGCTGAACGCCACAAGCGCCGAGGAGGACGAGGCGTTCCTGACCTTCGGCCCCGACCGCTTCATCCGCGGCGGCAAGGCCCGGCTGAACCTGAGCCTCCAGGGCGACCTGAACGAGGCGGCGGCGAACCTGTTCGCCCATCTCCGCGCGCTCGACCAGGAGGGTGCCCGCGCCATCGCCGTGATGCCGATCCCGGACGAGGGGCTGGGTGTGGCCATCAACGACCGGCTGCGGCGGGCCGCCGCGCCGCGGAGCTAGAATCCCGGCCCGCAAGGCTGTAGAAGTTCTGCGGTTTGCCCCCACCCTCCCGCTCCGCGGGTCCCTCCCTCCCCCGCTGCGCGGGAGAGGGCCGATTTGCAAGGACGGCGGCGGTCCCCTCTCCCGCGCAGGCGGGGGAGGGTAGGGAGGGGCCCAGCGCTTACACCAGTCGACGACGGCGGCCGGCCGTCCCGCCGCCGCGCGAGGCAGGGTTAGGGAGGGGGCCCAGCGCTTACACCAGCCTCGGACGCCCTGCCCATGACCTCCGCCAGCCCTGCCTCCAGCCCTGACGCCGCCAGCCTCGCCGCCGCCCTCGACCGGATCCGCACCATCGTCGGGCCGAACGGCCTTCTCACCGCGCCGGAGGACATGGCTCCCTACCTGTCGGAATGGCGCGGGCGCTTCAAGGGCAACAGCCCGGCGGTGGTCCGCCCGGCCAGCACCGAGGAGGTCGCGGCGGTGGTGAAAATCTGCGCGGAGGCCGGCATCCCGGTCGTCCCGCAGGGCGGCAACACCAGCCTCGTCGGCGGCTCCATCCCCTACGAGGAAGGGCGCGAGATCGTCATCAGCCTGTCGCGGATGAACAAAATCCGCGGCATCGACACGCTGAACTACACCATGACGGTGGAGGCCGGCGTCGTGCTGAAGACCGCGCAGGAGGCCGCGAAGGACAAGGACCGCCTGCTGCCGATGAGCCTGGGGGCGGAGGGCACCTGCCAGATCGGCGGGCTGATCTCCACCAACGCCGGCGGCATCAACGTGCTGCGCTACGGCAACATGCGCGACCTCGTGCTGGGTCTTGAGGTCGTGCTGGCCGACGGGCGCGTCTGGAACGGGCTGCGCAGCCTTCGCAAGAACAACACCGGCTACGACCTGAAGCACCTGTTCATCGGGGCGGAGGGCACGCTGGGCATCGTCACCGCCGCGGTGCTGAAGCTCTACCCGCGCCCGCGCCAGGCGGAGACGGCCTTCATCGCCGTGCCCAGCCCCGCCGCCGCCATCGAGCTGCTGGCCCGCCTGCGCGAGGCGTCGGGCGACGCCGTCGCCGCCTTCGAGCTGATGTCGCGCCGCTGCCTGGAGTTCGCTCTCAAGCACGTCGCCGGTACCATCGACCCGCTGGCGGAGCCGTCGCCCTGGTACGTGCTGACCGAGCTGACCGCCGGCACCCAGTCCGACGCCTTCCGCGAGACGGTCGAGGCGGCGCTGGGCGAGGCCTTCGAGGCGGAGCTCGCCACCGACGCCACCATCGCCCAGTCGGAGACCCAGGCCAACCAGCTCTGGTTCATCCGCGAGGCCATCGTCGAGGCGCAGAAGTTCGAGGGCGGCTCGATCAAGAACGACGTGTCGGTCCCGGTGTCGCGCGTCGCCGAGTTCATCGAGCGCGCCGAGGCCGCGGTGGCCGCGGCCTGCCCCGGCATCCGCCCCACCCCCTTCGGCCATGTCGGCGACGGCAACATCCACTTCAACCTCAGCCAGCCGGAGGGCGCCGACACCGCCGCCTACCTCGCCCGCTGGGACGAGATCTGCCACGTCGTGAACGAGGTCATCTTCGACCTGGACGGCTCGATCTCCGCCGAGCACGGCGTGGGCCGCTTCAAGAAAGACGAGATGCCGGTCATCAAGAGCCCGGTCGAGTTCGACCTGCTGCGCGCCATGAAGGCGGCGCTCGACCCCAAGGGCTTGCTGAACCCCGGCAAGATGCTGCCGTAAGGGGCGCCATCCGAAAGAGGTCCCCTGCCCGCCTCGGGCAACCTTTCACGGTTCCGACCTGTTCGTCGTCGTGCAGGTCGGTAACCGCGGAACGGAGGCGGCGATGCTTCTCGCGATGTCGGCGTGGATGCGCCTGATGTTGGGCGAGGCCGAGACGGCGCCGGTGCACGGCACGTCCACCACATGCGCCCTGCCGCCGGAGCGGGAGCGCATCCGGCGGGCGGTGCATGACGCCGTGACCGCCCATCCGCTGCACCGCGAGTTGGTCCACACCCACCGGCTGGGCGGCTGCCAGTATTACGCCTTCGCCGGGGCGATGCTGCTGGAGGCCCTGGGCCACGGCAAAACGGAGGTCGCGCTGGGCCGCGTGGCGTTCCGCAAGTCTGAGGCCCACGGCCGGGGGCGCTGGCTCGGCTATCCGGCGGCGCCCGCCGACGTCCGTCCTCCCGATCCGGCGCAACGGCGGCAGGAGGCGGAATCCTTCCCGTTCCACGCCTGGATTCGCCTCACCGGCCCCGGCGGGCGGCGGCTCCTCATCGACTTCGACCTGACCAACGTGCTGCGGGAGGTAAGGCTGCGCGAACCGCGCCATGCCCCGGGCCTGCGCCATCAGCCGCCGGCCTTCTGGGGAAGCGCCGCGGCAGCGCACCGGGCGGGGTTGCGGTTCGAGCCGCACCGCCGGCTGACCGCCGACGCGCTGCTGCCCGGCGACCGCCGGGTCTTCGCGTCCATCGCGGCGGACGCCCGCGACCGCCTCAAGGACGTGTAGGCCGACGCTCAGCCGATCAGGCCGCCGTTGCGGCCGCCGTTGCGGCCGCCGTCGTGTCCGTCGCCGCAGTCCCGGCGGCAATCCCCTGGCCGATCACCCTGGACAGGCCCAGCCCGAGGCCAAGCCCGGTGTGCTCGTTCTGATCCGTGCGGACCGGCTGGTCGCGCATGCGGCGGTTGTCCTTGTCCTCGCCGTCCGGGCGGCGGCCGCGCGCGGGCCTGCCGGAGATGCTGTCCACCTCGTCCGGCGTCTCCAGCGCGTTCAGGGCCAGCACATGGTAGATCGACAGCGGCGTGCCGTTCAGCGCCTTCTGCGGCATGCTGGGCACCTGGGTGGTGAAGCCGTCCGGCATGTCCTGGCGGCGCACCCGGTCGATGGCGGTCTGGGCCGGGGCGAAGTCGGCGTTGGGCGACTCCGCGAACTTCGTCGCGAAGCGGTCGTAGATGTCCTTCAGCGACTTGGCCCGGCCGGTGTCCTTGTCGAAGAACACCGCCTTGTTGGCCGAGGCGGCGTCGGGGAACAGCTCCTTGGCGGCGCGGTTCGGGTTGTCCTGCATGGCGTTCAGGAACTTCGAGGCCCCGCCCGCCCCGAGGAAATGCGCCATGTAGAGTTCGGTGGACCCGACCTTCCCTTTGACCGTGTCCTCCAGATACTCCTTGTTGTCGCGGGTGTATTCCGCGGCCATCAGGGCCGAGGCGTTGGGGTCCTTGCGCAGGTCCAGGATCTCGCGCTTCAGGTCGGGATCGGTGACGTAGGGGCGCCCGTCGCCGCGCGTCTGGATCGCGTTGGCGTATTTGGCGTAGCCGTGGTCCGCCCCGTGGTCGCGCATCGTCGCCAGCCATGTGCTGTCGATGAACTGGTAGAGCCCGGTCGCCGAGGAGGAGGAGGACTTCACGTCCGTCCGGTACCCGCTCTCCACGGCAGCTTTTTCCATGAGGTAGGAAAAATCGACCCCGGTCTTGGCGCTGGCGTTGCGGACCGCCGCCTCGACATTCTCCGGCCCGCGGCTGGTCTTCGCGGCCTGGACGGCGGATTCGGCCTGACGGGCAAGGGCGGCGGCGATGGTCATGGGAGGAACCCCTGTGAGCGGTGCTGCCCCACTCCTGCAACCGGGATGCCAAGTTGGACGTCTCCTCCTGCGTCGCAGCCGCGCTGTTCGCGCCGCAACCCAGATGCCAATATTCCTGTCCGACGGTGAGGCTCGCCATGCACCATTCGGTACGGTATGGTGACGCGCACGTAAACCGCCCAAGGCGTGTTCACGCGCAATCGGGCACGCAGAAACGCACGCACAATCGGGTCACGGGAGGCCGCTCCATCCATGATTCCCTACACCGCTCCGGTCGATGACCTCCGCTTTGTCTTGAACGAGGTGGTCGGCCTCGAAACGGTCGCCGCGCTTCCGAACTGCGATTCGGCGGCCCCCGATCTGGTCGACGCCGTGCTGGAGGAGGCCGGCAAGTTCGCCTCCGGCGTTCTCGCCCCGCTGAACCGGGTCGGCGACAAGGAGGGCTCGGTGCTGGAGAACGGCGTGGTCCGCACGCCGACCGGCTGGAAGGACGCCTACAGCCAGTTCACCGAGAGCGGCTGGAACAGCCTGCCCTTCGAGCCGGAGTATGGCGGGCAGGGCCTGCCCTGGACCGTCGCCTTCGCGGTGAACGAGATGTGGCAGGCGGCCAACCTGTCCTTCGGCCTGTGCCCCCTGCTGACCCAGGGCGCCGTCGATCTGCTGACCGAGCACGCCAGCGCGGAGCAAAAAGCGCTCTACCTGCCGAAGATGATCGCCGGCGAATGGAACGGCACCATGAACCTGACGGAGCCGCAGGCCGGCTCCGACCTCGCCGCCGTGCGCACCCGCGCGGTGCGGGCCGACGACGGGACCTACCGCATCACCGGCCAGAAGATCTTCATCACCTACGGCGAGCATGACCTGACGGACAACATCGTCCATCTCGTGCTGGCCCGCCTGCCCGACGCGCCTCCGGGCATCAAGGGCATCAGCCTGTTCATCGTGCCGAAGTTCCTGCCCAACGCGGACGGCACGCCGGGCGCGCGCAACGACCTGCGCTGCGCCAGCCTGGAGCACAAGCTGGGCATCATGGCCAGCCCCACCGCCGTGATGGCCTTCGGCGACGATGGCGGAGCCGTCGGCTTCCTGGTCGGCCAGGAGAACCGCGGCATCGAATACATGTTCACCATGATGAACAACGCCCGCCTCGGCGTCGGCATCCAGGGCGTGGCGATCGCCGAGCGCGCCTACCAGCAGGCCCGCGACTACGCCAAGGGCCGCGTGCAGAGCAAGGATCTGGCCGACCCGAAGGGCTCCGGCGTCGCCATCATCCGCCACCCCGACGTGCGCCGGATGCTGCTGGACATGCGCGCCAAGACGGAAGCCGCCCGCGCGCTGGCGCTCTACGCCGGCACCCAGCTCGACGTGTCCCGCCACCACGAGGACGCCACGGTGCGCGCCGCCGCCACCGCCCGCGTGGACATCCTGACCCCCATCGTGAAGGCGTGGAGCACCGACATCGGCTGCGACGTCGCCTCGACCGGCGTGCAGATCCACGGCGGCATGGGCTTCATCGAGGAGACCGGCGCCGCGCAGCATTACCGCGACGCCCGCATCACCCCGATCTACGAAGGCACCAACGGCATCCACGCCAACGACCTGACTTTCCGCAAGACCGGCCGTGACGGCGGCGAGTCGGCCCGGACCTTCATCGCGGAGATGCGCGCCACGGTGGCGGAGCTGGAGAGCATCCCCGGCGACGACATGGAGGCGATCCGCACCAACCTGTCCGCCGGTCTGGACGCGCTGGAGCAGGCGGTGGCCTGGGTGGTGAAGACACAGGCCGACGGCGACCTGCGCGCCGCCGCCGCGGGGGCGGTGAACTATCTGAAGCTGTGGGGCACGGTGGCCGGCGGCTGGATGCTCGCCCGCTCCGCCGCCAAGGCGCTGGAAGGGCTGCGCCAGCCCGGCGCCAACGCGCCCTTCCTGGAGGCCAAGCTGGTCACCGCCCGCTTCTACGCCGAGCAGATCCTGGCCCAGGGGCCGGGCCTGCTGCTGCCGATCCTGACCGCCCACCGCACGGTCATGGCGCTGAGCGAGGACCAGTTCTAAGCAAAGTCATGCCCCATCACTGTGGCAGTTCGGCCACAGCCAGCTGAAACGCGGCCGGCGCCCCACGCCGGCCGCAACCTTTGCGGTTGCTCCGCGTTCCCCGTTCGATCGAGACGTCTCAAGGGGAAACGCCGCATGCGCACCGCCGCCCTTCTCGCCTTCGCCCTCGCTGCTGCCGGAGCCTCCGCCGCCACCGCCCAGACCATGGATGGCCCGGTCGAGTCCCCCTTCCATGTCGGCGCGCAGGCCAGCACGCTGGGTCTTGGGCTGGAGGCGGGTTACCGGGTGAATCCGATGTTCGGGCTGCGCCTGGGCGGCAACATGTTCACCTTCAGCACCGACCGCGGCATCTCCGGCGTCGATTACGATTTGGATGTGAAACTGCGCAGCTTCGGCGCGGTGCTGGACGTCTATCCGGTCGCCGGCACCGGCTTCCGCATCAGCGGCGGCGCGCGGATCAACTACAACAAGGCCGACCTGACGGGCACCCTGTCCGGCCCGCGCAGCTTCGGCGGGGTGGTGGTCACGCCGCAGCAGGCCGGCCAGCTCGACGGCGAGGCCAAGTTCGACCGCTTCGCCCCCTATGCCGGCATCGGCTACAACGGCACGGTGTTCAGCCCCAACTTCAGCGTCGGCGTGGATCTCGGCGTGCTGTTCCAGGGCAAGCCGCGGGTCAGCCTGAGCGCCCCCGGCGTGGCGACCACGCCGGCCATCGCCGCCGTTCTGGAGGACCAGCGCCGCGAGGTGGAGGATTCGATCCGCGCCGCCCGCTTCTGGCCGGTCGTCGCGATCACCGCCTCCTACCGCTTTTGAGGGAAGGCGGGCACCAAACACCCCCGTGAGCCGTTACGCCTCCATGGATCAACTGTGGAGACCATCCCATGGCTCGTCGTAACGGGATTCGCACCGCCGTCCTTGCCCTTCCCCTTCTGGCCCTGCCGCTGCTGGCCGCCTGCGACGACCAGCAGTCGGCGGAAAAGACCGGCCAGGAGATCGGGCGCGCGGTGGATCAGACGGCGGAGCGCGTGGGCGAGGCCGCCAAGGGCATCGGCGCCGAGGCCGGCCGGATGATGCAGGACGCCGGCGCGGCCATCCAGCAGAAGGCCCGCGACGCCAAGGACGACATCAACCGGGAAACCGCCCCCGAAAAGCCCTGAGGGAAGCCCTGAGGCGCGCCTTACGCCTCGACCGGCCCGCGCAGCGTCCGCCACAGGCAGACCGCCGCGTAGTAGGCGCTGCTGGCCAGCCAGACGTACCAGACGGCGTCGGGACGGTCCGGATACAGGACCACCAGCGCCGCGCTGGAGGCCAGCCACGCCCCGCTGACCAGAAGATTAAGGCGCATCCAGCGGCGCACCCGGAAGGGGTGCAGGAACTTCACCGTCGTGAAGGTCAGCAGGCCGAGAACCAGCACCACGGCGGTGTTGACCCACGGGTCGAGCGCCAGAAGCCACAGATAGAGCGCGACCACGTTCCAGATCGCCGGAAAGCCGACGAAGTAGTTGTCGCCGCTCTTCATCCCGGTGTTCGAGAAGCAGTAGAGCGACGTCATCATGATGAAGGCGGCCAGCGCCACGCCCAGCCCGTCGGGCAGCAGGCCGAAACGGTACAGGAAGACCGCCGGAACAACGACGTAGGTCAGATAATCGACCACGAGGTCCAGCGCCGACCCGTCGATGCCCGGCAGCACCTCCTTCACCGAGGCGCGGCGGGCCAGCGTGCCGTCCACCCCGTCGACCACCAGCGCCAGCCCCAGCCAGCCGAGGCACGCCTTGGCCTCGCCGTTGACCGCGGCGAGCAGCGCCAGCAATCCCAGCACCACGCCGCTGCCCGTGAAGGCGTGCACCCCCCAGGCCGACAGCCGCCGCACGATCCCGTACCCGCCGTCGCTGTCGTCCTTGAACCCGCTGTCCACTGAGCGCCTCATCGTCCCGTTGGCGCCAACCTAGCCATACGCCGCAAAAAGTCCAAGGGGGTCAGTGGGTCCCCTCGCAAGGAGGCCGGATGAGCCAAAATAGCCCTCTCCCCTCTGGGGAGAGGGTGGCCCGAAGGGCCGGTGAGGGGGTTGTACATGGCGGTACGTCCGGCACAAGCACAATTGTACATGGCGGTACGTCCGGCACAAGCACAACCCCCTCACCCTAACCCTCTCCCCGGAAGGGAGAGGGGATATGGCCGACCTACTCCGCGGCGCGCGGCGCAGCACCCGGCGCCTGGGTAGGACCGGCGAAGGCCGGGCTGTCCCTCAGCGCGTCGGGTTTCGGGCCGCCGGTCGCCCAGTCGAGCAGTTCCACCGTGTGAACGACGGGCAGCCCGGTGCCGGTGGCGATCTGGGTGATGCAGCCAAGGTTGCCGGCGGCGATGGCGGCGGCCTTCGTGCTTTCGATGTTGCGGACCTTGCGGTCGCGCAACTGCACGGCGATCTCCGGCTGAAGCATGTTGTAGGTGCCGGCGGAACCGCAGCAGATGTGCGCCTCCGGGATCTCCTTCACCTCGAAACCGGCGCCGCGCAGCAGATGGCGCGGCGGGTCCTTGATGCGCTGGCCATGCTGCATGGAACAGGCGGAGTGGTAGGCGATGGCCTGCCCCGTCTCGATCACGGGAGCGGACAAACCGATCTCCGCCAGGAACTCCGTCACGTCGCGGGCGATGGCCGCCACGCGCAGCGCCTTGGGCGCGTATTCCGCGTCCTCGCGGAACTGGAAGGCGTAGTCCTTCACCGTGGTGCCGCAGCCCGAGGTGTTGACGATGATGGCGTCCAGCCCCTCCCCGTCCATCTCCGCGATCCAGGCGTCAATGGTCTTCTTCGCCGCGGCGTCGCTGAGGTCGGTCTTGCCCATGTGATGGGTCAGGGCGCCGCAACAGTCGGCCCCCTTGGCCACCACCACCTCCACTCCCTGGCGGTTCAGCAGGCGGATGGTCGCCTCGTTGATCTGCGGGGCCAGCACCTGCTGGGCGCAGCCGACCAACAGGGCGGCGCGCTTGCGGCGCGGCCCGACCGCCGGGTGGCTGCCCGGACGGTCGCTGTGGCTCGGCCCCGGCACCGACTTCGGGGCCAGCGCCAGCAGCGCTCCCAGCCGACCCGGCAGCAGACCGGCGAAGGGCTTGCCGAACCAAGCGGCGATCAGGGCCAGCCGGAACAGCCGCGGGTTGGGCAGCACGCGGGCCAGCAGATCGCGGATGGCCCGGTCGGCCGGCGGGCGGGCGTGGGTCGACTCGATATGGGCGCGGGCGTGATCGACCAGATGCATGTAATTGACGCCCGACGGGCAGGTCGTCATGCAGGACAGGCAGGAGAGGCAGCGGTCGATGTGCTTCACCTGATGCTCGGTGGGCGGCCCGCCCTTCTCCAGCATGTCCTTGATCTGGTAGATGCGGCCGCGCGGGCTGTCCAGCTCGTCGCCCAGCAGGACGTAGGTCGGACAGGTCGCCGTGCAGAAGCCGCAATGGACGCACTTGCGCAGGATCGCTTCCGAGTTCCGGTAATCGGCGTTGGCGAGCTGGGTGAGCGTGAAGTTGGTCTGCATGGATGCCTTACACTCCCGCGTACATGCGGCCGGGGTTCAGGATGCCGCAGGGGTCGAAGCTCTCCTTCACCCGGCGGCTGAGCGCCATCACCGGGTCGGGCAGCGGGTGGAACACCTCCGTCGTGGTCCGCACGTTCTCGGGCGCACGCACCAGCGTCGCGTGGCCGGCGGTGCCCAGCGCGCCACGGATCGCGGAGGCGGCGTCGGGCGTCGGCGCCACCGCCGCCCAGATCAGGCCGCCGCCCCAGTCGAAGTACAGGTCCGCGTCCAGCGCCCAGCGGATCGACTCCGCCACGCGCGCCCCTTCGGAGGGCTGGACGGAGATTTTCCAGACGTGGCGGGAGGAGTGGCGGGAGTCGTCGCCCCCACCCCAGCCCTCCCCCGCTGACGCAGGGGAGGGAGTAGGCCCAAAATACGCCACGTCCTTGATTTCCCTCCACACCGCCAGCGACTCGTCCCGGTCGAGCACGGCGTCGGCGCCAAGCTCCTCCTTCAGCGCGGCGACGCGGGCGGTGACGGACGGGCCGAAGCCCTCCACCCGCAGCAGCGTGACCGCCCCGCCCACCCCGGCGACCGTTCGCACATGGGACCGCGCCGCCACCGCGGCCGGCAGATGGGCGGCGCCGGACACATCGTAGGGGCTCTGCAGCGCCGCGGTCAGCGCCGCCACGGCCCCGGCGTCCTCGCGTCCGGCCAGCAGCAGCGTCCGGCCATCCTCCGGCGCCGGCAGCACCTTCACCGTCAGTTCGGTCAGGACGGTCAGCGTGCCGAAGGACCCGGCCATCAGCTTGGGCACGTCGTAGCCGGTGACGTTCTTCACCACCTTGCCGCCGCCCTTGTAGAGGTCGCCGCGCCCGTTCACCCCCTCGATGCCCAGCGTGTGGTCGCGGGCGGAGCCGGCGCTGATGCGCCGCGGCCCGGTCAGCCCGCAGGATATCACCCCGCCCAGCGTCCCCTGCCCCTCCGGCTGCCCGAACAGCGGCCCGAGGTCCTGCGGCTCGAAGGCGAGCTGCTGCCGGCGCTCGGCCAGCATCGGCAGGATCTCGGCCATCGGCGTGCCGGCTTTGGCGGTCAGCACCAGCTCCTCCGCCTCGTAGGCGACGACACCGGACAGGCCGGAGAGGTCGAGGGTGCAGGCGGTCTGGATCGGACGCCCGAGGCCGCGCTTGGACCCCGAACCGGCGACGTCCAGCGGCGTCCCTTCCGATAAGGCCCAGCGCACCGCGTCGGCGGTCTGGGCCGCCGAATCGGGCTTGACGGTGGTCACGGTCATGCGGGTGGCCTCAGAAGCGGGGAATGTCGGGGAAGCGCAGCTCCCCCTTGTGGATGTGCACGCGGCCCAGCTCGGCGCAGCGGTGCAGCTTGGGGAAGACCTTGCCGGGGTTCAGCAGCCCGTCGGGGTCGAAGGCGCATTTGATCCGCTGCTGCTGGTCGAGATCGACCTCGTCGAACTGGTCGGTCATCAGGTCGCGCTTCTCCACCCCCACGCCATGCTCGCCGGTCAGCACGCCGCCGACCTCGACGCACAGGCGCAGGATGTCGTTGCCGAAGGCCTCCGCCCGCTCCAGCTCGCCCGGCTTGTTGGCGTCGTAGAGGATCAGCGGGTGCAGGTTGCCGTCGCCCGCGTGGAAAACGTTGGCGACCCGCAGCGCGTAGCGGTCCGACATCTCCTGCATGCGGTGCAGCACCAGGGGCAGCGCCTTGCGCGGGATGGTGCCGTCCATGCAGTAGTAGTCGGGGCTGATGCGCCCCACCGCCGGGAAGGCCGCCTTGCGCCCGGCCCAGAAGGACAGCCGCTCCTCCTCCGAGGTCGAGACTCGGGAGTAGCAGCAGCCCTTGGACCGCGCGATCTCCGCCACCTGCTCAATCAGATGGTCGACCTCCGCCGCCGGGCCGTCCAGCTCGACGATCAGCAGGGCTTCCACGTCCAGCGGGTAGCCGGCGTGGACGAAATCCTCCGCCGCGTGGATGGCCGGCTTGTCCATCATCTCCATGCCGCCGGGGATGATGCCCGCGGCGATGATGGCGGCCACGCAGTCGCCACCCTGCTCGCTGGTCGGGAAGCCGATCAGCACGGCGCGGGCGGTGGCCGGCTTCTTCAGGATGCGAACCGTGACCTCGGTCACCACCCCGAGCAGCCCCTCGGAGCCGGTGACGACGCCCATCAGGTCGTAGCCACCGGCGTCGAGATGCTTGCCACCCAGCCGCAGGATGGTGCCGTCCATCAGCACCATCTCCAGCCCCAGCACGTTGTTGGTGGTCAGCCCGTATTTCAGGCAATGCACCCCGCCGGAATTCTCGGCGATGTTGCCGCCGATGGTGCAGGCGATCTGGCTGGAGGGGTCGGGCGCGTAATAGAAGGCCTCATGCGCCACCGCGTTGGAGATGCCGAGGTTGGTCACCCCCGGCTGGGTCACCACGCAGCGGTTGGCGAAGTCGATGTCGAGGATGCGGTTGAACTTGCCCATCCCCAGCAGCACGCCGTCGGCCAGCGGCAGCGCCCCGCCCGACAGGGAGGTGCCGGCGCCACGCGGCACCACCTTCACCCCCATCTCCTTGCAGGTCCTGAGCACCCGGCTCACCTGCTCCGTCGTGCTGGGGAGCACCACGACCATGGGAAGCTGGCGGTAGGCGGTCAGCCCGTCGCATTCATAGGCGCGCAGTTCGCTTTCGTCGACGATCACCCCCTCGCCGGGCACGATGGCCCGCAGCGCTGCGATGATCTCGCGGCGGCGCGCGATGACGCCGTCGTCGGGCGCGGGCATCCGCATGGCCGGCCGTCCTCCCCCATAGTCCGTCGCCCGGATTGTTCCCGCGGCGTTCCCTTCCACAGGTAACATCGGACGGCGGGCGATGCCAGCCCCCCCTTGCGTTCCGCCCTGCCATAGGCAGGTTTACCTCTTCAACCTTAACGGAAGAACGATGCCCGGATTGCCATTTTTACGGCAGCCGATAAAAAGGGAACCACGGCGCGGCGCCCCGGCGCGCCGGCCACACCTTACGAATGCCACGGAACGGAGACGCGTGAATGCACCCCGGCAATCCCGAGATCGATGTCTACATCGGCGAAATCCGCCTGTTCTCCTACGCCCGGCTGCCCCTCGGGTGGTTGCCGGCGGATGGACGCCGGCTCTCGGTCAACCATTTCATCGCGCTTTTCTCGCTGATCGGCACGACCTATGGCGGCGATGGGGAGAAGGAATTCGCTTTGCCGACGCTGGAGTCGCCCGCTCCCGGCTTGCAATACTGCATTGCCGTTGGTGGCGTGTTTCCGCGCCTGCAAGACTGAACGCTTTCCGGACACGCCAAAACGCGACGCCGCGCCGTCCCAAGGGAACGGCGCGGCGTCGCGTTCAACAACACAGCACTCGTCGGCCGGGCGGACCCGGCCGCCGGTCTCAGCCCTGGCGGGCCTTGAAGCGCGGGTTCTGCTTGTTGATGACGTAGACGCGGCCCTTGCGGCGGATCACGCGGCAGGCCTTGTGGCGCGTCTTCATCGACTTGAGAGAGTTAACGATCTTCATAGTTCTTCATCCTGGTCGGTCGGCGGCTCGATCGAAGGCGCGCACCATAGTGCGGCGCACCCCCGCTGTCAACGGCCCCCGTCGCGGTTGCGTTTCCCGCCGGACGCGGCCGTTTCGACGCTACTCCGCCGGTTTCAGCGCGTAGAAACGGCACACCTTCATGCCCGCCTCGATGGCGGACACGCGGCGGACCCACAGTTCGACCTCGTCCATCACGGCGAGCTTGGTTTCGTGATCCAGATGATGGCGCTCCAGATGCTCGACCAGCCCCTGGATGGCGCTCACGATCAGGCCGCGGTGGGTGTCGGTGATGTCCTCGGCGATTCGCAGGTCCAGGTTCCGCTGGGCGAAGGCGGCGGCCATCTGGTCCTTGGACCACAGATGCGGCTGCATCGGCTCCTTGTCGCACCAGATCTGGACGGCCTTGGCCCCGGCCAGCGCCGGCTCGATCACGTAATCGGTCATCAGCAGGTGGCCGCGCGGCTTCAGCGCCAGTTCCATCCCGTCGAAAAGCTGGTCCTTGCCGCGGACGGAGAACATCCCTTCCTTGTAGACGATGGCGTCCACGCGCTTGGGATAGCTGAAATTCTCCGGGTCGTAGGTTTCGATCGGGGCCTTCTTCTCCAGCCCCTCCTTGAAGGAGCGGATCATCCCCTCCTTCGCCAGAAGCTCCGAGGCCTCCAGGCCGGTGACCCAGCAGCCGTACTTGCTCGCCATGGTGCGGCTGGTGCCACCCAGCCCAGCGGACAGGTCCAGCACGCTCATCGCCGGGTTGAGGCCGAGCGGTTTCACCAGATAGGGGATGTGGTCGTGGCCGCCCGGCGTGTTGAAGCCCTCGCCCCACAGCTTCTCCGCGACCTCGATCCGCGTGGCGCTCCACAGCGGCTTTCCCCAGCGGTTCACGCCGGGGCCATGCCCGCGGGCGGCGGGCTGGGCCGGAGCGGCGCCAGCCTGCGGCTTGCCGTCCCCTTCCCCGCCCCGGCCCTTCAGGCCGGAGAGGTCGTACCCCTCCCACCAGGCGTGAAGGCGGGTCTTGAGCGTGATGCGGGGAGCGCCCGCGTGATCGTGTCCGCTGTTATCGCTCATCGCCTTCGCGCCTGCCCCGTTGCCTGGACCGCCGGACGAATTCATTCCGACTTTCACAGTATCCGGGCGCTCCGTTCGCGCAAGCGCAAAATCCTGCGTCACATTACCGTAGTGCCTTCTCCACGTGCGGATCGTCCATGGCGGCGACCCGCGTCCCGGCGGCGCGCAGCACCGCGGTGCAGGCGGGCGGCATGCTGACGTAGCGCGGCTGCGGCTTGCCGTTGTGCCTCTCCACCACCGGATAGACGGAGCCGAGCCAGGACGCGACCTCGTCGCCGCAGCCATCGCCGTCGGGAATGTCGCGCTGGTCCTCGCACTGCGGGCTTCCCGCCGGGCAGCCCAGGCGGATGTGCATGTGCCCGTCATGGCCATGCCAGGGCCGCAGCTTGCGCAGGAAGGCGCGATCCGGCCAGGAATGGCGGCACATGGCGAGCTTGATCGCCGGGTTGACGAAGATGCGGGTCACCCGAGGGTCGCTGGCGGCGATGCGGACGAGTTGGGCCTGCCGCTCCGACCAGTCCTCGGTGACGCGGACGCGCCCGTAATCGACGTATTTGATCTCGTTCAGGCTTTCCCGCGCGTTGCGCCCCATCGGCGGGTGGTCGAGGCGCAACCAGACGTCGGCGTCGAGCCCGATCTGGTGGCTGGCGTGGCCGAAGCTCATCGGGCCGCCGCGCGCCTGCCCCATGTCGCCGATCAGCGCGGTCCCCAGCCCGGCCGCCGCGACCTTCCGCCCGAAGCCCTTCAGATAGTCGATCAGTTCCGGATGGCCGTAATAGCGCTGGCGGGACATGCGGATCACCTGATAGCCGGTGCCCTCCCCCGGCAGCGCCTGCGCCCCCGTAATGCAGCCCGCGGCGTAGCCGCCGATGGACTGGGCCGGTCCCAGGGCGGGGCCGCTCACCTGACTCCAGGCGATGGAATTGGGAGCCGGCGGTGCGGGCTTCTTCTTCTTGGACGATCCGGCTTCGGCCGGTCCGGCGAGAGCGGCGGCGACCAAGCCGGCTGCGACCAAGGCCGCCGCAAGAATCCCGATCGTCGGGCCAATCGCCAAGCGCCCCATCATCTTCCCCCACGGACCGCCAATCGGGAAAGATTAGAGCCAATGTTCCTTAACGAAATGTGAGGCTCACGCTCATGTCACAGCCGATTTCAACTTGCCGGCTACGATGAAGAGCCGTGCCCGGCCTCCGTTTACTGCTCAGTCCAAGGTCTGCCGGTAGCGCTTCAGCGCGACGACGGTGACCACCGCCAGGAAAATCAGCAGCGCCGCCACCTCCCCCGCGATTTCCGCCGGACCGTTGCCCTTCAGGAGGATGCCGCGGACGATGCGCAGGAAATGGGTCAGCGGCAGCACCTCTCCCACCGCCTGCGCCCAGCCGGGCATGCCGCGGAAGGGGAACATGAAGCCGGACAGCAGCATGGACGGCAGAAAGAAGAAGAAGGACATCTGCATCGCCTGGAGCTGGTTCTTCGCCACGGTGGAGAAGGTGAAGCCCACCGCCAGATTGGCGGCGATGAACAGCACCAGCACGGCGGACAGCAGGGCCAGACTGCCGACGATGGGCACGCCGAACAGCAGCCGGGCGGCCAGGACGATGATGACGACCTGGATGTAGCCGACCAGGATGAAGGGCACGATCTTGCCCAGCATCACTTCGAACGGGCGGACCGGCATGGCCAGCAGGTTCTCCATCGTCCCGCGCTCCCGCTCGCGGGTGACGGCCAGCGCGGTCATCATCACCATGGTCATGGTCAGGACCACCCCCATCAGGCCGGGCACCACGTTGTACTGGGTGATGCCCTCCGGGTTGTAGCGGCGGTGGACCCGCAGTTCGACCGGGTCGGGGGTGGAGCGCAGGGAGGCCAGCGGTCCGGTCAGGTCGGGGTCCAGCGCCTGCCGCGCGAGGGTGGACAGGGCGGCCAGCGCGTTGCTGGTCGCCGCCGGGTCGGTCGCGTCGGCCTCGACCAGCAGCACGGGCCGCTCGCCCCGCTGCAAATCGCGGGAGAATCCGGCGGGAATGGTGACGGCGAACTGCACCCGCCCCTCGGCCAGCAGGCGGTCCAGTTCCGCCGGGCTGCCGGCGGCGCGGGTGACGTCGAAATAGCCGGAATTCGCCATGGCCGACACCAGCGTGCGCGCGAAGGGGCTGGAGTCGGCGGCGTGGACGGCGGTCGGCAGGCTCTTGGGATCGGAGTTGATGGCGAAACCGAACAGCACGAGCTGGAGCACCGGCACCCCCACCATCATGGCGAAGGTCAGCCGGTCGCGCCGCATCTGGATGAACTCCTTCACCATCACCGCGACGAAGCGCGCGAAGGAAAAGTGCGTCATGGCATTCCTCCTTCCACCGGCGCGGTCATGCGAAGTTGTCCGTGCTGCGGTTCATCAGGTGGATGAACACGTCCTCCAAGGTCGGCTCCGTCCGCCGCACCAGCAGGCCCGAGTCGGCGGCCCAGGGGCGCAACGCCTCCTCCAGTTCCGCACCATCGCCGCCGCTGACATGCAGCCGGGCGCCGAAGGCGGCGACCATCTCGACACCCGGACGGTCGCGCAGCGCCGCCGCGACGTGCCCGAGGTCCGGCCCACCACGCCCCCGCGCGCCGACCTCATAGGTGACCAGACCCGAGGTGGCGATCACCTCCTCCACGCTGCCCTGGGTCATCAGCCGGCCGTAGGCGAGGTAAGCGATGGCGTGGCAGCGTTCGGCCTCGTCCATGTAATGGGTGCTGACCAGCACGGTCAGGCCCTCGGCGGCCAGCCGGTGGATTTCGTCCCAGAACTCCCGCCGCGCCTTGGGGTCCACCCCGGCGGTCGGCTCGTCGAGCAGCAGCAGCTTCGGCTCGTGCAGGATGCAGGCGGCCAGCGCCAAGCGCTGCTTCCAGCCGCCGGACAATTCCCCCGCCAGCTGCGCCCGCCGGTTGCCCAGCCCCAGCCGCTCCAGCGCCGCGGCGACCTTCTGCCGCCGGTCCGGCAGCCCGTACATGCGGGCGACGAAATCCAGATTCTCGGCGATGCTCAAATCCTCCCAGAAGCTGAACTTCTGGGTCATGTAGCCGACCTGCCGCTTGATGGCGGCGCACTGGCGGCGGATGTCGAGCCCGAGGCAGGTCCCCTCCCCCGCGTCGGGAGTCAGCAGCCCGCAGAGCATGCGGATGGTCGTCGTCTTGCCCGACCCGTTCGGCCCCAGGAAACCGTAGATCTGCCCGCGCGCCACCCGGATGGAGAAGCCGTCCACCACCGTCTTGGCGCCGAAGCGCTTGACCAGACCGCGTACGTCGATGACGGCGTCTCCGGTCATGGCGGCAGTTCCACGTCCACCGGCAAACCGGGGTTGAGCGTCGCCCCGTCCTCCAGCCGCGCCTCGACGCGGAAGACCAGCTTCTCGCGGCTGCCGACGCTGTAGATCACCGGCGGGGTGTATTCCACCCGCGGCGCCACATAGGTCACGCGCGCCGTCAGGCCGAGCGGGCAGCCGTCGCAGCGCACCGTCACCCGGTCGCCCGGACGGACGCGGGTCATCAGCGGTTCCGGGACGAAGACCACCAGCTTCCGCTTCCCCGGCGGCAGCAGCGAGACCACCGGGGCGCCCGCCGGCACCCATTCGCCGGGGTTGAACAACGTGTCCTCGACCAGCGCCGCCTCGGGCGCCGACGGGGCCAGCTCGGCCAAGCGCTTGTCCGCCTGGGCCAGCGCCGCCTCGGCCTGGGCCACGGCGTCCTCGGCGGCGCGGATCTGGTCGGGGCGGGCCGGCAGGTTGGAGACGGCCAATTGCGCGGTCAGCTCCTCCAACCGCGCCCGGTCGCCGTCGCGGCTGGCGCGGGCGGCGTCCAGCCGGTCGTCGGAACTGACCTTGCGCGCCACCAGCGTCTGCTGCCGCGCCAGTTCCGCTTCGGAATAGCGCAGCGCCGCCTCGGCCTGCGCGCGCTGGGCGGCGACCACCGCCAGTTCGTCGGGGCGCCGGCCCGTCCGCAGGTCGGCCAGTTGCGCCCACGCCTGCCCCAGCGCGGCGGCCAGCCGGTCGCGCTCCGCCCGCGCGCTGGTGCGGTCGAGCGCGAAGAGGGGCGCGCCCGCCTCCACCCGCCCGCCGCGCGTCACCGCCAGCGTGTCGAGCGTCCCGGCCACCGGGGCGGCGATGCGCAGATACTCGCCCTCCGCATAGCCATGGGCCAGCGGCACGGCGTCCCCGCCACCCAGCCCGAGGACGGACAGGGCCGCCGCCAGCGTTTCGGCGATCCAGCTCATGACGGCGGCCCTCCCTCCGGAGCGAGGGTCCGGCGCAGTGCGTCGAGATGGGCGGCCAGCAGAGCCGCGACGTCCGGCGGGCGGCCCTCCAGCGCTTCGAAGGAGGAGCGCCACAGCGCGCTCATCAGCATCGGCGCGACGATCAGCCGGACGGTCGAGTCGACGTCCACCGGGCGGAACTCCCCGCGCGCCATGCCGCGCTCCAGCACCGCCGCCAGCAGGGCGAAGGCGCGGCGGATCACCTCGTCGTAATAGAAGCGGGCGAGGTCGGGGAAATTGCCGGCCTCGGCGATGATCAGCTTGGGGATGGCGCCGGCGCGGGATTTCAGGATGCGCGTCGCGAAGAGGGTCAGCAGCGTTTCCAGCACGGCGAAGCTCGGCCCCTGCGCTCCAGCCAGCAGACGCTCGGCCATGTCCAGGTTGGGCAGGATGGCCTCGCGGACCACCGCCTTGAACAACTCCTCCTTGTTCGGGAAGTAGAGGTAGAGCGTGCCCTTGCTGACCCCGGCCTGCGCCGCGACGTCGTCCAGCCGGGCCGCCGCGAAGCCGCGCTCGCCGAAGACGGTCAGGGCCGCGTCGACGATCTCCCGGGGGCGCGCCTCCTTCCGGCGGCGCCAGCGCGGAACGGCGGGATCATCCTCCGGCATGCCGTCCTCCAGGGTGGAGAAAATATTACTGACCGGTCAGTTATTAGCTGTTTGCCGGCAGAAATTCCAGTTTTCTCAAGGGTTGCGCCGTTCTGCCGCAGCCGTAAGTCATTGTGCGGCGCAGCAACTGATATGCAAAAGGGCTTGCCTTTCGACCGAGAGTTTCCGAAACTTTCGACAGTCCGCAGCGCGAACGGCTTGTCACGGAAGCACGCGCGGCGGGCGCACCGGTGGTCAAAGGCGCCGATCAGCAACGAGCGCACACCCCACCCCGGGAGGAACGGTTCAAGGCGCCGTGCCGGGATCAATGCGACGAGCGCGCCGGTGCGCGACGTCCGGAGTCCCGGTTGAGCAGGGGGTGTCGATCATGCCGGGTGCAATGCGCCAGTCCACGTCGAACCTGGAACTGCTGACCATCTATGAGGTCAGCAAGATCCTCGGTTCCTCTCTCGACCTCCAGCAGACCTTGCGCGAGGTGCTTCGCGCGCTGGCCTACCAGCTGCAGATGCACCGCGGGCGCGTCTATCTGGTCGGCGAGGACAATGTGCTGCGGCTGGTCGCCGCGAACGGCCTGTCGAACGAGGCCGCGGCGCAGATCGAATTCCGCGACGGGGAAGGCATCACCGGCCGCATCCTGAAGACCGGCATGCCCGCCGTCGTCCCGAACTTGGCGGAGGAACCGTTGTTCCTCAACCGCACCGGCGGGCGCGAGGACCTGGACGAGCAGGTGGCCTCGCTGGTTGGCGTGCCGATCAAGGCGGCGGGGGTGGTGGTCGGCGTGCTGACCATCGACCGCATTTCCGACGAAGGGCCGCAGGGCCATTTCGGCAGCGACGTGCGCTTCCTGACCATGGTCGCCAACCTGATCGGCCAGACCGTGCGGCTGCACCGCACCGTGGCCGAGGAACGCCGCTTCATGATGCGGGAAACCTTCCGCATGCAGAAGGAGCTGCGGCCCGTCGCCGCCCCGATCAACGACGTGGTCTGCACCAGCCCCAACATGCTGGAGGTGATGGCCCAGGTCCACCGGGTGGCGCCCTTCAAGTCCACCGTGCTGATCCGCGGCGAGAGCGGCACCGGCAAGGAATTGATCGCGCGGGCCATCCACAACATGTCGCCGCGCAAGGACGCCCCCTTCATCCGCGTGAACTGCGCCGCCCTGCCCGAATCGCTCCTGGAATCGGAGCTGTTCGGCCATGAGAAGGGCGCCTTCACCGGCGCGCAGAAGGACCACAAGGGCCGGTTCGAACTGGCGTCGGGCGGCACGCTGTTCCTCGACGAGATCGGCGACATCTCGCCGAACTTCCAGGCCAAGCTGCTGCGCGTGCTGCAGGAGCAGGAGTTCGAACGGGTCGGCGGGTCCAAGACGATCAAGACCGACGTCCGGCTGATCTGCGCCACCAACCTGAACCTGGAGGAGGCGGTCGGCCACGGCAAGTTCCGTGCCGACCTGTATTTCCGCATCAACGTGGTGACGATCCATCTGCCGCCGCTGCGCGAACGGCGCCAGGACATCGGCCCGCTGGCCCGCCATTTCGTGGCGAAGTTCGCCAAAGACAACGGTATGAATCTCGTCATGGAGGACCAGGCGTTGGAGGTGCTGAACCGCTGCACCTGGCCCGGCAACGTGCGCGAGCTGGAGAACTGTATCGAGCGCGCGGCCACCCAGTCGCGCGACGGCATCATCCGCACCGAGTCCCTGTCCTGCAGCCTGAACCTCTGCAACTCCTCGGTTCTGTTCCAGTACCGCACGCTGGGCGCGTCGGTCGGCGGGCTCGCCCCGTCCATGGGGCCGGGGTCCGTCAACCGTGTTCCTCCCGGACGCCCCGGCGGTCCGGCGCCGGCCAACGCGCCGAAGACCCCGGCCATGCCCGCCCCGGTGCCGGAACCGGCGGGTGCCGGCGGCGGCGCGTGGCCGGCCTGCGCGTCGGGCTGTTCCGCCGGCCCGTCGCCGGTCTGCGGCGCCGCCCAGCCGGTGGTTCCGGTTCCCCTGATCCCGCTGCCCCTGCCCGAGCCGAGCGCGCCCGCCGTCGCGGCTCCCGCACCCGCATCGACGGCCAACGCCGCTCCGCCGCCCGCCGCCGAGGTGCCGCTGGACGAGCCGGAGTCGGGATCGCTGCGCGACCGCCTGCTCTGGGCGATGGAGCGCACCGGCTGGGTGCAGGCCAAGGCCGCCCGCCTTCTCGGCATGACGACCCGTCAGGTGAGCTACGCCTTGCGCAAGTACAACATCGAGATCAAGCGCTTCTGAGGGACGGTGCTCTCCGGCAATTGCGGCCGATCAGGAGCAGCCAATCAATAGCGAACCGCCAGACCGGTTATGTACTTCATGTGCGCCTCCTGCGCCTGGGCATCGGCGGCGCTCGTCGGGGACGGCGCCGGAAGCGAGGGAGGCGTCAGATGGTTGGGCCGGTCGATCTGATAGACCGTGTGGCCCGCCAACGTGCCGGCCTTACGGGTTTCCGCCGAAGAGGCTTGGAGGAATGACCTCAGCTTTTCACCGTAGGTGAGAAGGGCATCCGACGACGAACCGCCCGATGGCACGGTCAGGGGCTTCACCAGGGCGTCGTCCGACGAATAATCCTGATCGGCCGCCACCTTTCGGGATGTCGGCAAGCCCGCCCGCTCCGACAGGATGGCAGCGGCGTCCTCTTCGCCGGTCTTGCGCAGTGCCTGGTCGATCGCGTCGAGATCGACGCCCAACGCCTTCAGGCTGTAGGTGGCATCCCCTTGTTTTTTGGTGGAGTTCAGGCGGGAATCGGAAAAGTCCATGGAGAAGAAGCCCGGCATGATGTGCCGTGACATCCCCGTCCGGTCCTTCGCCAGGAGCGGATTCACCGTGCGCGCCGCTAAATCGTTCGACGCCGACGCCCGCTCGTCCTCGCTCATCGCCGCGGTCAGCTTGTCCATCAGCGACGACCGCCGGGCCAGCGTCTGTGACAAAGCACCGCGCAGGTCATCGCTGCTGGTCGTCTCATCGAGGAAAAGGGCGGCGTGATCGTTGTTGTACATGCGCTGCGTCGCGCCCATCGCGCTGACGCGGGCCTGCTTCAACCGCTGTGTGAGGGCATCGTTGACCGTCTCGCCACTGATCTTCCCGCTGTCGACGAGATCGGCCAATTGCTGGCGCTGAGCGTCCGAAAGCGCGCCGAAGGCGGCCAAGCCGTCGCCGCGAAGCGCCCCGCCCAGCCCGCTCAGCGCCACACGATCGGACGCGGCACCGCCACTCGCGGCGGTCGCCCCTGGCGATGCGGGCGCCTCGGTGGATCGGGGCAGGACCGGAAACGACGAAGCCGCCGAGGTCACACCCGATACCGTCATGATCCCCTCCCTGAAAGGCAGGCCGGCGGCGATGCACGTCCAACCGCGGCGAATTCTCTTCGCTGCATCTTATGAGGGAAGAAATAAACGCGCAATATAACCCTTGAGGGCTAATCGGCGATCCGGCTGCGACACGTCAGCCGTGCAGCCTGCTGGTTCCAAGGCCCCTGTAACCGTTACGAACGGTTGTGATATGACAGTGGAACACCGGCTTTACGCTGTGCCCCGCTTCCCGCAACCTCCAGCTTCGGGCCTTTGCACGGGATGGAAAAGCCCCTCGCGCTCCTCTTCGTGGACATCGCCGACAGCACGCTGCTCTATGAATTGGCGGGCGACCGCAAGGCGGCGGCTCTGACCCAGCGGGTGCTGGAGGGCTTGCGCCGGATCGTCGGAGAGAACGACGGCACGGTGGTGAAAAGCCTGGGTGACGGGCTGCTCGCCTGCTTCCCCATGAGCGACGGCGCCACCCGCGCCGCGCTTGCCATGATGGAGCGGCAAGGCGAGTTCGGGCTGCGCCTGCGCGCCGGACTGAATTTCGGCCCGGTGATCGCCGGCCCCGGCGACCTCTACGGCGACGCCTGCAACGTCGCCGCCCGGCTGGAATCCATCGCCCGCCCCGGCGAGATCCTGGCAACCGACGATCTGGTCGACCGCCTCTCACCGCCCCTGCGGACGCGGACCCGCCTTCTGAACAGCGTTGCGGTGAAGGGAAAGGCGGCCCCGGTCCGCGTCCACCAGATCCGCGACGGCAGCGCCCCGACGGAGGCCGAGGACAACGCCACCGTCGCCCTGACCACATCGGTTCCCGGCAGCGGGCGCGGCCTGCCGTCCCTGCGCCTGTCCGGGCGCCGCGCCGAGGCGACGCTGACTCCCCTGCTGCCGCGCGTCACGGTGGGGCGCGACGAGGGCTGCGGCCTGCGTATCCCGTCGCGCCGCACCTCGCGCCAGCACGCGGTGATCGACTTCAGCCGCGGCGGCTTCCTGCTGACCGACCATTCGACCAACGGCACCTTCATCCGCACGGGCAAGTCCCCCTCCCTGTTGCTGCGCCGCGATTCGACGAAACTGACCGGCAGCGGGCTGATCGGGTTCGGGGGAGAGCCGCTGCGGCCGGACGACGACCATGTCCTGACCTTCCAGGTGGGGAGCGCGTGATCAACCCTCTCCCGCCCCGGGAGAGGCAGGGACCCGCCGCGGCAGCGGTGGAAGGGTGAGGGTGCCGGCAAGGATCGAGCCGCTGATCCTCGCACGACCCTCGCCCGGCGCCTTTGGCGCCCCCCTCTCTCGGGACGGGAGAGGGAAATCGATGCCAGTCCGTTACCCCATCAGCGCCCCATGTCGGGTCCCCGACAGGCGGCGTGTTTGTCGGCCATTGTTGGGCTTTGTCCGCCTTTGTCGGATTGCCGACATGGTCCACAAGCCCGACACATTCCCATAACCCATTGAAACTCCACACTTCACCAGGTTGGCCCCGAACTTGCTTTTAACGACCCGACCAAGGGCGCCGACGGCGCGGCTGGGAAGGGAGTGGACGATGGCCAACGTTATTTCGCTCGACAGCATCCTGGGCGTGGGTGAGCTGAAAGCCGCCGCCGAGGCGCCGCCTGCCGCCGCCTCCGGCTGCGCCTCCTCCTCCTGCGGGTCGTCGGACGGCCCCGCCGACATGGCGCCGGAGGTGTGGGAGAAGGTGAAGAACCATCCCTGCTACTCCGAGGAGGCGCATCACTATTTCGCCCGCATGCACGTCGCCGTGGCGCCGGCCTGCAACATCCAGTGCAACTACTGCAACCGGAAATACGACTGTTCGAACGAGAGCCGGCCGGGCGTGGTCTCCGAGAAGCTGACCCCCGATCAGGCGCTCCGCAAGATCATGGCGGTGGCCAAGGAAATCCCGCAGCTCTCCGTCATCGGCATCGCCGGCCCCGGCGACAGTCTGGCGGCGGGCGGCAAGAACACCTTCAAGACCTTCGAGATGCTGGCGAAGAAGGCGCCGGACCTCAAGCTGTGCCTGTCCACCAACGGTCTGGCCCTGCCCGACCATGTGGACACCATCGCGAACTACAACATCGACCACGTCACGATCACCATCAACATGGTCGATCCCGAGGTCGGGCAGCACATCTACCCCTGGATCTTCCACGACCACAAGCGCTGGACCGGCCTGGACGCCGCCAAGATCCTGCACGAGCGCCAGATGCTCGGGCTGGAGATGCTGACCTCTCGCGGCATCCTGGTGAAGGTGAACTCCGTCATGATCCCGGGGATCAACGACGAGCACCTGATGGACGTGAACAAGGCCGTGAAGTCGCGCGGCGCCTTCCTGCACAACATCATGCCGCTGATCTCCGACCCGGCGCACGGCACGCATTTCGGCCTGACCGGCCAGCGCGGCCCGACCGCGCAGGAGTTGAAGGTCCTGCAGGACCAGTGCGAGGGCGGGGCCAAGCTGATGCGCCACTGCCGCCAGTGCCGCGCCGACGCGGTCGGCCTGCTGGGCGAGGACCGCGGTTCCGAATTCACCATCGACCAGATCGAGGCGATGGGCGAGGTGGAGTACGATCAGGAAGCCGCCCGCACCTACCGCGAGCATGTCGAAGGCGAGCGCGCCGGTCGCAACGCCGCCAAGGCCGCAGCACAGGCTGACGTCGCCGAGACGGTCGGCACCGAGGTGCAGCCGATCCTGATCGCCGTCGCCACCAAGGGCGGCGAGCGCATCAACGAGCATTTCGGCCACGCCAAGGAATTCCAGATCTACGAGGTCGGTCCGAAGGGCGCCAAGTTCGTCGGCCACCGCCGCGTCGACCAGTATTGCGAAGGCGGCTCGGGCGACGAGGACGCGCTCGGCGGCGTGCTGTCGGCGATCAACGACTGCACCGCGGTCTTCGTCGCCAAGATCGGCGGCTGCCCGTCGCGGAACCTCAAGGACGCGGGCATCGAGCCGGTTGACCGCTTCGCCTTCGAATACATCGAGGAGTCGGCATTGACCTACTTCAAGGACTACGCCGAGCGCCTCGGCCAAGGTGCGATCAACGCCCGCGAGGGGCAGGACGCGGTGATCCGCACCGGCGCCTTCACCGCCCTGCGCGCCTGACACCCAAGAGACCGACCAGAACCCACGGATTTACCCGGCGGCCCACCGCAACAGCCGCCCCACCTGCAAGGAGAGTGTCATGGCTTACAAGATCAAGGCTTCCGACTGCACCGCCTGCGGCGCCTGCGAGGCCGAGTGCCCGAACAACGCCATCAGCTTCAAGAAGGGCGCCTACGCCATCAACGCGGACCTGTGCACCGAGTGCAAGGGCCAGTTCTCCAGCCCGCAATGCGCCTCGGTCTGCCCGGCCGACTGCTGCGTCCCGGCCTGATCGCCCGAAACCCCTCTCCCGTCCCATCACGGGAGAGGGTGTCCATGGAGCGCACCGCCATGCTGGACGAGGTGGATGAAGGCTGGCTCAACCGCCGTTACTACGGCGGCGACCTGCCGCCCGAGGCGGAGCGGTTCCTGCATCTCGCCGCCGCCAGCCACGCCGACGCCGAGACGGCGCAGCGTTACCTCGCCCACGCCGCCGAGCTGGCGCCGGGTCATCGGCTGGTCGATCTCGGCCATTACAAGTTCCACTTCTACAAAGCGAACCTGGACACCGCCCTGCTCTACGGCGAGCGGATGCTCGGCCACGCCATGGCGGCCATCGGCCTGAACCACACCGACTGGCGCATGGTCGGCAACAATTCTTCCAAGTCATTGGGGGTCGACTTCGCGGGTCTGGAGCCGGCCCCGCGCCTGTTCCTGTTCGCCCTGACCGCAGTCGGCTACCTGCATCTGCGCCTGGGCCGTCTGGCCGAAGGGCGCGAGGCCCTGAACAAGGTCCGGGAGTTGGACCCGAAGGACCGCTTCGGAACCAGCCGCCTGCTCGCCGCCGCGGACCGTCACGAAGCCGGCCAACACGACGCCGGGCTGGAGGACGACGACGCATGAGCGACGACATCGACAAGGCGCTGGACTGGCTGGGCAACCCCGTCGACTGCGACGGCTGCGCCTGCCGCGACCGTCTGGCCGAGGGGCGCTGCGAACCGCTGCGCGCCTGCGTGCAGGACCGCTACGCCAAGCGCATCCAGCGCTTCTTCCAATGGAACGACGATCTGGCGGGCGAGCATCTCGACCACCCCTATTTCGAAGTCCGCGCCAACGCCGCCCGCTTCGCGCCGATCTTCATCGTGCCGCGGCTGATGGACGACCCCGACGAGACGGTGCGCGCCGCCGTCGCCCGCCGCCTGCCCCGCCGCCTGCTGCTGAAGATGCGCGGCGACCCCGACCGCGAGGTGCGCATCGCCGTCGCCTCCCGGCTGGAGGACGCCGACCTCTCGCCGCTGATGCGCGACCCCGATTACTCCGTCCGCCTGCGCGTCGCCCGCCGCGTGCCCGAGGGCATGCTGCCGGCGATGATGCACGACGAGGACCCGGAAATCCGGCTGGAGGTCGCCAACCGCATCGGGTTGGAATGGCTGATGAGCATGGCCTGGGACGACAGCGCCCGCGTGCGCATGGTCGTCGCCCGCCGCCTGCCTCCGGAAAAGCTGGCCGCGCTGATCCGCGACACCGACTGGTGCGTGCGCTTCGTCGTCGCCAGCCGCCTGCCGCCCGAAGACCTCGCCCCGCTGACCGAGGACCCGGTGGACGACGTCCGCACCGTGGCGCAGAAGCGCCGCGCCGGACTGCCCGCCACCGGCGACCTGATCCCCGACTGACGCCCCCGCACCAAGGAGCACCGAATGCGCGAGCGCGCCCGCGATCCGAACGAGCCGATCGAACTGGAAGACCGCCCCGCCTTCGAGGAGGGCCAGAAGGTCCGCGCCCTTCGCGACGTGCGCAACGACGGCACCTATCCCGGACGCCCGATGGGCGACTTCCTGATCCGCACCGGGGACATCGGCTACGTCAAGTCGATCGGTACCTATCTGCAGATGTATTATATCTACGGCATCGACTTTTACGAGAAGCGCATCATCGTCGGCATGCGCGCCAAGGAACTCGAACTGGTCGACGCCCGCTGCAACGACCCGCAGTGACCCTTCCCCCTAGGACCTTCCCGCCTGAGGAGCACGCGATGAGCGACGCCGTCACCGAAGCGAAGAAGCCCGGCTTCATCCCGCCCCGCGAACCGCTCTACGACTGGGGGCTGGCGGTCACCGCCGCGGTGGATCTCCACAACGACGGCAGCCACCCCAACGCCGAGGACGGCGCGCTGCTGGCTCCCAAGGGCACGCCCGGTACCATCGTACGCATCGGCCACGCCGAGGGCACGCAGATCCCCGTCTATCTGGTGGAGTTCCCGGCCGGCGTCGTCGTCGGCTGCCTGGAGGAGGAGATCACGCCCGCCGACGGCCGCCGCCGCGGCGTCCCCGGCGTGATGGACTGACCGCCCCCTCCGTGCCACGGCCTGCGATGGACCCATGATCTATCTCGACAACAACGCGACGACCCCGCTGGCGCCCGAGGTGCGGGAGGCGATGCTGCCCCACCTCTCCGGGGAGTTCGGCAACCCCTCCAGCCCGCACGCCGCCGGCATGGCCGCCAAGCGGGCGGTGGGCGAGGCGCGCGCCCGGGTGGCGGCGCTGGTCGGCGCGAAGGCGGCGGACATCCTCTTCACCGCCAGCGCGACGGAGGCCAACCACACGGCCCTGCTCGGCACGCTGCGCGCTCTGGCGATGGAGCGTCCGGAGCGCCGCCACCTCGTCACCACGGCGATCGAGCATCCCTCGACGCTGATGTTGGCGAGTGATCTGGAACGGCAGGGCTGGCGGGTCACTGTCCTGCCGGTGGATGGCACCGGCACCATCGCGCTCGCCGACCTACGCGACGCGGTGACGCCCGACACGGCGCTGGTCTCCGTCCTATGGGCGAACAACGAGACCGGGGCGATCCAGCCGGTCGGCGCCGCCGCCGACATCGCCCAGGCGCGCGGCGCCCTGTTCCACACCGACGCGGTGCAGGCCGCCGGGCGGCTGCCCATCAAGGTCGACGCGGTGAACGCCGACCTGCTGACCCTGTCGGCCCACAAGATGCACGGACCGAAGGGCATCGGCGCCCTCTTCATCCGCAAAGGCGTGCCCTTCGCCCCGCTAATCCACGGCCACCAGGAGCGCCACCGCCGCGGCGGGACCGAGAATGTGCCGGCCATCGTCGGCTTCGGCGCCGCCGCCAGCCGCGCCGCCGCCACGGTGGCGGAGGCCGGCGGGCTGGCGATTCTGCGCGACCGGCTGGAGCGCGGCGTGCTCGCCGGCTGGCCGGGCAGCCGGGTCAACGGCGAGGGGGCGGCCCGCCTGCCCAACACCAGCAACATCCGCTTCGCCGACCCGCAGGGCCGCCCGCTGGACGCGGAGGAGCTGCTGATGCGGCTCGACCGCGCCGGCATCGCCGTCTCCATGGGGGCGGCCTGCGCGTCCGGCGGCAACGAGCCGAGCCACGTCCTGACCGCCATGGGCCTGAGCCCGGCGGAGGCCGCGGCCAGCCTGCGCTTCTCCCTCAGCCGCTACAGCACGGCGGAGGAGGTGGAATCGGTCCTCAACGAGTTTCCCGCGCTCTACGCGCGGATCGCGGCCTGACCAAACGACAGCCCAAAACACGACGACTGGAGAGTGACATGAAGGTGATGGTGCGCAAGGCCGGTGAGCAATACACGATCTACGTCGCCAAGAAGGACTTGGAGGAGCCCATCACCGAGATGGAGAAACCGGGCCTGTGGGGCGGCTGGGTCAAGGTCGCCAACGGCTGGACGCTCGACCTGCCGGAGATGCCGGCGGACACCCGCCTGCCCATCACCGTCGAAGCCAAGAAGCGCGGCGCGGAGTGACCGCCATGGCCCTGTCCCCGGAACGGATCGACGCCATCGTCGCCCTGGCCGGCGGCCTCTTCGCGGACGGCACCCGGCTCGACGCCGTGGTCCGCGCCGTGCGCGAGGCGAACCCGGACCTGTCCAACGTCACCGGGGCGCACGCCGCGGTGATGGCGGAGGACGCCTTCCGGGAGGAGCCCGGCTTCAACCTCTACCTCGTGGACGGCACCAACCATTGCTGGCTCATCACCAACAAGCCGGAGACGGCGACCGGCGTGGTGATCGCGCAACGGGACGAGGACGACTGAATAAGGATCGCGGAATGACGATGCCCCCGGACAACTCAGCCGAAGACGACGCGGAGCTTGGCGACTACATCCCGCTGATCGACCCGGACATTTCGGAAGCGGAGGTGGCGGTGCTGGGCCGCATCCTCACCTCAGGCAGCCTCAGCGACGGGCGGATGACCGAGGGGTTCGAGAACGCCTTCGCCGCCTGGCTCGGCCGCGCGCATGCGGTGGCGGTGTCCAGCGGCACCATCGCCACGCTGATGGTGCTCAAGGCCTACGGCATCGGGCCGGGGGACGAGGTGCTCTGCTCCCCCTTCGGCTGGCATCAGGTACAGCACGCCATCGCGCTGGCCGGCGCGGAGCCGGTCTTCGTCGACATCGACTACTGGCAGCACACCATCAACCCGGCCAAGGCCGAGGCCAAGATCACGCCACGGACCAAGGCCATCCTGGCCGGCAACGTCAACGGCCACCCCGCCCACTGGGACGAGCTGCGCGCGCTCGCCGCGGACAAGGGGCTGATCCTGATCGAGGATTCGACCGAGGCCATCGGCTCCTCCTACAAGGGGAAGATGGTCGGCAGCTTCGGCGACTGCGCGGTCTTCGACTTTTCCGAACCCGGCGTGCTGGTGACCGGCGAAGGCGGGATGATCGTCACCGACGACCGCAACCTCGCCCATCAACTCCGTTATCTGCGCCGGCGCGAGATGGAGCACCGCAACACGGTGGTCATCACCCGCACCATTCCCTTCCAAGCGGGCATGAGCAACCTGACCGCCGCGCTGGGCCTCGTCCAGTTGAAGCGCCTGCCGGAAATCCTGGCGAAGCGCCGGGAGGTGGTCGCTCACTACGAGGCGGCCATGGCCTCCTTCGAAGGCATCAAGCCGCCCTACAAGGGGCCGGGCGCCGACGACGTGCACCCGATGGTCTACGCCGTCCATCTCGGCACCCGCTTCACCGCCTCGGGGCGCAAGGCGGTGCTGGAGGACCTGGCGACGCACGAGGTGGAGGCGTCGGACTACGGGCAGGCGCTCTACACCCAGCAATATTACCAGGAGCGCGGCGCCAGCCGGGCCGACTGCCCGGTCTGCCAGAAGACGGTCGACCGCGTGCTGGCCCTGCCGCTGCACCACAAGGTCACCGCCGACGAGGTGCAGTTCATCGTGGACACGCTGAAGGACGCCACCGTCAACACGGGGGCGGGCGCGGCGATCTATTTGTGAAACGCGTCCCTTCTATCCCCTCACCCGCCCAGCGGGGGAGGGTCAGGGAGGGGGCAAACGCCAGCCGAACGGGGTTAGCATGACCGACACCGCCGTCATCGACAGCATGGACACCAGCACGGGCACCGACACCATCATCGCGGACATCGCCGCGGCGCTGAAAGCGCGGGGCGTGGTGCCCTATCTCGGGCCGGGCGCCTTCGCGCTGCTGCCGGAGGCCGACTGCCCGATCCCGCGCACCTCGCTGGAACTGGCGCAGCGGCTGAACGCCAAGGTCGCCGCACCGGGCCGCATCCGCAGCCAGCTGACCGCCGTCGCCCAGTTCATCGAATCGCGGCGCCACCGCAAGACGCTGGACGGCATCCTGAACGAGATCTTCAAGCGCGAGGTCCCGGCGACGCCGGTTCACGCGTGGCTGGCCACCCTGCCCGCCCCGCCGATGATCGTCGATGTCTGGTACGACAACACGCTGGAACGCCTGCTGACCGCCGATGCGGAGCGGAGCTGGGGGCAGATCCAGGGACTCTCCCACCCGCAGGGCGTCGGCGAATGGGTGAAATACTACGCGCCCGGCGGGGCGGAGGTCGAGGCCGCCGCGGCGTCGGGCTGGGAAACCCTGCTCTACAAGCCTTCGGGCAGCGCCGCCCCAGCGGGGAACTACCTGATTTCCGACAGCGATTTTGTCGAAATCCTGACGGAGATCGACATCCAGACGCCGATTCCCGCCGTCGTTCAGGAGCGCCGGGCGGGCCGGAACTTCCTCTACCTCGGCTGCCGCTTCGACCAGGAGATCCAGCGCACCTTCGCCCGCCAGATCGCCAAGCGCTCGTCGGACAAGCACTGGGCGGTGATCGAGGGCGAGCTGTCGAAGAACGAGGCGCGCTTCCTGGAACTGCAGAACATCACCCGCCTCGACCTGCCTCTGGACGAGGCGGTCCGGCGGATCAGCGAGGCGATGGGGGCCAATTAAAGCTAGCGCGTCGCGAAGCTCCCCTCTCCCCTCTGGGGAGAGGGTGGCCCGAAGGGCCGGGTGAGGGGGTTGCGCTTGTGCCGGACGGCCCGCCACGCGCTTGCGCTTGTGCCGGACGGCCCGCCACGCGCCAACCCCCTCACCTAACCCTCTCCCCGGAGGGGAGAGGGGACATCGAGAGGGAACGCGGCGATCTTTACGCCGCGACCGGGGTCGCCAGGGCGTCGATCTCCTGCTGGGCGGCGGCCAGGGCCTTGGCGCGGGCGTCCGGGCCCATGCCGACGCCCTCGGCGCGGATCACCGTCACGTCGGTGACGCCCAGGAAGCCCAGCACCGTGCGCAGGAAGGCCTCCTGATGGTCCAGCGCGCTCATCGCGGCGTTGGTCGAGTAGACGCCGCCGCGCGTCGAGGCGATGTAGACCTTCTTGCCGCCGGCCAGACCGACCGGGCCGGTCTCGGTGTAGCGGAAGGTGCGGCCCGCCTGGGCGATGCGGTCGATCCAGGCCTTGAGCTGGGTCGGCACCGTGAAGTTGTACATCGGGGCGCCGATCACCACGACGTCGGCGGCCAGGAACTCGTCGACCAGCGCGTCGGTCAGGGCCAGTTCCTCCTGCTGGCGGGCGGTCAGGCCCTCCAGGTTGCGGAACTTCACGACCTGCATCAGCTCGCCGGTCAGGTGGTCCGGCGGGGCGACGGTCAGGTCGCGGGCGGACACCTCGGCGTCCGGCGTCGCCTGGAGCAGCGCCGCGACGATGGAGCCGGTGAGCTGGCGCGAAACGGAGGCGTCGCCCAGCGGGCTGGAATCGATGCGAAGGATCTTCATGGTCACGTCTTCCTATCCGGGAAGCGGGGCGCCGGTCCGGCACCGTCACCGCTTCGGTTTGTCTCGGAAGTGACCATAAGCCCGCTTACGCCAATCGATTGAGCCCCGATTTCGCCAATCTTCGTTGCACAGATCAGAACAATCCCCGGTCAGCGCACCCGATTGCCGCCCTTGAACACGACCATCTCGCCGCCCTTCATGACGGTCCAATCCTCGTCGCGGGTCAGGGGGCGGGTGGCGACCACCGTCACCACGTCGTCGGGCGTCGTCTCCTTGGCGAAATCGACGCTCATGTCCTCGTCGATCAGCGTCGCCGGGCCGAAGGGGGCCTTGCGGGTCAGCCAGGCGAGGTTGGTCGCGCAATGGCACCACAGATACCGCCCGTCACTGAGCAGCATGTTGAAGACGCCCAGCGTGCCGAGGTCGGTGGCGAGGTCGCGGATCAGCCGCATCAGGGCGCCGCTGCTCTTGGGCGGCTCCGGATACTGCATGCGGATCTGGTCGAGCAGCCAGCAGAAGGCGTGCTCGCTGTCCGTCGTCCCGACCGGCTCGTAGAAGGTCAGCGTCCGTTCCTTGATGCCCTTGAGCTGGCCGTTGTGGGCGAAGGTCCAGACGCGGCCCCACAGCTCCCGCGTGAAGGGGTGGGTGTTCTCCAGCGACACCCGGCCGCGGTTGGCGCGGCGGATGTGGGAGATGACCACGCAGGACTTGATGGAATAGCTGCTGACCAGCCGCGCGATCTCCGACTCGCAGCTCGGCGCCGGGTCGTGGAAGGTGCGGCAGCCCTTCCCCTCGTAGAAAGCGATTCCCCAGCCGTCGCGGTGCGGACCGGTCTGCCCGCCGCGGCGCATCAGGCCGCGAAAGCTGAAGCAGATGTCCGTGGGCACGTTGGCGCTCATGCCCAGGAGTTCGCACATGGATCGGCCCCCATCGCTGAAATGTCGGGTTTCAAACAGGACGGGGGCAAACCTACGACAGTCCGGGTTGTCCCGTCACCCCTTTGCGGGTGGTGGGCAGGGTGGCATCCCGGCGCGGGCGCAGCCTTCCAGCTTGCCCTCCGGCGCCCCGGCGGCCAGCCCGATCCAGGCGTCCACCCGCTCCGCCTCGAAGCCGCAGTCGCGGCGGTCGCCCACCTGCATCAGCGGGCGGCGGATCAGCAGCGGCGTCGTCAGCATCAGCGCCAGGGCGGCGGCCTCGTCCAGCGCGTCCGGATCGACCTCGCCGCTCTTCACCGCGGGGGCGGCGCGATTGAACCACTCGGCCACCGGGCGGTCGCCGAAGAAGGGGCGCAGGCGGTCCGCCGTCCAGGGCTCGGACAGCAGGTCGCGGGCGTGGACGGTGTGCCCGGCCTCCGCCAGCAGCGCCTTCTGGCGGTTGTTGCCGGCGCAGCCGGGCTTTTCGAAGAAGATCACGTCGGCCATGGTCGAAATCACCCCTGCTTGAGCGCCGGGGAGCGGGCGAGCAGCCCGTCCACCTGGGCGCAGATTTCGTTGTAGACGTCGCGGTCGAGCTTGCGCAGCCAGCGCGGCGGGATGGTCTCCACGCCATAAGTGGCGCCGGCCAGCATGCCGGCGATGGCGCCGGTGGTGTCGGCGTCGCCGCCCTGGTTGACGGTCTCGACGACGCAGGATTCCACGGAATCGGTCTGGAAATAATAGTGCATGACCGTCTGCATCGTATCGACGATGTAGGCGGTGGCGAGGCCCCGGTAGGGCTGGAACTTGAATTGCCGGTGCTTCGCGATGAGCTTGTTCGATTCGTCGCGCACGTCGCGCACGCTGCCGCCCAGCACCAGACGGCGGACCATGTGGCCGAGCGTCAGAGTCGCCGCGTCGGACATCGCGTTGCAGTGGGTGATGTGCGCCTGCTCCACCGTCCAGCGCTCGAAGGCGTCGTCGTCGCCCAGCGTCGCCAGGGCGACCGGCAGGTTGCGCATCGCCGCCCCGTTGCCGGCGTGATACTCGCTCTCCGGCTCCGACAGGGTGCCGTGCATGATGAAGCGGCGGATGCCGCGCCGTGTCGTGTCCCCGACATCGACGGGAACGCCCTTCAGCCAGACGGCGAACTCCTCCGCGGCGCGGCGGGCGTCCCACTCCGGGGCGGCCAGGATGGCGCGGCCGAGATGGATCGACATCTCGGTGTCGTCGGTCACCTGCCCGGCGGGCAGCTTCAGCCAGCCGCCGCCCTTGATGTGCTTGTGCACGCCGTACTGGTGGGCGATCTCGCCCTTTGTCAGAAACTCGACGGTGGCGCCCAGCGCGTCGCCGCAGGCCAGCCCGAGATAGGCGCCCAGCGCGCGTGAGCGGATGGAATGGTCAGTCATGGGCCGGATCTGTCCCGTGATCGGTTGTCAGAGAAGCGACACCCCCACCCTGTAGTCCCCGCCGACGACCAGATACTCGCCCTCCCCTTTGAAGGGGTAGCGGGGCAGGATGTCGCGGAAGAAGACCACCTTGGTGAGCGGCACCCAGGTTTCGAGGATGTAGTCCCCGAACTGGCCGGCGATGTCGCGCTCGATGGAAAAGGAGCTGAGGTTGTTGAGGCGCAGGACCGCCGTGCGCTTGTCGGGGCGCGCGACGATGTGGTGCTCCTCGAAATCGTTGACGCCGCGGTAGAGCCGGATGTGGCTGGCGCGGGACGGCATCGGCGCGTCCGGCCAGCCGCGGCGCATCCACCACTGGCAATACTCGTACAGCAGGTCGAGCTGCAGGTTGATGTTGTTGTTGTGAAAGCGGGTGGCGACCTTCTCCTCGCCGTAGGTCCGCCACGCGTCGGAGGCGAAGCGCAGGATCGGTTCCTTGTGATAGGTGGGCAGCAGACCGAACCGGCTCTCCACCCAGCCTTTCAGCACAGCCCCCTCGGCGTTGTTGCTGTCGAACAGCCACCCCTTCAGCAGGCGCAGGTAGCTGGCGCGGTAGCGCCGCCGCCCGTCTGTGCCCTCGGCGCCGGAAAAATCCGGGTTCAGCCCGAAGGTGAAGGCCATGTGGTGCTGGAAGATGTCGGCGGCGATTAGGCTGTTCGGGCTCTCGTCGAGCGCTTCGAACAGCACGGCGTGTTCGCTGCGCGTGCCGCCGATGCGCAGGCGCCGCGGTTCGTCGTTGAAGGATTCCGCGCACAGCGCTTCCGCCGTCACGTTCAGCAGGTTGGTGCGATGCGCCTTCAACGCCAGCGGCGAATCCGGATCGATCAGCCGCCCCCGCGCATCCCTCAAACCACCGCTCGCCGAACCGTCCGCCATCGCGCTCTCAAATCCACAATTCTTTCATGGATACCGCGAACCGGCGCGTCCGCCAAGGGTCCGCGTCATCGCAGGGCGATGTCGCCTAGCCCGCAATACATTTCGAATTCGAAAACAATTCTACTAAACAGCCGAAACAACTTTTGGCTTACTCCAAATATCTTAAAAATATCCGTTTGAACGGATGATGAGACGACACCATAGTTCTTCGATTGGGATTCAGTGCACCGCAAGACGAGGCAAGGCCATGTGGCCGATGAAGCGTAAGGAACAGGAGACGCGCAACCGGGCGGTACAGCCCCCGCGCGTTCTTCTTCCTTCCGCCGTCTCGGAAAAGATGCCGATGCGTTCAGGACGGCCGCCGGTTCCGCTGCGCGGCGCCAGGGAGGCCCGCGACGCCGTGACGCTCGCCCGGCTGCTGCGCGGCACCATAACCCCGCTGCGCGGCGACGAGGTGCTGGCCCTGCTGGAGCCCCACCGCCCGCGTCTGGTGCCCAAGCCGGTCAACCCGCTGGCCGCCATGCTCGGCCAGCCGCAGGGCCGCCTGCTGGAGGCGCTGCTGCGACCCACCGCCCCGATCATCCTGGACGTCCTGCTGCCCCGCCTGCGCGACCATCTGATCGACCGCGTCGTCCACAACAAGGGCACCGCCGAGGATGGGCTGCCCGGCGCGCCGGAGGTGGCCACCGCCCTGCGCGCCCTGGTCGCCCTGCTGCGCGGTGCCGGGCGCGGCGCCGTGCTGTCGGTGGTCTCGGCCATCGAGGCGGACGCCCGCGCCGACGCCGACCGGCTGGTCCGCGGCGAAGCGCCCGTCGCAACCGCGGAAGACGATCCGGCCGGCGTCGCGGGGGGCGCCACCGCCGGCGCCATGGACAGCCTCGCCCACGCCCTGCTGCGCTTCGAGGCGCGGCGGCTGATGCTGGAGACGCTGGGCGCCACCGTCGCCCTGCGCGACGTCGTCTATCAATCGCGTCGTCTCACCCGCCACGCCCTGCGCCGGGCGGCGGAGGCCATGGACGGCTTCGGCGCCGACCGCGGCATCAAGGCGCTGCACGCCAGCCTCGCCACGCTGGCCTCGGTGGACGGGCTGCTCGTCGTTGCGATGCGGAACCTCGATGACCAGGAGGAGCACCGCGAGGAGGCCAACGCCTTCGTCGAACCCGCCGACCGCAAGGCGATGAACGATTGCCTGTCGGCGGCGTGGCGGCTTTCCGACACGCTGTTCGATCTTGTCGGAAAGGCCGCCAACGGTGGCGACCTCGACGAGCTGCTGTTCGAGGCGCTGCTGCGCCAGCTCCGCTCCCTGCACCAGTTCTGCACCGACCTCGACCATGCCGGGCGGCCGGCGGTGCTCGACACGCTGGAGCGCCGTCTGGCCGAGCGCAGCCGCGCGCTGGCCGGCATCGCCGGGGAGCGTCTCGTCGGCATCCTGCTCGCCCGTCCCGCCGACCCGGCCAAGGCGCGCCGCCTGCTCGCCCGCGGCCAGTCGCTGGCCCAGCTTCTCTATGACATGGGCCAGGACGGCGACGAGCTGGAGGCGCTGGCCCTGCGCCTCGTCATTGCCCGCGACGCGCTGAACCACGCCGCCGCCTGAGCCGCGAAGGCGCCGTTCGGGCGCCATCCACCCATCTCATCCTTTTCATTGCGAGAGACCCGACAAAATGTCGGGCTTTGTCGGGTATGTCACAGGCCCGACAAAGCGGGCCGCACTCGTCCGCAATCTAATTTGTTGTTCATTTTCAATGACTTAAAAATTTTCCGCAAACTGGCACGAGGGATGCAGAGAAGGGGTCGAAGCGGCCGCTGGGCAGGCCGCCCCGGAATTGAAGACACCCTGTAGACCCAAGCAAAGGAGTAACCTCCCATGTCTTTGCGCCAGATTGCGTTCTACGGTAAGGGCGGTATCGGCAAGTCCACCACCTCCCAGAACACCCTGGCCGCGCTGGTCGAGCTGGATCAGAAGATCCTGATCGTCGGCTGCGATCCGAAGGCCGACTCGACCCGCCTGATCCTGCACGCCAAGGCGCAGGACACCGTGCTGCACCTCGCCGCCGAAGCCGGCTCGGTCGAGGATCTGGAGCTCGAGGACGTTCTCAAGATCGGCTACAAGGGCATCAAGTGCGTCGAGTCCGGCGGTCCGGAGCCGGGGGTCGGCTGCGCCGGCCGCGGCGTGATCACCTCGATCAACTTCCTGGAAGAGAACGGCGCCTACGACGACGTCGACTACGTCTCCTACGACGTGCTGGGCGACGTGGTGTGCGGCGGTTTCGCCATGCCCATTCGCGAGAACAAGGCCCAGGAAATCTACATCGTCATGTCCGGTGAGATGATGGCGCTCTACGCCGCCAACAACATCGCCAAGGGCATTCTGAAGTACGCCCACAGCGGCGGCGTGCGCCTCGGCGGCCTGATCTGCAACGAGCGCCAGACCGACAAGGAAATCGACCTCGCCTCGGCCCTGGCCGGCCGCCTCGGCACCCAGCTCATCCACTTCGTGCCGCGCGACAACATCGTGCAGCACGCCGAGCTGCGCCGCATGACCGTGATCGAGTACGCGCCGGACAGCCAGCAGGCCCAGGAATACCGCCAGCTCGCCAACAAGGTCCACGCGAACAAGGGCAAGGGCACCATCCCGACCCCGATCACGATGGAAGAGCTGGAAGAGATGCTGATGGACTTCGGCATCATGAAGTCGGAGGAGCAGCAGCTCGCCGAGCTCCAGGCCAAGGAAGCCGCCAAGGCCTGACACCTGGATCCCTGACGGGGCACAGGTCTGAACTGGCCCCCTCCCCAGCCCACCCCGCCATTGTGCGCGGGGTGGGAGAGAGGGGGCTCGGTCCCGCGCTGAAGTGGCGCGGACAATGAGAGCATGCAGGAGACTGGCACCATGAGCCTGTCCGTGAACGAAGGCGTCGACGTCAAGGGTCTCGTCGACAAGGTTCTCGAAGCGTATCCCGAGAAGTCGCGCAAGCGCCGCGCCAAGCACCTGAACGTGCTGGAGGCCGAGGCGAAGGACTGCGGCGTCAAGTCGAACATCAAGTCGATCCCCGGTGTGATGACCATCCGTGGTTGCGCCTACGCCGGTTCCAAGGGCGTGGTGTGGGGTCCGATCAAGGACATGATCCACATCTCCCACGGCCCGGTCGGCTGCGGCTACTACTCCTGGTCCGGCCGCCGCAACTACTATGTCGGCGACACCGGCGTGGACAGCTGGGGCACGATGCACTTCACCTCCGACTTCCAGGAGAAGGACATCGTCTTCGGCGGCGACAAGAAGCTGCACAAGGTGATCGAGGAGATCAACGAGCTGTTCCCGCTCGTCAACGGCATCTCCATCCAGTCCGAGTGCCCGATCGGCCTGATCGGCGACGACATCGAGGCGGTCGCCCGCGCCAAGTCGGAAGAGCTGGGCAAGCCGGTCGTTCCGGTCCGTTGCGAAGGCTTCCGCGGCGTCTCCCAGTCGCTGGGCCACCACATCGCCAACGACGTCATCCGCGACTGGATCTTCGAGAAGACCGAGCCGAAGGAAGGCTTCGTCTCCACCCCGTACGACGTCACCATCATCGGTGACTACAACATCGGTGGCGACGCCTGGGCCAGCCGCATCCTGCTGGAGGAGATCGGCCTGCGCGTGATCGCCCAGTGGTCGGGCGACGGCACCCTCGCCGAGCTGGAGAACACGCCGAAGGCGAAGGTGAACCTCATCCACTGCTACCGCTCGATGAACTACATCGCGCGCCACATGGAAGAGAAGTTCGGTATTCCGTGGATGGAGTACAACTTCTTCGGCCCGTCGCAGATCGCCGAGTCCCTGCGCAAGATCGCCGCTCTCTTCGATGACACCATCAAGGAGAACGCGGAGAAGGTCATCGCCAAGTACCAGCCGATGGTCGACGCCGTCATCGCCAAGTTCAAGCCGCGGCTCGAAGGCAAGAAGGTGATGATCTACGTCGGCGGCCTCCGTCCGCGCCACGTGGTCGACGCCTACCATGACCTGGGCATGGAGATCGTCGGCACGGGTTACGAATTCGCCCACAACGACGACTATCAGCGCACCCAGCACTACGTGAAGGAAGGCACGCTGATCTACGACGACGTCACCGCCTTCGAACTGGAGAAGTTCGTCGAGGTGATGCGTCCGGACCTCGTCGCCTCGGGCATCAAGGAAAAGTACGTCTTCCAGAAGATGGGCCTGCCCTTCCGCCAGATGCACTCCTGGGATTACTCGGGTCCGTATCACGGCTACGACGGCTTCGCGATCTTCGCCCGCGACATGGATCTGGCCATCAACAACCCCGTCTGGGGCATCATGAAGGCTCCGTTCTAAAGCGGCCTCTGGAAGATAGGAGTAATGAGCATGTCCCACCCCGTTTCCCAGAGCGCCGACAAGGTCATCGACCACTTCACGCTCTTCCGTCAGCCCGAATACAAGGAGCTGCTCGAGCGCAAGAAGACGGAGTTCGAGTACGGCCACTCCGACGAAGAGGTCGCCCGGGTTTCCGCGTGGACCAAGACGGAAGAGTACAAGGAAAAGAACTTCGCCCGTGAGGCGGTCGTCATCAACCCGACGAAGGCCTGCCAGCCGATCGGCGCGATGTTCGCGGCCCAGGGCTTCGAGGGCACCCTGCCCTTCGTCCATGGCTCGCAGGGCTGCGTCGCCTACTACCGCACGCACCTCACCCGCCACTTCAAGGAGCCGAACTCCGCGGTCTCCTCGTCGATGACAGAAGACGCGGCGGTGTTCGGCGGCCTGAACAACATGATCGACGGCCTGGCCAACGCCTACGCGCTGTACAAGCCGAAGATGATCGCCGTGATGACCACCTGCATGGCGGAAGTCATCGGCGACGACCTCTCGGGCTTCATCAACAACGCGAAGAACAAGGAAAGCGTCCCGGCGGATTTCCCGGTTCCCTTCGCCCACACCCCGGCCTTCGTCGGCAGCCACATCGTCGGCTACGACAACATGATCAAGGGTGTTCTGACCCACTTCTGGGGCACGTCGGAGAACTTCGACACCCCGAAGAACGAGAAGATCAACCTGATCCCGGGCTTCGACGGCTTCGCGGTCGGCAACAACCGCGAGCTGAAGCGCATCGCCGGCCTGTTCGGCATCGACCTGACGATCCTGTCGGACGTGTCGGACAACTTCGACACCCCGGCCGACGGCGAGTACCGCATGTATGACGGCGGCACCCCGCTGGAGGCCACGAAGGAGGCCGTCCACGCCAAGGCCACCATCTCCATGCAGGAATACTGCACCCCGCAGTCCCTGCAGTTCATCAAGGAGAAGGGCCAGCAGGTCGCCAAGTACAACTACCCGATGGGCGTCACCGGCACCGACGAGCTTCTGATGAAGCTGGCCGAGCTGTCCGGCAAGCCGGTCCCGGCGGAGTTGAAGCTGGAGCGCGGCCGTCTCGTCGACGCCATCGCCGACAGCCACACCCACCTGCACGGCAAGCGCTTCGCCGTGTACGGCGACCCGGACTTCTGCCTGGGCATGTCGAAGTTCCTGATGGAGCTGGGCGCCGAGCCGGTGCACATCCTGTCCACCTCCGGCTCGAAGAAGTGGGAGAAGCAGGTCCAGAAGACGCTCGACGCCTCGCCGTTCGGCAAGTCCGGCAAGGCCTACGGCGGCAAGGACCTCTGGCACCTGCGCTCGCTGCTGTTCACCGACAAGGTCGACTACATCATCGGCAACAGCTACGGCAAGTATCTGGAGCGCGACACCAAGATCCCGCTCATCCGCCTGACCTACCCGATCTTCGACCGCCACCACCATCACCGTTACCCGACCTGGGGCTACCAGGGCGCTCTGAACGTGCTGGTGCGCATCCTGGATCGGATCTTCGAGGATATGGACGCCAACACGAACATCGTCGGCGAGACCGACTACTCGTTCGATCTGGTGCGCTGACCTCCCCCGGCCGGCGCGGGGCCTCCATCCCCCCGCCCGGCCGCTTCCCCGGAGAGCCGGAGCCCACCGCAAGGTGGGCTCCGGCTTTTCCATGTCCGGCCTGCCGCCTCGCCCATAAACGCAGACAAACATTATCTGCGTTTTCCGTCTTGCGCTTGAGAACGCGGACTGATACGGTCTGTGTTGTTGAGACCGTTGGACGGGCCACGCCATGGCACACCTCACCGCAAGCGTCGAATACGGCATCCACTGCCTGCTCTGGCTGGCCGCCGCCGGCGACACGCCGCTGAGCAGCCGGGATCTGGCGGAGTTGCAGGGAATCTCCCCCTCCTTCCTTGCCAAGATTTTCCCGAAGCTGGAGAAGGCGGGAATCGTCACGGCCAGCGAAGGGGTGCGCGGCGGCTACCGCCTCGCCAAGGCGCCGGAAGACATCAGCTTCCTCGTCATCGTCGACGCCATCGAGGGCGAGAAGCCGCTGTTCGAGTGCCAGGAGATCCGCGGCCGCTGCGCCGTCTTCGACGACAGACCGCCGGATTGGGCGACCTCCGGTGTTTGCGCCATCCACGCCGTGATGCTGAAGGCCGAGAAGGCGATGCGCGACACGCTGGCCAAGGAAACGCTGGCCAGCGTCGGCGAGACCTTCGGGCGCAAGGCCCCGCCGGACTTCCAAGGCGACGTCCAGACCTGGATCGACTCGCGCCTCAGCGCCCGCGCCGCATCACGGACACGGCAGACACCGTAGCTGGCCACCGCAGCCGGCCCGACCACCACGCCTCATCCAATGCCCTGAAACACCTCCCGGACCTCCGCCGGACGGACGGGATGGCTGCCGCGCACCCGCGCGCCAGAACGCTCCCTCCTGTCCGGCTTTCAGAAGGACACAGAGTCATGACCCAACAAATCGTCATCGCCGGTTCCGGTTTCGCCGGATTGTGGGCCGCCCTGTCCGCCGCCCGCGCCGTGGCGCTGGCCGGCCGCGACGGCGACGTCGCTATCACCGTCGTCTCGCCGGCCCCCCAGCTCCACATCCGCCCCCGCCTCTACGAAGCGGTGCTGGAAGGCATGGCGCCGGACCTCGCGGCGCTGTTCGAGGCGGTGGGCGTCCGCCACGTCTCCGGCGTCGTGACAACGATCCACGCCGGCCATCGCGCGGTGGACGTCACCGGCACCGACGGCGCCCGGTTCACCCTGCCCTACGACCGCTTCGTCCTGGCCGCGGGCAGCCGCCTGTTCACCCCGCCCATTCCCGGTCTCGCCGAGCACGCCTTCAACGTCGACCAACTCGACAGCGCGCACGCCCTCGACGCCCATCTGAAGGCCCTGGCCGCCCAGCCGGAGACGGCGGCGCGCAACACCGTGGTGGTGGCCGGCGGCGGCTTCACCGGCATCGAGACGGCGGCGGAGATGCCGGACCGGCTGCGCGCCATCCTGGGCGCGGACGCCAAGGTCCGCGTCGTGGTGGTCGAACAGGCGCCGGCCATCGGCCCCGATCTCGGCCCGGTGCCGCGCCCCGTCATCGAGCAGGCGCTGGCCGAATGCGGCGTGGAGATCGTCGCCGGCACGGCGGTCGCCGCCGTCGACGCTGGAGGCGTCACCACCTCCACCGGCGAGCGCATCGCCGCCGACACCGTCGTCTGGACGGCGGGCGCCCGCGCCAACCCTCTGGCCGCGCAGATCAGCGGCGAGCATGACCGGTTCGGGCGCGTCCCGGCCGATCCGTTCCTGCAGGCGGTCGGCAGCGACGGGATCTTCGTCACCGGGGACGTGGCGCGGGCTGCCACCGACGACCTCGGCAACGTCGCCGCGATGTCCTGCCAGCACGCCCTCAGCTTGGGCCGCGTCGCCGGCCACAACGCCGCGGCGGAGCTGGTCGGCCTGCCCACCCACCCCTACAGCCAGCCCAAATACGTGACCTGCCTCGATCTCGGCCCGTGGGGCGCGCTCTTCACTGAAGGCTGGGACCGGCAGGTTCGGCTGACCCGCGAGGAGGGCAAGGCGGTGAAGCGCGAGATCAACACCAAGTGGATCTACCCGCCCCAGCCGGACCGCGACGCCGTCTTCGCGATCGCCAACCCCGATTATGTGATCGTTCCCTGACGATGGCCCTGCGGAACCGCGCCCCTTGCCACCGCAGCGCGCGGTTCCTCACAGGCGTTACTTTCGGTGGAACATTCCGGCAGCGCCAGCCCGCAGCCTTTGCAGGCACACCCGCCTCACAGCTTTCCATGGAAAGAGATCGACGGACAACGGTCTCGTTCGCCTTTGCGAATCCCCTCTTTGGCGCTTGTTGGTTGAATAAACTGGGATCTAAATCTCTGGGCTACGAGCCATCACCACCGGAAGAATGACCACAACATCAACAAAAAATTGCGTGCAATTACCTATCTGCGAAACGACATATCTTAGCGAATACAATCATCGCCGAAACGACATGGCACCCCACAACACCGCATGAACGCCAATTAATTGTTTTTTATATAAATTGCCGATAACCTCAAATCATCATTCCCTTTTTGCCCCATAAGGACAATCAACATGCCCTTTAAAACCTTTCTAAGGTCGGCAGACACGGAAGCGACGGAAATAACCACCGCATTAGACAAATCTAATGGCATAATCACCTTTGACACATCTGGCAACATATTGTCGGCGAATGATCAATTTCTCCGATGTATGGGCTACAGCTTCGAGGAAATCAAAGGGAAGCATCACCGGATTTTCGTCGAACCGAACCTTCACGATAGCCTGGATTACAAGAATTTTTGGGAGTGTCTGCGCCGGGGTGAGTTCCAGTCCTCCCTCTACAAACGCATCGGCAAGGGCGGGCGCGAGGTCTGGATCGAGGCGTCCTACAACCCGATCAAGAACCGCCAGGGCGTCACCCACAAGGTGGTCAAGGTGTGCACCGACGTCACCGAGCGCCATCTGGAGCACATCGATCTGCGCGGCAAGGCGGAGGCCATCTCGAAGTCCCAGGCGGTGATCGAATTCACCCCCGATGGCACCGTCATCACCGCCAATGAGAATTTCCTGTCCCTGCTCGGCTACACGCTGCGGGAGATCGAGGGGCGCCACCACAGCACCTTCGTCGATCCGGCGGAGCATGGCGGCGCGGACTACCGGGCCTTCTGGGAGAGCCTGCGGCAGGGCCGTTTCCAGGCCGCCCAGTACAAGCGGATCGGCAAGGGCGGCCGCGTTGTGTGGATTCAGGCGTCCTACAACCCGGTGTTCGACACCAGCAACCGGCTGTCCAAGATCGTCAAGTTCGCCACCGACATCACCCGTCAGGTGGAACTGCTGGACCAGTTGAAGGCGCTGATCGACAACAACTTCACCGAGATCGACGCCGCGCTCTCCGCCGCCGGCCGGCAGGCCGAGGACGCCGCCCAGCGGTCCGGCGCGACGCAAGGCACCGTCCAGACCGTCGCCGCCAGCGCCGAGGAACTCGCCGCGTCGGCCCGCGAGATCGCCGACAGCATGATCCGTTCGCGCCAAGCGGCGAGCACCGCGATGGACGAGACGGGGAACGCCGACCGGGCGGCGGCGCGCCTGACGGAGGTCGCCAAGGCGATGGGCGGCATCGTCGATCTGATCAGCTCCATCGCCAGCCAGATCAACCTGCTGGCGCTCAACGCCACCATCGAGGCGGCGCGGGCCGGCGAGGCGGGGCGCGGCTTTGCGGTTGTCGCCAACGAGGTCAAGAATCTCGCCAACCAATCGGCCAACGCGACCGCCCAGATCTCCAAGGAGATCGAAGGCATGCAGGCCGTCTCGTCCGACGTGGTCGCGTCGCTGGGCAACATCCGTCAGGCCACCAGCAACCTGATGGAGTTCGTCACCGTCTCCGCCGGAGCGGTGGAGGAGCAGAGTGCGGTGACCGGCGACATGTCCACCAACATGCAGAACGCGTCGGCCTCGGTCAGCGCCGTCGACCACAACATCGGCGCCATCAACTCCGCGATCACCCAGATCGCCTCGGCGGTCTCGGAAACCAAGGAAGCCGCCAAGGTTCTGGCCCGTTGAGGGCACGCGCCGTGCGCGGCTGGCCCTCGCCCCGGGCTGTGCGATACCCGACAAAGTCCGCGATTGTCGGGTATCGCACACGAGGCCGATCTCCTTAACTTATTGAATATAAACAATTCACAGTCTGGTACACTTCCTGCATATGACTGACCCACAGGCGCCGATGTCGGCCAATGGCGGGAGAAGGTCATGCTCCAGGAAAAGCTCCAGGACGTCTTCAACGAGCCGGGTTGCTCCACCAACCAAGCCAAGTCGGAGAAGGAGCGGAAGAAGGGTTGCTCCAAGGCTCTGAAGCCGGGAGCTGCCGCCGGAGGCTGCGCCTATGACGGCGCGATGATCGCGCTCCAGCCGATCGCCGACGCCGCCCACCTCGTGCACGGGCCGATCGCCTGCCTCGGCAACTCCTGGGACAACCGCGGCACCAAATCATCGGGCTCGCAGCTCTACCGCACCGGCTTCACCACGGACATGTCGGAACTCGACATCATCCACGGCGGCGAGAAGAAGCTCTACAAGGCAATCAAGGAGATCGTGCAGCAGTACGATCCGCCAGCCGTCTTCGTCTATCAGACCTGCGTCCCCGCCATGATCGGCGACGACATCGAGGCGGTCTGCAAATTCGCCGCGAAGAAGCTGGGCAAGCCGGTGATCCCGGTGATGGCGCCGGGCTTCGTCGGGTCGAAGAATCTGGGCAACAAGCTGGCCGGCGAGACGCTGCTCGACCACGTCATCGGCACGGTGGAGCCGGAGGTCACGACCCCGACCGACATCTGCATCGTCGGCGAATACAATCTGGCCGGCGAGCTGTGGCTGGTGAAGCCGCTGCTCGACGAGATCGGCATCCGCATCCTGTCCTGCATCTCCGGCGACGGGCGCTACAACGAGGTGGCGCAGGCCCACCGGGCGCGGCTGACCATGGTGGTCTGCTCGCAGGCGCTGGTGAATGTCGGGCGCAAGATGCAGGAGCGCTGGGGCATCCCCTATTTCGAAGGCTCCTTCTACGGCGTGTCGGACATGTCGGACACGCTGCGCACCATGGCCCGCATGCTGGTGGAGCGCGGCGCCGACAAGGCGATCATCGACCGCACCGAAGGCGTCATCGCCCGCGAGGAAAGCCGCGTCTGGCGGCGTCTGGAACCCTACAAGCCGCGCTTCGACGGCAAGCGCGTCCTGCTGTTCACCGGCGGCGTGAAGAGCTGGTCGATGGTCACCGCGCTGGAAGGCGCCGGGCTGACCATCGTCGGCACCTCCACCAAGAAGTCGACCAAGGAGGACAAAGAGCGCATCAAGAAGATGAAGGGGGAGGAGTTCCACCAGTGGGACGACCTGAAGCCCCGCGACATCTACAAGATGCTGCGCGACAGCGAGGCCGACATCATGATGTCCGGCGGCCGGTCGCAGTTCATCGCGCTGAAGGCCAAGGTGCCGTGGCTCGACCTGAACCAGGAGCGCCACACCCCCTACGCGGGCTATGACGGCATCGTCAACCTGTGTGAGGAAATCGACAAGACCCTGTCCAACCCGATCTGGCGGCAGGTGCGTCTGGCCGCCCCCTGGGACTTGAAACCGGATGCCAGGCCGGATGCCAAGCCGGTGGGAGCGTAACCGCCATGGGCAACATCCAGCGCTTCCCCCACTCCGCCAAGGCGGCCGCCACCAACCCGCTGAAGATGAGCCAGCCGCTGGGTGCGGCGCTCGCCTTCCTCGGCGTGGACCGCTGCATGCCGCTGTTCCACGGCAGCCAGGGCTGCACCGCCTTCGGGCTGGTCCTGCTGGTCCGCCATTTCCGCGAGGCCATCCCGCTCCAGACCACGGCGATGGATCAGGTCTCCACCATCCTCGGCGGCTACGAGAATCTGGAGCAGGCCGTCCGCACCATCCACGAGCGCAACGCGCCCGCCCTGATCGGCGTCGCCACCACCGGCGTGACCGAGACCAAGGGCGAGGACATGGCCGGCCAGTATTCGCTGTTCCGCCAGCGCAACCCCGCCTTGGCCGGCCTGAAGCTGGTCTTCGCCAACACCCCGGACTTCTCCGGCGGGTTCGAGGACGGCTTCTCCGCCGCGGTGACCGGCATCGTCGAGGAGGTCGTCCAGCCGTCCGACAAGACGGTGAAGGGCCAGATCAACGTGCTGGCCGGCAGCCACCTGTCGCCGGGCGACGTGGAAGAGCTGCGCGACATCATCGAAAGTTTCGGCCTGTCGCCGATCTTCCTGCCCGACCTGTCGCTGTCCATGTCGGGCCGCCAGCCCGACGACTTCACGGCGACCTCGCTGGGCGGCGTGACGGTGGAACAGATCGCGTCGATGGGCGCGTCGGAAGCCACGCTGGTGGTCGGCGAGCATATGCGCGTCGCCGCCGCGGCGCTGGAGCTGAAGACCGACGTGCGCAGCCTTTTCTTCGACCGGCTGACCGGGCTGGAGGCGTCGGACCGCCTCGTCCGCACCCTGTCGGAGCTGTCGGGCCGTCCGGTGCCGGCGAAGCTGCGGCGCCAGCGCGAGACGCTGGTGGACGGCATGCTCGACGGGCATTTCTTCTACAGCCGCAAGCGGATCGCCGTGGCGCTGGAGCCGGACCTGCTCTACGCCGTCACCAGCTTCCTGGCCGACATGGGGGCGGAGGTGATCGCCGCCGTCTCCCCCACCCAGACCGCCGTGCTGGAGAAGCTGAAGGCCGCGACCGTCATGGTCGGCGACCATTCCGACGTGGAGACGCTGGCCCGCGACGCCGACCTGATCGTGTCGAACTCCCACGGGCGGCAGGGGGCGGGGCGCATCGGCGTGCCGCTGCACCGCATGGGCCTCCCGATGTTCGACCGGCTGGGCGCCGGGCTGAAGGTCCATATCGGCTATCGCGGCACGCGCGAGCTTCTGTTCGAAATCGGCAACCTGTTCCTGTCCCGCGAGATGGACCACGACGAGCACGGCCACGGCCATGACCACGGTCACGGTCATCGTCATGGGGACGGGCATGAACACGGCCAGCACTGCGGGAGCGGATCATGCGGATGCAGCGCCGGCTGAGTGTGGTGGGCCAAGCCGAGGACGGCCGGCCCCGCAAAGGAGGTTCCATGAAGGTCGCTTTCTGCACCCAGGACATGCAGCACGTCGATGCGCATTTCGGGTGGGCCAAGAACATCGTGGTCTACGAGGTGGACAAGGCCGGCTACACGATGGTCGAGACCTGCCAGTTCGGCGGCTCGATGTTCGAGGACGGCAACGAGGACAAGCTGATCCCGAAGCTGGACGCGCTGGCCGATTGCGCCATCGTCTACCTGTCGGCCATCGGCGCCTCCGCCGCCGCCCGCGTGGTGGCGAAGAAGATCCACCCCGTGAAGGTGGAGGCCACGGACAGCATCACCGCACTGCTCGACCGTCTGGTCGAAACCATCAACGGCAACCCGCCGCCCTGGCTGCGCAAGGCCCTGAACGCCGGCCAGCCGCAGGAGCTGGCCTTCGACGAGGAGGATTGAGAGCATGACCGACACCACCGTGGCCACCGGGAGCGACCTTTCCGAGGCCTTCCTGAAGACTCTGGTCATGCTGTTCCGCGCCGAAGACAGCTACGGCGCCTGGGAAGGCAAGAGCGATGAGACGATCCTCGCTCCCTTCATCCTCGACAAGGAAGCCCGCGCCGCCATTCCGATCATGGGCGACCCGGACCCCGACACGCTGTGGCGGCTGGAGCTGTTCTACAAGGCCGTCGGCATCACGGTCGAGAAGCAGACCGGCCACATCGCCTCCCCCATCATGAAGATGAGCCACGAGGGCTTCGGCCGCATGGTGCTGACCACGGGCCGGCTGGTCGTGGTGTCGAAGCACCTGCGCGACGTTCACCGCTTCGGCTTCCCGTCGCTGGAGAAGCTGGCCGCCGACGGCGCCAAGATCGTCGAGGAGGCCGTGGCGCTGATCCGCAAATACCCTGACGTCGCCGATCTGTGAGGATTCCGCCATGTCCGACATCGACGCCCTGAAGGACGAGGTCAAGAAGCTCAACGCCCGCGCGACCCAGAAGAAGATGGACCTGCACGACCTGTCGGAGGAACTGCCGCAGAACTGGCAATCCATCCTCCAGGTCGCCCAGGAGACCTACGACGCCTACAAGACCCTGACCGAGAAGCGCGCCGCGCTGAAGGCGCTGGAGACGGCGTCCGCCTGAGCGGCCTGAATGGAAACATTGCCCCCACCCTAACCCTCCCCCGCTTCGCAGGGGAGGGAACTCCGCCGCTTCGCGATCATCTCCCTCCCCTGCGATAGCGGGGGAGGGCCGGGGTGGGGGCAACGCCCATCCCCACCAAACAACACACCAAGCCCGATTGAGGAGCAGACGATGGCTGAGTTCGTGACCGGCACCACCCGCGGCGGCGCCGCCTGGACGCCGAAATTCGTGGAAAGCATCGACCAGAAGATGTGCATCGGCTGCGGCCGTTGCTTCAAGGTCTGCGGCCGCGACGTGCTGGAGCTGATCGGCATCACCGAGGACGGCGACATCGTCGACGCCTTCGACGACGAGGCCGAGAAGAAGGTCATGAGCGTCAAGAACGCCGGCAACTGCATCGGCTGCGAGAGCTGCGGCAAGGTCTGCTCCAAGAACTGCATCACCCACTTGCCCCAGGCGGCCTGACGGCTGCCCAGTTGGTCTGAGACGGCCTGACGGCCGCCCGCCCCCGGAGGAGGACGCCATGGGCATCCTGCACGCCGCCCCGCCGGGGGTGGGCGACACCACGCGGCTGTACCGCTGGCTGACCGACCGCCAGGGACGCTGCAACGTCTTCGACGCGCATCTGTTCGCCTGCATCCTGTCCCGCCGCTGGTCGGCGGGCCCGGGCGCGTTGGGTCTCGACGACCGGGCGCTCGGCCAGCTTCTCGACCGCTATTTCCCTGGCGCCTTCGCGGCCGGCCTGCCGGTTCCCGACAGTTCGCCCACCCCCCTGCCCCCGCTTCTCCAGAGCGAAGCGGACGACATCGCCGCTCTTCTGCTCGCCCACCGCTCGCTGGGCATCGAGGAGGAGGCATGGCTCGCCGCCATCGTGGCTCGGGCCATGCTCGACGAGGGTGAACTGTGGCGGGATCTCGGTCTGGCCGGACCGAGCCATCTCGCGGCGCTGATGGAGCGCCATTTCGACTCGCTGACCCTGCTGAACGCCACCGGCACCCGCTGGAAGGCTTTTCTCTACCGCTTCCTCTGCGCGCGGGACGGGCTGATCCCCTGCGGCGCCCCGGTCTGCCGCGATTGCGGCGCGGAGGCCGTGTGCTTCGGGTCGGGTGATTGACGGAACCGATCCGTCAATCACCCCTCTTCCCAAATCACTCCTCCCCCAGGCCCTTCGCCAGCGCGGCGATGACGCCGTAGCCGACCCGGTCCTGCGGATCGATGTCCGTCAGCTTCGCGAGGATCGCCCTCGCCTCCTCCACCCGTCCGCTGCGCAGGCTGATGAAGGCCAACGCCTTCAAGGTGAAGAGGGTGAAGCGCGGCGGCCCTTCCTTCGCCCAATCCGTGCTGTCTACGCGCAGGCTCCGCCAGTCGCCGGCATAGCCGCCCTCACGCGCCGCCGCGTCCAGCCCGATCGTCGCCACCCGCTCCGCGTCCGCGAAGCGCTTGCGGTTGAAATAGAATTTGTAGAGCGCGTAGAAGACCGGCAGGACGCGTGGCCCCATCCGGTGGGCCTCCCACAGCAGGGCCTCGCAGGCCGCGGCGTCGGGGCGGGCCTTCACCGCCTCCTGCAGTTTCTCGTCGATGTGTTCGGGCACCTCGCCGAAGGCCATCCGCCCGTTGGACATCCGCAGTTCGACCGGCCGCTCCATCACCCGTCCCCTTCCGTTGTTTCGCAAAACCGTGCGCCCGACCGACAATCCTGTATGGGCCGCAAGCCCGTTTCGCAAAAGCCCATAATTAAATTGTGCGTCCTTTCGTCGCAACATGTCGCAAAGCCGACATGGTCCCGACCCGACAATTGTCGGGAAAACACCAGCCGCTTGACCTGACAATTCATCAAAATCAACAACTTAAAAGTTGGCACGCCGCTTGCTGATCCTATGACCAGGAACGGTCGGCATGCCCGACGAAGCATTTGGAGGCGGCAGACATGGTGACCCTGACGGATGCGGCGGTGAACACCCTGGAGCGCGTGCTGGCGAAGTCTGGCGGCGCCGCGGCCGGCCTGCGCATCGCGGTGGCCGACGGCGGCTGCGCCGGCATGAAGTACCAAATGGGGCTGGAGGCCACGGCGGGCGACGAAGACGCCGTGCTGACCTTCGGCCCGGTGACGATCTTCGTCGATCCGACCAGCCAGCCCTTCCTGACCGGCGTGGTGGTCGATTTCGTCGAAGGGGTCGAGGGCGCGGGCTTCAAGTTCGACAACCCCAACGCCACGGGCAGCTGCGGCTGCGGCAAGTCCTTCTCGGCGGGTCCGGGGGGCAGCTGCTCCTCCGCGCCGGCGGCCGGCGGCTGCGGCACCGCCCACTAACCCCGAACACTCTCCCCCCACCCGGTAACGCGGGAAAGGCAAGGCGTCATGTGGAACTACACCGACAAGGTCAAGGAACACTTCTTCAACCCGAAGAACGCCGGCGCGCTGGATGAGGCGAACGCCGTGGGCGAGGTCGGGTCGATCACCTGCGGCGACGCCCTGAAGCTGATGATGAAGGTCAATCCCGACAGCCAGGTCATCGAGGACGCGAAGTTCCAGACCTTCGGCTGCGGCTCGGCCATCGCGTCCTCGTCGGCGCTGACGGAGATGATCATCGGCAAGACGGTGGACGAGGCGCTGGCCGTCACCAACCGCGACATCGCCGAGTATCTGGGCGGCCTGCCGCCGGAGAAGATGCACTGTTCGGTCATGGGCGCCGAGGCGCTCCGCGCCGCCATCGCCAACTTCAAGGGCGAGGAGTGGGTCGACGACCACGAGGAAGGCGAGCTGGTCTGCAAGTGCTTCGGCATCGACGCGGCGATGATCGAGCGCGCGGTGACCGTCAACAGCCTGACCACGCTGGAGGAGGTCACCCACTACACCAAGGCCGGCGGCTCCTGCCAGACCTGCCACGAGAAGATCGAGGAGGTGCTGGAGGCCGTGCTCGCCAAGACCGGCGCGCTGGCCCCGCCCAAGCCCCACGCCCCCGGCACGGTCGGGCTGGACGCCATCAAGCCGCTGGCCCCGAAGGCCGAGGCCGCCCCGGCGAAGCTGACCAACGTGCAGCGCATGCAGAAGATCATGTTCGCCATCGAGGAGCTGCGCCCGCAGATCCAGCGCGACGGCGGCGACGTGGAGCTGGTGGACATCGACGGCAAGGACATCTATGTCCGCCTGACCGGCGCCTGCTCCGGCTGTTCGCAGTCCGCCGGCACCATGATGGGCGTGCAGGCCAAGCTGGTCGAGGCGCTGGGCGAGTTCGTCCGCGTCAAGCCCGCCTCCCTCCTGCCGGCGGGGGCCTGAGCCATGACCGCACAGGGAATCTACCTCGACAACAACGCCACCACCCGCGTCGATCCGGAGGTGCTGGCGGAGATGCTGCCGCTGTTCACCGAGCAGTTCGGCAACCCCTCCTCCATGCACGGCTTCGGCGCCGCGGTGGGCGGCAAGATCGAGTGGGCGCGCAAGCAGGTGCAGGCGCTGCTCGGCGCCGCCCATGACAGCGAGATCGTCTTCACCTCCGGCGGCACGGAGAGCGACAACACCGCCATCCTGTCGGTGCTGGAGGCCTATCCGAAGAAGAAGAGCATCGTCACCAGCGTGGTCGAGCATCCCGCCGTCCTGGCGCTGTGCGACTATCTGGAGAAGAAGCGCGGCTACACCGTCCACCGCATCGGCGTGGACAACCGGGGCAACCTCGACCTCGACGCCTACAAGGCGGCGCTGGGGCCGGACGTCGCCATCGTCTCGATCATGTGGGCAAACAACGAGACCGGGACGATCTTCCCGATCGAGGAGCTGGCCCAGCTCACCAAGGCCGCCGGCGCGGTGTTCCACACCGACGCGGTGCAGGCGGTCGGCAAGATCCCGATGACGCTCGCCACCAGCGCGGTGGACATGCTGTCGCTGTCCGGCCACAAGCTGCACGCGCCCAAGGGCATCGGCGCGCTCTATGTCAAGCGCGGCCTGCGCTTCCGCCCGATGCTGCGCGGCGGCCACCAGGAGCGCTCGCGCCGCGCCGGCACGGAGAACGCGCCGGGCATCGTCGGGCTGGGGGCGGCCGCACAGCTCGCGCTCATGCACATGACCGACGAGAACACGCGGGTGAAGGCGCTGCGCGACAAGCTGGAGCAGGCCATCCTGGCCGCCGTTCCCAACTGCTTCGTCACCGGCAACCCGGCCAACCGCCTGCCCAACACCTGCAACGTCGCCTTCGAGTACATCGAGGGCGAGGCGATCCTCCTCCTGCTGAACGAGGCCGGCATCGCCGCCTCGTCGGGGTCGGCCTGCACCTCCGGGTCGCTGGAGCCGAGCCACGTGATGCGCGCGATGGGCGTGCCCTACACCGCCGCCCACGGCGCCACCCGCTTCTCCCTGTCGCGCGAAACGACCGAGGAGGAGATCGACCGGGTGATCGCGGTGGTCCCCGGCATCATCGCGAAGCTGCGCTCGCTGTCGCCCTACTGGTCGCAGGCGGGCGCGCCGAAGGAGTTCGCACCGGTTTACTCGTAACACCGAGATCGCAGGCCGGGCCGGGCCCGCGTCCCGGCAACCCGCCCGACGACACCCGCCGGGACGCGGTTCCCCGGCCCGGTCTGCGACACAACACACCTCCCGGCCCCCTCCCCATCCCTCCCCCGCTGTCGCGGTGGAGGGGGCAGAGCGGCGGCAGTCCCCTCTCCTGCGAAGCGGGGGAGGGTTAGGGAGGGGGCAACCACCGCGACGCATTCGCATCGAGGCTCACGTCATGCCGACGGCCGGTTCCACCATCATCAACGACACGACGCTGCGCGACGGGGAGCAGACGGCGGGGGTCGCCTTCACGCTCGACGAGAAGATCGCCATCGCCCGCGCGCTCGACGAGGCCGGCGTGCCGGAGCTGGAGATCGGCATCCCCGCCATGGGTCCGGAGGAGCGCGAGGGCATCCGCGCCGTGGCCGCGCTGGGGCTGAAGGCCCGGCTGATGGTCTGGTGCCGCATGCACGACACCGACCTGAAGGCGGCGCTGGACTGCAAGGTCGGCACCGTCAACCTGTCGATGCCCGTCTCCGACATCCACATCACCAGGAAGCTGAAGCGCAGCCGCGCCTGGGCCTTGGCGGAGATCGAACGCAAGGTCAAGACGGCCCGCGACCACGGGCTGGAGGTCAGCCTGGGCGGCGAGGACTCCTCGCGCGCTGACATGGATTTCCTGATCGCCGCAGCGACGGTGGCGCAGGAAGCCGGCGCCCGCCGCTTCCGCTTCGCCGACACGCTGGGCGTGCTCGACCCCTTCCAAACGCGCGCCTGCATCGAACGGCTGCGCCGGGCCACCGACCTGGAGATCGAGATCCACGCCCACGACGACCTCGGCCTCGCCAACGCCAACTCGCTGGCCGCCGTGCTGGGCGGAGCGACCCACGTCAACACCACCGTCAACGGGCTGGGCGAACGCGCCGGCAACGCCCCGCTGGAGGAGGTGGTGGTGTCGCTGAAGGTGCTCTACGGGCAGGACTGCGGCGTGGACACCCGCGCGCTGGGGGCGATCTCCGACCTCGTGGAGCGCGCCTCCAACCGGCCGGTGGCGGTCAACAAGTCGATCGTCGGCGACGCCGTCTTCACGCACGAGGCCGGCATCCACGTCGACGGGCTGCTGCGCGACCGCGCCACCTACCAGAATTTCGACCCCGCCGAGGTGGGGCGCGAACACCGCATCGTGCTGGGCAAGCATTCCGGCACGGCTGGGGTGAAGATGGCCTACGGCCAGCTCGGCATCGCCTGCGACGACGCCACCGCCCAGGCGGTGCTGCCGCGGGTCCGCGCCCTCGCCACCCGCGCCAAGCGCGCCCCGACGGCGGAGGAGCTGCGCGCCTTCCACGACGACGCCACCCGCTGGAGCGTCGTCTCTTCGTGATCCGGAGGACCCCATGGCCGCGATCGACGCCCACCCGGACCTCGCCATGAATGAGACCAGCCTGTGGCGGCTGCTGCGCGAGGATGTCGCCTGCGTCTTCGACCGCGACCCAGCGGCGCGCAACGTCTTCGACGTGCTCACCTGCTACCCCGGCATCCACGCGCTGGTGGTCCATCGGCTGTCCAACGCCGCGTGGCGGCGGGGTCTGCGCTGGCCGGCGCGTTTCCTGTCCTATCTGGCCCGCGCCCTGACCAACATCGACATCCACCCCGGCGCCACCATCGGCCGCCGCTTCTTCATCGATCACGGGGCCGGCGTCGTCATCGGCGAAACCGCGGAGGTCGGCGACGACGTGACGCTCTATCACGGGGTGACGCTGGGCGGCACCTCCTGGACCAAGGGCAAGCGGCACCCGACGCTGGGCGACGGCGTGCTGGTCGGGTCCGGGGCCAAGATCCTGGGGCCGATCACCGTCGGCGCCCACGGCCGCGTCGGCGCCAACTCCGTGGTGACCAAGGACGTGCCGGAGGGCATGACGGTGGTCGGCATCCCCGGCCGCATCGTCCGTCCGGACACCCAGCGCCGGCTGGCCGCCCACGGCATCGACCTCGACCACCATCTGATGCCCGACCCGGTCGGCAAGGCCATCGCCTGCCTGATCGACCACATCAACCGCATCGAGGCCCGGCTGGAAGCCCACGCGGCGGAGGAGGCCACGCGCCCCGCCCCACCGCTAAGCGCGATCCGGCTGGACGATCTGCCGCTCGACGGCATCGTCTGCCGGAGCTGCGGCAACCTGTGCGACCAGGACGCCTGCGGCGACCGCGACCACCACACCCATTCCCCCGACACCGGCGCGCGCGCCGATCATTACGTCATCTGAACGGAAAGGACCCCGCCATGAGCTTCAAGGACGATCTGGAGGATCTGGAGACCGCGGAGGACTTCCTGCGCTTCCTCGGCGTCACCTACGAGCAGCGCGTGGTGAACGTGAACCGCCTGCACATCCTGCAGCGCTTCCACGACTATCTGTCCGCCGACACCGGCATGGAGGGGCTGGACGACGAGGGCATGGCCGCGCGCTACAGCGCCCATCTGGAGCGCGCCTATCAGGACTTCGTGGCGTCCAACGCCATCGCCGAGAAGACCTTCAAGGTCCACCAGGAGGAGGCGCGCAAGATGGCCGACCGCTTCGTGCCGCTGGACGCCCTGCTGCCGACCTGATCCGTTTCACCCTTCGTTTCCAAGACGGCCTGCGGACCCGCCCCCGGCGAGCGTCCGCGGGCCGTCATGCTTTCCGGCCATCCTCCGCGCCCTGTGCGGCCGTTGTCGGGTTTGTCCGGTAGGCGACAGAGGCCGGACCGGGTTGGGGCGTCGGTCAGGCCGTGACGGAAGCCCCCTGTTGAGAAGCCGACACGTCCGTTCTTTGTCGTTTTTGCGACAATCTCTCAACAGCGATAAAATCATTTAAATACAATATCTTACCGCGGTTGCGCAGAACTGGCACGCCGCTTGCTGGTACGACCATAGCCACGCCGCGCGACAGGCGGCGGAATGTCAAGGAGACCGGGATGCACATCGTTGTCTGTATCAAACAGGTGCCTGACAGCGCCCAGATCCGCATCCACCCCGTGACGAACACGATCATGCGTCAGGGCGTCCCGGCCATCATCAACCCCTTCGACCTCTTCTCGCTGGAGGAGGCGCTGCGGATCAAGGACAAGGTGGGCGCCCGCGTCACCGTCCTGACCATGGGGCCGCCGATGGCCGAAACCTCGCTGCGCAAGGCGCTGTCGCTGGGCGCCGACGACGCGGTGCTGCTGACCGACCGCAAGTTCGCCGGGTCGGACACGCTGGCGACCTCCTACGCCCTGACCTCCGCCATCAAGAAGCTGTCGGAGGAGGAGACGGTCGATCTGGTCTTCTGCGGCAAGCAGACGGTCGACGGCGACACCGCGCAGGTCGGTCCGGGCATCGCCACGCGGCTGGGCTTCCAGCAGCTCACCTACATCACGAAGATCGAATCGATCGACCAGGGCGCCAAGGAGATCGTTGTGCACCGCCGCTCCGAAGGCGGCGTGCAGGTGCTGAAGACCGCCCTGCCCTGCATGATCACGATGCTGGAAGGCACGAACACCATCCGCTTCGGCAAGATGGACGACATGTTCCGCGCCGCCCGCTACGGCCTGAAGACCTGGAACAAGGACACCACCGGCGCCGAAGAGACGAAGGTCGGGCTGAAGGGCTCGCCCACCGTCGTGTCGAAGGTCTTCGTGCCCAAGCCGCGCGCCCAGAAGGCCACCATGGTCGAGGCCGAGGCCCCCACCGCCGAGGCCCAGGCCGCCGCCGCGGTCGAAGCCATCCTCGGCGCCCAGCCGAAACTCGCCGACGAGCTGCTCGCCCGCGCCGCCGCCGGCCTGTGACGCGCTGGCCTTGACGCGCCGTTCCTGACGAATCCTCCGCCGGAGACATCCCGATGAGCGAACCAAGCAAGCCGCAGGGACGCAAGTTCCAACTGCCCGAGCACCTGAAGGAATACAAGGGCATCTGGGTGATCGTGGAGCAGGAGCGCGGCTCCGTCCATTCCGTGTCGTGGGAGCTGGTGGGCGAGGCCCGCAAGCTCGCCGACAAGCTGGGGGTCGAGGTGGGGGCCGTGGTGCTGGGCGCCGACAGCCCGGAGCTGAACGCCATCTGCGGCGACGCCTTCACCTACGGCGCCGACGTCGTCTATAAGGTGACCGACCCGGTCCTGGCCGACTACCGCACCGATCCCTACACGCGGGTGATGACCGACGTGGTCAACACCTACAAGCCGGAGATCGTGCTGCTGGGCGCCACCACGCTGGGCCGCGACCTCGCCGGCGCCATCGCCACCACGCTCGCCACCGGCCTGACCGCCGACTGCACCGAGCTGGACATCTACATGGACAACCGGTCGCTGGCGGCCACCCGCCCGACCTTCGGCGGCACCCTGCTCTGCACCATCCAGACGCTGGCCTACCGCCCGCAGATGGCCACGGTGCGCCCGCGTGTGATGTCGATGCCCGACCGCGACGACAGCCGCACCGGCCGCGTGGTCCAGGTGTTCCCGAACCTGCGTGAGACCGACGTCATCACCAAGGTGCTGAGCTTCATCGCCGACCGCGAGCAGAACGAGGCGCAGCTCGCCTTCGCCGACATCATCGTCGCGGCGGGCAAGGGGCTGGGCAAGCCGGAGAACCTGAAGCTGGTCTTCGACCTCGCCAGGGTTCTGGGCGGCGAGGTCGGGGTGACCCGTCCGCTGGTCCAGGCCGGCTGGACCGGCTTCGACCGCCAGGTCGGGCAGACCGGCAAGACGGTGCGCCCGAAGCTCTACATCGCCGCCGGCATCTCCGGCGCCATCCAGCACCGGGTCGGCATGGAAAAGTCCGACCTGATCCTGGCCATCAACACCGACCCCAACGCGCCGATCTTCGACTTCGCCCATCTCGGGCTGGTCGGCGACGCGCTGACCATCCTGCCGGCCCTGACCGACGCTTTCGGCAAGCGCCTCTCGGTCAACCGGCTGGCCGGCTAAGCAACCGGACGAACAGGAGCCACAAGGACCATGGTCGAAAAGTTCGACGCCATCGTCATCGGTGCCGGCCCGTCCGGCAACGCGGCGGCCTACACGCTGGCCAAGCAGGGCCTCAACGTTCTCCAGCTCGAGCGCGGGGAATATCCCGGCGCCAAGAACGTCCAGGGCGGCATCATGTACGCCGCCGAGCTGGAAAAGATCATCCCGGACTTCCGCGAGGATTGCCCGACCGAGCGCCACATCATCGAACAGCGCGTCTGGCTGCTCGGCGACGACAACTACATCGGCACCAACTACCGGTCGGACGCCTTCAACAGCGACAAGCCGAACCGCTACACGATCATCCGCGCCAACATCGACAAGTGGTTCTCCGAGAAGATCCGCGAGGCCGGCGGCCTGCAGATCTGCGAGACCACGGTGACGGAGCTGATCCGCGACGCCTCGGGCAAGGTCATCGGCGTGCGCACCGACCGCGAGGGCGGCGAGATCCACGCCGACGTGGTCATCATGGCCGATGGCGTGAACGCCCTGCTCGCCCGCCGCACCGGCTTCCAGCCGGAGCTGGCGCCGCAGAACGTCGCGCTGGCGGTCAAGGAGATCCTGTTCATCGATCCCGAACTGATCCAGCAGCGCTTCGGCCTGAAGGACGAAGAGGGCGTGGTCATCGAGATCATGGGCAAGGTGACCAAGGGCATGGTCGGCACGGCGTTCCTCTACACCAACAAGGAATCGCTGACGATCGGCATCGGCTGCCTGATCTCCGACTTCAAGGAGGGCGCCATCCCGCCCTACAAGATGCTGGAGGACCTGAAGAACCACCCCGTCATCAAGCCGCTCATCGAAGGGGCGGAGATGAAGGAATACGCCGCCCACATGATCCCCGAGGGCGGCTACAAGGCGGTTCCGCAGCTCTACGGCGACGGCTGGATGGTGGTCGGCGACGCCGCCCACTTCAACAACGCCGCCCACCGCGAGGGCTCCAACCTCGCCATGGCGTCGGGCCGCATGGCCGCGGAGACGGTGATCGAGCTGAAGCAGGCCGGCAAGCCCTTCAACGCCGCCAACCTCGCCGCCTACAAGAAGAAGCTGGACGACAGCTTCATCATGAAGGACCTGAAGAAGTACCGGAACCTGCCGGGCATCATGCACGAGAACAAGCAGTTCTTCGGCGCCTATCCCGACACGCTGACCGCCGCCGCCCACAGCTGGTTCACCGTGGACAGCGTCGACAAGAGGACGAAGGAGAAGGAGATCATGAAGTCCTTCGTCAAGAAGCGCTCGATCATGGGTCTGGTCGGCGACGCAATCAAGCTGGTGAGGGCCGTGCGATGAGCATTGTGGTCAAGATCGAAGAGAAGCTGTACCAGAACCGCTACATCGTCGACGAGAGCCGGCCGCACATCCAGATCCGCAACGAGGCGGTCTGCAAATCCTGCGAGTCCCAGGCCTGCACCATCTGCTGCCCGGCGGCCTGCTACAGCAAGAACGAGACGGGCAGCGTGACGCTGGCCACCGACGGCTGCCTGGAATGCGGCACCTGCCGCGTGGTCTGCCAGGACAAGGAAAATATTCAGTGGGACTACCCGCGGGGCGGCTACGGCATCAGTTATAAGTTTGGTTGAGGAACGCACCGGCGGTCCTACGGCCTTCGCCGCTGGTTTGCCGGTCGTCTCCCTCTCCTATCCGCCATGACTGAAACCCCTTCCCGCTCCGCGGGGAGGGGTTTTCTTTGTCGGCGGGGGATCGGCGCTCCCACCCGAATTTTCAACAAATCGGAGGATGCGGAAGGGACGGACGCTGCACATATCCGTTGTATCGAGACCCGCGGAACGAGGGAGACGGAACATGCAGCTTCGTGTCTGCTTCGAGAACATGAAGTCGGTCAACGTCAACGACGCGTCCATGATGCGGCATTATGCCGAAAGCTATCTTGCTGACTTCCGGCCAGAATGGGCGGGCTTCATCATGCTGCCGCACAACGAGACCCAGCGCGCCACGATGGAGCCGGCCTGGCAGATGCTGATCCGCAACGCCACGCCGGATATGGAACGCCGTCTGCTGGAGTATGTCCGGGGCAATCCGATGGCCGCCTACCATGTGCACATCTACCGCCGCGATCACGGGAACGAGGTCAAGGTCCAATGACGCCCGAGGGGTTGGACACGAGTCACCGCTCGTAGACACTCTCCGGCTGTTCGGACGAGGCCCGGATTGCGCGGCCCGCTGTGCAGAGCAGAAACCAGGAATCGCCGTCCGCGCCATCCCGCGGACGGCGATTTTTCGTTCCGTCCACGCCTGACGTCTCCGAAGCCCGCGCCGTCGCACGACGATGGGAAAAGCGGGAGCTTGTCGAAATCCGCGGAAAGCTTGCAATGCGCCTCTCCATCAAGGTCCTTCTTCTCGTGGTTCTGAACCTGCTCGGCGTGCTGCTTGCCGTCAGCGACGTCGTCGGGCTGCGCGCGCTCAACATGGCGAACGCCGACCTGCGGTCGGTGCATGACGACCGGGTGCTGCCGCTGCGCAACCTGAAGATCATCTCGGACGCCTACGCCGTCTTCATCGTCGACGCCTCGCACAAGGCCCGCAACGGCAACTTCACCTGGGACGAAAGCCTGGCATCCGCCCGCAAGGCGAAGGAGGACATCCGGTCGCACTGGTCCGCCTATCTCGCCAACACGCTCAATGACGAGGAGCGGGCCCTTGTCGATCAGGTCAAGCCGGACATGGCCAAGGCCGACATCCTGATCGAGCGGCTGATCGGCATCCTGTCGGACAAGGACAGCCGGGCGCTGGACGGCTTCGTCCGAAAGGAGCTGTACCAGACCATCGACCCCGTCACCGACCGCATCGGCCTGCTGATCGACCTCCAGGTGCGCGTCGCCGGCGAAAGCTACGAGGCCGCCCAGAAGACCCACGACATGGCCAGCACGACCGCCTGGACGCTGCTGGCCGTCGGCATTGCCATGGTGCTGCTGGGCGTGATGGTGGTGGTCCGCCGCGTCGTCGGCCCGGTGGGGCGCCTGACCGCCGCGATGCGGCGGATCGCCGACGGCGACTATGCCGAAGCCGTGCCGGGAAGCGGCGGGCACGACGAGATCGGCGCGATGGCCCGCGCGGTGGAGGTGTTCAAGGCCAACGGTCTGGAGAACCAGCGCATGCGCCAGGAGCAGGAACGCCAGCGCGAGCAGGCCGAGATCGCCAAGCGCGACGCGCTGGAGAACATGGCCCAGACGGTGGAGCGCGAAACCCGCAACGCCGTGGACCGGGTGGCCGAGCGCACCGGGCAGATGGAAGGCAACGCCGCGGCCATGGCCCGGTCGGCGGACGCCGTCGGGGCGAACAGCCAGTCGGTGGCCGCCGCCGCGGAGCAGGCCCTGCGCAACGCCCAGACCGTCGCCGCCGCCTCGGAGGAGTTGGCCGCCTCGATCCGCGAGATCGGCACCCAGGTGGCGCAGGCCAGCAGCATCACCCGCATCGCCGTGGACAAGGGTGATCAGGCGCGCGGCACCATCCAGTCGCTGTCCGACGCCGTGCAGAAGATCGGCGACGTCGCCCAGCTCATCCAGAACATCGCCAGCCAGACCAACCTGCTGGCGCTGAACGCCACCATCGAGGCGGCACGGGCCGGGGAAGCCGGCAAGGGCTTCGCCGTGGTGGCCAGCGAGGTGAAGAATCTGGCGAACCAGACCGCGCAGGCGACCGAGGACATCGCCACCCAGATCGGCGAGATCCAGGCCGCGACCGGCGGCGCCGTGGCTGCCGTCTCCACCATCACCGAGAGCATCACCGAGGTCGATCAGGTTGCCGCCGCCATCGCCGCCGCGATGGAGGAACAGGCCGCCGCGACCCAGGAGATCAGCCGCAACGTCAACCAGACCGCCGACGCCGCGCGCGAGGTCTCCCGCCGCATCGCCGAGGTCTCCAGCGAGGCGCAGGCCACCGGCGACCGCGCGTCCGACGTGCGCACCGTCGCCGACGACGTCTCGGGGAGCATCGATGAGCTGCGCGGCATCCTGGTCCGCGTCGTCCGCACCTCGATGAGCGAGGTGGACCGCCGCCGCGAGGCCCGCTACGCGGTGGATCTGCCCGCCCGCGCCGAAACCTCCGCCGGCAACCGGATCTGCCGCCTGCACAACCTGTCCTCCAGCGGTGCTGCGCTGCAGGTCTGGGACGGCGCCACGAACGGCGGGCGCGGCGCGCTGCACATCGACGGCTTCGGCATGCCCCTGCCCTTCACCGTCGTGACGGTCGAGGCCCAGAGCTGCCACGTCCGTTTCGAGTTGCCGGACGAGGCGAAGGCCGGCTTCGAACAGCGGTTCAACACGCTGGTCCGCGACCGTGCCCTGCGGCCGATGGCCGCTTGAGGAACCACTTGGGAACCGCCTGATCGACCGATGGGCATGGCGCCGGCTCGCTAAGCCGGCGCCATGCCATCAATGAAAGCGGCGGCACGGCCAAGCTCATGGTCGGCGCGGGCGACCAGCGCGCCGATGCCGTCCAGCCGCCGGTCCATGCAGGCCAGTTCGATGGCGTCGCTCGCCGCGGCCAGATCGCGCGCGCCCACCGTGCGGGAGGACCCCGCCAGCTTGTGGGCGGCCTGCCGCACGCCGTCCCAATCCTCCGCCGCGTGGGCGGCGACCAGACGGTCGCGGCTGGCGCTGTTGGAGACGATGAACTCCTGCAGCAGTTGCCCGACGAACTCCATATCCCCGTCGAACAGCGTCGCCAGAACGCCCACGTCGATCGGCGGCGCGTCGGAGGCGGAGTCCGGAGCCGCGACGGGTGCGGTGGGAGCGACCTCCGGCTCGGCCCCTGGTTGGGACGGCAGATGGCGCTCCAGCAGGCGGCGCAGCTGGCCGATCTCCACCGGCTTCGACACGGCGTCGTCCATCCCCGCGGACAGGCAGCGCTGGGCCTCGCCGGCCATGGCGTTGGCGGTGACCGCGATGATGGGCAGGCGCGGGCGCCCTTTCGCCGCCTCCTCGGCGCGGATCAGGCGGGTCAGCTCGAAGCCGTCCATTTCCGGCATCTGGCAGTCGGTCAGCAGCAGCGCGTAATCGCCGTCGCGCCACAGGGCCAGCGCCTCGACGCCGTCCTCCGCCATGTCCACCGTATGGCCGAGCAGGGCGAGCTGCCGCTGGATGACCTGCCGGTTGGTCGGATGATCCTCGGCCACCAGAATGCGCGGCGGGGTCGCCGCGCCATCTCCCGCCAGGGACGCTCCGGCCGGGCCGGGATGCCCCGTCTCGGCCTCGACCGCTGGTCCGCGGCCCGCAGCGGCCAGCACGGCGCGCACCAGATGACCGCGGCGCACCGGACGGGCCAGCCCGACCGCGTCGATCAGGGCGCCGCGCCCGCCCAGCAGCACCCGTCCGCGCGCCAGCCCCGGCGCCGCGGCGTCCAACGCCTGCACGTCCGCCTCGGCGGTGGTAAGCACGACGTCACAGGGCGTGCCGGGCGGCAGGGCCCGCATCCCCGCCGCCGCGTCCGGCGCATCCAGCAGCACGGCACCATCGGTGTTCAGATAGCGGGCGAGGAAACGCCGTTCCTCCGCGTCGGCGGCCAGGAGCAGCACCGACAGCCCGGCCAGCGGCGGAGCCGCGACGCCCACGGCGTCGCCGTCTGCGGCGAGATCGGCGGTGAAGGTGAACCAGAAGGTCGAGCCGCGGCCGGGCTCGCTCGTCACCCCGACCTCGCCGCCCATCAGCTCGGCGAGACGGCGGCAGATCGACAGCCCCAGCCCGGTGCCGCCGAAGCGCCGCGTGGTCGAGGCTTCCGCCTGGGTGAAGGGGCGGAACAGCTGGGCCTGCGCCTCCGTGGCGATGCCGATGCCGGTGTCGGTCACGGTGATCCGGATGGTCGCCCGCCCGTCCTCGAAGCGCGCCAGCTCGGCGCGGATGCGCACCGAGCCGGAGGGGGTGAACTTCACGGCGTTGCCGGCGATGTTGAACAGCACCTGCCGGATGCGCACCGAATCGCCCATGACCAGCGGCGGCAGGTCAGGATCGACGTAGGTGACCAGCGTCAGGTCCTTCTGCCGCGCCGCCGGGGCCAGCGTCTCGGCGACGCCCTCCACCACCGCGGACAACGACACCGGAGCGTGCTCCAGGTCCAGCCGTCCGGCCTCGATCTTCGAGAAATCCAGGATGTCGTTGATGATGGTCAGCAGCGCCCCCGCCGAATCGCGCACGACGGAGACCAGCTCCTGCTGCTCCGGGGTCAGCGGCGTGTATTCCAGCAGCTCCAGCATGCCCTGGACGCCGTTCATCGGGGTGCGGATCTCGTGGCTCATCGTCGCCAGGAACAGCGACTTGGCCTGATTGGCCGCCTCCGCCTCCGCCCTTGCCGCCTCCGCCGCCTCGGTCGCGGCGACCAGCTCGCGGGTGCGGTCGGCCACCTGGCTTTCCAGGTTGCGGTTCAGCGCCGTCAGCTCCTCGTACAGATGCACGTTGTCGAAGCCGACCGCGACCTTGGAACAGAACACCTCCAGCAGCCGCCGCTCGTCCTCCGTCAGGGGGCGCTGGTGGCTGATGTGGAACACCGTGTCGTGGTGCCGCGAGGTGGAGCGGAAGACCAACAAACTGCGCTCCCGCTCATAGCGGTTCCGCCCATCGGCCAGCGCCTGGGTCACCGCCTCCGCCGCCTCCGCCGGCAGGGCGGCGCGCACCGGCTTGCCCTCCGCCGCCGCGTGGATGCCGCCGGCCCCCAGCACCAGCGGGTCGCGCGCGGCACCGCCGGTTTCCTCCTCCGTCCAGCGGCTGCACAGGGCCATGCCGTCGCAGGGCGGGCAGATCTCGGCGATCTTCGACACCGCGCCGCGAACGAACTCCGCCATGGTCCGCTTGTCGAGCAGGGCGGACGAAGCGTCCAGGATGCGCTCCAGCCCCCGGCGGTGGTCCTCGATGGCGGTGATGTCCTGATAGCCGCGCAGGGCGGCGACGACCGAGGTGAACAGCTTCTGCGCCGTCAGTTCCGTCTTCGATTTGTAGTCGTTGATGTCGTAGTTCAGGATGACGTCGCGTTCCGGCGCCTGCCCCGGCTGGCCGGTGCGCAGGATGATGCGCACGCGCCGGTTGTTCAGTTCGCTGCGGATCATGCGCACCAGCCGCAAGCCGGCGTCGTCCGACTCCATGACCACGTCCAGCAGCACCACGGCGATGGCCGGGTTCTGCTCCAGCAGGCTGCGCGCCTCGGCCGCGGTGCCGGCGGACAGGAACTGCGCCGGGCGACCTTCGAAGGTGAAGCCGCGCAGCACCATCTTGGTGGTCGCGTGAATGGCCGGATCGTCATCGACGATCAGGATGATCCAGGGATCGGCAGGCTCCGGCGCCGCTTCCTTCGCCGTCTCGGCCTCGATACCCGGCTCGTCGTCGGCGAAAAGAAACTCGTCGCTCATCGAACTCACTCCGCACCGCCGGCAGCCTCCGGTCGCGGGAGGATATCACAGCGCCGCCGCGCGTGAACATGCCCCTGCACTCCGCCACAACCCTTCATCGGCGGGGCGCCGCGGCCGACGACAACCCAAGACTGCGCCAGCCCGTCAGCCGCGAGAGTCGCCCCCGGAGTCGGCGTTGCAGAAGCGGCGCAGCGCGTCCAGGTCGGCGACGGACACCATCCCGCCCTGCGTCTCCACCCCGACGCCGCGCAGCTTCGCCAGCGCGCGGGAGAAGGTCTCCGGCTGCATGCCGAGGCGCCGGGCGATCAGCGCCTTGTCGAAGGGCAGAGCGAAGCTGGTGGCGCCGCCTCCCTCCGGGCAGAAGCGCAACAGGAAGCTGCCGACCCGCTGAGCGGTCGGCTGGACCTGCAACTGCTCGATCTGCTGGACGAGGTGGCGCAACCGCACCGACAGCGACCCCAGCATGGCGAAGGCGATCTGCTCGTCCTCGCGCAGGCAGCGGGTGAAGCCTTCCGCCGTCAGGGTCATGACGCGCGAGTCGGCGACCGCCTCCGCGCAGACCGGGAATTTGCCGCTGGCGAACATGGCGGCCTCGGCGAAGGTCTCGCCGGGGGCGACGATGGTCACCACCGCCTCCGCCCCGTCGCGGGTCAGGCGGTAGAGTTTCACCCAGCCGTCGAGCAAAGCGAAGAAGCGGTCGGCGTCCTCGTCCTGAACGAACAGGGTGGTGCCGCGCGGCACCGTGCGCACTTGGGCGGTGCTGACGAGAAGCTCCAGCGACCGGTCGGGCAGGCGGCCGAACAGCGCGTTGGACCGCAGCGTCGCGGCGTCCTGGGGCCGATAGCCCGGCGGATCGTTCCTCATGCCTACCCTCACCTCGTCACCACAGAACCTCGGCCAATGTCGCAGCTTGCACAAGGTTTGGGCAAGATGGGGAATCGCCGCGACGATGCGGATCCCCCAGCCGTCGGCCTCGGGCCTTGGCGCCGGAGTCCCGAAAACGAACCGGGGCGCCTCCTTGCGGAAGCGCCCCGGCCGTTTTCAAAGTCCGCTCTTCAGAGGCTGAAGACGGCTTAGCGGTACTCGACCTTGCCGGCCTCCGGACCCTTCTGGCCCTGGCGGACGGTCACGCGCACCTGATCGCCTTCCTGGAGCGTCTGCATGCCGGAGCGACGCAGAACGTTCACATGGACGAACACGTCCTTGCCACCGGTGCTCGGCGTGATGAAGCCGAAGCCCTTGTCGGCGTTGAACCACTTGACGGTTCCGTCGACCTCTTCGCCGCCGCCGGCGTCGTTGCCCCAGCCGCCGCGGTCGTAACCGCCGCCGCCGCCGTAGCCGCCACGGTCATAACCGCCGCCGCCAAAGCCACCGGCGCCACCCGTGCGGGCCGGACGGGCCGAACGGGACGCGGTGGAGGTGTCCACGGATTGGATGGAAGCAACCTGCGGACCCTTCGGGCCGCGGGCGAGGTCGCAAACGATGGTCGCGCCTTCGTCGAGCGCGTCATAGCCGGCGGCCTGAACCGCGGAGACGTGCAGGAAGGCGTCGGGCGAACCGTCCTCGGGTGACACGAAGCCGAACCCCTTGGTGGGGTTGAACCACTTCACAGTGGCGGTGACGTTGGCCTTGGTGATCTCGGGAGCGCGGTAGCCCTGGCGGGGCGGGCGGTCGAACATGTGTCTTCAAGCTCATAAAGGATGCCGAATTATCTTTGTCACAGGGTACGAGCCATCCGTCAAGCACGCCAAAGGCCAGACGCCCTTTCCTGCGACATTCGGCCAAGGGGAATGCCGTCCGTTCGGAAGGGGTACCGGTCCCGAAGGTGCCCGGTGCCACCCCCGGCGGACCCTGGGCGCCCACCCCCGCCCCGCCCCTGGGGAGACAGGAGTTTCTTTCGTCAATTGAACAGCTTAGGACATTTTCCACAGCGCGCGATGACGGACGCTGCGCACACCGGGGCAGGCGGCGCAAACCCTGCGCGCATACGTCTGTGACAAAATCCCGACATGGTTGTCCTCCTCCAAGGGTCATAGTGGCGACAGCCACTCCCCCAGCTTCGTCCAGCGCCGCCGTCCCTGGACCCCACGCACCGCCATGGCGAGCGCGCGGCGCTGGCCGAGCATGATCACCAGCCGCTTGCCCCGCGTCACGCCGGTATAGATCAGGTTGCGGTGGAGCATCGTGTAATGCTGGGTCACTACCGGGATCACAACCACCGGGTATTCAGACCCCTGGCTCTTGTGGATCGTCGTCGCGTAGGCCAGGACAATCTCATCCAATTCTCCGAAATCATAGGTCACCGGACGGCCGTCGAAGGTGGCGGTCAGCACACCTTCCTCGGTATCAACGGCGGATACGATGCCGAGATCGCCGTTGTAGACCTCCTTGTCGTAGTTGTTCTCGACCTGCATGACCTTGTCGCCGGGGCCGAAGGTCCAGCCGAATCGCTCGACTCGGGACTCGCCCGGCGGGTTCAGCACTCTCTGCAATTCGATGTTCAGCGACCGCGCGCCGAGGCCCCCGCGGTTCATCGGGCAAAGGATCTGCACGTCGCGCACCGGGTCGGCGCCGAACCGGCGGGGAATGCGGTCGCGGACCATCTCGATCAGCTTCGCCACCCCGGTCTCCGGGGTCGCCGCCTCGACGAAGTAGAAGTCGCTGTCCTCCCCGGCCTTCGGTGTCTCCGGCATCTGGCCGGCGTTGATGCGGTGGGCGTTGACGATGATGCGGCTGGTCGCCGCCTGCCGGAAGATCTCGGTCAGCCGCACCACCGGCACCGCGCCGGAGCCGATCACGTCGCCCAGCACCTGCCCCGGCCCGACCGAGGGCAGCTGGTCCACGTCGCCGACCAGCAAAAGGGCGGCCCGCCCCGGCACGGCGCGCAGCAGGGCGTTCATCAGCGGCACGTCGACCATGCTGGTCTCGTCCACCACCAGCAGGTCGCAGTCCAGCGGGTTGGTCTCGTCGCGCTTGAAGCCGCCGGCCTGCGGATCGGTCTCCAGCAGGCGGTGGATGGTCCGCGCCTCCATGCCGGTGCTCTCGCTCAGCCGCTTGGCGGCGCGGCCGGTGGGGGCGGCCAGCGCGATCGACACGCCCTTGGCCTTCAGCATGGTCAGGATGCTGTTCACCAGCGTCGTCTTGCCGACCCCCGGCCCGCCGGTGATGACCAGCAGCTTCGACGTCGCCGCCTGGCGCAGCGCCTCCCGCTGCCCCTCGGCCAGCGTGATCCCGGCCTTCGCCTCCACCCAGGGAATCGCCTTCTCCGCGTCGATCTCCGGCCAGGGCACGGGACCGCCGGCCAGGCGGCGCAGCCGGTCGGCGATGGCCTGCTCCGCCCGGTGCAGGCTGGCCAGGAACAGGCAGGTCTCGCCGCCCAGGCTGTCGGCGACCACCGCGCCGTCCTGCCGCTCCAGTTCCGCCGCGGTCTCCAGGATGGCGGCGTCGATCTCCAGCAGCTTCACGGCCATGGGGATCAGCTCGGCCACCGGCACGCCGCAATGGCCCTGGTCGGTCGCCTCGGCCAGGGCGTAGCCGATGCCGGCCCGCGCCCGGATCATCGCGGTCTTCTCGATGCCCAGCCTTGCGGCCACCGCGTCCGCCGTCTTGAAGCCGATGCCGCGGATGTCGCGGGCCAGCCGGTAGGGATTCTCGGTGATGAGACGGATGGCATCCGGCCCGTAGGTCTTGAAGATGCGCACCGCGCGCGAGGTGCCGACCCCGTGGCTGTGCAGGAAGATCATGATCTCGCGGATCACCTTCTGGTCGGCCCAGCCGGCGATGATGCGCTGCGCCCGCTTCGGCCCGATGCCGGTGACCTGCCGCAGCCGGTCCGGCTCCTGTTCGATCACGTCGAAAACCGCCTCGCCGAAGGCCTTGACCATCTTCTTGGCGTAGACCGGCCCGATGCCGCGGATCAGGCCGGAGCCGAGATACTTCTCGATCCCCTCCACCGTGGTCGGCGGGGTGGCGCGCAGGAAGTCGGCCTTGAACTGGAGCCCGTGGTTGCGGTCGTTCACCCAGGCGCCGCTGGCCTGCACGAACTCCCCGGCGCCGATGGTGGCGGCGTGGCCGACCAGCGTGACGAGGTCGCGCTGCCCGCGCACCTTCAGCCGCAGCACGCAGAATCCCGTCTCCGGGCTGTGGAAGGTCACCCGCTCCACCAGCCCCGACAGCGGTTCCCGCGGGGGTCCCGCCGCGGTGGAGGCATCGCCGGATATGCTCATGCCACCCAACATAGGTGCTGGCGGGCCTTTGGGGGAGTTCTCCGCGCAACCGCTGCATCGCGTCAATTCGGAGGAAGACCGCGGCGCCGCGAATGTGTACCTTGTCGCGCGAACCCCGCGCCGGACACCGGACCGAACGGACCGCGCCGGAGCGGGCTTGCGGTGAAAAAACGTCAGCCAAAGAACGACAAACCGAAAAACCGCGGTGTCTACGACTTCGGAAGGAAAGAGCAGCAATGGTGACGGAACGCATTCAGGTTGGCGGCTTGCAAGTTGCCACGGAGCTTCACCGCTTCATCGAGAACGAAGCCCTGCCGGGCACCGGCGTGACGCCGGAGCAATTCTGGTCGGGCCTTGACGCGATCCTCCACGATCTGGCCCCGCGCAACCGCGCGCTGCTGGCCAAGCGGGACGCGCTCCAGGCCCAGATCGACGAATGGTATCGCAGCCGCCGCGGCCAGCCGCTGGACCGCGCCGCCCACACCGAATTCCTCAAGGAGATCGGCTATCTCCTGCCGGAAGGCCCGGACTTCGCCGTGACGACCGAGAACGTCGATCCGGAGATTTCCACCACCGCCGGCCCGCAGCTCGTCGTGCCGGTGATGAACGCCCGCTACGCGCTGAACGCCGCCAACGCCCGCTGGGGCAGCCTGTACGACGCGCTCTACGGCACCGACGCCATCCCCGACGACGACGGGGCGGAGCGCACCGCCGGCTACAACCCGAAGCGCGGCGAGAAGGTCATCGCCTTCGCCCGCGACGTGCTGGACCGCGCCGCGCCGCTGTCCGACGGGTCGCACGCCGACGCCGCCGGCTACACGGTGGACAACGGCCGCCTCGTCGTCGCGCTGAAGGACGGCCGCAGCACGGGTCTGGCCGAGCCGGAACGTCTGGTCGGCTACAACGGCGCGCCGTCGGCCCCGACCGCCATCCTGCTGGCCGACAACGGCCTGCACATGGAAATCCGCATCGACCGCAGCCATCCGATCGGCGAGACCGACGCGGCGGGCGTCGCCGACCTCGTGCTCGAATCCGCCCTGACCACCATCCAGGACTGCGAGGATTCCGTCGCCGCCGTGGATGCCGAGGACAAGGTGCTGGCCTACCGCAACTGGCTGGGCCTGATGACCGGCAGCCTGACCGCCAGCTTCCCCAAGGGCAGCGGCACGGTGGAGCGCCGGCTGAACCCCGACCGCAGCTACACCAGCCGCAACGGCGAGACGATCACCCTGCCCGGCCGCAGCCTGATGCTGATCCGCAACGTCGGTCACCTGATGACCAACAGCGCGGTCCTGCTCAACGACGGCAGCGAGGCGCCGGAAGGCATCCTCGACGGCATGATCACCTCGCTGATCGCGCTGCATGACGTCAAGGGCGCCCGCCTCAACAGCCGCGCCGGCTCGGTCTACATCGTGAAGCCGAAGATGCACGGGCCGGAGGAGGTCGCCTTCGCCGACGAGCTGTTCGCCCGCGTCGAGGATGCGCTGGGCATCGCGCGCAACACGCTGAAGATGGGCATCATGGACGAGGAGCGCCGCACCACGGTGAACCTCAAGGAGTGCATCCGCGCCGCGGCGGCGCGCGTGGTGTTCATCAACACCGGCTTCCTCGACCGCACTGGCGACGAGATGCACACCGCCATGGAAGCCGGCCCGATGATCCGCAAGAACGACATGAAGTCGTCCGCCTGGATCAAGGCCTACGAGGACTGGAACGTCGACACCGGCCTGCTCTGCGGGCTGAAGGGTCACGCCCAGATCGGCAAGGGCATGTGGGCGATGCCCGACCGCATGGCCGACATGCTGGCCGCCAAGGTCGCCCACCCACAGGCCGGCGCCAACACCGCCTGGGTGCCCTCGCCCACCGCGGCCACGCTGCACGCCCTGCACTACCATCAGGTCAACGTCGCCGCCCGCCAGGAGGAGCTGGCCCGCCGCGAGCGCGCCAGCCTGGACGCCATCCTGACCATCCCGCTGGCCGACCGCCCCAACTGGTCGGAGGAGGAGATCCAGCAGGAGCTGGACAACAACGCCCAGGGCATCCTCGGCTACGTGGTGCGCTGGATCGACCAGGGTGTGGGCTGCTCCAAGGTGCCGGACATCAACAACGTCGGGCTGATGGAGGACCGCGCCACGCTGCGCATCTCCAGCCAGCACATCGCCAACTGGCTGCTCCACGGCATCACCACCGAGGCGCAGGTCATGGAGACGATGAAGCGCATGGCCGCCGTGGTGGACAAGCAGAACGCGGGCGATCCGCTCTACCGCCCGATGGCCGCCGACTTCGACGGCAGCGTCGCCTTCCAGGCCGCCTGCGACCTCGTCTTCAAGGGCCGCGAGCAGCCGAACGGCTACACCGAGCCGGTGCTGCACCGCCGCCGCATCGAGGCCAAGGCGAAGGCCGCCAGCTGAGCCGGCCCACCATCCGGCGCGCATCGAAGGCCCTTCCCCATTCGCGGGGGAGGGCCTTTTTCTTTGCTCAAGGCCAGTGCGCCCGCAGGGTCCAAATACGGCAAAGCCCAGATATGGCGAAGGCCGGAAACCCGTCTGGGTTCCGGCCTTCGAGGATGGTGGGCGCGACAGGGATTGAACCTGTGACCCCTACGATGTCAACGTAGTGCTCTCCCGCTGAGCTACGCGCCCATCCGTGTCGCCGGTCGGTTCGGGGTTCGGCATCCGTCTTGCGTCCCGTCCGGCGTGGGCGTGGGGTGTACCATCATCCCGGAGGTCTGGCAAGCCTCGATTTCACTTTTTTGCGGCCCGACGACGAACGCCGCCTTTTTTCCCGCCAACGGGACGGCAAGCGCCTCACATCTGTTGGGGCGTGAGCGGGACGGTGCGTGACAGAGCCGTCCAGGTCCACTACATCACAGTGCCATGGATGCTTCCGTCGACGCCGCCACACCGGAGCCGGCCTTCGAACTTCTGGCCCCGGACGAACAGACCAAGCCGCTGGTGCTGGCCTCGCCGCACAGCGGCAACCGCTATCCGGCCGAGTTCCTGGCGGCGGCGCGGCTCGACCCGCGCGCGTTGCGCAAATCGGAAGACTGCTTCGTCGACGAGATTTTCGCGGGCGCCCCGGCCCTGGGCATACCGCTGATCCGCGCGCTGTTTCCCCGCGCCTTCCTGGACGTCAACCGCGAAGCCTACGAGCTGGACCCGGAGATGTTCGCCGACCCCCTGCCGCCTTACGTGAACACACGCTCGCCGCGCGTGGCCGCGGGGCTGGGCACCATCGCGCGGGTGGTCGCCAACGGCGAGGACATCTACCGCGGCAAGCTGCGCTTCTCCGAAGCGGTGCGGCGGGTGGAGCAGTGCTACACCCCCTACCACAACGCACTGCGCCGCCTCGTTGAAGACACGCGCGCCCGCTTCGGCCACGCGGTGCTGATCGACTGCCATTCCATGCCCTCCCCCGGGCTGGGCGATCGCGACAACCGGCGCAGCGACATCGTGCTGGGGGACTGTTTCGGCAACTCCTGCGCCCCCGCGGTCACCGAGACGGCGGAGCGCTTCCTGCGCGGTCTGGGTTACACGGTCAGCCGCAACGCGCCCTACGCCGGCGGCTACACCACCCGCCATTACGGGCGCCCGCGCCAGGGCATCCACGCGCTTCAAATCGAAATCAGCCGCGACCTCTACATGGACGAGGCCACGCTGTCGCGTCTGCCCTTCCTGACCGTCCTGACCCGGCACATGCACGAGATGGTGGACAACGTCGCCCACCTGCCGCCCGCCCCCCTTGCCCCGCGCTGAACAGCCCGTCGCGCGCCGGGCCGCGCACAAAAAAAGGCCGGGGCAAAGGCCCCGGCCCGAGTCTAGGGAGGAAACGCCCAAGAAGTGCGTTACGGCACCGCCCGCATCGCAGACACGATCGATGCCGCACTGCACAATATGATGAAGCCCCGCCCGGGGATCAAGAGGGAAAATGTTTTTTCATGTCATTCAATGGTTTAACCAAAGTTAAGACAAAGCTTCTGCGCAGCGTAAACAGCCGTTTATGCTGCATTGCACACAGAATCCCGGCCCTGCTCCCGCACAATCTGGGGCTGGCGGCGCGTCCGCCAACCCACCCCGGTCCTTCGGCATAACCCATCCGACCGATAGGGAACCAACCCCCCACACGGTCGTTTTGTCCCTGCGCGTTCCGGGGTCTGCCCCGTCACACGCGATTCGGCCGCCGTTTCAAGCGGTCGTCCGGCACCGGAGAACCACCCACGTGAGCAGACTGGTCGTCGTATCCAACCGCGTCGCCCCCATCGACGAAGGCAAGCAGGCCGCCGGGGGCCTCGCCGTGGCCGTGCTGGCCGCGCTGAAGAAGACCGGAGGCATCTGGTTCGGCTGGAGCGGCACGGTGGTCGAGGAGGAGTCGCAGAGCGAACCCCGGCGCACCGACGTCGGGCGCCTGACCTACGCGACGCTGGACCTCAGCCGCCGCGACTTCGAGGAATATTACAACGGCTTCGCCAACCAGACCCTGTGGCCGCTGTTCCACTACCGCGTCGGCCTGATCGAGGTCAGCCGCCGCACGCGCGAGGGTTACAAGCGGGTCAACGGCTATTTCGCGGAGAAGCTCGTCCCGCTGCTGCGTCCCGACGACATGGTGTGGGTCCACGACTACCATCTGATCCCCTTCGGCGAGGAACTGCGCCAGCGCGGCTGCACCCAGCGCATGGGCTTCTTCCTGCATACGCCTTTCCCGGCCCCCGAAATTCTGGTGGCGCTGCCGAATCACCGGGAGTTGATCCGCGAGCTGTGCGCCTACGACCTCGTCGGCTTCCACACCCAGGTGGATCTGCGCAGCTTCGCCGACTACATCCGGCAGGAGCTGAACGGCGAGGTGGAGGACCGCGGCCCCGAGGGCGGCATGCTGATCCACGCCTTCGGGCGCACGCTGCTGGCCCGCGCCTTCCCCATCAGCATCGACACCGAAAATCTGGTGAGCATCGCCGAGACCGCCGTGCGCTCCCGTCACACGGAGCGGCTGAAGGAGAGCCTCGTCGGGCGGCGGCTGATCATCGGGGTGGACCGGCTGGACTATTCGAAGGGCCTGCCGCAGCGCTTCCAGGCCTTCGAGCAGCTTCTGGCGGCCTATCCGGAGCATTGCAACCGCGTCTCCTTCCTCCAGGTGGCGCCGCCGAGCCGGGAGGACGTGCCCGAGTACATTGCCATCAAGCGCGAGCTGTCGGAGCTGTCGGGCCGCATCAACGGGCGTTTCGCCGAGTTCGACTGGGTGCCGATCCGCTATCTGAACAAGAGCTTCGGACGGCGCGTGCTGGCCGGCTTCTACCGCACCGCCCATGTCGGGCTGGTCACCCCCTTGCGCGACGGCATGAACCTCGTCGCCAAGGAGTATGTCGCCTGCCAGGACGCCGACGACCCCGGCGTGCTGGTGCTGTCCACCTTCGCCGGGGCGGCGCGGGAACTCGATTCGGCGCTGATCGTCAACCCCTTCGACATCGAGGCGGTGGCCGACGCCCTTCAGCGCGCCCTGACCATGTCGCTGCCCGAGCGCAAGGAGCGCCACGCCGCGATGATGCGCATCCTGCGCAGCCACGACATCGGCTGGTGGCGGGAAAGCTACGTCGATGCCTTGACGCGCGCGCCGTACGGGTGAAACTGATGTCATGACCACAGACAGCAATGCCGCTTCCGGCCCCGTCACCCTGGTCGCCGATATCGGCGCCACCAACGCCCGCTTCGGCCTGATCGACGGCACGGGCATCCACGGTTCGCGCGTGCTGCGCTGCGCCGACTTCCCGTCGCTGGAGGCGGCGGCGCTCGCCTATCTGGGCGGCGTGGCGCACGACGCCCGGCCCAGCCGCGGCGCCTTCGCCATCGCCGGTCCGGTGACCGGCGACGCGGTGCTGATGACCAACCGCGGCTGGTCCTTCTCCACGGCCGAGGTGCGCGGCAAGCTGGGGCTGGAGCGGCTGGCCGTCATCAACGACTTCACCGCCGTCGCCCTGTCGGTGCCCCGCCTCACCGCCGCCGACGTCCGTCAGGTGGGCGAGGGAGCGCCGGTGGCGGGCCGCGTCGTCGGGGTGATCGGGCCGGGCAGCGGGCTGGGCGTGTCGGGGCTGGTGCCCGGACCCGAGGGCTGGACCGCGCTCGCCGCGGAGGGCGGCCACGTCACCATGGCCCCGGTCAGCGACCGCGAGAGCGCGGTGCTGGCCCAGCTCCGCAAGAGCTTCGACCATGTGTCAGCGGAGCGGGTGCTGTCCGGGCCGGGGCTGGTCAACCTCTATCAGGCGCTGTGCGTCCTCGACCACCAGGAGCCGGAGCCCTTCACCCCGGCCCAGGTGTCCGACGCGGCGACCGCCAATACCAACCCGCATTGCGTGGAGGCGGTGGAGATGTTCTGCGCGATGCTCGGCACCGTGGCGGGCAACCTCGCTTTGACGCTGGGGGCACGGGGCGGCATCTACATCGCGGGCGGCATCGTGCCGAAGCTGGGCACCCTGTTCACCCACTCCCGCTTCCGCAAGCGCTTCATGGAGAAGGGCCGGATGCGCGACTTCCTGACCCCCATCCCGACCTACGTCATCATCCACGAGCTTCCCGCCTTCCTCGGTCTGGCCGAGGCCGCGGAGCGGGCGTAAAGGCGCTTACGCCGTCAACCGCGAGACGGCCAGTTTCAGGTCGGCCAGGAAGGTCGGCTGTTCGGCGAGTTGGCCGCGCAGGATGTAGCTGGGGTGGAAGGTCGCCACCACCTCCGCCCCCGGCACGAGACGGCAGGGCTGGACCGTGCCGCGCAGCTGCATGATCCCGTTCAGCCCGGTCAGCGCCCACAGCGGCGTGCGGCCCAGCGCGACGATGACGCGGGGGGCGAAGCCCTCCAGCGTCCGCTGCAGATGCTCGATCTCGCCGGAGAACTCGGCCAGCACCCAGTCGGAGGTGCCGAACGGCCCCCAGCGCTCGTCCAGCGCCCGCCCCTCCTTCTTCGCGCGGGTGCGGGAGGCGAAGAAATGCCCCACCTTGTTGCCCGGCGGCTGGTAACGGAAGACGTTGGCGACGAGGCATTCCGCCCGCTCCACCCCGGCCGCCTTCAGCGTCTCGTCGAGGAGCTGCCCGCTGCGCCCGACGAAGGGAACGCCCCGCCGCGCCTCCTCCGCTCCCGGTGCTTCTCCCACGATGGCGAGGTGCGGCCCGGCGGCGGTCTTCGTGGGCTGTTGGTAATCGGCGAAGGGCAGGTCCGTCATGCGCGCGTCCATTGCTTGTCCTGAGGCTTGCCGCCGCGAGGCTTCGGCCCCAGCATTGTTCGAAACGAGGAGTCCGAACCAACAACACAGGAGGACGCGAGATGGCGACACAACAGGAGCTGGCTGGAAAGAGCTGCGAACCCTGCCGCGGCGGCATCCCGCCGATGGACCGCGCCATGGCCGAAACTTATCTGGTGCAGGTGCCCGGCTGGTCGATCAGGCCGGACCCCGACCGGCTGGAGCGCGACTACCGCTTCTCCAACTTCCGCGAGGCCCAGCATTTCGCGATGCGCGTCGGCGACCTGTGCGAAGCGGAAGGCCACCACGCCGAGATCCTCTATGGCTGGGGCCATTGCACCGTCACCTTCTGGACGCACAAGATCAAGGGCCTGCACGAGAACGACTTCATCATGGCCGCCAAGGTCGAGGGGCTGATGGACGAACCCTACGCCCCGGTGTCGGAATCCATGGGCGACGTCTCCCCCACCGCGCGGCACGGTTCCCGTCGGGGAGAGGGTTAGGGTGAGGGGTTGCGCGTGTCGTTACGTCCGGCACAAGTGCATCCCCCTCACCCGGCCCTCCGGGCCACCCTCTCCCCGGAGGGGCGAGGGAACACCAACCCGGAGCGCATCCCATGCCCACCGCCCAGCCCGCCGTTATCCAATGGGGCCTGTCCAGCTACAGCGGCTGGGGCGTCAACGGGCTGCAACTGGCGCTGAGCTGGACGCGCAGCGGGCGGCTGGTGCCGGTCTGCTCGCTGCCCCTGCGGCTGGAGGACATCGCGCTGTCCCCGCTGGAATGGCGGCGTATGGCCGGCTTCGTCCGCGAGTCCGAGGCGCTCTGCCGGCAGATCGCGCCCCACGCCGGGCAGGAGGTCGGGGTGTCGGTGCCGGTGCTGCGCGGGCTCGGCAACAACCTCGTCGGCAGCCGGTCGGTGGAGGGCGTGACGCTGAAAGGCCAGCCCACCGTCGGCGTCTGCTATCTGGAGGACACCGCCATCGACGCGGAGGGCCGGGCGCGGGCGGAGCAATGCGCGGCCATCGTCGCCGGGTCCAGCTTCGTCGAGCGGGTGCTGACCGGGGCCGGGATCGGGCGGGTGCGCACGGTCCTGCAAGGCGTCGATCCCACCCATTTCCATCCGGCGCCGAAAGTCGGCTGGTTCAAGGACCGCTTCGTCGTCTTCTCCGGCGGCAAGCCGGAGTTCCGCAAGGGGCAGGACCTCGCCCTGCTCGGTTTCCGCGCCTTCGCCGAACGCCATCCCGAGGCGCTGCTGCTGACAGCGTGGCACAATCCCTGGCCGGAGAGCGCCCGCTCGCTGGAGGCCAACCCCGCGGTGGCGCCGGTGCGCTTCCACGAGAACGGGCAGTTCGACGGAGCCGGCTGGGCCGCCGCCAACGGCTTGCGCGCCGATCAGGTGATGGACCTCGGGCCCGTGCCCAACGCCGACATGGCCCGCATCCTGCGCGAGGTCGATGTCGGCCTGTTCCCCAACCGCGGCGAGGGCGGGACCAACCTCGTCGCCATGGAATGCATGGCCTGCGGCGTGCCCGCCATCCTGTCGGCCAACACCGGGCATCTCGACCTGATCGGGGCGGATCGCTGCCTCCCCCTGACCCGGCAACGCGCCATCCAGACCGATTTCGGCACCGACGGCTGGGGCGAGAGCGATGTGGAGGAGATCGTCGCGGCGCTCGAAGGCCTGTGGGCCGACCGCGCCCGCGCCGCGGCCATCGGGCGGGCGGGCGCCGCCTTCCTGGCCGGGCTGACCTGGGACCGCTACGCGGACGGCGTGGCCGACGTCGTGGAGTCGGTGCTGTAGCGCCTACAGCGCTTTCACCGCCGCCAGCAGCCGCTCCACCTCCGCCTCGTCGTTGTAGTAGTGGGGGGAGGCGCGGACGACCTCGGTCAGGCCGCGGGCGTCCATGTCGAAGGGGGTCGAGGGCGCGGAGGACACCGAGAGGTTGATCCCCTGGCCGCGCAGAGCGGCCTTGATGCCGCGCGGGTCATGGCCGTCCACCGTGAAGGTGACGATGGCGCAGCGCTCCGCCCCGAGATCGCGCACCGTCACGCCGGGAAGCCCGCCCAGACCGTGCCGCAGCCTGTCGGCCAACGCGAAGGCGCGGTCGCGGATCGCCTCCAGCCCCCAGGACAGCGCGTAATCCACCGCCACGCCCAGCCCAAGCCGGACGGCGGTGTTGCTCTCCCACAATTCGAAGCGGCGGGCGTCGGGGCGCATGGTGTAGCGGTCCGGCCCTACCAGCGCGCCGCCGCTGTGGTCGAGCGTGTACGGCTCGATGCGGTCGAGCCAATCCTTGCGGACATAGAGGAAGCCGGTGCCCCGCGGCGCGCGCAGGAACTTGCGCCCGGTCGCCGACAGGAAGTCGCAGCCCAGTTCCTCGACGTCCACCGGCATCTGACCCACCGTCTGGCAGGCGTCGAGCAGATAGGGGATGCCGTGCCGCCGGGCCACCCGCCCGATGGCGGCCGCCGGGTTGACCAAGCCGCCGTTGGTCGGGATGTGGGTGATGGCGATCAGCTTGACCGGGCCCTTCCCCGGCTCCCCGATCATCGCCTCCAACGCCGCGACGGAGGTCTGGCCGGTCTCGTCGCTGGGGATCACCTCGACCGCCACGCCGGTGCGCCGGGAGGCTTGCAGGAAGGGGATCAGGTTGGCGGCGTATTCGGCGCGCGCCGTCAGGATGCGGTCGCCGGGCCGGAAGCCCTCCCCCGGCAGGGCGGCCAGCGCGTTGAAAGCCATGCCCCAGCCCACCGTCGCGTTCTCCGCCAGGGCCACCTCCTCCCGCGAGCAGGCGAGCAGGCGGGCCACGGAGCCGTAGACGCCCTCCAGCCGGCCGTTGGCGTGCTCGGCCGCCTCGTAGCCGCCGATGGTGGCCTCCAGCGCCAGATGCGCGGTCACGGCGTCCAGCACCGGCTGCGGCGGCAGGGCGGCCCCGGCGTTGTTGAAGTGGACGACGTGCCGGGTCCCCGGCGTCTCCGCGCGGGCGCGCGCGATGTCGATGGTCATGCGGTTTCCCCCTGCCGGATTTTTTGCGGCGGTTTTTGTGCGCCGATGTGGACCGCCAGCCAGACGGTCGGGGCGGCGGGATCGGTCCAGGCGACGCGGTGCCGCCGCCGGGCGGGGATCATCATCCAGTCGCCGGGGCCGAGCGCGCGTTCCGCCTCACCCTCGATCTGCAAGCGGGCGCCGCCCAGGACGACGAGCACGAACTCGTCCCAGTCCTGATCGTACCAGAAGCCGTCCGGCGATGCCTGACCGGTGGACAAGATGCGTTCGATCCGCACCGTCCCGGACAACGACGCCGTGTCCGTCAATGTCGTAAAAATCTCGTCCGGCAAGCTCCCGGACGGCAGGCCTGCCAGCAGGTTGCCGGCCGGGACGCTCATCCCCAGAGTTCGGGGGCGGGCGGGAACAGCGTGCCGCCGTCGTAATGAAGGGCCGGCGTGCGGTCCTCGGCCAGCAGCAGCGGCCCGTCGAGGTCGACGTAGCGCGCGCCCTGGGCCAGCAGGACGGCCGGCGCCATGGCCAGCGAGGTGGCGACCATGCAGCCGACCATGATGTCGAAGCCGGACTCCTGCGCCGCCTGTTTCAGCAGCAGCGCCTCGGTCAGGCCACCGGTCTTGTCCAGCTTGATGTTCACAACCCGGTAGATGCCCTTCAGCCGGTCGAGCGAGTCCAGCCCATGGCAGGATTCGTCGGCGCCCAGCGCCACCGGACAGTCGATGCCGCGCAGCGCCTCGTCCTCGCCGGCGGGCAGCGGCTGCTCGATCAGTTCCACCCCGAGATCGGCGAGCACCGGGGCGAAGCGGCGAAGCATCTCCAGCGTCCAGGCCTCGTTGGCGTCGACGATCAGGCGGGTGGTCGGGGCGGCCTCGCGCACCGCGCGCACGCGGTCGAGGTCGCCCTCCCCGGTCAGCTTCATCTTCAGCAGCGGATGGTCCGCCGCCCGCGCCTTGGCGGAGGCGGCCATCGCCGCGGGTTCGTCCACGCTCAGCGTGTAGCAGGTGGTCAGCTTCTTCGGCGCGTCGGGCAAGCCGGCGAGCCGCCAAGCCGGTTTGCCCGCCTGTTTGGCCTCCAGGTCCCACAGCGCGCAGTCCAGCGCGTTGCGCGCGGCCCCCGGCGGCAGGAGGGTGCACAGCCGCTCGCGGTCCAGCCCGTCCGCCACCGCCCCGGCCAGGGACTCCAGCGTCTTGACCGTCTCGTCCAGCGACTCCCCGTAGCGGGCGTAGGGCACGCACTCCCCACGGCCCCGCTTGCAGGATTCGACCACCTCGGCGACCACGACCTCGGCCTCGGTCTTGGCGCCGCGCGATATGCGGAAGGTCCCCGCGATGGGGAAGGTATCGCGGCGGACGTAAAGACGGCGGGCGGTGGACGACATGAAACTCTCCAGCAACGCGGCGGACCCGAAGTGTAAGCAAACCCGCCGCGATGACCAGAGCAGGGTGCGAATGCCAGCCTTACCCGTGAAGCCCGGCGCCGTTCATTCCCATTCGCCCACCCATACCAGCGGTTGCAGGCGCCTGCTGCTGGCGCGGGTCCGGGTCCTGCACGATCACCCCGTACCAGCCCAGCCCCTTGTAGGTCTCGTAACCCGGCGTCAGCGCGTAGCCGTAGGTGCGTCCGGACCCGTCGGCGTAATGGCCCATGCTCTCGCCGCTGCGGCGGAGCTGGACGGTCTCGCTGAGGATGCCGCGCCCGTCGGACGAGGCGATCACCCGGTGCCTTGCGTCGAGCAGAAGGCAGCGCGAACGGGCGCGCTCCTCATCCTCCAGCCGCACGCCCTGGACGACGGCGGCGGCCTGCGGCTCCCAGTCGAAGAAGATGCCCAGCACGCCGATGGGATCGCCGTCCGCCTCGCCGCCGCGCCGGATCGCGGTGGCGTAGGTGGCGACCACGCGGTCCTCCAGGCGGCCGTTGCGCGCCACGTCGCCCACCGTGAACTCGCCGCCGTTGCGCGTGGCCAGCGCTTGGCGGAACCACCCCTCGTCCCCCACGCGGGCGCCCTGGGCGCCGGGGTAGCGGCCGGGACGGCCGGTGGCGATCACCTCCCCCTTCAGGTCGGCGATCCACAGGTCGAGATAGACGGTGTAGGACTCCAGGATGACGCTCAGCCGGTGCGAAGCGTGCTCGCGGTTCACCTCCGTCGGGTCGGCGGCGCAGTCCACCACGGCGCTGTCGGTCGCCCACCAGCGCACGTCGCAGGACCGCTCGTACAGGTTCCGGTCGATGATCTCGATCATGTTCAGCGACAGGTCGGCCAGACGCCGCCCGTGCATCTCCTGCACCATGGCGCTGCCCGTGGTCGTCAGGTGATCGACGCGGGAGACGATCTCCGACCGCAGCTCCTTGGTGATGGTGTTCACCTGCTTGGAAATCTCGGAGACTTCGTTCGCGACCACCGCGAAGCCCCGCCCGGCGTCGCCGGCCCGCGACGCTTCGATCAGGGCGTTCATCGCCAGCATCTTGGTGCGGCGGGTGATGTCTTCGATCAAAGACACCTTCCGGGAGGCGACATCGAGGACGCCCCGGGAAAGCTCGAACAGTTCGTTTCCGGCCACACTCATCCCGAGCACCTCTGTGAGTTTGGGTGGGATATCTTTTTAGACGTCTAACCATCAAACGCTGTGCCAAACGCCCGCCCGGAACCCTCCGGACGCGCAAAGCCGCGGAACGCCTGCATTTTCGGGCGGCGCCCCGGGTTCAGCCTCAACGTTTCTGAGATGTCAGTTTCGAAATTGTGATGAATTCGGCGTCATATTGGAGTCCGAACAATCACACACGGCACCGGCCTTGCCGCACCGCACCCCGCACACCGCGTGCGCCGCAACAAAAGCAACGGTTTCTCCTAAAAAATGAGGCAAAAGGTCGCAGGACCCCTGCCCGCCGCTCCGACACTGCTTAGCATACAAGCAAATGCCGGGCGTCTAATCAATGCCCGTCTAATGAGCAAGTGCGATTTTTCAGACAAAAATGGCTGAAATGCACAAAAAAGCGTCAGGCGACCTTGTGCATCTCGTCGAGGAAAAGCTGCACCTCGCGGGTCAGGCGGTCGGCCTGGACGCTCATCCGCTCCGACGCCGCAAAGACCTCGTGGGCGGTGCCGCTGGTGCGTTCGGCGGCGGTGGTGACGTCCTGGATGTCCTCGGTGACGGCGCGGGTACCGGCGGCGGCCTGATCCATGTTGCTGACGATCGAGCGGATCGCCGAGCCCTGCTGCCCGATGCCCGCGGCGATGCCGCCGGCGATCTGGTTGATGTCCTGGATGGTGTGGCCGATGCCGACGATGGAAGCGACCGCCACGTCGGTGGAGGACTGGATGCCGGCGATCTGCCCGGCGATGTCGCCGGTGGCCTTGGCGGTCTGGTCGGCCAGCCGCTTGACCTCCTGCGCCACCACGGCGAAGCCCTTGCCCGCCTCGCCGGCGCGGGCGGCCTCGATGGTGGCGTTGAGCGCCAGCAGATTGGTCTGGCTGGCGATGTCGTTGATCAGGGTGACCACCTCGCCCACCGTCTTGGCGGCGCCCGACAGCTCGGCGATCAGGGCGTTGGAGCGCTCGGCCTCGCCCGCCGCGTTGGCGGCGACCTTGGCGACCTCCTCCACCTGCCGGGCGATCTCGCGGATCGACGCCGACAGCTCCTCCGTCGCGACGGCGACGCTGCCGACCGAGGAGCCGGTCTGCGACGCGGCGGCGGCCACCGAGGAGGCCTTGCCGGTGGCGGTCTGGGCGTCGGTCTCCATGGTGCGGGCCGACATCTCCAGCTGATGGGCGGTGCCGGACACCTGTTCGCACACCGCGCGGATCTGAGTCTCGAAGCGGTCGGTCACCCCGGCGAAGCCCTTCACCTTGGCGGCGATGGCGTCGGTGGCGGTGTTGATGGTGCGTGACGCGTGCAGGAAGTTGCCCTGCATCCCCTTCAGCACGATCCGCCGAAAATACTTGTTGGCCGACACGTAGCTCATCGAGGCGGTGGCCTCGCGGATGAAGGCGTCGGTGCGGTCGATCGAGTCGTTCAGGGCGTGCATCAGCTCGCCCAGGTCGCCCTTCTCCCGCACGTTGACGACCCGCGCCTCGAAGTCGCCGCGCGACACCGCCTGACAGACGGCCACCGCCTGCCCCACCGCGGCGCGGGCGCGCACCATGCACAGCATGACGCCGACCAGCGCGGCCAGCGCGGCAGCGCCGATCCCGATGCGCAGCGGCGCGCCGCCGACGTCCAGCGCGTCGGTCACCAACAGCGCTGCGACGAGCAGCGCGGCGACCGCCCCCAGCCCGAACGCCTTAGAGAGAGAAGACGAATTCGTCATACCCGATCCCCTTCTCCGTCAGCAGCCCGACAACGGTGGCGAAAGCCTCGTTCATGCCCTGCTTGCGGTCTTCGTGGCGGTTTTCGATGTCCAGAAGCGTGCGGTAGAGCGGCACCACCTTGTCGATGGCGCTGCGGTCCGGGACCCGGCGCGACGAGTGGTAGCCGACGAGCCGACCGTTGACGTCGTAGCTGGGGGTGACGTGGGCGAAGACCCAGTAATGGTCGCCGTTGCGCGCCCGGTTGACGACGTAGGCGAAGATCTCCTGCCCCGCCCCCAGCGTGTCCCACAGCAGCTTGAACACGCAGCGCGGCATGTCCGGATGGCGGACGATGGAGTGCGGAGCGCCCATCAGTTCCGCCTCGCTGTAGCCGGCGACGCGCTGGAACACGCGGTTGGCGTAGGTGATCCGGCCCTTCAGGTCGGTCTTGGAAACGATGACCTCGTCGGCGTCGAAAAACCGCTCGACCCCGGTCAGCGTCCGGTCGCGGGGGCCGGGACTGAGAACGTCGCTGTGTGCCATGTGCCTGCGGTCGCGGGCCGAGAGCCCGGCGCCCCCTTATTGGTTCGCGGTCGGTTACAGGGCGTACATCTCCCCATCCGCGCGTTCCCGTCGGGCACTGGCGGACGCCGCAAAATAAAGACCATGCAGGTTATACAAAAGATTAAATTTGTTGCCGGACAGAAATATGATTCAGCTCAACCGTCCGCCCGACATCGCTCAACCTGCGACATCGCTCAACCGTTGACCGGACGCAACATTGTGCCGCGTCTCACTCCGGCGGCCTCATTCCGGCGGATAGGGAACGGTCAGCAGCCGGCCGATGGGCGGGTTCTCGACGATGGCCGTCATGCCGTCCGGCCAGCGCACCTCCAGCCGCTCCACCCCGCGGGCGCTGCCCAGCCCGAAATGGGCCACCGGCTCCATCTGGCAGAGATAGCCCGACCCGGCGCAGACGGACCGCACCTGCCGACGCCCGTTGGCCGTACAGGCGACCACAGCGCCGCGGGCCGGCGCGCCGTAGGGGGTCAGCGGCAGCACGCGCAGCCACCCGTTGTGGTTCGCCGCCGTGCGGTAGAGCGACAGGGGCTGCGGCGATCCGCCGCCATGCCCCCCACCGTGCCCGGTGCCCACCCCATTGCCATGGGCGATCAGCAGTTCCAGCCGTCCGTCGCCGTCGATGTCGGCCACCGCCGCCCCGGTCCCCAGCCCCTTGGGCTCCAGTGCGTCGCCGATTTCGATGGCCTGCCAGCGGTCGTCGCGCCAGCCAAACAGGCGGTTGGGTTCGCCGTGCAGGTTGAAGAACAGCTCCTCGTAGCCGTCGTTGTCGAAATCGGCGGCGATCACGCTGGACACCCGACCCGGAAAGGACATCTCGGGATCGGCCTCGTCCACGAAGCCGCCGCCGGAGCGCTGGACGAACAGGCGCTGCGGCCCCTCCCAGGCGCCGACCAGCAGCCCGAACCCGCCATAGCCCGGCCCGTCCACCGCGGTCACCGCCCGCCCGGCGAATCGCGAATCGGCGACCCCCCGCTCCTCGGCGATTTCCTCGTAGGTGCCGTCGCCGAGGTTGCGGAACAGGAAGTTCGGGCCACCCTCGTTGCAGGCGAACAGGTCGACGCGATCGGACAGGAACGGCAGGGCGAGAAGCCCGCGCCCGGCGCCGATCAGGTCGATGCCCGCGTCCTCCGCCGCGTCCTCCAGCCGCCCGCGCCGGCTCAGCTCGAACAGGCGGAAGGGGCCGCCGTCCGCCGCCACGACGAATCCGTAGCGGCCATGGCCATGCCGGTCCATGGCGATCACCGACCGTCCGGCGACGCGGTTCGCCATGCCGGCGTTCTCCGGCTGGGCCAGCAGGTCGAGCCAGTGCTTGCCGAAGCAGGCGAACAGCCGGTCGCCCATCTCCTTCGGCCCGCTCGCCCGGTCGGAGTTCAGGACATACAGCTCCTCCCGCCCGTCGCCGTCCACATCGGCGGCGGCGATGGCCACCGCGCAGCCCGAGGCGTCGGCCAGCAGCGGCCCGGCGATGTCCACCAGCCGGGAGCCGTCCCATTTGAGGATGAGGTTGTTGGTGGCGTAGCCCGTGACCACCAGTTCGAATGCCCCGTCACCGTCGACGTCGGTCACGGTGATGCCGTTGGACAGGCGCGGCTGGTTGCCGTCGATCAGCCGCGAGCATTCGAAGAACATCGGCCGCCACTCCCTCACTGCCGCGACACGGCCCGGGGAGGGTTTGGCCCGCGAAGGCCGGTCCCTGACGGGCTCTAATCCGTTGATACCTCTTCGAACGGCGGAGGTAAACCCGCACGGAAGTCCAGCCCGCCAGGGAACTGCGGCCTATGACCGCGCGGGAAGCGTCCCGAAGGGCATGAAAAATCCCGCCGCAGCGGGCCGGCTGCGGCGGGATCGGTTCACGGAGCGCAAGGACGCTCAGCGACGCTTCTTGACGCCGCCGTTGGTCAGGGCGCCGCCCGCGGCCATCTTGACCGCATCGGACTCGTCGCCGTCCTTGGCCGCCGGACGGTTGCCGGCCACCGCCAGCTTGGCGCTTTCCTTCAGAGCCTTGGCGGCCGCCTCGCGGGCCGGCAGCTCGATGTTCAGCTCCAGCGTCGAGCAGTCGCCGCCGCGGTCCAGCTTCACCTCGACCTTGTTCTGGTCGATGTCGATGTACTTGGCGATGACCGCCAGCAGCTCCTGCTGGAGCATCGGCAGATAGTCCGGGCCGGTCCGCCCGGCGCGCTCGTGCGCCATGACGATCTGGAGGCGTTCCTTGGCCTGGACCGCCGACGCGCGGGGGGCGGAGCGGAAGAAGCTGAAAATGCTCATGCGGACCTCCGGAGGAGGCGGCTGAACAGACCCTTCTTCTGCGGCGTGACGAAGCGGTGCTCGACGTCTTCGCCCAGGAAGCGGGAGACCGCGTCCAGATAGGCCTGGCCGGCGTTGGACGCCTCGTCGAGGATGACCGGCATGCCGACGTTGGAGGCGCGCAGCACGGCCTGGCTCTCCGGGATCACGCCGAGCAGCTGGATCGCCAGGATCTCCAGAACGTCGTCGACCTTCAGCATCTCGCCGCGCTCCACCCGCTCCGGATCGTAGCGGGTGAGGAGGAGCTGCTGGGTCACCGGCTCCAGCCCCTGCTCCGCCCGGCGCGAGCGCGAGGCCAGCACGCCGAGGATGCGGTCGCTGTCGCGGACCGAGGAGACTTCCGGGTTGGTCACGATCACCGCGTGGTCGGCGAAGTACAGCGCCATCAGCGCGCCCCGCTCGATGCCCGCCGGGCTGTCGCAGACGATGTAGTCGAAGTCCTTGGAGAGTTCGTTCAGAACCTTCTCCACGCCTTCGCGGGTCAGCGCGTCCTTGTCGCGGGTCTGCGAGGTCGGCAGGATCGACAGGTTGTCGATGCGCTTGTCCTTGATCAGCGCCTGGCTCAGCTTCGCTTCGCCGTTGATGACGTTGATGAAGTCGAACACCACGCGCCGCTCGCAGCCCATGATGAGGTCGAGGTTGCGCAGCCCGACGTCGAAATCGATGACGACCGTCTTGAAGCCGCGCAAGGCGAGTCCGGTCGCGAAAGCGGCGGAGGAGGTCGTCTTGCCGACGCCGCCCTTGCCGGAAGTCATGACGATGATCTTGCCCAACGGAGCTTCTCCCACGTTCCTAAATGTTGCCGCCAAGGTCCGGTTACCGGGTTACGCAGATCGGGGCCTGTGCCGGGCACGCTTTGCGTGACACCGTCCTCGCACAGAGGGCCGTTCGACAGAAAGCGCTCAAAAGCGTCATCATTGGGGCTCCATGTGAAGATAGCCGTCGCGCAGGAAGATCTGCACCGGCTTCTTCAGCACGTCGTTCCCGAAATCCTCGCTGACGCGGTACAGCCCGGCCACCGAGACGACCTCGGCCTCCAGGCTGTGGCAGAAGATGCGCGCGTTGGTGTCGCCGGACACGCCGGCCAGCGCCCGGCCGCGCAGCGCGCCGTAGACATGGATGTTGCCGTCGGCCACCACCTCCGCGCCGGGGGAGACCGGGGCGGTGATGACCAGATCCGTCTTCTCGGCGTAGATCTGCTGGCCGGAGCGCACCGGCTCGGTCACCAGCAGCGCCGGGCGGTAGAGCGGCTCGGGCGGCGGGGCGGGAATCGGGGCGGCGCCGGCCTGCGGGTCGGCAGGGGGGGCGGCGGACTCCAGCTTGGCGGCGCGGCCGGCGGGCATCGGGGTCAGCCCGGCGGCGAGCGCTCCCTCATGGACCGCGCGCGGCCCGCCCCGGAAGCCGACCGGCAGCAGGTACAGCGCGCGCAGGTTGGTCACCAGGGCGGCGATGTCGAAGCGCGGGGTGTCTTCCGTCAGCTCCTCGAAATCGAGGACGACGGGGGCGTTGCGGAAGAAATTGGGCGCCTGCCGCACCTTGACGGCGAGCTGGGTGAAGAAGTCCGGCGACGCCGGATCATTCACCTTCAGCACCATCATGGTGAAGGAATTGCCCCGCAACTGGAACGGACCGTCCCGATCGGCACCCTGCCTGGCGCTGCTCACCGCTGCCATCCTGCTTGTGTTCCTGCCGAATCCGTGTCGTCCGCATGTCTGGGGCCATCGGCCAGGCACCAGGGCGGAAGGGTCAACCACCCGGGTTCTAGCGGCGCGGACCCCATCCGTTCAAGCCTTTCCCGGCGCCAATGGAGTGACAACCACCGGACACACGCGCCATGGGCCGGAACAGGGGGTCCCCGTCCGGGCTTGAGGTCCATGTGTTGCGTCAGCGGAAGGTCTCACTACAAAGTATGGTAATGGAACTGGATTCGCCGGGCAAAGGGTTTTGCAGGGATATGCCCTTTTCGCGCTGCGGCATCTTTCCCTCGTCGCCACACCCGCAGAGATGGTTCGCGCGCTCTCGGCACATCCCCTTGTCGCGGTGGCGGCGGGTTCCCTCCGCCTCTGGCGGTAGTCCGTCGCCGCTGCGCTCCCACCTGCGACTCATCCACAACATCTTGTGTGAATCTTTTGCGATGCCCGCAATTCCGCCTGACCTTCGCCGCCGCGCGCCCTATGTTTGTGATGTGAGGTTCCTATTCCGACGAAGAGGTTCCGCTTGCACCCTGCTTCGTTCCCGAGCGTCCGAATGTCGCCGGCACCCCATGACGGGCGCAGCCGACGGGACGCACGCCTCGCACCGGCAAGCCAGACTCCGGCCATCCTGCTGCACAGCAGCATCGACGACCTCCCCCTTGCGGGAGGTTTTTTTGTGCCCGGAGCCGCCGCCCACCAACGTGACGTTAGGAGAGCGATATGGCCAAACGCCAGACCAAAGGCAGCGCCGTTTCAGCGTCCGAGTCGACGGTCCACCCACTGTTCCCCGCCACCGGCTGGGATCCCGTGGGCGGCGACGACCGCCGCGACCAGAGCTATCTCCGCAAGGTCAAGCCCCAGAGCCCCAACCAGAAGAGGCTGATGGAGGCGATCAAGGACCATAACCTCGTTGTGGCGCTCGGCCCCGCCGGCACCGGCAAGACCTATCTGGCGATCTCCTCCGCGGTGGAGGCGCTGGAGGAGGGCAAGGTCGACCGCATCGTGCTGTCCCGCCCGGCCATCGAGGCGGGCGAGAGCATCGGCTATCTGCCAGGCGACATGCACGAGAAGATGGCCCCCTTCCTGCGCCCGCTCTACGACGCGCTGAGCGAGCGGCTGGGCGCCAAGCGCCTGCGCGCCCTGATGGCCGACGGCACCATCGAGATCGCGCCGGTCGGCTTCATGCGCGGGCGCACCCTGAACAACGCCTTCGTGGTGATCGACGAGGCGCAGAACTGCACCTACGCCCAAATCAAGATGCTGCTGACCCGCCTGGGCTGGCACTCCACCATGGTCCTGACCGGCGACCCCGACCAGACGGACCTGCTGGACAACCTGTCGGGTCTGGCCGACATCGCGCGCCGGCTGGAGGCGGTGGAGGGCATTTCCGTCGTCCGGCTGAGCGACACCGACATCGTTCGCCACCCCCTGGTCGCCAGCATGCTGACCGTGCTCTGACGCCATCGGCAAACGAAGGGCATCGACGCGCAACCACCCTTTCCAATTCGCAACTGCGGGAGGCCTTCGGGCCTCCCTTTTCTTTTTCCCGGCGCCGCAATCTTTCTCTTTCAAACTTCTGGACGGCGGCCCGCGACGTTTTCTCACCCTGGGTTGATCCGCCTTGACGACGATCCGGCGTGCGGAGCAAAAGTAACAAAAAATTTAGCAGAATTTCCGGGCGGTCGTCGCACCGCCCGGAACCGGCGCCGGTGTGCCGGACATAAGGAAGATTCCGGAGGAACGTCAGGTGTTCGAGCGCATCAGCATCAAGGGTAAGATCTCCGTCATCCTGGGCGTCGCGGCCGTCGGCCTCGCCCTGATCGCCGCCGTCAGCCTGTTCGGCCTGCGCGCCGAGATGATGAAGGACCGCCAGGACAAGACCCGCAGCGTGGTGGAGGTCGCGCACAGCCTCGTCGCCCACTACGAGGAGATGGAGCGCAAGGGCGCGCTGACCCGCGACGCCGCCCAGGCGGCGGCCAAGGACGCGCTGCGCCGGCTGCGCTACGCCGGTTCGGAGTATTTCTTCGTCATCGACCGCGCGCAGCGCATGATCATGCACCCCATCCGCCCGGAGATGGACGGGCAGGACCAGTCGCGCACCGCCGATCCGAACGGCAAGCTGCTGTTCGTCGAGATGACCCGCGTCGGCGTCGCGGCGGAGGGCGGCTTCGTCGATTACCTGTGGCCGAAGCCGGGCCAGGCGGAACCGGTGCCGAAGATCTCCTACGTGCGCGGGTTCGAGCCCTGGGGCTGGCTGATCGGGTCGGGCATCTATGTGGACGACGTGGCCGCCGCCTTCCGCGAGGCCGCCCTGTTCCTCGGCGGGCTGGGGCTGCTGATCGCCCTGGTGGCGACGGGCATCGCCCTGCTGGTCAGCCGGGCCATCGTCGGTCCGCTGCACGCCATGACCGAGGTGATGCAGACGTTGGCCGGCGGCGACACGGCGGTGACGGTGTCCGGCACGCAGCGCGGCGACGAGATCGGCGTCATGGCCCGCACCCTGGAAATCTTCCGCAAGAACCAGATCGACCTGCAGCGCCATTGGGAGCGCCAGCAGGTGGAGCACCGCGTGACCGGACAGCGCGCCCGCGCCCTTGAGCGGCTGACCGAGCGGTTCGACACCACGGTCAGCGCCATGGTTGGCACGGTCGGGCAGGCGGTGCAGGCGCTGGAGAACACGGCGCGCTCCCTGTCCGACACCGCCGACCGCAACATGCGCGAAGCGGCCTCGGTCGCCGGGGCGTCGCAGCAGGCGTCGGTGAACGTGCAGACCGTCGCCGCCGCCGCCGAGGAGCTGAGCAGCGCCATCGCGGAGATCGGCAGCCAGGTCGCCACCTCCTCGCACATCTCGATGGAGGCGGTGACCGCCTCCCGCCAGGCCAGCGACCGCATCGACGGGCTGGGCCACGCCGCGCAGAAGATCAACGAGGTCGCCGACCTCATCACCAGCATCGCCAGCCAGACCAACCTGCTGGCGCTCAACGCCACCATCGAGGCGGCGCGGGCCGGCGAGATGGGCAAGGGCTTCGCCGTGGTGGCGGGCGAGGTGAAGAACCTCGCCGGCCAGACCGCCAAGGCGACGGAGGAGATCGCCGCCCAGATCAGCGAGGTCCAGCAGGCGTCCCACGGCGCCGTCACCGCCATCCGCGAGATCGCCGGGATCATCGCCCGCAGCGACGAGATCGGGACCTCCATCGCCGCTGCGGTCCAGCAGCAGGGTGCGGCGACCGGCGAGATCGCCCGCAGCGCGGGGGAGGCGGCGCAAGGCACGCGGCAGGTCTCCACCAGCATCGACGAGGTTTCGGCCTCGGCCCTGGAGACGGAGAAGGCCGCCAACAGCCTGCTCGACGCCGCCGAAAGCCTCGCGCAGCAGGCCGGCGCCCTGCGCGCCCTGGTGGACGCCTTCCTGGTCAATGTGGAGGCGATCAACAGCGCGGAGCTGGCCACCCTCTTCGCCCCCGCCGGCGAAGAGGTCTTCATGCCCTGGAACGACACTCTGGCCGTCGGGCAGGAGGACATCGACAACGACCACATGATCCTGGTGGCGCTGATCAACCGGGCGGCCCGGCGCATCCGGGGCGGCGAAGTGCCGCAGGCCATCGGGTCGGCCATCGACCAGCTCGTCGCCTACACCGTCCTGCATTTCGAGGAGGAGGAGCGGGTGATGCAGCGGTCGGGCTATCCCGACTTCGTCCAGCACAAGGCGCAGCACGACGCCCTGCGCAAGCGCGTGGCCGAGTTGAAGCAGCGCTTCGCAGCCGGGGAGGCGCGGGTCGGCGACGATCTGCTGGCGCTGTTCCGCGATTGGCTGACCGGCCACATCCAGCGCTTCGACAAGCGCATCGGCAACCATCTGGCCCATTCGGGAGAGCCGGCGCGCAAGGCCGCGTGAGGAGCCGGAAACGGAGCAGGGTCTCAGATGGACTGGGTGATCCATGTGCTGGTACGGCTGATAGCCTGGGCTCTCGTCGGCTTCATAACCTGCAAGCCCCGCCTGACCTGGCTGCTCTTCGGCATTCCGGGAGGTCTCGCCGCCGTTGCGATCTACGCAACGACCGGCACCCTGACCGGCACCACGATCTTCCTGATCGCGCTGGTGACGGTCCCGGCGGCGCTGGCCCTGCGCTGGGCCACCCGGCGCCTCTGGTGAGCGCGCGACGCCCCGCCCTGGGCAGATTGTCCTCTTGACCTGGACCGTGCGCCGCCCCATTCCAGTCGGTCATGAAAGCCCGACTCATCCGCATCGCCGCCGCCTCCGTCGTGGGGCTCGTGATCGCCGCCGGCATCGCTTGGTGGCAGGTCGACAACGCCTCCAGCACGGTGCAGAGCAGCGTGCCCATCGGCGGTCCCTTCACCCTGACCGACCAGGACGGGAAGACGGTCACCGACGCCGACTATCGCGGCAAGTATCTGCTGATCTATTTCGGCTACACCTATTGTCCCGACGTCTGCCCGACGGAGCTGGGCACGATGGCCCGCGCCATGGATCTGCTGGGCGTGCAGGCGGAGAAGGTGCAGCCGATGTTCATCTCCGTCGACCCGGAGCGCGACACGGTGGCGCATCTGAAGGACTATGTCGGGCTGTTCCACCCCAATCTGGTCGGGCTGACCGGCACGCCGGAGCAGGTCAAGGCGGCGGCCAAGGCCTACCGGGTCTATTACGCCAAGGCGCCGCAGGAAGGCGGAAAACCGGAGGATTACTTGATGGATCACTCCAGTTTCCTTTACCTGATGGGCCCCGACGGGCGCTTCCTCGGGGTCTATCCGGCGGGCACCACCGCCGACCGCGTGGCCCAGGATCTGGGCACCCGCATTGCCGGCTGACGGAAAACATGAGCGGAGCCGCGCCCCTTGACCCGGTAATACCAAGGTTTCGGCGCGGTTTTGTTGGGTTTTCAAGCACTTGTATTAAGGGTTTTGCGACTTGACAGGGTTGTGCCCTGTCCGTATGGTCTCGCCGCTTTCGCGTGGCTGCGAGACAACGGGGACAACGAAGCGACATGAGCGACGAAAAGCCCCCGCCGTCTCTGGCAGAGCTTGACGCCCGACTGAAGAAGGCGCGTGAAGGGAAGGAATCGCAGAGCGGTCCGGGGAAATATCACCGGCTGCCGCAGAGTCCTCTCGGCATCGCCTTTCGAATCGGGACCGAGCTGGTCGCTGCCATGATCGTTGGCGTCGGTGGCGGGCTTCTGCTCGACCGCTGGCTCGGAACGGCGCCCTGGGGATTGATCGTCATGTTCTTCCTCGGCGCGGCGGCCGGAATTCTGAATGTCTACCGGGCCATCACCGGGCTCGGATTAGCCCCCGGCTACCGCCGGGCCCGTGAGGATGACAACGAGCGCCCCAACGGCGACGCACACTGAGCGAGGACGACCTTGGATCCGCTGCACCAGTTCCAGATCAACCCGATCCTCCAGATCGTGATCGCCGGGTATGACGTGTCCTTCACGAACTCGGCCTTCTTCATGGTCGTGGCGGTCGCGTTGATCTACGCGCTGCTCGTCTTCGGCATGTCTGGCCGCGCCCTGGTTCCGGGCCGCCTGCAGTCCCTGGCCGAGATCTTCTACGAATTCGTCGCGAACATGGTTCGGGACAACGCCGGGCACGACGCCCGCCCGTACTTCCCGTTCGTCTTCGCGATCTTCATGTTCGTGCTGTTCGGCAACCTCGTCGGCATGATCCCGTTCACCTTCACCTTCACCAGCCACATCATCGTGACCTTCACGCTGGCGGCGACGGTGTTCGTGTTCGTGACCGTCCTGGCCCTGATGAAGCACGGCCTGCATTTCTTCAGCTTCTTCATGCCGCACGGCGCGCCGCTGGCGCTCGCCCCGATCCTCATCCCGATCGAGGTGATCTCCTACCTGATGCGCCCCGTCAGCCTGTCGATCCGACTGTTCGCCAACATGATGGCCGGTCACACCATGCTGAAGGTGTTCGCGGGCTTCACGGTTATGATGATCAGCGGCTTGGGTGCCGTCGGCTTCCTCGCCGGCCTCGTCCCGCTGGCCATCAACATCGCGCTGACCGGCTTCGAGTTCCTGGTCGCGTTCCTGCAAGCCTACGTCTTCTCGATCCTGACCTGCCTGTACATCCGCGACGCGCTGGAACTGCACTGAGCACCAGCGCCGACCCGGATCACCTCGTTACCTTTTCCACCACAGTTCACCCTTACCTAGAGGAATGAGTACCATGGAAGCTGAAGCCGCCAAGTACGTCGGTGCCGGTCTGGCCGTTATCGCCCTCGCCGGCGTCGGCCTGGGTATCGGCAACATCTTCTCGACCCTGATCGGTTCGATCGCCCGCAACCCGGCCGTCCAGCCGAAGGTCTTCCCGATCGGCATTCTGGGCTTCGCGCTGACGGAAGCCGTCGCGCTGTTTGCCCTGCTGATCGCCTTCCTGATCCTGTTCGCCTAAGGCCCGAGCGAACTTTCAATTTCGCTCTGACGCGGCGCCGGGCTCTCGAAGTTTCGGCGCCGCATTCTTGCCTAGGGGGACCGATCCATGCCGAACCTGTTGGCCAAGCGACGGCTGGTCCGCTGGTCGGGTGCTGCGGGCGCCTCGCTCGCCACTCTGACCGTGCTTGCCGGTAACGTCCTGGCGGCGACGGCGGAGCACGCGCCGGAAGCCGCCCATGGCGGCGAGCACGCCGCCGGCGGCCTGCCGCAGCTCAATCCCGCCACCTTCCCCACCCAGATCTTCTGGCTGGCGCTGACCTTCATCACCCTCTACTACCTCCTGTCCAAGAAAGCGCTGCCGCGCGTGGCCGAGGTTCTGGAGGAGCGCCAGGAGCGCATTTCGCGCGACCTGAGCAAGGCCGCTTCGCTCAAGGAAGAGGCCGAGGCCGCCATGGCCCAGGTCGATCAGTCCCTCGCCGGGGCCCGTTCCGAAGCCCAGGCCCTGATCGCCCAGGTGGCCGCCGAGATCGACGCGAACAACCACGCCCGTCAGGCCCAGTTGAACGCCGAGAACGCCGAGCGTCTGCGCAGCGCCGAGGCGAACATCGCCGCGGCCAAGGAGCAGGCGATCGCCAATGTCCGCTCCATCTCCGCCGACATCGCCCGTGACGTCGCCGGCCGTCTGGCCGGGCTGAACGTCGACGCGGCCCAGGCCGATGCGGCGGTCGCCGCCGTGATCGAGGAGCGCCGGTCATGAACACGCCTGAAATGTGGGTCGCCATCGCCTTCATCATCTTCGCCGCCCTGGTGTGGAAGAAGGCGTCCGGCGCGATCACCGGCCTTCTCGACGCCCGCGCCGAGAAGATCCGGGCGGAGCTGGACGAGGCCCAGCGCCTGCGTGAAGACGCCCAGGCGCTGCTCGCCAACTACCAGCGCCGTCAGCGCGACGCGCTGAAGGAGGCCGAGGCCATCATCGCCCACGCCCGCGAGGAGGCCGACCGCCTCCGCTCGCAGGCCGGCGCCGATCTCGAAGCGTCGCTGAAGCGCCGCGAGGCCCAGGCCATGGACCGCATCGCCCAGGCGGAAGCCGGGGCGCTGGCCGAGGTCCGCAACCTGACCGTCGACATCGCCATGGACGCCAGCCGCCGCATCCTGGAAACCGGCATCCAGCCGGCCCAGGCGGACAAGCTGATCGAACAGTCGATCGCCGAGCTGCCGAAGCACCTGCACTGATCGCCGATCCCGGCGCATCGTTGCGGAACCGGCAACGGTCTTTCGAAAAACCCCGGCCTAGGCGCCGGGGTTTTTCTTTGGTGGAATGGTCTGGCAACCCGGAGCCCATTCCATGACCACGATCCAGCCGGCCACCGCCCTGCCCTCTTCCGCCTTCCCCAGCGTCTTCGTCTCGCACGGCGCCCCCACCCTCATCATCGAGGATTCGCCGGGCCGCCATTTCCTGGCCGGTCTGGGCACGCGGCTGGGCCGCCCGAGCGCGGTGATCGCGGTGTCGGCCCACTGGACGACCCCGACCCCGGCGATCAGCGGGACGGCTCGACCGGACACCATCCACGACTTCTACGGCTTCCCCCGCGCCCTTTACGCGATGCGCTACGCGGCCCCCGGCGCCCCGGCGCTGGCCGACCGCGTGCGGGCGCTGACCGGCGCCGCGGTGGACCCCAGCCAGGGACTCGACCACGGCGCCTGGGTGCCGCTGATGCTGATGTACCCGGAGGCCGACATCCCGGTCGCCCAGCTCTCCGTCCAGCCCGGCGCCACCGCCGCCGACCACATCGCGCTGGGCCGCGCCCTGGCGCCCCTGCGGAAAGAAGGCGTTCTGATCCTGGGCAGCGGCGGCGCCGTCCACAATCTCGGCGACTTCCGCTTCGGCGAGCGCGACGTGGCCGGCTGGGCGGAGGACTTCGCCGGCTGGCTCGACGGGGTGCTGACGGCGGGAGACGAGGCGTCGCTGGCCGGCTGGAAGACGCTCTGTCCGCAGGCCAAGGCAGCGCATCCCACCGACGAGCATTTCCTGCCCCTGCCCGTAGCCTTCGGCGCTGCCGGAAACGCGGTGCGGACGGAGCGGCTCCACTCCGGGTTCGAGCATGGCAGCATCGGCATGCAAGCCTACGCCTTCCATGGCACGATCTGAGGCGGTACCGGGGATGTTTAAAGGGGGCTGAACCCGACGCACTTGTCTGTTTGCGCCGTTGCCGCGCCAAGCTACAATCCGCGCCACCCGTCCGTGCACACGGAGGGGTTTCTGACAACGTCGGGCTTTTCCCGCCCGCAACCTTCGGCCGGATCTCGTGGCTTACCAACGACAGCGCGTACGGGACGTGGCGTGAAGCGGAACGGAACCCTGCCCCGGTCCGGCGACGCCCCCTCCCCCCTCGGTGCCCCGGCCCGCCTCGCGCGCTCCGTTCCGGGGCTCGGTTTCCTGCGTCGCCTGGACGATCTGACGCTCGCCGCGCGCGTCGGGCTGGGCTTCGGCGTGGTCCTGGCTCTGGTCTTTCTGCTCGCGCTGATCGGCGTGGCCTCGCTCTATGGGGTCAGCCGCGAGGTCGGCACCTTCTCCGGCTACGCCGACGCCTCCCAGACCGCCGCCGACCTGGACATCGGGCTGCGCGACCTGGAGGTCTCGGTCCGCGACCATCTGGCCGAGGGCGACCAGCAGAGCCTGCTCGACGCCGGGCTGCGCCGCGACGGCCTGCTGGAGCGGCTGACCGCCCTGGCCGGAATGGTGCAGGACGACGCCGACCGCCGCTCGGTGGAAGGCGCGCGCGCGGCGCTGGACGCCTATTGGAGCGGCTTCGAGGCGCTGGTCGCCCTGCGCGGCGAGCGCGCCCGGCTGACCGAGTCGGTGCTGGAGCCGCAGATTTCCCAGATCCGCGCCGGGCTGGGCCGGCTGAAGGACGCGGGCGGCGTCGATTCCGCGGCGCTGGCCGGCGACGCGACTGTCGCGATCCTGATGATGCAGGACCATCTCGGCCGTTACGTGGCGCGGCGCGACGACCGCGACTCGCTGCGCATGCGCGCCGAGCTGGGCAACGCCCGCGCCAAGCTGGCGGAGATGAACCGCTACCTCTGGGTCCCTGGCACCCGCCAGACCATCGACGAGGTGGAGGCGGCGCTGGCCGGCATCGACGGGGTGCTGGACAGCATCGAGGCCTCCCTGGTCGACGAGGACGGGCTGCGCGCCGAGCGGCTGACGCCCAACGCCGCCGTCGTCGCCACCCGCGCGGCGGAAATCCGCCAGCGCAACGACGCCGTGGCGGCCGAGCTGCGCGGCGGTCTGACCGACCAGTCCTGGCGCACGGTGCGCATCGCCCTGTGGGCGGCGCTGGGGGTGACGCTGGCCGGTCTGGCGATGGTCTGGTTCGTCAACCGCCGGGTCGCCCGTCCGGTCGCCGGCATGGCCGCCGCCGTGACCTCGCTCGCCGCCGGACGGACCGACATCGCCCTGCCGCCGGACGAGGGGGCGGACGAGGTGGCCGCCATGGCCCGCGCCGTCCGCGTCCTGCGCGACAACACCGCGGAGATGGAGCGCCAGCGCCAGGAGGCCGCCGACCGGCACGGCCAGCTGCTGCGCGACAAGGAGCGCGCCGACGCCGCCAACGAGGCGAAGACCCATTTCCTGGTCAACATCGGGCAGGAGCTTCACGCCCCGCTCAACGAGATCGTCGCCTCCAGCCAGTCGCTGATGGGCGAGCTGCACCGGCTGGGCGCCGGGGAACTGGCGACCGACATCGAGCAGATCCAGTGGACCGGTGAGCAGATGCTGACGCTGGTCGACGCCATCCTCGACTACGCCCGGATCGAGGCCGGCAACATGGACGTCGTGCTTCAGGATTTCGACGTGCACCGGCTGCTGATCGAGGCGCGGGAGCGCACGCTGCCCGCCGCCGACCTCAACGGCAACGAGGTGACGCTCCAGGCGGAGGCCGCGGCGCTCGGCCAGATGTATTCGGATTTCGGCAAGGTCCGGCAGGCGCTTCTGAACCTGCTCGACAACGCTTGCAAGTTCACCCAGGGCGGCGCCGTCCGGCTGGCCGCCGAGCGGGTCGAGCGTGATGGCGAGCCTTGGCTGCGCTTCACCGTGACCGACAGCGGCAGCGGCTTCGCCACCAGCCAGACCGCCCGGCTGTTCCAGCCTTTCGTCCAGGGCGGCGGCGGCGCCAAGCGCCGCGGTGCCGGGCTCGGCCTGACCCTGGTCGGCCATTACGCCGCCATGCTCGGCGGCGACATCGAGGTGGCGAGCGAGCCCGGTCAGGGCACCCGCGTCACGGTGGCCCTGCCCGCCTACTACCAGCCCCCGGCGGAGGAACGCCCGCTCCAGGTCGGCACCGCCGGGGCTGCCAAGCGTCCGCTGGTTACCGTCGCCCCCCTGCGCCCCGTCGCCCAGCTGGCCTCTTAACGTCAGGCCTCGCGGGGGCGGGCGGTGTCCTCCGGCCCGGCCCCCTCGTCGGGCGGCAGGCCATACTTCATGCGGCGCATCTTCTCGGCGACGCGCGCGATCTCCTCGGGCGGCAGGATGACCGGCTCGCCGAGCAGATGGGCATGGAGATACTGGCGGGCCAGGGTCTCCACCTCAACCGCCAGGGCCAGCGCGCCCTTCAAGGATTTTCCCAGCACGATCATGCCGTGGTTGGCCAGCAGGCAGGCCAAGCGCCCCTCCAGCGCCACGACGGCGTGGTCGGACAGCTCTTGCGTCCCGAAGGTGGCGTAGGGCGCGCAGCGGATCGAATCGCCGCCGGCCAGAGCCACCATGTAATGGAAGCTGGGGATGCCCCGGCCATGGACGGCCAGCGCCGTCGCGAAGGTCGAATGGGCGTGCAGCACCACATCCACGTCGGGCCGCGCCTTCAGGATGTCGCGGTGAAAGCGCCATTCCGACGAGGGCCGCCGCCGTCCCACATAGGTCCCGTCGAAACCCATCTCCACGATGTCCTCGGGCGCCGTCTCGTCGTAGGGCAGGCTGCTCGGCGTGATGAGGAAGCCGCCCTCCACCCGCACCGACAGGTTGCCCGAGGCGCCCTGGTTGACGCCCGCCCCGTTCATGGCGAGGCAGGTGTCGATGATGGCGCGGCGCTGCACCGGGTGGGACAGGCTGGTCATGGGCGGCGGTCTCGATTCTGGGACGACGGAGTACCGAACGGGCCATGGGTGAACAGTGCCTGTCAAGAACGGTCGGAGGCCGAACTGAGGCATGTTCCAATTCCCCTCTCCCCTCCGGGGAGAGGGTCAGGGTGAGGGGGTTGCGCGTGGCGCCACGTTCGGCACAAGCGCAACCCCGTCACCGGCCCTCTGGGCCACCCTCTCCCCGGAGGGGAGAGGGCTAATCATGCCAGCCGCAAGGCCTCAGGGACGGTCGGCGTCGGCCTTGCTCATCAGGTCCCAATGGCGGACCACCGCGTCGTAGCCGGCGGACAGGGCGCCCTGCCCGTCCGGGGTGAAGGCGACCGCCAGGACCGGCTTCTCATGGCCGCGGAAGGAAGCGAGCTGTCGCCCGGTGGCGGCGTCCCACAGCCGGACGCGCCGATCGCCGCCCCCGCCAGACAGCAGGGTCCTGCCATCGGGCGAGACGGCGACGGAGGTGACGAAGCCGCTGTGCCCATAGAGCGTGCGCAGGAGCGTGCCACCCTCCAGGTCCCACAGCCGCACCGTCTCGTCGCTCGACGCCGTGGCGGCCAGCCACCCGTCGGGGGACAGGGCTAGACCGTTGACGCTGCCCTCATGCCCTTCCAAAACGGCTTTCTCCCGCCCAGTCGCGGCGTCCCAGACGCGGATCTGGAAGTCGTAGCCGGCGGAGACCAGCCGCCCACCGTCCGGGGTGTAAGCCACGGCGTTCACGTTGGCGCCATGCCCTTCCAGCACCCGCAGCGCGGCGCTGCTCTCCGGGTCCCAGACCCGGATGGCGAAGTCCCAGCCCGCGGAGGCGAAGCTTCGGCCGTCCGGCGCCACCGCCAGACCGGCGACGGTGCCGGTGTGGCCTTCGAAACGGCGCAGTGGGCGTCCGCTCTCCAGGTCCCAGAGGATGATGGCGGCGTCCCGGCTGCCGGTCAGGGCGCGCTTGCCGTCCGGCTGAAAGGCCACGGCGGTCACGCCGGCGGCGTGCTCGTGGAAGGAGGCGAGTTGGGAACCGGAGGCGAGGTCCCAAAGGATGGCCGAATAGTCCCAGCTTCCGGTCAGGACGCGGGCGCCGTCGGGTGACACGGCGACGGCGTTCACCATGGCGCCATGGCCGATGAGGTCGGCGGCTCGGGACAGCAGGGGAGCGGTCAGGACGGGTGCAGCCGCGGCCAGCGCGAGCAGCCGGCGGCGGGTGTGGCACGGCGGGTTCCCCGGATGACGCCCTTTCCCCATGCCCGAACCACCTCCCGAAAAGGAAAAGACCGGCGGCCTCTCAGCCGCCGGTCAGGGGTAACAGGTATCAGCGCCGGACGTTCTTGGTGCCCGGTTTTCTCAGCGCCCGGCTATTTCAGCGCCATGTGTGCCCGCGGGCGACCGCGGGGTTGTTGGAGGTCCGGTTCGGCTCGTAGCTGCCGCCCTGGGGCAGGCTGTAGCCCGCCGCGTGGTGGCGGAAGGGCGGAAGCGCGAGACCGGTCGCCGCATCGACGGTCAGGGTGTTGACCATGAAGGCGGCGTTGCCGGCGGTCCCCGGCATCATGGCGGCGACCTTGTAGACGGCGGTGCCGTCCTCCAGCGCCGCCTCGGTCACGCGCAGAACCTGCACGTTGTAGGTCTGCTCGACGATCCGCTTCACCTCGTCCGCCGGCTTGGCCGCCGGAGAGGTCTGGGCGACGGCCGGAGCGGCGACCGCCCCGGCCAGCAGCAGGCCGATGAGGAAAGAACGCATGGATGGGATCCTCACTCGGCGGGCGCGCGGTGGCGGCCGTGGTGATGACCCCCATGACGGCCGGGGGTTTCACCCGTGACCTCCTGAACCCACAGCGAATGGTGCTCGCGCGCCCACTGGAGTTCGACGTCGCCCGTGCCCATGGCGTCGAAGGCGCCTTCCATGCCGACCGAGCCGATGTAGATGTGCGCGATGATGACCGCGGTCAGCACCACCGCCACCGCGGCGTGGATCAGCTGGTAGAGCTGCATGTCGGCCATCGAGGCAAAGGAGAAGGGCCAGAGCAGCTGCACGCCCGTAAAGCCCAGCGCCGCGCCGCCAAGCACCGTCGCCCAGAAGATCACCTTCTGGCCGGCGTTGAACTTCTTCGCCGCCGGATGCACGCCCTTGCTGAACAGGCCGCCGGCCTTCAGCGCCCAGGTGATGTCATTGCGCTCCGGGATGTTGTGCTTCACCCACATCACGAAGATGAGGAGGATGCCCAGCATGAAGGCGAAGCCCAGGTAGTTGTGGGCGAACTTGCCGTACTGAGTCATCGTGGCGAACGCCTCCGGCCCCAGCAGCGGCAGGACGGTGTAGCGCCCGTACAGCACATTCAGCCCGGTGAAGGCCAGGATGACGAAGCTGCCGGCGGTCAGCCAGTGCACGCCCCGCTCGAAAGCGTTGAAGCGCTGGATGGTCCGGCCGGTCTTCTGGCCATCGATCCGGATGCGCCCGCGCACCAGGAAGAACAGGACGAGCAGCCCGATCATGCCGCCCAGCGCCCAGCCGCCGTAGGTGGACAGCGGGCCGTTGCGGACCGAACGCCACAGCTCCCCTTCCGACTGCACCAGCACGCCGGCGCTCTTGTTGGGGATGGAGACATAGCCCTGCTCGCCGGAGCGGACCCCACGCCACATGTCGGTCTTGGAGGTGCCGTCCGCCGGCTGGCTGGCGACCGGCGGGAACGTCTCGGCCGCCGACGCGGCCGAGACGTTGGCCATGACCAGCGTCAGCGCCAGCATGGCGACGCCCAGCAGGACGATGTGCAGTGTCCTGCCGACCCCGCCCTTGGAATGATTCGACGTCATTGCGTCAGCCCTTCCCTTGAGAACAGCGCCCATCGGAAACGCCCTCTCAAAAACGCTGGCCGGCCGAGCGCTGCTGGAGCGCCTGGACCTGATCCGCGGACAGATGCGTGTCCGCGGCGCCGCGGTAGACGCCCTTCTCCAGATGGATCGGGCGCGCCTGCTCCTCCTCGTTGCACCCCGCCAGAAGCGGGGTGACGAGAAGGAGCGCCATCGCACAGACGGTGCGGCGGATCACGGTCACGACCCCGCCTTCATCTGATAGGCGGTGCCCCAGCCCCAGGCGCCGGACCCGAAGCCGCGGGCGACCACGCGCTCGCGGTAGATGTCCGACACCTTGTCGCCGTCGCCGGCCAGCAGGGCCTTGGTCGAGCACATCTCGGCACAGAGCGGCAGCTTGCCCTCGGCCAGACGGTTGCGGCCGTACTTCCTGTACTCCGCGTCCGTGTTGTCGGCCTCCGGGCCGCCGGCGCAGAAGGTGCACTTGTCCATCTTGCCGCGGGTGCCGAAGTTGCCGGCCTGCGGGTACTGCGGGGCGCCGAACGGGCAGGCGTAGAAGCAGTAACCGCAGCCGATGCACAGGTCCTTGTTGTGCAGGACCACGCCCTGCTCGGTCTGGTAGAAGCAGTCGACCGGGCAGACGGCCTTGCAGGGCGCGTCGGAGCAATGCATGCAGGCGACCGAGATCGACCGCTCACCCGGCTTGCCGTCGTTGATGGTGACGACGCGGCGGCGGTTGATGCCCCAGGGCACCTCGTGCTCGTTCTTGCAGGCGGTGACGCAGGCGTTGCATTCGATGCAGCGGTCCGCGTCGCAGAGGAATTTCATGCGGGCCATGGTGATGAACTCCTAGCGTCTCAGGCCGCCGAGATCCGGCAGAGGGTGGTCTTGGTTTCCTGCATCTGCGTGACCGAGTCGTAGCCGTAGGTCGTGGCGGTGTTCGCCGCCTCGCCCAGCACGATCGGGTCGGCGCCCTGCGGGTACTTGGCGCGCAGATCCTGGCCCTGATAATGGCCACCGAAGTGGAAGGGCATGAAGGCGACGCCGCGGCCGACACGTTCGGTCAGCATGGCCTTGACCTTCACCTTGCCCTGCTCCGCACCCTCGACCCAGACCATCTGGCCGTCCTTGATGCCGGCGTTGTTGGCATCGAACGGGTTGATCTCGACGAACATGTCCTGCTGCAGTTCGGCCAGCCAGGGGTTCGACCGGGTCTCGTCGCCGCCGCCCTCATACTCGACCAGACGGCCGGAGGTGAGGATGATCGGGTACTCCTTCGACACGTCGCGGTCCTGGATCGACTTGTAGAGCGTCGGCAGGCGCCAGGACTTGGTGTCCTTGTAGGTCGGGTAGCTGGCGACCAGATCGCGGCGCGGCGTGTAGAGCGGCTCGCGGTGCACCGGCACCGGGTCCGGGAAGTTCCAGGCGACGCAGCGGGCCTTGGCGTTGCCCGGCGGGTTCAGGCCGTGCTTGATCGCCACGCGCTGGATGCCGCCCGACAGGTCGGTGGTCCAGGACACGGCGCCGATCTTCTCGCCGCCGATCTTCCGGATGACCGCCATCTCGGCCTCGGTCAGGTCCCCGGTCCAGCCCAGCTTGTCGAGCATGGCGTAGGTGACTTCCGGGTAGCCGTCCTTGATCTCCGACCCGACCGGGTAGGAGCCCTCGGCCAGCAGCGTCACGCCGTTGCGCTCGACGCCGAAGCGCGCGCGGAAGGCGCCGCCGCCCTCGGCGACCGGCAGGGAGGTGTCGTAGAGGTTGGCGGTGCCCGGATGCTTCATCTCCGGCGTGCCCCAGCACGGCCACGGCAGGCCGTAATAGTCGCCGTCGCACGGGCCGCCGTTGGCGCGCAGCGTGGTCTTGTCGAAGGTCGCCTGATGCTGCATGTGCAGCTTCAGCCGCTCCGGCGACTGGCCGGTGTAGCCGACCGACCACATGCCGCGGTTCCACTCCCGCGTCGTGTCCTCGATGTCCGGCTCGTTGCCGTGGAGCTTGATGTTCTTGAACATCGGCTCGGCGAAGCCGAACTTCTTGGCGAACAGGTACATGATCTCATGGTCCGTCTTCGCCTCGAAGAGCGGCTCCATGATCTTGTCGCACCACTGGACCGAGCGGTTGGACGCGGTACGCGACCCGACGGTCTCGAACTGGGTGGCGGCGGGCAGCAGGTAGAAGTTGTCCTTGCGGTCGGACAGGACGGCGGTCATCGTCGGGAACGGATCGACGACGACGAGCAGCTCCAGCTTCTCCATCGCCTTCTTCATGTCCGGAAGGCGGACTTGGCTGTTCGGCGCGTGACCCCAGAAGACCATGCCCTTGATGCTCTCGGGCTGGTCCATGTTCTCCTTGGCTTCCAGGACGCCGTCGAACCAGCGGGACACCGGGATGCCGGTGGCCTCCATCAGCTTCTTGTCCTTGAAGCGGGCCAGGACCTCGTCATAGGAGACGTCCCAGACGCGCGCCCAGTGGCGCCACGCACCCTCCGCCAGACCGTAGTAGCCGGGCAGCGAGTCCGAGGTGACGCCGAAGTCGGTGGCGCCCTGCACGTTGTCGTGGCCGCGGAAGATGTTGGTGCCGCCGCCCGTCACGCCGACATTGCCCAGCGCCAGCTGGAGCACACAGTATGCGCGGGTGTTGTTGTTGCCGATGTGGTGCTGCGTGCCGCCCATGCACCAGACGAGCGTGCCCGGACGGTTGGAGGCCAGCGTGCGGGCGACGCGCTTCAGCTGCGAGCCCGGAACGCCGGTGACCTTCTCGACCTCTTCCGGAGTCCACTTGGCGACCTCGGCGCGGATCTCGTCCATGCCGTAGACGCGCTTGGCGATGTACTCCTTGTCCTCCCAGCCATTCTCGAAGATGTGCCAGAGGATGCCCCAGATCAGGCCGACGTCGGTGCCGGGGCGGAAGCGGATGTACTCGTCGGCCTTGGCCGCGGTGCGGGTGAAGCGCGGATCGGCGACGATCAGCGGGGCGTTGTTCTGCTCCTTGCCCTTCAGGATGTGGAGCATGGAGACCGGATGGGCCTCCGCGGCGTTGGAGCCGATGAAGAACATCGCGCGCGACTTCTGGATGTCGTTGTACGAGTTCGTCATGGCGCCGTAGCCCCACACGTTCGCCACGCCGGCGACGGTGGTGGAATGGCAGATGCGGGCCTGATGGTCGACGTTGTTCGTGCCCCAGAAGGCGGCGAACTTGCGGATCAGATAGGCCTGCTCGTTGCTGTGCTTGGCCGAGCCGAGCCAGAAGACCGAATCCGGGCCGGACTTCTCGCGGATCGCCAGCAGCTTGTCGCCGACCTCCTGGATGGCCTGGTCCCAGGAGATCCGGGTCCACTTGCCGTCCACCATCTTCATCGGGTAGCGCAGGCGGCGGTCGCCGTGGGCGTGTTCGCGCACCGCGGCACCCTTGGCGCAATGGGCGCCCAGGTTGATCGGGCTGTCGAAGCTCGGCTCCTGGCCGATCCACACGCCGTTCTGCACCTCGGCGGTGACGGTGCAGCCGACCGAGCAGTGGGTGCAGACGTTCTTGACCAGCTTGACCGGCGCGCCCGCGGCGGGGGTGGCGGTCACCGCTTCGGCCTTCTTCACCATGCCGAAGGGCATGGTGGCGGCGATGGCGGCGCCACCGGCGGCGATGCCCGAGGTGCGGAGGAACGAACGACGGTCGACGGTGTTGCCGGTCAAGCCGGAAACCATCTTCGCCAGCGAACGGCCGCCGGAAGCAGCCGCCTTCTTCTTTGTCAGCATGTGCGGCGGTCCTTCTTAGAAGCGGCTCAGTTCGTAGACCGTCCGGACATGGTCGGTCTCGCGGTAGCCCTGGGCGGGAGCGGGCTCGGCGGCCTGCACCGGCTCCGCACCCGCCACGGCGCCCACGGCGGCGGCGCCGAGCGCGCCGACGCCCAATCCAGCCGCGCGGAACAGGTCGCGCCGCGCCAGCGTGGTCTTTTCCTTCTTGTCCGTCATAGCTTCACCCTATTCTTCGCGGCTTCCCCGAGACTGAAGACCGATGGGACGCCCGGTTTCCGGGCCTTGTTTTGAGCGTTTCCGGACCGGCCTTGTCGTGGACCGGTCTCGTTGTTTTGCTGTCTGTTCGGCGGCGGTGCCGGTGCGCGGTCGGGCCGCCCCGTCACGCCGCCCGATCACGCCGCCATGTCGAAGGCCTTGCCTTCGACCTCCAGATACCGGTGACCCAGCGTGCCCACCGCGCGGTAGAAGGCGGCGGACGGCGTGGATTCCAGATCGGTGAAGAACCGGCCGGCCCAGGAACCGATGTGGCGGTCGAAGAAGCGGCGTTGCTCCTCCAGATCGGCCGGGGCGTCGAAGGCCCCGGTGATCAGACCCGCCATCATTTCGGCCAGGGCGGCGATGTGGTCTTCGGGTTCCTTCACCTCGTCGGCGCGGGCGATGCCCAGCAGCGCCATGTCGCCGCGCAGTTCGGCCAGCGGCTTTTCGTGAAGGAAACCCGTGAGATAGTAGGAGCCGTAAGGGGACAGGATGCCACCGCCGACACCGATGAAGAGGGTGTTGAACTCCTCCTCCACCGCGGCGGCGTCCGTGCCGCGGGCGGCCTCGGCCAGACCGCGCAGCGCCTGCCCGAGCGGGCTCGCGTCGCCGTCCAGCGCCGACAGAGCGGCCAGAAACTCCCCGCCGGGTGGGCGGGCAAGCAGATGCGCCAGCAGCGCGTAGAGCTGCGCCCGCTGCATCTCCTCCGGCGGCAGGCCCGACGGATCGTGTTCACCGGTCACGGACACGGCGTTCATCCCTCCCGACACGACAAAAGGACCAGATCGGCAAAGCTCCGGCACCCGGCCCCACCCGTCGCGACAACGGCGGCGCATTGGCTCGCCCGCTGCAGTCTCACGGCGTCATGGGCCGGCGCCCGAGACGCCCTGGACCGACAACCTCATATTGCACCCGCGAAAAGCCTCGCCATATCAGGGGCTTAACGTTCAGGATTGGTATATTAAAGGGCAGATTCGCGGTGTTTGTCAACAAAGGTTGACTCAGAAGTGTGCTTACCGCGACTTGGGCTGGATTAGCGCTATGCTCTTTTTATCATATCGATACCCGGTTCCTGCGAAGCAGAGGGGACCCGCTCGGGCTCCGCACCTTCGGGAAGCGCCACTATTTCTTTCCCGTCTTCATCGACGTTGCCGTCCGCGGCCGTCCCGCCGGCTCCTTGCTCCGCCTTCTCGGCCGCCTCTTCCGCGGCGTCGAGGAAGCCCTTGCCGACGCGGTAGAGCGTCTTCACCGGCGAGGACCCGGTGAACAGGCTGGCGTAGTCGTCGGCGTAGTCCTTCAACCCGTCATCGTTGGCGAAGATCGGGTCGGAGGTCCACAGCTTGCGCAGCGCCTGCCGGTGCAGGTCGTCCGGGACCTCCGCCCGCAGGAAGGGCGTGAAGTCGGACTCCAGCGTCAGTTCCTCCACCGGGGGGAGGTCCTTCAGCGGGTCATCGGAGTCCGGTGCGGCTTCGGCCGGCTCGGCCGGCTCGGCTGTCGCGTCCACCGGGAGTTGCGCGGTCGGCTCCTCGGCCGGCGGCGGCTGTGCTGGCTCCAGGGCCGGCTCCGGGGCGGGGGCGGCGGGCTGCCGCTTCAGGCGGGACCAGCGGGAGAGGAAGGATTCGTCAGTCATGCTGTGCGTCTCGGGGATTGCCAGACCTTAAGCTCTCGCGCAAACCAGAGGTTTGCGCTGACGCGGCAGGCGGACCTTCGGTCCGCCGAGAGCGGGGGGAGGCCGGGAGGGGGGCGCGGCGCCGGAGCCCCATCAAGAATTCATCACCCCTGCTTCGGGAAGTGCCGCTTGCGCTCGCGCTTCACGAAGGGGACATCCACATGGTGCTGCTCGGTGAAGTCGCGGACCAGGGCCGTGACCTCCGGCGGCATCGGCACCGTCTCCACCATCTCCACGCCGCTCACCTGATAGGCCTCGCATTCGTGGGCGGAGGCGGTGACGACGAAGGGCACGACGCCCCCCGGCTCGCCCGTCTCGTCCGGGCGCAGGACGACCCAGAGGCGCGGCGGCTCCTGCGACAGGTTCAGCTTGTAGCCTTCGGTGTCGCTGCGGAACAGCTCCAGCGGCAGGGTCGCGGCGTGGAAGTGCGCCCAGCCCTCCCCCTCGCGCAGCAACCTCCAGGGGCCGTCGGGCGGCGGGGCGCCGGGAATCACCGAGACCGGACGCCACGCCCAGTCCGCCCAGGCGCTGGTGCCCTTGCGGCGCTCCAGCACGATGCCGAGGGCCATCGTCTCGGTTCTGTTCAGCGCTTCACTCATCGGACCAGTCCCGCCGCCATCAGCCGTTCCGCCTCCGCCAGATCGTCGGGACGGTTGGTGTTGAAGAAGGGGTCTACCGGATCGGTGGCGAAGTCGGCAACCGCCAGACGGTACCGGGCCGTCCAGGCGTCCACCTTGCGCATGTCCTCCTCCACCATGGCGCGGCGGAGGTCGTCGGCGAGGTCGACCCGCCACAGCCCGAAGACCGGATGCTCCTGCCCGTCGGAGCGGGCGCAGGCGAGGTCGGCGCCCTCGCGCTCCACCGCCGCCGCCAGACGCGCGACCAGATCGCCGGGGATGAAGGGCGCATCGGTGGCGAAGCTGGCCAGCCAGCGGCAGTCCGGCGCGTTGGCCCGCGCCCACTCCATCCCGGTCAGAACCCCGGCCAACGGCCCGGCGAAGCCCTCCACCACGTCCGCGGCCACCGGCAGGCCAAAGGCGGCGAAGCGCGCCGGGTCGCCGTTGGCGTTGAGCACCAGCGGCCCGACCTGCGGGCGCACGGTGGCGACAATGCGCTCCAGGATGCTGCGCCCGCCCAGCGTGCGCAGGCTCTTGTCGCCGCCGCCCATGCGCCGCGACAGGCCGCCGGCCAGCAGCACGCCGGCAATGCCCTTAGTCGTCATCGCGACTCCCCTTGCGCTGGTGGCGCCCGCCCTCGTCGCCGACCGCGGCCGGATCGGCGTCGAAGTCCAGCCGGTCGGTGCCGGCCAAAGCGAGGAAGCGCTTGCCCTTGGCCCGCCCGACCATGGTCAGGTTGGCCTGCCGTCCCAGCTCCACCCCCCAGGCGGTGAAGCCGGAGCGCGAGATCAGGATCGGAATGCCCATCTGCACCGTCTTGATGACCATCTCGGAGGTCAGGCGCCCCGTCGTGTAGAAGATCTTGTCGTGCGCCGGCACGCCGTGCAGGTGCATGTAGCCCGCCACCTTGTCCACCGCGTTGTGCCGCCCGACGTCCTCCATATAGACGAGGGGGCGGTCGTCCTGGCAGAGCACGCAGCCGTGGATGGCCCCGGCCTCCAGGTACAGGCTGGGAGTCAGGTTGATCTTCTTCGACAAAGCGTAGATCCAGGAGGTCTTCAGCCGCGCGTCGGGGTTCAGCCGCACCGACTCGAAGGTTTCCATCACGTCGCCAAAGGCGGTGCCCTGGGCGCAACCGGAGGTCAGCGTCTTCTTCTTGAGCTTCTGCTCGTAGTTCGTGGCGCGCTCGGTGCGGACGACGACGGTGTCGATCTCCTCGTCGTAGTCGATGCCGGTGATCCGGTCGTCGCGCTTCAGCATGTTCTGGTTGAGCAGGTAGCCCACCGCCAGATAATCGGGGTAGTCGGCGATCGTCATCATGGTGACGATCTCCTGCCCGTTCAGGTACAGCGTCAGCGGCCGTTCCACGGTGACCGACGCCTCCACCGGGCGCCCGTCCTGATCCAGCCCGGAAACGCGCTCCGTCAGCTTGGGATTCGCCGGGTCCGGCCTTATGGTGAATTCCGAGAGGTCCATGACCGGAAGAGTGGGGAAGATTGCGCGCCGGGGCAAGCGGCGGATGATCGGCTCCCGCAAGACGGAAGCGATGCGGCCCCGATTTGACGCGCGAGCGCTTGGTATGCACGAGTACTTTTATGCATGAGTTCGGTCTGGCCTTCGTCACCGCCTTCCATCTGATCGCCGATTTCGACCCCGGTCTGGTGGGGATCGTCGGCCTGTCGCTGCGCGTCAGTCTGACCGCCGTCCTGCTGTCGGCCCTGATCGGCCTGCCGCTGGGCGCCGCCGTGGCCGCCTTCCGCTTTCCGGGGCGGCGCGCGGTGACCCTGTTCCTGAACACGGCGATGGGGCTGCCGCCGGTGGTGGTGGGGCTGATCGTCTATCTGATCCTGTCGCGCTCCGGTCCGCTGGGGGTGCTGGGGCTGCTGTTCACCCCGACCGCGATGATCGTGGCCCAGACCGTGCTGATCGTCCCCATCGTCGCCGCCCTGACCCGCCAGATCGTCGAGGATCTGCTGATGGAGTATGGCGACCTGTTGCGGGTGATGGGGACCGGGCCGCTGACCACCCTGTTCACCCTGCTGTCGGAGGCGCGCTGGAGCCTGCTGACCATCGTGCTGGCCGGCTTCGGGCGAGCCTCGGCGGAGGTCGGGGCGGTAATGATCGTCGGCGGCAACATCGACCGGGTGACCCGCGTCATGACCACCTCCATCGCGCTGGAGACCAGCAAGGGCGACCTGCCGCTGGCGCTCGGCCTCGGCGTCATCCTGATGACGCTGTCGCTGTCGGTTAACCTCGCCGCCGCCATGGTGCGGGAGACGCGGCGGGCCTGAGCCGCTGTCCGCTCACCGATTCTGGAAAATTTGCAAAGCCGTTCGAAGTTTCCCATAGTCGCCGCCACAGCCCGCAACCAAGGCGGGCAAGAACCTGGAGAGGGATAGTCCGATGCTGCGCCGTTCTTTCGTGCTGGGGTGCGCCGCCGCGGCGGCTCTGCTGCTCGGCTCCGTTCAGCCGTCCACCGCCGCCGACCGCTTCATCACCGTGGCCTCCACCACCTCGACCGAGGATTCGGGGCTGTTCAAGTCGATCCTGCCGAAGTTCACCGAGAAGACCGGGATCGAGGTCCGCGTGGTCGCCAAGGGCACCGGCCAAGCCATCGACATCGCCAAGCGCGGCGACGCCGACGTGCTGTTCGTCCATCACAAGCCGTCGGAGGACAAGTTCGTCGCCGAGGGCTTCAGCACCGTGCGCAAGCCGGTCATGTACAACGACTTCGTGATCGTCGGGCCGAAGGCCGACCCGGCCAAGGTCGGCGGCAGCAAGGACGTGTCCGCGGCGCTGAAGAGCATCGCCGCCGCCAAGGCCCCCTTCGTGTCGCGCGGCGACGACAGCGGCACCCACAAGTCGGAGCAGGCGCTGTGGAAGACTGCCGGCGTCGATCCCACGACGGGTGACGGCTGGTACCGCGCCATCGGCCAGGGCATGGGCGCCACGCTGAACACCGCCGCCGCGGTGAACGGCTACGCCATGACCGACCGCGCCACCTGGCTCAGCTTCAAGAACCGCGGCGACCTCGACATCCTGGTGGAGGGCGACAAGCGCCTGTTCAACCAGTATGGCGTCATGCTGGTGAACCCGGCCAAGTTCAGCCACGTCAAGGCCGCCGACGGGCAGGCCTTCGTCGATTGGCTGGTCTCCGCCGAGGGCCAGCAGGCCATCGCTGACTACAAGATCAACGGCAACTCGCTGTTCTTCCCGAACGCCAACGAGCCGGGTGCCTGACCGGCCCCCGCTCCGCGGACACAAAAAAAGGCGCAGCCCCGCGGCTGCGCCTTTTCTTTTTGGCGGAGACGAAGCGGCTTACAGCTTCTCGTTCGGTGACACCGTAACGCAGCGGTGGCCGTTGCGGGTCAGCTCCGAGCAGACCTTGCGGGCGGTCCGCTCATCCAACCCGACCATACGGGCGCGGTAGACGGTGGAGCCGTTCGCCTTCACCGGCGTCACCGCCGGCTTGGCGGCGCGCAGCAGGAAGGGCGCCTGCTTGGTCGCCTGGGTCAGCGCCCGGTTGCTGGCCTCCCGCGTGGAGAAGGCGCCGACCTGCACGCCCCACTTCGAGCCGTCGGCCTTCGTGTCGCCGTCCTCGTCGCGGGCGCGAGCCGGCGGGCGGACCGCCGCGGGGGTCGAGACGGTGGAGGCGAGCTGCGCGATGGTCTCCGGCTTGGCCGGCGGCCTGCCCTTCGCGGTGGCGCGCGGCGCGTCCTCGTCCCCGGCGCGGGCGACGACCGGCGCCTCCGAACCGCGACTCGGCTTGTCGAACGCCTTGTCGAGAATCGCCTCCATACGGGCGTCGCGCGAGGCCGCGGACTTGCCGCCCAGCACCACGGCGACCAGCCGCCGCCCGTCGCGCACCGCCGACGCCGCGAGGTTGAAGCCGCTGGCCACGGTGTAGCCGGTCTTGATGCCGTCCATGCCCTCGTAGCGCGACATCAGCCGGTTGTGGTTGTTCAGGCTGCGCCCGCCATAGACGAAGGCGCGGCGGCTGAAATAGGGGTAGTAGCGGGAGTGGTCGGACAGCATCGCCCGCGACAGGATCGAGAAGTCGCGCGCCGTGGTCACCTGCTGCATGTTCGGCAGGCCGTTGGAGTTGCGGAACACCGTGTTGCGCATCCCCAGCTCGCGGGCCTTGCGGGTCATCATCTCGGCGAATTTCGCCTCGCTGCCGCCCAGCGCCTCCGCCAGCACGACCGAGGCGTCGTTGGCCGACTTGGTGACCAACCCGAGGATCGCCTGCTCCACCCGCAGCGTCTTGCCGGCGCGCAGCCCGAGCTTGGTCGGCGACTGCGCCTCCGCCCAGGCCGACACCGGAAGCGCCTGATCCAGCCGCAGCCGCCCCTCGTCGAGCGCGTCGAAGGTCAGGTAGAGCGTCATCATCTTGGTCAGCGACGCCGGGTAGGTCAGGGTGTCGGCGTTCTCCTCGTGCAGCACCTCACCGGTGCGCGCGTCCACGACGATCGCCGCGTATTTCGCGGCCAGCGCCGGCAACGGCGCCAGGATGGTCACCGCCAGCACCGCCAGGGCGCCGCACAGGCCTCGGCCGCATAGCCCTCGAACGAAAGGGGTAATGCTGAAGGCACTTCTCAGAGTCGAACGTCCATTCGCCAAACGTTCTGTGGCCTGTTCCCCCTCCGTTTCGCGCCCGCGCCAAGCGAACGCAAAAAGCAGGCTTCGAACGGTCTGGCCCGTTACGTTCATGATGCCCCCGCCAAAGGCTAATACTTGCTGTTTGGCGCAATGGTAAATTCCATGGAAATCAGTGTCTAGCGACAATTCGTTAATTTGCCGCTTCGATTTCTTCGGCGGCGCTGTGACGAAATTGGATGAGGCGCGGACCCGTAGGGGGCGAACCGCGTTGAAGGAGCGCGACCGCCGATCCATTTTCCCGGAAGCGCAGGACCATTTCCCTTCCCGACTGGACGCGAGGCACCTCATGACCCGCCCGCCCGTGCGACGCCCGACAATTCCGCGCGCTGCCCCACGGGACGGACGAAGAGGGAGATGCGCCAGGGTGACGGGAATCACGGTGGCTGCGGCGGGTCTTCTCGCCGGCTGCGCCTCGGTCGGGCCGACCGACAACCCGGTGGCGCGCAAGCTCACCTGGGTCAGCTACCTCAACGGCGACGACCTGCGCGCCGCCTGCACCAAGGGGGAGACCGACCGCTACAGGCTGGTCTTCAACGCCGATTACCAGAAGCATGTGCGGACCTACGACATCGTCGGCGACCGCGGCACCGGCGGCGCGATGGTCGAGGCGCGCGTGCTGGAGGCCACCGACCTCGCCCGCATCGACCTGGACGACCCAGCGGCGGTCGCCCGCGGCCCGGTGGCCAAGGCCCAGCTCTCGCCGCGCCAGTTCGCCCTGTTCGTCCTGCGCCTCTACGAGAGCGGCGCCTTCGAGCCGGCGCCGAGCGGGGTGCGCCTGCCGTCCAACGGCGTCTATTGGCTGATCAACGGCTGCCGGCGGGGAAGCTGGTTCTTCAACGCCTACCCCTACCCGTCCGACCGCTTCTCCGACATCCGGTTCGACGGGCCGCTGAAGGAGCTGGATGGCAGCGGCCAGGGGACCGGCGTGCCCTACCCCGCCCTGCCACGCCCGCAGGACGCGCCGCGCACCCTGCCGACCGGCGGACAGGTGGACAGCGCCGGTGTGGTGTTCGAGGTCCAGGTGGGCCGCGACGGGCTGGTCGGACCGACGGCGCCCTTCGGGACGTGGTTGTTCGCCGGGAAGTAGTGGGCAGGGCTGACATTGCCCCCTCCCCGGCCCTCCCCCGCTTCGCAGGGGAGGGAGAAAAATCCCCTCCACCTCGAAGAGGGGGAGGGTTAGGGAGGGGGCAAGAAACTAGACCACCTCTTCCTCAGCGACATCCGCCCGCGCGCCGGCGGCCAGCAGCGTGTCCACCCATGGGCCGTCGGGCATGCGGCGGGCCAGCTCGGTGATGTTCCGGTTCCACCACAGGCGCTGCTCGACCAGATCGTCGTAGTCGAAGTTCGACTGGCGCCACAGCCGTTCCTCGGCGTTGAAGGTCACCATGTCGATGGGGAAGCCGACGTCGTTGGACGAGAAGCGCGTGCTGTCGAAGGACAGGTAGGCGATCTTCAGCGCCGTCCGCATGTCCGTGCTGTAGGACAGCGCGCGGTCGAGGATCGGCTTGCCGTAGGCGGTGGCGCCGATCGACAGGTAGGGCGTGCGCTCGTCCACCTCGATCCAGTTGCCCTCCGGGTAGACCAGGAACATGTAGGGTTCGCGGTCCTCGGCGAGCTGGCCGCCGATGATGGCGTGCAGGTTGAAGGCCAGCTTGGACGCCTCCAGCGCCTCCTTGTCCTCCGCCGCCACCTGGCGCAGGCAGGCCGTGAAGGCCGACAGCGCATCCAGCATGGTCGGATAGGTCTCGCCGCGGCGGCGGGACATGTCGCGGCGCAGGTAGGCCAGCGTCTTGTCGCGCACGCTGCGCAGGCCGGAATTCAGGATGAAGAAGCGGTCGCCGCCGCTGCCCACCATGGTCACCTTGCGCGCGGACGACAGCTGCGAACCGCTGGTGATGCGCCCGTCGGACAGGCCGATCAGGCCGTCGCGGGTCTTGATGCCGAGGCAATAGGTCATGAAAGAACGTTCCCGAACTGAAAGCTGCGACGTTTCGCCGCGGTTGGTCTGACCTTTGGCCGAAGCGCGTCCCTTCGGCGGGCAGAGTATGATTGGGCAGGATTGGCGGTAAAGCTTTCGTAAAGGCTCCGCCCAGTCGAACCGAAGTGGATCGGTTTTCCCATGAGGCGGAACGGTGGAGCTTTCGCCGTACCGACCAAGCAAAGGGACCGGGCTCAACTGATATATTGTGCGGCGCACAAGATTCTTTGTTGACTCCACCGGAGAATGCCCATAGTTTAGCCATTGCTGCACTGCAGCATTTTCGGGCCCGGAGCCGTCCGGGTCTCCCCAACGCAGCCGGTCTGCGCCCCGCAGGCGGACGGTCCGCCGGTCCGGGTTGATGCGCGCCGGGCTTCGACCAAGGAAGGAACGCAAGGCATGACGACCGTGACGAAGGCCAAGCCGGCCCCCGCCCCCACCCAGGCGTTCGAGAACGCCGCCGCCCAGGCCAAGGAGCAGGTCGAGGGCTTCGTCAAGGCCGGCCAGGAGCAGGCCGCGAAGACGTTCGAGCAGACCGCCTCCGCCACCAAGGAGCAGGTCGAGAAGCTGTCCTCCCAGCTTCTGAAGATCTCCGCCGAGCTTCAGGCCCTGAACAAGGCCAACGTGGAAGCGCTGATCCAGAGCGGCAGCATCGCCACCCAGGGCGCGGAGGAGCTGACCCGCGAGGTGACCGCCTACGCGCAGGCCTCCTTCGACAAGTCGGTCACCACCGGCAAGGCCCTGCTGACCGCCAAGTCGCTGAAGGAGGTCGTCGATCTCCAGAGCGAGTATGTGAAGGCCAGCTTCGACGCCTTCGTCGCGGAGTCCTCCCGCCTCCAGGGCATCGGCACCCGCGTCGCCACGGCGGCCCTGACCCCGCTGAAGGACCGCGTGTCGGTCACCGTCAGCACCCTGTCCAAGCCGATCGCAGCCTGATCCGCCCACACGGCGAAACCACGGAGCCCGGCCGTTCCACGACGGCCGGGCTCCGCGCGTGACGGGGCCGGCCGGGACGCGCAAAAGTTTTTGTGCACCGCACAAAATCCCGTTGACAGGCGCCGGAACCTGCCTTAAGTTTAGTCATGCTGCATTGCAGCATCGACCCGACGCCCGAAGCCACGGGGTCGCTGGTCGGATCATCCGCGCGGTCGCCAATCGGTGGGTCCGGCGCGGGTCAACCCGATGAAATTCGAGGAGCCGTTCCATGACCGACAAGTTCGCCGCCGCCACCAAGACCTTCGAAGACGCCGTGTCCGCCGCCAAGCAGAACGTGGACGGCCTGGTCAAGGCCCAGCAGGAGCAGTTCGAGAAGGCCTCGGCCCAGATCCTGAAGGGCTTCGACGAGCTGACCGCCCTGACCAAGGGCAACGTCGACGCCGTCGTGAAGTCGGGCACCATCGTCGCCAAGGGCGCCGAGGAAGCCGGCAAGCAGGTCGCCTCCTTCACCCAGTCCTCGCTGGAGAAGAGCGCCGCCACCGGTAAGGCCCTGCTGGCCGTCAAGACCGTTCAGGAGCTGGTCGAGCTGCAGAGCAGCTTCGCCAAGGCGAGCTTCGAGACCTTCGTCAAGGAGAGCGCCAAGCTGCAGGAGCTGTCGCTGAAGACCGCCAAGGACGCCTTCGCGCCGATCAACGACCGCCTCCAGGTCACGGTCGAGACGCTGTCCAAGCCGGTCGCGGCGAAGGCCGCCTGATCCAGGCCGGTCCCAGACGTCAGCCTGAGACAAAATGTCCCGGAGCCAGCAATTCCACAGACCCGGCCGCAGGGCCGGGGCGGCTCCCACCTCCGCCGCCCCCGGGACGCTGTCGTCCGGGGGTGCGGACGGCGCAAGGCGGTACCGCTTTAAATCCTGCCGCCTCACGGCATTGTGAAGTTCCGGGAAAGCCCGGCGGTGCAGACCGCCGGGCTTGTTTCTTTTGGGCGCGAGGGACATCTACAGGCTACGGGTCGTGCCATTTTTGGCACGCCGGTGCGGCAGTTCTGCCGCAAAATCAAATGCCTTCCACCAATTCCGGGGTAGCCGGGCAGGTCTTGTTCCGAATGGGCCTCTCCCAAATGGGGACTCACCGAAAACGGCCCCTTCCCACCGCGCCCGGAGTTCTCATATCATTCATGCGACGTACATCGCGATGTTGACCTGTTGAGACCATGGCCGAAAACGACAAGCACGGCGACGAGGGCACCACCACGGGCGTGGTTATCAAAACCAAGCCTAAGACTAAAAAGCCCTCGATGTATAAGGTCTTGATGTTGAACGACGACTACACACCTATGGAATTCGTCGTTCATGTCTTGGAGCGCTTCTTTGCCAAGTCGCGCGAGGAGGCTACGCGGATCATGCTGCATGTGCACCGGCGGGGTGTGGGCTTGTGCGGCGTGTTCACCTACGAGGTGGCGGAGACGAAAGTCACGCAGGTGATGGACTTTGCGCGCCAGCACCAGCACCCGCTGCAATGTACGCTAGAAAAGGATTAAGGCCACAGATGCTGTCGCGTAACTTGGAACAGACGCTGCACCGAGCCCTGGCCCATGCGAACGAGCGCAGGCACGAATACGCGACGCTCGAACACTTGCTGCTCGCATTGACCGAGGATGCCGATGCAATGGCCGTCTTGCGCGCTTGTGGGGTCGATCTGGACCGACTGCGCGCCGAACTCTCGGATTACCTCGACAACGAGCTTGCGAACCTGATCACGAACAGGCCCGATGATGCTAAGCCGACGGCTGGCTTCCAGCGGGTGCTGCAACGCGCGGCCATCCACGTCCAGTCGTCGGGGCGTGAAGAGGTGACGGGAGCAAATGTGCTCGTCGCCCTGTTCTCTGAACGCGAAAGCCACGCGGTCTATTTCCTGCAGGAGCAGGAGATGACCCGTTTCGACGCGGTGAACTACATCTCTCACGGAATCGCGAAGGCCCCGGGCCGCTCGGAAGCGAAGCGCGTTACCGGAGCCGACGAGGACGCGGCGGCGGAGAAGGTCGTGAAGAAAGGCAGCGAAGCCCTAGAGGCTTATTGCGTCAACCTGAACAAGAAGGCGGCCAGCGGGAAGATCGATCCGCTGATCGGACGGGAGCAGGAGGTCGAACGGACCATCCAGATCCTGTGCCGGCGGTCGAAGAACAACCCGCTGTATGTCGGTGACCCCGGTGTCGGCAAGACCGCCATCGCCGAGGGGCTGGCCCGCCGCATCGTCCATGGCGAGGTCCCGGAGGTGCTGAAGGGCGCCACCATCTTCGCGCTCGACATGGGCTCCCTGCTCGCCGGTACGCGGTACCGCGGCGACTTCGAAGAGCGCCTCAAGGCCGTCGTCTCCGAACTGGAGGCCACGGAAGGTGCCGTCCTCTTCATCGACGAGATCCACACGGTCATTGGCGCCGGTGCGACCTCGGGCGGTGCGATGGACGCCTCGAACCTGCTGAAGCCGGCCCTCGCCTCCGGCTCGCTGCGTTGCATCGGTTCGACGACCTACAAGGAATACCGGAACTATTTCGAGAAGGACCGGGCGCTCGTCCGGCGCTTCCAGAAGATCGACGTCAACGAGCCGACGGTCGAGGATGCGATCAAGATCCTCCAGGGGATCAAGACCTACTACGAGAAGCACCACCGGGTGAGCTACACCAACGACGCGATCCGTTCGGCGGTGGAGCTGTCCGCGAAGTACATCGGCGACCGCAAGCTGCCGGACAAGGCCATCGACATCATCGACGAGGTCGGCGCCGCGCAGATGCTGCTGCCGGAGAACAAGCGGAAGAAGAAGATCTCCGTCAAGGACGTGGAGGCGGTGGTCGCCAAGATCGCCCGCATCCCGCCGAAGTCGGTCAGCCGCGACGACAAGGAGACGCTCCTCAACCTGGAGCGCGACCTGAAGACCATGGTCTTCGGCCAGAACAAGGCCATCGATGCGCTCGTCTCCGCCATCAAGCTGGCCCGCGCCGGCCTGCGCGAGCCGGAGAAGCCGATCGGCAACTACCTGTTCACCGGCCCGACCGGCGTCGGCAAGACCGAGGTGGCCCGCCAGCTCTCCCTCACGCTGGGCATCGAGCTGACCCGCTTCGACATGTCGGAGTATATGGAGCGGCACACCGTCTCCCGCCTGATCGGCGCCCCTCCGGGCTATGTCGGGTTCGACCAGGGCGGCCTGCTGACCGACGCCATCGACCAGCATCCGCATTGCGTGCTGCTGCTCGACGAGATCGAGAAGGCCCATCCGGATCTGTTCAACATCCTGTTGCAGATCATGGATCACGGCAAGCTGACCGACCACAACGGCAAGACGGTGGACTTCCGCAACGTCATCCTCATCATGACCTCCAACGCGGGCGCCGCGGACATGGCCAAGCCGGCCATCGGCTTCGAGCGCGAGCGTCGGGTCGGCGAGGACATGGAAGCGGTGGAGAAGCTGTTCACGCCGGAGTTCCGCAACCGTCTGGATGCGATCATCCCCTTCGCGCCGCTGACCCAGGAGGTCATCAACCGCGTGGTGGACAAGTTCATCATGCAGATGGAAGCGCAGCTCGAGGACCGCGGCGTCACGATCGAACTCGACGATCAGGCCCGCGAGTGGCTGGGCAAGAAGGGCTACGACCCGCTCTACGGCGCGCGTCCGCTGGGCCGCGTGATCCAGGAGCACCTGAAGAAGCCGCTGGCGGAAGAGCTGCTGTTCGGCAAGCTCGCCAAGGGCGGTTTGGTCAAGGTCACCGTGAAGGACGACAAGCCCGCCTTCGAGTACACCGAGGGGTCGCGCAAGCGGCGCTCCGGCGACGAGGACGAGGACGAGGTCGTGCACGAACTGGCGGAATGACGCCGGCTCGCACGCAACGCGAAAAAGGGGGCCGCAAGGCCCCCTTTCTTTTTGTCCGGTCGGCCGGCTCTTTGAACCATCATTCCTCTTTGAACCATCATTCCTCGACCAGGACGACCGCGTCGTTGGAACTCTTCATCAGGGCGATGCCGTGCAGGCAGTCGCGCTCGGCCGTGTAGCCCTCGCTGCTGACGGCGATGGCCTCGCCGTTGGCGGCGTGGAAGGTCCAGCGCCATTCGTTGCGGTGATCCTTGTAGACCTTGTATTTGGCAGCCTTGCCCGTGGACATGTGTTCCTCCTCGCCGTTGGTCTGATACGGACGGCGGAGGCGGCACGACTGTGAAGGGTAGGCGGTTGCATTCCCGACGCCGCATCATGGACACTCCTTCCAGGCGGCCCCCAAAACGAAGCACGCCGAAACGAAGAACGAGGAAACGCACCATGCCCCTTCCTTTCCTGAGCGGACTGCGCGTCATCGATCTCGGCCAGTATCTGCCGGGTCCCTACGCCGCCCAGATGCTGGCCGACCTCGGCGCCGAAGTGGTGAAGGTGGAGCCGCCGAGCGGCGATCCGCTGCGCCAAATGGGTCCCACCGATGCCGACGGCACGACCGCCGCCTACAAGCTGCTGAACGCCGGCAAGACGGTCATCCGCCTGAACCTGAAGGACGAGGGCGACCGCGGCGCCTTCGAGACGCTGATCGCCGGGGCCGACGCCCTGGTGGAAAGCTACCGCCCGGGCGTGCTGGACAAGCTGGGGGTCGGCCACGCCCGGCTGCGCGCGCTGAACCCGCGGCTGGTCCACGCCAGCCTGTCCGGATGGGGCAGCAGCGGTCCTTACGCCCGGCGGGCGGGCCATGACCTCAACTACATGGCGGTCGGCGGCGGCCTGGATTCCTCGGGCACGCCGGACCACCCCTCGATCAGCCACCCGCCGGTCGCCGACTTCGCCTCGGCCCAGCAGGCAGCGCTGGCGGTGGTCGCCGCCCTGTTCGGGCGCCAGCGCAGCGGCGAAGGCTGCTTCCTCGACCTGTCGATCATGGAAACGGTGCTGGGCTGGCAGGGCTTCAACCTGACCGCCGACGCCCGCGGCGAGGTCCCGGCCCGCGGCGAGGCGCTGCTGTCCGGCGGGGCCGCCTGCTACCGCATCTACCGCACCGCCGACGGCCGCTTCGCCACCCTGTCGGCGCTGGAGGCCAAGTTCTGGCAAGGCTTCTGCGAGGCGGTGGGACGCCCCGACTGGATCGCCCGGCAGGGCGACCCGCTGCCCCAGGCCGCCCTGATCGCGGAACTGGACGCCCTGTTCGCCACACGCAGCCTCGCCGACTGGAAGGCGCTGCTCGACCCGGTGGACTGCTGCTTCGAGGCACTGCCGACGCTGGCGGAGATGCCGGACCACCCCCACATCGCCGCCCGCGGCCAAGTCCGCGTCACGCCGGGACCGGAGCCGCTGGTGGAGACCCTGATGGGCCTGCGCGTCGATGGCGGAAGTCCGCCCGAGCGCGCGCCCTTGCGCGAGTCCACCGCGGCCGCGGTGCTCGCCGCCTGGACGTGAGGCCTACAGGGCGATGAGGGGCCCGCCGCCGTCGCGCGGCGGCCGCGCGTCCAGCGGGCCGCGGCGGGCGCCCATCAGGCTGGCCTTCGACAGGTTCGCCGCCGCGTCGTCGCAGCCGCGCAGGTCGGCGGAGGCGAGGTTGGCCATCTCGAAACTGGCGCCGGCCAGCTTGGCCCCGGTCAGCCGGGCGCCGCGCAGGTCGGCGGCGGCCAGCGTGGCGTTCGTCAGGTTGGTCGGCCAGCTCCGCCCGGTCGGGGTGCCGTCCGGGTTGCGCAACTCCACCATGCCGAGGTCACCACCGTGGAGGTCCGCCCCGGTCAGGTCGGCCCCGCTCAGGTTCGCCCCGGTCAGCACCGCTTGGTCCAGCCGCACCCGGCGCAGGCTGGCCCCGCCGAAATCGGCCAGCGAGAGCGAGGCGTTGGACAGCCGCGCCTCGTCCAGCTTGGCGTCGCGGAACACCCCGCCCGACAGATCGCAGGCGGTGAGGTCCAGCCCGCGCAGGTCCATCCCGGTGAAGTCCGCCCGCAGCCCGGCCCCGCCGCCGCTGTTGATCCACAGGATATGGGCGTCCAGCACGCTGCGCACCGGCGCCGGCAGGGCGTCGGCGTTCTTCATGTAGACGGCACCGCTGAGGTTGGCGCCCCGCGTGTCCGCCACGGTCAGGTCGACGTTGCGCAGGGTCGCCTCGCGCAGGTCGGCGTTGCGCAGGATGGCGCGGGTCAGGTTGGCGCCGTTCAGCACGGCGCGCTTCATTTTGGCCCCGCTGAAGTTCGCCTCGGTCAGGTCGGCCCCGGCCAGATTGGCGGCGAACAGGTTGGCGTTGCTGAAGTCGCCGCCCGCCGTCGAGGCGTTGGCCAGTTCGGCGTGGCTGAGGTCGGCGCCCTTGAAGTTGACGCCGTCCATCCGCGCGTCCGTCAGGTTGGCGGGCCGCCGCTCCTCCTCGTCCTCGCGCCCGGCGCGGTGGACCATGATCTGGCCGGGGCGCAGATCGGCCCCTTCGAAGTCGGTGCGGGTCAGGTCGGCCTTCAGGAAGTTCGTCCCACGCAGGTCCGCCCGCGCGAAGGAGGAGCCCACCAGCTTCGCCCGGCTGAAATTCGCCCCGAACAGGTCGGACATGGCGAAGCTGACCTCCTCAAGCTGGGCATCGGAAAAGTTGCCCTGGGTGAGGATGGCCGTTTGCAGGTTGAAGCCCTTCAGCCGCAGCCTCGACAGATCGACGCCCTTCGCCTGAAGGCGCACACCGCCCGGCCTCAGTTTGAGATAGAATAGATGGTCCCGCACCTGCTTCAGGAATTCCATGGCGCGGTCGGTCATCGGGCGGGTCCGTCGGTCGGCTGATCCCGCCCACACTACGCATTGCGCATGGGCAGTAAAGGAGAAATCCCCAATCGTCCGCCACCCCTGCAATGCCACGGACGCATGCCGGACCGGGGCCATGGAGCAGTCTTTAAACCATTGAACGACAACGCGGTTAGGGTTGGGAGAGGGAAAGCATGACGAGTTTCGACACGGAGTGCCTGCGCCGCGCCATCGCGCTCAGCCGCACACATATGCAGGGCAACGCCGGCGGCCCCTTCGGCGCGGTCATCGCGCGGGACGGCCGGATCATCGGCGAGGGGTGGAACTGCGTGACCTCCACCAACGACCCGACGGCGCACGCCGAGGTCGTCGCGATCCGCAACGCCTGTCGTGATCTCGGCAGCTTCAGCCTCGCCGGGGCAACCGTCTACACGAGCTGCGAGCCCTGCCCGATGTGCCTGTCGGCGATCTACTGGGCGCGGATCGGGCGCATCGTCTACGCCAACGGGCGCGACGACGCGGCGTCCATCGGTTTCGACGACGCCTTCCTCTACACGGAAATTGCCCTGCCGCTGGAGCAGCGGGCAGTCCCCATGCAGCGTTTGCTGGCCGACGAGGCGCGCGCCGTCTTCGACGAATGGGCCGCCCGGCCCGACCGCGTTCCCTACTGATCTGGCCCTACTGCTCCGGCAGGCCATCCTGGCGGTAGGGTGACAGCTCCATCAGCGCCTCGCGCTCCGCCGCCACACCGGGCCGCTCGCGGCGCAGGTAATCGGCGATGGCGCGGCGAAAGCCGGGGTCGGCCACCCAGTGGGCGCTGTAGGTCGGCACCGGCAGGTAGCCGCGCTGGATCTTGTGCTCCCCCTGGGCGCCGGCCTCGACCCGGCCGAGGCCGCGCTCGATGGCGAAGTCCAGCGCGCGGTAGTAGCACGCCTCGAAATGCAGGAAACGATAGCTGCCGTCGGAGCCCCAGTTGCGGCCATAGAGGGCGTCGGCCCCGATCAGGTTCAGGGCGCCGGCCACCCACTCCCCGTTGTCCTCGCACATCACCAGCATAACCCGGTCGGCCATGGTCTCGCCCAGAAGCCGGAAGAAGGCGCGGTTCAGATAGCCGCCGCCCCATTTCCGGTCGGCGGTCTCCAGATAGAAGCGGTAGAAGGCGTCCCAATGCTCCGGCTTCAGGTCGGCGCCAGTCAGGCTGTGCAACCGGACGCTGCTCTCCGCCACTTCGCGCCGCTCCTTGCGGATGGTCTTGCGCTTGCGGCTGTTCAGGGTGCCCAGGAAATCGTCGAAGCTGGCGTAGCCGCGGTTTTCCCAATGATACTGCACGCCTTCGCGGAGCAGCCAGCCGGCCTCGCCGAGGCGGCGCCAATCGCCCTCCTCCGGGAAGGTGACGTGGACCGAGGAGACGCCATAGCGCCGCGCCACCTCCTCCATCCCCTGGATCAGGGCGCCGGCGACCGCCTCCATCCCCTGGATCGAGGCGCCGGGCCGGACCAGAAGGCGCGGCCCCGGCACCGGGGTGAAGGGCACGGCGCACTGCAGCTTCGGGTAATACTGCCCGCCCGCCCGCTCATAGGCGTGCGCCCAGGCGTGGTCGAAGACATATTCGCCATAGGAATGGTTCTTCAGATAGAGCGGCACCGCGCCCATGATGCGCCCCGCCCCGTCGAGGGCGGCGAGGTGGCTGGGCTGCCAGCCGGTGCGGCCGATGGCCGACCCCGACTCCTCCAGCGCCAGCAGGAAGGCGTGGCTGAGAAACGGGTTGTCCGGCCCGGCGCAGGCGTCCCATTCCTGGGGATCGGCCAGACCGATGCCGGTCAGAACCTTGACGGTGATCGTCCCCCCGGCCTCGGGGTCGGCGCCGAGGGTGGGGCCGCTGTCCTTGCCGTCGGGCATGGTCTCTCCTTCGCGGGTACGCCGAGGGAGGTGGGCGCTTTGCCGCGCCGCGGCAAGAGGCCCGCCCCCTCCCCCCGATGCGGAGCCCGGATCAGGCCAGTTCGAGGATGGCGTCCACCTCGACGGCCACGTTGCCGGGCAGCGACGGGGCGCCGACCGCGGCGCGGGCGTGCTTTCCGGCGTCGCCGAACACCTGCATCATCAGTTCCGACGCGCCGTTGATGACCAGCGGATGGTCATGGAAGTCCGGCGTGCCGTTGACGAAGCCGCCCAGCCGCAGCACGCGCACCACCCGGTCGAGATCGCCGCCACAGGCCGCCTTCGCCTGGGCGATGATGTTCAGGGCGCACAGCCGCGCCGCCTGCTGGCCCTGCTCCACCGTGAAGTCCTGGCCCAGCTTGCCGACGAAGCGGCGCTCGCCGTTCCACACGGTGACCTGCCCCGACACGTAGAGCGTGTTGCCCGACTGGGTGTAGGGCACATAGGCCGCCACCGGGGCCGCCGCCTGCGGCAGCTCGATCCCCAACTCCTTCAGCCGCGCCTCGATGCGTCCGGCCATGCTCATCCCTCCGTCTTCGTTGCGGGCGCCGAGAACGCTCCGATGGGTGGCGCCGCGATGGGTGCGAGACCCCGACGATAGCTCCCTCCTCCGCCGGCACCAAGAGCTTACCGGCACCCGGCGCGCGGCCGACCGGTCGGCCAACTGGGAAGTTTTGTCCCGGAGTCCGGGGCGCAACACCCTTTCTGCCCGGCAAAACTTTCCACCGGCATGGGAAGGACCGTCCGGCCTGCGCGGGCCACCCCATCACGCAAGGCCCCATTATCTCTTTCAGTATCAATGCGTTACCAGATGGCCCGGAAATTGGCACGGGTCTTGATAGAGGAGGACCGCGCAAATGCACGTTGCCTCGCTTCGGTTTCAAGCACCAGCCGCGGGGCGAGCCTCAGAAGGAGACTTGGAACCATGGCCATCAACGACGTCACTCTCACCGCGTCAATGCGCACGAATCTGCTGCAACTGCAGAGCGTGAACGACAAGATCGGTGTCAAACAGAACATCCTCTCGACCGGCAACAAGATCAACTCGGCTCTCGACGGTCCGACGTCGTTCTTCGCAGCGAAGAGCCTGACCCAGCGCGCCGGTGACCTGTCGTCGTTGAAGGACGCCATGGGTCAGTCGATCAGCACCATCAAGGCCGCCGACAAGGGCGTGACCGCGATCGAAAGCATGATCGAGCAGGCGCGCGGCCTGACCACCGCCGCCTATTCCGCGCTCGGCACCGATGCCGGCTCCGTCGCCACCCGCAAGACGCTGGCCAACCAGTTCAACGCGCTGAAGGAGCAGATCGACAAGCTGGCCGGCGACAGCGGCTATGCCGGCAAGAACCTGCTGGCCGGCGACGGCATGCGCCTGGACTCCACCAGCGAGTCGCGCCGCGCCGTCAACACCATCCAGGGCATCGAGAACGCCCGCGTCACCAACGTGGTGTCGACCGACACCTACACGGTGCGCGTCAAGGGCGACGGCTCCATCGAGGGCGCGGCCGGCGAGATCAACAGCGCCGAGATGGCCCACGGCCTGGTCGGCCTGAAGCTGTCCGGCACGATGGCCACGTCGCTCGGCAGCTTCTCCGACGTGCAGATCGAGGTCCGCGGCGCGAAGGGCCGCGAGCGGTCCTTCATCATTACGGACGGCAACGAGTCGCGCACGATCACCTACTTCGACAACAGCCAGACCATGGCCGCCAACACGACGGAGGCGGCGAAGTCGGGCACCGCGCAGCTCACCCAGGTGACGATGGGCGGCACGATCGAGGCGGGCGACAGCTTCACCATCACCGTCGAAGACCAGACCTTCACCTATATCGCCACCGCCGGTGACGTGGCGACGGGCCAGACCGCCCGCGTCAACATCGCCAGGCAGCTCACGGCGTCGATCAACAACGCGCTGGGCGCCAACGGCCGCCTCAGCGGCAAGGACGTCGATACCGTCACGGTCAACGGCACCGGCACGATCACCCTGTCGGGCGCGACGACGACCAACGCCGCCCGCGAGATGACCGTCAAGGCCTCCGCCGACAACGCCCTGACCAAGCGCATCTCCGAGAGCTTCGCGTCGGGCACCGTGGTGTCCTTCGTGGTGGACCGCAATCTTCTGGAGCAGGCCGCCAACGCCGGCAACGGCATCTCGACCATCGAGAAGAAGGTCGACATCCAGATCCAGGTCAGCAACCTGAGCGGCGCCACGGTGACCCGCGACGGCATGTCCAAGCGCGGCGAGGGCAAGCTGTCGGAAGGCGAGAACGCCTTCGCGTTCGACACCGGCACGGTGCGCTTCAACGTCGACCAGAAGAGCATCAAGCAGGCGGCGGCGGCCAGCTCGGCGGCCAACCTGGTCTCGGTGCAGGTGACCGACGCCAACACCTCCAATGATCTGACGGTGCAGCTCAACGAGCGCAACACCAACGCGATCACGGTGAAGTCGCAGAACCTGAGCACCAGCGGCCAGGGCCTGCGTCTGGACTACGCGCAGAACGACTGGACGGACCGCGCCGACATCGACAAGGCGGTCGCCAGCATCGACTACGCGAAGCAGAGCCTGCGTTCGGCCTCGCAGACGCTGTCGACCAACCTGAACATCATCACGACCCGCGAAACCTTCACCAAGGAGTTCAGCGACGTGCTGGTCGAAGGCGCCAACAAGCTGACGCTGGCCGACCAGAACGAGGAAGGCGCGAGCCTGCTGATGCTGCAGACCCGTCAGCAGCTCGGCACCATCGCCCTCTCGCTGGCCAACCAGTCGCAGCAGTCGATCCTGCGTCTGTTCTAACCGGCAAGGTCCAGCCGGCGACCACAGGCCGAGGCAAGGCATTGCGCAGCAGGCGCCCCACCGGGGCGCCTGTTTTCTTTTGGCCGCCCATCCGCCCTATCAGAGGCCACCCTACCGCAGGGCAGCCTCGATCAGGGCCCGCGCGTCGGCGGCCAGCTTCGCGCGCTCGGGCGCGCGCGTGTACATCATGTGGCCGCCCTCGTAGACGGTCACGGCCACCCGGTCGGCCTGCCCGTCCGGCAGCTCCAGGCGGGACGCCACCCAGCGCGACGCCATGTAGGGGGTGATGAGGTCGGTGCGCCCATGGGCGATCAGCACCCGCAGCGCGGGCTGCAGGGTCAGGGCGGCCTGGAGATCGTCCACCGCGCTGGGCTGGCCGGAGCGCGGCCACTCCCAGCCCCGGTTCACCCGGTCGCTGAGCAGATCGAACGGCACCTCCGTCCGCACGCCCAGCCACTCGTGGGCGTAGGCGGCGAAGGCGGTGGTGTAGGTCGGCACCGTGCCCTTCAGGAAAGGATCGAAGGACAGGCGCGCCGCCGACGGGTCGGGATCCGCGGCGGTGAAGGTGCCGTCATAGACGCTGGCGACCTGCCCACGCCCGCGCAGCAGTTCGCGAGCGAAGACGTCGGTGGGAATCTCGCCGCGGAAACGGGTCACCAGCTCCTCAGGCAGGCCGGTGGTGCGCGCCACCTCGGCGAAAAAGTCCCGCGCCGCGCCGGGCCGGCGATAGTCCAGCCCGGCCAGCCCGGTGAGGTAGCCGGTGAAGGCGTAGCGCTCCGCCGCCACGGCCGCCTGCTCCGGGGTGCCGGACGCCAGACCGTTGGCGGCGGCCGAGGCGGCGTAGGAGGGCAGCCGCAGCGCCGGCACCAGAAGCCCGCCGCCGCCGCGGATGGTGGCGAAATCGACCACCGGCGACACCATGATCAGCCCGTTGACCGCGATTCCGGTGTCGTCGATCAGCCGGTTGGCCATCTTGGCGATGCGGAACCCGCCATAGCTTTCCCCCACCAGGAATTTCGGCGACTCCCAGCGCCCGTTGCGGGTCAGCCAGAGCCGGACGATCTCGGCCATGGCCCGGCTGTCGGCGTCGACCGACCAGAAGCGCTTGCCGGGGTCCTCGTCCCGCCGCGCGCCGCCGTCCTTCCCGCCGTCGCGCCCGCCGTCGCGTAGGATGCCCCGGCTGTAGCCCGTGCCGACCGGATCGACGAAGACCAGATCGGTGAAGGCCAGCCAGCTGTCCGGGTTGTCGAGCAGAGGGGCTGGCGGGCGGATCAGCGACCCGTCATCGTTGAAGCCGACCACCTTCGGCCCCAGCGCACCCAGGTGCAGATAGGCCGAAGAGGCCCCCGGCCCGCCGTTGAACACGAAGGCGACCGGCCGCCGGCCGCGGGACGTCCCGTCCGGCGTGCCTCCATCCAACGTATAGGAGACGGTGAAGACACGGGCCGCCGCCTCCTCGCGCGGGCCGTCGCGCAGCGGCAGGAACTCCGCCACCGCCGTGTAGGCGAGCGGCCCGGACGGCAAGGGCAGCTGGTGCCTGGTCTCGCTGCGCTGGGCGTCGAACCCGCCGGCCCGGTCCGCCGGCTTCGGGGCGCCCTGGTTCTGTTCGTTCCGGGCCGGTGCGCTCTGGGGCGCCACGTCCTGGGCGCTCGCGGCCTGGATCGGCGGCAGCGCCAGCGCGGCGAGCAGTGGCAAAAGGCGGAGGCGGCGGTTCATGGCACGTCGCATGGCGCATCCCGTCGGCTGTGTCGTCACAGCCCCGCATATTGACCCGCAGCCGGTGTCCGGCAAGGACACAGCCCCTCGTCGCGCGTCCCGGATCACCACCGAAACCGCGACAATTTATCTCAATTCAGACCATTGATGCACATACGACCGTGTTTATGATGTGCAGGCTTCCACCACCCTAAGCCGAGTCATCGCGATCATGGACATGCCCGCCGAGAATTTTCAGGATCTCGTCTGGAGCGACGATCTTGCGTTGGGCGTCGAGGACATCGACGAGCAGCACAAGCATTGGATCGAACTGGTCCAGGCGTTCCATGTCGCCGTCGCCGAGGGCCGCTCCCGCGAAGAGGTCTATCGGACGCTGGCCGATGCGGTGGTCTATACGGAGATTCACTTCGCGAGCGAGCAGAAGGTGATGGAGGAGGCCGGCTATCCTTTCCTGGCCGACCATCTGGTCCAGCATTCCCTGGCGTGGGAGCAGTTGCACGCCTTCACCACCGGCAACGTGCCGGAGGAGAACATCGCCGAGTATCTGGCGACCTTCCTGCCGCAATGGCTGATGCTGCACATCAACTCCGCCGACCGCCAGTTCGCCCGCTGGCTGAAGGAGCGCGACGCCGTTCCGGCGGAGCTGGCCGACGCCCAGCTGTCCGGCCGCGTCTTCCCCAACATCCCGGTCTGATCCCGTCCCGCTCCCGCCGGAGCGTGCGTTCACGGCAGCCCGCATGAAAAAAGGGGAGGTCCGAGGACCTCCCCTTTTCCACGCCATGCCGGGGATGGAACCGACTGGCCTCAGCTGCAGCCCGTGGTGGAGCCGCAGGTGTCGCACTTCAGGCAGGTGCCGTTGCGGACAAGCGTCATGTTGCCGCACTCCCCGCACTGATCCCCCTCGTAGCCGCGGGCGCGGGCCTCGCGGATGCGGTCGTAGCGCTGGTCGCTGTTGCTGCCGCCGTAAGCCGTACCGGTGGTGCCGCCGACCGGGGCCGTGCCGCCGGCATGGACCACCGCGGCGCCGACCGCCGGGCTGGAGGCCACCGCCGCGTGGGCGGCGGACGCCGTGGCCTGGGCCGCGGTGCCGGTGGCGGCCAGGGCCGCCGCAGCGGAGACCCGCTGGGTCTGCCCGCCGTTCAGGACGCGCAGGTTGTTGCGGACATAGCCGGTGGACGCGACCTTGCGGACAATGTCCGACGGCTGGACCGCGCCGGTCTCCGGCAGGTCGCCCTGCTTGTCGCCGCTGCCGACCGTGAAGGGCACCAGATCCTCCGGCGTGGCGTGCGCCAGATCGGTGCGGCCCAGGTAGGAGATGGCGATCTCGCGGAAGATGTAGTCGATGACCGAGGTCGCCATCTTGATGGTGTCGTTGCCGGTCACCATGCCCGACGGCTCGAAGCGGGTGAAGGTGAAGGCCTCCACGAACTCTTCCAGCGGCACGCCGTACTGCAGGCCGATCGACACCGCGATGGCGAAGTTGTTCATCAGCGAGCGGAAGGCGGCGCCCTCCTTGTGCATGTCGATGAAGATCTCGCCGATGCGGCCGTCCTCGTACTCGCCGGTGCGCAGGTAGATCTTGTGGCCGCCGACGGTCGCCTTCTGGGTGTAGCCCTTGCGGCGGTGCGGCAGACGCTCGCGCTCGGTGCGCTTGCGCTCGATGATGCGCTCCACGACCTTCTCGACGATGCGCTCGGACACCATCTGGGTGCGGGTGGCGTTCGCCGCCTCGACGATCTCCTCGACCGCGTCCTCCTCGTCGTCCAGCAGGGCGGCGGAGAGCGGCTGGCTCAGCTTGGAGCCGTCGCGGTACAGCGCGTTGGCCTTAATGCCCAGGCGCCAGGACAGCAGGTAGGCGTCCTTGCATTCCTCGACCGTCGCCGTGTTCGGCATGTTGATGGTCTTGGAGATGGCGCCGGAGATGAAGGGCTGCGATGCGGCCATCATGGTGATGTGCGATTCCCAGGACAGGAAGCGCTTGCCGATGCGGCCGCAGGGGTTGGCGCAGTCGAACACCGGCAGATGCTCGTCCTTCAGGAAGGGCGCACCCTCCAGCGTCATGGCGCCGCAGCAGAAGGTGTTCGCCGCCTCAAGCTCGGCCTTGGTGAAGCCGAGAGCGGTCAGCAGGTCGAAGCCCGGCGCGTCCATCTGCTCGGCGGGGATGCCCAGCGTGTCGACGATGACGTCGGCGCCGACCGTCCAGCGGTTGAAGGCGAACTTGATGTCGAAGGCGGTGGCGAGGTTGCCCTCCAGCTTCTCCAGCACCTCGGCCGGGAAGCCCTTGGCCGCCAGCGTCTCGTGGTTGACGCCCGGCGCGCCCTTCAGCGTGCCGTGGCCGACCGCGTAGCGCTCGATCGCGGCGATCTGGTCAACGGTGTAGCCCAGCGTGCGCAGAGCCTCCGGCACCAGACGGTTCACGATCTTGAAGTAGCCGCCGCCGGCCAGCTTCTTGAACTTCACCAGCGCGAAGTCCGGCTCGATGCCCGTGGTGTCGCAATCCATGACCAGGCCGATGGTGCCGGTCGGGGCGACCACGGTGGCCTGGGCGTTGCGGAAGCCGTGCTGCTCGCCCAGCTCCAGCGCCATGTCCCAGGCGCGGACGGCGGCCATCGCCAGTTCCTGCTCCGGGCACTCGTCGGCGACGAAGGGCACCGGCTTGACCGACAGGCCCTCGTAACCCTCCATCTCGCCGCAGGCGGCGCGGCGGTGGTTGCGGATGACCCGCAGCATGTGGTCGCGGTTCTGCTCATAGGCCGGGAAGGCGCCCAGCTCCTGCGCCATCTCGGCGGAGGTAGCGTAGGCGACGCCGGTCATCACCGCCGAAATGGCGGCGCAGTAGGCGCGGCCTTCCGCCGAGTCGTAGGGCAGGCCGGAGGACATCAGCAGGCCGCCGAGGTTGGCGAAGCCCAGGCCCAGCGTGCGGAACTCGTAGGACAGCTGGGCGATCTCCTTGGACGGGAACTGCGCCATCAGCACGGAGATTTCCAGCACCATGGTCCACAGGCGGCAGGCGTGCTCGAACGCCTCGACGTCGAAGGACCCGTCCTTCAGACGGAACGACATCAGGTTCAGCGAGGCGAGGTTGCAGGCCGTGTCGTCGAGGAACATGTACTCCGAGCACGGGTTCGAGGCGTTGATGCGCCCCGAGGCCGGGCAGGTGTGCCAGTCGTTGATCGTGGTGTCGAACTGCACGCCCGGATCGGCGCAGGCCCAGGCGGCGTAGCCGACCTTGTCCCACAGGTCGCGGGCGCGGAGCGTGCGATGAACCGTGCCGTCGGTGCGGCGGATCAGCTTCCACTCGTCGTCGTTCAGGACGGCCTGGATGAAGTCGTCGGAGATGCGCACCGAGTTGTTGGAGTTCTGGCCGGCCACCGTCAGGTAGGCGTCCGAGTCCCAATCGGTGTTGTAGGTCTTGAACTCGATGCTGGTGAAGCCCTGGGCGGCGAACTGGATCACGCGCTGGACGTAGTTCTCCGGCACCTGCGCCTTGCGGGCGGCGACGATGGCCTTCTTCAGCTCCTTGTTGACCTTCGGGTCCTGGCCATCCTGGGCGGCGGCCATGATGGCGGTCAGGTGCTCGCGGCAGATCTTGGAGCCGGTGACGAGGGCGGCGACCTTCTGCTCCTCGGTCACCTTCCAGTCGATGTAGGCCTCGATGTCCGGGTGGTCCATGTCCACCGTGACCATCTTGGCCGCACGGCGGGTGGTGCCGCCCGACTTGATGGCGCCCGCCGCGCGGTCGCCGATCTTCAGGAAGCTCATCAGGCCCGACGACTTGCCGCCGCCGGCCAGCTTCTCACCCTCGCCGCGCAGGCGGGAGAAGTTGGAACCGGTGCCCGAGCCGTACTTGAACAGGCGCGCCTCGCGGACCCACAGGTCCATGATGCCGCCCTCGTTCACAAGATCGTCGGCGACGGACTGGATGAAGCAGGCGTGCGGCTGCGGGTGCTCGTAGGCCGAGGCGGAGGAGGTCAGCAGGCCGGTCTTGAAATCGACGTAGAAGTGGCCCTGGCTCGGGCCGTCGATGCCGTAGGCCCAGTGCAGGCCGGTGTTGAACCACTGCGGGCTGTTCGGAGCCGCCATCTGGGCGGCCAGCATGAAGCGCATCTCGTCGAAGAAGGCGCGGGCGTCGGCCTCGGTGTCGAAATAGCCGCCCTTCCAGCCCCAGTAGGTCCAGGTGCCGGCCAGACGGTCGAAGACCTGCTTGGCCGACTTCTCGCCGGAATAGCGCTTCTCCTTCGGCAGGGCCGCCAGCGCCGCCTCGTCGGCGGTCTTGCGCCACAGCCAGGACGGGACGGTGTTCTCCTCGACCGCCTTCAGGGCGACCGGAACGCCGGCCTTGCGGAAATACTTCTGGGCCAGGATGTCGCTGGCGACCTGGCTGTAATTCTCGGGAACCTCGATGTCCGTCTGCTGGAAGACCACAGAGCCGTCAGGGTTGCGGATCTCGCTCGTCGTGCGGCGGAAGCCGAGAGCGGCGTAAGCATCCTGACCCTCTTTCGTGAAACGACGCTGGACCCGCATGTGACTCGTGCTCCCTCTGGCTGGCGAACAAAGGTGTCGCGCTCCGTGCGGCGCAGCTCGCGCTGGCTGACGAACGCAACACCCTGTATGTTGGTGCGCATCCTAGCCTCAAGCTTTGGGCCAAGCAAGACCCGGCCCAAGATATTGTGTGCTTGACGCGGGCCTACCTCCTAGATATGGCGCATCAGGTCAACGGGCCAAGCCGCCGCCGGTTCCCGGAAAAAATCCGCCCACCCCCACATCTAGTCCTGCACCGAAAGCCTCCGGCGCCTGATTCCTGTAAGGAATCCGTCACTTTCGCGGGGTTGCCGGGCCCCTCCGACCCCAGGAGCCACGGGGGCGAATCGGCGGTACGCCCTTCTCCAGCCCTTCATACCCGCGACCCCACTTTTGCCCGCTGGACCCGCCCCGTGGCGAGGCACCCGGACGGCGCCCCGAGTCGCCCCACGATGTCACAGGCGGCCCCGCGTGACCTTTCCCGCTCCCTCCGGTTGGAAGGGTCGGTTTCGTGCAACGAGGAGAGCTTCCATGCACAAGACGGTGATCGCGACCCTGTCCGCCCTGGCGCTGATGACCGGTGCCGCCGCGGCCCAGACCGGCACCGGCGGCTCCACCCAGGCCCCGAGTTCCCAGGCCCCGAATTCGGTCATCATGGACCAGGGGCAGAGCGCCCGCCCGGCCGGGCCCGCAAGCGGCGCCGCAAGCAACACCACGGGTGGCGCCAGCGTCGAGCATTTGATGAGCCGCACGGTGATCGGCGCCGATGGCGAAAAGGTCGGCAAGGTGTCCGACGTGATCCTCGGCCCGGACGGCAACGCTCAGCTTCTGGTGATCCAGAGCGGCGGCTTCCTCGGCATCGGCGGCAAGGAGATCGCCGCGGACATCGCGCTGGCCGACGTGCTGCCGGGCAACGGCCCGATCACGCTGCGCGACGTCACCCAGGCGAGCGTGCGCGACATGCCGGAGTTCCAGTACAGCGACAGCATGACCTCGCTGAACCGCGGCCCCAAGCACAGCGGCGAGTCGAACAAGCAGTAACCATCAGGGGACAGCGCCCCTCTCCCGCCCTGGGAGAGGGGCTTTGCCCGTTACGCCTCCACCCCGCGCTCGCGCAGGTAGGCACCCAGTTTGGTATCGACGCCCAGGATGTGGCCGGACAGCCATTTGGCGAGGAAGCCCAGCACGAAGGCCCCCTTCTCCCCCCCGGCGTCCAGCGCGCTGTTCACGTCGTGAAGCTGGCGGACGAAGCTGTCGTGCAGCGCCTTGTGGGCGGTGTAATCGGGATAGCCGTGCTCGCGCATCAGCGTCTCCTCCCGGTCGAAATGCGTGTCGGTGTAGTCGAGCAGGTCCCTCAGCACGTCCTGGATCTCGCTGTCGGCACGGAACTCGTTCACCGCGGTGACGAACTCGTTGAACAGCTCGAACAGGCGCTTGTGGTCGGCGTCGATCACGGCGTTCCCGACGCCGAAGCCGTCCTGCCACGCCATCGTTTCCCAGCGCGGGTCGGCAAGGTTCGGCTTCATCGTCTTCGGCTGCGTTGTGTTTAATTGCATGACGTTTCCCCCTTCAGGAAACATCCTTATAAGCCGCCGCCCACCCGCCGCCGGGGCGGCAGATGGTCACACTGACAGTATGGTTATAGGATGGCCGGTCAGTTCATCTTCGCCAGAGGCAGATTGACCAGCAGGTTCTGCGGCTTCAGGCGCAGCTTGCGGTCGGCGGTCATCGCCAGGGCCAGATAGACGGGCCGCCCGGCGATGTCGGCGCGCATCGCCGCGGGGTCGGCGAACTCCAGCCGGAACAGCGACAGGATGCGGGCCAGCCGCTCCTCCCCCACCTCGGCCCCGTTGTAGAGGTCGTTGAGGATCGCCGTGGCCTCGCCGTCCAGCCCGACATGCCAGACCCAGCGCTCGTCGCTGATCCGCTGCACGGGATGGATCGACACCCCCACCCCCAGGAAATGCTTCACCCAGCCTTCCAGGACGCGGCACAGCGCGTCCAGCCCGGCCGCGGCAAAGGTCACGTCCAGCACGGTGTCGTGCCGCGAGTCGCGCTCCCAATAGCGGGGGTGGTTGGTCTCGTCGAGGATGTCGAGATCGACGGAGCGCGGGGCGGTGCCGGCCTCCACCACCAGCCGGCCCAGGCTGCCGAAGCCGCCGGTCGCGGCCAGCATCTCCACCGTCTCGCTGTCGGCCAGCCGGACGCGCCCGTCGTCCACCGACACGGTCTGGGGCCGGAAGAACAGCTCGCCCGCCCGCGCGCGCAGGCCCGACGGCGTGCCGTCCAGAATGTTGCGCAGGATCACATGGGCCATCTGGTCGATGAACAGCCCCGGCACGCCCCGCGCGCCCTCACGGAACAGGCGGAGGTAGCAGCCCTCGACCGTGCCGGCGGCGAGCAGCCGGTCGCGGAAGCCCAGCCAGACCGCCCAGTTCTCCCGCGCGTCCGAGTCGGCCAGCGCCTCCACCATGCCCGGCGGGACGGGGCGGGCGGGATCCTCCAGCAGCCCGGCGAACAGAGTGTGTTCGGTCTCGCAGGCGTCCTCGGGCGGGCGCATCTCCGGCCGCATCAGATAGGCGCGCAGGAAGTCCGGTGTGACCGCGAGCCAGCCGTCGGCGTCACGCGTCAGCAGATGGAAACCGGACTCTTTCCAGAAATCGGACATGGAAGGCAGACCCTTGAGCAGAGAAGCAGGCGCAAAGCGTCCCTCATGTGGGCGCGCGGGCGCCCGCGCCAAGGACCTAGCACAGCCCGGCCTACAGATGCCCAGTTTAGAGATGCCCAGTTTATAGATGCAGGGCGGCCAGGAAGGCGTCGACGTCGGCCCACACCCGGTCGCGGATGTCGTCGCGCTCCATCAGCAGCTCGTGCTTTGCGTCGGGATGCTCCTTCAGCACGGCGTTGCCCAGCCGGGCGGCGGCCAGCCGGTGCGATTCCGACCGGACGATGGCGTCGGCGGGGGCACTCAGCAGCAGGATGGGAGTCGTTACCCGCTCCAGCGGGGCGGTGAAGCGGATGTGGTCGGCGGCGCGCAGGGCCGCCCTCACCCAGCCGAAGCTGACCCCGCCCACCCGCAGCTCGGGCCGGTCGCGGAAGGCGTCGTGGTAGGTGGCGTAGCGACGGGGGTCGGAGGTGATCGGGTTGACCGGGGTGAACAGCCCCTCCACCGGGTCGTAATCGTGCTGGCCGAAGGCGTATTCGGCGGCCCGCCCGCGGGCGCACAGGCGTTCGGCCAGCCAGACCGCCATGCGGCGCGGCACCGGGCCGGTGAAGATGTCGAACATCGGCGCCGTCAGCACCGCGGCGTCGCACAGGGCCGGGTTTCGCAGCAGGGCCATCAGGGCGACCAGCCCGCCCATGCTGTGGGCGAGCAGCAGCAGCGGTCCGTGCTGCCGCGGCCTCACCAGTTGCTCCACCACCTCGTCGAGATCGCCGGCCAACGTGTCGAAGCTGTCCAGGTGATGAATCTGGGGGTTGGGCAGGGGGCGGTCGGACAGTCCCTGGTTGCGCCAGTCGAAGGCGAAGACCTCGAAGCCGCGGGCGAGCATCGCACCCGCCGTCTCGGTGTACTTCTCGATGAACTCCGCCCGACCGGTCAGCAGCAGCGCGGTGCCGCGCGGCGGGGCTTTGGTGGCCATCCAATGGGCGGTGCGCAGCCGGGTCCCATCCCCCATCGTCACCCAGCCGAACCGTGGCCCCACACCCAGATCCGCCACGCTCACGGCCATTCCTGCGCTCTCCCTCGTTGACGGGACGATTGAAGCATCAACGCACGGCGTGGGTCCAGCGTCCGGCGGCCATCCGGTGGAACCCCCGTCCTCCCCCAGGTGTTGTCGAGGTCCATTGGGAGGTACATTCGAATGCACATGGTGCGTACACTGTCCATGGCGCTTTGCGCCCTGTCCCTGACCCTGTCCCCCATGGCCGCCGCCCAGGCCCAGCCTTCCTCAAAAGCGCAAAGCCCCAAGGACGCGTCGGTGCCGCCGATCGCCGTGGAGCGCACGGACGAGGGCGAGCCGGTGATCGTTCATGAGGGCGAGGCGTCTTTCTATGGCGGCTCGTTCCACGGCAAGAAGACGGCCAGCGGCGAGCGTTTCGACCAGAACAAGCCGACCGCCGCCTCGCGCGAACTGCCGCTGGGCAGCAAGGTCACCGTGACCAACCAGGACAACGGCAAGAGCGTCGACGTCATCGTCAACGACCGCGGCCCCTATGTGGACGGGCGGGTCATCGACCTGTCGAAGAAGGCCGCCAAGCAGCTCGACATGATCGAGGACGGCGTGGCCCCCGTGCGCGTCGAGGCCAAGCCGTCCGAACAGCCGACCGAGGCTGTGAAGGAAAAGGTCGAGGCCAAGGCCGAGAAGGCCGACCAGACCCAGGTGGCGGAGCAGCCGGGCTCCCAGAAGAAGGGCAACGGCGCGGCTCTGTCCGGGTCGTCCGGGGCCGGTTCGTCCCGCGCCGATCAACAGAGCGGGTCGGGGTCCGACCGCTAAGCCCCTCCGCGCGGCGGACGGGCGGACCTGCCGGCGCGCTGCCCCCGGTCGAAGGCGGCCAGCAGCGCGCCCAGCCCGTCCGACGCCGCGTGGCGCGACCACAGGAAGGGGCGCAGCATGTTGCGGGTGCCGAAGCCGTGCACATGCACCGTGCGGCGCCCCAGCGCCTGCAACCCCTCCCGCGCCACGTCCAGCGGATCGGCGGCCCCCGGCAGGGCATTCAGGGCGAAGCCCGCCCGCTTGCCGAAGGCGGTGCGGGTGGCGCCGGGGCACAGCACCAGCACATCCACCGGCATGCGCTTCAGCTCCGTCGCCAGCGCCTCGCCGTAGGCCAGAACAAAGCTCTTGCTGGCGCAGTAGGTCCCGAGGAACGGGATCGGCTGGAAGGCCGCCGTGCTCGACAGCAGGATCAGCCCGGCCCGCCGGCCGTCGCGGGCCGCCCGCTCGATCATGCCGGGCAGCAGCGCGCGGGTCAGCACCGTGGTCGCCACCACGTTCAGCTCCACCGTCGTCCGCTCCGCCTCCGGGCTGTTGTGGAGCACCGGCCCGAAGGCGCCGGACCCGGCGTTGTTGATGAGCAGATCGATCTCCAGCGTCTCCGCTTTCTGGATCAGGGCGTTCCGCCCCGCGTCGGTGGTCAGGTCGGTGGCCAGCACCTCCACCCGGCGTCCGGCGGCCTCCAGCTCCGTCTTTGCGGTGTTGAGGGCCTCGGCGTTGCGGGCGGCCAGCAGGAGGCCGGTGTCGGCGGGCAAGGCGCGGGCGAAGCCGGCGCCGATGCCGGAGGTGCCGCCGGTGACCAGCGCGAAGCGGTGGGGCATGGCTCGGATTCCATCGCGGTTCGGGGGATGAGAGGTGACGGTTGGCCGCGGCGGCGCGAAGTCAAGCCATCCGCCCCCGAGTCGCCGCGCATTCCGCGGTGCAGCAGGCCGAATTGTCAGTGTACATATTAACTGGAGCCGCTCTGGATTTTTACTGTCACGGAACTGAAATCGCCGGACCGGAGGAAATAGGCAGGACGCCTCGACTGCCTCCTCTTTCGAAAGAGGTTAGCGGTTTTTTCACTTTTTCAGGCGAGTCGTGTTGCCATCACGTGGTTGCAGTGCATATATCGCGTTGCACCATACGTGTTGTCGCACCGCTCTGCCGGTGCTTGATGAAAAGGAACCGCGGTATGGATGATGTTCGCCAAGTCCTGAAGGACAACGAGGGCCACTGCATCGAGGATTTGACCGTCGGCATGACGGCGTCCTTCGCGAAGACGGTTACCGAAGCGGACATCGTGCTGTTCGCCGGCATCTCCGGCGACACCAACCCGGTCCATCTGAACCAGGAATACGCCAGCGGCACCATGTTCCAGGGCCGCATCGCCCACGGCATGCTGAGCGTCAGCTTCATCTCCGCCGTTCTCGGCACCAAGCTGCCGGGTCCGGGCGCCATCTACATGAGCCAGACCGTGCGCTTCAAGGCGCCGGTCCGCGCCGGCGACACGGTGACCGCCCGCGCCACCGTTACCGAGATCATCCCGGAGAAGCGCCGCGCCGTCGTCCGCACGGTCTGCACCGTCGGCGAGACGGTGGTGATCGAGGGCGAAGCCCTGCTGATGGTCCCGTCGCGCGGCTGATCCCGCAGGCGAGCCTTCAATACGGGCAAGCCTTTAACAAGTGAAATGACTTGCCGGTCGCCGGTGCGTAGACCACGCGCCGGCTCCGGTCTATATAAGACGCCCATGGCATGGCCCGCCCCGGCGGGCCGCCATCGTTTCCGGGGGCCGTGCGCGGCCCGCAGACCATCAGGGCGTGACGCATGCGATTGTTCCGACACACCGCCGACCTGCCGGAGGACGCCCGTGGGGCCGTCGTCGCCCTGGGCAACTTCGACGGGGTGCACCGCGGCCATCAGGCGGTGATCGCCACCGCCCAGCGGATCGCCCGCGATCTCGGCGCGCCCTCGGCGGTGATGACCTTCGAGCCGCACCCCCGCTCCGTCTTCCGTCCCGACGACGCCCCCTTCCGCCTGTCGCCCTTCCGCGTCAAGGCCCGCCACATCGAGGCGCTGGGGGTCGACCTGCTGTTCGTCTGCCATTTCGACGAGAGCTTCCTGCACAAGACCGCCGACGCCTTCATCCAGGAGGATCTGGTGGCCGGGCTGGGCGTGCGGCACGTCGTCTGCGGCTACGACTTCCTGTTCGGCCACGGCCGCGGCGGCGACCCCGCCCTGCTGCGGCAGGCCGGCGCGGCCCACGGCTTCGGCGTGACCGAGGTCGGCCCGGTGGCCGACGACGCGGACGGCGTCTATTCCTCCACCCGCGTGCGCGACGCGCTGGTCGCCGGCAACCCGCGCGAGGCGGCCCGGCTGCTCGGCTCCCCCTGGGAGATCGAGGGGCGCGTGGAGCATGGCGACCACAAGGGCCGCACCATCGGCTTCCCCACCGCCAACGTGGAGTTGGCCGATTATCTGCGCCCCGCCTTCGGCGTCTACGCCGTGCGCACCGGGGTGGACCAGGGGGCGGGCACGGTGTGGCGCAACGGCGTCGCAAATCTGGGCCGCCGCCCGACCGTGGGCGGAACGGTGGAGCGGCTGGAGACCCACATCCTCGACTTCGACGGCGACCTCTACGGCCAGCACCTGCGCGTCCAACTCATCGAGTTCCTGCGGCCGGAACGCAAGTTCGCCAGCTTCAACGAGTTGAAGGACCAGATCGTCCAGGACGCCGCGGCGGCCCGCGCCGTACTGGCCCGGGAACCGCGGTCGGAAGGCTGAGCAACGATGGACCGCGTGATCCTGCTGCTGTTCATCCTGAACCAGGGCGGCCCGACCACCATCGAGTTCCAGACGATGGAGCAATGCAAGGCCGCCGAGCCCGCCATCGTCCAGGCCTACCGCGAGATGACCGGCAACCCGGTGCTGACCCGCTGCATTGCGCTGACCCTGCCGGGAAAGTGACGGCGCAGGGCAAGCCCGCCCCATTGCGATTCGCACGCCGGGGGGCTACACACGGGGCAGTTTGAGCCTCCCTGGGAGCCGTTAGGCCATGACCACCGCCGCTTTGCCCGCCCCTGCCAATGGTGATCGGGCCACGATTGCCGCCACCGCCGCGAAGATCCTGCTGGAAATCAAGGCGCTGCATTTCAACGCCGAGACGCCCTTCATCTTCACCTCCGGTTGGGCGAGCCCGGTCTACACCGACTGCCGGCGCATCGTGTCCTTCCCGCGCGCCCGCAAGGCTCTGATGGACTTCGCCGTCCAGACCATCGAGCGCGAGATCGGCTACGAGAGCATCGACGCGGTGGCCGGCGGCGAGACGGCGGGCATCCCCTTCGCCGCCTGGATCGCCGAGCGGCTGGAACTGCCCATGCAGTATGTCCGCAAGAAGCCGAAGGGCTTCGGGCGCAACGCCCAGATCGAGGGCGTGCTGACCGAGGGGCAGCGGGTCATCCTGGTCGAGGATCTCGCCACCGACGGCAAGAGCAAGGAGAACTTCGTCACGGCGCTGCGCAACGGCGGCGCCACCGTGACCGACAGCTTCGTGATCTTCCATTACGGCATCTTCCCGCAGTCGAAGACCAACATGGACCGCATCGGCGTCCGCCTGCACGAGCTGTGCACCTGGTGGGACGTGCTGAAGGTCGCCCGCGAGAACCGGTACTTCGACGAGAACACCCTGTCGGAGGTCGAGAAGTTCTTGAACGACCCGGTCACCTGGTCCGCCGCCCACGGCGGCAAGGCCAGCTTCGACTGACGCACCCGGAGGCGCCGCGCCTTGACCGCACCGCCCACACCGCTAATATCCCGCGCGATGCTGCATCCGGCGTGGGTCATGGCGCGTATGGCGCGAATTACCAACCCGGCCTCCTGAGGGGGGCCGGGACCGCCTCGTTTGTGCGTGCGTCGGGGGCCTGACCGCTGCCGCCCGACGGTTCTGCTTCAGGTTCAGGATATCCCCGACATGACCCGCGACTACAAGTCCACCGTCTTCCTGCCCCGCACCGACTTCCCCATGCGCGGCGGCCTGCCCACCAAGGAGCCGGAGCTGCTGAAGCGCTGGGAGGACATGGGCCTCTTCCAGCGGCTGCGCGAGACGGCGAAGGGCCGTGAGAAGTTCGTCCTGCACGACGGCCCGCCCTACGCCAACGGCAACATCCACATCGGCCACGCCGTCAACAAGGTGCTGAAGGACGTCATCGTCCGCTCGCGCCAGATGCAGGGCTTCGACTCCAACTACGTCCCCGGCTGGGACTGCCACGGCCTGCCCATCGAGTGGAAGATCGAGGAGAAGTACCGCGCCGAGGGCAAGGACAAGGACGAGGTTCCGCTCAACCAGTTCCGCGCCGAGTGCCGCCAGTTCGCCCAGAAATGGGTGGACGTGCAGGCCGGCGAGTTCCGCCGCCTGGGCGTCGAGGGCAACTGGGCTGACCCGTACCTGACCATGACGCTGCCCGCCGAGGCGCAGATCGTCCGCGAGATCCACAAGTTCGCCATGAACGGCGGCCTCTACAAGGGCGCCAAGCCGGTCATGTGGTCGGTGGTGGAGAAGACCGCGCTGGCCGAGGCGGAGATTGAATACCACGACCACACCTCGACCACCGTCTTCGCGCGCTTCGCCATCTGGGGCTCGCCGGCGCCAGAGGTCGACGACGCCAACATCGTCATCTGGACGACCACCCCCTGGACCCTGCCGGGCAACCGCGCCATCGCCTTCGGCGACGAGATCGAATACGCGACCTACAAGGTGCTGGCGGTCGAGGAGGGCAGCCTCGCCGAGGTCGGCGAGCGGCTCGTCGTCGCCACCGCGCTGGCCGAGAGCGTCTTCAAGGAAACCAAGATCGCCGACGCGCGGCTGCTGCACCGCTTCCCCGGCTCGCGTCTGGCCGGCGGCTACTGCCACCACCCGCTGACCCGCAGCGGCTACGACTTCAAGGTGCCGCTGCTGGCCGGCGACTTCGTGACGACCGACGCCGGCACCGGCTTCGTCCACATCGCACCGGGTCACGGCGAGGACGACTTCCACTTGGGTCAGGCCAACGGCATCGAGGTGCCGCAGACGGTCGGCGAGGACGGGCGCTACTACGACCACGTCCCGCTGTTCGCCGGCCTGCGCGTCTACACCGCCGAAGGCAAGCCGGGCGAGGCCAACGGCGCCGTGCTGAAGGCCTTTCAGGAGGTCGGGGCGCTGCTCGCCAAGGGCCGGATCAAGCACAGCTACCCGCACAGCTGGCGCTCGAAGGCGCCGCTGATCTTCCGCACCACGCCGCAGTGGTTCATCTCCATGGAGACGAACGACCTGCGCAAGACGGCGCTGCAGGCGATCTCCGACACGACGTGGTTCCCGGCCCAGGGCGAGAACCGCATCCGCGCGATGATCGAGCAGCGCCCGGACTGGTGCATCAGCCGCCAGCGCGCCTGGGGCGTGCCGATCGCCCTGTTCGTCCGCAAGGACAACGGCGCGATCCTGCGCGACGCCGAGGTGTTCAACCGCATCGCCGACATCTTCGAGAAGGAAGGCTCCGACGCGTGGTTCGCCCGCCCGGCGCAGGACTTCCTCGGCAACGCCTACCGCGCGGACGACTACGAGCAGGTCAAGGACATCGTCGACGTGTGGTTCGAGTCCGGCTCGACCCACGCCTTCGTGCTGGAGCAGCGGCCGGAGCTGAAGTGGCCGGCCTCGTTGTACCTTGAAGGTTCCGACCAGCACCGCGGCTGGTTCCACTCCTCCCTGCTGGAAAGCTGCGGCACGCGCGGCCGGGCGCCCTACGACGCGGTGCTGACGCACGGCTTCACGCTCGACGAGCAGGGCCGCAAGATGTCCAAGTCGCTGGGCAACGTGGTCGCCCCGCAGGAGGTCTGCGACAAGTACGGCGCCGACATCCTGCGCCTCTGGGTGGTCAGCACCGACTACACCGAGGACCAGCGCATCGGTCCGGAGATCATCAAGTACCAGGCCGACCATTACCGCCGCCTGCGCAACACGCTGCGCTACATCCTCGGCGCGCTGGCCGACTACACCCCGGCGGAGCGCATCGCCGTCGCCGAGATGCCGGAGCTGGAGCGCTGGGTCCTGCACCGCCTGTCGGAGCTGGACGCGCTGGTCCGCGCCAAGATCGAGGCCTACGACTTCCACGACCTGTCGGTGGCGATCCACAATTTCTGCGCCGTGGAGCTGTCGGCCTTCTACTTCGACGTCCGCAAGGACAGCCTCTACTGCGACGCGCCGGGCTCGGTCCGCCGCCGTTCGGTCCGCACGGTGATGGAGCACCTGCTCTCCACCCTGACCGCGTGGCTGGCCCCGATCCTCTGCTTCACCGCGGAGGAGGCGTGGCTCGCCCGTCCCGAGGGCCTGACCGGCGTCGAGGGCTGGAACGAGGAGAGCGTGCATCTGCGCGTCTTCCCGGCCATCCCGGCGGAGTGGCGCAACGACGATCTTGCCGCCAAGTGGGAGTCCATCCGCACCGTCCGCCGCACCGTCACCGGCGCGCTGGAACTGGAGCGGGCCAACAAGAGGATCGGCTCGTCCCTGCAGGCCAACCCGACCGTCTTCGTGGACGCGGCGACCAAGGCGCTGCTCGACGGCGTGGACTTCGCCGAGATCTGCATCACCTCGCAGATCACCGTGGCGGAGGGCACGGCGCCCGAGGGGGCGTTCGTCCTGCCCGACGTGGCCGGCATCGCGGTGGTGTCCGGCCTCGCCGAAGGGGGCAAGTGCGAGCGCTGCTGGAAGATCCTTCCGGAGGTCGGCACGAACGCCGCACACCCGACGCTGTGCCTCCGTTGCGCCGAAGCCGTGGACGCGGAACCGGCGTTCTAATACGCGTTGCCGGAGCCTGTACCTTATCCCCTCTCCCCTCTGGGGAGAGGGTTAGGGTGAGGGGGTTCCGCCTCCTCGACGCGTCCGGCAAACGCGCAACCCCCTCACCCCGACCCTCTCCCCAGAGGGGAGAGGGAGCAGGAGCACTCCATGAGCAGCCTCTCCACGTCCGGCAGCCGCGGCTACACGGTCTTCGGCCTGTCCGTCGCCGCGCTGGTGGTGGTCCTCGACCAGCTCACCAAATGGTGGATCCTCGACGTGGTCATGCAGCCCTACCCACGGGTCATCGAGGTCACGCCCTTCTTCAATCTCGTGCTGGCCTGGAACACCGGGGTCAGCTTCGGCACCTTCGGCAGCTCCCACGCCTGGATGCCCTACGTCCTGGCCGCGGTGGCCTTCGCCATCGTGGTGGCGCTGCTGCTGTGGCTACGGCAGGCCGACCGGCGTTACCTCGCGCTGGCGCTGGGGATGGTCATCGGCGGAGCCATCGGAAACGTGATCGACCGCTTCCTCTACGGGGCCGTCGCCGATTTCCTCGATTTCCACATCGGGGGGTGGCATTTCTGGGCCTTCAACGTGGCGGACAGCGGAATCAGCGTCGGCGTGGCGCTTCTCGTGCTGGATGGGCTGTTCGCCGGCCGCGAAAAGTCGTAATAGTTCACGCGACGGAGCCGCTATAAGGGACGCGGCCCGACGACAAGCGGCCTGACGACTAGACGACGGGACTCGAACGTGACCATGCTTTCCTTCGCCTCCTCCATCGCACGGCGCTCCACCCGTTCCCTGGGGCGGGGCCCGCTGCTGGGCTTGGCGCTCGTTGCGCTGGCGCTCACCGGATGCTCCGACGTCCGCCGCTCCATCGGCCTCGACCGCCAGAGCCCCGACGAGTTCACGGTCGTGTCCCGCGCGCCGCTGACCATGCCGCCGAGCCTCGCCCGCCTGCCGGAGCCGCGCCCCGGCGCGGCGCGGCCGCAGGACGCCACGTCGGCCGCGGTGGCCGCCGCCTCCGTCTTCGGCGGCTCCTCGCGCACCGCTGCCACTGCCGCCGGACACACGGCGGGCGAGTCGGCCCTGATCGCCCAGGCCGGCGCCAAGGGCGGCATCGAGCCGGGCATCCGCAACAAGGTCGATCAGGAGACGACCCAGCTCGTCGTCGCCGACAAGAGCTGGATCGACTCCCTGCTGTTCTGGCAGACGCAGGAGCAGCCCTACGAGGTCGTCGACCCGAAGAAGGAGAACCAGCGTCTGCGCGAGGCCCAGGCCACCGGCAAGGCGCTGAACGACGGCACCGTCCCGACCATCGAACGCAAGCGCAAGGCGCCGCTGGAAGGGCTGTTCTAAGCCGCTTCCAGGGTCCGAATTCAGGGCTCCAACTCGGGGCATTGTTCCGGGCGCTTCGCCGCACCAGTATCTAGGGGGCGTTCCCAGACGGGGACGCCCCTTTTGCATTCCCGTCCCCTTCGTTCCCAACGAGAGGCCCATGCTCCCCAACGGCCCCACCGCTCCCCCACCCTGGAAACGGCCCTGGCGCCGGCTCGCCACCGCGGGCGTCCTGGCGTTCGCCCTGACTGGCGCCCTGTCCAGCGCCATCCCCGTCATCACGCCGGCCTTTGCCGCCGAGAAGGGCGTCTTCTTTCCCGAGACCTTCACCCTGTCCAACGGCATGCAGGTCGTGCTGGTGACCAACCAGCGCGTGCCGGTGGTCACCCACATGGTCTGGTACAAGGTGGGCGCGGCGGACGAGCCGCGCGGCGTGTCGGGAATCGCCCATTTCCTGGAACATCTGATGTTCAAGGGGACGGAGGAGGTTCCGCCCGGCGCCTTTTCCCGCATCGTCGCCAAGAACGGCGGGCGCGACAACGCCTTCACTTCCTGGGACTACACGGCCTATTTCCAGAACGTGGCGCGCGACCGGCTGGAACTGGTGATGAAGATGGAGGCCGACCGCATGTCGAACCTTCGGCTCACCGATCAGGTCGTCTATCCGGAGCGGAACGTCATCATCGAGGAGCGCCGCCAGCGCATCGAGAACGAACCCGCCGACCGCATCGGCGAGCAGATCAACGCCACCCTCTACGTCCACCACCCCTACGGCACGCCGATCATCGGCTGGCCGCAGGAGATGGCCACCCTGACGCGGGAGGAGGCGGAGTCCTTCTACAAGAGCTGGTACGCGCCCAACAACGCCGTGCTGGTGGTGTCCGGCGACGTGACGGCGGAGGAGTTGAAGCCGCTCGCCGAGAAATATTACGGCAGCATCGCCGCCCGCCCGGTGCCGGAGCGCGTCCGCGTGCAGGAGCCGCCGATCAGCGCCGCCCGCCGGGTCATCCTGCGCGACGACGAGGTGCGCCAGCCCTCGATCCGCCGCAACTGGCTCGCCCCCTCCTACCGCACCGACAAGGAGGGCTACGCCTACCCGCTCCAGGTTCTGTCGGAGATCATGAGCGGCGGCCCGACCTCCCGCCTCTACCGCAGCCTCGTCGTCGAGCAGCGCATCGCCACCTCGGCCTGGCTGGGCTACAGCCCGTCGTCCTGGGACATGACCTCGCTGGCGGCGGGTGCCTCGCCGGCCCCCGGCGTGACCATGGAGAAGCTGGAAGCGGCGCTGGAGGCCGACATCCGGACGCTCGTCGAGAAGGGCGTGACCGAGGAGGAGGTGGCCACCGCCAAGAAGCGCATGCTGGCCGAGGCCGCTTACGCCCGCGACAGCCTGACCGGCCCGGCCCAGACGCTGGGCGCCGCCATCGCCACCGGCCAGAGCATCGACGACGTGGAGAACTGGCCGGTGCGCATCGACGCGGTGACCGCCGATCAGGTCAACGCCGCGGCCCGCGCCGTTCTGGGCCAGACCAACCACGTCACCGGCCTTCTGCTGCCGCTCCAGGACAAGGGAAGCTGAGATGATCGCACGCATCGTGCCCCCTCCCTCCCGCTCTGCGGGTCCCTCCCTCCCCCGCTCCGCGGTGGAGGGCCTGAGCGCCGAACCGGTCCCCTCCACCTCGAAGAGGGGGAGGAGGGTTAGGGAGGGGGCCATCGTCACCATCCTCACCCTGCTCCTGACCGCCTTCGCTGTCGTCACCCCCGCCGCCGCCATCGAGATCAAGCGGGTGGTCAGCCCCGGCGGGATCGAGGCGTGGCTGGTCGAGGACCACAAGGTCCCCATCATCGCCCTGGAATGGGCCTTCGAGGGGGCCGGGGCATCCGACCCCAAGGGCAAGGAGGGCCTCGCCAACCTCGCCGCCCGCACGCTGGACGAGGGCGCCGGTCCCTATGACAGCCAGGCCTTCGCCGCGCGGCTTCAGGACAACGCCATCGCGCTGGGCTACGACGCCGGGCGCGACGGCTTCGGCGGCAGCCTGCGCACGCTGAGCGACCGCCGCGACGAGGCGTTCGAGCTGACCCGCCTGTCGCTGGCCGAGCCACGCTTCGACGCGGAGGCGGTGGAGCGCATGCGCGCCGCCGTTCTGTCCAGCCTGCGCCGCGATCAGGCCGACCCCAACTACGTCGGACGGCGGCTGTTCTATTCCACCGCCTATCCCGGCCACCCCTACGGCGACGAGATCCGCGGCACGCTGGAGTCGCTGCCGACGATCACCCCGGACGATCTGCGCGGCTTCGTGAAGAACGGCTTCGGGCGCGACCGGCTGGTCGTCGCCGCGGCGGGCGACATCAGCCCGGAGGATCTGGGCCGCGCGCTCGACCATGTGTTCGGCGGCCTGCCCGCAACCTCCGCGAACGCCGCCATCCCCGACGTCGAGCCGAAGGGGCTGGGCGAAACGCTGGTCGCCACCCGGCCGACCGCGCAGACCGTCATGCTGATGGGCCAGACCGGGCTCAAGCGCGCCGACCCCGACTGGTACGCGGCGACCGTGATGAACTACGTCCTGGGCGGCGGCGGCTTCGGCTCCCGCCTGATGGAGGAGGTGCGGGAGAAGCGCGGCCTCAGCTACGGCGTCTACAGCTACCTGATCCCGATGGAGCATTCCGCGCTGGTGATGGCCGGCGGCAACACGGTGAACGCCAAGGCCGGTCAGGCGCTGGACATCATGCGCCAGGAATGGAAGCGCATGGCCGACCAGGGCGTGACGGAGGAGGAGCTGGCCGACGCCAAGACCTACCTCACCGGCAGCTTCCCGCTCCAGCTCAGCAGCACCCAGGCGATCGCAGGCATCCTGCTCCAGGTCAAGCGCGACGAGTTGGGCATCGACTATCTCGACCGCCGCGACGCCTTCATCAACGGCGTCACCCAGGCCGACGTGCAGCGCGTCGCCAAGCGGCTGCTCGATCCCAACCGGCTGCTGACCGTGCTGGTCGGCCGTCCGGAAGGCGTGACCGCGACACGGACGATCGACGGGGGGAGCTGACCGGGGCGTGGTTGCGGTGAAGCCCCCCTCCCAACCTCCCCCCGCTTCGCAGGGGGAGGGTTGGGTGGGGGCCCGCCGCGACCACCCCCCTCACGCCAAGTCCGGCTGGCTCCCCGGAAAGCGCGGATCGCCGGGGTCGATGGGGCGGCCCGGCACCTTGCCGGGGATGATCCCCACCTGATCGGGCCGTTCGTCCTCGCGGCGTTCCTCATCTGTCGGAACCGGCGGATTCTGTTCGGGTTTGTTCGGATCGCTCATGGTCACCTCCTGTCCCGAAAAGAACACAGGGCGGCGGTTGCCGGTTTCATCCACCGCCCCGCATAGTCCGCTTCACCTAGACCGCTTCACCTAGACCTTTGTGCACGTTGGATGCGCCGCTTTGGCGCGTACCCGGCGCACACCGATCGATGCTAGGCTCCGCGCACGCGAGAAGGAGGCAAAATCCCAATGTCAGCGCTCACCCGTTCGCCCGCCTGGGAAGCCCTGGCCCGTCACCGCCAGGACGTTTCGACCCTCCATATGCGCGACCTGTTCGCCGCCGACGCCGACCGCTTCAACCGCTTCTCCCTGGAAGCCTGCGGCCTGCTGTTCGATTATTCGAAGAATCGCATCACCGAGGAGACTCGGACCCTTCTCCTCGACCTCGCCCGCCAGCAGGACGTGGAAGGCTGGCGCGACCGCATGTTCGCCGGGGAGCGGATCAACATCACCGAGGACCGCGCCGTCCTGCACACCGCGCTGCGCAACCGCTCCAACCGCCCGGTCATGGTGGACGGCCAGGACGTCATGCCGGAGGTGAACGCCGTCCTGCACCGCATGGAGCGCTTCGTCCGGCAGGTCCGTGACGGCGCCTGGACCGGCTACACCGGCCACCCGATCACCGACATCGTCAACATCGGCATCGGCGGGTCCGACCTCGGCCCGGTGATGGTGACGGAGGCGCTGACCCCCTACCTGCACCCGCAGATCGGCGTGCATTTCGTCTCCAACGTGGATGGCACCCACATCAGCGAGACGCTGGAATGGCTGGACCCGGAGACGACGCTGTTCGTCATCGCGTCCAAGACCTTCACCACCCAGGAGACGCTGACCAACGCCCACACCGCACGGCGCTGGTTTCTGGAGAGCGCCGGCGACCCCGCCCATGTCGCCAAACATTTCGTCGCCGTCTCCACCAACGAGGCGGAGGTGCGCAAGTTCGGCATCGACCCGGCCAACATGTTCGGCTTCTGGGACTGGGTCGGCGGGCGCTATTCGCTGTGGTCGGCGATCGGGCTGTCCATCGCGCTCGGCATCGGCATGGACCGCTTCTACGAGTTGCTGGCCGGCGCCCACGAGATGGACGAGCATTTCCGCACCGCGCCGCTGGACCGCAACATGCCGGTGCTGATGGCGATGCTCGGCGTCTGGTACGTCAATTTCTGGGGCGCCAAGTCGCACGCCGTGCTGCCCTACGACCAGTATCTGCACCGCTTCCCCGCCTATCTCCAGCAGTTGGACATGGAGAGCAACGGCAAGACGGTGGACCGCCAGGGCGCGCGGGTGGATTACGCCACCGGCCCGGTGGTCTTCGGTGAGCCGGGCACCAACGGCCAGCACGCCTTCTACCAGCTCATCCACCAGGGGACGGAGCTGGTGCCCGCCGACTTCCTGGCCCCGGCCGAAACCCACAACCCCATCGGCGACCATCACCGCATCCTGCTGTCGAACTTCTTCGCCCAGCCGGAGGCCCTGATGCGCGGCAAGACCGCCGACGAGGTGCGCGCCGAGATGGCCAAGTCCGGCAAGCCGGCCGAGACCGTCGAGCCGCTGGTCCCCCACCGCGTGTTCGAGGGCAACAAGCCGTCCAACAGCATTCTGTTCAAGAAGCTGGACCCGCACACTCTGGGCGCCCTGATCGCGCTGTATGAGCACAAGGTGTTCGTCCAGGGCATCGTGTGGGCCATCAACAGCTTCGACCAGTGGGGCGTCGAACTGGGCAAGCAGTTGGCCGGCAAGATCCTGCCCGAACTCCAGAACGGTCCGACCGCCGCACTGGGGCACGACAGCTCGACCAACGGGCTGATCGGCTGGTACCGCAAGCACCGCTGAGCGGACCTTTACGGCGAACGAAGGAGAGGCGGAAGAGTGGCAGACAGCCGCTTTCCCGCCTCTCCTTGATTCGCTATGGCGCGATCAGCATCATCAGACAACGCCCAGAAGCGCGGGGAAATTGTAAACCGTACTACCAACCTGAAGCTGCTCGATCGTCGAAATTCCCACAGTGTTGGAATTCGTACGGAAATTCTCGATCAAAACGCCGTTGTCGACTTGGCCGTTATCATTGATATCTGATTTCAAGTAAGAGTGCGTAACAAAACCGGCTGGGAACGGTTGGTAGGGGCATGGCAGCCCCTCTTGTTTGCGACGCCTTGTGGGCGATCATCGAACCTCTGATCCCGCCGGAGCCGCCCAAGCCGAAAGGCGGACGGCCCCGGCTGTGCGATCGTGCTGCGCTGACCGGCATCCTGTTCGTGCTGCGCACGGGTATTCCTTGGGAGCTTCTGCCGGTGGAGATGGGCTGCGGCTCGGGTATGACCTGCTGGCGGCGTCTGCACGAGTGGCATCGGGCTGGCGTGTGGGAACGGCTGCATCGTGTGCTGCTCGACCGTCTCGGCTATGCCAACGCCATCAACTGGGATCGTGCGGCGGTGGACAGCGCCAGCGTCCCGGCAAAAAGGGGGGTGAGGAGACCGGCCCGAACCCGACGGATCGCGGCAAGCCGGGCTCCAAGCGCCACATCCTCGTCGATGCTAACGGCATCCCGCTCGCCCTGAGGATCTCGCCAGCCAACCGGCACGACAGCAAGCTGCTGGAGGCGCTGGTCGATGCCGTGCCGGCGATCCGCCAGTGTGCGGGCCGGCCCCGGCGGCGACCGGCCAAGCTGCATGCCGACAAGGGCTACGACTTCGCTCACTGCCGGCGGGCGCTGCGCCAACGAGCGATCATTCCGCGGATTGCCCGGCGTGGCGTCGAAAGCAGCGAGCGTCTCGGCCGATATCGATGGGTGGTCGAGCGTACGCTCGCTTGGTTTGCCCGCTTCCGCCGCATCGCCGTCCGCTACGAACGGCGCGCCGACATCTTCACTGCCTTTCACCATATCGCGGCCAGCCTCATCTGCTGGCGCTTCGTCCAGAGATGGTTCTGTTAGGCGCTCTAAATCCATAGGTCGTTGTTGTTGACCCAGGTCGCTTGAAGATCGCTCAACGTCGCATTGAGGAAAACAAGCCTATCCGCTGAGCCGGGATTGCTGTCGGCAGTGTCAAAGATGTAGGTATTTCCGCCTAGCAACGGATCGTGGAAGTAGGTGTCGTCACCGGCACCCCCGTAAAGCTCGTCCCACGAGTAAGAGCCTCCCCCGATCAGCGTATCGTTTCCCGATGCCGAAGTCGTCCCTCCGTAGATCACATCATATCCGCTACCACCGTGTAACAGGTCCGCCTCGGTGTCGCCGTTCAGAGTATCGTCGCCATTACCGCCCAGAAGCGTATCGGATCCGCCATGTCCGAACAGGTTATCGTTGCCGTCGCCGCCATCCAGATAATCAGCATAGTAGCCGCCGACGATTGTATCGTTGCCGCCCAGGCCGTAAATCGAGAATTGATCCGTGATGGATCCTGGGTAAGACCCGCTCGGCGCCAAATCATTTCCATTGGTCAGGGCATAGCTATAGTAAGTCACAATCATCCTCCACACATTATATTTGTGCACCCACAATAAATGCACACAAAAACAATTATCACGATTCCGTATAAAGCAAATACATTTTTTATAGATATACGAAATCAAAACATACCATGATATTGCTTAGATGCCTAAGGAATCGAAATCTTACTTTTATGCCGTGACCATTGCTTCAAATGAAAGAATGGGCTATAGAAGGAGAAAGGAATCAGGAACTCAGGAGGACGCAGCTATGGATGTTCAATCGGCCTTGACTGGCGCATATTCGACATCATCAGCCTCCTCCTCAAAAGGCACCACCCAGCTACGCACCGCCGACAACAATCAGATTGGCGGCGCAGCCACCTCGACCGCCGAGAGCACAAAGGACACGTTGTCCCTGAGCACCTTGGCGGCGAGTCTGAAGGGGCCGTCGCTGGACCTTTTCAACAAGCTGAAGCAGAACGAGCGTGCCCTGCTCGGCGACCTCGTGGACAGCGGCAAGGTCACCGGTGACGATGTGAACAACGCGTTGATGGGCAGCCTGAAGCAAGCGCGCCGCTCCAGCTTCGCGACCGGCAGCATGATGTTCGAAACCCAGAACTCCAACCTCTTCGCCCGCGCCGACAGCGTCACTGCGGATGAAATGCTGAAAGCGACGGACAACACGCTTGCCCGGCGCAAGGAGTTGGTTTCACGATTAGGGGAACTGGAAAAGAATGGCCAGGGCGGTTCGGACGATTACAGCGCAGTCCTGCGCGCTCTTTCCGGAATGGAGCCCGGCGCTGACCCCAGAGGCAGTGGGCGGGTGAACGGTCCGCCCCGCTCGACCCGGATCGTGTCACCCTACACCATGAATCTCGGCGACCAGCGCTTCCAGCAGAGTGGAGCGGAGGAGGCGGCAAGCAACAAGTTGAAAGAGGCCGGCGTGTCCTTGTCAGCCCTGTCGGACGCCGCCCGTGGCATAGCAGAGAACGATGTGGCTGGTATCGTGAAGGAAGAAGCCTCGCGCATGGCCAATGCCATGGGGCGCAACGGCGGCTGAGTCAGCGCAGCGGGGTGCCCCGCCAGGACGTCGTTCCGCCGGTGACCGAGGCGCCGGCCGCAGTAAATCCTTGTGCAGCACATCGATCCGGCGTAGGGTGCAGGCCATGAACCCCGTGCGCCTCACCTCTCCCGCCCTTCTGGGGCGATTTTGGTACCGCTGGTACACACCGGCGGCCTAGGTATCGCACACCCACGATGCACCCAAAGCCGCCCGACCCGAGGCGGCTTTTGTGTTTTCAGCACGCGGTGCACGCAAAATCCTCTTGATGGTCACGGCGGCCTCCCTGACAAACCGGAGGTCCCATCATGTCCGATTTCGATTTCGACGTCGTCACCGGCCCGTCCAGCGCCAGCTGCCCCGCCACTCCCAGCGAACCGGAAACGCAGGAGGACGGCCACCCCGCCGACAAGACCGGCCCGGCGTGACCGCCCCGTGCCTGGAACCGCCCCTCCCTTCCCGCCTCGCCGTGGCGGTACGGGACAGCGGGGCGGTCCCCACGCAGGAACGGCCGCCGCTTACGGCAGCGTGACCGCTGCTGTGGTGGCGAAGCCGAGCTGGCCCAGCTGCGCGTCGAAGAAATAGTTGTAGGCCAGCAGCAGGTTGATGCCCGTGTTGACGAAGGCGATGTCGGCGTTCGGCAGGACCGGTTCCAGCGACGCCGGGGCCGCCGCGGTGGACAGCGCGGCATCGATGGCGAAGATGCCCTTGACCGGGGCCGCGCTCGACATGGCGAAGCTGTAGGTCATCACCGGCTCCGCATCGGGGCTGGACCCGTTCGGCACCGCGATGGTGATCTCCGCCCCGCCGAGATTGGCCGCCCAGTTCTTCACCTGCGGAACGCTCATCATCGCCCCGGTGACCCCGCTGTCGAGCAGCAGCGTGGCGCTCAGCGGCTGCGCGTCGTTGATCGTGCTGATGGTGATGGTCGCCGGACCGGTCAGCCAATAGGGCTGGGCCGGCGCCGCCGGCCAGGAGATTCCCGACGGCGGGGCGCAGTTGCAGCCGTTGGTGACGTTCGGCGTGACCGGCGGCTTGGCCGAGGTCAGCGCGACGGTCTGGCCGTTGAAGGGGGCGGCCGTGAACTCGGCGGTCGTGACACCCAGCGCGATGTAACCACCCGTCCCGCTCCCCGCCGAGGACAGCAGATAGGACGGGTAGAGCGGCTGGCCGTCCACCGACGCCGAGAGGAACGGGTTGCTCAGCGTGTAGACCACCTGATCGGATTGACCGGCGTTCGCGGTGTAGCTCAGCGCCGGGCGGCCAAAGCCGACACCCATCATGCCCATGCCCGGATCGACCGGGTTCTGGACGCCGGGCGTGCCGGTGTTGCCGGCATATTGCGCGCCGAAGACCACCAGCGGCCCGGCCTCGCAGACGGAAACGACCTGCTTCGACTCGTCCAGCGACGCGCCAAGCGCCAAGCTGGGCACGAGATAGAGGCAACCGGCCAGCGTGTTCCCCGACGGGCGATAGGTGATCTGTGCCGGCCCGAGCGACACAACGCCGGCGGCCAGTCCCTTCGACGTGTCGCCGTCAACCATCAGCAACGTTGCGGGGATGACGATGCCGGTCGAACCGGTGTCGACCTGCACCTCGTGCAGCAGGCCGCTCGGCGTGCCGATGGTGACGTTGAGGGAGTTGGTCTGGCCCTGCAGATTGAAAGGCTGGCGCACCACTGGGACATCGACCGCCGAGGCGTAGGTGATGGGAGTGTCAGGCATCGCTCTCTCCAAATCATAAGAAAATGGACAAGCACTTTCCTCCGCCAACAAGTTCTTTTCAAATAAATCAGCAATACGCATTCATTTGTATTTCCTACGGTCTTTCTCACACACCAAAGAAAAACAAGCAGGATTATATTTTGTTTTTTTCACGGCAGCGCCGCTTTGATCGTCACGCCGCCTTAGGGCCTGACGAGACGACCCGGTCCGCACAGCCACCATCCAACCGGACACTTCCGCCGCATGGACAACCAGTTCCGTGCGGGGCATCATCACTCACCACCTCGGGATGCATCCCGAAGGCCGCGCCATCGAAAAGCGGGGAAAGCGCGTATGTCCATCACCGACGTCACCAGCAGCACACCCGCCGCTTTCGGCGCCGGCGCCAAGCCGGTCCCGGCCAAGGGACCCGATGCCTCCGCTTCGGGACCCCTCGCTCCCACGATCGGCCGCAACGGCACGGTGGACACGGTCAGCCTGTCCCCCGACGCGGTCCGGGCCATGAAGGCCGGGGTCATCTCCTTCACGACCCCAAAGGCCGACGAGACGTCGGTGAAGGACCCGGTGGCGGCGGGCGTGGACGCCATGCTCGCGCGTCGCGATTACGACCTCAAGCAGGCCGACTACATGAGGCAGGCGATGGGCATGCTGCGCCAGACGCTCAACCTGCCCGAGGACCAGCCGATCTTCCTGGGTGGCGCTGCGCATGGCCTGCTGGACAAGCTGGCGGCGAAGAACGGCCTCAGCAAACCCGAGATCCCGGACGCTCTGCGCGCCGCCGGAGTGAAGGACCCGTTTGCGGAGGATGCCGACGCCGAGGCCGGCGTGATCGGCATCGGCATGCCCAACAGCGGCAGGGAATTGCAGGTCGTCTTCGACCGGCTCGGCCTCACCAGCCGGTCGAAGACAACGGACGATCCGCTGCGCATGATCGCGTTGAAGGACGGGAGCGACCGCGGCAGCCCGCTGCTCGGGGCCATCAAGGGAGGAACGCTGGGACGCCTCACCGACACCCGGCCCGGCCAAGGCGCCAGCCTGTGGGCGGTCACCGACGGTGGCGAGGGGCCGAACGCCCACGTCCTCGCCTCCGTCCGCTCGGTCGGCATGGACGACACCGCCACCAACATGGCCGCCGGCCTGCTGAAGGGGTTGAAGGGGCTGTTCGCCGGGGCCTGAGGACCGCCGCAGCCGTTCGCCGCGCACGCCCCCGCTCATGGTGGCATTCCGCGCCTGAGCCTACTATATTTGGCGCATGCCGATCCGCATGTTGCCCGACACGCTCGTCAACCGCATCGCCGCCGGCGAGGTGATCGAGCGGCCCGCCGCCGCCGTCAAGGAACTGGTGGAGAACGCCATCGACGCCGGGGCCACCCGCATCGACGTGGTGGTGCGTGATGGCGGCAAGTCGCTCATCACCATCACCGACGACGGCTGCGGCATGGGGCCGGACGAGCTGGCGCTCGCTGTGGAGCGGCACGCCACTTCCAAGCTGCCGTCCGACGACCTGCTCGACATCCGCTCGCTGGGCTTCCGGGGGGAGGCGCTGCCCTCCATCGGGGCGGTCAGCCGCCTGACCCTGACCAGCCGCCCGCGCGGCGCCGACAGCGCCTGGGCGCTGACCGTGGACGCCGGCCTGAAGGGCGCGCCGCAGCCCGCCGCGCTGGCCCAGGGCACCCGCGTCGAGGTGCGCGACCTGTTCGCCGCCGTGCCCGCCCGCCTGAAGTTCCTGAAGGCCGCCCGGACCGAGTTCGACCACATCGGCGACTGCATCGAACGGCTGGCCATGGCCCATCCCGGCGTGGCCTTCACGCTGGACGGCGACAACCGCTCGACGCTGCGCCTGTCGGCGGCGCAGGGCGACCTGCTCGACGCCCGGTTGACCCGGCTGGGCGCCCTGATGGGCCGCGATTTTCAGGACAACGCCGTGCCGGTGCAGGCGGCGCGCGAGGGGGTGACGCTCGCCGGCTGGATCGGCCTGCCCACCCTGCACCGCCCCACGGCCCGCCACCAGCATCTGTTCGTCAACGGCCGCCCGGTGCGGGACAAGCTGATGGTTGGCGCGGTGCGGGCGGCCTACGCCGATTTCCTGCCGCGCGACCGCCACCCCATGCTGGCGCTGTTCCTCGACCTTGACCCGCAGGAGGTGGACGTGAACGTCCATCCCGCCAAGGCGGAGGTGCGGTTCCGCGACCAGGGGCTGGTACGCGGGCTGATCGTCGGCGCGCTCAAGCACGCGCTGGCCGAGGCCGGGCACCGCGCCTCGACCACCGTGGGTCTGGCGACTCTGGGCGCGCTGCGCCCGGAGAACAGCGAGCTGGACGCGGATGGAGCCATCCTGTCGCCTTCCCCCCTGCCCTACCGCAGCCCGGGGCACCAGCCGGCGCAATCCTGGGGCGGCAGCTACGGCTCCGTCGTGCCGCGCGGGCTGGCCGACCGGGCGACCGCCTTCCAGGCGCCCCATCAGGCGCCGCTCCCTCCCTTGCAAGGCCGTCTCGCCGGCTGGCAGGCCGCGCCCGCCGCGCGCCCGCCGGACTACTCGGCGCAGGCCGCCGCCGCTCCGCCGTTGGACAGCCACCCGCTGGGCGCGGCCCGCGCCCAAGTCCACAACACCTACATCGTCGCCCAGACCACCGAGGGAATCGTCATCGTCGATCAGCACGCCGCCCATGAGCGGCTGGTCTATGAGCGGATGAAGACCGCCCTCCTGGAGGGCGGCGTGAAGCGGCAGGCCCTGCTGATCCCGGAGCTGGTGGAACTGGACGAGCCGTCCGCCAACCGCCTGCTGGGCCGCGCCGCGGAACTGGCCGAGTTGGGCCTTGCGGTGGAGGGCTTCGGCCCCGGCTGCGTCCTGGTGCGCGAGGTGCCGGCACTGCTGGGTCAGAGTGATGTGAAAAGCCTCGTCCGCGACCTCGCCGAGGAACTGGCAGAGCTGGGCGATGCGCTGTCGCTGAAGGAGCGTCTGGAGCATGTGTGCGGCACCATGGCCTGCCACGGTTCCGTCCGCGCCGGACGCAGCTTGAGCGTGGAGGAGATGAACGCCCTGCTGCGCCAGATGGAGGCCACTCCCCACAGCGGCCAGTGCAACCACGGGCGACCCACCTATGTGGAGTTGAAGCTGTCGGACATCGAGCGGCTGTTCGGGCGCCGTTAGGGTTGTCGGACCACAGATAGACTGACCCTCAACCACACACGAATTGACCCTGAAACCACAATAAGACTGACCCGGAGACGGCCCGCTTCGGCGTCGCGCCAGCACTCATTGGATGGCCGCTGACCGGCCTCATCTCGCCGCAGATCGCGCTATGAAACGGGCGGCGCGACGAAGGGAGCAAGCCATCATGAGAATGATCGGCGAGTGCCCCGCCAACGGGCCGATAGGCAAAGGGATTTATCTGCAACGGCCAGCCTGCTGGCTGGAATGACGGGGAAGCGCCAACCAAGTCGAGCGGCGGCAACAGATCGTCATGCGTGATTGAGCCCTTCCCCTGTGAGCAACCGCACTGCCCAGTGCCCGCCCGGCTCACCCCGTCGAGCGCATGGGCGATGGCGAACATGCGTGCCGCCACCCGCCCTTTGCCCTCCCGCCGCGCCAGAGCACGCAATTCGCTAGCGCTCAGCTCTTCCCGGATCGGCAACGCCGCTGGCATTCGCTCCTCCCCATCGCGATAGGGAATCGAATCACGGATTGCCGGCCTTGGGAATCCCTCTCAGTGAGTCAGTGGCTCCGCTCGCCGGTATTACAAATGCGCACTGCGGCAAGGATTGTCGCCGATGCGCGGGGCGGCCCGATACGGCGCATCATCAATGGCCGCCACCGCAAGCCGACGGGTCGGTACTTGAGCGCCAAAGCCCGCCGGACGCTTCCCTGGGAGGACAAGCGCGAACGCGCTTTCTTCTGGCATTGCGAGGCCGACGCGAACGTCGTCGCCTATCTCTCGCAACCCCACCGCCTCGAGATCCACGTGGGGCGCCCGCGCCCTCTCATCTATTTCCCCGACCTGCGCCGCGACCTGGCCAACGGACGGGTCGAAATCTACGAGATCAAAAAGGCTTACAATCCTGACGACGACGCGGATTATGACCTGAAGTTACGGCTCGCCGCCGATGTCTATGAAGGCCTCGGCTGGTCGTTCCGCATCATCGAAGCTCCCGAGATCGAGCGGCGGCCTACGCTCGACACGGCCTGGAGCGTTCAGCGCTACCGGCATGTGGCGCTCACCGGACAAGCGCTTGCCGACTTCACCGCGCACCACATGCTTACGAAGGAAATTGCCAAGTGGCTGGATCTCCATCCCAACCAAGTCAAGCGGACCTTGGCGCGCCACGAAATCGAGCCGGTGTGTGCGCTTAAGGAGAACATGCGGTTGGTCTGGCGCCGGTCGGACGTGTCCGGGTGTGACCACCTCTGGAGCAGAGTGCCCTCCTCCTCACGGGTCTTGTTTCATTGTGTTGGCTCGGGGCGTAGGCATCCCAACTAAACCACCATCGGGAACCTAACTATAAACTTGGTTCCCCCCCAGGGCTGCCTACCGTGAGATTGGTTTGGTGGCACGGCACGAGCAGGGCCCGCGACAGAACAACCGAGCGAAGGTCTCGCATCAGCCGGTCCGCCGAGGCGCGCATCGCCGTCTTCACCTTTATCGAAGGACGGCACAATCCCCACCGACGGCATTCCGCCCTCAGCTATCCGTCACCGATTGACTACGAAAGGAGGCCCGGCGTTACGGAGTGAAATAAGCCCCAACCCGTCCACCGAGCCGGGGCAACTCCACATCCCCTTGTATGCAGTCGTCTACAACATCTCCAACCTCCACGCCGCCTGATATCCGGCCGCACCCTACGCAACCTCCTGACATAGGCGATGACCAATTGGCAGTCCCGCCCAGCGCTTCGTCTCCCTGCACGCCGCCGTCTATAACTGCTTCAACCTCCAGCGCCATCTGGCCTCCCGCCGGGACCGCCGCGGCGTGAACCCGTCGGGGGCTCCGGCTTCCTGAACGTCGGTCCGGTTCACGTGACAAAGCCAGTGGAAGGGATGGCTTGGCTCACGGGCGGGCGATCTCCGGGGTGCGGGGGCCGCCCAACCGCCCGATCAGGCGAACCAGCGCGCGACATCCCCGGTCTGGCCCTGGATGGTAACGCTGCTGCCGGGCCGCAGATCAAGCACCGTGCTGCCGCCGACGGCCCGCGCCGAGGCGATCACGCCGGCAAGGCTGATCGAGCTGTCGGTCAGAGCAAGCCGGTCGGTGCCTGCGGTAAAATCCATCACCACCGATCCGCCACCCCCGGTGCCGAGCACGAAGAGGTCGCTTCCGGCTCCGCCCCACACGGTGTCGGCCCCGTCGATGAGGAAGATCACGTCGTTGCCCTCCCCGCCGTCGATCAGGTCCGCACCGGCCCCGCCGAAGAGGGTGTCATTGCCGGCCCCGCCGAGCAGAGTGTCGTTGCCCTCCCCGCCGTCCGCGAGGTCGTTGCCGGCATCCAGCGACAGCAGGTCCGCACCGGCCCCGCCGAAGAGGGTATCGTTGCCATCGCCGCCGAACAGGGTGTCGTTGCCGTCGCCACCGTCTGCGATGTCGTTGCCGGCTTCCAGCGACAGGATATCGTCGCCCTCCTGACCGAAGGCGATGTCGTTGCCGTCGCCGCCGAAGACGGTGTCGTTGCCGCCTTCGCCAAACAGCAGGTCGTTGCCGGCCCCGCCGGACAGGATGTCGCGACCATCACCGCCGATCACCCAGTCGTCGCCGTCCTCGCCGAACAGCATGTCGTCGCCGGTGTCGCCGAACACATAGTCGTCGCCGGTGCCGCCGCCGACCGTGTCATTGCCGGCACCGCCGATCACCGTGTCATTGTCCTCACCGCCATGCACCAGATCGTCGCCGTCGTCGCCGGACAGCAGGTCGTTGCCGGTGGTGGAGGCGATGGTATCGTTGCCGCCGCCGCCCGACAGCGTGTCGTCGCCGGGCCCCATCCGCATGAATTGGGCGCTGGAGTCGCCGTAGGCCGCGTTGTTGCCCGCGCCGCCGCCTATCCGCGCCTCGCCCAGGATGACCGCGATGCTGACGTTGTCCAGGTTGACCTCGGTGCTGCCCGCAGCCTGCCGGGTGTCCAGCACGACCGCTGCGACACCATCGCCCTGGTCCGCCGTGCCGCGGATGGTCACCGGGCCGGTGGTCGCGCCGCCCGAACTGGCGGTCACCACGATCTGCCGCACCGTGACCGGTGTGGAGGAGCCGAGGAAGCCGGTGACCGCCGGCATCTGGCTGGCGATCTGCTGCAGGGCCGCCTTTTCGGTCTCGTCGGAACCGGCGGCGAGCATCAGCAGGCTGTTGCTCAGCGTCTGGCCGGCCACCGCGCTGCTCTGCTGCGTTGCCGGACCGCTGGCAACCAGCCGGGTGCCCGCCGACACGCTGGCCGTCAGCATGGGTTCGCCGTCATCCTCGGTCTGGTCGGTCAGCACCACCTCGGCGAACCCGCCGGCCTGCTCCGACACCGCCTCGACGTCCACCCGCTCGTTGCCGTCGCTGTCCACACTGCTTTCGTTGGTGACGTTGGTGCCGGAGCCGGTCTCCACCGTGCGGAAGCGCTGGGCCACGTCGAGCGGAGCGGAGCGGTGCCCATCGGCGTCCACCGCCACCAGGATCAGGTCGGTCAGCGCATTGTTCGGCAGCGGCACGTCGATCGCGAAGGCCGTCTCCCCGACTCCGAGCTGGACCGAGGTCAGCAGCGTGTCCTCCGGATCGAGGACGCCATCGTTGTCCAGATCGCGCCACACCTCCACCTTCGAACCGGCGTCGGCGGTGCCGGTGACCCGGGCCGTGGGGTCGCCGGTGGTGCTGTCATCGCGGGTGGCCGTGGCGAGCGCGATGGACGGCGGATCGTCGTCGGCGTTGCTCAACGCCACGTCCGCCGGATCGAGCCCGGCGTAGCGGCTGTCGGTGCTGGTGATCGCGCCGAGCACGAGGTTGTAGGCCTGCGCGCCATCGTTCACGCCGTCGTCCAGGCCGGTGACCGTGACCGTCTGCGGGGTGTCCCAGTTGGCCGTGGTGAAGGTCAGGCTGCCGACCGAAATCTGCGCCTCGCCGGGTTTCGAGACGGACAGCGGAATGGTCACGTCGCCGCGCGGCCGGGTCGCCAGGACGATGGCGACGGTGACGGCGCCGCCGGCCTCGCTGGTCACCGTCCCGGACGGGGTGGCGATGACGCCCGCCACGCCCAGCGTGTCGATGGAGAAGGCGGGCGAGGACACCGTGGCCGCGGGCGCGTTGCCCGCCGCGTCGGTCCAGCCGGTGCCGAGCGTGACGGTGCGGCCCGTCGCCTCAACGTCCAGGTTGGGCGTCAGGGTGGCGGTGTAGACCAGCCCGTTGGAGCCCGCCTGGACCGTCAGGTTGGACAGGGTGGCGTCGCTCACCGACAGGTCGTCGAGCGCGAAGCCGACCGGAGCCTCGGTGAAGGTGATGGTGAGGGTCGCGGCCCCCGTCTCGTCCAGGCTGGTGTCGCTCAGCGTCAGGGTGGCGGACGGGGCGCCGGTGTCCACCGTAACGGTGAAGGGCGACGAGGCCGTGGACACGTTGCCCGCGGAGTCGGTGGCTGTGGCGGTGAAGCTGTGCGTGCCCGCCGGCAGAACCGTGCCTGTGTAATCGAAGGTCCAGGCGCCGGACCCGTTGGCGTTCGCCGTGCCGATGGAGTTCCCTCCCAGCTTGACGGTCACCAGGGCGTTGGCCTCCGCCGTACCGCTCAGCACCAGTGTGGTGTCGTTGGTCAGGTGGTCGCTGGACGAGCTTCCGGTGTCGCTGGAGAAACCGGTGATGGCCGGCGCGGCGGGAGGCGCGTTGTCCACCGTGGCATTGGTCGTGTCCGCCCGCGTGGTGACGTTGCCCGCATTGTCGGTCACGGTGACCGAGACGTTGCGATTGGCCGCCTCCAGCGAACCGGTGGTGATGGTGTGGGTGGCCGTCCACACGCCGTTGCTGTTGGTCGCCGCGACCGCGGAGCCGCCGCCGAACTGGCTGAAGTCCACCGTCACGCCCGCCAGCGTGTCGGTGTTGTTGTCGCCGGCGAGCGTGTTGTCCCAGGTCATGGTGACCGTGTCACCGGCCTTGTAGGCGCCGCCCGGGCCCGAACCCCCGGAGATGGAGATCGCCGCGTCCGTCACCGTGGGGGCGACGTTGTCCACACTGGCGTTCGTGCCGTCCGCCCGCGTGGTCGTGTTGCCGGCGTCATCGGTAACGGAAACCGAAACATTGCGGCCCGTGGCATCGATGGAGCCCGCGGTGATCGTGTAGGTCGCCGTCCAGACACCGTTGCTGTTGGTCGCGGCAACTGCGGAGCCGCCGCCGAACTGGCTGAAGTCCACCGACACGCCGGCCAGCGTGTCGGTGTTGTTGTCGCCGCTCAGCGTGTTGTCCCACGTCATCGTGACCGTGTCGCCGGTCTTGAAAGAACCGCCGGTTCCAGTCCCACCGGAGATCGAGATGTTCGCGTCGGTAACGGTGGGGGCGACGTTGTCCAGCGTGGCATTGGCCGTATCGGCCCGCGTGGTCGTGTTGCCGGCATCGTCGGTGACGGTCACGGAGACGTTGCGGCCCGTCGCGTCGACGGAACCGCCGGTGATGGTATAGGTGGCCGTCCACACGCCGTTGCTGTTGGTCGCCGTGACCGCGGAGCCACCGCCGAACTGGCTGAAGTCCACCGTCACGCCCGCCAGCGTGTCGGTGTTGTTGTCGCCGCTCAGCGTGTTGTCCCACGTCATGGTGACCGTGTCGCCGGCCTTGAAGGCACCGCCGGTTCCGGTCCCACCGGAGATGGAAATGTTCGCATCGGTGACAGTGAGGCCGACGTTGTCCACCGCGGCGTTTGTCGTGTCGGTCCCCGTGGCCATGTTGCCGGCATCGTCCGTCACGGTGATCGAGACGTTGCGGTTGGCGGCGTCGATGGAGCCGGCCGTGATCGTGTAGGTCGCCGTCCAGATGTCGCCGGTCTGGGTCGCCGCGACCGCGCTGCCGCCGCCGAAGGCGGAGAAGTCGAACGTCACGCTGGTCAGGGAATCGGTGTTGTTGTCACCCCCCACCATCCTGTTGTCCCAGGTCGCGGTGACGGTGTCGCCGATCTTGTAGACCCCGCCGGTTCCGGTCGCGCCGGAGATTGCGATGAAGCTGTCCCTCGCCCACGGTTCCCGGTCGTCCACGACGGCGTTGCTGCTGTCGATGCCGGTCTTCGTGTTGCCGGCGTCGTCGGTGGCGGTGACGGACACATTGCGGCCCGTGGCGTCGATGGAACCGCTGACGATCGTGTGGGTGGCGGTCCACACGCCGTTGCTGTTGGTCGCCGCGACCGAACTGCCGCCGCCGAACTGGCTGAAGTCCACCGTCACGCCCGCCAGCGTGTCGGTGTTGCCGTCGGCGGTGCCGTTCCACACCACGGTGACGGTGTCGCCAATCTTGAACGCCCCGCCGATCCCAGTCGCGCCGGAGATCGCAATGTTCGCGTCGGTGACGGTGGGCGCGATGTTGTCCACCGTGGCGTTGCTGGAGTCCGCCGTCGTCGTCACGTTGCCGGCGTCGTCGGTGACGGTCACCGAGACGTTGCGGTTGGTGGCGTCGATGGAGCCGCCGGTGATGGTGTAGGTCGCTGTCCAGACGCCGCCGTTGTTGACGCCGGCCACCGCGCTGCCGCCGCCGAAGGCGGAGAAATCGAACGTCACGCTGGCCAGCGTGTCGGTGTTGTTGTCGCCGTTGAGGAGCGTGTCGTCCCAGGTCGCGGTGACGGTATTGCCGATCTTGTAGGCGCCGCCGGTTCCCGTCGCGCCGGAGACCGAAATGTGGCCGTCGGCCACCGTGGGAGCCTGATTGTCAACCGTGGCGTTGGTCGTGTCGGCTGTCGTCTTTGTGCCGCCACCCGCCAGCGAGGCGGAGACCGAGACGTTGCGGCTCGTGTCATCGATGGAGCCGGAGGTGATGGTGTAAGTGGCGGTCCAGACGCCGTTGCTGTTGGTCGCCGCGACCGCCGAACCGCCGCCGAACTGGCTGAAGTCCATCGTCACGCCGGACACGGTGTCGGTGTTGTTGTCGCCGTCGATCGTGTTGTCCCAGGTCGCCGTGACGGTGTCGCCGATCTTGTAGGCGCCGCCGGTGCCGCTGCCGCCGGAGATCGCGATGTTGCCGTCCGTCACCGTGGGAACGGCGACCTCCAGCGTTGCGTTGGTGGTGTCCGCCGTGGTCTTCACGTTGCCGGCGTTGTCGGTGGCGGTGACCGACACGTTGAGGTTCGCGGTGCCGCCGGGTGCCGACGTGATGGCGTGGGTCGCGGTCCAGACGCCGTTGCTGTTGGTCGCCGCAACCGCGGAGCCGCCGCCGAACTGGCTGAAGTCCACCGTGACGCTGGCCAGCGTGTCGGTGTTGTTGTCGCCGGCGAGCGTGTTGTCCCACGTCATCGTGACGGTGTCGCCGATCTTGTAGGCGCCGCCGGTTCCCGTCCCGCCGGAAATGGAAATCGCCGGATCGGTAACCTTGGGCGCCTGATTGTCCACAATGGCGTTGGCGGCGTCGGCGGTGGTGGTCTTGTTGCCGGCGTTGTCGGTGACGGACACGGACACGTTGCGGCTGGTGGCGTCGATGGAGCCGCTCGTGATGGTGTAAGTGGCGGTCCAGACGCCGTTGCTGTTGGTCGCCGTGACCGCCGAACCGCCGCCGAACTGGCTGAAGTCCATCGTCACGCCGGTCAGCGTGTCGGTGTTGTTGTCACCGCTCAGCGTGTTGTCCCAGGTCGCCGTGACCGTATCGCCGATCTTGTAGGCCCCTCCGGTGCCGGTACCGCCGGAGATGGCGATGTTGGCGTCCGTCACCGTGGGCGCCACGTTGTCCAGCTTGTGGTTGGCGGTGTCGGTCAGCGTCGTGCTGTTGCCGGCGTTGTCGGTGACCGTGATCGAGACGTTGCGGCCGGTGGTGTCGAAGCTTCCGGCGACGACGGTGTAGGTCGCGGTCCAAACGCCGCCGGTGTTCGTCATGGCAACCGCGGAACCGCCGCCAAACTGGCTGAAATCCGCCGTCACGCTGGCGATCGTGTCGGTGTTGTCGCTTCCGTCGCCGCTGCCGCTGTTGTCCCAGATCGCCGTCACCGTGCTGCCGATGCGCAGCGTGCTGTTCGTGCCGACCAGCGACGCCTGGCCCGCCATGTTGCCCAGCGTCAGCGTGGGCGCCACATTGTCCACCGTGGCGTTGGTGCCGTCGGCTTGCGTGGTGCTGCCCGAGGCCGTGGTCGCGGTCACCGAGACGTTGCGGTTGGTGGCGTCGATGGAGCCGGCCGTGATGATGTAGGTCGCGGTCCAGACGCCGTTGCTGTTGGTCGCCGCGACCGCCGAACCACCGCCGAACTGGCTGAAGTCCATCGTCACGCCGGTGAGGGCGTCGGTGTTGTTGTCGCCGGTGGCGGTGTTGCTCCAGGTCGCGGTGACGGTGTCGCCGATCTTGTAGGCACCGCCCGTCCCGCTGCCGCCGGAGATGGAGATGTTCGCATCGGTGACGGTCGGGCCGGTCGGGGCGGCGCTCATCGTGATGTCGGCGAAGGCGCCGTTGTCGGTGATCGTGAAGGTCGTCAGGTTGGGAGCGTCGGTGAAGGTGATGACGACGTCGGACCCTCCGCCAAAGGTGTCGTTCTTGTCCCAATCCACCGTCAGCGTCTTGGTGCCGCTGTCGTACTGCAGATGGCTCGCGCCGAGCATCTGGGCAGCCCCACCGGTCAACCGGATGATGTCGCCGCTCTCCAGCGTCGTGATGACGTCGCCGTTGGGATCGACGAAGACGTCGTTGCCGGCACCGCCGGTCAACGTGTCGTTGCCGGCGCCACCGGTCAGGGTGTCGTTGCCGGTGCCGCCCTCCAGGGAATCGTCGCCGTCCCCGCCGTTCAGGGAATCGTTGTTTCCGCCGCCGATGAGGGTGTCGTTGCCGTCTCCGCCGTTCAGCGTGTCCCGACCGTCCCCGCCGTTGATGGAGTCGTTGCCGTCCCCGCCTTCGATCGAATCGCTCTGGGCCGTCCCGGTCAGCACGTTGTTTCCGCCGCTGCCGAAGATCTTGAGGCCGCCAGCCAGCGTCACGGCGGACGCGTCGACATTCACCGAAGCGTTGCTGGCCGCGCCGTTAACGTCGCCGGTTATCGCGATGGTGAAGTTGTTGCTGCCGTTCTTCAGATTGCTGTTGAGGGTGAGGGTGTCACCGTCGGTCGCGCTGTAGAACCGGATGGTGTCGGAGCTGGTACCGCCGTCGATGGTTTCGTTGGCCGTGTGGTGGGAACCGGCGGCAATGCCGAAAACGTCGTTGAAGCTCCCCCCGAAGAGGGAGTCGGTTCCAGCTCCGCCGATGATGGTGTCGTTGCCGGTGCCGCCGATGATGGTGTCGTCCCCATCGCCGCCATCCAGGACGTTGTCCCCGTTGCCGCCGTTGATCGAGTCGTTGTAGGCCGATCCGGTCAGGACGTTCTTTCCGGCGTTGCCGATGATCGTGACGCCGCCCGTCAGCGTCACGGCGGACGCGTCGACCCCCACTGCCGAGTTGCTGGTCGTGCCGTCGGCTCTGCGCGAGACGTCGATGGTGATGGTGCCGTCGCTGTCGGTCAGGTTGCTGTTGAGGACCAGGATGGCGCCGGACGACGAGGAGACGAAGCGGATGACATCGTTTCCGGCCCCGCCGTTGATGGTTTCGTCGGCGGTATGATCGGCGGCGGCGGAAATGAGGAAGACGTCGTCGCCGTCGCCGCCGAACAGGCGGTCGGTGCCGGCGCCGCCGCTCAAGGTGTCGTCGCCATCACCGCCGAACAGGCTGTCGTTTCCGGCGCCGCCGTCCAGGTAGTCGTTCCCGGTGCCGCCGACGATCGAGTCATCGCCGTTGCCGCCGCTCAGGTTGTCGTTGCCGGCACCGCCGAACAGGGTATCGTTGCCATTGGCGGCGCTGATCGTGTCGTTCTGGGCCGATCCGGTAAGCGTGTTGGCTTCGCCGTTGCCGGATATGGTGACGCCGCCCGCCAGCGTCACGGCGGACGCGTCGATGTTCACCGCCGCGCTGTTGATCCCGCCGGTCGCGGTGCCCGATATCACGACGCTGATGGTGCCGTCGCTGTCCGTCACATTGCTGTTGAGGACCAGGGTGTCCCCTGCCGTCGTGCTGAAGAAGCGGATGGTGTCGTCGCCGGCCCCACCGTCGATGATGTCGTCGTTGGTGTAGTCGGAAAGGCTGCCGATGCTGAAGGTGTCGTTGCCGGCTCCGCCGACCAGGGAATCATTGCCGGCGCCGCCGACGAGGTTGTCGTTGCCGGCGCCACCGACGAGGGTGTCGTTGCCGGTGCCGCCGTCCAGATAATCGTTGCCGTCGCCGCCCTCCAGGCTGTCGTTGCCGGCGTCGCCGTAGAGGGTGTCGTCGCCGTCGCCACCGTCCAGGGTGTCGTTTCCGTCGTTGCCCCTCAGGGTGTCGTTGCCGGCAAGGCCGGCGATGCTGTCGTCGCCGACGGTGCCGGTCAGCGAATCGTTGCCGGCGGTTGGGGCGAGGGGAGCCAGCGCATGGGCATAGCCCTGGAACACCAGGGACGACGTTTCCAGGCTTCCGATCCCGGCCTCCAGAACCCAGTTTCCGCCGGCGGCGAAGCTGCCCGTCCGGTCGGTCGAGGCCGCGACGTCGGCTCCGGTCGCTTCGGCCAAGGCGGCGATGAAGGACGTGCCGTCTCCGCTCGCCACATCGCAGCCGTAGAGCAGAAGGTCGCCCGTTTGCGTCAGCGCGCCACCGAGCGCGGCCAGTTCGGCGGAGCGGTCCGCCACGGCGGCGGTGTCGAGCAGAAGCGCGCCCAGCCGGACCTGCCCGGCGGCGCCGTGGCTCAGCACATGGATGGCGTCATAACCCGACCGCCCCGCCGCCCAAGCCGCCATCTGGGCCAGCCCATCCGCCGAGCCGTCGATGAGCACGATCTCGATCCCCGCGGCCACGCCCGCCATGAGCGTCTGCCAGTCGGCAAGGCCGGTGTCGATGAACACGGCCTCCATGCGCCCACCGTTGGCGGTGGGATCGGCAGGACGCGGAATCGTCCAAGTGACGGCGGAAGCGATGAGGTTGGTCGTGTCCATGACTGTGCCCTTGCTGTTTCCATCGCTTAGGGCAATCGGCCTATCGCGTTCGCGCGTAGATTGTTTTGCAATAGATAGACTGCCTACAAATTTCTATCTATCAGAAGGCCTATTGCGTGTTCAATCGACAGAGCGTTATGTCAAAAATTGAAATATTTTGTCACAACGCCACATAATCCTGCAGGCTCTGTTGCCGCTCTTGCCGCAGGCGTGTGCTGATGGCCAGCGGCATCACTGCCGATGCGACGCGGACAGAGTTCGGGCGTCCGAGGTCGAGCATGCGGTTGAGGACCGCGGCGGCGATGGCCGCCTCGGTGGCTTGCGCCTGCGAAGGGTGACGGAACCCAACGGAGAGCTTGCTGCGCAGGCTGAGCCTTCCTGGTGGGTTCCGAGATGCATGAGCAGCGGTGTCGGCGGAGACCGCCGGTAAGCGACCGCCCAGAACGGTCGTGGAATTCTGATCAGTGCACTTATGCGGGTGTGGGAGAAATCGCGACGGTGACGCGGCCACGGACCTGCCCATCGAGCAGGCTGGCGGCGGTGGGAATCACATCGGAGAAGGCGATCTCCCTCGTCAGGCCATCCAGCTTGGCCGGATCGAGGTCATCGGCCAGGCGGCACCAGGCCTCGATCCGCAATTCCCTAGGGCACATGACGCTGTCGACCCCGGCCAAGGTCACGCCGCGCAGGATGAAGGGCGCCACGGTCGTGGGCAGCGACATGCCACCGGCAAGACCGCAGGCAGCCACCGTGCCGCGATATTTCATGGCCGCGCAGACATTCGCGAGGATCTGGCCGCCAATGACATCCACGGCGCCGGCCCAACGTTCCTTGGCCAGCGGCTTGCCGGAGTCCTGGAACGGCGCGCGGTCAAGCACCTCCTTGGCGCCCAGCGCCTTGAGGTAATCGGCCTCTTCCGGGCGGCCGGTGACGGCCACCACCTCGTAGCCGAGCTTCGACAGCAGGGCGACGGCGACACTACCGACCCCACCGGCGGCGCCGGTGACCAGGACCTCCCCCTTGTTCGGCGTAATGTCATGCCGTTCGAGCGCCATGACGCAGAGCATGGCCGTGTAGCCTGCCGTCCCGATCGCCATCGCCTGACGGAGCGTGAACGGGCTTTGCAGCGGGACCAGCCAATCACCGTTGACGCGTGCTTTTTCCGCAAGGCCGCCCCAGTGCTGCTCGCCGACACCCCAGCCGTTGAGGACGACCTTGTCGCCGGCCTTGTAGGCGGGGTGTGCCGAATGCTCCACGACACCAGCAAAATCGATGCCCGGGACCATGGGATAGCTGCGGACCACCGGCGCCTTTCCGGTGATCGCCAGAGCATCCTTGTAGTTCAGCGTCGAATGGGTGACGCGGACGGTCACGTCGCCCGCCGGCAGGCGGTCGTCATCGACGGTGGACAGGCCGGCGCGGACGTCCGTGCCGTCCTTCTCGATCAGGATGGCTTGAAACATTGAACCCTCCTACGGGTTGGGTGCGGGTGACGTCCAGAGACGCCCGGTCTATGCCTGACGATGCAAGGCCGCGAAGAAGCCGCGGGAAAAGGCGTCGAGAGGGGCGGGGCTTCGTTCCAGCTTTGCCCGCAGCACAGCACCCTCCCAGCCGATCCAGAAGAACTCGGCCAGGTGATCGCAATCCAGATCGATCCCAATTTGTCCGGCCGCTTGCGCTGCCCGCAGACAGCGGGATGTGCGGGCCTGCCAATCCAGAAAGACGAGATGCAGCTTTTCACGGAACGGCTCGGGAAGCGTGCCCATTTCCTGGCCGAGATTGCCGACCAGGCATCCACGGCGGAAGTCGAACCGCGCCATGCCCGCCTTGGCATCCTCGACGAAGTCGCGCAGACGCTGCAACGGAGGACGGGACTCATCCAGGAACCAGCGATCCAGCCTCCGCGCGAAGTATTCCGCATAGGCAGCGATCAGCGTGCCGCCGAACTCTTCCTTGCTGCCGAAGTAATAATAGAAGGATCCCTTCGGCACGCCCGCCGACGCCAGGATTTCCTCGATGCCGACGGGGGAAAATCCTTTTTCCGTGAGTATGGCGACGCCGGTCCTGACCAGCCTCTCCCTGGTGTCCAGATAGGCGCCGTCCTGCTTCGGAGGGCGCCCCCGTCGGCGAGGCTTCAAAGATGGGTCGGTCGTGCTCATGGGGTTAATTATAGACCGACCGTCTATAAAATAAAGCGCCAACTCTACGCGGCGCACGGCGGCGCCGTTCGATCGCGCGGGGACAGCGCGACCGAGCCGATGTGACGGTTTGGCCGCCCATCACATCGGCTCCCGCCTCGCTCCTCAGGCCGGTTGGCTGAAGACCACAACGGGTGGCAGGTTTCCCTTGAACCGTTCCACCTCGGCAACCCCGGTGTGCCCGCAGTTGCCCTGCGCCAGCTTCGAGGTCGACAGCCCGGTCGTCAGGTTGTTGACATCCCCATACCGGCACAGGCTGCCGATTTCCCGGGCGTTCGCCGGGTCGAACCAGCCGCCTTCGTTGATGCGGATCACACCGCGGCAGATGTCGTCGGTGATCTTCAAACCGGCAAGGATCTGGCCACGGTCGTTGAAGACACGGACCACATCACCATCCGACAACCCGCGCGCCCGCGCGTCCTCCGGATGCATCCAGCAGGGCTCCCGGCCGGCGATGGCGTAGCTCTGCCGGTTGACGGTTCCGCAGAGCTGGGAGTGCAGGCGCATCTGCGGGTGATTGGCGGCCACATGCAGGGGATAGCGGGTCGTCGGTCCGTCCAGCCGCTCGACCGGTTCCATCCAGGTGGCGTGCGGCGGGCAATCGTCGTAGCCGTACTTCTCGATGGCCGTCGAATACAGCTCGAACTTGCCCGACGCCGTCCCCAGCGCGTTCAGCAGCGGATCGGCGCGGAAGTCGGCATGGCGCACGAAGTCGGCCTGCTCCTTGCCGAGCGGAAATTCCAGCGGCTTGTTGCTGTCCCAGAAGACGTCGAAGACCGGCATCTCCATGCCCTTGGCGCGCGATTCGATCTTGGCGGATTCGTAGATGCCGCGGATCCAATCCATCTCACTGAGCCCCTGGGTGAAGGCGTAGCCCTTGCCCAGCTTGTCGGCGATGGCGGCGAAGATGTCGAAGTCGCTGCGCGCCTCGAAGACCGGATCGACGATCTTCTTCATCGGGACGATGTGGCTGAGGGCGTAATCCCCGACCTGCTCGATGTCGTTGCGTTCATAGGACGTCGTCGCCGGCAGCACGATGTCGGCGTGGCGGGCCGACGCGGTCCATTGCACATCCTGCACGATGAAGGTGTCGAGCTGGCGCCACGCGCGCAGCATCTCGTTGCGGTCCTGCTGGTGAGAGAACGGGTTGCCGCCGGCCCAGTAGGCGAGCTTGATCAGCGGAAGCGTGATCTCATGCCCGTTGAACTGCATCGTCTTGCCGGGGTTCAGCAGGGTCTCGACCAGACGCGAGACCGGGATCGACACCGCTCCGCTCTGCGACAGCCAGGCCGCCCCGTCGCTCGCCTGACCGGACGCGTCGTCGATCGCCTTGAGGATCGGCGTGGTATGGGTCGGCGCTCCGCCGGAGGCATAATGATAGCTGAGGCCGTAGCCGCCCCCCGGCAGGCCGATCTGTCCGAGCATGGCGGCGAGCGTGATCAGCATCCAATGGATCTGTTCGCCATGATGCTGGCGCTGCGTCGAATAGCCGAGCGCCAGCATGGTCCGCTTGGCGGCGAAGCGGCGTGCCAGATCGCGCAGCGTCTCGGCGGGCAGGCCGCAGATGCCGGCGGCCCAGTCGGCGCTCTTCGGCGTTCCGTCGGTTTTGCCCAGCAGGTAGGGCAGGAACTTGTCGAAGCCGTTGGTGTAGCGGTCGAGGAAGTCCTGGTTGTGCAGCTTCTCGGTGTAGAGGGTATGAGCGATGCCGAGCATCATCGCCACGTCGGTCTGCGGACGCGGCGTCAGCCATTCGCCGTTCAGCTCCTGGCAGGTTTCGGTGCGGATCGGGTCGATGCAGAGAACCTTCGTCTTGGCCGCCTTCATCATCGCGATGCCGGGCCAAGCGCCATGGTCGGCGACCTGCCAGGAGATCTGCGAGCTGTTGAGCGGGTTGCAGCCCCAGAACACCATCAGCTCGCAATGCTCGGCGAGGTTCTTCCAGGTGGTGCATTGCTCATACACCTCGATCGAGCCGGACACATAGGGCAGGATCACCTGCGCGGCGCCGGTGGAATAGTCGCCGGAGCTGTTGGTGTAGCTGCCGGTCAGGTTCAGCATGCGGCGCAGCAGCGTTTGGCAATTGTGCAGCTTGCCGGGGCTCTTCCAGCCATAGGAGCCGGCGAAGACCGCCTGCTGGCCGTGTTGGGCGCGGACGCGCGTGATCTCACCGGCGACGAGTTCGATGGCCTTGTCCCAGCTCACGCGGACGAAATCGCCGCTGCCGCGCCCGTCCGGATCGGCTCCGGGGCCTTGCTCCAGCCAGGCGCGGCGCACCATCGGATAACGGATCCGCGATTCCGAATAGATCGAGTCCATCACGCCGGGAAGCTGCGGCGACGGCGCCGGATCGCCTTCCCACGGGATGAATTCGGTCACGCGGCCGTCCGCGACCTTGCCGTAGAAGACGCCCCAGTGGCAGCCGGACAGGATTTTCCTGGGCGCCGTCTGTGCGATCGCGCCGCGGGCGAGCAGCGGCAGGCTGGAGAGCCCCAATGCCACCGCCGCGGATCCCTTGAGGAAGGCCCGTTTGGAAAGCAGCGGACCGCCGGTCATCGTCAAGCTCTTTGTCGTGTTCATGGTCAGACCTTTCAGATCGCTGCGGCTGCGCGGCCACGGTCCACCGTCGCGGAACCATCCACGATCCGGTCGAGCAGCGAGAGCAGGAAGCGCGCGAGATTGCCGTAATAGCCGACGCCGTCGGCCCTGATGAGCGCCCCGGCGAAGCGGCCGGTCCAGACCCGCATCTGGTCCAGCAGGTCGGCGACCGTCGCGGTCCGCTGCTGCCGCATCGCCTCCGCCAGCGCCGCCAGTTGGATCGCCACGTGGTCGGGCGGTTCGGCACAGTCCGCCCCGACCCGCATGTCGAGATCGCGCAGCGCAGCCTGCATGCGGTCGACGGCCGGGCCGCAGAGCCGCCCGGTGCCGTCCCACAGGCTGGCGTAGGGCGGAACGGACCGCTGGCGGAAGATGCCTTCGAACAGGGCGGTGTGCCGCCGCTGGACCGCCAAGGTCACGTCCGCCACCGAACCGGCGGCAAGCAGCTGGCAGAGGGCGTCCGCCGCGGCGGGCTGGCCGAGCGCCTCGCCGAACCGGCGCAGGGCGATCTGCCCTGGCATCGTGCGCGCCGCCTCGACCTGTTCGATGGTGGGGGGCGACAGGAACTGCCGCGCCAGCCAGTCGGTGACCGCAACGAGGTCCGTCTCCCCGGAAAAGGCGTGCGTGATGGCTCCACTCATTTCGCCGCCTCCTTGCCGTTCGGGCGCAGATCCTTCGAGTGGTTCTGCAGGTAGGTGAGGATCAGCCGGTACTGGTCGTCGTTGAAGGAGGTGAAGCGCTTCATCGCCTTCAGCGTTCCGACCCACTGGTTGGCGGTGAAATGCTGCTTGTCCGGCAGCACATGGCAGGCGGAGCACGCCTTCTGGTAGGTCGCCTGGCTGTAATCCCACAGCGCTTTGCGGTCCGCGTTCAGGTTGACGGCGTCGGACCACAGGGTGACCTCGACCGGGACCCAGGACTGGCCGGTGTCGGCGTCGGTTTCCGGCTTGCCGCGCTTCACGGCCGCCGCCGCCGCTTGGTCGAGCACAGCGAGCATCACGCGATGCCCCTTCGACTGATAGACGACCGACGGCGCCTCCGCCATCTGCCAGCCCTTCAGCACCAGCTCCAGCTTGTCGGCGTTGCGGGCTGCGACATGCACCGGGGCGCCGCCCAGCAGCTTGCCCTGCTCCGGGACCGCTCCGCCGACGGCCGCCTGTTCGAGCCACACCGGCTTGGTCGCCACCACCCAGACGTCGCCGCCCTGGGCGATGGCCTGCTCCGGCGTCGTCGGCAGCGTCGGCGCGGCGGCGACGGCGTTGCGGAGCATCACCAGCGTGTCGGTCCGGTTGGGTTCCGGCATGCCGGGCGCCGGCTTGTGCACGGCGGGAACATGCTTCAGATAGACGGCCATCGCCAGCAGGTCCTCGCGCGGAAGCTGCGCGGTGTTCTTGACGACCTCCGCCATGTCGCCCGCCGCCGTGCGGCCGATGGGGCTGACGCCGGTGTGCAGGTAGTTGGCGATCGCGTTGACCGACCAGAAGCCGATCCCGGTCTCGTCGGGGGAGATGTTGGGGAAGTAATCGACGCCGTCGGGGGACTTGCCGCCGCCGTAGCGCTGGCTTGCGATGACGTTCCCCATCAGGCCGCGCGACGAATGGCATTCGGCGCAATGGCCCGGCCCCTCCACCAGATATTCGCCACGCCGGTACTGGGCCGCGTCGACACCAGCGGGAACCGGGCCTTCCTCGCCGCGCTTGCCGTCGAGGAAGGCCAGCCGCCAGACGCCGACGCCGCGCCGCATGGCATAGGGGAACTTCAGGTCGTGGTCCGGTACCTTGTTGCCGACCGGCTTCAGGCTGAGCAGGTAGGCGTAGAGGTCGCGGACATCGGTTCCGCTCAGCCGCTGGTAGGAGGTGTAGGGGAAGGCCGGATAGAGGTTCCGGCCGTCCGGCCAGGCTCCGCCCGGCCCGACGCCTTCCCGCAGCGCACGGTCGAACTGGGCCAGCGTCCAGCCGCCGATGCCGGTCTCCGGATCGGGCGAGATGTTGGGCATGTGGAACACGCCGAACTGCGTGTCGAGCGCCCAGCCGCCGCCCAGGACGGTGTCGTCCTCCTGGCCGGGGGTCTTGTGGCAGGTCGCGCAGTCGGAGGCGACGAAGACCTTGCGCCCATTGGCGAGGTCGGCTCCGCCCTCGTCCGGCAGGGTCCGGCCCGGGTGGGTGGCGGACCATGTCCACGGCGAGGTCAGCACCACGAAGCCCAGCACGCCCAGCAGCGCCGCGCCCCCGGTGAGACGGTAAAGGGTCCTGCGATGAAGTGCCATGTCGTGTGCTTCCTTCGAATGGTACCGACCGATGGAAGCAGCGTAGCGACGGTGGCGGCGCCATAGGCGTCACGCCTGTGAGCAAGATGTAAACGCGATGTAAACGACGATGCCCTTTACACCGGCCGCACCGGCCGTAAGCTGGCCGTCTGGAGTCCGGGAGCCGGAACCTCGACGGTGCAATGGCTGGAGGATGGGTGCGGATGAAGCGGCGGGCCGAATGGTTGACCGACGCCCTTCGGGCCGAATGCGGGGCGCTGGTCGACGAGGGCATCCGGCTGGCCAAGCAGAAGGGCTATGCCGACCAGACCAGCTCCATGCGGGCGGCCTGGACCGAAGCCACAGTGGCGCTCAACGAGGGCCTTGCCGCCTATCTGTCCGACCCGTTGCGCAGGGATGGGCACAGCGGCCACAACAATTATCGCACCGACCCGCGTTTCGACAGGCTCCGCCACATCGCGCAGACGCACCACGACGCCGGGATCCCGCTGGAACTGAACAACGGCTTGCTCAAACTTTACCGGCGCGCCTATCGCAACCGGTTGGGCGACCTGCCGGACGGTGCGCGGGAGTTCGGCAGCGGCGACGCGTTCCGGGCGAGGCTCGACGATTTCTTCGACGAGGTCGAGCTGGCGATGCTGGTTCCCTGGGCGGTGGCCGCGCCGCAGGAGGAGGCGTTGAGCGACAGCCTGCGGCGGCTGACGCGCGAGCGCGACCAGTATTTCGCGGCGCTGGAAAGCCTGCGCAATCCGGTGTTCATCCTGGACGAGGATGGCCGGCTGCTGACGGCCAACCGGGCGGCCCTGCAATTCTTCCTCGACATGCCGGAGGCCGGTGCGCTGACCTACCGTCTGGCCCTGCAACCGCACCGCAGCGAACTCCAGGCGGTGGTGGACCAGATCGTCGCCACGCCGGGCACGGAGTGGAATTCGATCTGGATGCAGACCCGCCAGGGCAGCCGCTGTTTCGACATCCGCCTGCGGTCGGTCGAGGATACGGTCCACAAGCTGCGGCCCTGGCAGATCATGCTGCTGCACGACGTGACCGAGCATCATCAGGCGATCCGCAGGGCACGCGAGGCGGAACGCACCATGTCGCTTTTCCTGGCGGCGATGTCCCATGAAATCCGCGCGCCGCTCCACAGCGTCCTGGGGGCCGCAAGCCTGATGAAGGGGGCCAGCCCGGAAAAGCAGGAGGAACTGGTCGAGCTTCTGGACATCGCGGCCCGGTCGCTGAACACGACCCTGGAGAATGTGCTCAGCTTCTCACGTTTCGAGCATCAGGCACCGCAACCGCGTCCGGTCGCGGTGTGCCTGCGCGAGGCTTTGAGCGATCTGGTGCGGATCAAGGACATTCCCGCCCGTCAGCTGGGCGTGCCCCTGCGCCTGGAGATGGCGCCGGGCCTGTCGGAGCATGTCCGGCTGGATTGGTCGATGATCCAGCAGATTCTGGGCAACCTGATCCAGAACGCCCTGCGCCATGACGACGGCCGTGGGGTGCTGGTCGGCCTGCGGGTGGAAGACGGCATGCTGGTCTTTCGGGTCGCCGACCATGGGCCGGGCATGCCCGAGGAGATCCGCGACATGCTGGCGCAAGCCCCCGTCGGGCTGCGGCCCCGGACGACGGGGCGCAACGGGTCCGGCCTCGGCTTGGCCATCGCACAGCGCATGACACTGGCGCTGGGAGGCGGCATCGCCGTTCTCGACCCTCGGGAAGGGGCCGTCGTCGAGGTGCGCCTTCCACTGGTCGTGGCATCCCCGGCCGAACCGCCGGCCCGGCAGAGCATGCCGGACGACCGTCTCCACCAGAACTGCCTCATGGTCGACGACGACTCGATCAATGCCCAGGTCACCGCCGCCATGCTGGATCGCATGGGCCTGTCGGTGGACCACGCCCAGACCCTGGAGCAGGCGCATGCCCTGTTGCTTGCGGCCCCGGACGCCTATGGCGTCTTCCTCCTCGATTATCGGTTGCCGGACGGCACCGGACCGGGCTTCGCCCGCGAGATCCGTCGCAATCCGGCTTTGGCGGATGCCTCGATCATCCTGTTGAGCGCCAACGCCGATTGGGTCCGCGCCTCGCCTGCCGACGCCGGACTGTTCCAGGCCATCCTGGAGAAGCCGCTGGACGCGACCGCGCTGGGCAAGGCCATCCGGGGCAAGGCGGCGCGACCGGCGGTGGGGGCGGGCGGCCTGCTTGACGGCCTGTCGCCGACCGCCCGGCGGCGGATGGCGGAAGCGTTCACCCGTGGCTGGACTGAGTTCCGTACGATGCTGGAGGTCGCCGACCCGGCGGAGCGGGATGCCGCCCTTGCCGCCCTCGCCCACAAGCTGGCGAGCGGAGCCGCGACCTTCGGTCTGGACGAAATCGCCGACCGGCTGCGCCGGATCGAAGCGGCGCATGAGGATGGCACTGTCGGCGCGGCGACGCGGGCCAAAGAGCATGGTTCCCTGCTCGCATGCTCTCTGCCACCGGATTGGCGGAACCGCTTCGCAGAGGACTTCTCAGCGTGACCGAGACCGCCGACATTCTTCTCGTCGACGACGACGTCCTGATCCAGCTGATGGTCGAGGATGTGGTCACGCAGATGGGGCATCGCTTCCATTGCGCCGCCGACGGCGAGCAGGCGCGGGCCGCACTGAAACGGCAGCGGTTCGATCTGGTGATCCTGGACCGCCGGCTACCGGACACCGACGGCCTGCTGCTCGCCCAGACCATCCAGGCCGAAGCCAGGGCGCCCTTCATCGTGCTGTCCAGCCTGTCGGCCTCTCACGACCAGTTGCTCGGCCTGGGGCTGGGCGCCCTCGACTACATCTGCAAGCCGGTCGAGCCGGCCTTGCTGCGGGCGCGCATCGCCAAGCACATCGACGCGCCGCGCGAAGCGCACGAGGAAAGGGTCGTGACCGTCGGCAAGACCGTTCAACTCAACACCCAGACCCGGCGGTTGTCGGTCGGCGGGCGGACCGAGGTGCTGTCCCCGGCCGAAAGCCGGCTGCTCGTTCATCTGATCCACACGCTCGACCGGCCGTCGGATCGGCTGGAGATCAGCAAGGCGATCTGCGGACGGGAGTGGGTGTATGGAGACCGCACCGCCGACGTGTTGGTGTCACGCCTTCGCCGTCGACTTGCCGGAAGCGAGGTGGAGATCGTCACCGTCCATGGACTCGGGTATCTGCTGACCGCCAAACTGGATGCGTTAGGTCAATAACCGGCCTCAGGAGAATGCATCCGTGTACTGACCTTGCCCCGGTTCGGTGGCTCTGAACCGCGCCGGATCCGCGCGATGACGCTGTCGGGTTAGGTGCGGTTCCTGCTGGATGGGCTCACGCCACCGGCGGCGTCCTTGACGTCCTATGTCGCGCGGTTCCGGTTGGTCTCGCGCCAAGACGAACCGATGGTCGGTCTTGAGACGGTGCCGCGGGTAAAGCGGATTGCGATCCGCTTTGGACCGCGACGGCGGTCCCGGTCGCACATGCGACCGGAGCCCGCCGGCGAATGAGGCGATATGAGTCTAAAGCGAACGAATGTTCGCTTTAATGGTGCGGTGGGGGATGATGTGGGGCTGCCGCGCGTGCCTAGCCCGGATCATTCACCAGCGTTTGGGATCGGCTGTCCGAAGGCGCGTCGATGGGTGGCGCCAACGGCGCGGCATGACGGGGCTGGAGGGTTGCGGGGACAGGTTTGTTCGGGGGCATGTCGCCCCGGCGATCACGGCGGCAGCTTGGCAGCGCGGGCGGCCAACATCGCGAGGCTTTCCCGGTAGGGGACGCTGGTCGGCAGAGACACCTTGATGAGGCCGAGGCGCAGCGTGTCGAACTGTGCGTCACGCCAGAACGACGCCTTCGGCGCCAAGCCGCGCAAGGTGTGGAGCAGCCAGTAGGCAGCGGTTATGGATGAGCAGCCGGAACTGGTTGGCCGTGGCCTTGCTGCACGACGTCCGGTCGGAGGCGAGATGCAGTTTATGCGCCTTGATCCGGTTCTCCATCTGGCCGCGGGCGCAGTAGATGGTCTCGAACAGCGCCTTGGGCGTGCCGGTCACCCTTCGGTCGGGTTGAGGTGTGGTGACCAGACTCTACCGAAGTTCCACGATGACCGCCCCGCTGTGGACAACCGGCCCGCCTACGCCGGCTCAAATGGCGCTGCGGCGGGCCGGTTGTCCACAGCTCCTACACCACGTTCAGGGACATGACCGCCGCCTACCGTCACCTGACTTCTGATACGGGCTGTGAGGCACTCTAAAAACTCACATCGACATCAGGGAGGCTGTTTCGGCGCAACTGTTATGGTGGCAGCCGTACGCGGGAAAGCTGCATGCACGGATCTGTGCGGACGGGGGGCGTTCGGCAACAAGCGTCCCTGCTGCAATCAGCAGCCCTCTCCATGGTTGAAAATTAAAATAAGTATAGCAAAATATAAATCCTGAGCTTTCGGAAATCATACATGGGTAATCATGGCGTAGTCCCTGGATTTGATGCCGCGCGATACCTTTATATCCTAAGTAATGATTTTTGTTTGCTCACGAATCAACGAATCATTGATTGGAGCGATTGACTTATGAGCGTTGCATTGACCCAACCCCAGAACGACCGGCTGGTTCACATCCTGGAGAGGCTGAAGGCCGGGAACGTCCCGTCGGCGGGCGATCCGGCGCACACGGCGTTCCTGCAGGACAACGCCGAACGCAGCGGGCTGACCCCCGCGCGCTACCCGGGGCTGTTCAAGGCCATCCGGAGCGGAGGCGCGGCGACGGACAGAGCGACCGAGAGCAGCGGGGTTACCGACGGCCAGTATGTCGAGTTCATTTCGAGCAGTCAGAGCAACAAAGCGGTCACCGCCCGCGCCGTCCTGAGCCGGATCCGGCCGGTGGCCCAGGCCATCGTCTGGTTGAACGTCGTCAACGAGAACGGCAGCACCAAGACCTCGCTGGCCTCCGGTGTCGCGGTCAGCTTCGCCACCCAGACGATCTTCGTGGAGACCAACCCGGAAACCGCCCTGCCGCCGCTGCCGACGGGTACGATGACCGGCATCATCTCCTTCGCGATCACCTACCAGGACGGCACGGTCGAGGTGTCCTCAACCGCGGCTCCCTGGGCCTCACAAGCGTCGCGTGACCCGATTGTCGTCGATCCCGCCATCCGCAGCGACCGCCAGACCGGCGACCTGAACGACATCGTCATCGGTCTGGCGCGCGGCTACAATAACGGCACAGGTAAAACCGACGTCGATTACTGGTATTGGCAAGATATGTACTATCTTGGCACAAATCCTCTGCTTGTCCCCCTGTCCGGGAGCATGAAGTTCGATTACAAGCTGGCTCCGCTCGACAGCTACCCCCCGTTCTTGGAATTCTACTTGGCTCACAAGGAGGGCGGCATCTCCGAACTGACCGGCGGCGACGCTTCGCGCTACCTGCCGCACTTCCGAATCGACGATTCCGACCCCGAAGGGCGGACGCTGAAGTTCCTGCTGAGGCCGCCCTACAACGACGCGGGCGACGCCATCGAATTTCCTTCCAAAAATTGGACTGCGGACACACAGTCCTTCTTCAGCGCCCGCGTCTCCGTGACCTTCGAGGACTATGAAAGGCACGGATCGGGCTGGTCGAGCATCGTCAGCTCGCTGAAGCCGGACACCGATCCGAAGGACGGCGTCGCCTTCATCAAGCCCATCGTCTTTGTCTGGCACTGCTTGGTCGCCGGCACGCAGATCACGCTCGCCGACGGCACGACCAAGGCGGTGGAGGACTTCACGTCCGAGGACGTCGTCGTCAGCGGCGACGGAACCCGGCCGGTGCAGGCGACCCTGGCGCAGCCGCACAGCGGGCCGATCACCGTGCTGGAGTTCGCCGACGGCGCCACCCTCGCCGGATCGGCCACCCACCCGGTGGTGACGCCGGCCGGCACGGTCCATGCGGGGGCGCTGGCGGTCGGCGACACGGTGCTGACCCGCCACGGCACGACGACGGTGACCGCCACCCGCCAGGAGATCCAGACCGGCGGCGGCCTGTTCAACCTGTGGCTCGTTCCCGAGGGGGATGGGCCGACGACCATGATCGCCAACGGCATCGTGGTCGGCGACTATCAGATCCAGGTCCAGCTTCTGCGGGACGCCGCCCAGGACGACCGCGCCGTCCGGGCCAAGCTGCCGGAAAGCCTGCACGTGGATTTCGACAGCTGGGTGGCCGACCGGGTGGCGTCGGCCTGATCCACACTCACCGCATCCACGCTCACCGCGCGGCCCGGCGGCTCCAGAAGGGAGCGTCGGGCCAGCGGCCCCCGGCGGTGTAATGGCGGGTCCGCTCGGCCAGATAGCGGCGCAGCGTGTCCTCGGCGCGCCGGGCGTAGCCGATCGCCGCGGCGCGCGCCGCGGCGCCGTCGCCGGAGAACCAGCGCAGGATGGTGTCGGTGGCGGCCAGCGCGTCGTCGAGCGCCCCGGCGATGCCGGAGGAGGTCAGCGGGTCGAAGCCGATCAGCGCGTCGCCGACGGCGATCCAGCCGGCGCCGACCGCCCGGTCGACGTGCTGCGAGGCGGCCGAGAAGACCGCCGGCGCCGCTCCGGCGCCGAGGGCGTCTTCCGGCGGCGGAACCAGATCGCGCAGGCGTGCGGTGGCCGCCCAGGCGGAGCGGAAGGCGTCCGCGCCGGCCAGACCGGCGGCGCGGGCGATGTCGTCGTCGGTCATCAGCGTGACGATGGCGCGCCCGCCCGGCAGCACCGCCGCGTACCACCAGCCGATCTCCACCGCCTCCACGAAGGAGGCGGAGCCGGCCGGCCCCGCCCCCACGATCAGGACGTCCGCCGCGTCCGTGCCCGGAGGCGCGCCCGGAAGCGGGTCGCGCGACGCCTCAGGGAACAACGCATCAGGGGACAACGCTTCAGGGGACATCGGCCACCAGCGGCCGCGCCGGCTCGCCGATCCCCGCGGTGTCGCCCTGCGAGCCGGGCGTGCGGGGAAGCCGGCGCGCCACCTCGACGAAATAGGGATCGTCGGCGCTGCCGATGTTGAAGACGAAGCCGAGCTGGTCCCACAGCTTCACCATGTCCAGGTCGTCGGCGAACTGGATGTAGTCGTCGGCCTTCTGGTTGTACTCGGTGCCGATCCACGACACCTGCGGCCCCAGGGCCGGGCTGGGCTCGGCCCGGAGGGTCTTGGGATCGGGCGGCAGATAGACGAATTCCGGCCGCTGCGCCGGCCACCACCACAGGATCCGGCCCTCGATGGGCTGCGACGAGCATTCGTTGAAGTCGGCCTGCCAGGGGACGGCCATGTAGCGGCTGACGTCGCCCGGCTCCATGCCCGCCGCCGGATCGAAGCCGAGGCTGAGCGGGCCGGACACGTCCGGCCGCGCCTTGATGCGGAAGGGGCCGTCGTAGATGGCCGGGTTGCGGGAGATCCAGGTCATCTCGATGCCCGGCGAGAAGGCGCCGCCGACGCAGTTGGCCAGCACGCCGCGGGTGACCGGATCGCCGGCGGTCCCGGCCGGTTCGGCCCCCGGCTCGAACCAGCCGTCGGCCCATTGCTGGAGGAGGAAATACTGGGTGTCGGTCAGGCGCAGGTACTTCGAGGTCGCCACGGTGACGGTGCCGGGTTTCGAGGCGCCCAGCGCGTCGTCGCCGGCCAGATAGGGCATGGCGGTGGCGCCGGTGCTGGCGTTCACCAGGACATTGTCCGCGCCGGGCGGGCGGATGATGTCGAGGATGTAGGCGCGGAACCCGTTGAGCTTGGGATCCGGATCGCCGAGCCTAGCGAAATCGAAGCTGTGCGGCTTCGGCGGGATCGCCGCGACCCAGGGGTAGCGGGCAACGCGCTCGAAGATCGGCTTGATGTCGGTCTCGAAGAAGGGCTTGTAGCCGGTCGGCCCGGTCTTCCACATCCCGTCCGCGAACAGGTCGGGGCGGAGCCCCTGCTTGCGCACCACGACGTCGAAGATGGTGTCGTACAGCGTCACCAGATTGGGGATCTGCGGCGCGTAGGAGGGCGGTCCGACCATCACCCAGGCGCCTCCGACCTCCACGTCGGGGGGGCCGTCCTCATCGTCCAGCAGGCTGATCTTCACCGACACCGGCCCGTCCGAGGTGTCGTCCCACCAGCCGTCGTTGTTGGCGTATTGCCCGATGTGGGGCGACGGCCTGTCCGATCCGGAATGCCCCAGCCCGCCCAGGACCAGAAGGCGGCCCTCTTCGTCGGTGCGCAGTTCGCCCAGCGTGTCGATGGGGTAGGGCTTCAGCCCCTCGGGCGGAAAGCTGCCGGCGTAGCCCGGCGGGATGGTGTCGCGCGAGAAGTGCTCGGCCGGGGCGTCGCTTCCCTCGATCGAGCGGGGGCCGGCGTCGATGATCAGGGCGCGCCGGTCCTCCGCGCCGGTCCGGTCGGCGTTGCGCAGCGGGTGGTTCGACGCGTAGCCGTCCTCGCCCTTCGAGGTCTGGAACTCGTACCAGCTCGACTTCTTGTTGGCGAGGTGGACGTACCAGCGGATCGAGGCCACGCCCTTGCTTTTCAACGTGACCTCCTCGGGCGGTCCGCCGTCGACGCTGCGCATCAGGCGGAAGCGCGCCGCCTGCCGGCACAGCCGGCCTTCGTCGTCGCGGAAATCCTGCTCCCCGACGATCCGGCCGTCGGGCAGGGTGGGCAGGCCGCCCTCCGTCTCGGGGCCGATGTAGAAGGCCGTCGGCGCGTTGCCGACGCGCGCGATGCCGATGGCGGGGACGATGGAATAGACGGTTTTGGACATGGTTTTCCCCTCGCTGTCCCGATCTGGCCGGGCTGGGTGGTGCCGTTTGGGCGGTGCCGGGTTACAGCCCGAGTCCGGTGGCGTCGGAGCGGCTCTTCAGCGCCCGGACGCCGTCGATCACCCCGTGCAGCGCCTCCCGGTGCTTGGGGGCCGGGCCCGGCGGGGCGGGTGGCGCCACCGGGGCGACGAGCAGCGCGGGCAGCCCCTGACCGGCCAGCAGTTTGTCGAGGGCCTGCAGCGCCGCGAGGAAGCCGTCGAAGCTGGCGCCCTCGACATACTCGAAGGTCGGGGCGGCGTTGGGCCCGACCGTTGGGTCGCCGTCGGGGAAGACAGGAAGCTGCATCACCAGATTGGCCAGGGTCGGCAACTGGTTGTGCATCAGCGGCAGGGCCAGCGTGAAATAGGAGTCTGCCGCGCCGCCCGCCTTGGTGAAGGAGGCTTCCAGGCTCTGCAGCATCAGGCTGTAGCCGATGTTGAACGCCTTGACCGCCTGGACGGCCGTGGCGTTGGTGAAGTCCGACACCCGCGGGTTGGAGACGATGGGAAGCGTGTCGGGGAAATCCGGCGCGTCGGCCACGCGCAGGAACTTGTAATAGTGCGACAGCTCGTAGGGCGTGCCGAGGATCGGCCCATAGGTGCCGTCGGTGCGGGCGCCGTAATGCTCGTAGGCGCCGTAGGGTTGCTGGGGGACCAGCGGGTGGGTCGGGTTCACCGCGCCCTCGCCCTGCTGGACGATCTGCTGGATGCCGAGCTGGGCGCTGTCCACGTCGGTCACCTTCACGGCCTTGCCGCCGAACTTGCCGAGGTAGATGTCGGTGCGCTGCTCGGCCGCCGGATTCTCGACGAAGACCTTGTCCGCGCCGTACTGCTCGACGCAGTGCCCGATGCCGTCCCACAGGGCCTTGTAGAGTTGGCCGATGGTCTGGTAGTCGCTGCCCTGCGGCGGCGCGGTGAAGGGGGCGGGGGTCTCGATCGCCATGAAGACGTTGCGGAACACCGCCTGCGAGGCGCGGTACAGCCCGACATAGGGCGTGGCGGTGGTGCTGGCCGAGGGCAGATAGGCCGGGTAGACGGGCACCACGCTCCCGGTCAGCTTGGGCTGCCCGCCGATGCCGACCAGGATGTTGGCCGCCTGGTTGAGGTGGAACATCTCCTCCACCACGACGCTGCGCAGCGCCTGGTAGGCGGCCGAACCCTTGTCGGTGATCGAGTAGAGCGCCGTCAGATAGGCGGGCACCGTGGTGAATTCGACCTGGATCGCCAGCTGCGCGGCGGCGCGCAGATCCGGGAGGGTCGAAATCGGCGTGTAGGCAACCGACAGCGGGGCCGCCGTCTTCCCCCGCGCCCGCTCCAGAAGACCTTGCTCAGTCATGGTCCGCGTCCCTCCCGCTCGGTGATGCCGCTCGCGCGCCGCTGTTCCGGCGCGCGTTGATGCGTCGCATGCGCCGACTATCTTGAAGAAATTTCAAAGAATCAACGAGTCAATGTCCAGAATCGAATAGACATACAATGATATGATTTTTGATAATTCGCACAATTCTCCGGATTTTATTTGAACGAGCACGAATAGTTTCGGAATTTTTGGCATTTCAGATCACAAAAAATTAGATTTCTAAGCATATTGACCTGAATTATTTGGTTTGATTTTCGGGAATGCTCCGACAGTATCGGGCGATACGCAAAAATCGGGAGTTCATGCGCATGGCAAGCGTTCGCGTCGCGGCATGGCCAATCGTTATGATGGGCCTTTCCGCGTTCCTCACCTCCAAGGCGGGTGCCCAGCAGGCCAACATCACCGAAAGCGTGACGATCCAGCAGCAGGAGGTGATGAAGGGTAGCGTGCCTCTGCGGCGGATCCTGGAATCCGGCGCGCATTTCTTCAGCTATCCCTACACCCTGCAGGACGGCTGGGGCGAGGGCGCGGACGGTCCGCGCGCGTGGCAGCGCAAGGCGCTCTACCCGAACTCCCCGTTCAGCCCCTACGCGACGGCGGATGGGACCGTGCCGCCGCCGATCCCCTTCCTGCGCCTGAACGGCATCGACAGCCAGAGCTGCTACGAGTGCCACACCTCGATCGGCGCCACCGTCCAGCCCGACCTCGCCGGCGCCAACCCTCCCGGACCGGCGACCCGCACCCAGCCGGCGATCGGCGGCGCCGCCGGCATCGCCAACAACGCCTTCATCAACGGCCAGTTCCCCAACCCCCTGACCCAGCTGGTCCGCAACCCGCCGCACGTGTTCGGGACCGGCTACACCCAGGCGCTGGCCAACGAGATCACCGGGCAGCTGCTCGGGCAGCAGGCCCTTCTCGCCGACCACGCCCGCTACACGCCCAACAAGCCGGTGACCCTGCCGCTGGCGGCCAAGAACCTGTCCTTCGGCTGGCTCGGCGCCACCTACGACAGCAAGGCGCAGCGGATCGTCTATGATTACAGCCGGCTGACCGGAGTCTCCCCGGATCTGGTCGTGCGCCCGTTCCAGTGGAAGGGCATCGCCTCGTCGGTTCGCCACTTCGCGGCCTCCGCGACCCAGTTCCATTTCAGCATGGAAGGGGTCGAGATCGTCGGGGAGAACAACGACAACGACGCCGACGGGGTGATCAACGAGCTGAGCTACGGCAACGTCGGAGCGCTGACGAGCTTCGTCGCGATGACCCGGCCGCCGGTGGTCGAGACGCCGGCCGATCCGGCCGCCAAGGCCAAGGTGGCCCGCGGCGCGGCGTTGTTCGCCGGCACGGCAACCGACGCCGGGCTTCCGGCCGGCAGCGCCATGTGCGCGTCCTGCCATCTTCCGGTGCAGACGCTCGACCGGCCGGTGGTGACGATCGAGTGGGGCACCATACTGGGGCATCCCGATCGGGCCGGCTCCGACGCCGGGATCGCACTGCCCTCGCGGGTCCAGGGGCGCACCGAGGAAACGCGCAGGCGGACCGTCGCCTCCCCGACCCTGGTCAACGCCCTGCCCGGCACCGACCATCTGCCGGTGGTGCGCGAGGCGCGGGCGCGGCTGGCCAAGGCGTCGGCGGATGCCGGCGCGGCCGTCCGCCAGGGCGCGCCGGACGCGGCAGTCGCCGCCCTCTACGCCAAGGCGGTCGCCGATGCCGACACGGTCGCGGTCGGCGGTCTGGAGATCAACCTGAACACGCTGGCGAGCCGGGCGGCTACGACGATGCCGTGGCGCAATCTGGACGGCGGGAAGGCCGAGGATCAGGCCGGGCCGCTGCCGGCCTACGCCCGCGCCCGGCTGCCCTTCGACACGCCGGAAGGCCCCCTGGCGGTGCCGCTGCTGAGCGACCTGCGCCTGCACGACATGGGCCCCTGCCTCGCCGACATCGCGCCACAGGGCACCGACGTGGCGGACATCGCCGTTCCCCCGCAGCAATTCCTGACCCGGCCCCTGTGGGGCGTTGCCGACAGCTGGCCTTACCTGCATGACGGACGCGCGCTGGATCTGGTCCAGGCGATCCGCTTCCATGGCGGTACCCGCCCGGACGGCATCGCAGCCGAGTTCCCCTATCAATGCGCCGGCAGCGAAGCGGACCCGGTGATCAACGCCTTCTATGCCTTGAACCATGACGACCAAGAGGCGCTGATCGCTTATCTGGCGAGCTTGCGTCTGCCGCCCCTGCCTGGAGCGGTGGTGCCGTTCTGACCGGATAGCGCGCCTCGGCTCCGGCGTGCGGAATGGTGTCGACGAGTTCGAGGATGCGCCGGTCCTTGAAACAGTCGACCCATTCCAAGGTGGCGAACTCGACGGCCTCCAGGCTACGCCGTGGTCCGCGGCGCCGGATCGCCTCGGTCTTGTAGGGGCTGTTGATCGTCTCGGCCAAGGCGTGGTTGCTGCGCTGCCCCTTCGGGTTCGTAGGAATCGCCGACGCCACCGACGAAGGGTTCGACGCCAGCGTCGGTAAGGCGTTCCATGTACCGAACGGCAACGATTTCTAGCGCCCGCATGTACTACCGGAGACCGCCGATGTGGACGCCTCAGGACCGTCGGCTGGTTGGCGATTACGGCGCCGGCCAAGCTCTGAACGATGACCGGTACCGCCTGATCGAGCCGCTTCTCCCAGCGCCGAAGCCCGGCGGTCGTCCTCGCAGCACGAACATGCGCCGATTGCTGGATGCGCTGTTCTGCGTCGTACGGACCGGCGGCCAATGGCGCTACCTTCCGCCGCCACCGGCCTTCCCCCCTTGGCCGACCGTCTACTGGTACTTCCGGTCTTTCCTGGAATCTGGCGTGTGGGAGAGCCTGCGCCATCACTTGGTGGTGATGCTGCGCGAGCAGGAGGGCCGTGATCCGACGCCGTCGGCCACCATCATCGGCACCCAGAGCGTCAAGACGACGGAAAAGGGGGCGGCCGAGGCTTTGACGCGGCCACGAAGGTCAAGGGCCGCAAGCGTCACATCGCGGTCGACGCCTCGGGCTTCCTGCTCGGCGTCCTCGTCCACGCCGCCGGCATCCAGGACGCCGACAGCGCCGGAGCGCTGCTGACGCGGATCAAGCGGCTCTACTGCTGGCTGCGAGCGATCTTCGCCAACAGCGGCTATAATCGGATGCCGGTGATCCTCGCCTGTTTTCTGCTCGGACTGACGCTGATCATTGTCCGGCGCATCGCCGGCGGCGGCTTTATCCTCGTCCCGCGCCGCTGGCGATGAACCAGAGTGATCGGAATCCGCTCCAATTCTGTCGTTGAGCCTTTTTTGTTGAGATGGTGCGCGTCGTCTCGACAGCGCCGGGTTGCGGTCAGGTGAAGACCATTCCGCCATCGACCAGCAGGGATTGGCCGGTCATGAAGTCGGAATCGGACGAGGCGAGGAAGCGCGCCACCCCAACCAGATCCTCCGCCGTTGAAGGACGGCCCAGCACGGCGCCAGCCGCGAAATGGTTGAACGCCTCGTCCTCGGCCGTCGTCAGGCCGGTGTCGCGGAAGCCCTTATCGATGATCTTCCACATCTCCGTTGCGACGACGCCGGGGCAGATCGCGTTGGCAGTGATCCTCTCCTTGCCGAAGGCACGCGCCGCCGCCTGGGTCAAGGCAACCACCGCGAACTTGCTGGCCGAGTAGTGGGCGAGCGGTTCGTACCCTTGCTTGCCGGCGATGGAAGCGGTGTTGATGATCTTTCCGCCCCCGCCTTGCGCACGGAAGGTCTTGATCGCCTCCTGCATGCCGATCAGCACACCCAGCGCGTTGACGTCGGTGACGAAACGCCAATCCTCCTCCGTGATGTCGAGAAAAGGCTTGGTCTGGGCGACGCCCGCGTTGTTGAAGAGGACGTCGAGGCGTCCGAAGGAGGAGACGGCGGTATCGATCATGCGGCGGACCCCGGCGCGGTCGCGGACGTCCACCGTGACCGCGACGGCGTCGCCACCCCCGGCGCGGATGGACTCCGCCACCGTCCTCGCGTCCTCCTCCGTGCGATCGGCGATGATCAGCCGCGCGCCGTCGGCCGCGAGCGCGCGGGCCATGGTGGCGCCGATTCCGCGGCCGGCACCGGTGACGATGATGTTCTTGTCCTTGAGGTTGGGCATGGTGCGTCTCCAAGGGCCGGCTTGTGAGAGAGCCCCAAGCCGGCCGCAGGGGTGGAAAGGTCAGGCGTTTTTCGTGACGTGGTCCTTGATGAGGGCATTGACCGTCCCGGCCGCCTCCATCTGCACCATGTGACCGGCGTTCGGGACCACCTCGACCCGTGCGGCGGAGTCCAGCGCCGTGGCGTGGGCAGCCGGGATGACGCGATCCTCCGCGCCCCACACGACCAGCGTCGGCACCTTCGCGGCCCCGACCGTCTCACCGAGAATGACGGTCTGCTCCCCGTTCCCGAACATTGAGGACGCTATGGCCCGAAGCGCACCGTCCACGCCGTCCAGCCGCTTGTACTTCAGCAGGTCGTCGATCATCTGGCGGCTGACGAGCCCGGTGTCGGCGAACAGGGTCTCCAGCACCGGCTTCAGGTCGCGGCGCGAGGTCGCGTCGATGAAGCCGGCGATGTAGTCCTGGTTGATCTCCCGCCCCAGGCCGGCCGAGCAGATCAGCGACAGCGACGCCACCCGCTCCGGCGCGTCGAGCGCCGTGCGCATGGACACCGCCCCGCCCATGGAATGGCCGACCAGATGCGCGGCTCCGATGCCCACCGCGTCCATGAAGTCCCGCACCGCCTTCGACAGGCCGGACAGCGTCGGGTCGGGCAGCGTCTTGGCGGACTGGCCGTGCCCCGGCAGATCCAGCGCGTAGACCGTGGCGCCCTCCGCCAGGGCGTCGATGGTGAACAGCCAGTTGTCGAGGTCGCCGCCGAAGCCGTGGACCAGCAGCACGGTCGTCGCCCCGTCGCCGCGCCTTGCGTAGCGGATGGTGCCCGCCGCCGTCTCGGCGAACTCGTAGCGCGGGCCGGCATCCGCCCCGTCCTCCTCGCCGTCGGCGGCAGGAACGGCGTAGCCGGCGATGAAGGCGTCGATGTCGCTGTCCGGCACGTCGGGTTCAGCCAGCACGGCGATCAGCGCCTTCACCGGGTAGACGGTGCCGGGCTCGCCCAGCACCCGGCGCAGGACGCCGGTCTCGCCGGCCTCGACCACGTTGGTGATCTTGTCGGTCTCGACCTCCAGCAGGTCGTCGCCCAGGTTGACGGTGGCCCCCGGCTGCTTCAGCCAGCCGGTGACCTTGCCCTCCGACATGGACAGGCCCCACTTGGGCATGACGATGGGCTTGATGCGCTCGTTGGGAGTGGTCATGAAAAAGCGGCTCCGGAATCAGGCGGCGAGGGTGCTGCGGGGCGAGGGGGCCATCGTGCGGCGGACGGCGGCGGCGACGGCCTCGGCGCTGGGGATGTAGAGGTCCTCCAGTGAGGGCGAGAAGGGCACCGGCGTGTGCGGCGGCGTGACCATCTGGATGCCGGCCTTCAGCGCGCCGAAGGCGTTCTGCGCCACGAAGGCCGAAATGTCGGTGGCGAGGTTGCAGCGCGGGTGCGCCTCGTCCACCACGACCAGCCGGCCGGTGCGCTCCACGCTGTCGATGATGGTGTCCCAGTCGATGGGCGACAGGGTGCGCAGGTCGATCACCTCCGCCTCCACCTTGTCCTTGGCGAGCGCGTCCGCCGCCTCCATGGCGCGGTGGACGGTCAGGCCGTAGCTGACGATGGTGACGTGATCGCCGTCGCGGAGCACGTTCGCCTCGCCGAAGGGGATGGCGTAGGACTCCGCCGGCACCTCGGTCTCATGACCGTAGAGATTCTTGTGCTCGCAGAAGATGACCGGGTCGTTGTCGCGGATCGACTGGATCAGCAGGCCCTTGGCGTCATAGGCGTTCGACGGGCAGACGACCTTCAGCCCCGGAATGTGGGTGAACAGCGGGGTGAGCATCTGCGAATGCTGGGCCGCCGCGCGGAAGCCCGCGCCGACCATGCCGCGGATCACCACCGGCGTCTCCGCCTTGCCCCCGAACATGTAGCGGAACTTGGCCGCCTGATTGAATATCTGGTCGAAGCAGACACCCATGAAGTCCATGAACATCAGCTCCGCGACCGGGCGCATGCCGCAGGCGGCGGCGCCGATGGCCGCACCGATGTAGGCGGATTCCGACAGGGGCGTGTCCAGCAGGCGGTCGCCGTGCTTGGCGAACAGGCCCTTGGTGACGCCCAGCACGCCGCCCCAGGCGTCGTCCTCGCCGGGCGCGCCGGTGCCGCCGACGATGTCCTCGCCCATGAGGATGACGGTCGGGTCGCGGCGCATTTCGAGGTCCAACGCCTCGTTGATCGCCGTCTTCATGCTGATTTTGCGGGACATGGTGTTTCCTCCGGTGAATGCCGTTTTTTGGCGTGGGCCGCTCAGTAGGCGACGTAGACGTCTTTCAGCAGGTCGGCGGCGACGGGCAGCGGGGCCGCCTTGGCGCAGCGCACGGCGTCCTCGATCAGCGCGTTCACCTCGCGGTCGATGGTTTCCAGCTCGGCGGGGGCGACGGTGCCGGTCTCGGTCAGGCGCTGGGCGAGCAGCTTGATGCAGTCGCGGTTGGCGCGCAGGGTCTCCACCTCGCCCTTGGCGCGGTAGGTCTGGGCGTCGCCTTCGAAATGGCCGTAGAATCGGACCATGTTGCATTCCAGCAGCGCCGGGCCGCCGCCTTCGCGGGCGCGCCTGATGATTTCGCCGGCCGCCTCGTGCACCGCGAAGAAATCGGTGCCGTCCACCGTCACGCCGGGCAGGCCGAAGCCGGTGGCTCGGTCGATGTAGCTGTCGCAGGAGACCGCCCATTCCATGGCGGTGGATTCGGCGTAGCCGTTGTTCTCCACCACGAAGACGACCGGCAGGTTCCACACCGCCGCGAGATTCATGCTCTCCAGGAAGGTACCCTGGTTCGACGCGCCGTCGCCGACGAAGGTGATGCCGACCCCGCCGTCGCCCCGGTACTTGGCGGCCAGCGCCGCCCCGCAGATCAGCGGCGCGCCGGCGCCCAAAATGCCGTTGGCGCCCATCATGCCCTTCGACAGGTCGGCGATGTGCATCGACCCGCCCTTGCCCCGGCAGGCGCCGGTGGAACGGCCGTAGATCTCCGCCATCATCTCGTGGACATCGACGCCCTTGGCGATGCAATGACCGTGGCCGCGATGGGTCGAGGCGATGCGGTCGTTGTCGTTCAGGTGCATCATGATGCCGGTGGCGCAGGCCTCCTCGCCGGCGTAGAGGTGCACGAAGCCTGGAATGTCGCCCTTGGCGAAGTCGATGTGCAGACGTTCCTCGAACTCGCGGATGGTCCGCATGGTCCGGTAGGCTTGCAGCAGGTCCGCTTTGTCGAGTGGATAAGGATTGTTGGTCACGGACGTTTCTCCCCTGTCAGGTTTTTCAAAGGCGGGTTCTTCAAAGCTCGGCCGTGACCGGCGCCGGGGCACCGGTCAGCAGCCTGTATTGGGCGGCGTGCTGCATGCAGCCGCCCACGTTCACGGTGCGGAAGGCGTCGTCCCGGAGCGTCAGGGACACGCGGTCTTGCGCCGAGAACGCGATCTCCCGCTCGCCGTCGAGCGCGATGGAGCCGGCCTTCACCTCCGGCACGAAGGGCACGCCGGCCGGCATGCGGCGCCAATCAGCGACGCCGACCGAGGCCATCAGCCCCGGCGCGATGGGCGCGCGTAGCACCGTCATGCCGGACGCCGCCGTGTTGGACGCCGGTGTGCCGAGACGCACCATCAGCCCGCCGCTCTCCTCCCGCGTCACGGGCTCCAGCAGGCCGGCGATGGCCGACATGCCGATGACCTCCGGGTCGGCGAAGGTGACGAACAGCTCGCGGAAGCTGTCCGGCTTCCACAGGGCGCGGGCCCCGACGTAGCGCTCGGTCACCAGGGCGACATCGACCAGCGCGATCTCCTCCACCCGGCCGTTGAGCGACACGTCGATGCGCTTGTTGGCCGCGAAGGCGATGTCCGCGGGCACCTGCCCGGTCACGGCCAAGCCGGTCGCCAGCCCGGTGATGGTCGGTTCGCGGTGTTCGGGAAAGGCGTTGTTGGTGCCGGTGGAGATGCCGGCCACGGGCACCGCCCCGCAGTGCGCCACCACGGCGCGGTGCGTGCCGTCGCCGCCCAGCACGACGATGGCGGCGACTCCCGCCCGGCGCATCCCGTCCGCCGCCCGATGGGTGTCGGCGACGGTGCCGGTGACCGGCATTGGCAGCGGGTGAATGGCGGGATAGGACGCCTCGCCGTGCGCCGCCGCCCGCGACAGCCCGCGCGCCACATGACGCCCGATGCCGCCATTTTCCGGCATCATCAGGACGTCGGTGACCCCACAGGCGCGCAACGCGGCCAGAACGCGCAGGACGATGTTGGCGCGATCCGTGATCTGGAGGTTCGCCGCGTTCGCGACGACCCGGCGGATGTCGCGTGCGGATACTGGATTGGCAATGATGCCGATGACCGGTGCCACGCCCCCTCCCCTTCGCTTCAATGTTTTGAAGGGGGATGTGGCAAGAGCCGTGCCAAATGTGCGTGCAGCTGACTATCGTTGTTCCGCAACAGTTTGCGCGACGAGTGGCGGTGTTGCGATCACCTCACCTGTTGCATGACCTGTTGCAGGGGCGTTGCAACAGGTGTTGCATGCCTCAATCCAGCCGGTGCGGCGGGACGATGCCGAAACGGCGCATCTGGCGGTGGATGGTCGAGCGGTCCACGCCCATGTCCCGCGCCGCCGCCGACACGTTCCAGTGCAGGCGGCGCAGCACCTCGCGCAGGCGGACGGCGGGGTCGGCGCTGTCCGGGGCGGGCGTCGGAGCGCCCGCCGGCCACGCCTCGAACACGCCGCTGCGCTGCACAGGGTCGGGAATGTCCATCAGTTCGATCAGCCCGTCGGTGCAGACGGCGCAGGCGTAGTCGAGCGCGTTCACCAGCTCGCGCACGTTGCCGGGCCAGCCGTGGGCGCGCAGGGCCGCCAGCGCCGGAGCGGCGATGGCGTAGCCGATGCCGTCCCGCTCCGTCCGCTCGGCCAGCAGCCGGTCGATCAGCCAGTCGAGGTCGCCGCGCTGGCGCAGCGGCGGCACGGTGAACACCGCGCCGTTGAGACGGAAATACAGGTCGTCGCGGAACGTCCCGGCCTTGATCAGTTTGACCAGATCGCGGTGGGTCGCGGCGATGACGCGCACGTCCACCGACACCGCCTTGGTGCGGCCGATGGGGGTGACCTCCCGCTCCGCCAGGACGCGCAGCAGGCGCGTCTGCGAGGACAGCGGCATGTCGCCGATCTCGTCCAGAAACAGGGTGCCGCCGTCCGCCTCCAGGATCAGCCCCTTTTTGCCCCGCGACGTGGCTCCGGTGAAGGAGCCGGGCTCATGACCGAACAGCTCGCTCTCGATCAGCGCCTCCGGCAGCGCGGCGCAGTTCACGGCGACGAAGGGCTTGGCCGCGCGCACGCTCGACCGGTGCAGGGCCTTGGCGAGGTGTTCCTTGCCGGTGCCGGTCTCGCCGTGGATCAGCAGGCTCATCCGCGTGTTCACCAGCTTCGCCGCGCGCGTCAGCACCGCTTTCAGCGCCGGATCACCGCCGCACATGGCCTGGAGCGGCTTGGGCAGGCTTCCCTCGTCTCCTTTGCGTGGGCGCGGGACGGCGATGGCCGGCGGCGGCATCGCCTGCGCGAACAGGGGTGTCCCGCTGCGCCGCAGGCGGAGGGTGCGCTGATCGGTGGGCAGAGAGCGCACGAACCGCACCAGATCGTCCACCTGGCAGTCGAACAGGTCGGAGAAGGATCGTCCGATGAGTTGCTCCCGGTCCTCCCCCTCGCCGGCCAGCAATCGACACGCGCGGTGATTGAAGCCGATGATCCGCCCGGCGCCGTCCAGCGCGATCACAAAGTCCGGATCGACTTCCGCGAACTCCTGGGAGGCGGAGAGCTTGACCACCCACTCCCGGCGGAAATTGTTGTAGAGGTTGGCGTTTTCGATCTTGTGCGTGTAGGCCTTGACCAGTTGGAGGGCCAGATACTGGCTGATCTTGGGCTCCGGCGAACGGAGCGCGGAGATGTCCAGCACCGCCGCAAGCCCGCCGCCGCTGTGAAACACCGGAGCCGCCGTGCAGGTAAGGGGAATGTGGGTCGTGTCGAAATGGTCCGTCTGGTGGACGGTCAACGCCTCGCCCGTGGCGATGCAGGTGCCGACCGCGCAGGTGCCGGCCCGTCCCTCGTTCCAGTCCGCGCCGAGATAGAGGCCGGTCCGGCGCAGGTCGTCGTCCGACGCCCGGTCGCCGATGAAGTCGACGGTGACGCCGTTGCTGTCGGTCAGCAGCAGGGCATAGCCCATGCCGGCCACCTGATGATACAGCGCCTCCAGCCCGAAGCGGGCCATGCGCAGGAACTCGTCCATCGCGTCGCGGTGCAGGCACAGACGCTCGTGCGGCAGGATGTAGGCCTCGCGCCGGACGGTTGGATCCAGCTTGTGGTCGGCCACGCACCGGCGCCAGGATTCGGTGATGATGGCGTCACGCTTCGACGCGATCCCTTCCGAGACGCGGACCAATTCGTTGATGTGCGCCGCTTTGGCGTTCTCCATCAGCGTATCCTCCCTGGAGCGCAAGCGCTCTGATCTGGTCAGCCGAATCGGAGCAATATATCAAGCGCCCCGTCGCACCGGCAATTTGTGCAATGGTATTGCCGGCTCTTGCACCGCGGCCCGGAAATGAGCCTCCGGCTGGCCCTGTTCAGGCGGCCGAGGACAGCTCGGCCACGGTCCTCTGTCCAGGCACCGTCGAGGCGGCGTTGAAGAGCCGCGCCGGGACACGTTGGGCTGAGGTTGCCGCCGCGCCGCTGGCCGCGTGGTCGCCCGGTCCGGGGCGTCCATGGGCAATCCGCGTCCTCCCGAACCGCCAGCGGCGACACGGTCGCCAGCGGCGACAAAGTAACGGTGCCAGCCGGTGACCTAGGCATCCGGCTTGGCGGTCAGCAGATAGCGGCGCCCATGGACCGTGACGATCTCCACCTCGCTTCCGGCAAGTCGCCAGCGAAGGCGTAACACCAGCACGCCGGCGGTGCGGTCTACAACGGCAATCGCGCGCGCTTCCTGCTCTCACTGCTCGACCGGGCCGCGGACGGTTCCACGACGGTCGCACGTAATTGCGAAGCGGTCCGCAGGATCATTCCAACGGCGCAACCAAACTATAACAAAAGGCGTATTGGCGCATCCCTTGAAGCCTGCTATCTAGGCTATTCGGTTTTTTTCTGCAAGTTGGGAGGCTGCATGCGTACGACCTGCCTGCTGACATCTCCCGCACCGGTCAACCGTTAGGTCGCCCAACCGCAAGGGTGGACCGCGGGCTTTTTGAGCCCGGCAACGGTCATCGATATTCCCATTCATTGGACGGCGCCGCCCGGCCCTGATCGCGCCACAGCCATGGCCGCGTCTTGGGCCGTCCGCCGTGGAGACGGCGCGTTCCCGCGCCGAACGGAGTCATGGCTGTTTTGAAACGCACCGGCCGGACGGACGCAATCCGCGCCGTTCTCGCCTTCACCTTCCGTCACTGGAGCCGCCGGAAGCCGTTGGTGGCCTGGATCGCCGGCACCATCGCGCTCGCGACGCTGGCCGACGTCTTCATGCCGCTGTTCGCCGGCCGTCTGGTCGACGCGCTGGCTCTGCTGCCGGACGACCGCGAGACGGCGCGCGACGCCGCCGTCGGCGCCTTTGCCGCCATGGTCGGGCTCGGCGCCGGAATGGTCGTGCTGCGCCACCTCGCCTGGAGCGGCGTCATCCCGTTGACGTTGCGCATCATGGCCGACGTCGGCCAGGACAGCTTCCATCGCGTCCAACGCTTCTCAACCGACTGGCACGCCAACAGCTTCGCCGGCTCCATCGTCCGCAAGATCACGCGCGGCATGTGGGCGCTCGACACACTGAACGACACGCTGCTGCTGGCGCTGTGGCCGTCGCTGGTCGTGCTGGCCGGAACGATGCTGCTGCTCGGTCTGCAATGGCCGGTGATGGGGCTCGTCATCGCGCTGGGGACGGCGGTCTACATCGGGTTGACCGTGCTCTTCGCGACGCTTTACATCGCCCCGGCGGCGCGGCTGTCCAACGCCTGGGACACGCGGCTCGGCGGCACGCTGGCCGACGCCATCGGCTGCAACGCGGTGGTGAAGGCGTTCGGCGCCGAGCCGCGCGAGGACGAGCGGCTGGCCCAGATCGTCGGGAAATGGAGCCGCCGGACCAGCCGCACCTGGACCCGCCACACCCGCCACAGCACGGCCCAGCTCGTCATCCTGCTGATGATCCGCAGCGGCGTGGTGGCGACCGCCCTGTGGCTGTGGTGGCGGGGGCAGGCGACGCCCGGCGACGTCGCCTATGTGCTGACCACCTATTTCGTCGTCCATGGCTATCTGCGCGACATCGGCATGCACATCAACCATCTCCAGCGCTCGATCAACGAGATGGAGGAGTTGGTGGCCATCCACGCCGAACCGCTGGGGGTGGAGGACCGGCCGGACGCCGTGCCCCTGCGCATCACGGCTGGCGAGGTGCGCTTCGACCGCGTCACCTTCCGGTATGGCGGCCACACGACGCCGCTCTACCGCGACCTGTCGGTGACGATCCGGGCCGGCGAGCGGGTCGGGCTGGTCGGGCCGTCGGGCTCGGGCAAGACAACGTTCGTGAAGCTGATCCAGCGGCTGTACGACGTGACCGGGGGGTGCGTCCGGATCGACGGGCAGGACGTGGCCAGGGCGACGCAGACCTCGCTGCGCTCGCAGATCGCCATCGTCCCGCAGGAGCCGATCCTGTTCCACCGCTCGCTTGCGGAGAACATCGCCTACGGCCGCCCCGGCGCGACCGCGGCGGAGATCGAACGGGCGGCGCGGCTGGCCAACGCGCATGACTTCATCGCGCGCCTGCCCAAGGGCTACGCGACGCTGGTCGGCGAGCGCGGCGTCAAGCTGTCCGGCGGCGAGCGCCAGCGGGTGGCGCTGGCCCGCGCCTTCCTGGCCGACGCGCCGGTCCTGATCCTCGACGAGGCGACCTCCAGCCTGGATTCGGAGTCGGAGGCGCTGATCCAGGAGGCGATGGAACGCCTGATGCAGGGTCGCACGGCCCTCGTCATCGCCCACCGCCTGTCCACCGTGCGCAGCCTGGACCGCATCCTGGTCTTCCACCAGGGCCATATCGTCGAGGAGGGAACCCACGCCGCCCTGCTGCACCGTCCGTCCGGTCTCTACCGCCGCCTGTTCGAGCAGCAGTCGGCACCGGAGACCAACCGTCGGATCAGCGGCTGAAAGAGGAGCGTTCGATCGTGCCGCAGCCTCGACGCGAACATTGCAGCCCGTGACCGCCGGGAATGTCGTGGTGCGCGGTTTTATCACCAACCGGATCGCCGGCCGCCGATGAGGGGCGGATCGCCTCCGCCTTTCCTCGGCGGCGCCCCTCTCTTCGACGCTGGCTCCGGCCTGTCATGTGTGGTTCGATCTCAACGGAGCCCGGCTGGCGCGGAACGATCGTTCCACCGAACGTGGGCTTTGGACTCCGTCATCGTCTCGGCAAGCCATTTCCAGGGCAACGCGCATCATCCACAGCCGCGATGGCGGGCCGGGCCGGCCAAGACAGCACAACGGGAGGGTGGCAACGATGGACTACCGCAAGCTCGGCCGCAGTGGCGTGAAGGTGTCGCCGCTGTGCCTTGGCACCATGATGTTCGGCGGCCCCACCGACGAACCGACGGCTGTGCGCATCGTCGCGGAAGCCGCGGAGGCCGGCATCAACTTCATCGACAGCGCCGACGTCTACAACGAAGGCCGGTCGGAGGAAATCGTCGGCCGCGCCGTGAAGGGCGACCGCGAGCGCTGGGTGGTGGCGACCAAGGTCGGCAATCCCACGGGACCGGGCCCGAACCAGCGGGGCCTCTCGCGGCGCCGGCTGCACGTGGCGTGCGACGCGAGCCTTCGGCGCCTGGGCACGGATTGGATCGATCTCTACTACCTGCACCGTGAGGACCCCGACACGCCGCTGGAGGAGACCGTTGCCGCGCTGGGCGACCTGATCCGCAGCGGCAAGATCCGCGCTTTCGGCGTGTCGAACTTCCGGTCCTGGCGCATCGCCGAGATCTGCCGTCTGTGCGACCGTCTTGGCATCGACCGGCCGGTGGCCTGCCAGCCTTACTACAACGCCCTCAACCGCATGCCGGAGGTCGAGATCCTGCCCGCCTGCGGCCACTATGGCCTGGGCGTGGTCCCCTACAGCCCGCTCGCCCGCGGCGTGCTCACCGGCAAATATCGCCCCGGGGATGAACCATCCGCCGACACCCGCGCCGGCCGCAAGGACCGGCGCATGATGAACACGGAATGGCGCCCGGAAAGCCTGGACATCGCCCAGGAGATCAAGAGCCATGCCGAATCGCGCGGCATCACGCCGGGACAATTCGCCGTTGCCTGGGTGCTCAACAACCGCCTTGTGACCGCTCCGATCGCCGGGCCGCGCACGGAAGAGCAATGGCGCGCGTACCTCGGCGCGCTGGATTACGCCTTCACCGCCGAGGACGAGGCGCTGATCGACCGGCTGGTGACGACCGGACATCCCTCGTCTCCAGGCTACAACGACCCCGCCTACCCCATCGAAGGGCGTCCCGTGCGAGCCACCTCTCCGGCCGGACCTTAAGGCCACGCCGGAGCACCGTGCCCCATTCCCGAAAGGGCCGTTTCGAACGACCCAGCGCCTTTGCGGCAGCTTGAACCACCCGGCAACGGCCCCTGAGGCGTTTGCGCATAAGGCGAAGACCTGAGCCGGATCGATCTTGCCGTGGAAGCGCCAGAATCAGGTCGGTCTCTCTGTGGCCTGACAGTCGACTCACGGAGGGGGATCCCCGGGGGCGATCCGGGAAGACCTGATCGCCGCCTCGGCTTCCTCATCATCCCCCCTCGTCAGGCTGCTGGGACGACCGTTCGAATCCGCTTGGTTTCGTCGCATGGGTTGCGGCACGTGGCCCAGGCCGGTGCGCTTGCCAACCGGAACCCTTTGAAAGCGGTTGCATAGCCCGCGGCTCTTCCTAAGATGGAACGCCCATGAAAAGCTCCTACCCTGAGAGGATTTGTGAACTGCACCGCCGCATTAACGCTGATTGCCACAATCGTCACTGCCAGTTTTCCGGCACTGGCCCGCGATGAGCGCCTCATGTTCCCGGTGGGGGCTGCCCTCGGCACAGCCGCCGCTCAGGAGAAGTTGGACAGGGGCGTGAAGCTCTATTTCGGTGAGCAGAAGCACCCGAAGCCCGTTGCCAACCTCGGCGAATGGGCGACCAACAAGAAGACCAACGCCTTCAACAAGTCCGATCAGGAAGCCTGCGAGTGGGTCTTCCTCAGCGCCGTTCTGGAACTGCAGGAGCGCGCCCGCAAACAGGGCGGTGATGCGGTGATCAACATCAAAAGCAATTACAAGAACACGGAGACGAACAGCAACACGGAATACATGTGCGGCGCTGGCAACATCATGGCAGGCGTGGCTCTCAAGGGAACCGTGGTCAAACTGGGCGCCAAGTAGAGCGGCCGGCATGGGCCTTGCGGCCGCAGCGATGCCTGGACGGATACGGAAGACGAGGAGTGAGCGATGCGGCGTCGGCTGTTGCTGGCGGCGGCCTTTGCAGCGACGGCGCTGACCGGCGCCTGCACCGCCGATCCGCCGCCCCCACCGCCGGCCGTGACCGCCACTCCGGTGCTGACGGACGGGGCGATGATCGCGAATGACGGCGCGCCGATACCGCTTCACACCTGGCAGGCGGAGAGCGCGTTGCGCGCGGTGATCGTCGCCGTCCACGGCATGAACGATTACGGCCTCGCGTTCGACCGGCCGGCGCGGCTGTGGGCGCAGGCGGGCATCGCCACCTACGCCATCGACCAGCGTGGCTTCGGAAAGGCCATGGAGCGCGGTCATTGGTACGGCGGAGAACGCATGGCCGAGGATGTCGTCGCGCTGTCCAGGCTGGCGCGCGAAAGCCATCCCGGCGTGCCCGTCTATCTGCTGGGCGAAAGCATGGGCGGTGCGGTCGTCGTTCTGGCGGCGGCGCGGGCGGAGCGGGGACTGCTGTCCGGCATCGTGCTGTCCGCTCCGGCGGTCTGGGGCACCGGCTTTCGGGCGACGGTGACGCTGGATGCGGCCATGATCCTCGGTTCGCTGGTGCCGGACATGACGGTGCCGCCGCTTCGGGTGGCCACCCCCTCCACCGACGATCCGGTGGTTTTGCGGCGCATGCGCGAGGACCCTCTGATCATCCATCGGACGCGCTTCCAGACGCTGGCCGGCATCGTGGACCTGATGCACGACGCCCGTTTCGAGGCGCGCAAGGTGGACGTTCCGGTGCTGCTGATGCTGGGCGACCTGGATGTGCATGTGCCGCGCGACGGGGTGGCGGCATTGGCCAGGTCTCTGCCGCCGGACACGCGCATCGCGCTCTATCCGAAAGGGCGGCACCTGCTGATGCGCACGCTGGACGGCGACCGGGTGACGCAGGACGTGGCCTCATGGGTGTCCGACACACGGCGCGCCCTGCCAAGCGGTGCCGACGCGCGCGCCCAGGCATGCCCGGCCCTGATGACCAGACCGCACCGCGGCTGCCCCCCGCCCCGGGCGGTGGCCGCCCCACGCCCTCCCAAGCCGGCCATCGACGGCAAGACCGGCAACCGCCTGCCCACGCCGGCCACCGCACCGCAAAATTGATGCACCCCTCTATCCACAACGTGACCCTGTCATGATAGGGTCCCGATTCGCCCCCATGGCGTCCGGAAACGGCAGGACATGACTTTGAAGACCGGTATCCGCGCGCTTTTCCTAATTCTCGCGACGGTCGCCGTGCTCGGCGGCTGCAGCCGTCGGCAACCCATCTACAGGGTAACCGACCAGCCCATTCCGGCGGCATCGCGCGACCTGCCCGCCGCCGCGCTCCAACGGACGATCATGGAGGCGGCGACCGACCGCGGCTGGACCGCGGAGTGGAAGGCGCCCGGTGAGATTCTGGCGACGAAGGCGTGGAAGGACCACGAGGCGGTCGTCGAAATCCGGTATTCGCAGGAAAGTTACACCATCGATCATGTGTCCACGACCAACCTGCGGGAGCATGGTGAAACCGTTCATCAGGCTTACAACAAGTTGGTGCGCGCGTTGCAAGACGAGATCGAACGGCGCCTGCGCCAAGCCAAACACTGAGTCCGGCCCGCATCATGACTGAAACCCTGCGTGTCGCCATCCGCGGCTGGTGTGCCTGGGCACCGGACCGCAGCACCCGGGCCGCGTGGCGGGACTGGGCGGGCGCGCCCGCCATGCCCGACGATGGCCCGCTGCCGGCGCTTCCCATGATGCTGCGCCGTCGTGCCTCGCCCATCGGACAGAAGCTGATCGCCGCCGCGCTGGCCTGCGGCGACGCGGCGCACACGGCGCGCTACGTCCTCGCTTCCGGCCATGGGGAGCTGGCGCGGACCGTCGGCATCATCGACTCGCTGCGGCAGGGCGAATTGCCATCGCCGGCCGAATTCAGCCTGTCCGTGCATCACGGTCTGGCCGGGTTGTTGTCCATCCATACCGGCAACCGCCGCGGCCACACGGCGCTGGCCGCCGGTCCCGACAGCTTCGGCTTCGGGCTCCTGGAAGCCGCCGCCAGCCTGGCCGAAACCCCGTCGGAGCCGGTGCTGCTGCTCTACACCGACGCGCCGATGCCTGACGAGTACGCGCCGTTCCGCACCGCAGCCGACGAAGCCCTGCCCCTGGTGGTCGCCCTGGCGCTCGGCCCCGCGGATGGTGAGGGCGAAGGGCTTGCGCTGCAGTGTGCACCGGCGGCCGGCGGGCCGGCCGCGGAGTCCACGGCGCTCGATTTCATGCGATTCCTGCTGTCCGGAGCGCCCCGGGCAACCTCGCGCGGGGCGCGGCTCGACTGGGTGTGGCGCCGTGCCGATTAGGTTTCTGGACAGGCTGTGGCGGCGCGCGGCCACCGGATTCGCCTTCGCCTTCCTGTTCGGCGGCGGCGCGATCCTGGCGCCCACCGTCTTTCCGCTGGTGGCGCTGACCAGCCCGGCGGGCGCGGTCCGGCGCCAGCGCTGCCAACACCTCGTCCATCTGATCTTCCGCTTCTACATCCGGATGCTGCGCGTGCTGCGCGTCATCGACCTGAAGGTTGAGGGCGCCGAGCGCCTGCGCGACGGACGTGGCAAGCTGGTGGTGGCGAACCACCCCTCGCTGCTCGACGTGGTGATTCTGATGGCGCTGATGCCGCGCGCCCAGTGCATCGTGAAGAAGGAACTGTGGGGGAGCCGCTGGCTGGGCGGCATGGTGCGCGGCGCCGGCTACATCCGCAACGACCTCGACCCGGAGGCGCTGCTCGACGCCTGCCGCGCCGCGCTGGAGGCCGGCGACGGACTCATCATCTTCCCCGAAGGCACCCGCACCGTCCCCGGCGAGCCGGTCCGCTTTCGCCGCGGCTTCGCCAATCTGGCGACCCTGCTGGAAGCCGAGGTGCAACCGGTCACGATAACCTGCAATCCGCCCACGCTCATTAAGGGCGAAAAATGGTGGATGATCCCGCCACGCCGACCGATTTTTCGCGTCATGGTAGGGGATCGTCTGGACGTTACCGGGTTGCTCGGCTATCAGTACCGCTCGCTGGCGGCCAGAAAGTTGGTGCGCAGCTTGGAGGATTATTTTGCGGAACGGTTGGCCGATGGAAAAGCTTGAACGTGAGTTGAAGACCTTGATTGTTGACGCGCTCAAGCTGGAAGACATTGCCCCAGAAGAGATTGACAGCGAGGAACCGCTCTTCAACGACGGGCTGGGCCTCGATTCCATCGACGCACTGGAACTGGGCGTCGCACTGCGCAAGGCTTACGGCATCAAGATCGAGTCCGTGACCGACGACGTGAAGCAGCACTTCGCCAACGTGCGCTCTCTCGCCCGCTTTATTCAATCCCAGCGTGCGGAGTAAGGGCCATGCTGACGCAGGATGAAATTTACGCGCGCCTCCAAAGCTATCTCGAAGACATGTTCGAGGTGCCGCCCGAGAAGATTTCCCGCGAGGCGCGACTGTTCGAGGATCTCGACCTCGACAGCATCGACGCGGTCGATCTCGTGGTGAAGTTGCAGGAACTGACCGGCCGCAAGTTCAAGCCCGAGGAGTTCAAGAGCGTCCGTACGGTCGGCGATGTTCTCGACCGCGTGCATGCCCTCCTCCAGGAATAGGCTGCCCCCGTTCGGCGTCGCGGCCCTGGTCGTCGCCGGGGCCCTCTATCCCGTGCTGGTCTATGGCGGGCGGGCTTTGGTGCCGCCGCTGGCCTTCGTGGCGGTGGCCCTGGCGCTGATCGGCGCGCGCTTCGCCATGTGCTCCTCGCCTGCGGCGCGGGTCTGGCGCCTGCCGCTGGCGGCGGCGGCGGCCCTGGTCGGCGTGCTCGCCGCGCTCGATGGCGCGCTGGCGGCCAAGGCCTATCCGGTCGCGCTCAGCCTCGGCACCGCGGCGGTGTTCGGCGCCTCGCTGTTGCGCCCGCCCAGCCTCGTCGAGCGATTCGCCCGTCTTCAGGAGCCCGACCTGCCACCGGCGGGTCAGGCCTATTGCCGCACCGTCACCGTGGTGTGGACCGTCTGGCTGGTGTCGAACGCCGCCGTCGCCGGGGCGCTGGCCCTGTGGGGCAGCGACGAGGCGTGGGCGCTGTGGACCGGCCTCATCGCCTACATCGTCATGGGCCTGTTGTTCGGCGGCGAAGTCCTGGTCCGCCGCTCCATGCGCCGGAGGCACGCCGGGGCATGACCGCCATTCCGCTGTCCCGTCTGCTCGCCGTGGGGCGGCCGGACGACGCGCCGGTTGCCGACGGCGTCACCTTCGCCCGCTTCCGCGTCGACGTGGCCGGCAACGCGGCACGGCTGAAGGGGTGCCGGCGCGGGCTTCTGGTGGCGGCGGACGGTTATTGGGGCGCGGTGGGGTTGTTGGCGCTGCTGCACGCCGGCGCCGAGGTGACGATACCGCCCAACGCCCAGCCGGGAACGCTGGCCGCCCTGACCGCGGACGGGGCCATCCCGGTCGGCGGCGATCTCGGCAGCGATCTCGGCGGCAACCTGGGGCCGGGTGGCGAGGGGATGGCGTTCGCCCCGCTCGACCCCGAGACGCCCTTGACCTTCTTCACCTCCGGCTCGACCGGCGAGCCGAAGCGGGTGGTTCGCACCCTCGGCATGCTGGAGGCCGAAGCGCTGGCGACCGAAGCCGTGCTCGGGCGGCTCGCCGGGCCAACCGCTCGCGTGCACGCCACGGTCCCCCACCAGCACGTCTACGGTCTGAACTTCCGCCTGCTGTGGCCGCTGGTCACCGGCCGCCCCTTCGCCAGCGCCATGCACGAGCTGTGGGAGACGGCGCTGGCCGCGCTCGACGCTGGGTCCGTGCTGGTCACCAGCCCGGCGCACCTGACCCGGCTGGCTGGGATCGCGCCGCTGCCACCGTCGCGGCGTCCGGCGCTGGTGCTGTCGGCCGGAGCCCCTCTCCCGGAGCCCGCTGCGCGGGAGGCGGCGGCCGTCTTCGGCACGCCGGTCACCGAGATCTTCGGCAGCACCGAAACCGGAGCCATCGCCCACCGCCGCCGCGAGGCCGGTGATCCGTCCTGGCGCCCGCTGCCCGGCGTCGTCGCCGGACGCACCCCGGACGGTCGCCTGCGGGTCGGCGCGACGCATGTCGAGGGCCGGAAGCATGTCGGCTCGGACCTCGTGGAGATGGCCGAGGACGGCGGCTTCCGCGTCCTTGGCCGCGCCGACCGGATCGCGAAGGTGGAGGGCAAGCGCGTCAGCCTGCCCGAGGTGGAGGCGCAGCTGCGGCGCTCCCCCCTGGTGGCCGACGCCGTCGTGCTGACGCTGGAACAGCTCTGCGCCGTCGTGGTGCCGAGCGCCGAGGGTGCGGCGCGCTTGGCGGACATCGGCGCCTTCCGCTTCGGCCGCCTGCTGCGCCGGGAATTGTCCGCCGTTCAGGAACCCGCCGGCCTGCCGCGCCGCTGGCGCTTCGTGAGCCGTCTGCCGGATGGCGCGCTGGGCAAGCGTCGGCATGCCGACATCGCCGCCCTGTTCGAGGAGAGTGCCCTGCCTGAGATCGTCATGCCTGTGATCGCCACACATCGGCCGACCGCTCCCGACGTTCGCGCCGTCCGGCCGCTTGCCGACGGGGTGGAACTGGACCTCTTCATTCCCGGCGACCTTGCGCAGCTCGACGGTCATTTCCCCGGTATGCCGATCGTGCCGGGCGTGGCGCAGATCGATTGGGCGGTGACGTTCGCCAACACGCATCTCGGCCTCGGGATCGAGGCGGCGCAGTCGCTCCAGGTGAAGTTCCGGCGCGTCACCGTTCCGGACACGCTGGTGACGCTGGCGTTGCGCCACGCCCCGGCACGGCGGCGCCTGACCTTCGAGTACCGCTGCGGGGACGAGACGCTGTCCTCCGGCTCCATCGGCGTGGAGGGGATCGCCCCATGATTTCGGCAGAGGTCAGCACCCGCGCGCAGTTCTACGACCTGGACCCCATGCAGGTGGTCTGGCACGGCAACTACGCCCGGTATCTGGAGCAGGCGCGCTGCGCGCTGCTCGACCGCATCGGCTACAATTATCCGGAGATGGCGTCGTCGGGATACGTGTTCCCCATCGTCGACCTCCATGTGAAGTACGTGCGGCCGATCCGCTTCGGCCAGTCGATCCGGATCACCGCCACTCTGGTCGAGTACGAGAACCGCATCCGCATCGACTACCGCATCCACGACGAGCCGAGCGGCGAATTGCTGACCAAGGCGCGCACCGTGCAGCTTGCGGTGAAGGAGGACGGGGCGGAGCTGTGCTTCGAATGCCCCGCGGTGTTCACGGACAAGGTGAGGGCTCTGCTGTGACGCGCATCGTCGTCTTCCTCCTGGCGCTGCTGGCCGCCTTCCCGGTGCTTGTTGCCGAAACGCTGGCCGCCGAAACACTGAGCGAGGGGCAGGTACTGCGCGGCGCCTTCGTGCAGGAGCGTTTCCTCAAGGGCTTCCAGGCGCCGCTGAAGAGCGAGGGCCGCTTCGTCCTGGCGCCCGGCCGCGGGCTGATCTGGCGCACCGAAACCCCCTTCGCCGTCACCACCGTCATGAGCCCCGCCGGCCTTGTGCAGGAGGTGAAGGGCAACGAGACCATGCGCCTGCCCGCCGCGCGCCTGCCCTTCATGTCGAAGCTCTACACCATGCTGGGCGGCGCGCTGACCGGAGACTGGAAGGCGCTGGAGGACATGTTCGCGGTGGAGCGCGGGGGCGGCACCGACGCCTGGACCCTCCACCTGACGCCGCGCCGGGCCGATGATCCGACCATGCCGATCCGCGCCATCGACGTGCGCGGCGGGCGCTTCGTGGATGAGGTGGAGATCGTCAAGCCCGACGGCGACCGCGACCGCCTGACCTTCCGCGACCAGATCCTGAAGGCGGAGCCGCCGACGGCGGACGAGGCGGCGCTGCTGGCCTCGGCGGGCCGTCCGTGAGACGGCTGGGGGCGCTGCTCTGGCTCGCGCTCGTCCTGCTGGCCAGCGGCTATCTCGCGCTGCGCCTTCACGACGGGCTGGGCTTCCGCACCGATCTGCTGGCCCTGCTGCCGCGCGAGGAGCAGGACCCCGTCCTGCAGCGCGCCAACGACGCGGTGACCAAGGCGCTGGGTCGCCGGGTGCTGGCGCTGGTCGGGCACGCCGACCGCGAGACCGCCCGCAAGGCGGCGACGACGCTTGGCGACGCCCTTCTGGCCACGGGGCAGGTGGAACGGATCGGCGAGGGCATCGACGTCGACCGGCTGAAGCGGCTGGGGGCTCTCTACTTCCCCCATCGCCAAAGCCTGCTCAGCGATGGCGACCGGGCGCTCCTGGCGGCCGGCAAGGGGGAGGAGGTCGCCACCCGCGCGCTGTCCCAGGCGTTCGGCTTCGCCGGACTCGTCGATGCCGGGCTGCTGCGCACCGACCCGTTCCTGCTGCTGCCCTCCTTCCTGACCAACCTGCCCTTCCCGCTGTCGCGCCTCACCCCCGACGAGGGCATGCTCAGCGTCACCGAGAACGGCACGACCTGGGTGCTGGTCAGCGCCGTGCTCGCCGGCGAACCGTTCGAGCTGGACTTGCAGGACCGGCTGGTTGGCGCTTTCGACGCCGCCGTTCGGGACATGCCGGACGTCACGGTGAAACGGCTGGGCGCCGTGTTCTTCGCGCACGCCGGCTCCAAGACCGCGATCACCGAGGCGTCCACGCTCGGCACGCTGTCGCTGGTCGGCACCATGCTGCTGGTGGGGCTGGCGTTCCGCCGGCCGGGGCCGCTGCTGCACAATCTGCTGGCCCTGGGCGTCGGGATGACGGTCGGGCTGAGCGGCAGTCTGCTGCTGTTTGGCGAGTTGCATGTGGCGGCGCTGCTGTTCGGGTCCAGCCTGATCGGCGTGGCGGTGGACTACAGCCTGCATTACAGCGCCAGCCTGTTCGACCCCTTGTCGGGGAGCCCGAGCGACCGGCTGCGCCACGTTCTGCCGGGCATCGCGCTGGGGCTGGTCACCACGTTGATCGGCTACGCGGCGCTGATGCTGGCGCCCTTTCCGGGGCTCCGGCAGATCGCCGCCTTCTCGATCATCGGGCTGGTGGGCGCCTTCCTGACGGTGGTGCTGTGGCTGCCCTCGCTCGACCGGGCGCGGCGGCTGACGCACGGCGCCTTGATGCTGCGCGCCGCGGCGGGCCTGTGGAGCTTCTGGGAGGAGCGGCGCTGGCGTGGCGTGCGCCTCGTTCTCGTGCTGGGCTGCGTGCTGGCCGGAGCGGTCGGGCTGGCGCGGCTGTCGGCGGACGACGACGTCCGGCGGTTGCAGGCGGTCTCGGCGGAGCTGAGGCACGAGCAGGACGAGATCCAACGGCTGATCGGCGCCACCACCGCCGCGCAGTTCCTGCTGGTGCAGGCCGCGGACGACGAGGCGGCGCTGCGGCGGCAGGAGGATCTCGCCGCCACGCTGGCCGGGCTGAAGGCGAAGGGAAGCATCGCCGGCTACCAGATGCCGGCCGCCTTCGTGCCGTCCGCCCGGACGCAGCGGGAAAACCGCGCGCTGGTCGCCACGACGCTCGACGGTCCGCTGCTGGCGGCGCAGCGCGCCAGCCTCGGCCTGCCGCCGGCCGAGCCGAACAAGGCGCCGGAGGGGGTGCTGACTCTCGACGACGCGCTGGCGGCGGACAGCGTGCCGTTCCTGCGCGAGCTCGTGCTTGGGCCGGGATTGCATGTGGTGGCCTTGCAGGGGCTGAGCGATCCGGACGCCGTGCGCGCCGCGGTGGCCGGCACGGCCGGCGTCCGGCTGGTCAATCCGACGGCGGACTTCTCGGCGCTGCTCGCCAAGTACCGGCACCGCGCGCTGCTGCTGACCGGGCTGGCGGGGCTGCTGATGCTGCCCGTGCTGATGTGGCGCTACGGCTGGCGCGGGGGGCTGTGGGCGCTGCTGCCACCCGCGGCGGCGCTCATCCTGGCGCCCGCGGTGGTGGGGCTGATGGGGCAGGACTTCACCTTCTTCCATGCCATGGCGCTGGTGCTGATCCTCTCCATCGGCGTGGACTACGCCGTCTTCTGCGCGGAGAGCGGCGTGGAGCAGCAGCCGGTGACCATGCTGGCGGTGTGGCTGGCGACGCTGACGACCCTGCTGTCCTTCGGACTTCTGGCATTCAGCGCCGTTCCGGCGGTGCACAGCTTCGGTGTGACCATGCTGGTCGGAATCTCGATTGCCTTTCTTTTCGCACCGCTGGCCGCGCGCGGCACACGCCACAATGAAGCCACAAACAATGCGCGGCTACTCTGATTGGTGTATGCTCTACGTCAGATTCGCTTCTGGGAAATCGCCTCACGTCATGACCATGCATAAGGGGTGGGTCGCGCTCCTGTTCCTGCTCGGAGCGTGCGCCTCCGTGCCCGGCGGCGGCCCGGCGGACCCAAGCACGCCGCTGCTCGCCCCCGGCGAGCCGCTGGCCCTGCCGCGCCCGTCCGATCTCGGGCAGAGCGTCGAGGCGGCGCAGCTCATCACCGCCAGCCGCGACGGTCAGACCTTCGTCTTCGAGGGCCGGATCAGCGTCACGCCGGAGCGTTTCCTGCTGGTCGGGGTGGACAGCCTGGGCCGCCGCGCCATGACCGTCACCTGGAGCGATGCCGGGCTGGAGGTGGAGACCGCACCCTGGCTGCCTCCGGCCCTGCGGCCGGGCAGCATGCTGGCCGACATCGTCGTGCTGTACTGGCCCGAAGCGGTCGTGCGGCAGGCGCTCGCCCCCGCGGGCGGCACGCTGAGCGCCGACGCGCACCGCCGCAGCGTGCGCATCGGCGGCAAGGAGGTGCTGCACGCCGAACGCAGCTGGGTCGACGGCGCGCCGTGGACCGGCACGCTGCGCTACGCCAACCTCGCCTGGGGCTACGAGATCGAGGTGCAGTCCATGGCGGCATCCACGGCAGCATCCCAGGCGGCGGCGCCATGAGCCGTCCGCTCGGACTTTCCGCCCTGGGCCTCGCCACTCCCATCGGCACCGGAACGGGCGCGGTCGCCGACGCCTTGTTTGTCGGCACCCGCGACGGCCTGCGCCCGCGCTCCGGCTTCGTGCCCGGCCGCGCCGTGCATGTCGGTTCGGTGGACACGCCGCTGCCGCCGGTGCCGGCAGGGCTGGAAACCTATGACTGCCGCAACAACCGCCTGCTGCTGCTGGCCCTGGAGCAGATCCGGGACGCCGTCGAAACGGCGGCCGCGCGCCACGGCCGGCACCGGATCGCCGTGATCATCGGCACCAGCACCTCGGGCATGGCCGAGGCCGAGGCCGGCTTCGCGGCGATGCGCCTCAATGGCGCGTGGACGGGTCCGTTCCATTACGACCAGCTCGCCACCGGCGGGCCGGGGGAATTCGCGGCGCGCGCGCTGGACCTGCCGGGGCCGGCCTACACGGTGGCGACGGCCTGCTCCTCCAGCGGCAAGGTGTTCGCGTCCGCCCGGCGGCTGATCCGCGCCGGGCTGTGCGACACCGCTGTCGTCGGTGGGTCCGACACGCTGTGCGGCACCACGCTCGGCGGCTTCAGCGCACTGGAGGCGGTGTCGGCGGGCCTCTGCAATCCCTTCAGCGCCAATCGCGACGGCATCAACATCGGCGAGGCGGCGGCGGTCTTCCTGCTGACCGCGGAGGACGCCCCGGTGCGGCTGCTGGGCGTGGGCGAAAGCTCCGACGCGCACCATGTCAGCGCCCCCGACCCGGAGGGCCACGGCGCCCTCGCCGCCATGCGGGCGGCGCTGGACGACGCCGGGCTGACGCCGTCGGACATCGCCTACGTCAACCTGCACGGCACCGCGACGGCGCTGAACGATTCCATGGAGGGCAAGGCGGTGCACGCGCTGTTCGGCGACGCGACCCCGTGCAGCTCCACCAAGGCGATGACCGGCCACACGCTGGGCGCCGCCGGGGCGTGCGAGGCGGCGTTCCTGTGGCTGACGCTGAACCCCGCCCACAACCCGGACGGCCGGCTGCCCCCGCACCTGTGGGACGGTGCGCCCGACCCGGAGATCCCGCCGCTGAACCTGATCGGCCCCGGCGCCACCTTCTCCGGCGGGCTTCCCGCCGGGCCGGCGGCGATGCTCAGCAACTCCTTCGCGTTCGGCGGCAGCAACGTGGCCCTGGTGCTGGGCCGGGGGGACCGGCGATGAGCGCGTGTCCGTGGCCCATCGAGGATCTGCTGCCCCACGCGCGGCCGATGATCCTGCTGGACGAGGCGGTCGGACGGGTGGACGGCCGCTTCGTGTCGGCGCTGACCGTGCGGGAGGGGGCGCCCTTCGTGGTGACGGGGCGCGGTGCCCCGGCCCATGTCGCCGTGGAGTGGATGGCGCAAACCTGCGGCGCCCAGGTTGGGGCCGAGGCCAGGGAAGCCGGCGGCGACGTCCGTCTCGGGCTGCTGCTGGGCACGCGCGACTTCCGCGCCTCCGTTCCCTGGTTCGCCATCGGCGAGCGGCTGGAGGTGTCGGTGGCGCCGGTCTTCCGGGACGAGAACATCGGGTCTTTCGATTGTGTGGTGACGCGCGCGGGCACCGGGGAGGAGCTGGCGAAGGCCCAGCTCACCGTCTACCAGCCCGAGGACACGGCCGCGCTGCTCGCCAGCCAAGGGGTACAGGTCAAACGATGAAGAAGACGATCCTGGTCACCGGGGCCAGCAAGGGCATCGGCCGCGCGGTCGCGGAACGGCTGGCCGCCGACGGTTTCGCGGTGGTCGTGCATTACGGCCGCGACGCGGCCGGCGGCGAGGCGACGCTGGCCGACGTCCGCAACGCCGGCGGCGAGGGCCGGCTGCTCGCTTTCGACATCGCCGACCGCGACGCCGCCCGCGCCGCGCTGGAGGCCGACATGGAGGCGCACGGCCCCTATTGGGGCGCCGTCCTGAACGCCGGCATCGCCCGCGACGCCGCCTTCCCGGCCATGGCGGACGACGATTGGGATTCGGTCCTCAACACCAACCTCGACGGCTTCTACAACGTGCTGAAGCCGCTGGTGATGCCGATGGTCTCGGCTCGCAGGGGCGGGCGGATCGTGACGCTGTCCTCGGTGTCGGGGCTGATCGGCAACCGCGGGCAGGTCAACTACAGCGCCGCGAAGGCCGGCATCATCGGCGCCACCAAGGCGCTGGCGATCGAGTTGGCGAAACGGAACATCACGGTGAACTGCGTGGCACCCGGCATCATCGAAACGCAGATGACCGACGGGCTGCCCATGGAGGAAGCCCTGAAGCTGGTTCCCATGCGCCGGGCCGGACGGCCGGAGGAGGTGGCGTCGGTGGTGTCCTTCCTGTGTTCCGACGGGGCGGCGTACGTGACGCGGCAGGTGATCGCGGTGAACGGGGGTATGGTGTGATGCGCAGGGTTGTCGTCACGGGCATGGGCGGGGTGAGCGCGCTGGGCGAGGACTGGCCGACCATCCGCGCCCGCATGGCGAAGGGCGAGACCGCCGTCCGCACCATGGCGGAGTGGGACCGTTTCCACGGGATCAACACGCGCCTCGCCGCCCCGGTGACCGGCTTTTCGGTGGACGACCGCTACCCGCGCAAGAAGACGCGGACCATGGGGCCGGTTTCCCGGATGGCGGTCTACGCCACCGAGAAGGCGCTGAACGACGCGGCCCTGCTGAACGACCCGTTCGTCCGCGGCGGGCGCGTGGGCATCGCCTACGGATCGTCGTTCGGCAGCCCCGCCCCGGTGATCGCCTTCGCCGAGCTGATGACCCAGGGCGCGTCGAAGACCCTCAACGCCACCAGCTACATCCAGATGATGAGCCACACGGCGGCGGTGAACATCGGGTTGTTCTACGGCGTGACCGGCCGCATCATCCCGACCAGCAGCGCCTGCACCTCCGGCAGCCAAGCCATCGGCTACGCCTACGAGGCGATCAAATGGGGCAAGGCCGACGCCATGATCGCCGGCGGCGCCGAGGAACTGGACGTGACCGAATCGGCGGTCTTCGACACGCTGTTCGCCACCTCCACCCGCAACGACCGCCCGCACACCAGCCCCCGCCCCTACGACCGCGACCGCGACGGGCTGGTGATCGGCGAAGGCGCCACCACCTTGGTCCTGGAGGAACGCGAGCGCGCTCTCGCCCGTGGCGCCAACATCCACGCGGAGATCGTCGGCTTCGCCTGCAACTCCGACGGCAACCACGTCACCCAGCCGCAGGCCGGGACCATGGAGATCGCCCTGCGCCTAGCCTTGGAGGACGCCGGGGTGTCGGCGGACGCCATCGGCTTCGTCAACGGCCACGGCACGGCCACCGAATGGGGCGACATCGCCGAGACCGCCGCGACCCACGCCGTCTTCGGCCCGCGCGCGCCCATCCATTCGCTGAAGAGCTATTTCGGTCATTCGCTGGGCGCCTGCGGCGCTCTGGAGGCGTGGCTGGGCATCGAGATGATGCGCGAGGGCTGGTTCGCCCCTACCGCCAACCTGGACAATGTGGACGAACGCTGCGCCGAGCTGGACTACATCATGGGCGAGGGCCGGCGGATCGACACCGAGTTCCTGATGTCCAACAACTTCGCCTTCGGCGGCATCAACACGTCGCTGGTGTTCCGGCGCGGGTAGGAGGGCGCGGGTAGGAGGGCGCGGGTAGACGGGCGCCTACTCCGCCGCCTCGGACTCCGCCGGGGATTCCGCCGGGACCCCCGTTGCCAGGTTCGCCGCGCTCACGCCGGAGATCACCACCGCCTCGACGCCGGGACCGCTTTGGCAGCCGGCGCCGACCAGCATCAGCCCCGGCAGCGGCGTCTTGTTCGGCGGGCACCATTGACCGCGGGCGGCGCCGTAGATGGCGCCATTGTCGGCGAGCGCGTAGCGGGTGAAGGTCGTCGGGCTGGCCGTCTGGCGGTAGAGGATGCGCCCCCGCAAACCGGGAAGCACGCTCTCCGCGGCGGCGACCAGACGGTCGGCGAAGGCTTCCTTGCGCTGGCGGTTGGCGGCCTTTCCGGCGGCGAACCATTCGGCGGCCTCCGGTTCGGGCCGCAGGCAGAGCATGGTGACGGCGGCGTGGCCCTCCGGGGCCAGGGACGGATCGACCGCGCTCGGGTTGCCGATTCCGAAATGCAGGCCGTCCGCCCCGACGAACACGCGGGCCGGCAGGTCCGGAACGCCCTCCACGGCGAGGCTGACCAGCACCGCCGTGGGGCCGCGCTTCAGACCCTTCACACGCTGGGCGTAGCGCCTGGGCAGCAGCGCCGGGTCCACCAGACGCGTCAACGTGCCGACCACGTCGGAATTGGCAAGCACCAGCGGCGCCCGGTGCACCGTTCCGTCGGCGGTGGCGATGCCGGCGGCCCGGCCGTCCTCGGTCAGGATGCGTTCGGCGCGGGTGCGCAGAAGGACAGCGCCGCCCCGCTCCCGCACCACCGCGCACAGCAGCTCCGCCAGCCGCTGAGAGCCGCCGGCCGGGTACCAGCCGCCTTCCAGATAGTAGCCGAACAGCGGCGCCATCTCACGCACGGGCAGCAGCTCGGGGCGGTCGGTGACGTACTCGCTGATGGTGGTCAGCAGGGCCTTCAGCCGCGGGTCGCGCAGATGGGTGTCGAGCATCTCGGCGTAGGGGCGGTGCATCCAGCGCCAGGCGTCGGGCCGGCGAGCGGTCCAGGACCGCATGGCCTCCAGCGTGGCGGGCGGCATCGGCACGCCGCCGGTCTCGTCCACATCGGCGTAGAGATCGGCGTAGACGCGCCCCATCTCGGCGAAGAAGGCGGCGATCCCCGGCGCCTCTTGAGGGAACAGCGCCTGGAGGCGGGTCACCAGATCCGCCGGCTGGTCCGGTACATCCAGGCACAGGCCGTCCTGCACATAGCGGTGGCGGACCCGGCGCCAGTCCATGCGCTGCGCCACGCCCAGGCCGTCCAGCAGCCGCCGCAGCGGGCCGCGCGGGCCGAGCCCGCTGAAATCCTGCACCCCGGCGTCGAAGATGTAGCGCCCCACCGAGCCGTCCCGGCCGCGGACCTTGCGCAGCCAGGACGAGCAGTAACCCCCCGGCCGGTCGTGCGCTTCCACCACCAGCACCTTCAGCCCGCGGGCCGCCAGAGTCGCTGCGGCCGACAACCCACCGATCCCGGCGCCGACCACCACCGCGTGATGCTCGTGTTCCCCGGCCGGCCAACCGCCGAACGTCGGCATCGGCCACGCCGAGGACTGACCGGACGAGGGACGATGCGTCATGGAAGGAAGGCCGGGCCATGCAGGACGAGGGTCGCACACTCTATACGATTCGCCCCGCGCGACGCCATCTTAGGCTGTATCATTGCGTGGAGAGGTATCACCGCGGTCCCGTCTTCGGGTCGGCCCAGAAATCGAAGAAGTTGTACCATTGCAATGGATCGCGCAAGCAATGGTGTTCCAGCCGCTGCGCGTAGCGCGCGGCGAGCGCGGCGAGCGCCTCGTCCTTCCCGCGTCGCGGCAACTCGATGCGCTCGGCGAAGGGCTCGAAGGTGACGCGATGGCCCTGCCCCTCGCGCAGGCAGAACAGGAGATAGACCGGGCAGCCCATCAACGCCGCCAACACGTAGGGTCCCTGCGAGAAGGCGGCGTCCCTGCCGAGGAACGGGACCCGGCTTACGCGGCCGTTGAACTCCACCGGAGTGCGGTCCCCGGCGATGGCGATCCACTCGCCACGCTCCACCCTCTCCTTGAGATCGATGGCGGTCTGCGGGCCGATGTCGGTGACCTGTATGGTGTGGTCCGCGGCGTCGGGACGGACGGAGCGGATCATCCGGTTGTAGCGGACGGCGTGCCGCGTGTGCAGCAGCACGTTGATGTCCTTCTCGAACCGGGTCCCCAGGCGGGCCCGCGACAACTCCGCGTTGCCCAGGTGCGAGACGATCAGCAGCGCCCCCCGCCCCTCCGCGGCGAGACGGCTCAGCGCCTCCGCCCCGTCAACGGCGATGGGGCCGGTGCGCTCCGGGGCGGCCCAGGCGATGAAGGTGTCGAGCGCCTTGACCGCGAAGCTCATGTGGTGACGCAGCCCGTCCCACCAGGAAGGGGCGGGCAGGCCCTTCGCCGCGTTGGCCTGCGCCAGGAAACCCAGCGAATGCTGCCGCCCCGCGGCGTTGGTCGCATAGAAGTAGCTCACCACCGGCCATAGGAGCGCGATGCAGCCCGGCCGGCCGAGCAGCCGGTAGACCAGCGTCACCAGCCTCATGCCCCACCAGGCGCCCCGCTCCCCCACGGTCGACCAGTGCGCGTCGGCTCCCCTTCCTGGCGGGCGGTTGCGCAACACCGAGGGCAGGCGCAGCAGCATGGTCAGCACGAGGCGCGTGTGCATGCGCGTCAGCAGCACGTTGTCCCGCAGGAGGTTGAAGTTGGAGGTGTTTCCCTCGGGATAGACGACCCGCACGGGGATGTGGATCAGCGGAACGCCACGCCAGAACAGGCGAACGACGATTTCCGGGTCGAAGTCCATGCGGGTGCCGATCCGCTCGCTGTCCAGCACCGCCATGGTGGGGGCCAGCGGGTAGACGCGGAAGCCGCACATGCTGTCCTTCACCCGCAGCGACAGCGTCTCCACCCAAATCCACACATGGGTGGCCCAGCGCGCGATCAGCCGCGAGCGGGGGACGGAGTGGTCATAGACCGGCCGACCGCTGACCAGCGCATTGGGATGCGCCGCCGCGGTGGACAAGAGGTCGGCAACGGCCGCAAGGTCATGCTGCCCGTCGGCGTCCACCTGCACCGCGTGGGTGAAACCGCGCTCATGAGCGCGCCGGAGGCCGGCCATGACGGCGCCGCCCTTGCCCCGGTTCACCTCCAGCCGTTGCACCTCGACCCCGTCCGCAGGGGCGTGCAGCGCCGCGATGGCGGTGCGGGCAGGCTCACCGCTGCCGTCATCGATCAGAATGACCTCCAGCCCATGCCCTCGCAGCGCCGCGACGATTCCGCCGAGCGCCGTGTGGTGGTTGTGGCTGGGGATGATGGCGCAGGCCCGGATGCTCATGCCGTCTCCATGAGGCTTGCCGGTCGGAGAAGCGACCTCCTACCCCTGTTGCAGGAGCAACGTCAAGCGACCGAACTCAGCGGCGAGCAGCGATCTGGTCCAGCTTGGCCGCAATGTCGCGTTCGAGATTGCCAACCCAGCGGTTGTAGGCCCGCTCCACCCCGTCGTTTCTGCGCTCCATGTTCTTTGCGCTGACGTACTGGATGCGGTAGCTCCGGTTCGAGAACAACACATCGGCCTCGGCCACCCACGGCCACTTGGTGTAGGTGGCGCGGACCTGTCCATCCGCGATGTGCTGGAAATGCCAGCCGCGCTTGGCACCGGCCTCGACGATGGCGAGCTCGATGGCGTTCAGCGGCAGAGCTTGCGCCCCAGGGGGCACAGCGTGTTCCTGAGTCGTCGTGATCGGTCGTGTCTGGCAGGCGGCCAGAAAGAGAATGGCGGCGGCCGCCAGAATGTTGCGCACAGGCCGGTCCTTTTCGGTGTGGCGAAGGTGCGGCATACTTCCTTTTCGGGTGATCCCCGTCAATGCCCATACTTAAGATTTCAGTTTTTCTCTCCCTGCGCTTCACGTATACGCTCGCCTGAGTGGCAACAGCTTGCGTGAACACGCATGCGACGGCCGATTCACGAACCGAAGGAACCGCAGGGATGCGAAAGGCCGCGCTGGGGGCTCTGATTGCAGCAAGTTTGCTGGGCGCTTGCTCAACGCATCAGGTGCCGATGACTTACAGTCCGGCTGCCGTGCAGAAACCACCGTTGGCGAAGCCGGAGGTCGAGGTGCTCACCGTCACCGACGCGCGCAAGTACACCGGCAAACATCTGGGCGCGATCCGCGGCGGCTATGGCAACGCCTTGAAGACCATCGAAGCGTCAGGCCCGGTCAAGGACGTGGTGCACAAGGCTTTCGAGGACGCTCTCAAGGCACGCGGCCTTCTCGCCGCCAGCAATGGCGGAAGCTACGGTCTGGACATCACGGTCGAGAAGCTCGATTGTAGTCAGTTGGTCCGCAAGGAGGCGCACGCGCGGTTCCGTGTCGCGGTCCTGGATAAGAACACGGGCCAGCCGGTCTACAGCAAGGTCGTGGAAGACAACCGCGAGGATACGGGAAACCCGTTCGCGACCGGCGTCTTCGGCTCGGTGGATGAGCTGACCAAAATGACCAACGACAGCATGCAGGCGGCCATTGACCAAGCCCTCGACAACCCCGCCTTCCTCACCGTTGTCAGGGCACGCTGAACGACTCCGGATATGGCAACGGCCATGAATGGCGCAGCCCCGGACAAATGGCTGCGCCTCAGCAACACAGGTTTTCTTCATTTTTGAAGATGCGATCCGGCTCAGAGGAAATCCTCAAAGGTCATGGTGCTTCACGCAGGGTCCTGAGCCGGGTCCATCATTCTGTGGAAATGCCGCAAGCCGGGCCGTCTTTCCGTCCCCCGGCATGAGGTGTCGGCCTTGGCGCCGCGCCGGCACTCTTCGAGTGGCCACCGGGTGCCTCTCCCCCATCCTCCTTTCCAGAAACGCGTCATGGAATGGGCAGCGTTGAGAAGGGTCACCCCGCCACCCTTCTCAACGCATCCGGATCGTTACAGAAGATTTCGACGAAGAAGCATTGTTTCCCCGGAGAAACTTAAAGATTGTCTTATGAAAGATATCATCAATTGCAAGTAAGCGTCTTTTGGCTTTAATCTCCGCGAGCCAATTGGGGGGTTCGGGCAGGTGATCGGTCGAAGGAGTACGACGCAGTGAAGGCAGGTTTGTTGAAAAGTGGGTTGGCCCGGCTGGGCGGGGCATTCCCGATCGCGGCCCTGATCGCGGTGGCGGCTCTGGCGGGCACCGGAGCGCTGCAGAAGGCCGAGGCGGCATCGACGCTGGTCTTCTGTTCGGAAGGCAACCCGGACAATCTGGCCCCGGCGCTGGCCCGCACCAACACCAGCTTCGACGCGATCCTGCACGCCTACGACACGCTGGTGCGATTCGATGCGGAGTCGAAGAGCATCGTGCCCGCGCTGGCGGAATCCTGGACCATCTCGCCGGACGGCACCGTCTACACCTTCAAGCTGCGGTCCGGCGTGCGCTTCCACGACACGCCCGGCTACACGCCGACGCGCACGCTGACCTCCGCCGACGTGCTGTTCAGCTTCTTCCGGCAATGGCACAAGGACCATCCGTACCATTCGGTCGGAAACGGGGCCTACAACTACTTCAACGACCTCTCCATGGGGTCGATCCTGAAGTCGATCGAGGCGGTGGACGACCTGACGGTGCGCTTCACCCTCAACCGGCCGCAGGCGCCCTTCCTGGCCAACCTGTCGATGGTCTTCGCCGCCATCACCTCGGCGGAATACGCCGACACCATGACCAAGCGCGGCACGCCGGAGCTGTTCGACCTGGAGCCGGTGGGAACCGGCGCCTTCCAGCTTCTCTCCTACCAGAAGGACAATCTGCTCCAGTACAAGGCGTTCGAGGGGCATTGGGCCGGGCGCCCGCCGCTTGACAACTTGGTCTTCGCCATCACTCCCAACGCCACGGTCCGGCTGAACCGGCTGCAGGCCGGCGAATGCCACGTCATGCCCTATCCCAACCTGACCGACCTGCCGAAGATCCGGAACAGCCCGTCGCTGACCCTGCTGCGGCAGGAGGGCTACAACGTCGCCTTCCTCACCTTCAACGTGGAACGGAAGCCGCTGGACGACGTGCGGGTGCGCCGGGCGCTCAGCATGGCCATCGACAAGGAAACGCTGGTGGACGCGCTCTACGGCGACACCGGGCGCACGGCGAAGAATCCGTTGCCGCCGACGAGCTGGGGCTACAACGACGCCATCGCGGACATTCCCTACGACCCCAAGGGGGCGAGCCAGCTCCTGGCCGAGGCCGGCTACGCCAACGGCTTCGAGATCGAGCTGTGGCACATGCCGGTGGCCCGGCCCTACATGCCCGCCGGCAAGCGGGCGGCGGAAATGATGGCCAACGATCTGGCCCAGGTCGGCGTCAAGGCCACCTTGGTGACCGACGACTGGTCGGTCTACATGAAGCGGCTGATGAACGGCGACCACCAGCTGGGCATGATCGGCTGGACCGGCGACAACAGCGACCCGGACAATTTCCTCTACACGCTGCTGAGCTGCGAGGGAGCCCGCAAGGGCGGCGGCAACATGGGCAAATGGTGCGACCGCAGCTTCGACGACGTCATCATCGAGGCCAAGCAGACCACCGACGTCGCCAAGCGCACCGCCCTGTATCATCGGGCGCAGGAGATCTTCAAGGATCAGGCGCCATGGCTGCCGCTGGCCCATTCCATGGTGTTCATGGTGCTGCGCGAGGAGGTGACGGGCTATCGGATGAATCCCTTCGGCCTGCACCTGTTCCACCACGTCGATCTCGCCCAGTGAGCGGCGGCGCGCGGTGATGACCCGCACCAACATCGCCCAGCGGATCGCCGCGGTCGGCGGCATGCCGGTGCTGGTGGCGGCGGCCATCGCCATCGTCGCGTGGTTCCTGCTCCAGCAATCCGACCGCGCCAACGGTTCGGTGGTCACCGCCGGCACGATCTACCGCGAACTGCTGGGGGCGGAGGCGGCGCGCTCCGACTATCTGAACACCGCGGCCAGCCGGCGGGCGGCGCAGGCCGTCCGTTTCGATGCCCACACCGGCGAGGCGCGCCGCCAGCTGGACGCCCTGGCCGACGCCACCGAGGACGATGCGCTGGAAAGCGCCGTCAGCGAGACGCGGCGGGTTCTGGACCGCTACGCCACGCAGATGGAGGAGCTGAAGGCGGTCACCGAGCGGAACGACGCCCTGATCGGCGCCATGGCCCAGCAGGCGGCCCGGCTGATCGACATCACCGACGCCGCCCGCCAGCGCCAGAACCTCGCCAACCTCGGCTATGCCGAGACGGTGGCGGACTCCGACCGCCGCCTGACCCTGCACCGCGACGTGCTGGACAACGCCCGCAGCATCTACGCCGCGCTGGCCGGGCTGTGGCGGCACGAGGCGGCCCGGCTGTCCCGGGAACACGGTCAGCCTCAAGGCGGCGGTGCCGCCCCCGGCACTTCCGGGACGCACGACACCGGCGTGCTGATGCTGCGCCTGAGCAACAGCGCGGAAGCGCTGGAGGACGCGCTGGAGCGGGCCGCCGCCGCGGAAGGGCGCGGGAGCCGGGGGCAGAAGCGCATCGTCGCGGCGGTCGCGCAGGTGTCCAGCGCGTTAATGGACGGCGGCGACATCCGGGACAGCGCACAGGAGCTGGAAAAGCGCATCGACCAGATCCTGAACGTCTACGGCACGGCCTACGCCGCCACGCTGAACGAGGTCACCGAACTCACCGCCCACGCCGTGTCGGCCAACGAGACCGAACAGCAGGCGCAGGGCGTGACCATCGCCGTGCTGAAGCTGGCGCACGCCACCGCCGACGCGGTGAGCCACCGGGACATCGGCGCGACCATCGCGCTGATCGCGGACGGCGCGGCGGTGGAGGAGCAGATTGAGCGGATCGCGCTGCCCCCGCTGGTGCGCGGCGGCATGATGTCCGCCGTGGCCAGCTGGCGGGACAGCCTGGACAAGGTGCGCGAGGGGCTGAGCGTCCAGGATCTGATGATCGCCCAGATGGACGCGGACGCCAAGGAGATGGCGTCGGGCGCCAGCGCGCTGAACGATACGTTCCGCAGCAACGCCGAAACCATCGGGGCCTTCCTGCGGTCCGCCCTCGTGCTCGGGGCCACCGCCGGCCTGCTGCTGGCCATCGCCGGGGCCTTCTTCGCCGCCCGCTCGATCACCCGCCCGCTGGACCGTCTGCAGAGGCAGATGGTCCATCTGGCCGGGAACCCGCTGACCGGCGCCATCGTGGACACCGGACGCCGGGACGAGGTCGGGGCCATGGCCCGCTCGGTGCAGCATTTCGTCACCGAGATCGCCCAGCGGGAAACCGCCCTGCACGAGGCCAAGAACCAGGCGGAGGAGGCGACGCGGGCGAAGTCCTCCTTCCTGGCGGTGATGAGCCACGAGATCCGCACGCCGATGAACGGCGTGACGGCGATGGCCGAGATGCTGGATCAGACCGACCTGACCGAGGAACAGCACGGCATGCTGGGGGTCATCCGGTCGTCGGCCCAGGCGCTCCTCATCATCATCAACGACATCCTCGACTTCTCCAAGATCGAGGCGGGGAAGATGGAGATCGAATCCGTCCCCTTCTCCCCCCTGGAGGTGGTCGAGGAGTCGGCGGAGCTGGTGGCCGGACGCATCGAGGAAAAGGGGCTTCAGCTGTCCGTCGACGTCGGGCCGGGTGTTCCCGACCGTCTGACCGGCGACCCGACGCGCGTGCGGCAGATCCTCATCAACCTGATGGGCAACGCCGTCAAGTTCACCGAGAAGGGCAGCGTCGCCGTAACGGTCAGCGCCGAACCGCGGTCCGGCACGGATGGCGCCGCGGATGGCCCCGCGGATGGAGGCGTGATGCTGCGCTTCGCCGTGACCGACAGCGGGATCGGCCTGACCGGGGAGCAGCGGGCCAAGCTGTTCCAGCCCTTCCAGCAGGCCGACAGCTCCACGTCGCGCCGCTTCGGCGGCACCGGGCTGGGGCTGACGATCTGCCACAAGCTGTGCACCATGATGGGGGGCGGCATCGGGGTGGACTCGGTGTTCGGCGAGGGCTCCACCTTCTGGTTCGAGCTGCCCTTCGCGGTGGCCGCCCCGACCGCCGACTGCCCGCAGCCCCGGACACCGGCGGCCCCGGCGGTGGCGGTGGACGACGCCCGCGTGGTGGCCGTCGGCTTCGACGGCGACGGGCGTCGGGCGCTGCAAGGCATCCTGGCCGCCGCCGGCATCGCCCCGCTCGGCTGGTACGATCTGACCGGAGGCCTCCAGGCGGTGACCGACACCCAGGCCGGTCCGGAGCGGCTGGTGGTGCTGGTCAACGGCGGGGTGCAATCCGAAGCCGCCATCGCCTGCTGCCGCGCCATCGTGCAGTCCCCCGCCTTCGCCGACGGTCCGGTCCCCGCGGTCATCCTGGCCGTGCCGCGGGCGCTGGCCTCCACCATGTCGGAAGCCGACCGCATCGGACTGCTGTGCGCCGTCAATCTGCCTCTGCGGCGGCGGCGGGTCTGGCTGACCATTGCGGCGGCGCTGGGCCGGGCCAGCCTGGAACGGCGGTCGGAGCCGCGGGAGCACGACGCCACCGGCTGGGAACCGCCGCCCATCGAATCCGCCATCGCGGCCGGGGCGCTGATCCTGGTGGCGGAGGACAACCCGATCAACCAGACGGTGATCCGCCGCATGCTGAACAAGCGCGGCTACGCCATCGAAATGGCCGACAACGGCGCCCGCGCCCTGGAGATGCTGCAGCCGGGACGCTATGGCCTGCTGCTGACCGACTTCCACATGCCGGAGATGGACGGCTTCGGCCTGACCCACGCCATCCGCGCCCGCGAACGGGAGCTGGCGGAGGCGTTGAGCGGGACGGGGGCGGGCGCCGGGGCGGTGGACCGGCTGCCCATCGTCGCGCTGACCGCCGACGCCCTGCCGGGCACGCAGCAGCGCTGCCTGGAGGCGGGGATGGATGGCTATCTGACGAAGCCCATCGAATCCCGGCTGCTGGCCGAAACGCTGGACCGCTTCCTGCCGCAGGCCCGCTCGCTGCGCCTGCCGGCCCGCCGGACGCCCGCCAAGCCGGAGCCGGTGGCCGTCGCCGAAGCATCCCTCGCGCCGAGTTGGGCGGACGCCGACATCGACCCGCAGATTTTCGACCTCGACCAGCTGAGCCAGAATTTCGGCCGCGACGACCCGGACGCCATGGTCTTCCTCGGTGATTTCCTGGGCATGGCGCCGGGGCTGATCCAGGCCGCCGTGACGGCGCTGGAGGCCGGAGCCGCCGGCCCGGCCCGCAACGCGGTCCACACGCTGAAGGGGGCGGCCCTGTCGATCGGGGCGGCCCGGCTGGGCCGGCTGGCCGGCGACACCCAGGACCTGCTGGACGCCGGGGACGCGGAGACCGCCGCGCTCCTCGCCAGCATGCTGGACGCCACCCTGGACGAGCTGATCACCGCGACCGCCGCGATGCGGGCGTCGCACAGTCCCGCACCGACGTTTTGAAACCGACGTCTTGAACAAGGTCAGCCCACCATGGCGGTAGATTACTCGAAGCTGAGCATCCTGATCGTCGAGGACGACAACTTCACCCGCGGCCTGATCCGCAAGGTGCTGAAGGAAATCGGCGTCCGCTCGATCCTGGAATCCTCGAACGGCAAGGACGGGCTGATGGAGGTGGTGCGCACACGCCCGGACATCGTCTTCTGCGACATCCACATGGCGCCGATGAACGGCAAGCAATTCCTCCAGGGCGTGCGCGGGATCAAGGTGAAGGACGTGGACAAGACCCCGGTGATCTTCCTGACCGGCGACGCCGACCTCAGCACCGTGCGCTTCGCCAAGGAGCACAACGTCAACGGCTATCTGGTGAAGCCGATCAGCCTCGCCAAGCTGCGCGACAGCATCGACGCGGTGGTGTCCAGCAACGTCGGCATGACGCAATGGCTGACCTGAAGCCAACCTGATTGCGCCATTGCCCCCTGAGAGGACCGCAGGACACGTCGCTCTTCAGCCATGAGCCGATAAACGCCCGGCATTTTTGGTTTTTTCGCCCCGCATGTCACAGTCCGGGGAGTGGGCGTTGTCATCTCCCCCGTGGCTGCACTTTCAAGGGAGACGACGATGGCCAAGCACACAGCGACGATTGATCCCCAGTCCCCGTGCCTGACGCTGATAAACGTTTACGGGGTCGAGCCGGGGACGCAGGCCGACCTGGCGAAGGCGCTGTCGGAAGCGACCGAAAACACCATCCGCCACCAGCCCGGCTTCCTATCGGTCAGCATCCACAGCAGCCTCGACGGGAAGACGGTCGTCAACTACGCTCAATGGGCCTCCAAGGAGCACTTCGAGGGCTTCATGAGGAAGCCCGAGACGCAGGAGCAACTGAAGATGTTCGCGGGTCTCGCGACATCGGTCGCGCCCAGCCTTTATACGGTCAGCGCCGTTCACGCGGATTAACGAAGGCATGGCGAGGCAGCAAGGCCATGAACGACCGCTCCACCGACCCGTCATTCGCCGACATCCGCCCCCGCCTCATCCGCCTCGCCTACCGGATGCTTGGATCGGTGGCGGATGCCGAGGACGTCGTTCAGGATGCCTATCTCCGCTGGCTGTCGACCGACCGTGAGACAGTCCGGCAACCGGCGGCCTTGCTGCACACCATCGTCACGCGCCTCTGCCTGAACGAACTGAAATCGGCACGGCGCCGGCGCGAAACCTACATCGGGCCGTGGCTGCCGGAACCGATCGTCGACGCGGAGGAACCGGACGCCATCGACGACATCACGCTTCCCTTGATGATCGCGCTGGAGCGTCTGTCCCCGTTGGAGCGAGCGGCCTTTCTGCTCCACGACGTGTTCGGCATGGGGTTCGACGATGTCGCCAACGCCATCGGCCGTGAAACAGCGGCCTGTCGCAAACTGGCCAGCCGGGCGCGTGACCACATTCAGGCGGCCCGCCCACGCTTCGCGGTGACGAAGGAACAAGGGCTGGAGATCGCCGCCGCCTTCTTCACCGCGTCGCGCGAGGGTGACATGGACCGGCTGCGCTTGCTTCTTGCCGATGATGTGACCGCAAGCACGGACGGCGGCGGCAAGGTGCCGGCCTCGCAGCGTCCACTGATCGGAATCGGCGAGGTGATGGCGCGACACCTCCAGCTCGCGCAGGAGTTCAAGCAGGCTCCATCGCTTCTCATACGCTACGCCGTCATCGATGGGCTCGCCGGCTTCATTTCCGTCGAAGGCGGCGGGATCGTCCAGACCACCGCCCTGCAGATCGAGCAGGGAAAGATCGTCGCGCTCTACATCACCAGAAACCCCGACAAGCTGCGGCGTGTGGACGGCGCTTCGATGCACCGGAAGGCCTCCACCGATGCGACGGCGATGCGCGTCACGGTGTGACGCCCCTGAACAACAGACGCTCAGTCCTGGGCCGTCGGCCGGATAACGATGCTGCCGACATCGACATCATCCGGTTGCTCGATGGCGTAGACGACGCCGCGGGCGATCGCTTCCGGCGGGATCGAGACCGTGGCGGCCCGCTTCGCCATCGCCTCCCGGATGGCGGGGTCGGTCATGGAGGCTGCGAAATCGGTTGCAACGAAGCCCGGGGAAATCTCGGTCACCCGCAGATGCGGTCCGGCCTCCTGACGCAGGGCTTCGGTGGCGGTGCGCACCGCGTTCTTCGTCGCGGCATAGACCCCCATGGTGGGCAGGATCTTGAGGCCGGCGGTCGAAACGATGTTGATGATGTGGCCGGATTTCTGACGCTGGAACAGCGGCAGAACGGCAGCGATGCCATACAGCGTGCCGCGCAGATTGACGTCGATCATCGCGTCCCAATCCTCGACGCGGAGCGCGTCGAAGCGCGAGATCGGACCGATCCCCGCGCTGTTCACCAGGACATCGACCCTGCCGCCCCGCTCGACGGCAAGGGCGACCAGAGCTTCGAGATCGTCGCGCCGGCGAACGTCGGTCACCTTGTGAACGGCCATGCCGCCGGCCGCGGCGATCGCGCCCGACACCTCGGCCAGCGCACTGTCCCGGCGGGCGCCCAGGACCACGAACGCCCCGCGTTCGGCCAGAAGCATCGCTGTGGCGCGGCCGATGCCGCTGCTCGCGCCGGTGATGACCACGACCTTGCCGTCCATGCCCATTGCCTTTCTCCTTCGCACACGCAGTTCAGGCATGGTGCAAGATCATCTGTGAGAGAGGGTCCGTGGTTTTGTCGCGATCGTCTTGTCATGCCGCCGATCCGCTGTCGGACGTCCTGGACGTCCTTGGTCCCCGGGTCAGCCGCCTGACCCGGCTGGAGGCCGCGAACGACTGGGCGCTGGAATTCCCGGCGCTCGACCGCTTGAAGTTCGTGGCGCTGCTGAAGGGCACGAACTGGCTGATCCTCCCGGGTCATCCTCCCTGATTGATGAGCGCCGGGGATGTCTGCCTTATCGGACGGATACCCTACGCCGTCGCCAGCGATCCGGCCCTGCCCCGCACCGATGGCCAAAGCCTCTTCGGCATGCCCGGCCACGACACCGTTCAGCTTGGCGGAAGCGCCATGATCGCGATCGGCGGCAGCGTCTCCTTCGCCGACGGGAACGCCGCGTTCCTGCTCGACATGCTTCCGGATGCCCTGCTGATCCCGCGCTCCTCCCCCGGATCGGGCCCGGTGTCGACGATCCTCGCCTTGCTGGGGGATGAGATGGAGCGGGCCCCTCTGGGTCACGGGGTCGTGACCGCCCGCCTCGCCGACGTGCTGCTGGTGGAAGCGATCCGCGCCCATGCGGCGGGCGGCGAGGCCGTCGGGATGGGCTGGCTGGGCGCGTTGTCCGACCCCCGCCTCGGCCGGGTGCTGCGCGCCGTTCACGGCGACATCGCGCGACCGTGGACCGTGGCGCAACTCGCCGCCGTCGCCGGCATGTCGCGCGCCGCCTTCTCCGCGCAGTTCACCCGCCGGGTGGGGCAGACGCCGCTGGCCTATGTGCGGGCCTGGCGTCTCACCCTCGCGCGCGCCGCCTTGGGGCGGCACGGCGCCGACGTCGCCAGCGTCGCGAGCACGGTCGGGTACAGGTCGCAAAGCGCCTTCGGCCATGCCTTCCGCCGCTCCTTCGGCATCGCGCCCGGGGGCCGGCGCCACGGCGGGAGCCGGCCGCGCGCCGACGGATGAGGCCGGGGGTCGTCAACGCCCGATCATCGGCTTCAGCCAAGGCGAAGAGGCGAACACGTCCGTGAAATAGCCCTGGGTGAGGATGCCACGGCCAACCTTGTTGATGCGCGCCGGCAGCGACCCCAGCTCGCCCTTGCGGGCGACCACGAAGACGGACCGGCGGAAGCTGGCCGCCGGGAAGGGCAGCACCTTCAGCCGCCCCAGATGCTGGCGGCTTTTCACCAGCGCGGTTGGCGGAAGCAGGCTCCACCCCATCTCTTCGGCCACCATGGCCATCATGGTGTCGACGGCGTCGAAGGCGAAGCTGCGCGGGATCTCCATGCCCAGCCGGCGCAGGTGCTGGTCCACCATCCGGCCCAGGCTGCTGTCCACCGTGTTGCGGATCAGCGGCAAAGCCTGCGAGAGCGCGCGCAGCCCGGCCTCGTCGGCGACATCCGGCGCGCTGCGGGGCACCAGAAGCACGAAGGGCTCGCTGAGCAGCCGGAAGCTGTCCACCTGATCCAGGTCGTCGAAGGACTCGTTGGTGAAGATCACGTCCAGGCGCCGGGCCATGAACTGCTCCCGCAGCTGGCGGCTGAGGCCCGCCGCGATGCTGAAGGACGGCACGCTGTCGCGGAGCTGCTGGAGCAACCGCGGCATGAAGGGGGCGGCCAGCGTGTCGATGCAGCCGAGCCTCAGCTCCGGCACGAAGAGCGCATCCTTGCCGCCGATCACCGCCGGCAACTGGCGGGCGTCGCCGAGGATCCGTTTGCTCCAGTGCCACAGCCGGTGGCCGGAGGCGGTCAGCGCCATCGGCCGGATGCTCCGGTCGAAGAGCTGGGTGGCGAAGGCGGTTTCCAGTTGACGCACCACGTGCGACACGGCCGACTGGGTCAGCCCCAGCTGGCCCGCCGCGCGGGTCATGTTGCCCAGCTCCGCCACCGTCACGAACACTTCAAGGGAATCCAGGTCAAAGTCGCGGTGGCGCATGGCGGTGCCGGGTTCCGTCGGTCGGTGGGTGCGGTGGTGCCCGAGGGGTGCCGCATTATGAATCCAATTCATCCTGACCATGAAAGTCCTTTCTTGGCCTGACGGAGGACGATGGTCGCTGGCAGCCTCGCCGGATCGTCCGCCCATCCGCGCGAGGTTCCGCCATGACCACCTCTCCCTCCGCCCCTCCCGCTGCCCCTCCCGCTGCCCGGCTCATCGGCCATTGGCTGGCCGGTCTGGAACGGGCCGGCATCCCCGAGGAGGCCGCCGCGGTCGGCCGCGGCTGCATCATCGACACGCTGGGCGTGGCGCTGGCCGGTGCCGGCGCCGATGCCGATGCCGCCCGCATGGCGCGGGAGGAAGCGCTGGACATTTACGCCACCGGTCCATGCACCCTGCTGGGGGGCGGGCGGCGGTGCGCCGAAGGGGCCGCCTTCGCGAACACCGCCGCCGCCCACGCGCTGGATTTCGACGACAATTGCTACGCCGGCTTCGTCCATGGCTCCGCCGTGGTGGTGCCGACCGCCCTGGCCGCGGTGGAGGCCGTCGGCGGAACAGGGGCCGATCTGCTGACCGCGGTGGTGGCCGGGGCGGAGGCGGAATACGCGCTGGCCATCGCCCTCGGCAACGGCGTGTACGAAGCCGGCTGGTGGACCACCGCGCTGTTCGGCACCGTCGGTGCCGCGGCGGCGGCGGCCAAGGCCTTCCGGCTGGACGGCGACCGGGCCGCCGATGCCATCGCCTTCGCGCTCTGCGGGACCGGCGGCCTACGGGCCTGCTTCGGCACGGGCGCCAAGCCGCTGCTGGCCGCCCAGGCCGCCGCGAACGGGCTGCGCGCGGTGCGCTTGGCGATGCGCGGCGGGACCGTGCCGCACGGCGTGGTCGAGGACCCGCGCGGCTTCGCCCGGTTGATGGCGCAGGGCCGTTTCGACGCCATGGCGCTGGACGAGCTGGGCCGGCGGTGGCACCTGCTCGACCCCGGCATCGACACTAAGGCCTATCCGGTCTGCCTCTCCTCGCACGCCGCGGCCGACGCGGTGCGCGACCTGATGGCGGAGCACCGGCTGGACCCGTCGGACATCGCGGCGGTGCGCTGCGTCGTGCCGCCGGTGGTGGCCGCCAACCTCACCTACGATCGCCCCGCCACCCCCGGCGAAGCCCGCTTCAGCCTGCCCTTCGCGGTGGCCTGCGTGATGCTGCACGGCGACCTGACGCTGGATCATCTGACCGGGCCGACGCTGACCGACCCGCGCCTGCGCGCGGCGATGGAGCGCGTCAGCCTGCGGCCCGATCCCGGCTGGAACGCCGATCCCGACCGGGCGCGGCTGGCCCCGGAAGGCGCCGACGTGACGGTGGAGATCCGAACGGGGCAAAGCGTCCGCCGCTTCTGCGCCTCGGCGCGTGGCACCGTCGCCCGCCCCCTGTCGATGGAGGCCCACACCGCGAAGTTCCTCGCCTGCGCCGCCCGCGCCATCGGACCCGCGGCGGCGCAACGGCTCCACCGGCGCCTGCTGGCGATCGACGCCCTGCCCGGCCTGGGCGGATTGCTGGATGGGGTGCTGGACGGCGGTACGGACTGATCCCCACTCCGATACCATACGGGTGCATTCATGGTGCCGACAAAAAACATTCATGGTACGGGACAAGCGCCGACGAGTGAGCCTAATTTTTAGGCATGATTATCGGCGGGACGAACCAAATCCCGGCGGAGAAATCCGGACTTTGTCTGTGGTCGAAAATCGGGCATCCCGCTCGCATTCGCAAAAATGAGTATTTTTTAGGCATTCCCTGGACCACCGGACGGCGCGTCCTCGGTCATTCCGTTCGTGACACGTCTGTGAGAGCGTCGAGGCAACAGGAACCAAGGTCCACAACGGACCCCGCAAGCAGAGAGGCTTCATCATGGTGAAACGGTTGGTGGCACGGGCTGTGCTCTCGGCTTTCCTCCTCTCCGGCACGGCGCTGTCCGCGCAGGCCGCCGGCACGCTCAAGGTGGCGGTGGATTCGAACCTGAACACCCTCGATCCCGCCAAGATGAAGGGCGGCCAGGAGTATGTGGCCGCCTACCTCCTCTTCAACGGCCTGACGGCGATCGCCGCCGACATGACGCTGAAGCCGGACCTCGCCGAGCGCTGGGAGCACAGCGCCGACCTCAAGACCTGGACCTTCTTCCTGAAGAAGGGCGTGAAGTTCCACAGCGGCCGCGAGATGGACGCCGAGGACGTGCTCGCCACCATCACCCGCATCCAGGACAAGGCGACCGGCTCCACCGCCCGCGTGAACTTCGAGATCGTGGAGTCGATGAAGGCGGTGGATTCCCACGCGGTGGAATTCACGCTGAAGTCCCCCTACTCCGGCTTCGCCGAGCTGTTCGGCGAGCGTCAGGCGCGCATCGTGCCGCGCGACGCCCTCGACACGCTGGCCTCCAACCCGGTCGGCACCGGCCCCTTCCAGTTCGTCTCCTTTGCGCCCGGCGACCGCATGGTGGTGAAGCGCAACCCGACCTATTTCGAGGCCGGCCTGCCGAAGCTGGACGAGGTGGTGATCCGCATCCTGCCCGAGACGGCCAGCCAAGTGGCGGCGCTGACCACGGGTGAGCTGGACCTCGCCTGGAACCTGCCGCCGGAGGCGGTGGACAAGGTCAAGGCGACGTCGAACCTGAAGGCCGAAGCCGTGCCGACCTCCACCTGGGACGGCGTGATCATGAACGGCACGACCAAGCCGTTCGACGACGTGCGCGTCCGCCGCGCGGTGGCGACGGCGCTGGACAAGCAGGCGATCACCCAGATCGCCCTGTTCGGCTACGGCACGCCGACCCATTCGCCGATCCCGCCGAGCCACCCCTACTTCAACAAGGACCTGCCCATCGCCAAGGGCGACCCGGCCGCCGCGAAGAAGATGCTGGCCGAGGCCGGCTATCCCAACGGCTTCGAGGTCACGCTCTACACCCCGGCCGGCCGCGCCACCCGCGAGCGCCTGGGGCTGGCGGTCCGCGAGCTGCTGAAGCCGGCAGGCATCACCGTCAACGTGCAGCGCGTGCCCTTCGACGTCTTCCTGAAGGACATCGAGGGCAAGGCGGGCTTCTACATCGACGGCTTCTTCAGCCGCCCGACGATCGATACCTCGGTCTACCCCTGGTACCACTCGCGCGGGTCGTGGAACGCCGCGCTGTGGAACTACGCCAACCCGGCGATGGACAAGCTGCTCGACGGCGCCCGTCAGGCGTCCAGCGAGGAGGAGGCCAAGAAGCTCTATGGCGAGGTGCAGGCGCTGGCCGTCCAGGACGCTCCCGGCGTCATCCCCTACGTCATCAACCACGTCAACGGCGTGAGCGCGCGGGTGCAGGGCTTCACCTCCCACCCGATGATGTTCCTCGACCTGCGCAACGTTTCGGTCGGCCAGTAGAGCCGTCGACGGCGTCGGGAGCGCCCGCCGCGCTCCCGACGGCCCCGGGCCAAGGGAAGCTCTCTCCATGCTCCTCTACACACTCACCCGGCTGGCCTATCTGGCGATGGTGCTGGTCGTCATGTCGATCCTCGTCTTCCTGGTGACGCAGGCGATGCCGGGGGACGTCGCGTCGATGATCGCCGGGCAGTTCGCCTCGAAGGAGGTGATCGACGCCATCACGGTCAAGCTCGGTCTCGACCAGCCCCTGATCGTGCAGTACGGCCGCTGGGCCGCCGGCATCCTGCAGGGCGATCTCGGCCGCTCGCTGGTGCTGGAGCAGCCGGTCGCGCCGATCCTGATGGAGGCGCTGAGCCGATCCCTGGTCCTGGCGGTGGTGGCCCTGGCGGTGGTGACGGTGATCGGCATCGGCGCCGGCGTCCTGGCCGCGGTGCGCCGCGGGCGCATGGCCGACCAGATGGTCTCGGGCGTGTCCTATCTCGGCATCGCCGTTCCCGACTTCTTCTGGGCCATCGTCCTGGTGCTGGTCTTCGGCAGCTACCTGAAATGGCTGCCGACCGGCGGCTACGCGCCGCTCGCCGACGGCTTCGTGCCCTGGGCGTCGCATCTGGTCCTGCCGGTCGTCACGCTGGTGCTGATGCTGATCGCCCGCATCGCGCGGCTGACCCGCTCCAGCATGATCGACGTCCTGCAGACCAACTACGTAAAATACGCCCGCGCCAAGGGCCTGCCGGAGAAGGTGGTGATCGTCCGCCACGCCCTGCGCAACGCGCTGCTGCCGACCATCACCGTGCTCGCCATCGACTTCGGCCTGATCCTCGGCGGCGTCGTGGTCATCGAGACGGTCTTCTCCTTCCCCGGCATGGGCCGGCTGCTGCTGTTCGCCATCCAGCGCCACGACCTGCCGCTGATCCAGGCGACCATCCTGATCATCTCGACGGCCTACTGCTTGGCGAACCTGGCGGCCGACCTCCTCTACGCGTTCGTCAACCCGAAGATCCGCCATGGCATGGGGAACGCCTGACATGACCGCCGCGAGCCAAACCCCCGCCGCGCCCCCCCGCTCCGCACCGAAGCGCTGGCCCACCTCGCTCGTCCTCGGGATCGCGCTGCTGGCGCCGCTGCTGGTGGTCGCCGTGGCCGGCCCATGGCTGGCCCCCTACCCCTACGACGAGATGAACATCATGAGCCGGCTGCAGCCGCCGGGGCCGGACTTCTGGTTCGGCACCGACGAGTACGGCCGCGACGTGTTCAGCCGCACCCTCGTCGGCACGACCAACTCGCTGGTCATGGGCGTCGCCGCCACCGCCATCAGCCTGCTCGTCGGCGTGCCGCTGGGGCTGGTCGCCGGCTACGGCCGGGGCCGGACCGACGAGATCATCATGCGCTGCATGGACGTGCTGATGTCCTTCCCGCCCATCCTGCTGGGCATCCTCGTCCTGGCGGTCACGCCGCCGGCCCTGTGGAAGGCGGTCGTCGCCATCGGCATCGTCTACGTGCCGCAGGTGGTCCGCCTGACCCGCGCCATCACCCTGGAGCTGATGCAGGAGGAGTTCATCACCGCCGCCCGGCTGCGCGGCGAGAGCACCGCCTACATCCTGTTCCACGAGATCCTGCCGAACATCTGGCCGCCGCTGGCGGTCGAGTCCAGCCTGCGTGTCGTCTTCGCCATTCTGCTGGGCGCCGCCCTCAGCTTCATCGGCATGGGCGCCCAGCCGCCCTCCTCCGACTGGGGCCTGATGATCAGCGAGGCCCGGCCCTTCGTCGAGCAGGCGCCGTGGATCGCGCTGTGCCCCGGCCTCGCCATGGGCATCACCGTGATCGGCATCAACCTGCTGGGCGATGGACTGCGCGCCGTGCTGGACCCCCGCAACACGGGAGGACACTGACCCCATGACCGCTCTCGTGCCCCTTTCCGCCGCCGCGTCCCCCGATCCGAGCCCGGCCCCCGCGACCGCCGTGTCCGCCCTGCTGGAGGTGCGCAACCTCACCATCAACTACGCCAGCCCGCGCGGCACGCTGCGCGCCGCCAGCGACGTCAGCTTCGCGATCCGGCCGGGCGAGGTCATGGGGCTGGTCGGCGAGTCCGGCTCGGGCAAGAGCACCGTCGCCATGGCCATCCTCGACCTGCTGGGCGAGGCCGGGCGCATCGACGGCGGCGAGATTCTGTTCGAGGGGACCGACCTGCGCCGCCTGTCCGCCGCGCACCGCCGGAGCTTGCGCGGCGACCGCATCGCCGCGGTCTTCCAGGACCCATTCACCTCGCTGAACCCGGCGCTGACCGTCGGGCGGCAGATCGCCGAACCGCTGGTCCAGCACAAGGGATTCACCCCCCGGCAGGCAGCACCACGGGTGGAAGAGCTGCTGGCCGAGGTCGGCATCCGCGAGCCGCGGCGCATCGCGCAGTCCTACCCGCACCAGCTGTCGGGCGGCATGCAGCAGCGCGTGCTGATCGCCACCGCGCTCGGCTGCGACCCCAAGCTGCTGATTCTCGACGAGCCGACGACGGCGCTCGACGTCACGGTGGAAGCGCGGATCATCGAGCTGCTCGCCGGCCTGTGCGAGAGCCACCATCTGAGCGCCCTGTTCGTCTCGCACAACCTCGGCATCGTCAACCGCATCTGCAACTCGGTCTGCGTCCTCTACGGCAGCGAGGTCGTGGAGACCGGGCGCACCCGCGACGTGCTGGCCCGGCCGGTCCATCCCTACACCAAGGGTCTGGTGGCGGCGCTGCCGCGCATCACCACGGACCGCCGGCACCGCCTGTCCTCAATCCCCGGCACGGTCAGCAAGCTGTCGGGTCCTCCCGACTCCTGCGTCTTCGCGCCGCGCTGTCCGTTCGCCGAGGAGACCTGCCGCCGCCTGCCCCAGGCGCTGCGCGGGGACGCCGCCGGCAACAGCGTGCGCTGCTGGAAGGCCGAGGCCCTGTCCGGCACACCGTGGCCGGAGGAGTCGACCGCGTCCCGGGCGCCGGCGGCACCGCCGACCCGCTCCGCCCCGCTGGTCCAGGTCGAGGCGCTGCGCAAGGTTTTCGGCGAGCGCCGGTCGATCCTGCCGTGGCTCCGCCGCGACGGCACGGTGGCGGTCGACGACGTTTCCTTCACCATCCAGCGCGGCGAGGTGCTGGGCGTGGTCGGCGAGAGCGGCAGCGGCAAGAGCACGATCGGCCGTTCGCTGCTGGCCCTGATCGAGCCGACCGCCGGCACGGTGCTGTTCGACGGCGCCGACTTCATCAAGCAGGCCAAGGAGGGCGACCGCGACCTGCGCCGCCGCGCCCAGCTCGTCTTCCAGAATTCCGCCGCCTCGCTCAACCCGCGCAAGACGGTGGGGGCGGCCATGGAGCGCCCCCTCGTCCTCGCCGGCCACCAGGGCGAGGCGGAGCGCCGGGAGATGATCGCGGCCCTGCTGACCCGCGTCGGCCTGCCCGCCGCCTACGCCGACCGCTACCCGCACGAGCTGAGCGGCGGCGAGCGCCAGCGCGTGAACATCGCCCGCGCCCTGGCCACCGATCCGGAGTTCGTCGTCTGCGACGAGGCGGTGTCGGCGCTCGACGTCTCGGTGCAGGCGAACATCCTCAATTTGCTCGCCGACCTGCGGGACGAGCTGGGGCTGTCCTACCTGTTCATCACCCACGACATCGCCGTGGTGTCGCACATCGCCGACCGCGTGCTGGTCGTCTATGGCGGCACGATCTGCGAGGAGGGTCCGATCGGCCGGGTTCTGCGCCCGCCCTACCACCCCTACACCGAGGCGCTGCTGTCGGCGGTGCCGCGGCTGAGCGGAACGGAGGACGGGCCGGAGCCCGAGCGCATCCTGCTGGAGGATTCCACCGCACCGCCCGGCGGCGGGGGCTGCGCCTTCCGCGGCCGCTGCCCGCGCAAGCTCGGCGCCATCTGCGACGAGCGCGCGCCGCCGGTGCAGACGGCCGCCGACGGCCACCGCATCGCCTGCCACATCCCGCTGGCCGAGCTGGCGGAACGGGCGTCGGTCTTTCCCGAACTGGCGGCCCTGCACTGACCGCCTAATCCGCAGCCAACCCTTTCCGGGCGGCGTGACGGCCGGGACGGCTTCGGCCTCCCGGATACGCCCAAACCATGCCCGGCGCACCCATTCACCCAAGAGAGAACCGACCCATGACCACCCACACCCGCATCCGCAAGTTCAACACCAAGAAGACCTATCCCGAGCAGGCGCTGGACAACGACCTCTGCCAGACGGTCGTGGCCCGCGGTGCGATGGTCTTCGTGCGCGGCCAGATCGGCCAGAACCTCGACACCAGCGAGAGCGTGGCCATCGGCGACGCCGCCGGCCAGACCGAGCAGGCCATGAGCAACATCAAGATGCTGCTGGACGAGGCCGGCGCGAAGATGGAGCACATCTGCAAGATCACCGTCTACATCACCGACCCGCGCTACCGCGAGCCGGTCTACCGCACCATCGGCAAGTGGCTGAAGGGTGTCCATCCCGTCTCCACCGGCATCGTCGTCAGCGCCCTGGCGCGGCCGGAGTGGGTGGTCGAGGTCGATGCCATCGCCGTGATCCCCGACGCCCTCTGATCCCCCGTATCACACAGAAGAAACCTGGCCACAAAAGAGACCTGGAACGCCCGCCATGAGCAGCACCCTGACCAATCCGCCGCGCCGCGAACTGCAGAGCTTCCTCGACTTCCCCATCTGCACGGATCTCGACCAGCTCGACGGCCACATCGGCATCCTCGGCATCCCCTACGGCGATCCCTACTCGATCGACGAGGTGACCAACGACCAGACCAACGCCCCGACCTGGGTCCGCCGCTACACCGAGCGGGCGCTGCGCCAGCTGGAGCGCTGGGACTTCGACATCGGCGGTCCGCTGCTCGGCGGGAAGGACATCAAGGTCGTCGACTGCGGCGACGTGAAGGCGAACCCGCGCGACCTCGACCTGCATTACCGCAACGCGGAGGCGGTGGTGCGGGCGATGCTCGCCAAGGGCATGCTTCCCATCATCATCGGCGGCGACCACGGCATCCCGATCCCGGTGCTGCGCGCCTACAACGATCAGGGTCCGATCACGCTCGTGCACATCGACGCGCACCTCGACTGGCGCGACCATGTGAACGGCGCCCGCGGCGGCTATTCCAGCCCGATCCGCCGCGCCGCGGAGATGGACCATGTCGGCCAGATCTTCCAGATCGGCCTGCGCTCCGCCGGCAGCGCCCGGCCGGAGGAGGTCGAGGCGGCCCAGGCCTACGGCGCCGTGCTGATCCCCGACGTGGAGCTGCAGGACGTCGGCATGAAGGCGGTGCTCGACCGCATTCCCGACGGCGGGCGCTATTACCTGACCATCGACGCCGACGGCATGGACCCGACCATCATGCCGGCCGTCAACGGCCCGGCGCCGGGCGGCGTGACCTATCCCCAGATCCGCACGCTGATCCACGGCCTGGTGAAGAAGGGCCGCGTCGTCGGCATGGACATCGTGGAGATCACGCCCAAGAAGGACGTGAACGGCATCACCGCGATCACCGCCGGCCGCATCATCTGCAACCTGATCGGCAAGACCATCCAGGCCGGCTACTTCGACGCCAAGTGAGCGGCGCGGCCTGACGAGGAACGGAGGAGGCCGGCCGACGGCCGCCTCCGTCCCGTCGGCGCGGAAAAGCCGAAGCCGATCGACGACCAAGGAAGAAGGACCATCCCGCCATGGGTGCGACGCTGGACATTCTGGAGCGGCTGGTGGCCTTTCCCACGGTCAGCCGCGACAGCAACCTCGACCTCATCCTCTGGGCGAAGGAGCGGCTGGAGGCGGTCGGCGCCGCCACGCGGCTGGTGCCGAGCGAGGACGGGCGCAAGGCCAACCTCTTCGCCAGCGTCGGCCCGGCCGACCGTCCGGGCATCCTGCTGTCCGGCCACACCGATGTGGTGCCGGTGGACGGGCAGGCCTGGACCTGCGATCCCTTCCGCCTGACCCGCCGGGCCGGCAATCTCTACGGCCGCGGCACCGCCGACATGAAGGGCTTCATCGCCGCGGCGATGGCCCTGGCCGAACGGGCCTCCGGGCGGACGCTCAGCCAGCCGCTTCATCTCGCGCTGTCCTACGACGAGGAGGTCGGCTGCCTGGGCGTGCGGCGCCTGATCGACATGATGGCCGCCCTGCCGGTCCGCCCGCGTTTCTGCATCGTCGGCGAACCCACCCTGATGCAGGTGGTCACCGCCCACAAGGGCAAGACGGCGCTGCGCATCGACTGCCGGGGTGCCGAGTGCCATTCGAGCCTCGCCCCGCAAGGGCTGAACGCCATCCACATGGCCTGCGACATGCTCACCGGCCTGCGCCGCCTTCAGGAGCGGGTGCAGACCGAGGGGGCGCGCGACGCCGGTTACGACGTGCCCTGGACCACCATCCACGCCGGCGTCATCCAGGGCGGGACCGCGCTGAACATCGTGCCCAACCAGTGCCGTCTCGACATGGAGATCCGCCACCTGCCGCAGGACCCGGTGGACCCTCTGCTCGACGCCGTCCGCGCCGAGGCGGAGGCCATGGAGAAGCGTCTGCGCACCGCCTTCCCCGCCGCCGCCGTGGACATCACGGAGCTGTCCAGCTACCCCGCCCTCGACACCGACGAGGATGCGGAGGTGGTGTCCTTCGTCAAGGCGCTCACCGGCGGCAACAGCCTGGGCAAGATTTCCTTCGGCACCGAGGGCGGCCTGTTCCAGCGGCGCCTGTCCATTCCCACCGTCGTCTGCGGCCCCGGCAGCATCGGCGAGGCCCACAAGCCGGACGAGTTCGTCGCGGAGGACCAGTTGACCGCCTGCGACCGCATGCTGGATGCGTTGCTCGCCCGGCTGGCGTGACCGCGCCCGCCACAGGGCTGACGTGATTCAAACTTAGCAAACCAAAAAGCGACGATCCCGTTTCTCCCCGTCGCACGATCGGGGCCGATGGTGCAACGGCACAGCGGCGGCACAGCGCCGTGCACCCCGTCCAGCTCGGCGGACCCATCCTCGACGGCGCGCCCCACGCGGCCTCTCCCGCCGCTTTTCCGCCCACGCTGAAAAAAGTCCGCCAGCTTTTCCGTTCCCCTCCGTGGATAGCCACAGAACGGGACAACGCTCCGCCCTGCGGCGCCTCCTCCCGGACCACACGCTGGATCATCACGCCGAAACGGACGCGGAATCCCCGATTCCCGCGACGGGGAGGCTGCATCCCGGAGGCCGCCATGCAGGTTGACTCGCTCAGCTCCTCGACCGTCACGACCACCTCGTCCGCCAAAAGCTCCTCGGCCTCGCTGGCCGGCAGCTACCAGTCCTTCCTGACGCTGCTGCTGAAGCAGCTTGAGGTGCAGGACCCGACCAACCCGGTGGACACCGCCCAATACACCAGCCAGCTCGTGCAGCTCTCCTCGCTGGAGCAGCAGATGTCCATGAGCGACAAGCTGGACGAGCTGACCTCGGCGGTGCAGGCGCTGGGAACCGGCAGTTCGGCGCTGGGCTATCTCGGGCGGACGGTGACGGCGGAGGGCGACACGACCGCCCTGCAGAACGGCGCGGCCAACTGGGAATATTCGCTGAACAGCGAGGCCGCGTCGGTCACCCTGACGGTGCGCGACGAGGACGGGGCCATCGTCTACCAGGACAGCGGCGCCACCGGCCAGGGCAGCCATTCCTTCACCTGGGACGGCACGGGACGCGACGGCGCGGTCCACACGTCGGGCACCTACAGCCTGACCGTCACCGCGCTGGACTCCAGCAAGGCCGCCATCGCCACCGAGACGCGGATCAAGGGCACGGTCACCTCCGTGGACACCTCCGGCACCAGCGCGGCGCTGGGCATCGGCGGCGTCAGCGTGCCCGCCGACGACGTGCTGTCGCTGAGCTGAGCCGCCCCCTCCCGGCCTCCTCCGCAGTCCCATCCCCTTTCTTGCGACAGGTGCGACGATGAGCATCACCAGCGCGATGTACAGCGCCACGTCCGGCCTGATGGCGCAGAGCAAGGCGCTCGCCTCCATCTCCAGCAACATCGCCAATTCCAGCACGACCGGTTTCAAGAGCACCGGGACGAACTTCAACTCCTACATCAACAAGACCTCGACCATCGACGAGCAGACCGGCGGCGTGCTGGCCACCACCTACCGCAACATCAGCGCGCAGGGCGAGATCCAGTCGTCGTCGGTCTCCACCAACATGGCGATCAACGGCGAGGGCTTCTTCGTGGTGTCGGAGGAGACGGCGGACGGCACCGTCGCCTTCACCCGCAACGGCTCCTTCTCCACCGACGCCCAAGGCTACCTGTCGAACAGCGAGGGCTACTATCTCTACGGCTGGGCGCTGAACGCCAACGGCGCCGTCACCGCCGGCAACAAGGGATCGGTGGACAGCCTCGTCCCGGTCAACGTCGCCAACATCAAGGGCACGCCCAAGGCGACCTCGACCATGGGGATCGACGCCAACCTGCCCTCGGACGCGAACACCGGCGACAGCTTCACCACCGACATGGAGATGTTCGACAGCCTGGGCGTCAGCCACTCCATCACCCTGAGCTGGACCAAGACCGGCGAGAACACGTGGGAGCTGGACGCCTCCGACCCCGTCATGTCCTCCGACGCCACCCGGACCACCGGGACCATCGCCGGCTTCCCCATCCAGCTCTCCTTCAACACCGACGGCACGCTGTCCTCCGCCGCCACGGTGGCCGCGGACGGGACGACGACCCCCGCCGACCTGTCCGCCCTGTCCTTCACCGTCGATGGATGGACCACCGGGGCCGGCGGCAGCGCGGTCGCGCTGAACCTCGGCACCGCCAACAGCAACAACGGCCTGACCCAGCACGCATCGGGCGACAGCACGCCCTCGGTCAGCGTCGAGACCACGACGCAGAACGGCTACAAGCCCGGCTCCCTGACCGGGACGACCATCGGCAAGGACGGCATCGTCCGCGCCGTCTTCGACAACGGCGAGACGCGGGCGATCTACCAGATCCCCATCGCCACCTTCGCCAACGCCGACGGGCTAGAAAGCGTCACCGGCACCACCTTCACCCAGACGGCGGCGGCCGGTCAGTACCAGCTCCGCACGGCGGGCGACGCCAAGGCCGGGACGGTGACGGCGGGCGCGCTGGAAAGCTCCACGGTCGAGCTGACCGACGAGTTCAGCCGCATGATCGTCGCCCAACAAGCCTATTCCGCCGCCTCCAAGGTCATCACGACCTCACAGGACATGATGGACACGCTGATCGCCATGAAGCGCTGACGGCGGCGGTGACGGCCATGCAGCCCGCGCAACCGCTTCTCGACGGCGAAGCCGCTCTGGACACCGAGTTGCGCCGCCTCGCCCAGCGGGTGGACCATCACCGGTCCCAGCCGGTCCCAGTACCGGCGGAGCGCCTCGCGCTGATCGACGACCTGCTGGGCCTGCGGGCGCGCATCGCCGCGGCACGGGCCGCGGTGCAGGCGGCGATTCGCCAGACCGGCAGCGCCCAGCGCGCCGCCACCGCCTACCGCCGCACCGGCGCCCTGCGCGGCTGACGCCTCGAAGGATGCCCGCATTCGCCCTTCATAGCCCTCTCTCCTCGTGGGGAGAGGGTGGCCCGGAGGGCCGGTGAGGGAGTTGCGCATGGCGCTTTGTCCGGCACACGCGCAACCCCCTCCCCCTAACCCTCTCCCCAGAGGGGAGAGGGAACACATGAAGGAGACCGCCATGCTCCCCACCCCGCACAACCCGCCCACATCTCCCAGGCCCGCCTCCCGCCCGGACCCAGTGGCGGTCATCGCCCGCTTCGTCGCGGAGTTGGAAGGGCACGCGGAGCGCGCCGCCAGCGCCGCGCGGGAGGGGCGCGCGGTGGACGCCCTGCGGGCAGCGGGTGCCATGCAGATGCTCCTGCACAGCCAGGCCGGAACGCTGCACGACGCGCTGGCCGCGGCGCAGAGCAAGCGCGTGCCGCTGGAAACCCGGCTGGCCGTGCGCAAGGCGCTGGACGGCGCGCTGGCCCCGCTCGGCCGGTCGGTGCGCGCGCTGGAGGCGCAGGCCAGAGCCCGACAGGCCCGGCAGGCGGCCATCGGCGCTGCGCTGCGCGCCGCCGCCTCCGTGTCCGGCCCAGCGCGCTCCTACGCGGCGCTCGGTCGCGCGGCGGGGGCGAAGCACTTCGCCGTCACCGCCTGACCCGCTGCACAGGAGATCCGTCATGTCCCTGCGCGTCGCCGGCAGCATCGCCACCTCCGCGCTGCGCACCAACGAGGTGGGCATGGCGGTCGCCTCGGCCAACGTCGCCAACGCCGGCACGGAGGGCTACACCCGCAAGACCGCCAAGTCGACCGCGAGCGACACCGCCGTCGGCTTCACCGGGGTGGAGGTCGCCGGCATCGGCAGCACGGTCGACCGCTACCTGATGACGTCGCTGGTCGCGGCACAATCCGGGCTGGGCCTCAGCCGGACGGTCAGCGACTATCTGGACCGCTTCCAGGAACGGCTGGGCGCCACCACCTCCACGTCCTCGCTGGGCTCGGTCATCGACACGCTGGGCGAGACGCTGGCCACGCTGGCGACCTCCCCGGAGAGCGGCAGCGCCAAGGCGGCGGTGATGGACGACCTGACCGCGGTGGCGGAGACGCTGCGCTCCACCGCCAAGGCGGTGCAGGAGCTGCGCGGCGAGGCCGACCGCGCCGTCGCCGACACGGTGACCCGCATCAACGGCACGCTCGACACGCTGAAGGATCTGAACGACCGCATCCAGACCGGCAAGGCGCTCGGCCAGGACACCGGCGACCTGGAGGACCAGCGCAACACCGCGCTGAAGAGCCTCGCCGGGGACATCGACATCCGCTACCAGACCGACGCCAACGGCATGGTCCGGGTCTCCACATCTTCCGGCACGTCGCTGCTGGACTCCGCGGTGCACCGGCTGTCCTACACGCCCGCCACCACGGTCGGCGCCGGGACGAGCTTCAACCCGATCACCATCGACGGGAAGGACGTCACCGCCTCCGTCTCCTCGGGCACGCTGGGCGGGCTGATCCAGGTCCGCGACAGGGACCTGCCGGCGCAGCAGGCCCGGCTGGACGAGCTGGCCCTGACGCTGAAGGACACGCTGAACGTCCTCCACAACCAGGGCACCGCCTTTCCCCCGCCCAACGCGCTGACCGGAACCGCCGGCGTGTCGGGCAGCGACGCGCTGAACGGCGGCGGTACGCTGCGCGTCGCCGTCACGGCGGCGGACGGCACGGCGGTGGAGGTTCTGGACCTCGACCTCTCCGCCTACGCCACCGTGCAGGACGCGGTGGACGCCATCGACGCGATGGACTCGCTCTCGGCCCATCTCGACGCGCAGGGGCGGCTGGTCATCCAGGCCGACAACGCCGCGAACGGCGTGGCGCTGGGCGGCGACGGCACCGCGGGGGCGGACGGCAAGGGCTTCTCCGCCCGCTTCGGGCTGAACGACCTGCTGACCGGCACCGGCGCCGCCGACCTCAAGGTGAGCGACGCGATCGCTCAGGACAGCGGGCGTCTGGCGACCGGCGCGCTCTCCACCTCCGCCACGCTGGCCGCCGGTGGATCGGCGCTGTCCGCGGGGGAGGGCTCGGTGGCGCAGGCGCTGAAGACGGCCTTCTCGGGCGCGCAGTCCTTCGACACGGCGGGTGGCCTGTCCGGGAGGACGGGCACCTTCTCCCAGTATGCGGGCGCCATCATCCAGGGGGCGGCGACCGCCGCCTCCCGCGCCGCCACCGCCTACGAAGACCAGGACTCCTACGCCAGCGGGCTGGAGTCGGCGATGGCCTCGCAGAGCGGCGTGAACGTCAACGAGGAAACCGCCGCGATCAGCAACCTGCAATCCGCCTATCAGGCCGCCGCCGCGGTCATGAAGGCGGTGCAGGAGATGTTCGACACGGCGTTGAATTTGGTTCGCTAAAGCGGATTGCAATCCGCTTTGGACCGCGACTGCGGTCCCGGCCGCGCATGCGGCCGGAGCCCGCCGGCGCATGAGGCATATGAAAAGGGGCCGGCATGGAACGGATCGCGACCTTCAACCACCAGAACCAGCTCGTCCGCTACATGCTGGCGGCGGAGTCACGGGTGGCCACCGCCCAGGTGCAGGCGGCGACCGGCGAGGCGTCGGTCGATTACAAGGGCATCGCCGGCGACAGCGGGCGCCTCGTCAACCTGGAGAGCCACTACCGCCGCTCCGAGCGCTACGTCGACGAGGGGGAGGTGGTCAACGGGCGCATCCAGACCATGCACGACGCCGTGGGCGGGATGATCGACCTCGCCAACCGGGTGCGCAGCCTCGTCGCCAGCCTCCAGGGGGCGGGCAGCGGCGCCGCGGACGGCATCAAAAGCGAGGCGCAGGCCCTGATGACGGAGTTCGCCGGGCTGCTGAACACCCAGCAGGAAGGCCGCTACCTGTTCGCCGGGGGGCGCACCGACCGCGCACCGGTGTCGCTGGACGGACTGCCGACGGCGACCAGCCCCTCCGCCGCCGACACGACCTATTACAAGGGCGACGGCAGCGTTTCCTACTTCCAGGCCGCCGACGACCTCATCGTCCAGTACGGCGTCACCGCCGATGACCCGTCCATCGAGAAGGCGCTGCGCTCCATCAGCCTGATCGCCAACATGCCGACCAACCCGGTGGACACCGCCCTGGTGGACGAGGCGTCCGACCTCGCCGACGCGGCGGCGGACGGGCTGACCGTGGTGCAGACGAAGCTCGGCTCCGCCTCCGCCACGCTGGAGCGGACCATCGACCGCCACCTGGAACAGCAGCTCGTCCTCCAAACCCACGTCGAGGACATCCGCAACATCGACCTCGCCGAGGCGACGACGCGGCTGTCGCAGCTTCAGGCCAACCTGGAGTCGACCATGAGCCTGATGAAGATCCTCCAGCAGACCAACCTGAACGATTTCCTCTGAGCCAAAGATTCCGCGCCAGCTTTCGCGGCGCCGGCCGTGAGACGCACTGAGGGCTGATGCACAGGCGGCCCCACCATCCGATCAGGCTCCGACCAGGAGGCACATCATGCCCGTCATCTCCACCAACACGGCGGCGAACTCCGCGCTGCGCTACCTGAACATCAACTCTGAGAACCAGTCGAGTTCCGTCTCCAAGATCGCCAGCGGCTCGCGCATCACCAAGGCGTCGGACGACGCGGCGGGCTTGGCCGTCGGCACCTCGCTGACCTCCGACATCACGGTGCTGAAGCAGGCGGCGACCAACGCCTCGCACGGCTCCTCGATCCTCCAGGCGGCGGACGGCGGCATGTCCCGCGTCTCCGACATCGTGCAGCGCATGCGCTCGCTGGCCACCCAGTCGCTGTCCGGCGCCGTCACCGACACCGAGCGCGGCTATCTGGACGCCGAGTTCCAGCAGCTCATCGAGGAGATCGACGGCATCGCGTCGGGCACCCGCTTCAACGACGACCCGCTGCTGGACGGCAACGGCGCCTGGGCCAACGGCGTGGATTTCCGCGTCGGCACGGAAAGCACCGACAAGATCACCGTCACCATCGCCAACGTGAACACCACCGGCCTGTCCATCGGCACGCTGGACGTCGGCACCTCCGCCACGGCGAGCGCCGCGCTGACCGCGCTGGACACGGCAGTGGAAACGCTGTCGAGCGCGCGGGCCGACGTGGGCGCCCTGATCTCCCGCTTCGAGTTCCGCGGCCAGGTGCTCGACACCTCCATCGAGAACACCGAGGCGGCGCAGTCGGCGATCATGGACGTGGACGTCGCCGCGGAGCAGGCGGAGCTGGCCTCGACCAAGGTGCTGACCCAGGCGGCCATCGCCGTGCTGTCCCAGGCCAACGAGATGCCGCAGAACCTGCTGCAGCTGCTGCGGTAAGGCTGTCTACCCACTCCTTCCCTCTCCCCTCCGGGGAGAGGGTTAGGGTGAGGGGGTTGGGCTGTCGCCGAACGCACCGCCACGCACACCCCCCTCACCGGCCCTTCGAGCCACCCTCTTCCCCAAAGGGGAGAGGGCTTCCCGTCCCCGGAGACCCGCATGACGACGGTGTCCTCAACCTCATCCTCGACCGCCGCATCGACCGGCAGTTCGTCGCTGATCGCCAGCGGGTCGGGCACGGGCATCGACTATTCGGCGTTGATCGAGGCGTCGGTGCAGAAGCGCCTGTCCCGCGCCGACCGCATCGACACGACGATCACCGCCAACGAGGCCAGGATCGCCGCCTATGAGGACATGCAGTCGCTGCTGCTGGCGGTGAACACGTCGCTGGACGGGCTGCGCAACCGCAGCGTCTCGACCGGCGCCGGCAGCAACCTGTTCGAGGAACGCACCGCCTATCTGTCGGGCGGCGGCTCCACCGCGGCGGGCGACGTGCTGTCGGTGACCGCGGCGGACGGGGCGGAGACCGGCACCTATTCCATCGTCGTGGAGCAGCTCGCCACCCGCCACAAGATCGGTGCCGCGACCACCGACAGCCAGGGCGCCGCGCTCGGCCAGTCCGGCACCCTCACGCTGGGCGTCGCGGGCGGCACCGCCGTGTCCATCGACGTGGAGGCCGGGGATTCCCTGACCGACATCCGCGACGCCATCAACGCGCGGAAATCCACCAGCGGCGTGACCGCCAGCATCGTGAAGGTGACGGACAGCCAGTACCAGCTGATCCTCACCGCCAACGACACCGGCAAGGCGATCACCCTTGATGACGGCGGCAGCGGCGTCCTGACCGGCCTCGGCCTGACCGACGCCGACGGCGGCTACGCCAACGAGCTGGTGGCAGCACGGAACGCCGTCGTCACCGTGGACGGGGTGCGGGTGGAGCGCAGCAGCAACACCATCGCCGACGCCGTCGACGGGCTGACCTTCGACCTTTACGCCGCCCTGCCCGGCCAGACGATCGGGGTGGAGATCGGCACCGATCTGGCGTCGATCAAGAGTGCGATCACCGGCTTCGTGGACGCCTACAACGCCTTCCGCGCCTTCGCCCAGAGCCATCAGACCGTCGGCAGCAGCGGCACCGCCGACAGCGACGCCACCCTGTTCGCGGACAGCCTGCTGCGGCAGGTCACCAAGTCGGTCTACGACGCCCTGAACGCGAAGGTGACGACGGACGATGGCAACACCCTGTCGCTGGCCAGCCTGGGCATCACCTTCGCCAGCGACAACACGCTGAAAGTGGACGAGACGGCCCTGAACGCCGCGCTGACCGGCGACATCGACGCGGTGCGCACGCTGCTGGGGCTGGAGATGACCAGCTCCTCCACCGACCTGAAGCTGCTGCGCTACGACCGCAGCCTCGGCCGAACGGACTTCACGCTGGACATCACGGTGGCCGAGGACGGAACCCTGTCCGGCGCGTCGGTGGACGGCGACTCCTCGCTGTTCCGGGTCAGCGGCAACCGCATCATCGGCAACGACGGAACCGCCTTCGCCGGGCTGGTCCTGGTCTACACCGGCCAGACCGGATCGGTGGACGTCGGCTTCTCGCAAGGGCTGGCGGACCGGCTCTACACCACGCTGAACGGCATCGCGGCGAAGGACAGCGGCGACATCGCACGCATCGTCTCGCAGCTCGACGCCGACAACACCGACATGACCCGGCGGTCCGACGACATCAAGACCAAGGCCGAGGACTACCGCACCCGCCTGACCGCCTACTACGCACGGCTGGAGGCCAAGGCGGAGGCCGCGAACCTCCTGCTCCAACAGTTGAAATACAAGGAAAGCAGCGACGACTGACTGCGCCGCGCGCCCGCCAACGTCCCCGCATCCCCATCCGGAGAAGCCGCGCCATGCGCAACCCGACCCTGACCAAGGCCCTGTCCGCCTACGCTTCCGCCAACAGCGCGGCGATGCCGCCCCTGGTTGCCGTCGTCCGCCTCTACGAGACGGCGGCGGCGCATCTGCACCAGGCGCGCGACGCCGCGCGGGACGGCCGGTTCGATGCCCATTTCCAGGCCATGGACCGCGCCATCACCATCCTCTTGGGGCTTGATTCCATTCTGAAATTGGATAAAGGTGGGGATGTCGCGGCAACGCTGCGGCGCTTCTACCGGTCCCTGGTCCGGCAGGCCGGTCTGGCCGCTGCGCGCCGGGATCCCGTGGCCGCGACCGAGGCCATCATCCGCCAGCTGTCCTTCATGACGAAGGCGTGGCAGACCATCGCCGCAGAACGCGGCGTGGTCCCCAGCTCAACCGGTGCTTCGGCCAAAGGGTCGCACGCATCCGTGATCGGGAGATCCATGGATCATGCGCGCGGCGGCCTGTTCGGCTGAGGACGGCACACGTCCGTCCGGCACCCTTCACAACTCCATGTCCGGCAGGAGCGTGAGCGGCTTGGCGGCGGAGACCGACGAGGTCCTGATGGCGCGCATCCGTGCCGGGGATCAGGCGGCCTACCGCACGCTCGTCCACCGCCACCTGAAGCGCGCCTACGCGCTTGCCCGCCGCATGTCCGGCAGCGACGCCGAGGCGGAGGACATCGCCCAGGACGCCTTCCTCCAGGTCTGGCAGCGGCGCGACCACTGGACCGACGAGGGGGCCAAATTCACCACATGGCTCTACCGGGTGGTGCTGAACCGCTGCATCGACCACAAGCGCCGCCCGGCGGGGGAGGATCTGGACTCGGTGCCCGAGCCGCCGGACCACGCCCCCGACGCGGTCACCCACATCCAGCGCCGGCAGGTGGCAGCCCGGCTGCGCGACGCCCAGGACCGGCTGCCGCAGCAGCAGCGCGCCGCCCTCGCCCTTTATTATAACGAGGGCTTGAGCGGCGCCGAGGTTGCGACCATTATGCAAATCAGCGTAACTGCTGTGGAATCGCTGCTGAAACGCGCCCGCCAGCAGCTTCGCACGCTGTTGCGCGCCAGCGCGCAGGCCGCCAGGGATTCGTTCGAAGACGGATGACGCGATGACCGAAGACGAGTTTCGCGAGCTGCTGGACCGCCACGGCGGCGATCTGGAGCGCTGGCCCCGCGCGACGCTGCGGGAGGCGCGCCGCCTCCTCGCCCAATCCGTCGCGGCCCAGGCCATGCTGGACGAGCTGGTGGCGGTCGAACTCGCCCTGGCGGAAGCCGACGGCGACGCCACGCCCCCCGCCGATCTGGCCGACCGCATCTTTGAACGGGCTTTTGGCACCAGGACGGCGTCCTCCGACGCCCTGGCGCCCGACGCCGCTCCGTTGCGCGGCACGATCCGCCCGGTCTGATCCCTTCTTCTCAAAAAGCGAGGAGGCGCGGCGACGGCAACCTCCGGCCGCTGCGGCTCAATGCCGCCGCAGCGAGGGGGCCTGGGGGTGGACGCGCCGCGCCGGACGGGCGGGAAGACGCGGCCCCGGCGCCTCCGCACCCGCCCGGCGCGCCAGGGCGGCGGCGCGGCGAAGCTCCGCCGCGATGCGCCCCAGCGCCGCGGACAGCGGCTCGCCCGTGCGGGGATGGAAGACCCGCATGGACGGGTACCAGGGGCGCACGCCGCCGCCGAGATGGGTCCAGTCCCGCGCGCCGAAGCGCCAGACCGGCACGCCCAGCGCACCGGCCAGCTCCGCCACCGAATTGGCCGGCGCGATCACCAGATCCAGGTTGGCGGTGAGCGCCGCCGTTCCTTCGAAATCATTCTTCAGGTCGAGCCGCTCCAACTCGTAGATGGGAACGCCGAAGCGCGCCTCCGCCCGCTGGATCTCGGCCTCGCAGTCGTCGTACTGGAGGTTCACGAAGGTCACCCCCGGCACGCCCAGCACCGGCCCCCAGTCTCCGAGCGGCAGATAGGCCCATTGCCGCTCGACGGTCATCAGCTGGCTGCGCCACGCGATGCCGACGCGCAGGTCCCCGCCGATGCCGTCCAGTTGTTGCCGCCGTTCCAGCACCCGCACCGGGTCGGGAAACAGCCAGGAGGATCGCGGCGGGAAGTCCGCCAGCCCACCGCGCAGGTAACGCGGCAGCGAGCCGGCGGGAATGTGCAGGTCGCAGTCCACCGTCTCCACCAGCGCCCGCCCGCGCAGCGGCTGCTCGGCCCGGACGATGGCCTTGGGGAAGGAGCGGGCGAACAGCGGCAGCAGGCGCGGCTCGCACTCGATGACCACCCCGCCGGCCTGCCGGATGGCGTCGGCGTAGCAGGAGGCGAACAGGAACTCGTCCCCCACCCCCTGCTCCCGCCAGATGAACAGCCGTTTGCCGGCCAGCGGCTCACCGCGCCATTCGGGGATGGAGAAGCGCCGCTCCCGTCCGGCGCGACCGGCGGCGAAGCGGCAGGAATAGTTGGCCCAGCCTTCGGCAAGCGCGCCGCTCTCCAGATCCGCCAGACCGCGGTTGAAGCGGGCGAGCGGGTGGCCCGGCGACGCCGCCGCGGCCCGGTCGAACCAGCGCAGGGCATCGGCGCCGCCGCGCCGCTGCACCGTCAAGCCGAGCGTGCACAGCGGATCGGCCAGGGCCGGCGCCAGCGCCAGCGCGCGGCGGCAGGCCCGCTCCGCCTCCTCCAGCCGGCCTTCGCCGCTCAGCGCGTAGGCCAGGACGCCGTGAAGCGCCGCGTGCTGCGGCGCCAGCGCCAGAGCCCGGCGCAGCAGAACCCGCGCCTCGGCGAAACGGTCCTGGTCGCGCCGCGCGCCGCCCAGATTGCCGAGCGCGTCCGCTTGACCCGGGTCGAGCACCAGCGCCGTCCGCCACGCCGCCGCGGCCTGGACGGTCGCGCCCAGGTCCCGCAGCGCGTTGCCCAGATTGTTCCAGGTCCCGGCCTGCCGGGGATCGAGCGCCAGGGCGCGGCGGAGCCGGCGCACCGCCACCCGCGGGTGACCGGCGGCCCGCTCCAGCACGGCGAGGTTGACCAGAGCCGCGCCATCGGCGGGGGACAGGGCAAGCACCATGGCGAAGGCCGCTGCGGCCTCCTTCCAGCGTCCGGCGCGGCGGCACGCGTCGGCCAACGCCGCCCACACGTCCGCCCAGCCAGGTTGCAGCCGGGCGGCGCGCCGGAACCAGCGGATGGCCGCCTCCATCCGCCCCAGCCGCGCCGCCGCCAGCCCGAGCAGGAAGGCGCCCTCCGCCCGTGCCGGGTCGTAAAGGACCGCCTCCCAAGGCGAGCGGTGCCCGCCGCGCCGGCCTGCCGCCATGCCGATGCCCCCGATTGCCCAAAAATGTTCCCGCCCTTGATACGGGCCGCTCCGCCGCACTCCTGCGCGGGGCGGGAGCAATTTTTGCAGCCGATGACGAAAACAATCGATCGTTCACGGAGACGGCGGTGCGGTGTGAGGGCACCCTCAGCCCTTGAAGAGCCGGAAGGACTTGCGCTCCGGGAGCGAATTCAGCGGGCGGCGGCCGGCAGCGATCGTCCCGCCCCGTGCAGGAACAGGCTCCAGGCCTGATCGAAGAAGCGGTCCTGGGCCTCGGAGGACGCGTAGGTCATGCGGCCCAGCATGGCGTCATTCGACGGTCCGAGCACGATGGAGTGCAGCAGGTGCGCGGCGATCACGCGGGGGTCGTCGCCGCCCAGCATGCCGTCCCACTGCGCGGCGGCGACCAGGGCGACCAGCCGGTCGGTGATCGGATCGCTCTCCCACGGGTCCCTCCGGTCCTCGCCGGGGAGGATCGCTTCGCTCAAGGCGATCCGGTTCAGCGCGATCATGTCCGGTTCGAGGCTGACGGCGAGAAACCAGCGGGCGACGCGCTTCAACCGCGACAGCGCGTCACCGTCCGCGGCGCCGATCTCGGCTTCAAGCCCGTCCAGGGTGCGTGCGCGCATGCGCTCGACCACCGCCGCGAAGAGAGCGGCCTTCGACGGAAAGCGACGATGGATCGTCTCCTTCCCCACACCGCAGGTGGAGGCGACCTGCTCGACCGAGGTCGCCGCGAAGCCCTGGGCCGCGAAAAGCCGAGCCGCCGTGTCGATGATCCTGTTGGGGGTTTCGACGTCCTCCTGGGGAGGGTGGCCGACGCGTGCCGTGATGGGCGACGATTCCTTCATCATTCCTCTGCCTGCACCGCCCGGCCTCGGACGGACCGGATATAGCAGACGAGCGCCGCACCGCCCACACCTAAAGCGAGCAAGACCAAAGCGCCGCAGCACCGCAGGGGCCGTCGCTCGCCCCGCACAGGACAACGGGGCGGGAGCGGACGGTCGCCTTTCCCATGACGGGCGTGGACGGCGGGACGCCGCGGGTTGCCGGCGCCCCGGGGCGGCCCTACGCGCTCTTGTTCAGTGACGACAGGAACTCCTCCTCCCACTGCCGGCCCGCCTCCAGTTCGCTGAACAGCCACTCGCGGAACAGCCGGATCTTCGGAAGGTTGGCGGTCGATTTCAGCGTGACGAAGCCATGCCCCTGCGCCCGCAGGCCGCGGGTCGGAAAGGGGACGATGAGCCGGCCCGACAGCAATTCCTGCCGGGCCAGCAGCAGGCTGTCCAGGCACACACCCATGCCGTTCGCCGCAGCGTTGATCGCCATGAAGGAGCGGTCGAAGCGCAGGCCACGCTCCATGTCCAGCTCGACGCCGCGGTGCCGGTTCGCCCAGTCGCGCCAGCCGACGATGTTGATTTCCGAATGGATCAGGATGTGCCGGCTGATGTCCGAAGGCTTGCGGATCGGGTTCAGCCCGTTCGCCAGCGCCGGGGAGCACATCGGCGCGATGACGTCGTCGGGAAACAGCTCCAGCACGCAGCCGGCCGGTGGCGGGCCGGGGTTGTAGCGGATGTCCACATCCACCGCCCCCGTCGTCAGGTCGATGGGCGAGACCGACGCGCGCAGGCGGATGTCGATGGCGGGATGGATCTCCTTCACCCGCCCCAGCCGCGGCATCAGCCATTGCGCGGCGAAGCTGGGCATCGAGCGCACGGTCAGGATCGTCGTGCCGCTGCCCGTCGTCGTGACGTTGCGGGTCGCCGTGTCGATGCGGGCGAAGGCGGCGATGATCTCCGCGGCGTAGGCCCGCCCGTCGTCGGTCAGCGCGACCGACCGGTGCACGCGGTGGAACAGCCGCAGGCCGAGCTGCTCCTCCAGAATCTTCACCTGATGGCTGATCGCCGAGGGCGTCAGGCCGAGATCCTCCGCCGCCGTTGCGAAGGAACCGAGCCGCGCCGCCGCCTCAAAGGCTTGCAAAGCCTTGATGGAAACCCGTTTTCGCATTGCACCATATTCATGAATTCATTTCAGCATTCGGCAATCTTATTCGTTTGTCGAATTCATCTCAAGACCATAGGATTGTTGCAACGATCGGAGGCCCGAACCATCCGCCCTCCGTACCGAAAAATCATCAAAACCGAGCGAAAACGACGCTCCGCCGCGGCATCCCCAGGGCCGCCACGCCCACGGCCGTCACATCCACGGCCGCCATGGCGGAGCCAGCTTCGAACAAAGGGAGCGAGCATGTTGCTGTCCAACAAGGTGTGCGTGATCACCGGAGCGGCGTCCCAGCGCGGCATCGGCCGGGCCACGGCGCGGCTGTTCGCGCTGCACGGCGGGCGGGCGATCATCCTGGATCTCGACGGCGGCCAAGCCGCCGAAGCCGCCGCCGAGCTGGGCGAGGCGCACCGCGGCATCGCCTGCGACGTGACCGACAAGGCCACTTGCGTCAACGCCGCCGCCCGCGTGGTCGAGGAGTTCGGCCGCATCGACGTGCTGGTCAACAACGCCGGCATCACCCAGCCGCTGAAGTTCATGGACATCGAGCCGAAGAACTACGAGGCGGTGACCGACGTCAGCCTGCGCGGCACGCTCTACATGAGCCAGGCGGTCGTCCCGCACATGCGCGCCCAGAAGTCCGGCTCCATCGTCTGCATCTCCTCGGTGTCGGCGCAGCGCGGCGGCGGCATTTTCGGCGGCCCGCACTACAGCGCCGCCAAGGCCGGCGTTCTCGGCCTCGCCAAGGCGATGGCGCGGGAGCTGGGTCCGGACAACGTCCGCGTCAATTCCGTCACCCCCGGCCTGATCCAGACCGACATCACCGGCGGCAAGCTGACGCCGGAGCTGCGGGCCGAAATCCTCAAGGGCATCCCGCTGAACCGCCTGGGCGACGCCGAGGACGTGGCACGCTCCTGCCTCTTCCTGGCGTCGGAGCTGTCGTCCTACGTCACGGGCGCCACGCTCGACGTCAACGGCGGCATGCTCATCCACTGATCCCGAAACGCTGGAGACGACTTCCGTGGACACCACCCAACTGGGCCACAACGTTCCCCTGACCGAACGCGCCTACCGCATCCGCCGCAACGCCGTTCTGATGGGCGAGGTGCAGGGCCAGGGCTACATCGGGCAGGCCCTGGACATCGCCGACGTGCTGGCCGTGTCCTACTTCCACGCCATGCGCTATCGGCCGGAGGACCCGCACTGGGAAGGCCGCGACCGCTTCCTGCTATCCAACGGCCACTACGCCATCGCGCTCTACGCCGCCCTGATCGAGGCCGGCATCGTCCCGGCCGACGAGCTGGAGACCTACGGCAGCGACGACAGCCGCCTGCCGATGTCGGGCATGGCCGCCTACACGCCGGGCATGGAGATGTCGGGCGGCTCGCTCGGCCTCGGCCTCAGCATTGCGGTCGGCATCGCGCTGGGCCTGAAGCGCAAGGCGTCGGACAACCGCGTCTACACGCTCTTCTCCGACGGCGAGCTGGACGAGGGCTCGGTCTGGGAGGCCATCATGTCGGCGGCCCATTACAAGCTCGACAACCTGATCGGCATCGTCGACGTCAATAACCAGCAGGCCGACGGCCCCTCCACCCAGGTGATGGCCTTCGAGCCGCTGGTCGACAAGCTGGAGGCCTTCGGCTGGTTCGTCCAGCGGGTGGACGGCAACGACATGGACGCCGTGGTCGCCGCCTTCGACGCCGCCCGCGACCATCCGGAGCCCAAGCCCCGCATGATCGTCTGCGACACCAAGATGGGCAAGGGCGTGCCCTTCCTCGAAGCCCGCGAAAAGAATCACTTCATCCGCGTGGACGCGCACGAGTGGAAGCTCGCTCTCGACGCGCTGGACGCCGGGAGGACCGCATGAGCACCGCCACCGCCTCTGCCGCCAACACTGCTGCCGCCGCCAAGCCGCGCCTGAAGACCTCCGCCATGATCGCCTCGATCGCGGGCGAAGGGCAGCGCACCAAGCCCGCCCCCTTCGGCCACGCGCTGGTCGAACTGGCCAAGGCCCGTCCGGAGATCGTCGGCCTCACCGCCGATCTGGCGAAATACACCGACCTGCACATCTTCGCCCAGGCCAACCCGGACCGCTTCTATCAGATGGGCATGGCCGAGCAGCTGCTGATGGGCGCCGCGTCCGGTCTGGCGCACGAGGGCTTCATGCCCTTCGTCACCACCTACGCGGTCTTCGCCTCGCGCCGGGCCTACGACTTCGTGCACCAGACGATCGCGGAGGAGAACCGCAACGTCAAGATCGCCTGCGCCCTGCCGGGCCTGACCTCGGGCTACGGCCCCAGCCATCAGGCGGCGGAGGATCTGGCCCTGATGCGCGCCATGCCGAACATGGTGGTGATCGACCCCTGCGACGCCCTTGAGATCGAGCAGGCGGTGCCCGCCATGGCCGCCCACCAGGGGCCGGTCTACATGCGCCTGCTGCGCGGCAACGTCCCGCTGGTGCTCGACGAGTACGACTATAAATTCGAACTCGGCAAGGCGAAGCTTCTGCGCGACGGCGCCGACGTGCTGGTCATCTCCTCCGGCATCATGACGATGCGGGCGCTGGAGGTCGCGAAGGCCCTGGAGGCCGACAAGGTGGACGTCGCCGTGCTGCACGTCCCGACCATCAAGCCGCTCGACACCGAGACCATCCTGGCCGAGGCCGGGCGCAGCGGTCGCATGGTCGTCGTCGCCGAGAACCACACGGTCATCGGCGGTCTGGGCGAGGCGGTGGCCGGCACGCTGCTGCGCGCCGGGGTCGTTCCCAGCGCCTTCCGCCAGATCGGCCTGCCCGACGAGTTCCTGAAGGCCGGCGCCCTGCCGACTCTGCACGACCTCTACGGCATTTCCACCGACGCCATGGTAACCAGCATCAAGGGGTGGCTGTAAGCCGCCCCCAACCCCCGTCGCTCACCCCACCCCGGCTGTCGCAGAAGCGAGGACACCTTAAGAACCGCGCCGCGCCCGTTCCCGATACGCTGAACGACAAAAGACCACAGGAGAGGAAACAATGGACAAGAAGCCGCCCCAAACCCCCGCTCACTCGACCCTGGGCCTTCTTCGCCCGAGCCGCCGCGCCGTTCTGGCCGCCGCCGCCGCCGTGCCGCTGGTGACCATCCTCAAGCGCCCGGCCAACGCCGCCGAGTTCCAGTTCAAGTACGCCACCGGCCAGGACCCGACCCACCCGGTCAACATCCGCGCGCAGGAGGCCATCGACCGCATCCGCGAGGCGACGTCCGGCCGGCTGGACATCAAGCTGTTCCCGGCCAACCAGCTCGGCAGCGACACCGACCTGCTGGGGCAGGTGCGCAACGGCGGCGTGGAGATCTTCAACCTCTCCTCGCTGATCCTCGCCACCTTCGTCCCGCTGTCCGGCATCACCAGCATGGGCTTCGCCTTCAAGGACTACGACGCGGTCTGGCAGGCGATGGACGGCGAGCTGGGCAAGCATGTCCGGGCGGAGATCGCCAAGACCCCGATCATGACGCTCAGCAAGATCTGGGACAACGGCTTCCGCCACGTCACCTCCTCCACCCGCGTCATCAAGACGCCGGAGGACATCAAGGGCTTCAAGATGCGGGTGCCGCCGGCGCCGGCCCTGACCTCGCTGTTCAAGGCGATCGACGCCGCCCCGGCGCCGATCAACTTCAACGAACTCTACTCGGCCCTGCAGACCACCGTGGTGGAGGGGCAGGAGAACCCACTGGCGATCATCGCCACCGCCCGCCTGTACGAGGTGCAGAAGTCCTGCAGCCTGACCGGCCATGTCTGGGACGGCTATTGGGTGCTCGGCAACAAGCGCGCCTTCGCCCGCCTGCCCGCCGACATCCAGGCCATCGTCAGCCGCGAACTGGACCGTTCGGCGGACGACCAGCGGGCCGACATCGCCGCACTCACCGAATCGCTGCAGAAGGACCTGTCCGCCAAGGGGCTGACCTTCCACACCATCGACCGCGAGCCGTTCCGCAAGGTCCTCGCCGGGACGAACTTCTACGCGGAGTGGAAGGAGAAGTACGGGTCCACCGCCTGGGACCTGCTTGAGAAGGTGACCGGCAAGCTGGGCTGACGCGGTCCGCCGACGCGGCCGGCCCTCCGGTTCCCGAAGGACCTGCAGGGCCGGCCGCCTCCCCACAACCGATCGTCCCCACCACCGATCGTTCATGCGAAGGGCTGGTTACCATGAACACTCCCGTCAACACGGCGGACGCCGCCGTTCACGGCGCCGGGCGGCCATCGGGCGCCGGCACCGGCTGGCTCGACCGGCTGGACCGCGGCATCGGGCTGCTGGTCGAGACGCCGGCGGCGCTGCTGGTGCTCGCCGAGGTCGGCGTCCTGCTGGTCGGCGTCATCTGGCGCTACCTCCTGCACAGCCCGATCATCTGGTCGGACGAGCTGGCCTCCATCCTGTTCCTCTGGCTCGCCATGTTCGGCTCCGTCGTGGCGCTGCGCCGGGGCGAGCACATGCGGATGACCGCGATCGTCGGCATGCTCCAGCCCCGCACCCAGGCGTTCCTCGACGTGGTGGCGATCACCGCGGCGCTGGCCTTCCTGCTGCTGATGGCCGAGCCGGCCTACGAGTTCGCGGTGGAGGAGGTGTGGGTCACCACCCCGGCGCTGGACATTCCCAACTCCTGGCGGGCGAGCGCGCTGCCGGTGGGCTTCGTCCTGATGATCGCGGTGGCGCTGCTCCGGCTGGCGCGGCTGGGCCGTCCGTCCGACGTGCTGCGGGCGGTGGTGGCGGTCACGGCGGTGGTCGGCGTCATGGCGCTGGCGGCGCCGCTGTTCGCCGGGCTCGGCAACTACAACCTGCTGCTCTTCTTCGTGGTGGGCGTCGGTGCGATGGTGTTCCTCGGCCTGCCCATCGCCTTCGCCTTCGGTCTGGCGACCTTCGGCTATCTGGCGCTCGCCACCTCGACCCCGGCCATCGTCATGGTGGGCCGCATGGACGAGGGGATGAGCCACCTGATCCTGCTGTCGGTGCCGCTGTTCGTCTTCCTCGGCCAGCTGATCGAGATGACCGGCATGGCCCGCGCCATGGTCGGCTTCCTGGCCAGCCTGCTCGGCCATGTCCGCGGCGGCCTGTCCTACGTGCTGATCGGCGCCATGTACCTCGTCTCGGGCATTTCCGGGTCGAAGGCGGCGGACATGGCGGCGGTCGCCCCGGTGCTGTTCCCCGAGATGAAGGCGCGCGGCGCCAAGCCCGGCGACCTCGTCGCCCTGCTGTCGGCCACCGGCGCCCAGACCGAGACCATCCCGCCGTCGCTGGTCCTCATCACCATCGGCTCGGTCACTGGCGTGTCCATCGCCGCCCTGTTCACCGGCGGCCTGCTGCCGGCCGTCGTCCTGGGCGCGGCGCTGGCGGCGCTGGTGTGGTGGCGCTACCGCCACGAGGACCTGTCGCACGTCCGCCGCGCCAGCAAGGCGGAGATCGGCAGAACCTTCTTGATCGCGCTGCCGGCCATCGCGCTGCCCTTCATCATCCGCGCCGCGGTGATCGAGGGCGTGGCGACCGCGACCGAAGTGTCGACCATCGGCATCGTCTACGCGGTGGTCGCCGGCCTGCTGATCTACCGCCAGTTCGACTGGCGTCGCATCTACCCGATGCTGGTCGAGACGGCGTCGCTGTCCGGGGCGATCCTGCTGATCATCGGCGCCGCCACCGGCATGGCCTGGGCGCTGACCCAATCCGGCTTCTCCAGCTCGCTGGCCGAGGCGATGCGGGCCCTGCCGGGCGGCGTGCCGGTCTTCATCGTGGTGTCGATCATCGCCTTCATCATCCTGGGCAGCGTGCTGGAGGGCATCCCCGCCATCGTGCTGTTCGGACCGCTGCTGTTCCCCATCGCCCGCCAGCTCGGCGTGCATGAGGTGCACTACGCGATGATCGTGATCCTGGCCATGGGCATCGGCCTGTTCGCCCCGCCCTTCGGCGTCGGCTACTACGCGGCCTGCGCCATCAGCCGGATCAACCCCGACGAAGGCATGAAGCCGATCATCGGGTATCTGGTGGCGCTGACCATCGGCCTGATCGTCGTCGCGGCGGTGCCCTGGATCTCCATCGGTTTCCTGTGATCCGTCTTCCTGTGATCCGCCTTCCGGCCCGGTCCCCTGCGTTTCCAATGGCCGGGCCGGGCCTTCCTCTCCCTTTTCAGTTCAGGAAAGTGATACGGCCATGACGACGGTGGGCTTTATCGGCCTCGGTTCCATGGGCATGCCGATGGCGTGCAACCTGCTGGCCCGCGGTTTCGCGCTGCGCGGCTTCGACGTGCGGCGCGAGAGCGTCGCGGCCCTGGAAGCCCGCGGCGGGCGGGGGGCGGACAGCGCCCCCGTCGCCGCCGACGGGGCCGACGCGCTGGTCCTGATGGTGGTCAACGCCGCCCAGGCCGAGTCCGTCCTGTTCGCTCAGGGCGCGCTGGACAAACTGCCGGAGGGCGCCACGGTGATCCTGATGGCCACCTGTCCGCCGGACGCCGTCGCCGCGCTCGCCGCGCGGGTCGAGGCGGTGGGGCGGCGCTTCGTGGACGCCCCGGTGTCGGGCGGGACGGTCGGGGCGGTGGCCGGAACGCTCTCGATCATGGCGGCGGCCCCGGCCGCGGTGGTGGAGCGGGTCCGCCCGGTCCTGGCGGCGATGGGCGACAAGGTCTTCCACGTCGGCGAGGCGCCGGGGCAAGGCGCTACGGTGAAGACCGTCAACCAGCTGCTGTGCGGCGTCCACATCGCCGTGGTGGCGGAAGCCTTCTCGCTGGCCGCCAAGGCCGGCGTCGATCTGGCGGTCCTGCTGGAGATCATGAGCGGCTCCGCCGCGTCGAGCTGGATGCTGAAGGACCGCGGCCCGCGCATGCTGGAGGCCGAGCCGGGCATCACCAGCGCGGTGGACATTTTCGTCAAGGACCTCGGCATCGTCCTGGAGGCCGGGCGCGGCGCCAAGGCCGCCCTGCCGCTGGCCGCCGTCGCCCACCAGATGTTCCTCTCCGCCTCCGGGCGTGGCGAGGGCACCATGGACGACAGCCAGGTGATCCGCAGCTATCACCTTCTGAACGGCGTCACGCCGGGGTGAGACGGCTCCAACGCCAGCAACCGCAAAGCTGGTCCAGGCGGGACGGGTGTACGGTCATCGGCTCCCCTTACCGTTCCCACCGGCGGACGATGGCGTCGATGGTGCCGTCCCGCTTGAGCTTTTCGTAGGCCGCCTGCAACCGCTCGGCCTTTTCCGCCCGCAATTTGGGGACGGATATGTAGCGCGGCACCATGGCCAGCGGCTTGGGCAGGATCTTCACCGAACCCGTCCGCCCCTCGCTGTCGGCAAGGTAGCGGAGCACCTGGAGGTCACCGGCGATGGCGTCGACACGGCCGAGAAGCAGGCGGCGGAAGGACACGACGTTGCTGCTGCTGCGGACCCGCTCGAACAGGGGGGATTTGTCGAACTCGGGGGTGTATTCGAACCCGTCGACGACGCCGATCCGCAGACCCTGCAAATCGTCGATGCGCGCGTAGGTGATCTCCGAATTGCTGCGGACCATGAGCACGGTCGCGCCGACACGGTAGGGTCCGACCAGATGCCCCCGCTCCAGACGGCGCGGTGACGTGAAGAACTGAAAGGCGACGTCCACCTCGTTCTCATCGTGAGCGCGCACAACCTCCGGCCAGGCCATGGGGCGGTGAACCGGGTAGACGCCGATGTCCTTCAGCATGGCATCAACGATCTCCGTGTCCATTCCCGTCCGCTTGCCGCGCTCGGTGAAATTGTACGGCGGGAAATAGTCCTCGGACGCGACCGTCCAGTTCTCCGCGCGCGCCGGGGCCACGGCCATAAGCAGGGCCAGAACCAAGGCGGCGACCAGCAACCGCGCCACCCCCGCCAAACACGCGCGCACCCTCGTCCTCATCAACCCTCTCCGCTCACATCCCGACATCGCCAGTCGCCGGGCACCGCGTACAGGGCAATCCGGTCGCCCTCAATGGGAAAAGAGCGGGCGGGTGTGATATCGCACCGGAGACGGCGGAGGGGACCGGCCCCACAATGGCCCCCAATGGAGGGAGCCGGTCCCACTCACCACGCCGGTCAGGCGGCGGCACGCAACCGCATCGCCCCGACCAGATCCTCGATGGTCACCACCGGCATGCCCTGGCGCTCGGCGAAGGCGACCAGCTCGGGCAGACGGGCCATCGTGCCGTCGGGGTTCATCACCTCGCACAGCACCCCCGCCGGACGGCGCCCGGCCAGGGTTGTCAGCTCGATGGTCGCCTCGGTGTGGCCGCGCCGCGCCGCCAAGCCCCCGGCGTGCGCGCGGATGGGGAAGACATGGCCCGGCCGGGCGAGGTCTTCCGGCCGGCAGCCGTCGGCGATGGCGGTGCGGATGGTGGTCACCCGGTCCGCCGCCGACACGCCCGTCGTCACGCCCTCCCGCGCCTCGATGGAGACGGTGAAGGCGGTGCCGAAGCGCGCCGTGTTGCTGCCGACCATGGGCGGCAGGTCGAGGCGGCGCGCGTCGGCGTCGGTCAGGATCAGGCAGACAATCCCCGACCCTTCGCGGATCAGCAGAGCCATCTGTTCGGCGGTGATGGTTTCGGCGGCGTAGATCACGTCGCCTTCGTTCTCGCGGTCCTCGTCATCCACGACGACGACCCCGCCGCCCTGGCGGATGGCCTCCACGGCGCGCATCACCCGTTCCTCGGCGGTGCCGAAGCGGTCGAGAAGGCCGGTGGAGGACGTGGTAGAAAGCGGGTTGCTGGCAAAGGTCTGATTCATGGTTCTCACTCCGGTTGGGGCGAGCCTGAATCAGGGCGCAAAGAGACATCCGGCGGTGCACGGGATGTCCCGCGCGGACCACCGTCGCAGGCCAGCGCACGCGGACCGCGCCCGACGCCATGCGTTGCGGGCGGACCACGGTCGATGACCGGCTCGTCCTCTTCCATCCGGACTGTTACCGTCGGCTCCGGCCTTGAACCGGATCTGCTGTCCTCCCGGCCTGACGGCCGGGAGCGCTCGCGGGCTCCCCCTCTTGCAAGGGGCTACCGCCGGTCGGGATTTTCACCCTGCCCTGAGAACAAGCGTCTGTTGCGCCGCCCCCGGATGGGGACGGCACCGCCAGCGTCCCCCAGCGGGCCGGGCAAAGTCAAGACCGCTTCGCCCCGCCCACCGGCCCCTCCGTCCGGCGCAGCAGGTAGTCCAGCCCGCCCAGCCGGTACCAGCGGTAGCCGTAGGGCTCCAGCACCAGACGGTGCCGCCCGTCCTCCTCGGGGTCGTTGTGGTCCTCGGCCAGCAGATTGACCAGCCGCGGCGATTCCCCCGTGCCATCGACCTCCAGCGCGACCTCGTGGGGACGGTCGTCGAGGTTGTGGACGACGAGCACCGAGTTGTTCCTCCAGTCGTAGCGGATCGCCAGCACCGCGTTCGATCCGGTGGGCAGCACCTGGAAGTCGCCCCAGCCGATTTCCGGGCATTCCTTGCGCATGCGGATGATGCGCTCGGTCCAGTTCAGCAGGGCCGACGGGTCGCGGCGCTGGTGGGCGGCGTTGATCCGCTCATAGCCGTAGGCGCCGCCGCTGATGACCGGGTGCACGGGGTCGGCCGCCTTGGTGAAGCCACCCTGCGGCTCGTCCGACCACTGCATGGGGGTGCGGGCGCACTCGCGCTCCGGCAGGGACAGGTCGTCGCCCATGCCGATCTCGTCGCCGTAGCGCAGCACCGGCGTGCCGGGCAGCGTGAACAGCAGACTGTAGGCCAGCTCCAGCCAGCGCCGGTCGCCGCGCAGCATCGGGGCCAGCCGCCGCCGGATGCCGCGGTCGTAGAGCTGCATGTCCTTGTCCGGCCCGAAGGCGTCGAAGACGCGCTTGCGCTGCGCCTCGGTCAGGCGCCCGAGGTCCAGCTCGTCGTGGTTGCGCAGGAACAGGCCCCACTGGTTGGTGCTGGGGCGCGGCACACGGGTGACGTCCAGCGCCTTGGCCAGCGGCCGCGTGTCCGCCGTCGCCAAGGCGTAGAACAGGTTCTGGTTGACCTGGAAATTGAAGACCATCTGCATGCGGTCACCGTCGTCGCCGAAATACTCCTGATCGACGGTCGGCAGCACGTTGGCCTCGGCCAGCAGCACGGCGTCGCCGCACCGCCACTGCACGAACTCCCGGAAGGTGCGGAGCATGTCGAACTGCTGCTTGGGCTTCTTGACCTCGGGCCCCTTGGTCGCGATGACGAAGGGCACGGCGTCCATGCGGAAGCCCGACACGCCCAGCTCGATCCAGAAGCCCATCACCTTCAGCAGCTCGGCCTGCACCTCGGGGTGGGCGGTGTTCAGGTCCGGCTGGAACTCGTAGAAGCGATGGAAGTAGTAGGCGCGGGCCTCCTTGTCCCAGCTCCAGGTCGTCTTCTGCACGCCGGGAAAGACGACGCCCTGGTCGGCGTCGGCCGGCTTCTTGTCCGACCAGACGTACCAGTCCCGGTAAGGGGAGTCCGGGTCCTGGCGCGCCGCCTGGAACCAGGGGTGCTGGTCCGACGTGTGGTTGACCACGAGGTCGATGATGACGCGGATGCCGCGCTGCTTGCAGGCGTGGCTGAACTCCACGAAGTCGCCCAGCGTGCCGTAGCGCGGATCGACGTTGTAATAGTCGGCCACGTCGTAGCCGTGGTCGCGCATCGGCGACGGCTGGAACGGCCCCAGCCAGAGGCAGGTCACGCCCAGCCCCTGCAGATAGTCCAGCCGGCGCTGCAACCCTTGGAAATCGCCGATCCCGTCGCCGTTGGCGTCCATGAAGGTGCCGACCGACAGGTTGTAGATGACCGCGTTCTTGTACCAGAGATCCTTGATCATGGCCCGCCCCGCACAAAACTGCCTAGGCCATAACAGGGCCGACCGGCCGAGGTCCCGCCACTCCGCCGAGCCAACCGTAAGGGGGTGTCCTACGCCCTTAGGAAAAAGGTTAATGTATAGTTAAAGTCACAAGAAAGCCTTCAATCCTGCCCGCATGATGTCCCCCAAGACGCACAGAACCAGGGGAATCGTGCCATGAAGCGTGCCATGCGCCACCACGCCGCCCAGAGCGGGGCCGCCCAGAGCACCGCCGCCCACGGCAGCGCCGCCCAGAGCAGCGCCATCCAGTCCACCACGACGCAGGCCGTCAGCTACACCTACGGGAACGCCGGTGCTCTGGCGGCTCCCGCGGCGCCGGTTCCCACCAGCTTCGCCCCGGTGACCATCAACTACGCGGAGACACGGGCGGATGGCGGCTTCGGCTGGGACGTGAAGTACGACCTCGCCTTCGACGGCACGGCCTTCGTCGTGCAGACCCGCATCCACCTGACCGGCGACGACGCCGGTGCCATGAAGCAGGTCTGGGAGCAGGGGATCGAGGGGATCTGGAGCGACAAGTACAGCCTGTCGGACGGCACCAACAACTACGCCATCCGCTTCGACGTGCAGTTCGTGGCGGCCGGGAACCAGCATTACAACGTGAACGTCAGCAACAGCTACGGGCGCTGCGACATGCTGAACTGGTGCACCCAGACCGACTGGGGACCCGATTACCAGGACGAGCTGGCGGCCCACGAGTTCGGGCACATGATCGGCGCCTTCGACGAGTATGCGGGCGGGGCCACCTACGGCAACTTCGCCGCCACCGGCACCATCATGTCGGACCTGACCCCGACGCTGCGCCCCAACTACATGAACTCCATCGACTATTACGCCGAGCAGTTCACCGGCAAGACCTTCCAGATCGTGGAAATGCCGAAGAACCTGACGCTGACCGGCAACACATGGGCCGACAGCCTTTATGGCGGGGCGGGCAACGACACGCTGAGCGGGCTGAGCGGCAACGACCAGCTCTTTGGCGGCGCCGGAAACGACCTGCTGTGGGGCGACGCCGGAAACGACACGCTGCGCGGGCAGGCCGGCAACGACGCGCTGCACGGCGGCTCGGGCGCTGATCTGCTGATGGGAGACGAGGGCAACGACACGCTGTGGGGCGATGCCGGAAACGACACACTGTGGGGCGGCGCTGGGGCGGACCTGTTCGTCTTCACGCGCGGCGGCGGCCAGGACCGCATCGCCGACTTCAGCCGCGCGCAGAACGACCGCATCCAGATCGCCTCCAACATGACCTACCGGCTGGGATCGGACGGCAGCGGCAGCGCCCTGCTCGACTTCGGCGGCGGCGACCGGCTGACCTTGGCCGGCATTGCTCCGAACCAAGTCACCGCAGCCTTCTTCACCTACGGCTGAGGCACCCCGTAGCGCAGGAACTGGACGCGGGTGTCGCCGTAGCGGCGCTCGTCCAGCTCCGCGAAGCCGGGCGGCAGGGGCAGCGGGTCGCGCCCGGCGACCTCGACCACCAGCACGGCGCCGGGGGCCAGCCAGCCGGCCTTCGCCAGCCCGGCCAGCGCCCGCGGCGCCAGATCCTGGCCGTAGGGCGGGTCGAGGAAGGCCAGCGTGCAGGGGCGGCCCGGCGGAGGCGGCGGGCGGGTGGCGTCGGCACGCAGGACCGCGGCGTTCGCCCCCTCCCCCAGCGCCGCGACGTTGGCCCGCACGGCGTCCAGGGCGGCGCGGCCCAGGTCGAGGAAGCTGGCGTGGGCGGCCCCGCGGGACAGCGACTCCAGCCCCAGGGCTCCGGTTCCGCAAAAGGCGTCCACGACCACGGCGCCCTCCAGCAGGTCGGTGCCGTCCGGCCCCCAGTCGGCGTGGGACAGGATGTTGAACAGGGATTCGCGGGTGCGGTCGGTGGTCGGCCGCGTGTCGCTGCCCCCCGGGGCGGCCAGCCGCCGCCCGCGGTGCTTACCGCCGACGATCCGCACGGGTCCGCTCCGGCCCCCGGCCACCCGAGGCGCCACCGCCCGAAGCACCGCCAGCGCCACCGGCGCCGCGCGGCTTCGGCCCCGGCTTGCCGCCACCTGGGCCGCCACCGGGCTTTCCGCCCTTCAGCGTCAGCGTGCCGGGCTTGCCCGCCGGCTTGCCGTCCGGTTTGTTGGAAGCGGGCTTGCCGGAAGCGTATCCGCCCGAGGCCGGCTTGGCCGGACCGCGCCGGTCGGACGCGGCCTTCGGCTCCGCCTTGGCCCAGCCGGCCTTGGCGTCGCGCGGCTTGGACGCCTTCGCCGGAGCGGCGGAACGGCCCTTGGCGCCTTCCGTGCCGGCGCTTTCACTCTTGGCGGCGGTCTTGGCGGCAGAGGTCTTGCCCTTGGCCTTGCCCTCCTCCGCCGGATCGGCGCCGGTGAAGAATCGGGACACCTGCTCGCGCACGACGCGCTTCGGCACCTCCTCGACGGCGCTCTCCTCCAGCTTGCCGAGCTGGAAGGGGCCGTAGGCGACGCGAATCAGCCGGTTCACCTGGAGGTCGAGCGCCTCCATCACCTTGCGGATCTCGCGGTTCTTGCCTTCCTTCAGGCTGACGGTCAGCCAGGCGTTGCGGCCCTGGATGCGGTCCAGAACGGCTTCGATGGGACCGTACTTCACCCCCTCGATGGTCGGTCCCTTCGCCAGCTCGGCCAGCTTCACCTCGTTCACCTCGCCGAAGACGCGCACGCGGTAGCGGCGGGTCCAGCCGGTGGCCGGCAGTTCCAGGAAGCGGGCCAGTTCGCCGTCGTTGGTCAGCAGCAGCAGCCCTTCGGTCGTCAGGTCGAGCCGTCCGACCGAGATGACGCGCGGCATGTCCGGCGGCAGCCGTTCGAAGACGGTGGTGCGTCCCTTCTCGTCGCGGGCGGTGGTGACCAGCCCGGACGGCTTGTAATAGCGCCACAACCGTGCTGGCTCCGGCTCGGGGATGACCTTGCCGTCCACCTGCACGACGTCGCCGGACCGCACGACGCAGGCCGGGCTGTCCAGGGTCGTGCCGTTGACGGCCACGCGGCCGTCGGTGATCCAGCGCTCGGCGTCGCGGCGCGAGCACAGGCCCGCGCGCGCCAGCCGCTTGGCGATGCGCTCGCCGGCATCGGGCTCGCCCGCGTCCGCATCGGCGGCGCCGGGCATGGCTTTGGAATGTTCGAAATCGGGGGTGTCCATGGGCACGGACCATAGGGCTTGCAAGCCCCGCCCGCAACCCACGGCACGGGGTCCCCGCCGTTATTCTTCGAGGCGGAAGCCGACCTTCATCACCACCTGGAAGTGGGCGACCTTTCCACCGCTGACGTGGCCGCGGATCTCGCCCACCTCGAACCAGTCCACGTTCTTCAGCGTCTTGGACGCGCGCTCGATGCCGTTGCGGATGGCGTCGTCGATGGTGGTCTCGGCGGTGCCGACGATTTCCACCTTCTTGTAGACATGGTTGCTCATGACCGTCCTCCCTGTTTCGTCCGATGCTTAACAACGCCGGAGGACGTTCCGCGGCTTGACGAAAACAGGGACCGCCGGGCAGGGTGCCCCGCATGAGCCGCCCCCCCTCCCCATGGACATCGCCTTCGACGAGGCCGAGGCCGCCGCTTCCCGCGGGGAGGTGCCGGTGGGCGCCGTGCTGATCGATCCGGCGACCGGCGCCGTGCTGGCCCGCGCCGGCAACCGGACCGAGGAGCTGAACGACCCCACCGCCCACGCCGAGGTGCTGGCGATCCGCGCCGCCTGCGCGGCCTTGGGCGAGCCGCGCCTGCCGGGGCTGGACCTGTATGTGACGCTGGAGCCCTGCGCGCTGTGCGCCGCGGCGATCAGCTTCGCCCGGCTGCGGCGGGTCTATTTCGGCGCCTACGACCCCAAGGGCGGCGGGGTGGAGCACGGCCCCCGTTTCTACCACCAGCCGACCTGCCACCACGCCCCGGACATCTACGGCGGCATCGACGAGACGCGGGCGGGGGAGATGCTGCGGGAGTTCTTCAGGGGGCGCCGCCCCGGTTGAGTGCCGGGGCGGCGCGCGGTCACCGCGGCGGGGACAGGATGGCCACCGTCGCCTGACTCCACGCATCCTCGCAATCGCGAACGAGAGGACCCCTCAGGGTGCGGCACTGCTCCATCACGACCCCGGCTTCCGGCGTGCGCCCGGCCTCGACCAGCAGCCGGATGCGGAGCGGATAACCCCGCTCAGCCCCGCCGAAGCGCCGGTCCTTGCCATCGAGGACGACCAGCGCCTGCGATGCCCGTCCGCCGGCCCGATGCTCTGCGATCAGGAAATCAAAGGCTTCCGGCGGAGCGGCAGGACTTTTCACGGCGATTTCCAGATCTCTGACCGCAAGGTCCGGCCGGTTCTGCTTCAGATGAAGGCGATAGTAGGTCATCCGCAGATAGGGATCAGACTCGAATCCGCCCTTGGCGATCTCCTTCAAGGTGGTCTCCGCCTCGTCGAGGTCCCCGTGTGCGATCAGGCTGTCGGCCCGCTGCATGAGGACGCTCCGCGACAGCGCCTTGAGGGCGGTCCCCTGGAACACAACCTTCTCGTAGGCCGACCGGGATCTCTCCCGAAGAGCCGTCCCGAACAGCTTCTGGCGGGTTATGTAGGCGCTCAGATCCTCCTTCCGCTGTTCCGGGGAATTGTGCCCTGCCTTCAGTTGCTTGGCGAGTTCGTCCAGCATTCTGGCCGGGCCGCTGGCCAGCTCTTTGAAGGCCGCGTTGATCCCGGCACTGTATTGCCCCGACGCCATCATGTTGTTGATCTGGGATTCGAACTGCCGACGCTCGTCCTCGGCCTTGGCCTTCTGCTTCCCGGCGTCGTCGGCGAAGCGCTCCATTGCGTCCTTGTAGACGCGGCCGTTGTAGAGGGCCATTTCAAGCAGATCGAAGCCAAGGAGATCGGCCTCGTCCTCCTGCTGGCGCGTCCAGGACGGTTGCACCACGACATCTTGGAACGTGCGGTAGGAAGCATAGATCAGCGTCGCATCCCTGGCCATCTCCGGATTGGAGCGGGGAACGGCCGACAGGAGAGCCCCCGCGGCGGTGTCCTCAATCGTCTTCTGGGCCGCGTGATGACGGTCGGCGTCCAGGTGATTGAGCAGGATGTGCGACACCTCGTGAGCCAGGATGAAAGCCAACTCGTCCTCGTCCCGCGCATTTATGAACACGCCCTGGGAAATCAGGATGGTGCCGCCCGGAACCGCTTCCGCCACATAGGCGGGGTTGGTGGTGACGACGACGCGAATGGGTGGCTTGGCATGAGGCCACTTCACCAAGAGGCGCGCGAGGATCTGATTCGCATAACGCTGCAGCGGCTCCGCCCCCGCCAGTTCGCGGGTCCCCGGCGGAAGCGGGTCGCGTCCGTCGAACCCTCGTGCCGGCGCGGTGGGTTGCTTCTGAAGCGACGCGGCCAACGTCGTCATGGAGCTGCCCCTAGCATCGGGGACCCGACGTTCCTGCGCGACGTCGATGAAGCGTGACGGGACGGCTTCATAAGTCCGCTTGCCGACCGATGTGCAGCCGCCGGCAAGCAGGCTCAGGACGAGCCCGGTGAGAATGAGGGGGCGACGCATAGCGGGGCTCATCTAGCGGGGCAGTCTTGCGCGCCACGCGCGGAATAGGCCGGGCCGGCCACGCGCTTGGCGGCTTCGCATGGCGTGAGCACCTGCGCCTTGACCGAGACCTCCACCTGGAACGGGCTGAGCCACACCTCCTTCTCACCCGCCATCACCTTCACGAAGCCGGTGTTCCGGTTGTAGGCGATAGCGTCGAGGGGGAGCGTCTTGAATGCATCCTTCGGCAATTCCCCTTGGTCGACGCCCTTCTCGTTGAACACGGCAACCCTGCCCTCGGGGCCAGAGAATATTTTTTCGACCTGCACGGCCTCCTGCGCCGCCACCGCGGCAGCGAACGAACAAAGAGCGGCCAACGCCGCGACAGACGTCTTGATCACGGCTTGTCTCCATTCTTGGAAATTGTCTGTGGTTCCGTCGTCAAGGCTGCGTGCCATGCCCTGGCGACCGCGGAGCGGGCCGGACTCGCGATCACCGCGCCGGCAAGCACAACGCCAATCCAATTTACCGGCTCCAGCCGGCACATCCAAACCAACCCGGCAGAGATCAACAGGCCGCATGCCCATCCGGCGAGCACGAGCACCAGTGTCCAGAGAAGGGCATCGCGCGTCCTCCGCAGGACGATCCGGCGGGAGAGCGCATGGCCGACGGACGCGAACAGGCCCATGGCGGCGAATTCCGCCAGCCCTGACGTGTCGAGCCCGCCGATGCTCCCTTTGGGCCATTCCGTCATGAAGTCCGCGCCGCGGACGATCAGGTTGTCGATCGCCATGGCGTGCAGGAACATCCCGGGGATGTCGCCGAACACGGGAGAGGGCCCGACGTCCGGGATGCCCGCAAGTTTATTGCCCACCACGACGATTCGGCCGGCCAGGAATGCGCGCAGGGCAGATTGATCGACCTCTTGGCGAGGGTCCGGTGCGACCAGCCATTCGGCGCGGATCAACGGGTGATAGGAACACCCCGGCGATTCCTTCGACGGACCTTCGCCCCGGAACGTAAAGAACGTGAAAAACGCATTGCCGAGGGCGGCCAAGGAGGAACGTTTCGGGCAACTTTCGGCAAGGTTCCGATAACCCGCGTGGATGGCCTCGGTGCCGGCCGGCCAGGCACGCCCCCATTCGATGGTCAGCGCCTTGTTCCTGAATGCGTCCTGGTTGACCAACGGGTTGTTCGCGCTCTTCCGGCAAGCGTCATCCTGCTGGCAATAATGCTGGTAGGCGGCCAGGGATGCCGACATCCGCGAGAAGCCGCAATAGTTGTCCAGGAAAAGGTCGACGTGGGTTGCTTGGTCGCGGATCAGCGCATGGGGTTCCCGGGTTGCCGCTTTCTGCAATTCCGGAATGTTCTGAACCCCATCCGGTCTGCAGCCGGCCTCATTTCCCCTGTCATCGGCAGCCGTCAGGAATACGGGAAAGTTTTCCATGACGGTGGCAAGCCGGTTCAGCCCCTCCGGATCTCCGTGCCTGACTTTGCTGATGATCATCAAATCCAAAAGAATACTTTTGGCGCCAGCCGCTTTGATTTCTTCGATAAGGCGAACGTAGAAGTCGAATGACGGCGGGTGAGGCTCTTTGGCGGCGTTGAGCGACCGGTCGTCGATTTGGACCACGACGATCTTCCGTTGTCCGGTGTCGGGATAGGCACCGGCCGCGATCTGACGGTAGGTGTCGATCGATGTCTGGCTGCTTGAGCTTTTGACACCCAGCGGGTTGACGATGGCGACCAGCACGATGAAAAGCGGCGCGGGGAGAAGCTTCAGCATCCGGCAGGCTCGCGGCTGCCATCCGGCACCCTGTGCACGAAGGAAAACGCCGAAGTTTTGCCGGTGGTTGCGGATGGTTTGCAGGATTTTCGTTGCGTTCCACCCAGACATGATGCTGGCCACCCCGCTCATCGACTGTTCACGGCTCGAAAAGCCCCCGAACGGCGGAAAATTTCTCCTCACTCGATCGTTTCAATCTTAGTGAGAAATTGCCTGAAAAGCAAAAGCAATATGACGTGCATTGGAATGGATTGCACGCCCCAGAGCGATCGGAAAGAAGCGGTAGCAACCAGAATTCAAAAATCGCCGGATTCGATCAACCGCGGCGGGCGGCGCAAAGGCAAAGCGTCCGCCGCCTTCTTTTCTGGTCATTCCGCGCCTTTTGAAAGCGGGCTCGAACGCGGTGGGCTGGGCTTGACGTGAAAGGCGGCACCCGCCGCGAACGCAGCGGGCGCGCGGCTTGCCTCGCCCCGCCTTGGTGGCCAGAGATCCCCCGGTTCTCAGAAATCATGAATGGTCCGGCGCGACGGCGCCGGACCGTGAAAGGATGGATGGGGCGGCAACCCCGCCCCTCCGTTGCAAGATTTTCCCCGGTGTCAGCGCCCCACCGCCCGCCAGCCGATGTCACGGCGGCAGAAGCCGTCCGGCCAATCCAGCGCGTCGACACCCTGATAGGCGCGCTTCTGCGCCTCGGCCACGGTCGGCGCCTTGGCGGTCACGCCCAGGACGCGCCCGCCGGTGGACAGCACCCGGCCCTCGGAGAGCTTCGTGCCAGCGTGGAAGACGGTCACGCCCTCCACAGCGTTGGCGGCCTCGAAGCCCTTGATCTCCGTGTTCTTCACGTAGTCGCCGGGATAGCCGTTCGCAGCCATGACGACGCACAGCGCCGTCTCGTCGTGCCAGCGCAGGTCGATGTTCTTCAACTGGCCGTCCGCCGCCGCGATCAAGGCGGCCAGCGCGTCGGACTTCAGGCGCATCATCAGCGTCTGGCATTCCGGATCGCCGAAGCGGACGTTGAACTCCAGCGTCTTCGGCACCGGCTTGCCGGCGGCGTCCTTGCCGATCATCAGGCCGGCGAACAGCACGCCCTTGAAGGGGCGCCCCTCCGCCGCCATGCCCTTGACGGTCGGCTCGACGATCTCGCGCATCACGCGGGCCTGGAGGTCCGGGGTCAGCGCCGGGGCCGGCGAATAAGCGCCCATGCCGCCGGTGTTCGGGCCGGTGTCGCCGTCGCCCACCGCCTTGTGGTCCTGGGCGGACGCCAGCGGCAGCGCCGATTCGCCGTCGCACAGCGCGAAGAAGCTGACCTCCTCGCCGTCCAGGAACTCCTCGACCACCACCTCGGCCCCGGCGGCGCCGAAGCGACCCTCGACCAGGGCCTCGTCGATGGCGGCGAAGGCCTCCTCCTGGGTGCGGGCGACGGTCACGCCCTTGCCGGCGGCCAGCCCGTCGGCCTTGACCACGATGGGGGCGCCGTTCTTGCGCACGAAGTCCTTGGCGGCCTCGACGTCCTTGAAGCGGCCATAGGCGGCGGTCGGCACGCCGTACTTGGCCAGGATGTCCTTCATGAAGCCCTTGGAGCCCTCAAGCTCCGCCGCCGCGGCGCTGGGGCCGAAAGCCTTGATGCCGAGGGCGGTCAGCTTGTCGACGAGGCCGAGCACCAGCGGCCCTTCCGGCCCGACGACCACGAAGTCGATGGCCTTGTCCTGGGCGAAGCGGACCAGGGCGTCCACGTCCTCCGCGCCAATGGCGACGCATTCGGCCACATCCGCGATGCCGGCGTTGCCCGGCGCGCAGTAGAGCGTGTCGCACAGCGGCGAGTTCTGAATGGCCCAGCACAGCGCATGCTCGCGCCCACCCGACCCGACCACCAGGACTTTCATGGCACCTCGTCCTTCCACGCTTGTTGCCGACACCGCGCCTTGTATCATGGTGCCGCCATGACTCAAGACCTTGATATGACCTCTCCGCTGATCGCCCCCGAGCCGCGCCCCGGCTCGAACCTTCCGGAATTCTCGGTGGGCGACCTCGCCCGGCGCCTGAAGCGCAGCATCGAGGAGGAGTTCGGCTTCGTCCGCGTGCGCGGCGAGATCTCCCAGCCCAAGCGCCACAGCTCCGGCCACTGCTACCTGCGTCTGAAGGACGACACGGCGGTGATCGAGGCGGTGTGCTGGCGCGGCACCGCGTCGAAGCTGGCCGTCCAGCCGGCGGAGGGGCTGGAGGTCATCGTCACCGGGCGCATGACGACCTACCCCGGACGCTCGCAATACCAGCTCATCATCGAGTCGATGGAACTGGCCGGCGAGGGCGCCCTCCTGAAGATGCTGGAGGAGCGCAAGAAGCGCCTCGCGGCGGAGGGGCTGTTCGACGCCGGTCGCAAGAAGCCCATCCCCTTCCTGCCCGACGTGATCGGCGTCGTTACCTCCCCCACCGGGGCGGTCATCCGCGACATCCTGCACCGGCTGCACGACCGTTTCCCGCGCCGGGTCCTGCTCTGGCCGGTCGCCGTCCAGGGCGAGCGGGCGGCGGCGGAGGTCACCGCGGCGATCGATGGCTTCAACCGCATCGCCCCCGGCGGCCCTGTGCCGCGCCCCGATTTGCTGATCGTGGCGCGCGGCGGCGGCTCGCTGGAGGACCTGATGGCCTTCAACGAGGAAAACGTCGTCCGCGCGGCGGCGGCCAGCCGCATCCCGCTGATCTCCGCGGTGGGGCACGAGACGGACACCACCCTGATCGACTTCGCGTCCGACCGCCGCGCGCCCACCCCCACGGCGGCGGCGGAGATGGCCGTGCCGGTGCGGGCGGAGCTGCTGGCCCAAGTGCTGGACGACGAGCGGCGCATGGTCGGCGCCGCCACCCGCCTGCTGGCCGAGCGGCGGACGCGGGTGGAGGGGCTGGCCCGCGGCCTCGGCGACCCGCGCGCCCTGCTGGAAAGCCACGCCCAGCGGCTGGACGACCGGCGGAGGCGGCTGGCGCTGGCCGCCGCCTCGCTCCTCGACCGCCGCCGCACGCGCCTGACGAACTGGGCGCTGCGCTGCGCCACCCGCGCGAGAAGCTAGCGGAGGCCGGGCAGCGGCTGGCCTCGGAATCCCGCGCGCTCGACGGCGCGCTGCGCCACGCCGTCGTCGCCGCGCGCGGCCAGTACTGAGCGGGTCAGCGGACGGCTGACGCTCGGCCCCATCCGGGTGAAGTTCGGCGATGGCAGCCGGCGGCTGTCCGACCTGTCGCCGCGCCTGGGCCGCAGCTACGGCAAGGCGGTGGAGGAGCGCGCAGCGAGGCTGACGGCGGTGGGAAAGCTTCTGGAAAGCTACTCCTACAAGGGCGTCCTGGAGCGCGGCTTCGCCCTGGTGCAGTCCGGCGACGGCCGGCCGCTGACCAGAGCCGCCCAGGCCACGCCGGGCTTGGCGGTGTCGCTGGTCTTCGCCGATGGCAAAGCCGCCGCGACGGTGGACGGCGGGCCACGGGTTGAGGCGCCACCCGCCGCGGCGCCCGAGCCGAAGCCCAAAAGCGCCAGACCAAAGGCGGAGCCGAAGAAACCGAACCGCCCGCCGACCCAGGGGAGCCTGTTCTGAGGGCCGAAGGCGTCGCCCACCCGCCCGTCCCCGCCCTCCTCCGTCCGGACGGGGTCGGGCGTCCGTCCGAACGACGCGGCCCTCCCCCGCTCTCGCGGGAGGGGGTGCCTTCCGCAAAGCGGCGGCAGTCCCCTCCACCTCGTAGAGGGGGAGGGTTAGGGAGGGGGCAACGTCAGCCTCTCAAGCCGCGCCGGCGAAGGTCCAGCGGGTCGTCTCGCCGCTGCGGAAGGGCAGCACGGCCTCGCCGTCCGCGGTCAGCACGATGTCCGGCGTCGTGGACGGCGTGCGCTCCAGCACCACCTTGTCCTCGTTGACCGGCAGGCCGTAGAAGCGCGGGCCGTTCAGGCTGGCGAAGGCCTCCAGCTTGTCCAGGGCGCCCGCCTCGTCGAAGGCCTCGGCGTAGAGTTCCATGGCGTTGGCCGCGGTGAAGCAGCCAGCGCAGCCGCAGGCGCTCTCCTTCGCGGTCACCGTGTGCGGGGCGGTGTCGGTGCCCAGGAAGAACGGCCCCTCGCCCGACGTCGCGGCCTCGACCAGCGCCACGCGGTGCGTCTCGCGCTTGGCGATGGGCAGGCAGTAGAGGTGCGGGCGGATGCCGCCGGCGAACAGGTGGCTGCGGTTGATCAGCAGGTGATGCGCCGTGATGGTCGCCCCGACCCGGCCCGAGGCGGCGTGCTCACGCACGAAGGCCACGGCCTCCGCGGTGGTCGCGTGCTCCAGCACCACGCGCAGCGCCGCGTAGCGCTCCAGCAGCGGGCCGAGAGTGCGCTCCAGGAACACCGCCTCGCGGTCGAAGATGTCGACATGGGCGTCGGTCACCTCGCCGTGGATCAGCAGCGGCATGCCGATCTCCGCCATGCGCTCCAGCACCGGGGCGATCTTGCCGAGGTCGGTCACGCCGTGGGCGCTGTTGGTGGTGGCGTTGGCCGGATAGAGCTTGGCGGCGGCGAACACGCCGTCCTCGAAGCCCTGGGCCAGATCGTCCGCGTCGGTGCCGTCGGTCAGGTAGGCGGTCATCAGCGGCGTGAAGGCATGGCCCTCCGGCAGGGCGGCCAGGATGCGCTCCCGGTAGGCCACGGCGTCCGCCGTGCGGGTCACCGGCGGCTTCAGGTTCGGCATGATGATGGCGCGGCCGAACTGGTGGGCGGTGAAGGGCAGCACCGCCTTCAGCATGGCGCCGTCGCGCAGGTGCACATGCCAGTCGTCGGGACGGCGGAGGACGAGACGGTCGGTGGGCATGGCGGCTCCGGCACGGATGTATGGGGTTTGCCGGAGTTCTATCCCCTTACGGTCCCCCGCTCAACGATATCAGGGGGGTATCGGGGCGGTATCCGGCCACTGCAATGGTGACGGGACCGGCGAAAGCCGCTAGAACCCTAGCCGAATCCCTAGGGACATTCGAAGCCGGACCCGCGCCGATGAGCCTGATTACCCCCCGCACCCCGCCCGGAACGATGGAGCTGCTGCCGCGCCAGCAGGTGGCCTTCCAGCGTCTGCTCGACACCATCCGCCGCGGCTACGAGCGGTTCGGCTTCGTGCCGGTGGAAACCCCGGTGTTCGAGACGGTGGACACCCTGCTGACCAAGTCCGGCGGCGAGACCGAGAAGCAGGTCTATTTCGTGCAGTCCACCGGCGCCCTCCAGCAGGGCAACAAGCCGGACATCGCGCTGCGCTTCGACCTGACGGTGCCGCTCGCCCGCTACGTGGCGGAGCATGAGCGCGATCTCGCCTTCCCCTTCCGCCGCTACCAGATCCAGCGCGTCTACCGCGGGGAGCGGGCGCAGCGCGGGCGCTTCCGCGAATTCTACCAGTGCGACATCGACGTGATCGGCAAGGACAGCCTGTCCGCGCATTACGACGCGGAGATCCCGGCGGTCATCTACCACGTCTTCAGCGAGCTGGACTTCGGCGGCTTCACCATCAACGTGAACAACCGCAAGGTCCTGCTCGGCCTGCTCGACGGGCTGGGCGTGGACGACGCGGAGAAGCGCGTCCTGGTCCTGCGCGAGATCGACAAGCTGGACAAGATCGGCCGTGACAAGGTGCGCGACAGCCTGACCGGCCTCGGCATGGCCGCCGACGCCGCGGAAAAGATCCTGTCCCTGATCGACGCCAAGGGCACGAACGAGGAGACGCTCGCCGCGCTGGGCGCGCTGGGCATCGAGAACGAAACCTTCCGCCAGGGCGTCGCGGAGCTGACCACCGTCATCCAGGGGCTGAAGGCCCTCCAGGTGCCGGACGGCGTGGTGCGCATCAACCTCGCCATCGCGCGCGGCCTCGACTACTACACCGGCACGGTTTACGAGACCTTCCTGAACGACCATCCGGGGATCGGCAGCGTGTGCTCCGGCGGGCGCTACGACAACCTCGCCAGCCACTACACCAAGTCGAAGCTGCCGGGGGTGGGCATCTCCATCGGCGCGACGCGGCTGTTCTACCAGCTGATGGAAGCCGGCATCATCAAGGACGGCGGCGCCACCGCCCAGGTCCTGGTGACGCAAATGGACCCGGCCCTGTCCGCCGACTATTATGGCCTCGCGACGGCGCTGCGGTCGGCGGGCATCAACACGGAAATCCAGCTCGACGGCGGCAAGCTTGCCAAGCAGATGAAGTACGCCGACAAGGCGGGCATCCCGCTGGTCGTCCTGATGGGCTCCGACGAGAAGGCCCGCGGCACGGCAACGCTGAAGCATCTGGTGAAGGGCGAGCAGGTCGAAGTCCCACTGGCCGACCTCGCCGCCAAGGCGAAGGAACTGCTGGGGGCATAGCTCCCCACCACAGAAGGCCCCGCCCATGGCCACCGTCGCCGAAGCCCTCAACCTCGCGCTCGACCATCATCTGTCCGGGCGGCTGGAGGAGGCACGGCTGCTCTACGGCCGCATCCTGGAGGCGGACCCGGACAACCCCCACGCCCTGCATTTCGCCGGGCTGCTGGCGGCCCAGACCGGCGCGGTGGCAGACGGGGTGGCGATGATCGGCAAGGCGGCGGCCCTCCTGCCGCTCGCCGCCGACATCCACGGCAATCTCGGCAAGGCGCTGATGGCGCTGGGCACGACGAACGGAGCGGCGCAGGCCGCCGCCGCCTTCCGCTGCGTCCTTGCCCTGCAACCCGACGGCGCTGGTGACTGGTTCGCCCTGGGCGGCGCCCTGATCGAGACCGGTGACGGTCCCGCCGCCTTCCGCGCCCTGACCCGCGCCCTGACGGCCAGCGCCGCCACCGACAGCGAGCCGCTGGCCGAGGCGTTCGAGCGGGCCGGCCTGCTGCTCTACGCCGCCGCCGACTGGGCCGGCGCCACCGACGCCTTCCGCAAGGCGCGCGCCCTCGCCCCGCAGCGGGCCGAGGCGCACCGCATGCTCGGCGCCGCGCTGGCTCAGACGGGCGACCCGGAGGGCGCCGTGGCGGCGCTGACCGAGGCGCTGCGGCTCGATCCCACGCTGGCCGAGGCGCAGACCAACCTCGTCCATCTCCTGGTCACGCTGGGCCGTTTCGACGAGGCGGAGCGGGCCGGACGCCGGGCCGTGGCGCTGGACCCCGGCAACGCCGACGCCTACGGCAACATGGCGCCGCTGCTGGAACAGACCCTCCGTGTCGCGGAGGCCTTGCGCCAGTGCGCGCGCGCCACGCGCATCGCCCCGCAGCGGGCCGCCTTCCACCGCAACCGCCTGTCCCTTCTGCTGCATGAAGGCCGCCGCGACGAGGCCGTCGCCGTCGGGCGGGAGGCCATCCGTCTCGCCCCCGCCGACGCCGAGGCCCATCTGGCGCTCGCCGTCGCCCTGCTCGCCTCCGGCCAACTCCGCGAGGGGTGGGAGGAGTTCGAGTGGCGGTGGGAAACCCGGCAACTCGACCCCGTGCACCGCAGCTTCCCCCAGCCGCAATGGACGGGTGCGGAGAATGTGGCGGGCCGGACCATCCTGCTCTACGCCGAGCAGGGACTCGGCGACACGCTGCAATTCGTCCGCTACGCGCCGCTGCTGGCCGCGCGGGGGGCGCGGGTGATCGTCGGCTGCTCCCCCGCCCTGGTGCGGCTGATGGCACGGGTGGACGGCGTGACCGCCGCCATCGCCTGGGGTGACGAGCTTCCGGCCTTCGACCTGCACATCCCGATGATGAGCCTGCCCCGCGCCTTCGGGACGGATCTGGACAGCATCCCGGCCGCGATGCCCTATCTGCGCGCCGATCCCGCCGACGTCGCGGCGTGGCGCGCGCGGGTGCCGGCGGACGGGCGGACGCGGGTCGGGCTCGTCTGGGCCGGGTCGCCGCGCACGGTGCGCGGGGTGGCCAGCCCGATCGACCGGCGGCGCAGCCTGCCGCTGGCCGCCCTGGCCCCCCTGGCCGATGTGCCGGGGGTGCGCTTCGTCAGCCTCCAGATGGGGCCGGGCGCGGCGCAGCTCGTCGAGGCCCCGGCGGGGATGGACATCGAGAACCCCATGGCTGGCGTCCGCGACTTCGCCGACACGGCGGCGCTGGCCGAGACGCTGGACCTCGTCATCACGGTGGACACCTCCGTCTGCCACCTTGCGGGCGGGTTGGGACGGCCGACCTGGACGCTGTCGCGCGCCGACGCCTGCTGGCGCTGGCTGGGCAACCGGGAGGCGAATCCCTGGTACCCGACCATGCGCGTGTTCGGCCAGGACCGCTCCGGCGACTGGTCCGGCGTGGTCGCCCGCCTGCGCGCGGCGTTAACGGATTTCGTGGCGGCGCACGGTCGCGCTTCTTAACCACACAACCGTTGGGCGCATTCGTGGCGCCGGCGCAACGGTCCTCTACGATTTTGAGTTACACCGATTTCGGGGCAGACTCGCACCCTCGAAGGGCGAGGGATTACACCGGTTGTTAACCAAGGCGCCTCTACATTCCGGCCATATCGCTCGGCCATTTTACCGAGCATTTTAACCAATTCGCGGGTCTTGCCCCGCGGTCATGGCTGGAGCCGGACATGACACGGTTGTGGGTGCGACGCGCGATCTGGGGTGTGACGCTGGCGGCGACGCTGGGCGGCGGCGCCCTTCTGGCGCAGGAAGAAATGCGCACGTCGCGGTTGCAGGCCCGCCTGCTCGCCGGCTACGCCAAGGACATGACCTACACGCTGAGCGAGGGGCCGAACCCCGCCGCGCGTCACCCCACCCAGGGTCCCTACAACGAGCGGATGGGCTATGTCGGGCTGCCCGGCTATCTGCGCTCGCTGACCTCGGACATGTACGCGGTGGAGATGCAGGCGCATCTGTCGCCGACGCTCGACCAGTTCATGGCCGCCGGCGGCTTCCCGATCTACCATGAGAAGACGCGCGCCGGCTTGACCCTGCTCGACCGCAACGGCACCGCGCTGTTCTCCGCCCGCTACCCGGAGCGGGTTTTCGCCAAGTTCGAGGATGTGCCGCCGCTGGTCGCCGCCACGCTGCTGTTCATCGAGAACCGCGAGTTGCTGAACACCGACGAGCCGCGCCGCAACCCCGCCGTGGAGTGGGACCGCTTCGCCGGCGCCGTGGCGATGCTGCCGGTGCAGTGGGTCAAGCCCGGCCAGCGCTCCCCCGGGGGCTCGACCCTGGCGACCCAGATCGAGAAGTACCGCCACTCTCCCGACGGCCAGACCAGCGGCGCCACGGAGAAGCTGCGCCAGATGATCTCGGCCAGCACGCGCGCCTATCTGGACGGCGAGGACACCGGTGCCCACCGCCGCCGCATCCTGATCGACTATCTGAACTCCACCCCGCTGACCGGGCGCCCCGGCTTCGGCGAGGTGAACGGGCTGGGCGACGGGCTGTGGGCCTGGTTCGGCACCGACCTCGCCATGGCCGAGAAGGTGCTGTCGGAGGAGCCCGCCGACGCCCGCGCCCTGCAATTGAAGGCGCTGGCCTACAAGCAGGTGCTGAGCCTTCTGCTCGCCCAGCGCCGCCCCTCCTACTATTTGATCCAGGACCGACAGGCGCTGGAGCGGCTGGCCGACAGCCATCTGCGCGTGCTGCACGGCGCGGGCGTCATCGACACCGCGCTGCGCGACGCGGCGCTCGGCCTGACGCTGAAGTTCCGCGAGGACCCGCCGCAGGCCCAGACCGCCAATTTCGTGGAGCAGAAGGCCCCCAACGCCATCCGCGCCCGGCTTCTCTCCATGCTCGGCGTGTCCAGCCTCTACCAGCTCGACCGCATCGACCTGACCGCCGAATCGACGCTTGACGCCCCGGCGCAGCAGCGCGTGGTGGAGGTTCTGGGGAAGCTGGGCGACCCGGCCTTCGCCGCGCAGATGGGGCTGACCGGCGAACGGCTGCTCGACACCAAGGGCAGCGACCTGTCCAAGATCATCTACTCGATCACGCTGTACGAGCGCGGGCCGGACGCCAACTACCTGCGCGTCCAGGCCGACAACCTCGACCAGCCGCTGGACATCAACGAGGGCGCCAAGCTCGACCTCGGCTCCACGGCGAAGCTGCGCACGCTGGCGACCTACCTGGAGATCGTGGCGGAACTGCACACCCGCTACGCCCACCTGCCCAAGGACTTCCTCGCCGACGTGGAGGAGGAGGCATCCGACAACCTGACGCGCTGGGCGGCGAACTGGCTGGCGACCTCCAGCAACCGTGGATTGAGCGCCATGCTCGACGCCGCCATGGAGCGCCGCTACTCGGCGAACCCCGGCGAGGCCTTCTTCACCGGCGGCGGGCTGCACAGCTTCGTGAACTTCAACCCGCGGGACAACGGCAGCATCCTGAGCGTGACCGAGTCGCTGCGCAATTCGGTCAACCTGCCCTTCATCCGCATGATGCGCGACGTCGTGCAGTTCTATCTGTCCGAAGGCGGCGACGACAGCACCGACATCCTGCACAACCCCGACCATCCCGCCCGCCAAGCCTACCTCGCCCGCTTCGCCGACAAGGAAGGCAGCGACTTCCTGAACCGCTTCTACAACAGCTACCGGAAGCACACGCCGGACGCGATGCTGAACATGCTGGCGGCCCGGTCGCGGCCGATGCCGCACCGCCTGTCGGTGATCTTCCGCACCGTGCGCCCGCAAGCCGGGGTGAAGGAGTTCGGCGCCTTCCTGCGCGCCCGCCTGCCCGACGCCAAGCTGGACGACGGGGACATCGCGTCGCTCTACGGCAAATACGGGCCGGACAAGTTCCCGCTGAACGACCTCGGCTATCTGGCCCGCGTCCATCCGCTGGAGCTGTGGCTGGTCTCCTATCTGCAGAAGCGCCCCGACGCCAAGCGGCAGGAGGTGCTGGAGGCCAGCGTGCAGGAGCGCCAGGAAAGCTACCGTTGGCTGTTCAAGAAGGGCCAGTCGGCCCAGAACACCCGCATCCGCATCGGGCTGGAGGAGGAAGCCTTCCAGCGCATCACCGAGCAGTGGCGCAAGCTGGGCTACCCCTTCGAAACGCTCGTCCCGTCCTTCGCCACCGCCATCGGCAGCTCCGCCGACCGCCCGGCGGCGCTGGCCGAGCTGGTCGGCATCATCCAGAACGACGGGGTGCGCCAGCCGACCGTGCGCGTGCGCAAGCTGCATTTCGCCGCCGGTACGCCCTACGAGGCCGTCGTCGGCCTGGGCGAGCTGCGCGGCCAGCGCGTGATGAAGGCGGAGGTCGCGGCCACCCTGCGCAAGGCGCTGATGGACGTGGCGCAGAACGGCACGGCCAAGCGCGTCTGGGGCTCCTTCAAGGACTCCTCGGGCGCGGTCATCCCGATCGGCGGCAAGACCGGCACGGGCGACCACCGGCTGGACCGCTATGGCCCCGGCGGGCACCTGATCGAATCGCGGGCGGTGAACCGGACGGCGACCTTCGCCTTCTACATCGGCGACCGCTTCTTCGGCACCATGACCGCCTTCGTCCACGGTCCGGAGGCCGACAACTACCGCTTCACCAGCGCCCTGCCCGCCCAGCTGCTGAAGAGCATCGCCCCGGCGCTGCAGCCCCTCATCGACCCCGGCGTGACCAAGACGGCCGACACCGGCAAGCCGCAGACTGGGCTCTGAACCGGGGAAGGACGGCCGGGCGCGCCTTACGCCAGGGCGGGCTCCTGCGCCGGGGACACGCCTGGGGACACGGCGGCCGGCAGGGAGGCCAGCAGCAATTCCAGCTCCGCCGCGGCGACGTTCAGCGGCAGGCCGGGACGGCAACCACGCAACGTCTCCAGCGCCCGGTCGAAGGCGCTTTCATGATCGCCCTGATCCAGATCGCTCTCATCCAGCGCCGCCAGATAGGCGTGCGCGACGGCAGCGGTCTCCTCCGGTGTCAGGTCGTCAACCTGCAAGGACGTGTTTGGGAGCATGATGGCGGTTCCCGTACAAACAGAAGCGGAAACCCGCAAGCTACGAGAACATGGTTAACAAGGCGTTGCCGGACCGACGCCGTGGCCCTGCGCAAAAGGAGGACACGCCGAGGGGGCACAGCCTGTGGCCACGCCCCCTCCGACCGGTTCCGAGCGGCTTCGAGCGCTCAGCTCTCGCCGTAGATCTGCTCCTGCTGGTAGGCGACGATGCCCACGCGCTGGATCAGGTCGAGCTGCGTCTCGATCCAGTCGATGTGTTCCTCGGTGTCGTCCAGCAACTCGGTGAGCTGCGCGCGCGTCTCGTAGTCGCGGACCTGCTCGCACAGGGTGATGGCATCGATCAGGTCGGTGCGGGCCTTGTGCTCCACCTTCAGATCGTTGCCGAGCATTTCCGGCACGTCCTCACCGATCATCAGCTTGCCCAGATCCTGAAGGTTGGGGAGACCTTCCAGGAACAGGATGCGCTCGATCATCTTGTCGGCGTGCTTCATCTCGTCGATGGATTCTACGTAGATCTTGTGCGCAATGCGCTTCAGGCCCCAGTTCTTCAACATGCGGGCATGCAGGAAGTACTGGTTAATCGCCGTCAGCTCGTTGGTCAGGATCTTGTTCAAATGGGTGATGACCTGCGGATCGCCCTTCACGTCCTGCCTCCATGCGGTTTGTTTGTCGAATTGCGACGTTTCTGGAATGACCATGCCCCATTTGTGGAGCCTTGGCAACCGGATGAACGGCAGTCGACAAAACAAATTCTCCGCACCACACCAAATCAGTCATCGCAATTGCGAGTGAATATCAAAAACGATTCCAGAGAGACAGGCTGGTGGACTTTGAATTACAAAAAATTATGGATGCCTGATGACAGATATATTTCTCCCTTCGGCGATCATGATCCATATTTTCTTGTAACTTTTGAAGTTCCGAATGCCGGTTCTGCAAATGCTCGTGAAGAACAACAATGCTCACGGGAACCTGACGCGGGCCGACCACCAGTCCGCCACCGGTTGGTCCCGCGCCCCTTCGGCGCGAGTTCCCGAACATCGTCATCGTTGGATTTGTGGTGCGGGCGGCGGGACTCGAACCCGCATGCCTAAGCGAAGGATTTTAAGTCCTTTGCGTCTACCGATTCCGCCACGCCCGCGCACCGTCGCGGATCGGCTCGGAGAACGGGTTGCCCCCGCCCGCCGGAGTTGCATATCATTGTATGCAGCCCACCGTTCCGCTGGATTGACTTAGACAATCGGCGGGCGTTTGGTCAAGGATTGAGCGCGTTTCAAGCGCCGGACACGCAAAAATCCCCGCAACCCTGGCGTTCAAGGGAGGTGAGTTTGGAATCGATCAACTGGCTGGGTGTGGTGAGCGTGCTGATGGTCGCCGTGCTGGTCGTCCCGGCGGCCTTGCGGCGCAACCGCAACACTTGGCTGCCCTACGCGGCGGTCTGGGTCGCCGCCATCGTGGCGCTGGTCTGGGCGTACGACAGCTTCGGGCCGTTCTGAACGGTCCAGGCCCAGCCGGGTCTCGACCGGGCAGCGTTCATCCGGCGCCGGTCAGGGCCGCGTGTCCTCGTTCAGGGTCATGATGCCGATGCCCATCGCCACGCTGCCGAAGGTGAGGATGAGGCTGGCATACAGCATGATCGCGGCAATAATGCCGTGATCGCTGTTTCCCATCAGGGTCGCCAGATTGGCGACGTCGAGAATCAGAAGGCCGGTCGCCAAGACAACAGCCCCGGCCACGCCGGACGCCAGATGCTTCAGCAAGAACAGGATCGCCGCTTTTTCGAAGGGTTTCATGGCACGACTTTTCATGACCGTCACGTCCCAGTCCTCAACATAGAATTACCCAAGGCGGCGACAATATGACCAAGGATGGCTTGGCGTCCTAGAGACCTCTCTAGCCTTTGGTCCCCACCGTGACGTTCGGCGTACCGCCCAAGCGCAGGACGATGCCCGCCAGCTCCTCCGTGGCCGCCACCACGCGGGTCTCGTCCGTGCCCCGCAGCACGAGGCTGACGCCGAAGAAACCGTTGCGGAAATAGGGATAGCTGCCGATTTCCAGGTCCGCGTAGCGGTCCTGCAGGGCGCCGAGGTCCGCGGCGATCTGCCCCTCGGCCAGTTCGCAGGCCACCGTGCGGGCGTGCAGGCCCGGCCCGCCCTCCAGCTGCGGCAGGACGCCGTCGAGCATCGCCTGCATGATGTTGGGCACGCCCGCCATGACGAAGACGTTGCCGATGCGGAAGCCCGGCGCGGCGCTGATCGGGTTGTCGATCAGCGACGCCCCCGCCGGGATGTTGGCCATGCGCAGCCGCGCCTCGTTCAGCTTCGACGGGTCACCGTAATGGCGCTCCAGCCTAGCCACGGCCTCGGCGTTGCGCTCCAGCGGCACGCCGAAGGCCTTGGCGACGCAGGCCGAGGTGATGTCGTCGTGGGTCGGCCCGATGCCGCCCGTGGTGAAGACGTAGCCGTAGCGGCCGCGCAGGGCGTCCAGCGCCGTAATGATCTCCTCCTCCACGTCCGGGACGACGCGCGCCTCGCGCAGACGGACGCCGATGCCGGCCAGCTTCTCCGCGATGTGCGGCAGGTTGGCGTCCTTGGTGCGGCCCGACAGGATCTCATTGCCGATGACGAGGACGGCGGCGGTCGGGTTCGGCGTGGCGGAGGAGGCGGGCGAGGACATGCGGAGTCGGCTCCGTTCTCGGTTGGTGCGGGGAGGGCGGGACCGGCGGGCTTGCCGGACGGCGGGGGCGCGCTTTAACCTAGAGCCCAAGATGCGCTTCCCCACCCCCCTCCTGCAAGGCCGCCTCGTCCGCCGCTACAAGCGGTTCCTCGCCGACGTGGACCTCGACGGCGCCCTGGTCACCGCCCATGTGCCGAACTCGGGCAGCATGATCGGGGTGGACGCCCCCGGCTCCGCCGTCTGGCTGTCACGGTCGGACAACCCCAAGCGCAAGCTCGCCCATACGCTGGAGCTGGTCGAGGCGCTGGACGATCCGGACGCCCCCTGCCTCGTCGGCGTCAACACGTCGCATCCCAACGGGCTGGTCGCCGCCGCCATCGCCTCCGGCACCATCCCGGAACTGGCCGGCTACGCCCGGCTGCGCCGCGAGGTGAAGTACGGGCGCAACTCCCGCATCGACATCCTGCTGGAGGACGAGGCCCGGCCGCCGGCCTATGTCGAGGTCAAGAACGTCCATCTGCGCCGCCCCGCGCAGGGCGACGGGCAGGCCGCGGAGTTCCCGGACTGCGTGACCGCCCGCGGCGCCAAGCATCTGGTGGAGATGGCCGAGATGGTCCGCCAGGGCGCGCGGGCGGTCATGGTCTACCTTGTGCAGCGCGCCGACTGCGCCTACTTCCGAGTCGCCGCCGACATCGACCCTGCCTACGCCGCCGGATTGCGCCTCGCGTTCGAATCGGGGGTGGAAGCCGTGTGCTGGTCCTGTAGGATCACCCCGCAGGCGATCGAACTGGAACGGCCGCTGCCGATCCGCACGGATTGACCGCGATACGTGTTCACCGCCGGGCCTGCCGGCGGGTTTTCCTGGGACCTGATCTGTAGGGGACGATTCTCTTGGACCACGACGACCTCGATTCCCATCGCATCCGGATTCATGGGCCGGAGGATTTCGAGGGCATGCGCAAGGCCGGACGGCTGGCCGCGGCCACGCTCGATTTCATCACGCCCTACGTCCAGCCCGGCGTCACCACCGGCGAGCTGGACCGGCTGCTGGAGCAATACATCCGCGACCATGGCGGCGTCCCGGCCCCGCTCGGCTACCGCGGCTTCCCGAAGGCCAACTGCATCTCCGTCAACCATGTGGTCTGCCACGGCATCCCCGGCGACAAGCGGCTGCAGAACGGCGACATCCTGAACATCGACGTCACGCCCATCCTCGACGGCTGGTACGGCGACAGCAGCCGCATGTATCTGTGCGGCGACGTCGGCGTGAAGGCGAAGAAGCTGGTGGACGTCACCTACGACGCGCTGATGATCGGCATCAATCAGGTGAAGCCGGGCGCCACACTGGGCGACGTCGGCCACGCCATCCAGACCTTCGCGGAAGGCCACCGCTACTCGGTCGTCCGCGACTTCTGCGGCCACGGGCTGGGCCGCGTCTTCCACGAGCCGCCGTCGGTCCTGCATTTCGGCAACCCTGGCACCGGCGCCGTCCTGCGCGAGGGCATGATCTTCACCATCGAGCCGATGATCAATGCCGGCCGCTACGACGTGAAGATCCTCGGCGACGGCTGGACCGCGGTGACCAAGGACAAGTCGCTGTCCGCCCAGTTCGAGCATTCCATCGGCGTGACCAAGGACGGCTGCGAGATCTTCACCCTGTCCCCCGCCGGCTTCCACAAGCCCCCCTACGCCGTCCCGGCCGAGGAAGCGACCGCAGCCGTGTGATTTTCGCGCGGAAGAGGTATAGTCCCGACGCACACACTCGTATGGTGGCGTCGGGATGGCGGGACGGAACAGCGCGAAGCGATCGGGGGATGCGGAGGAGGCTCAGCGGCTTCCCGGGCTGGAGCCGCCCTCTGACGTCTCCGTGGAGGAGACCCATCACAAGGGCCACCGCCAGCGTCTCTACACCCGCTTCCTCGATGGCGGGCCGGACGCGCTGCAGGATTACGAGCTGCTGGAGATGATCCTGTTCGCGGTCAACCCGCGCCGCGACGTGAAGCCGCTGGCCAAGGCGCTGATCCGCGATTTCGGCGACCTCTGGAGCGTCGTCAACGCCCCGCCGCCTCGCCTGCGCGGCTATTGCGTGGGGGAGGTCTCGCTGGCCTCCGACAAGGCCGTCGCAATGCTGCGGGCGGTCGGGGCGGCGGCGCTGCGCGGAATGCGTCAGCGGGTGATGGACCGGCCCGTGCTGGCCAACTGGCAGTCGCTGCTGGATTACTGCACCGCCGCCATGGCCCACCAGCCGATGGAGCAGTTCCGCCTGCTCTTCCTCGACCGCAAGAACAAGCTGATCGCCGACGAGGTGCAGCAGACCGGCACGGTGGACCACACCCCGGTCTACCCGCGCGAGGTGGTGCGGCGCGCGCTGGAGCTGTCGGCCAGCGCCATCATCCTGGTGCACAACCACCCCTCCGGCGACCCCACCCCCAGCCGCGCCGACGTGGAGATGACCAAGGAGATTCTGCGCGCCGCCCACAGCCTGGGCATCGCGGTCCACGATCACATCATCGTCGGCAAGGGCAAGCATGTCAGCTTCAAAGCCCAAGGATTGCTGTAGCCGCAACCCTGTTCTGCAGTCCCATCTTGTTGGCCCGACCGGCGCCCCCATATGTGCGGCGTTCGTCACCACAGAGGTAGCACCATGGGCCTTTTCGACATGTTCAAGGGATCGGCGCCGCTGGATCTCACCCCCCGCCGGACGCTGGTCGTCTCGCTGATCTACTGCATGGGCGCGGACGGCGAGCTGGACCCGGAGGAGGTCGGCCATCTGCTGTCGGTGATGGGCCGCAGCGCCACGCGCGAGGAGCTGGACCGCTGCTTCAAGTACGCGCGCAGCACCCCGCCCGACGCCTTCCTGGCCGCCGCCACGCCGAACCTGAACGAACAGCAGCGGCTGTGCATCCTGCTGAACATGATCGACAGCGCCATGGCCGACGGCCAAGCCGAACAGGGCGAGCGTGACCTGATCGCGCGCTTCCAGCAGGCCTTCGGCCTCGACGACGCCAAGCTCGGCCCCTATTTCCAGGCGCTGGTCGCCAAGAACGACCGCAGCGTGCTGGGAGCGTAAGGCCGGCTTCGTGGCGCATCGCCCGTCAGCCGACCGTCTCCCCCACCGCTTCGGGGGCGTCGGCGTGACGGGCGATGAAGGCCACGAAATCGTCGTAGGGCATGGGGCGGCCCAGCAGATAGCCCTGGATCTGGTCGCAGCCCAGCCGCGCGAGCCCGCCGAACTGCTCCTCCGTCTCCACCCCCTCGGCCAGTGTCTGCATGCGCAGCGAGCGCGCCATGCCGATGATCGCCTCGGCGATGGCACCGCCATCGGAGCCGTCGGTCAGGCTGGTCACGAAGGAGCGGTCGATCTTCAGCTTGTCGACGCGGAAGCGCTTCAGATAGCTGAGGCTGGAATAGCCGGTGCCGAAATCGTCGATGGCCAGCGCCACCCCCATCTCGCGCAGCCGGGCGAAGGTGCCGCTCACCATGTCGGACTCGTCCATCAGGACGCTTTCGGTCACCTCCAGTTCCAGGCAGCGGGCCGGCACCTTGTAGGCGTCCAGCCAGAAGGCCACGCGGTCGGCCAGACCGGGGCGGCGCAGTTGCACCGCCGACAGGTTGATGGCGATGAGAAGCGGATGGCCGCGGGCGAGCAGGTCGGCAGCGCGGCGGCAGGCCTCGCCCAGCACCCAGTCGCCGATCGGCTGGATCAGGCCGGTGTCCTCGGCCACCGGGATGAACTGGCCAGGCGGGATCATCGTGCCGTCGCGTCGGCGCCAGCGCAGCAGCCCCTCCGCCCCCACCAGACGGCGGCCGTCCACCGCAAACTGCGGCTGGAAATGCAGCTCCAGCTCGTTGTCGGCCAGGGCGTGGCGCAGGTTGCTTTCCAACCACATCCGCTCCGACGCCCGCTTGTTCAGCTCCGGCGTGAAGAACTGGTGGTTGGCGCGCCCCGCCTCCTTGGCGGCGTACATCGCCATGTCCGCGCATTTCAGAAGCGCGTCGATGGTGGTCGCGTCGTCGGGATAGAGCGCGATGCCGATGGACGGGGAGATTTGCAGCTCGTGCCCGTCCACCGGGAAGGATTCGGTCATCGCCCGCAGCACCTTGCGGGCCACCGAACAGGCCGCGTCGGGACCGTCCAGGTCGTTGACGAGGATGACGAACTCGTCGCCGCCCTGGCGGCTGACGGTGTCGCTGGCCCGCACCGTCCCCAGCAGCCGCGCCCCCACCGCACGCAGCAGCCGGTCGCCGACGCCGTGCCCCAGGCTGTCGTTGATGGTCTTGAAGCGGTCGAGATCGACGAACAGCAGCCCCACCTTGGTGCCGTGCCGGTCGGCGGCGAGCATCGCGCGCTCCAGCCGGTCGCGCAGCAGGAAGCGGTTGGGCAGGTCGGTCAGGAAATCATACTGCGCCAGATGCCGGATGCGCTCCTCCTGGGCGCGCTTCTCAGTGATGTCGGAGAAGGCGGCGATGTAGTTGACGGCCTCCCCCGCCTCGTTGCGCACCATCTGGATGCTGAGCCATTCCGGATAGACCTCGCCGGACTTGCGCTTGTTCCAGATTTCGCCGGACCAGTGGCCCTCCTCCTTCAGCTTCACCCACATCGCGGCGTAGAAGGCGCCGTCCTGCCGGCCCGAGGAGAGCATGGCCGGATCGCCGCCGATCACCTCCTCGCGGCTGTAGCCGGTGATGCGGCAGAAGGCGTCGTTGACCGCGACAATGCGGTTCTTCTCGTTGGTGACGACCATGCCTTCGGCGGCGTTGTCGAACACCTTGGCGGACAGCCGCAGCTCCCACTCCGCGCGCTTGCGCTCCGAGATGTCGCGGGCGATGGCGCAGTAGTAGGCGTCGCCTTCGTAGGTGACGCGGCTCGCCGTCACCTCCAGCTCCAGCGCGCGCCCGCCGCGGGTGTGGTACAGCGTCTCGTAATGGGCCGACGCCTCGGACGCCTCGTCGCGGAAGCGTTCCAGAAGGTCGGCGTGCGTGCCGGCCAGCCCGGCCAGCGGGGCGCCCAGCGCGTCGCAGCCGAAGGGGTTGACGTAGGCGATGCGCAGCTCCGCATCCGCCAGCACGACGATCTCGGACACATGGTCCACGAAAAAGTTGGCGAGGTAGAGCTGCCGCGCCCGCTCGCGCAGCATGCTGTCGCTCTCCCGCATGTTGGACTGGTAGCCGCGGACGATGCGGCGGACCCAGCCGGTGACCAGCCAGGACACCCAGGCCGAGGCGCCCAGCGCCAGCGCCAGCACCGTCAGCGTGGTCAGGATGCGCTTCTTCATGCCGGCGCTGATCTCGGCCCGCCGCTGCGCCAGCACGGAATCGATATCGTCGGTGTAGAAGCCGGCGACCAGCACCCACCCCCAGACGTCCGGCGCCGTGGCGTAGGACAGTTTCGGCGCCGGGCGCCCGGTGACCGGATGCACCCAGTCGAAGCGCAGTTCCCCCCCGCCCGTCAGACCGGCCTCCAGCAGGCGGCTGACCAGATCCCGCTCTGTCTCCCAGGGCAGGTCGCCGGCGTTCTTGCCCTCCGCCGCCGGGGAGGTCGGGGAGAGCAGCACCTCGCCATCCTCCCGCAGCACCGCGATGAAACCCGAATCCCCGAACCGCCGGGCGCGCAGCCGCTCCAGCGTCTCGCGCTGGAGCTTCTCCTCCACCGCCCCGACATAGTCGCCGGTGCCGATCAGCCAGTTGAACGGCTCGAAGCGGCGGACATAGGCGAACTTGTCGGACATGCTGTGCGGGTTGCTTGGCGCGTACCAGCGGTAGCGGGTGAAGCCCTGCATCTCCGGATCGTCCACGGCGCGGATCAGGTTGCGCATGATCGGGCGCCCCTGGTCGTCGCGGTTGTCGAGCAGCGAGCTGCCCTCCCGCTGGGGGGCGGTGGGCAGCAGCACGCAGGTGCCCTGCATGTCGTCGATGAAGTAGTAGCCGCGCCCGCCGAAGAAGCGCAGGGGCCGCAGCGTCTCCTTGATCGATTGCCGGATCGACTCCTCGGGCAGATACTCCTTCTCGCGCTCGTAGATGGTCCAGGCGATGCCATAGGCCTCGTCCACCTTGGCGCGCAGCTCGGCGCGCAGCAGCGGTTCGGTGCGTGACCGCATGTAGGCGAGGTAGGAGCGGGCGTTCTCCAGCTCCTCCTGCAGGGTCTGGCGCTGCACTTCCAGGTAGCGGGCTTCGGTCTGCTTCAGGTCGGCTTCGAAATCCAGCCGGTGCTGCCAGATGAAGTAGGCGCCCAAGCCCCCCACCACCGCCGCAATCAGAAACAGGGACGCCAGGAACTGCAGGCGGTAAAGGCGCCTTTCGTCCGAAGTCCGGGACGGCTCGCGCATCAACTCGGCGATCGGATCGGACAAGGAAAGCCCTCCTGGAACCACGCCCGGCTTAACCCGTCCGCGGCGAACAGAGTAGATCATTAGTGCGCGTGGCGGGGACTCGGCAAGTTCAAGGTGAGGAAACCGGCGCGACGAATCGCCAGTCTTTGCGATTTTTCCGGGAAGACAAGCCTGCCCTCGAAAACCTTATGACGCGCATCCCGTGTCCACCGGGGCTGTGAAGGGGCTTTGCAGCGCCGTCCGGCGCGGTTATGGTCCCGCGCGCGGGCAACAGGGGGCGGTTTCCGCCATGGCAATGGCCCAAACGCATCCCCCGCCCGCCGCCGAAGCGTTCAGGTCCGCCACCCCCGGAGAGTCCGATGATCCCCCGCTACACCCGCCCCGAAATGGCCCGCATCTGGGAGCCGGAGAACCGGTTCCGCATCTGGTTCGAGATCGAGGCGCACGCCTGCGACGCGCAGGCGGAGCTGGGGGTCATCCCGAAGGAGGCGGCCGCCGCCGTGTGGGAGCGCGGCAAGTGGGAGATCGACCGCATCGACGAGATCGAGCGGGAGACCCGCCACGACGTCATCGCCTTCCTGACCAACCTCGCCGAGCATGTCGGGCCGGAGGCGCGCTTCGTCCACCAGGGCATGACCTCGTCGGACGTGCTGGACACCTGCCTCGCCGTGCAGATGACCCAGGCCGCCGACCTGCTGCTCGACGACATGGACAAGCTGCTGGCTGTGCTGAAGCGCCGCGCCTACGAGCACAAGGACACCGTCACCATCGGGCGCAGCCACGGCATCCACGCCGAGCCGACGACCTTCGGCCTGAAGCTGGCCGGCCATTACGCCGCCTTCGCCCGCGGGCGCGAGCGTCTGGTCCAGGCGCGCGCCGACATCGCCACCTGCGCCATCTCCGGCGCCGTCGGCACCTTCGCCAACATCGACCCGCGGGTCGAGCAGCACGTCGCCGCCAAGATGGGGCTGACGCCGGAGCCGGTGTCCACCCAGGTCATCCCGCGCGACCGTCACGCTTTCTACTTCTCGGTGCTCGGCGTCATCGCCTCGTCGATCGAGAATCTGGCCGTGGAGATCCGCCACCTGCAGCGCACCGAGGTGCGCGAGGCGGAGGAGTATTTCCATCCGGGCCAGAAGGGCTCCTCGGCGATGCCGCACAAGCGCAACCCGGTGCTGTCGGAGAATCTGACCGGTCTGGCGCGCATCGTCCGCGCCGCCGTCGTCCCGGCGCTGGAGAACGTCGCCCTGTGGCACGAGCGCGACATCTCCCACAGCTCGGTCGAGCGCATGTTCGGCCCCGACGCCACGGTGACGCTGGACTTCGCGCTGGCCCGCCTGACCGGCATGATGGACAAGCTGGTGGTCTATCCGGAGCGCATGCAGAAGAACCTGGACGACCTGGGCGGCCTGGTCTTCTCGCAGCGCGTCCTGCTGGCCCTGACCCAGGCCGGGATGAGCCGCGAGGACAGCTACAAGGCGGTGCAACGCAACGCCATGCAGGTGTGGGAAAAGGGCGGCAACTTCCTCGACCTGCTGTCGTCGGACGCCGACGTGGCCAAGCACATCTCCCGCGAGACGCTGGCCCCGATGTTCGACATGACCTACCACACGAAGAACGTCGACATGGTGTTCAAGCGCGTGTTCGGGGAGTGAGGGGTCCGGGGGCTTTGGCCGTCGGACCCCGCTTCGCGGGAAAGGGAGTTTTTTTCCCCTCCCCTGCGAGAGCGGGGGAGGGTTAGGGAGGGGGCAACACCTCCCCCCACGAAAACTCTACTCCGCGTGCACCTGCACGCGCGCGACGTCCAGCAGACGAGCCAGCTCCTTCTCCACGCGGTGGTCGGAGATGTCCACGCCCCTGGCGTGCAGGTCGGCGGCCAGACGGTCGCGGACGTCGTGCGGACCGGTGGCGCCGATGTCGGCGTCGATGACCTGACGGACGTAGGCGTCGGCCTCGCCCCCGGTCAGGCCCAGCAAGCTCGCGGCCCACAGCCCGGCCAGCCGGTTGCGGCGTGCACGAATCCTGAAGAGCAGGTCCTGGTCGTGCTGGAACTTGTTCTCGAAGGCCCTCTCGCGCTCGTCGAAGGTCGTCATGGGACCCGGCTCCTTGGATTGGTTTTGCGCTCCCAGATACAAGACTATATAGCCGGTGGATTGGGCGTCGTCATCGCCCCCACCCACCGGCCAATCGGTGAATCCGGCGTGCGGCGACATACCCAAGAGGGAAGCGGAAGGCAAGATTCCCCATGTGCAGCGTGATCCTCCTGCGACGACCGGACGCAACGTGGCCCCTGATCCTGGGCGCCAACCGCGACGAGATGGCTGGACGGCCCTGGAAGGCCCCGGCGCGCCATTGGCCCGACCGCCCCAACGTCGTCGCCGGACTGGACGAGCTGGCCGGCGGCTCCTGGCTGGGCCTGAACGACGAAGGGGTCGTCGCCGCCGTGCTGAACCGCATGGGCACGCTGGGGCCGGAAGCCGGCAAGCGGTCGCGCGGGGAACTGGTGCTCGACGCGCTGGATTTCGCCGACGCGGCGGAGGCGGCGCTGGCCATGGCGCAGCTCGACACGCGGGCCTACCGCCCCTTCAACCTGCTGATCGCCGACAACCGCGACGCCCGGCTTCTGGTCCACCGCGGCCCCTCCCCGCGCAACCGCCCGGAGATGATCGAGATCCCCGCAGGCGCGCACATGATCACCGCCAGCGATCTGGACGACGTGGCGGAGGACCCGCGGCAGGCCCAGTATCTCCCCCTCTTCCAGCACGCCGCACCGCCCGATCCGGAGCGGGGCGAGGACGGGAACCTGTGGGGCGGCTGGCCGGAACTGCTGGCGAGCCGCATCTGGGACGGCGAGCGGGGCGAGCGCGGGGCGATGAACTTCCTGCTGCCGACCGGCTTCGGCACGGTGTCGAGCGCGCTGATCGCCCTCCCCGCCGTGGAGCGCCCGGACCTGGACCCCGTCTGGCACTTCGCCGCCGGCCGCCCTCACGAGGCGCCGTGGCAACCCGTCTCGTTGGGGTAGGGGCGGCGGCGGACCCCGCGCATTGTGTTCCCTGGGCCAGCTTGCTATATCACTCGTGCATATCCCCTGGACCGGTCCCCCGCCGGTCCAGGCTACACGTTTTTGGACGATCTCTCATGACACGACGTCGGCGCATCTACGAAGGCAAGGCGAAGGTCCTGTTCGAAGGTCCGGAGCCGGGCACGCTGGTGCAGTACTTCAAGGACGACGCGACCGCCTTCAACAACCAGAAGAAGGGCATCATCACCGGCAAGGGGGTGCTGAACAACCGCATCTCCGAGTACCTGATGAGCCGTTTGTCGGAAATCGGCGTGCCGACGCACTTCGTGCGCCGCCTGAACATGCGCGAGCAGCTGGTTCGCGAGGTCGAGATCATCCCCATCGAGCTGGTCGTGCGCAACACCGCCGCCGGCTCGCTGTCCAAGCGCTTCGGCATCCCCGAGGGGACCCCGCTGCCGCGCTCGATCATCGAGTATTATTACAAGTCCGACGAGCTGAACAATCCCATGGTCACCGAGGAGCACATCACGGCCTTCGGCTGGGCGGCTCCGCAGGACCTCGACGACATGGTGGCGCTGTCGCTCCGCGTGAACGACTATCTGTCGGGCCTCTTCCTCGGCATCGGCCTGCGGCTGGTGGACTTCAAGCTGGAGTTCGGCCGGCTGTGGGAGAACGAGGAGATGCGCATCGTCCTGGCCGACGAGATCAGCCCCGACAACTGCCGCCTGTGGGACATCAAGACCAACGAGAAGCTGGACAAGGACCGCTTCCGCCAGGACCTCGGTCAGGTCGAGGAGGCGTACCAGGAGGTCGCCCGGCGCCTCGGCATCCTGCCCGAAGGCGGCCCGGTGGACGTCAAGGGTCCCAAGACCGTCCAATAATCCGTTTTCCCCACCCCATCAGCACCATCAAGCGAGCGGACATCCGATGAAGGCGAAGGTTCACGTCACCCTCAAGCGCGGCGTTCTCGACCCCCAGGGCAAGGCCATCGCGCACGCGCTGCACACGCTGGGCTTCGACGGCGTCGAGGACGTCCGCGCCGGCAAGGTCATCGAGCTTCAGCTCAAGAGCACCGACGAGGCCGCCGCCCGCAAGGAGGTCGAGGCCATGTGCACCAAGCTGCTGGCCAACACCGTGATCGAAGACTACGCGATCGAGCTGGTGGCCTGAGAGTTGATGGCCTAAGGCCGTCCGCGCTCAATCCTGCCTGTCGGAAAATGGGGGATGCGCAACCGCTGCGCATCCCCCATTTTCGTTCGACCATGTCCATCGACCATCTCTCCACGCTCGATCCCATCTTCGCCGAGTCCCTGCGCGTCGGCGGCCCGACGGTGCGCGATTTCCGCCGCCCGGACGGCTTCTCCGGCCTGCTCTGCCTGATCATCGAGCAGCAGCTGTCCACCACGGTCGCCGCGGCGCTGTGGGCCAAGCTCCAGGCCATGGTCGGGGTGGTGACCCCCGACGCCATCCTGGCCCTGCCCGACGAGGATCTGCGGGCCTGCGGCCTGTCGCGCCAGAAGATCGGCTACGCCCGCGGGCTGGCCCAGACCGTTGCGGACGGCCGGCTGGACTTCGACGCCATTCACAAGATGGACGACGAGGAGGCCATCGCCGCCCTGATCGCGCTGAAGGGCATCGGACGCTGGACCGCCGAGATTTACCTGATGATGGCGCTCGGCCGGCCGGACATCTGGCCGGTGGGGGACCTCGCCATCCAGCTCGGCGTGCAGCGGCTGAAGGGATGGGTGGAGAAGCCGACCCAGGCGCAGCTTATCGCCGTCGCCGAACCCTGGCGCCCGCACCGCAGCCTCGCCGCCCAGCTCGTCTGGCACCATTACGTGGCCCTGCAGGAGCAGGCCAGGGCCCTGAAATCGGCCAAACAGAGGCCGGCCAAGAGCAAGAAGACGCCCAAAGGAAAGACGACACCGTGACCGAGACCACCATCACCGCCGTCCTCGTCGGCAAGGCCGCCGCCTTCGGCCCTCCGGGGCGGACCAGCGCCATCGCCAAGTCCCCGGTGGACGGCCCGCGCGCGGTCGGCCCCGAAGGCTTCCTGGACGACGAGCAGGCCGATCGCCGCGTCCATGGCGGGCCGGACAAGGCCATCCACCATTACCCGCTGGACCACCACCCGGCGTGGCGGGACGAGCTGGGCGGGGACGTGCCGCTGCTCGGCCAGCCCGGCGCCTTCGGCGAGAACCTCGCGACGCTGGGCCTGACCGAAGCCGATGTCTGCGTTGGCGACCGCTTCCGCGCCGGCACCGCCCTGCTTGAGGTCGCCCAGGCCCGCCAGCCCTGCTGGAAGCTGAACCACCGCTTCGCCGTGCCCGACATGGCCAAGCGCGTCCAGACCACCGGGCGCACCGGCTGGTACTATCGCGTGCCGGAAACCGGCATGATCGGTCCCGGCGACCGGCTGACCCTGGTCGAACGCCCCTACCCGCAATGGACGCTCGCCCGGCTGCTGCACGTCCTCTACGTGGACACGCAGAACCGCGACGCCCTGGCCGAGATGGCTGCCCTGCCGGTGCTGGCCCAGACGTGGAGGACGCTGGCCGAACGCCGGCTGACCCAGGGCGTCGAGGACTGGACCAAGCGCCTGAACGGCGGCGACTGATCCCTCAGCGGCGGGCGGTCGCCCACAGCACCCCCGCCGCACCCACCGCCACCAGCGCCAGGACGGCGGACAGCAGAAGCGCCGCCGTCTCTCCCGCCCGCTCGATGATGACCGCGTAGCCCATCGGTGCCAGCGCGGCGGCGTAGAAGCTCGGCACCAGCAGCCGCCCGACCGTCCGGCCGTAGCTCTGCGGGTCGAACAGCACCAGCGGCAGCGTGCCGCGCACGATCGTCGCCAGCCCGGCCCCCGCCCCGAACAGCAGGGAGAAGGCGACGCCGGCGGCCAGCACCGCGCCGCTCCACAAGCCGATGATGAAGCCGGGCAGCAGCAGGCCGCAGGCGAGCAGCGCCAGGGCGGTGGGGTGCAGGCGGGACCCCGACAGCACCTCGCACAGCCGGGCCGAGGACTGGCCGACGCCGCGCACCGTGGAAATCCACACCGCCGCCGCGGGCGCCGCCCCCAGCCCGACCAGGATGCCGATCATGTGCGCCGACATGGCCGAGGTCAGCACGCCGACCGCCGTGGTCATCACCATGTAGAACAGCGGCGCCACCCAGGCCCGCCGTCGCGGGTCCACGAGTCCGGCGGGCTCCGTCCCGGCGGGCGCCGCCGGGCGCACGTAGCGGTCGGACGGGATGGCGGCGTGCAGCGGGATCGTCAGAAGCGCGATGACGGCGTAGGCGACCAGGGCGCCGCGCCAGCCCCACGCGTCGGCCATCGCCTGCCCCACCGGCCACAGCACGGTGGAGGCCAGCCCCCCCAGCAGCGTGATCTGCGAGATCGGCACCCGCGCCAGCGGGCCACCCAGCCGGGCCAGGGCGGCGAAGGCCGCCTCGTACAGGCTCGCCCGCATCGCCAGACCCAGCACCAGCCAGGAGGCGTAATAGCTCACCAGCCCGGTGGAGGTGGCCAGCCCCAGGCACCCCGCCGCCGTCAGCAGCGAGCCGATGACCATCACCGGGCGTCCGCCCCAGCGGTCGATGGCCCGCCCGACGCTGCCCGACACCACCCCCATGACCAGCAGCGCCGCCGTGAAGCCGCCGAAGGCCACCGGCAGGCTCAGGCCCAGGTCGGTGGCCATGGGGTTTCCGAAAATGGCGATCAGGTAATAGGAGATCCCCCAGCACAGCAGCTGCGAGACGCCGAGGAACCAGACCAGCCGGCGGGTGATGTGCGACATGACGGACCAGGGGGCGACGGAAAGCGGCAGGCACCCTAGCCAGCCGGTAGGAAACCGACAAACGACTTGTCTTCCGCCGACCGGTGAGAAAAGCTCAACGAATGGCCTCCCGCTTCCCACCGCTGAACGCCCTGCGCGCCTTCGTCGCCGCCGCCCGCCATTCCAGCTTCCGCCTCGCCGCGGAGGAGCTGAACGTCACCCCCGGCGCGGTTAGCCGCCAGATCCGCAGCCTGGAACTCTTTCTCGGCGTTCCCCTGTTCGATCGCAGCCAGCGGCAGGTCCGGCTGACCGAGGCCGGGGCGCGCTACTTCACCCGCATCGCCGACCTGTTCACCGAGATCCAGCAGGCGACCGACACGCTGCTCGACGGCGACGGGCGGCGGACGCTGCGGGTGGACTGCATCCCGACCTTCGCCATGCACTGGCTGCTGCCGCGCCTGCCCCTGTTCCAGCAGCGCTTTCCCGAGCTGGCGGTGTCGCTGTCCACCGCCCCCGGCCCGATCGACATCGGCCGTCCCTTCGACTACGCCATCCGCCGCGACCCCGCCCATTTCGCCGGGCTGAAGCCGCTGCCGCTGATGAGCGAGCATTGCGTGCCGGTGTGCAGCCCCTCCCTGCCGGGGTTGGAGACTCTGCGCAGCCCCGCCGACCTGACCCGCCGGACGGTCATCACCATCCGCGCCCGCGCCGACCTGCTGCCGGCCTGGAGCACGGCCCACGGGCTGGAGCTGGACGCCTTCCGCAACCGGATGGAGGTCGACCACACCTACTTCGCCATCCAGGCAGCGGAGGACGGGCTTGGCGTCGCCATCGTGCCGCGGCTGTTCGTGGAGCGCCCGCTGGAGACCGGGCGGCTGACCGCGCCGCTGGGGGCCGAAGGGGTGGTGTCCGGTCACTATTACCTGCTGGAAAGCCGCCAGCGCGGCCACACCGAGGCGCCCGCCTTCCCCGATTGGCTGCGCGAACAGGCCGCCAGCGCGTCAACGCAGGGCCGATAAGGGAGAATGGCGGGGTCCTTGCCCTTGCTTTGCCGGGGCGGGGCCTTTAGTGTCCGGCCTCGAACCGTTCCCCCCACGACGCCGGATTTTCCAAGCCCCATGAAGGCCGCCGTCATCGTTTTCCCCGGCTCCAACCGCGAACGCGACGCCGTCGCCGCGCTGGAGGCCGCCAGCGGAACCAAGCCGCATCTGGTCTGGCACCGCGACACCGAACTGCCCAAGGTCGATCTGATCCTCGTGCCGGGCGGCTTCTCCTATGGCGACTATCTGCGCTCCGGCGCCATGGCGGCGCACTCGCCGATCATGCGCGAGGTCAAGGCGCGGGCCGATCAGGGCGTGCGGGTGCTCGGCATCTGCAACGGCTTCCAGATCATCACCGAGGCGGGACTGCTGCCCGGCGGGCTGATGCGCAACGCCAAGCTGAAGTTCATCTGCCGCACCGTGCACCTGCGGGTGGAGAACACGGACAGCCCCTTCACGGCGAAGTACCGCAAGGGCCAGATCGTCCGCTACCCGGTGGCGCACGGCGACGGCAACTACTGGACCGACGCGGAGACGGTGAAGCGGCTGGACGGCGAGGGCCAGGTGGCCTTCCGCTACGTCAGCGACGAGGGCAGCGCCGACCCGCGCTGGAACCCGACCGACTGGAACCCGAACGGTTCGCTGGACAACATCGCCGGCATCTTCAACGCCAAGCGCACCGTGCTCGGCCTGATGCCGCACCCCGAGGACGCGGTGTCCGCCTTCCATGGCAACACCGACGGCAAGCCCATGTTCGATGGTCTGGTGGAGGCCCTGTCGTGACCACCGCGCAGCAGCCCGCAGTCTCCCTGGAGATGGCCCGCGAGTTCGGCCTGTCCGAAGGGGAATACAACAACGCCCTGGAGATCCTGGGGCGCCAGCCGACCTACACGGAGCTGGGCATCATCTCGGTGATGTGGTCGGAGCATTGCTCCTACAAGTCGTCGAAGAAGTGGCTGATGACGCTGCCGACCACCGGCCCGCAGGTCATCTGCGGCCCCGGCGAGAACGCCGGCGTGGTCGATGTCGGCGACGGCGACGCCATCATCTTCAAGATGGAGAGCCACAACCACCCGTCCTACATCGAGCCCTTCCAGGGTGCGGCGACGGGCGTTGGCGGCATCCTGCGCGACGTCTTCACAATGGGCGCCCGGCCCATCGCCAACATGAACGCGCTGCGCTTCGGCGCGCCCGAGCATCCCAAGACCCGCCATCTGGTGTCGGGCGTGGTCGCCGGCATCGCCCATTACGGCAACTGCGTCGGCGTGCCGACGATCGGCGGCGAGACCAACTTCCACCCGGCCTACAACGGCAACATCCTGGTCAACGCGATGACCGTGGGCGTCGCCAAGGCCGACCGGATCTTCTATTCGGCCGCCGCGGGCGTCGGCAATCCGGTGGTCTATGTCGGCTCCAAGACGGGCCGCGACGGCATTCACGGCGCCACCATGGCGTCGGCCGAGTTCAGCGAGGATTCGGAGGAGAAGCGCCCGACCGTGCAGGTCGGCGACCCCTTCACCGAGAAGCTGCTGATCGAGGCCTGCCTGGAGTTGATGGAGACGGACGCCATCGTCGCCATCCAGGACATGGGTGCGGCCGGTCTCACCTCCTCCTCGGTCGAGATGGCCGGCAAGGGCGGCCTCGGCATCGAGCTGGTGCTCGACGACGTGCCGATGCGCGAGGAGGGGATGACCCCCTACGAGATCATGCTCTCCGAAAGCCAGGAGCGCATGCTGATCATCCTGAAGCCCGGCCGCGAGGAGGTCGCCAAGGCGATCTTCGACAAGTGGGAGCTGGACTTCGCCGTGATCGGCACGCTGACCGACAACGGCAAGCTGATCATCAAGATGCACGGCCAGACCTGGTGCGACATGCCGATCGCCCCGGTCTCCAACGCCTCGCCGCTCTACGACCGCCCGTGGGAGCCGACCCCGGCCGCCGCGGAGCTGGAGGACGCCGTGCGCGCCCTGCCGGCCGACAAGACGCTGGGCGACATCCTGGAAAAAATCATGTCCTGCCCCGATCAGGCGTCCAAGCGCTGGATTTGGGAGCAGTATGACAGCCTCGTGAACGGCGACACCCGCTTCATGTCCGGTCAGGCCGACGCGGGCGTGGTGCGGCTGCCCGGCCAGAGCAAGGGCATCGCCGTCACCACCGACTGCACCCCGCGCTACTGCCTTGCCGACCCCGTGCGCGGCGGCGCCCAGGCGGTGGCCGAGGCCTACCGCAACCTGTCCGCCGTCGGCGCCCTGCCGCTGGCCGTCACCGACAACATGAACTTCGGCAACCCCGAGAAGCCGCGGATCATGGGCCAGTTCGTGGGCGCCATCCAGGGCATGGCCGACGCTTGCCGCGCGCTGGATTTCCCGGTCGTGTCGGGCAACGTGTCGCTCTACAACGAGACCAACGGCGAGGCGATCCTGCCGACCCCGGCCATCGGCGCCGTCGGCCTGCTGCCGGACGCCATGATCGCCGTCGGCATCGCCTTCCGCAACGAGGGCGACACCATCCTGCTCGTCGGCGAGGGCGCGGGCCATCTCGGCCAATCGCTCTACCTGCGGGAGATCCTGGGCCGCGAGGACGGCCCGCCGCCGCCGGTCGATCTGGCGGTGGAGCGCCGCAACGGCGAGTTCGTCCGCGGCCTGATCGCCGAGGGTCTGGTGGTGTCGAGCCACGACATCCAGGACGGCGGCCTGCTGGTCACCGTGGCCGAGATGGCCATGGCCGGCGGCATCGGCGCCAACCTGTCGGGCCTCGACGGTGCGGACGCCGGCACCCTGTTCGGCGAGGACCAGGGCCGCTACGTCCTGGCCGTCCGCGCTGACAAGGCCGCCGCGGTGCAGGAGAAGGCCAAGGCGGCCGGCGTGCCGGTGAGCCTGCTCGGTAAGACCAACGGCACGGCGCTGACCGGCCGTGGCGGCGAGGCGATCACCATCGCCCGCCTGAAGAAGGCCAACGAGGCCTGGCTGCCCGGCTACATGGCCGCCGCCGAGTGATCGGACGCGGTTGAGGGTTCGAAGAACGGAAGGCCGGGCGGCGGATGCGTCGCCCGGCCTTTTCGTTTTGGGGCGGAGTTTTGCCCCACCCTTCCCACGGCTTCGCCGCGGTCCCCTTCCCTCCCCCGCTGGGCGGGAGAGGGAATTTGGTCTCCTCCCCTGCCCAGCGGGGGAGGGTCAGGGTGGGGGCCGGTGGCGCCAACCCTTCGCACCGCGGAATGTCGTCGCTTCTCCGGTGACAAACCCGGCCGCTCCGCCTAATTATACGGGCAGCGCCCGCATGGGCAGGGATTGACGGAACAGGATGACGGCCATGGCGATGGAAGCCGCGGTGATCGAGAAGCTCATCAGGGAAGGCATCCCGGACGCGACGGTGGAGATCGCCGACCTGCGCGGCGACGGCGACCATTACGCCGCGCTGGTCACCTCCGCCGCCTTCAAGGGCAAGTCGCGCGTGCAGCAGCACCAGATGGTCTACGCCGCCCTCCAGGGCCGGATGGGCGGGGAACTGCACGCCCTGGCCCTGACCACCGCCGTGCCGGAAGGCGCGTAGGACGGTATCCCGCAAAGACACGATGACATCGTAAGAAGGCCGAAAGACATGGTTGACCAGAACGTCAAGGATCGCATCGAGCAGGACATCAAGGGCAACGATGTCGTGCTGTACATGAAGGGCACGCCCGTCTTCCCGCAGTGCGGCTTCTCCGCCGCCGTCGTCCAGGTGCTCAGCACCGTCGGCGTGAAGTTCAAGGGCATCAACATCCTGGAGGACCCGGGCCTGCGCCAGGGGCTGAAGGACTACTCGAACTGGCCGACCTTCCCGCAGCTCTACGTCAAGGGCGAGCTGGTCGGCGGCTGCGACATCGTGCGCGAGATGTACGAGTCGGGCGAGCTGCAGTCGCTGCTGGCCGACAAGGGCGTCGCGACGGGCGCCAACGCCTGATCGGCCAGCCGCGCCGCAGACGTGTGACAAAGGGCTCCGCCACCGCGGAGCCCTTTTCCTTTGGCGGAACAGGCCCTGTCCCACCCTTGTTTTTCCATCGACGATTCCGCGGAGGTGTCGGCACGGAGAAGACACGGATAAGGAGGCCCGGTCATGGACAGGCGCGTGTTTCCAGCGGCGGCGCTGCTGGCTCTGATGGCTCTTCCCGTTCAGGCGCAGGGCCAGGACGGAACGGTCCCGAAGCAGGAGCGGCTGACCGCCTGCCGGGACGAGGTGTCCCGCTTCTCCGACCTGTTTCTGGGCGACAAGGTGGTGGCCGGCGGGCGCAACCATACTGCCCTGACCGGCGAGCAGAAGGACCGGCTGCGGGGCCTGCTCGGCGAGGCGCGGTCCGCCGCCGGCAAGGGCGACCCGGACGGCTGCGTGGACCGGCTGCGCGAGGCCCGCGCGCTGGTCCGCAACGAGGGCGTCGGCACCAACGTGCCGATTGGCCGGGGCTCGTCGGGGTCGTCCGGCGCGATGCCGCGGAACGGAGCCCCCACCGGCAGTGGAAGCGGAAGCGGCACCGCAGGCGGCGGAGGGGGCTGAGCGGGAAAACCCCTGCGCGAAATGCGGCATTCCCGGCGCGCAGTGCGGGCATGAGGGGGCGTTCCTATCGCCCATTTCTTGGGCATGGTAAAGGGGAGCCATGGCCCAGACTCCCTCCCCCTCCTTGCCGCAGGCCGACGGGCGCAACCCCGCCACCCTGGGCTTCGCCGCCGCTCTGACCGCCTTCCTGATCTGGGGGGGGCTGGCGCCGATCTTCTTCAAGCAGCTCGGCAACGTCGGAGCGGTGGAGGTTGTCGCCCACCGGGTGCTGTGGACCGTGGTGCTGGTCGGGCTGTGGCTGGTGCCGACGCGCGGCCTGTCCGGCATCGTGCGCGGGGTGGGAAGCTGGCGGCGCCTGGGCATCTTCCTGGTGACGACGGCGCTGATCGGCAGCAACTGGACCATCTTCATCTGGGCCGTGAACAACGGCCATTTGGTGCAGTCCAGCCTCGGCTACTACATCAACCCGATCATCAACGTGCTGCTCGGTATGGCCTTCCTTCAGGAACGGCTGTCGAAGCGGCAGGGACTGGCGGTTATGATCGCGGCGGCGGGCGTCCTGAGCCTCGTCCTGTCCTACGGGGAGGTTCCCTGGGTGGCGCTGTCGCTGGCCTTGAGCTTCGGCGTCTACGCGCTGGTGCGCAAGAAGGCGGCCATCGACCCGCTGATCGGGCTGCTGGTGGAAACGGTGCTGCTGGTGCCGCCGGCCATCGTCTATCTGCTGTGGCTGAACGCCCAGGGGCTGGGGAGTTTCGGCGCGCACGGGCTGGGCACCGACCTGCTGATCATCCTGACCGGCCCGGTAACCGCCATCCCGCTGGTGCTGTTCATGGTCGGCGCCGCCCGGCTGAAGCTGTCGACCATCGGCATCCTGCAATACATCAGCCCGACCGGGCAGCTCCTGCTCGGCGTGGCGGTCTATGGCGAGGCCTTCACCTCCTCCCACCTCGTGGCCTTCGTCTGCATCTGGGTGGCGCTGGCGCTCTATTCGGCGGACGCGCTGTTCACCCACCGCGCCGCCCGCGCCGAGGCCCGCGCCGAACAAAGCCGGGCGGAACAAAACCGGGCGGAGCAGGCCCGCATCGCTGCCTGCCGCGCCGATTGAGGCGGCTCAGGCCCGCGGCGCAAGGCCGTAGGCCATGGTGTGGGCGAGCGTCTTCACCACCTCGTTGACCCGGTCCGGGCAGCGCCCGAACACCACCTGATCGAGGAAGCCCAGCCCGAAGCTGAGCGTGGCGATACCCGCCGCGACGTGGGCAAGGTCGGCGTCCGCCGCGATCGCCCCGCGCGCGCGGAAGATCTCCAGCCGGCTGAGCAGGCAGGGGATGCGGCTTTCCGACAGGGTGCGCGCCATCTCGTTCGCGATGTCCGGATCAACCAGCGCGCGCGCCAGCATCACCCGCGTGAAGTCGCGGCACTTCCAGGCGTGGCGGAGCTGGTGCAGCAGGAAGGCCGCCAAATCCTCCTCCAGATCGTCGCCGGGCGGCGGCATGGCGCAGCCGCTCCCCTCCTCGCGCCCGTAGCGCTCCACGACGGCCAGCAGCAATCCGGCCTTGCCCGAGAAATAGCGCTGGATCAACTGCTCGTTCACACCCGCGCGGCCGGCGATGTCGCGCGTGGTCGCGGCGTCGAAGCCGCGCTCGGCGAACACCATCTTGGCCGCGTCCAGCAGCACACCCTTGGTCGCCTCGCGATCGCGCTTGCGCGCTGGCGCGTCGGTCCCGGTGCCGCAACAGCCGTCGTCAGTTGCCGGAGCGGTGGCCGGGGTGTCGGTCTTGTCCACGATTCAGGCCCTCTCACTGGCCGCCGATCCGTGCGGCGGCTGAAATGATAATAGGTATGCACGTGCATACTTGACAAGGCCGGATGGCGCCGGCAAGTATGTACGCACATACATACCGGGCACCGCCCAACCCGCGGAACCCCGGACACCACTTTGGGACGCCCCAACGTGGGACCCGATTTTTGAATCGAGAGGGCAACCGCATCATGACCACCGCCGATCTGTTCACGCCGCTGCGTCTTGGCTCCATGGAGCTGCCGAACCGCGTCATCATGGCGCCGATGACCCGCAGCCGCGCGGGCGAGGGCAACGTCCCCACTCCGCTGATGGCCGACTATTACGGCCAGCGCGCCTCCGCCGGCCTCATCATCACCGAGGCGACGCAGGTCTCGGCCACCGCCCAGGGCTATCCCAGCACGCCGGGCATCCACACCGACGCGCAGACGCTCGCCTGGCGCCGCATCGCGGAGGAGGTCCACGCCAAGGGCGGGCTGATCGCCGCGCAGCTCTGGCACGTCGGCCGCATCTCCCACACGGAGTTCCAGCCGAACGGCGCCCTGCCGGTCGCCCCCTCGGCCATCGCCGCCGCCGGCGAGTCCTACACCAGCAAGGGCTTGGTGCCCTTCCCCACCCCGCGCGCCCTGGAGACCGACGAGATCCCCGGTCTGGTCAAGGCCTTCGCCGACGCCGCCAAGCGCGCGGTGTTCGACGCCGGGCTGGACGGCGTGGAGATCCACGGCGCCAACGGCTATCTGATCGACCAGTTCCTGCGCGACCGCAGCAACAAGCGCACCGACCGCTACGGCGGCGGCGTGGAGAACCGGGCGCGCTTCCTGCTGGAGATCGTGGACGCGGTGACCACCGCCGTCGGCCCCGGCCGGGTCGGCGTCCGGCTGTCGCCGACCGGCACCTTCAACGACATGGCGGACAGCGACCCGCGGGCGCTCTACACCCACGTCACCGAAGCGCTGAACCCCTTCGGCCTCGCCTTCCTGCACGTCATCGAAGGCCAGCCGGGCCACCACATGGCCCCGCCGGAAGGCGCCCCGCACCTCGCGGCGGAGCTGCGCCGGATCTTCAAGGGCCCCTTCATCATCAACGGCGGCTACAGCAAGGAGCAGGCCGAGGCGGCCATCGCCGCCGGCGCGGCGGACGCGGTGAGCTTCGGCGAGCCCTTCATCGCCAACCCGGACCTGCCGGAGCGTTTCCGCCGCAACGCGGCGCTGAACACGCCGGACAAGGCCAGCTACTACGGCGGCGACGCCCGAGGCTACACCGACTATCCGGCGCTGGAAACGGCCGACGCCTGATCCCTCTCCCCCGCGGGGATTGCCCCCGATCCCCGCACCTCAAGGCCGGGACCCGCAAGGGTTCCGGCTTTTTTCTTTCCACCGCGCCACCAGCGCGGACGTTGCCCGATCCGGGAATCGACTGTTATCCTGAACCGAGCGAAGGAGACGGGCATGAGCGTTATTCTGCCGCGCAACATCGAACAGATGGCTGAACGCCGCGCCAGCGAAGCCGGCTTTCAGGATGTCGCATCCTATCTTGCCCATCTCATCGCTGCCGATGCCCGCGATGCATCCGACGAAGCTCTGGAAGGCGCCTTGTTGGAAGGGCTTGAAGGAGACGGCGGAGAGTGGGATGCCGAGGCAATGCGGGCCGAATGCCGGGCCACGCTGGCCGCGGCAGAGAAAGGTTCTTGAACACCGCTCAGGACCTTTACAGCCTACTTCACGGCACTCAATGACGACTTCCAGCCCTCTCCCCTCTGGGGAGAGGGTGGCCCGGAGGGCCGGTGAGGGGGCTACGCTTGATGACAAGTTCGGGAATCGCGCGCCCCCCCTCACCCTTCCCTCTCCCCAGAGGGGAGAGGGAACTCAATCCGACCGCCCATCCTCAAACGAAAAAGGCCCAAACGAAAAAGGCCGCGCCCGGAGGCGCGGCCTTTCGCGTGTCGGCTAGGCCGAACGGTCAGCGCGAGTAGAACTCGACGACCAGGTTCGGTTCCATCTGGACCGGGTACGGAATGTCGGCCAGCAGCGGGACGCGGACGAAGCGGCCCTTCAGGGCGCCCGTGTCGACTTCCAGGTAGTCCGGGGTGTCGCGCTCACCCGAGGCGGTGGCCTCGAGGATGAGGGCCATCTGCTTGGACTTGGCGCGCACCTCGATGGTGTCGCCTTCCTTGATCTGGGCCGACGGGATGTTCAGGCGGCGGCCGTTGACCAGGATGTGGCCGTGGTTGATGATCTGGCGCGCGGCGAACGGGGTCGGCGCGAACTTCATGCGGTAGACCACCGCGTCCAGGCGGCGCTCCAGCAGGCCCACCAGGTTCTCGCCGGTGTCGCCCTTGCGGCGCACGGCCTCGGCGTAGATGCGGCGGAACTGCTTCTCGCCGATGTTGCCGTAGTAGCCCTTCAGCTTCTGCTTCGCCATGAGCTGCAGGCCGTAGTCGGACGGCTTCTTGCGGCGCTGGCCGTGCTGGCCGGGGCCATACTCACGCTTGTTGATCGGCGACTTGCCGCGGCCCCAGAGGTTTACGCCGAGGCGGCGATCGATCTTGTACTTGGACTGTTGACGCTTGGCCATTTTGGTCCTCGGTGGAACACGAGTTGGTTTTGTCCCGGTAGTTCCGCGGAACAGGCCGCGGACGGGGCGCAAACAAGAGGCACGCCCGCTTTCCCAGGAGTGAAGGCGCGCACTATACGGATTCGGCGCGCCTTGTCAAACCATGAGTCGGGTCAAACCATGAGTCGTGTCGAACCTCGAAGCCTCAGCAGCACTCGTCCTCGAGCTGGCGCAGCATGGCCAGACCTTCCTCGTCCTCATATTCCTCGAACAGGTCGGAGATGTAGTAGACGTTGGCGCAGAGCAGGCACAGCCCGTCCGCCTGACGCTTCAACGGATCGTCGGCCACGGCCAGCTTCGCCCGGAAGCGTTCCCAGAAGGCGTTGGTCTTGGCCGGGTCGTCGATGTGCATGTACAGGCGCTCAATGATGCGGCGGGAGTTGCCCTCGCAGTCGATGCCCTTGAAGGAGACGTAGCGGTCGGGAGTGTCGGTTGCGTCCACGGTCGTGCTTCCTGCGGAAGAGGGTTGTGTTGACATCCCTCATCGCGGAAGGCGGGTCCAGGAACAAGACCCGCTGCACGAACGGCGGGCGGGCGGCGTGAACGGCGGGTGTCCTGCGCGAACGGTTCGCGCTCTTACCATTCAGGGGGCCCACTCAGGCGGCGTGCGACAGCTCTTCCTCGGTGAAGTCCAGCAGCGTGTTCAGCCGCTGCGGGGTCAGCGCCTCGATCCCCTCGTGCCACATCACCTCGCCGAACAGCACGTGCAGGGCAGCGAGCCGTTCCGGCGAGAGCGCGGTCAGACGGTCGCCGTAATACTCCACCACGAGCTGGTCCACATAGGCGCGGTCGTCGTCCAGGAAAGCCATGGCCGTATCTCCTCGTCATCGTGGCGCCCACCCGATGCGGGCGCCGGCCATGGCTTTGTTCTACGCCTGCGGCGGGCCCGAACGATTGAGGCGGATCAACCCACACCCGAAGTCACAGGCCGGCGGGAACAACCCTGATGCGCGCAAGGGGAAAGGCTAAAGGGCCAACAGCTTCTTCAACTGCTCGATCCGGCCGCGGCTGACCGGCACGCGGGGGGATCCGGGGGCGGCCATGACGAAGGCGGCCCGCCCGTCGCTGCGGTCGATGGCCTGGGCGTGGCGCAGGTTGACCAGATAGCGGCGATGCGCCCGCACGAACTGCCGCCCGTCGAGCCGCGCCTCCAGCTCCGACAGCGAGAGCGAGCAGAAGAAGGCGCCGTCCGCCGTGTGCACCCGCGTGTAATGGCCGTCGGCCTGCACGTAGACCGCGTCGGCGGGGTCGATCAGCACCACGCCCTGGCGCGTCGTGATCGGCAGCTTCACCAGCGGGGTGACCGGCTCGGGCACCGCGTCCGCAACCGGCGGCGGCACCGGCTCGTGAAGCGCCTTCCCGGTCACCTCGAACAGCATCAGGGCCAGCGCCGCCCCGCCGCCCGGCGGCAGGGCGGTGGCCTTCACCACGATGGTCCGCCCCGGCAGGGCCACCATCATGGAGCTGGCCGCCGCCGGGGACTCCGGGTCGTGCGCCGCCGCCAGCAGCAGCTCCACCTTGGCGCGGCTGCCCGGCGGGTGCAGGTCGTGCAGGCTGGCCCCCAGCAGCGGACGGTCGCGCCCCAGCATCCGCGCCACGGACGCGTTGACCGACACCACGCGCCGGTCGCCGTCGAGCAGGACGAGGCCAACGTCCATATGCTGCAAGGTGTATTCCATGGGGCAGTATAGGCAGCGATTGGCCCCGGAAGGGAAGAGGTTAGGAAAGAGGGTTACGGTTCGCCCTTGCGCCGTCCGGTCAGCGCCGCGACGACACCGTGGAAGGTGCGGACCTCCTGCTCGGTCATCTGCATCCGCTCCAGGGCGTTGCGCAGCGTGCGGACCATGGAGGGGCGCTTCTCCGGCGAGGTGAAGAAGCCGGTGCGGTCGAGATCGCCTTCCAGATGCTCGAAGAAGTTCACCAGCTCCGCCTTGGTCGCCGGGCGGGTCTGGCCGGTGTGCAGAACGCGGTCGGGCGGGATCTCGCCGGTCTGGAACCACTCGTAGCCGATCAGCAGGACCGCCTGCGCCAGATTGAGCGAGGAGAAGGCCGGGTTCAGCGGAACGGTGATCAGCGTTGAAGCCAGCGTCAGGTCGTCGTTGACCAGACCGGTGCGCTCCGGCCCGAACAGCACGCCGGTCTTGTGCCCGGCGTCGACATGGGCGCGCAGCTCCGTCGCGGCGACGCGCGGGGTGACGAACTCCTGGATCATCCCGCGGGTGCGGACGGTGGTGGCGAAGACCACGTTCAGGTCGGCCACGGCCTCCGCCGTCGTGTCGTAGAGCTTGGCTCCATCCAGCACCGGATCGGCGCCCGACGCCGCGGCCACCGCCTTCTCGTTCGGCCAGCCGTCGCGCGGCTTCACCAGACGCAGCTCGGTCAGGCCGCAATTCAGCATGGCCCGCGCGCAGGCGCCGATGTTCTCGCCGAGCTGGGGCTGCACGAGGATGATGGTCGGGCCGCCCAGGACGGAGGGCCGGTTGGGGTCTTTGCCGGAGGTCATGATCTGAACTTTGGTCTCAGCTTCGCGGTGTTGCGCCGCCTTTAAACAGCTTGAATGTGTAACTGTCCACCAGCGCCTCCATCGACGCCTCGATGATGTTGGTGGAGACGCCCAGCGTCGACCATTCCTGCCCGTCGCCGTTGCGCGAACGGATCAGCACGCGCGGCATGGCGCCGGTGCCGTCCTTGGCGGCGAGGATGCGCACGCGGTAGTCGGACAGCTTCACCCCGTCGAGCAGCGGGTACAGCGGCTCCAGCGCCTTGCGCATCGCGGTGTCCAGCGCGTTCACCGGGCCGTTGCCCGACGCCACCTCGTGATACTCCTTGCCGCCGATCTTCACGCGGACGACGGCCTCGGACTCGACCACCAGCTCGCCCTTGGCGTTGTAGCGGCGCTCGTCGGTGACGTGGAAGCGCTTCAGGGTGAAATAGTCCGGCACCTCGCCCAGCTCGCGGCGGACCAGCAGCTCGAAGCTGGCCTCGGCGGTGTCATAGGCGTAGCCCTCGGTGTCGCGCTGCTTCACGAGGTCGAGCAGGCGGTTCAGCCGCTCGTCCTTCGGGTCCACGGCCATGCCCATCTCGCGCAGCCGCGCGATGACGTTGGCGCGGCCCGCCTGGTCCGACATGACGATCTGGCGGCGGTTGCCGACCGCCTCCGGCTCGACATGCTCGTAGGAGGACGGGTCCTTCTCCACGGCGGAGACGTGCAGCCCGCCCTTGTGGGCGAAGGCGCTGGCGCCGACGTAGGGGGCGTGGCGGTTCGGTGCACGGTTCAGCCGCTCGTCGAACTTGCGGCTGATCTCGGTCAGCAGCGGCAGGTCGGCGGGCTTGATGCCGACGTCGCAGCCCATCTTCAGCATCAGCGACGGGATCAGCGACACGAGGTTGGCGTTGCCGCAGCGCTCGCCCAGCCCGTTGATCGTCCCCTGCACCATCCGCACCCCGGCGCGCACCGCGGCCAGCGAGTTGGCGACGGCGTTCTCGGTGTCGTTGTGGCAATGGATGCCCAGCCGGTCGCCGGGAATGCCGTGCTCATTGATCACTTGCCGGACGATCTCGTCGATCTCGTGCGGCAGCGTGCCGCCGTTGGTGTCGCACAGCACGACCCAGCGCGCCCCCGCCCCGTAGGCGGCCTTGATGCAGGACGCGGTGTAGGCCGGGTTGCGCTTGTAGCCGTCGAAGAAATGCTCGGCGTCGAACAGCGCCTCGCCCTTGGCGGCCTTCAGCGCGGCGATGCTGTCGGCGATCAGTTCGATGTTTTCCTCGCGCGGGATGGCCAGCGCGACATCGACATGGAAATCCCAGGTCTTGCCGACGATGCAGACGGCGCGCGCCTTGGACTGGATCAGGGCGGCGAGCTGCGGGTCGTTCGCGGTGCTGCGGCCGGGACGGCGGGTCATGCCGAAGGCGGTGAAGGTCGAGCGGGCGAGATCCGGCGCCTCGGCGAAGAACTGGTCGTCGGTCGGGTTGGCGCCGGGCCAGCCGCCTTCCACATAGTCGATTCCCAGCCGGTCGAGGTCGCGGGCGATGGCGATCTTGTCGGCGACGGAGAAATCCACGTCCTGGGTCTGCGCCCCGTCGCGCAGCGTGGTGTCGTACAGATAGATGCGTTCGCCCGTCATTGCCGCCGCCCGAAGATATTGGTCGCCCGAAGGAAGGTCATAGGACTCTCCGGAGGGCCGGAAGAATGGACGATGCGCTTCGCCAGCTCAATGCTTTTGATCGAACCCGCCAGGAATGCGGGGCTTTGCCGCGCCGGCCATAGGCACGCAATGGAGGTAATAGGACAAATGTACTGACCGAATAAACCATCGTTTGTGCTACACAGCCGCCCCTCTGCATGGCGCCCATCTCACGGGTGCGGTACTCTTTTCTGGCCGGACGCCTGTTGGTCTGTATGATCACCGGCCCTTGTGAACGGATGGATTGGACACAGTGACTCCCGCGGGTGACGACGACCAGGACAAGCTCGTCATGGTGATCGATGACGAGCGGACGGTTCTGCAGGCCCTCAATCTCCTGCTGGAGATGTGGGGGTACCGGGTCGTCACTGCCGAAAGCGAGGGCGAGGCCGTCGACCGCCTGTCCATCGCCGGGGAAACGCCGCACGCCATCCTGGCCGACTACCGCCTGCGCGAAGGGCGCACCGGCGTCCAGGCCATCGACCGCATCCGGGCGGAGGCCGGGGCCGAGGTGCCGGGCGTCATCATCACCGGCGACACCTCCACCGAGGGGCTGCGCGACGCCCGCGCCCGCGGGTTGACCGTTCTGCAGAAGCCGGTGCTGCCGCCCCATCTCCAGGCGGTGCTGACCAAGGTGCTGCGGGAGCAGCCCGCCGGCACGGCATGACGGGCCGGACCGGCATGGACCTTCCGTTACCACCGGCACCCGCCGCGCCACCCAGGCCAAGGCACAACGAGCCGAAGCGCAAGCGCACCGCCGTTCCCGACGGACGGCTCTTCCGCTCATGGGAAAGCTGGGTGGTCTTCGGGCTGGGGCTGCTGCTGACCGGCCTCGCCTGGTGGTTGCTGACCGAGCAGAACCACCGGCTGGCCGAGGCGCGCTTCCGCGCGCTGGCCCGCGATCTGGCCGGTGACGTCACGGCGCGGCTCGACACCTATGAACAGATGCTGCAGGGCGCCGTGGCGATGGTGGACGCTGGCGGCGGGCAGGTCAGCCGCACGGAATGGCGGGCCTACGTCACCGGCCTGCATGTGGAGGACCGCTATCCCGGCATCCAAGGCATCGGCTACGCCAAGCGCGTGAAGGCGCCCGACCGGGAACAGCACGAGGCGGCGCTGCACGCCGCCGGCTTCTACAGCTACCGCGTGACGCCGGAAGGGGAGCGGCCCGAATATTTCCCCATCATCTACATCGAGCCCTTCGCCAGCCGCAACCTGCGGGCCTTCGGCTTCGACATGCACGCCGAGCCGACCCGCCGCACCGCTATGGAGCGCGCCCGGGGCACCGGCACCGCCGCGGCGACCGCCCGGTTGCGTCTGGTCCAGGAAACCGACGAAGACGTGCAGCCCGGCTTCCTCATCTATGTGCCCGTCTACGACCAGACCCTGCCCCTGACCACCCCGGCCGACCGGCGGGAGGCGCTGCTGGGTTTCGTCTACAGCCCCTTCCGCGCGCACGACCTGATGCGCAGCATCATGGACCAGGGCGCGTCCCAACTGCTGGACATCCGCGTCCATGACGGGACGGAGAGCACCACGGACTCGCTGATGTTCGACTCCGCGACCGCCCGGGACGCCGCTTTTCAGGAGGTTCTCTACGTCGAGGTGTTCGGCCGCCCCTGGACGCTGGTCCTGTCCGGCACCCACGCCTTCGAGGAGAGCGTGGCCAGCGCCACGCCGCGGGCGGTGCTGTTCGCCGGCCTGATCATCACCCTGCTTCTGGTCGCCACCGTCAATTCCGTGCTCCAGGACCGCGACCGCATGGAGGAACTGCGCCGCAGCTACGACGCGCTGGCGCTGGCGCGCGCGGAGGCGGAGCAGGCCAACGCCGCCAAGTCGCGCTTCCTCGCCGCCGCCAGCCACGACCTGCGCCAGCCGCTCCAGACGCTGGGCATCTACCTGCACATGATCGGCGAACAGGCGGACAGCCCCCGGCTGCGCAAGCTGGTGGACGCCGCCCGCGACGGGTTCGAGGCGACCCAGCGCCTGCTGAACTCGCTGATGGACATCGCCACGCTGGAAACCGGCGTGATCAGCCCGCAGTTGTCCGAACTGGACCTGCCCGTCTTCCTGGAGCGCATCTGCGAGGAAGGCCGGCTGGAGGCCGCCGGCAAGGGTCTGGGCTTCCGCGTCACCTGCGGCGGCGCCCGCGTGACGACCGACCCGGCGATGCTGGAGCGGATCGTCCGTAACCTGCTGAGCAACGCGCTGAAATACACGCACAGCGGCACCATCCGGGTGACCTGCCGGCAGGCGCGCGGTTTCACCGCCATCAAGGTGCAGGACACCGGCCCCGGCATCCCGCAGGATCGGCTGCATCTGATCTTCGAAGACTTCTATCAGATCGGCAATCCCGAGCGCGACCGGCGCAAGGGCCTCGGTCTCGGCCTCGCCACCGTGGCGCGGCTCAGCCGCCTGCTCGGCTACCGGGTGCGGGTGCTGTCGCGCCCGGGACGCGGCGCCATCTTCCTGGTCGAGATCCCCGACGAGGCGCCCGCCCCCGGCCAGACCACCGAGACCGTGACCTCAGTGGTCTGACGCCCTCCGGTCCTTTTGGCAATCGCCGACGCCGCGGATTTTAGGACTTCTGGGACCAGCCGCGGCGGAACCGGCGGGTCACCGAGTCGGCGATTGCCAAATCCCGGACCGGATCAGGCCGTCGCCGGCCGCGCCGACCGGGCGCGCATCAGCATCCACACCGCCGACACGCCGGCCAGCTTGGACGCGAGGCTGGCCGCCCAGACCGCCGGGTCCCAGATGCCGAGCATGCCGAAGAACAGCGCCGTGTCCACCGGCACCGACAGGGCGGCGCTGATCCACAGCCGGTCGCGCAGCGGGCGGCGGGTGACGGTGAAGACGCCCCAGTCGATCAACTCCGACACCGCGAAGGCGGTGACGCTGGCCGTCGCGACAAAGGGGTCGGCCAGCAGGAAGGACAGCAGCGTGGCGGCCAGCATGGCGGCCAGCGACCAGTGGCCGTAGCGGACCTGGACCATGTCGCGCAGGATGAAGATCAACCCGGCCCAGCAGGACCACACGAGGTCGAGATGCGGCGCCAAGCTGAAGGCGTAGTTGATGGCGAGTACGCTGCCAATGTAGGCGGCGAGCCAGAGCATGACGGAATCCTCCAAAAGCCACCCGCGGAAATACGGGCGCGAACGACGGCGCCACCCGCGTGAATGCGAGCGCTCCGCAGCGGTCTTGTAGCAGATTCAGGTCATCGCCGTGAACCCTTGCGCCGTGAACCCGCGGCGCGCCGGTGCGGACGGAGCGCAACCGCCAAGAACGGCTTACCCCCACCTCGGTTCCCCGAATGCGCCGCCGCCCCTAGCGCGTCCGGACGATGTCCTGGCGCGTTCGTTCGGAGAGGCGAAACGAAAGAGACCCCGAAAGGTGAGGGCGATGGCGGCGGCGGGCGTATCAATTGGAATGGGCGGCACACGGGATCATTCGCTGGACGCGGCGCGCAGCCTGCTGATGATCCTCGGCGTGCCCTACCACGCGGCGCTGATCTACACGCCGGGCTACGACTGGGTGATGAACTCCCCCGACGGCATCGCCTGGATCGGGCTGTTCGCGGACTTCATCCACAGCTTCCGCATGCCCGCCTTCTTCCTGATCTCCGGCCTGCTGATCACCCACAGCCTGCGCCGCCACGGGCCGCGGGCGACGCTGACCTCGCGTGCCTCGCGGCTGCTGGTGCCGCTCGTCGCCATGGCGGCGACGTTGAACGTCGCACAGTTGTGGATGGAAAGCCGCGCGGTCGACCCCGGCCTGACCGCGGGGGAGTTCCTCACCCAGACCATCCCCGCGGCCTTCTGGAGCGGCGGGCTCGTCTATCACCTGTGGTTCCTGGTCGAGCTGTTCATCAGCGTGCTGGCGCTCTGTCTCGCCTACCCGCTGCTGGTCGCGCTGCACCGGCGGCTGGCCGAGCGCGCGCCGGGGCTGGCCCGCTGGCTGGCCGACCCGCCGGACTGGCTGCCGCCGCTCCTGCTCAGCCTCGTCATGATGGGGGTGCTGGGCTTCGACAACATCTCCGACCTTCTGGTGACGCCGCTGGTGCCGACCAACTCGACGGCGGTGAGCATCGTCATCTCGGCGGGCTTCTTCGCAGTCGGCGTGCTGATCGCCCATTGGCCGGGCGGGGCCGCGCGCTACGCCAAGGCGAGCTGGGGCGTGGCGCTGACCTATCTGGCGTGCTTCGCCATCCACATCGGCATGGTCGGCGTGGAGAAGCCCATGCCGGTCCGCTTCCTCGACGAGGCGCTGCGCGCCGTCGCCGCCTGGTCGGCCTTCCGCTTCGTCCTCGGCCTGACGCAGTCCTTCTTCTCGGCGGAGAGCCGCCGGGTCCGGGCGCTGTCGCAGGCCTCCTACACCATCTATCTGCTGCACCATCTGGTGGTCATGGCCGCCGGCTTCGCCCTGCTCGCCGTCACCGCGCCGCCGCTGCTGGAATTCGCCGCGATCACCGCGGTGGGGCTGTTCGTGCCGCTGGCGGTCCATCACGGGCTGGTCCGCCGTTCGCCGACGCTGCGCTTCCTGATGAACGGCGTCCCGCCGGGCGAAGCGAAGAAGCGAAGCACCCCGGCGCGCGGCCGCGAGACGATGGCCCGCCGGACCGGCTGAGCGCAGGCAAAGCCAAGCGTTCTTAGACCATGGTCGCATACCCGCACCCCCGCGCCGGCTTTGCCCGGCGGGCGGCGCTGAAGTAACCTATAGGTCATCCGCCCACGTTTCCCGGCCGGCCTTCCGGCGTCGGGTGGCTGTTTGGGGTGTTGGATGCCATGCCGATGCTTTTCGGGACCCGCATTGTGACCAGACATCCGGCCTCGGACGCTCTCCTCTCCGATGCTCCGCCCAGCGCCTCTGTGCCCGGCGCCTCTGTGCCCAGCCCATCCCTGCCAAGGGCCGTCTCGATGGCGGAGGACGCCCGCACCGCCGCGCGGGACCTTTTCGAGGGGCTGTGCGGGCGGGACCCCGCCGCCGCCGCGGAGCTGGAGATGGTGCTGGTCTTCTGCTCCGCTCACTATGACCAGGCGGAGCTGGCGGCGGCGCTGGCCGAGTTGTTCGGGCCGGTGCCGGTGGTCGGCTGCACCACGGCGGGGGAGATCACGCCCTTCGGCTACGCTGCCGGGTCGCTGGTCGGGATCGGCTTCCCACGCGCCGATTTCACCATCGCCACCCAGCGCATCGACGACCTCGACCGTTTCTCCATCGCCGACGCGCCGCGCGTCCTGCGCAGCCTGATGGAGCAGCGCGACGTCGCCCTGGCCGCCCGCACCGAGGCCTTCCCCGACCATGGCAGCTTCGCCTTCCTGATGATCGACGGCATGTCGCGGGCGGAGGAGATGGTGGTCAGCGCGCTGCACAGCGTGCTGATGGACATTCCGCTGTTCGGCGGCTCCGCCGGGGACGAGCTGCGCTTCGAGCGCACCTTCGTCCTGCACGAGGGGCGGTTCCACACCAATGCCGCCGTGCTGATGCTGGTCACCACGGCGCGCCGCTTCGTCGTCTTCCGGACCGAGCATTTCGTGGCGTCCGACGCCAAGATGGTGGTGACCGGCGCCGATCCGCAGCGCCGCATCGTCACCGAGATCAACGCCGAGCCGGCGGGCCGCGAATACGCCCGCATGGTCGGGCTGGAGGGGGAGCCGCTGACTCCCCTGATCTTCGCCGCCTATCCCGTCGTCGTGCGGGTGGGGGGCGAGTACCATGTCCGCTCCATCCAGAAGGTCAACGACGACGAGAGCCTGACCTTCTACTGCGCCATCGACGAGGGCATCGTGCTGACCGTCGCGCGCGGCGTCGATCCGGTGGAGAATCTGGAGGAGATGATGCGCAAGTTGGCCGCGGAGGTCGGCGGGCCGCCGGACCTCGTGCTCGGCTGCGACTGCATCCTGCGCCGGCTGGAGTTGGAGCAGCGGCAGCTCAAGCACGTCATGTCGGCGGCGCTGGCGCGGCACAACGTCGTTGGCTTCTGCGCTTACGGCGAGCAGTACAACGCCATGCACGTCAACCAGACCTTCACCGGTGTCGCGATAGGTGCGCGATGACGCTCATCTTCGACTGGCGGGAACCGTCCCGTCCACCCGCCGATCCATCGCCCGCCCCCCTCCCGGTCACCGGCGAGGACAAGCGGCTGGAGGCGCTGGAGCGCGAGAACGCCAAGCTCCGCCGCATCAACCAGGTGCTGATGGACCGGGTCGAGCGGTCGATGGACGTGCAGGGGGGTGCCTTCTCCCTGTTCCAGACCGCCATCGTCCTGGAACAGAAGGTGCGCGAGCGCACGCTGGAGCTGGAGCGCGCCCTGCGCGAGCTGGAGGACAGCCACCGCGCGCTGGCCCGCGCCAAGGAGCTGGCCGACACCATGCGCAGCCGCCTGTCGGAGGCCATCGAGTCGGTCAACGAGGGCTTCGCCATCTTCGACGCCGACGACCGGCTGGTGCTGTGCAACAGCAAGTATCTGGCCCTGTGGCCGGAGATCCGCGACCGCATCCTGCCTGGCATCCGCTTCCAGGAGATCGCCGAGCTGGCCGCCTCCTCGCGCACCATCGCCGACGCCTACCCGCGGCCCGACCGCTGGCTGTCGGAGCGGCTGGCCCAGCACCGGGCGCTGAAGGGCCCCTACGTCTACCGGCTGGCCGACGGGCGCTGGGTCCAGGTGAACGAGCGGCGGACCCGCGACGGCGGGGTGGTCGGCGTCTACACCGACATCACCGACATCAAGGAGCATGAGACCCGCCGCCGCGAACGCGAGCTGGCCGAGAAGTCGGCGCTCCTCCAGGCGACGCTGGACAACATCGCCCAAGGGGTCGGGGTGTACGACCGCGACCAGCGGCTGGTCGCCTGGAACGAGCGCTTCACCGGCCTGCTGCGCCTGCCCGCCAACGTGGCGGAGCGCGGGGCGGGCTTCGCCGACTTCGTGCTGCACCACGCGGCGCTCGGCGACCGCGGCCTGTCGCTGAAGGCTCTGATGATGCCGAGCTGCCTCGTCGAGCAGCCCTGGCTCGACGGCACGGTGCTGGAGATCAGCCGCAACCCCATGCCGGGCGGCGGCTTCGTCCTGACCTTCACCGACATCACCGAGCGCAAGCGCGCCGAGCAGGCGCTGCGCGACAGCGAGGAGCGCATCCGGCTGGTCACCGACGCGGTGCCGGCGCTGATCGCCTACGTCGACGCCGAGCAGCGCTTCCGCTTCGTCAACAAGGCCTACGAGGGCTGGTTCAACCGCAAGCGCGAGGAGATCGAGGGGCAGCCCATGTGGGCGGCGCTGGGCGACCTCTATTACGAGGTGCGGCGCTCCTACGTGCTGCGGGCGCTGGCCGGCGAGGAGGTCACCTTCGACCTGGAGCTGCCCGGCGAGAACGGCGCCCCGCGCTACGCCGTCGCCACCTACATCCCGCATTTCGGCGAGCGGCGCGGCGGCGGCAAGCCGGAGGTGTTGGGTTATTTCGGCCTGATCCACGACATCACCGAGCGGCGCATGGCGGCGGAGGCGCTGGCAGACGCCAAGGACAGCCTGGAGCGCCGCGTCGTCGAGCGCACCGCCGAGCTGACCCGGCTCAACGGCCAGCTCCAGCAGGAGATCGCCGAGCGCATCGCCGCGGAGGAGGCGCTGCGGCTCGCCAAGGCGGAGGCGGAGCAGGCCAACCTGTCCAAGACGCGCTTCCTGGCGGCGGCAAGCCACGACCTGCTGCAACCGCTGAACGCCGCACGGCTGTTCGTCTCGGCGCTGGGCGACTTGGAGCAGCCGGAGCCGAACCGCGGGCTGGTCGACAACATCGACGTCGCCCTGGCCTCGGTGGAGGACCTGCTGTCGGCGCTGCTGGACATCTCCAAGCTGGACGCCGGGGCGGTGCGGCCGGAGATCGCCGATTTCCCGATCAAGAGCCTGTTCGGCGCGCTGGCCACCGAATACGCGGCGGTGGCGAAAGAGCGCGGGCTGGACCTCTGCGTCGTTCCCAGCCACGCCGTGGTGCGCAGCGACATCCGGCTGCTGCGCCGGATCCTGCAGAACTTCCTGTCCAACGCCCTGCGCTACACCCAGGCGAAGAGAGGGGCGCGGGGCGGCGCCGGGCGTGTGCTGGTCGGCTGCCGGCGGACCCGCGAGGGCCTGCGGATCGAGGTGTGGGACACCGGCCCCGGCGTGCCCGCCGACAAGCTGGACGAGATCTTCCAGGAGTTCCGCCGCCTCGACACGCCCTGCGCCAACGAGCGGGTGCGCGGCATGGGCCTCGGCCTCGCCATCGTGGAGCGGGTGGCGCGGATGCTCGACCACCCGATCACCGTGCGCTCCCAGCCGGGCCGGGGCTCGGTCTTCGCGGTGACGGTGCCCTTCGGGCGCTACGCCCGCCCGGTGCGCGCTCTGGAGGCGCCGGTGCAGACGGCCTCGAACCGGTTGGCCGGCACGCGGGTGCTGGTGATCGACAACGAGCCGGCGGTGCTGGCCGGGATGCGCGCGCTTCTGGAAGGCTGGGGGTGCAGCGTCGCCACGGCGTCGTCGGGCGACGAGGCGCTGGCCGGGCTGGGGGCGGTGGCGCCGGACGTGCTGTTCGCCGACTACCACCTGGACAACGGGGTGATCGGCTTCACCGAGATCGCGCGGGTGCGCGAGCGCTGCGGGGCGGACCTGCCGTCGGTCCTCATCACCGCCAACCGCACCGCCGAGGTGGTGGAGGAGGCGCAGGCCAAGGGCTGCCATGTGCTGAACAAGCCGGTGCGCCCGGCCCAGCTCCGCGCGGTGATGACGGGCCTGCTGGCGTAAGGGGACGCGATGGGCCTCCACCCCGGCCGTTCCCTGGGAAGCGGAAGCGAAGGGCCGGGGTGGCGGAAGACCCGGAGACTCAGCGCGTCAGGCGGATGATCGTCACCATCATGCCGATCGCGTACAGCTCGGCCAGCGGAACGATCCAGGACGGGTGGAAAATGATCGACAGCGGCATGATCAGCAAAAGGATCAGCGCCGGAAACACGAAGTAAGGCGAATTGCAGTAAGCCGGCAGGCCATGCACCCGGCCCGAAACCCGGCCCGAGACATCGCACGACTCTTCGCCAATAAAACGATCCGCATCTTCAACAGTTTGATCCACCATTCTCTAGCACCCACTGTATTTATGGTCTTTTTCTTCTCCATCTCTGGCGGACGGAGCGCCGTCCCTATAGCACAGTTTGCCATAATGCGGGCACGACTTCGCGCCGTCTTGCCGGATGGCGAAAACGGCGCGGTAAGTCCTGATTTTTATTGTGGCCTTACGCCGCTTCGGTCAGCGCCAGATGCGGGCGGCGAACCATCGACTGGATGGTGAAGGGGGCGCGCACGCCGCCGCTGAACAGCTCGGCGCATTCCAGCGCCTTCAGCACCCGCTCCTCCGCCGGCAGGCCGGCCGTGGAGGCGAGCGAGCCCAGCGCGTAGTCGGACCCGCAGCCGATGGCGTGATAGCCGCGCACCGCCTCACCCACCTGATAGTCGGACTGGATCGAAAAGAGCCGCCCCTCGTACCCGACCATGAAGGTGCCGCCGGTCTCCACGTCGTTGGAGCGGTGGGCGTAGCCGCCGTCCTTCAGGCAGCCGCGCACGGCGTCCACGAAATCGACGACCATGTAGCGGAAGACGTCGGCCTCGGGGTCGCGGTGCGGCGGCTCCAGCCGGTAATGCAGAAGCTGGCCCATGCGGAAGCTGCTGGTGAAGCCGATCAGCAGATCGGCGTTGCGGAACACCTTGGTGTCCGCGCGCACGGTGATGTCCAGGCCGTTCACGCCCGCGCTGTCACCGCCCATCCACACACGATCGCCGTCCACCAAGCCAACAATGCAGGTCATCGCCGTCCTCGTCCCTGAATCAATTTCGCCCGAAAGCAGGGACAGGGTGGGCTTTTATGGTTAACGAATTGTTGCGCAGCGGCGGTGCCGAAGGGGGTATTTCGCTTCGGCACCTCACTCCAAGCGCAAGCGCGACAACGGCTTAGCGGGCCAGCCCGATCGGTGGGAGGCTGGCCGCCAGCCTGCGGACGCGGCTCCCCCTGCCCCTACTCCCGGGGCGCCGCGTGCAGGCGCTTCTGCCCCTGGACGAAGCGGGCCAGCGTGTCGGACAGCACGCCGCGCGGGATCATCGCCTCGATCAGCTGGAAGCGCCCGCGCGTGGCGAAGGCCTTGTCCAGCGCCGCCTTCAGCTCCGCCCGCGTGCGCACGCGGACGCCGTCGCCGCCCATGCCCGCCGCCATCTCGGCGAAACGCCAGTCGTCCAGGTCGTTGAAGGCGGATTCGGGCTGGAAGGTGCGCAGCATCTCCCAGCTGGCGTTGTTGAACAGGATCACGATGGGGTCGATGCCAAGGCGTCGGCAGTTGCCAAGCTCCCACCCGGTCATCTGGAAGGCGCCGTCGCCGACCACCGTCAGGATGCGCTTGCCGCCCGACACGCACTGCGCCCCGATGCCTGCCGGCACGCCGAAGCCCATGCCCGCGTAATATCCCGGCGCCATCAGCCCGGCGTCGATCATGTCCATGGCGGTGAACAGGCAGTCGCCCATGTCCGCCGCGATCAGCAGCGGTTCCTGCCCGGCGCGGACACGGTCGTTGACGGCGCGGGCGATGTCCATCGGGGCGATCGGCTCGCCGTCCGCCTGAAGACCGGTCGGGTAGGCGTGGGGTTCCTTGCCGCGGGTCGTGCGGTCGGACGGCGGCAGCCGCTCCAGCAGGGCGTCCACCAGCCCGTCCAGCGGGATGTCGGCGTAGGTGTGATAGCCCAGCGTCACCGCCCGGTCGAAGGCGTGGATGGTCTTGCGGAGGTCGATCTTGCGCTGGGACACCGCGAAGTTGGTGTCGCTGAGGATGGCACCGAGCAGAAACAGCCCGTCCGACTCCTCGACCAGCCGGGTAATCTCCGCGTCGCCGGCGACACCGATGTAGGTGCCGAGCGGCGGGGTCGGCGCATCGGCCAGCAGGCCGCGCCCCATGAAGGTGGTCACCACCGGCACGCCCAGCCGCTGCGCCAGCTCCGCCACCTTGGCTTCCAGCCCATAGCGGCGGACCTCGACGCAGACCATCAGCACCGGCGACGTGGCCGAACGCATGGTCGCCAGCACCTCGTCCGCGCAGGCGGCCAGGGCGTCGCGGTCCACCGGCCAGGCGGGGTCGTCGCCCACCGGCTCGACCTCGGCGTTGACCATGTTGCGGGGGATTTCCAGATAGACCGGGCGCGACAGGGCGCGGGCGGCCCCCAGAACGCGGGCGATCTCCGCCGGAGCCTTGGCCGGGTCGTCCAGCCGAGCCTGGGCGACGGTGATCTCTTTGAACACCTGGAACTGTGTGTCCAGCGTGCGGCCCTGGTGGTGCAGCAGCAGGCCGGCGTTGCCCTCCGTCGTGCCCGGCGCTCCGGAGATGACGACAACCGGCGACTTCTCGGCGTAGGCGCCGGCCACCGCGTTCACCATGTTGAAGGCGCCCGCCCCGTAGGTGACCGCCGCCACCCCCAGCGTCGAACTGTAGCGCGCCGCCGCGTCCGCCGCGAAGCCCACCGCCGGTTCGTGGCTCAGCGTGTGGAGCGGCAGGATTTGCGTTTCCTCCGCCACCTTGAAGAAGGGCAAGGCGAAATCGCCCGGAATCCCGAACATGGCCTGTGCGCCGCGATCCTTCAGCGCGCGCAGCAGGGCTTCGGCCAGCTTCATGGCCGCTCTCCCGTTCCAATTGGTTTCGCGGGTCGAAAACCCGCACAGGGGGACAGCATCGCCTCCGCCACCGCTCCGCGCAAGAATTGTTTCATCCGAAACAATCCTTATGCGCCGGAAATTGTGGAGGGGTGGAGGCCGCGCTTGATATCCGCTCTCCCGTCCCCGGAGAGGGAAGGGTGAGGGTGCTTCCAAGGACTGGCGTCTTGATCCTCGGACGACCCTCACCCGGCACCTTCGGCGCCACCCTCTCCCGGGGCGGGAGAGGGGTTTTTCTCCAAACGCGATAGCTCCCACGGCGCCTGATGGGCGTCTTTCGGACCGGCGCGCGGCGTGCTACGACTGCCGCCCTGTTCCCGACTTTCGAATGATGCCCACATGTCCGTCGCCGTCCGCTTCGCCCCCAGCCCGACCGGTCTCCTCCATGTCGGCAATGTGCGCCTCGCGCTGGTCAACTGGCTGTTCGCGCGCAAGGCGGGCGGCAATTTCCTGCTGCGCCTCGACGACACGGACGAGGAGCGCTCCAAGCCGGAATACGCGGAGGGGATCGAGCGGGATCTGACCTGGCTCGGCTTGACCTGGGACCGCTTCGCGCGGGAAAGCGACCGCTACGGCCGTTACGACGAGGTGGCGGCGGCGCTGAAGGCCAGCGGGCGGCTCTATCCCTGCTACGAGACGCCGGAGGAGCTGAACCTCAAGCGCGCCAGCCTCGTCTCGCAGGGCCGTCCGCCGATCTACGACCGCGCGGCGCTCCGCCTGGGCGACGCCGACCGCGCCCGCCTCGAATCGGAGGGGCGCAAGCCGCACTGGCGCTTCAAGCTGGAGCACAGGCCGGTCGAATGGACCGATCTCGTGCGCGGGCCGGTGCATTTCGAAGGCTCCGCGCTCAGCGACCCCGTGCTGATCCGCGAGGACGGGCGCCCGCTCTACACGCTCACCAGCGTGGTTGACGACGCCGACCTTGCCATCACCCACGTCATCCGCGGCGAGGATCACGTCGCCAACACGGCGGTGCAGATCCAGATCTTCGAGGCGGTTGGTGGGGCGGTCCCGGTCTTCGCCCATCTGCCGCTGCTGACCGACGCGACGGGACAGGGCCTGTCCAAGCGGCTGGGCAGCCTGTCCGTGGCCAGCTTGCGCGAGGAGGAGGGGATCGAGCCGATGGCGCTGGCCAGCCTGCTCGCCAAGCTCGGCACCTCCGACGCCATCGAGCCGCGGCTGACGCTGGACGAGCTGGTGGCCGAGTTCGACATCGCCAAGGTGTCCCGCGCCACCCCGAAGTTCGACCCGGAGGAGCTGCTGCGGCTGAACGCCCGCATCCTCCATCTGCTGCCCTTCGAGCGGGTGTCCGGGGAGCTGGCCGCGCTCGGCCTGACGGAGGCCGACGCCGCCTTCTGGGAGGCGGTGCGCCCCAACCTGTCGCGCGTCGCAGAGGCCCGCGACTGGTGGGCGGTGACCCACGCCCCGGTCGCCCCGGCGGCGGACGACCCCGCCTTCCTGGCCGAGGCGGCCGCCCTGCTTCCGGAGGAGCCGTGGGACCTCTCCACCTGGGGCACCTGGACGGGTGCGGTGAAGGCGAAGACGGGTCGGAAGGGCAAGGATTTGTTCCTCCCCCTGCGCCGGGCCCTCACCGGGCGGGACCATGGACCGGAATTGAAGAACCTGCTACCCCTGATCGGCCGAACCCGCGCGCAAAAGCGCCTCGCGGGAGAGACGGCCTAGAGTCCTTTCCCCCACCCCGGCCCTCCCCCGCTGGGCGGGGGAGGGGGATGAACCTTTCACAGGAGATTGGGCGCCGTGCCGCTGGACCTCTACAACACGCTGACCCGCCGCAAGGAACGCTTCGAGCCGATGACTCCGGACCGGGTGGGCATGTATGTGTGTGGACCCACGGTCTACGACACCGCGCACATCGGCAACGCCCGCCCGGTGGTGGTGTTCGACCTGCTGTTCCGGCTGCTGCGGCGGCTGTACCCGGCGGTGACCTACGTCCGCAACATCACCGACGTCGACGACAAGATCATCGACCGCTCGCGCGACAGCGGGGAGCCGATCGAGGCGCTGACCAAGCGCACCGCGGACCTCTACCACGCCGACATGGACGCGCTGAACGCGCTGCGCCCGACCATCGAGCCGCGCGCCACGCACCACATCTCGCACATGGTCGCCCTGATCGGCCTGCTGATCGAACGCGGCCACGCCTACGCCGCGGAAGGGCACGTGCTGTTCTCCGTGCCGTCGATGGCGGAGTACGGGCAGCTTTCCCGCCGCTCGCTTGACGAGATGATCGCCGGCGCCCGCGTCGAGGTCGCCCCCTACAAGCGCGATTCCTCCGACTTCGTGCTGTGGAAGCCGAGCGCCGCCGACCAGCCCGGCTGGGACAGCCCGTGGGGCCGCGGGCGCCCCGGCTGGCACATCGAATGCTCGGCCATGGCCAAGGAGCATCTGGGCGTCACCTTCGACATCCACGGCGGCGGGCTGGACCTGATCTTCCCGCACCATGAGAACGAGATCGCCCAAAGCCGCTGCGCACACGGCGGCGAGCCGCTGGCCCGCTACTGGGTCCACAACGGCTTCGTGACCGTCGAGGGCGAGAAGATGTCCAAGTCGCTGGGCAACTTCTTCACCGTGCATGATCTGCTGGACGAGTTCCCCGGCGAGGCCATCCGCCTGACGCTGCTGAGCGCCCACTACCGCCAGCCGCTGGACTTCACCCGCGAGGGGCTGAAGCAGTCCAAGGCGACGCTCGACCGCTGGTACCAGGCGCTGCGCGGCGAGCCCGCCCCGGTGGACGCCGAACTGCCGTTCGACGTATTGGCCGCGCTGGAGGACGACCTCAACAGCCCGCTCGCCATCTCCCACCTGCACGAGCTGGCCTCAGCCGTGAACAAGGCGACGGGAGACGCCGGAAAGGCCGCCGCCAAGGGCGCGCTGCGCGCCGCCGGTGAGGCGCTGGGCCTGCTCCAGCAGGACCCGGAGACATGGTTCCGCTGGGCGCCGAAGGGGGCCGCCGCCCTGTCCGACGCCGACATTCAGCAGCGCATCGACGACCGCTTGGCCGCCCGCAAGGCCAAGAACTACGCGGAGGCCGACCGCATCCGCAAGGAGCTGGCCGACCTCGGCATCATTCTCGAGGACGGCCCGCAGGGCACGACCTGGAAGCGCGCCTGAACGCCGCGCCGGGGTTCATCGGATGAAGGGGGCCGCGCATGAAGCCGCGGCCTCCGCTCATCCAAAGGTCCAATGGACCGCGTCTTTCCCACGCAACGAAAAAGGCGCCTTCCGCCGTCGCGGAAGGCGCCTGAGTTCGGTTCCATATGCACCACCACGCGGGGGAGCCGGTCTGAACACGGATCAGACCGCCCGGAGGCCGTGCCGACTGGGAAAGTCCCAAAGTCGAATCCTGAATACCGCATTCCATGAAACAGCGCTATGCTTTTTTCGTCATATCGCCCGGATCGGACCGCAACGCCTCCACCTCGCCATCGGAGAACAGGCGCGAGCGGGTTAGAAAGCGCACGCCCTCCGGCGCTTCGAGCGAGAAGCTGGCGCCGCGGCCCGGCACCACGTCGATGATGAGCTGGGTGTGCGACCAGTATTCGAACTGCGCCGCCCCCATGTAGAAGGGACAGCCGCCGATCTCCCCCAGCCGCACGTCCTGCCCGCCGGGGCGGAACTCCCCGTCCATGAAGCACATCGGCGCGCTGCCGTCGCAGCAGCCGCCGGACTGGTGGAAGAACAGCGGCCCGTAGAGCCCGCGCAGCTTTTCGATCAGCGCCAGGGCCGCCGGTGTGGCGACGACTCGTTCGACCATGGGCGGACACTCCTGAATGAATGGCCCGTCGGATGAGAAAAAGGGCCGGAGGCCGAATGGCCGCCGGCCCAAAGGTCGTCAGGGAGGAGACAAAACGCTTAGAAGAAGCCCAGGGCCTTCGGGCTGTAGCTGACCAGCAGGTTCTTGGTCTGCTGGTAGTGGTCGAGCATCATCTTGTGGGTCTCACGGCCGATGCCCGACTGCTTGTAGCCGCCGAAGGCCGCGTGGGCCGGGTAGAGGTGGTAGCAATTGGTCCACACGCGGCCGGCCTGGATGGCCCGGCCCATGCGGAAGGCGCGGTTGCCGTCGCGGCTCCACACGCCGGCGCCCAGGCCGTAGAGCGTGTCGTTGGCGATGGCCAGCGCCTCTTCCTCGGTCTTGAAGGTGGTCACGGACACAACCGGCCCGAAGATCTCCTCCTGGAAGACGCGCATCTTGTTGTGGCCTTCGAAGACCGTCGGCTGGACGTAGTAGCCGCTCTCCAGCTCGCCACCGAGATGGGCGCGCTCGCCGCCAATCAGCACCTTGGCGCCCTCGGCCTTGCCGATGTCGATGTAGGAGAGGATCTTCTCGAGCTGGTCGATGGACGCCTGGGCGCCGATCATCGTCGCGGGGTCGAGCGGGCTGCCCTGCTTGACGGCGGCGACGCGGGCGACGGCCTTCTCCATGAACTTGTCGTAGATCTTCTCCTGCACCAGGACGCGCGACGGGCAGGTGCAGACCTCGCCCTGGTTCAGCGCGAACATGGCGAAGCCTTCCAGCGCCTTGTCCAGGAACTCGTCGTCGTCGGCCATCACGTCGTTGAAGAAGATGTTCGGCGACTTGCCGCCCAGCTCCAGCGTGACCGGGATGATGTTCTCCGCCGCGTACTGCATGATCAGGCGGCCGGTCGTCGTCTCGCCGGTGAAGGCGATCTTGGCGATGCGCGGGCTCTGGGCCAGCGGCTTGCCGGCCTCGATGCCGAAACCGTTGACGACGTTGAGGACGCCGTCGGGCAGCAGGTCGCCGATGATCTCCATCAGCACCATGATGGCCATCGGGGTCTGCTCGGCGGGCTTCAGCACGACGCAGTTGCCGGCGGCCAGCGCCGGGGCCAGCTTCCACACAGCCATCAGCAGCGGGAAGTTCCACGGGATGATCTGGCCGACGACGCCCAGCGGCTCATGGAAATGGTAGGCGTAGGTGGTGTGGTCGATTTCCGCGATGGTGCCTTCCTGGGCGCGGACGCAGCCGGCGAAGTAGCGGAAATGGTCGATGGCGAGCGGCAGGTCGGCGTGGGTCGTCTCGCGGATCGGCTTGCCGTTGTCCAGCGTCTCGGCCAGCGCCAGGACGTCCAGACGCTCCTCCATGCGGTCGGCGATCTTGTTGAGGATGCGCGCGCGCTCCGCCGGGGAGGTGCGGCCCCAGGCGTCCTTGGCCTTGTGGGCGGCGTCCAGCGCCTTCTCGATGTCTTCCGCGGTCGAGCGGGCGACCTCGCACAGCGTCTTGCCGGTGATCGGGGTCAGGTTGGTGAAATACTGTCCCTTCGTCGGCGCCACCCACTGGCCACCGATGAAGTTGTCGTAGCGCGGCCGGATGGCGACCTGCTTGCTGAGCGTTTCCAGGGCCTGATGGATCACGGCGGTTTCCTCCCGAAGCGGATTGCCCGAACTGAATGTCGTGGAATGACGTTTGGCGGGTTGTGCGCCCTGTGTCCGTTCGTCCGATGATCGGTATCCGTCACAGCGCCCCGCCGTTATCGCGGTTTCTGGGAAGGCCGGTAAATTCGACTTTGGTTGCAGACGCGGCCCGCCCCAGATTCGGGACCGACCGTTGGCCGACAGATGATACCTTGGGCGGAGACCCTTCCGTTTCCCGGCGAGACTTCAGGACATGACGACCGACATCCGGCTGCGCTTCCTCCACCCCTCCGGCGCCATCGGACCCGGCAAGGTGTCCCTGCTGGAGGAGATCGACCGCACCGGCTCGATCTCAGCGGCGGCGCGGGCGCTCGGCATGTCCTTCCGCCGCGCGTGGTTCCTGGTGGAAACCATGAACTCCGCCTTCCGCGAGCCGGTGGTGCGCACCAACGTCGGCGGGCGGGAGGGCGGCGGGACCGGCCTGACCGCCTTCGGGCAGGAGGTGATCACCCGCTATCGCCGCATGGAGGAGGAGGCCCGCCGCGCCGCGGCACCCCACCTCGCCTGGCTGGACGAGGCGCTGAAGCCGGAGGCGGCGCCCGAAAAGGGCGCGGACTCCGCTGATCCAAAGTCCAATGGCCCGGACTCCGGCGATCCGTAAAGTCTCCCTCGACGCCGCGACCTTCCGCCGCGGCGAAACGAAGGAGGCCCACGACCCATGCGCACCGCCGCCCGCACCGCCGCCCCTGTAGCCTTGGCCGCCCTGGTCCTTCTCGCCGCGGCGCCGCTCCCGGCCCTGGCCGACGGCGATCCGGCGAACGGCGAGAAACTGTTCCGTCAGTGCAAGGCCTGCCACACGGTGGAGGCGGGCAAGAACCGCGTCGGCCCGACGCTGCACGGGCTGTTCGGGCGCAAGGCCGGCACCGTGGAAACCTACGCCAACTACTCCGAGGGGCTGAAGGCCTCCGGCATCGCGTGGGACGCCAAGACGCTCGACCCGTATCTCGCCAACCCGAAGGCGGTCATTGCCGACAGCCGCATGGCCTTCGCCGGGGTCGCGAAGCCGGAGGACCGGGCCGACCTGATCGCCTATCTGGAAGCCGCGACCAAGTGAGCGCCGGCGAAACGGAAGCTGGGCGGGGCGGGAACCGCGGCGGCGCTGGCCTGTTGCCCGGTTTCCCCCCGCAGCCGGAGAACGGCCATGGCCGACGACACCGCAGGACAAAAAGGCGCAGAGCCCAAGGACATTCACAAGACCGACATCGGGCGGCTGTGCGACGAGCAGAGCGGCGGCGGCGGGTCCAACCCGGACACGCGCTACCGTGGCATGCCGGGCGGCCATCCCGGCGGTTCCCGCGACGGCGACTGCGATCCGGTGGCGCGCGCCGACCCCGAGCAGGCGGAACCGGACAGCGCCGAATCCGGAAACAGGCCCGCGTCCCGCTAGGCCGATGGCGTAGCCTTTCCGGGGCCGCCCCGAATTGGTCGTAGCCGTTGACACGGTCCCCCGCTAAAACAGGGGCTCCCTCACCGGCACAACACGGGCTGCGACCGGCATGCTGAAGCGCCTTTACGACTGGACGATGGCCAAGGCGGCCTCGAAGAACGCCACCACCTGGCTGGCGGGGGTTTCCTTCGCGGAAAGCTCCTTCTTCCCGATCCCGCCGGACATCCTGATGGTGCCGATGGTGCTCGCCAACCGGCAGGCCGCGTGGCGGATCGCGACGATCTGCACGCTGGCCTCGGTGGTGGGCGGCGTCGCCGGCTACATGATCGGCTTCTTCCTGTACGAGGCCATCGGCAAGGCGGTCATCGACTTCTACCACCTGGAAGCCCAGTTCGAGACGCTGCGCCATACCTTCGTCGAATACGGCGCGGAGATTCTCATCATCAAGGGCATGACGCCCATCCCCTACAAGCTGCTGACCATCACCGCAGGTGTTGCAAAGCTGAACATCTGGGTGTTCATCGGCGCCTCGATCCTGTCGCGCGCCATCCGCTTCTATCTGGTCGCCGCCCTGCTCTACTGGTTCGGCGAGCCGGTGCGCGCCTTCATCGAGAAGCGGCTGACGCTGGTCACCACCGCCTTCGCCGTCGCGCTGATCGGCGGCTTCCTGGCGATCAAGCTGATCTGATCCGGGGCAACCCAACCACAGCACCGCGACGCCGGGCCATCCTGTCCTGTTGATGCCGCATCGAGGCATTGACGGGAGAGGATGGATGGACAGCGTGCGCGGGGCCGTGGTGGTCATCACCGGCGCGTCGAGCGGGATCGGGCGGGCCACCGCCCTGACCTTCGCGCGGGAGGGCGCCCGGCTGGTGCTGGCCGCCCGGCGGGAGGCCCTGCTCGGCGAGGTCGCCGAGGAATGCCGGGAACTGGGCGGCGAGGCCGAGGTCGTGCCCACCGACGTCACCGACGCCGAGGCGGTGCGGCGGCTGGCCAACCGGGCGATGCAGCTGCACGGCGGCATCGACGTCTGGGTGAGCAACGCCGGGGTCGGCGCCGTCGGGCGGTTCGAGGACACCCCGCTGGAGGCGCACCGCCGCGTCGTCGAAACCAACCTGTTCGGCCCGCTGCACGCCGCCCACGCCGTGTTGCCGCTGTTCCGTCGACAGGGCCATGGGGTGCTCATCAACACCGTATCGGTCGGGGCCTGGGCGCCCGCCCCCTACGCCGCCGCCTACGCGGCCAGCAAGTTCGGGCTGGAAGGGCTATTAGAGAGCCTGCGGGCGGAACTGGTCGACGCGCCGGGCGTCCATGTCTGCGGCGTCTATCCCTTCTTCACCGACACGCCGGGCATGTCCCACGGCGCCAACTACACCGGCCACCAGCTGGACGCGGAGAGCCCGTTCTACGACGACCCGCAGGACGTGGCGGACACCGTGCTGGCCGTGGCCCTGCGCCCGCGCGCCCAGGCGATGGTCGGGGCGATGACGCCGCTGACCCGGCTGGGGCACGCGCTGGCACCGCGCCTGATGGAGAAGATCGCCGGCCACGGCGCCCACCGCCATTTCAGCCGGACCCCGCCCGCCGCGGCGAGCGACGGCAACCTGTTCCGTCCGGTGGAGCGCGGCCGCGGCGTCACCGGCGGCTTCCGCACCCCGCCGCCCGCCTGGGTGTCGCCGCTGCTCGTCGCCGGGGTCGCGGCCGCCGCCGCTGCGGCCTACGCCGGCTACGCGCGGAGCAAGAACGGAAACCACTGAGGGCTTTGAGTTCGGGAACGGGTTGGTCCAGAATGCCGGCCCGTTCCCCCAAAGCCCCCGAGTCCATCATGCCGAAGCCGACGACCCCGCGCGGCCGTCCGCCCGTCTCCTCCCCTGCCCGCCTCTCCCGTCCGGGTCCGGCCCGCGCCGGCAAGGACGTGCGCCGGGAGGACGTGCGGGAAGAGCCGGGCAAACTGTTCCGCGTCGCCGGCCTGTCCGCCGTCTCCGCCCTGTTCGCCCATGACGCGGCGCGAGTGGAGCGGCTGTTCTTCGAGGAGCGGCTGAAGGCGAAGACCGGCGACTTCTGCAAGGCGATGGCGGCGGCGCGCAAGCCCTACCGCATGGTGGAGGCCGACGAACTGGCGAAAGTCGCCGGGACGGTGCTGCACGGCGGGGTGGTCGCGCTGATCGCGCCGCGCCCGGTGCCCGCCTTCGACGTGGAGGCGGCGAAGCGTTGGGCGATGGACGGGCAGCCGCTGCTGATCCTCGACGGGGTCGGCAACCCGCACAATCTGGGCGCCATCCTGCGCACCGCCGCCTTCTTCGGCCTGCGGCGCGTCGTGGTGTCGGACCATCCCGGACAGGCCCTGCCGTCGGAGTCCGCCTACCGGGTGGCCGAAGGCGGATTCGAATGGGTGGAGCTGTACCGGGCGGCCAATTTGCCGATGGTGCTAAAGCGGCTGCGCGAGTCCTACCGGGTGGCCGGGACGGCGCTGGGCCGCGGCCGGGCGGTGGTCACCGACCCGGCGGTCCTCACCAAGGGCGAGCGACCCGCCGCCGTCGTGCTGGGCAACGAGGAGGACGGGCTTCCCCCCGCCACCCTCGCCGCCTGCGAGGACATCCTGACCCTGCCGGGCACCGGCCGCATCCAGTCGCTGAACGTCGCGGCGACCGCAGCCATCCTCATCCACGCGCTGGCGAAGCCGGGCTGACGGCTTGGCGGATCAGCCGCCCAGGGCGATGATCAGCACCAGCGCCACCACGATGACCGAGACGACGGGCAGCATGTCCACCCCGCCGCGGTCCCAGGTCGGCGCCCGGCGGGAGCCGTGATGCGCGCCGTGGGCGTGGCCCAGCCCCTCGTCGGCCCAGCCATGTTCGGACGGACGGGCGCCGGGGGCGGAGACGGCTGGCGCCGCCGGGCTGGCGATGGTGACCACCCCGGCCCCGCGCTGGTAGTCGCCACCGCCGCCGCGCGGGCGCTTCAGCCGCTCGTCGGTCAGCTCCACGTCGATACCCGCGGCCTCCAGCTGCTCCACCACCGTGGCGACCTCTTCCGGGGTCATCGTCTCCACCGGCACGTCCTGGCCGAGCTGCTCGACGCTGAGCCGGTTGCCGTGCTGGCGTCCCTTGGCAATCAGGCGCTGGAGGGTGGTGTCATCGATCGTCATGATTCTCTCCCCGCGTTTCCACCTTGGACTGAACATTCCGAAGGGTAAACAGGCGGAGCCGCGGAAGGCTCCCGTGCAAAGGCGCCGACTTGCCTCCGGGGCGGGGCGACCCGACATAATCCCCAAATCCCCATTCCCAAATCCTACGCCATCGGAGAGGCCGAGATGCTCGGAATGTTCATGCGCAAGCCCCCGGCGCTGCCCAGCGCGGAGGAGGCCCTGCCCGGACGCGACACGCCGGTTCCCGTGCCGCCGCGCCACCACGTCAACGGCAACCCGCTGACCCCGCCCTATCCGGAGGGGCTGGAGGTCGCCGACTTCGGGCTCGGCTGCTTCTGGGGGGCGGAGCGCAAGTTCTGGAAGGTGCCGGGCGTCTGGTCGACCATGGTCGGCTATCAGGGCGGCCACACCCCCAACCCGACCTATGAGGAAGTCTGCTCCGGCCGCACCGGCCACACCGAGGTGGTGCGCGTCGTCTACGACCCGGCCAAGGTCGGGTTCGAGGAGTTGCTGCGCGTCTTCTGGGAGGCGCACGACCCGACCCAGGGCATGCGCCAGGGCAACGATGTCGGCACCCAGTACCGCTCGGCCATCTACACCCACACCGACGCCCAGCGCGCCGCCGCCGAGGCCAGCCGCCAGTCCTATCAGGCCCGCCTGGAGCAGGCGGGGTTCGGCCCGGTGACGACGGAGCTGCGCGAGGCCCCGCCCTTCTATTACGCCGAGGACTATCACCAGCAGTATTTGTCCAAGAATCCCGCGGGCTATTGCGGGCTGGGCGGGACCGGGGTGACCTGCGCGGCGTGACGCGGTCTTGCGGTGCGGGGGCTGAACCATGGAGACGGTTCCCGCCCCCCACTGCGGCATCCGGGCGACAGGGTTAAGCCGGCTTGAACGGGGCGGTCCCTTGCGGTTGCGCCTGCCCGTCCCTTCCGGGTATGGTTCCGGCGGTCCATGAAAGCTCCAGGGGGTAGCCCCGCGGGGCGCCGCCCGAGAATTCCGCGCCCAATCCATGATCAAGGAAAGAACCGAGCTGGCGACGCCGCACCTGAGCGGCCTGCTTGACTTCTGGCTCACCAAATGCATCGGCGGGAAGCCGCCGGTGTCCAGCACCGTCGCCCCGGCCGATTTGCGGCCGTGGAAGGATAATATTGTGATTTTCGAGGTCATCGGCGACGACGACTTCGTTTATTCCTATTACGGCCAGTCGCTCGCCGCGGCCTTCGGGCATTCGCGCCTGGGCGCCACGCTGGATGATCTGCCGGAGGAGCAGCGGGCGATCCTGCGCCCCGAATACGCCTCGCTCCTGCGCGAACGGCTGCCGGTCGCCCGTGTCTACACCGCCGACTTCAGCGGCGTGATGCGGACCTGGGAGCGGCTGGCGCTGCCCATGTCCAGCGACGGCGAAACCATCGACAAGATCCTGGTCGCCGCCTACGAACTGCCGCCGGACGAACCGCCCTGCGCCGCGCTCATCCCCGCCGCGGCGGGTGAGGAGACGGACGAAGAGGCGGAGTTGGACGTCGACGCGCCGGATGACGATGAACCGAACGGCGGCGAACCGGACGGCGACGAACCGGATGCGGACGGCACGGCGGCCCCCGACCCCGAGGCTCTTGCGGACGAGGACGCCGAGACCGAGGCTGAGACCGACGACGACACCCCCGACGACGCCGAAGACGGCGAGTCCTTCTCCACCGAACAGAAACCGGGAGCCCCGGCATGACGCCGCGCACGCCCCACCTGACCGCGCCCGCGACCCAGTCGGGAGTCGTCACCGCCGACGAGTTCAATCTGTGGTGCGCGCTGAACGGCCGCCCCTTCAACCTGATCCCCAACGCGCGCCCGGACGGGCGGCTGCTGTGGGACGTGGAGGTGCTTCCCGGCACCCCGCGCGCCGGCACGGTCTATTCGACCAACCTCGGCGACGAGGCGCTGGCGGTGGTCGCCGGATTCGCCTTCCTGTCCGGCGTCGAATGGGCCTACGAGGCGCGCGCAGCCGAGACGGCTCCCCCGGCCTTGGCCTCGGATGCGGCCATGGACGCGCCTGCGGACGTGGAGGATGTCCTCATTCCCGACGCCGAGGAGTTGCCCGAGGACGCGGAGTCCGAGGACGCGGCGGACGACACCCTCGCTTATGAGGACGGAGAGACCGAGGACGACGCCGAACCCGTCGCGCTGGACGGGGATGGCCTGGATGACGAGGGCCTGGATGACGAGGGCCTGGACGGGGACGAAGCGGACGAGGATGGCGCGGCCTACGGCGAGCCGGCCGGCGAGGACGATCCCTACGCCCTGCCCGGCACCACGCTCCTCCAGAACCCGCCGCCGCGCCCGCCCCAGCAGCATGACGAGACGGTCCTTGCCCGCAACGCGCGGATGCTGGAGACGGTGCTGCGGAACTTCCGGGTCCGCGGCGAGATCATGGACGTGCGCCCCGGCCCCGTCGTGACGCTCTACGAGTTCGAGCCGGCGCCGGGCACCAAGTCGGCCACGGTCATCAACCTGACCGACGACATCGCCCGCTCCATGAGCGTGGTCACCGCCCGCATCGCCATCGTGCCGGGCCGCAGCGTGATCGGCGTCGAGCTGCCGAACCCGGTGCGCGAGATGGTCTATCTGCGCGAGATGTTCGACCATGCGGCCTTCGCCGAGTCGCAGGCCCATCTCGCCATCGCGCTCGGCAAGGACATCAGCGGGGAGCCGGTGGTCGCCGACCTCGCCCGCATGCCGCACCTGCTGGTCGCCGGCACCACCGGCTCGGGCAAGTCGGTGGCGATCAACACGATGATCCTGTCGCTGCTCTACCGGCTGCCGCCGGAGCGCTGCCGCTTCATCATGGTGGACCCGAAGATGCTGGAACTGTCGGTCTATGACGGCATCCCGCATCTGCTGACCCCGGTGGTGACCGACCCGAAGAAGGCGGTGATCGCGCTGCGCTGGGCCGTGCGCGAGATGGAGAGCCGCTACGAGGCGATGTCCAAGCTCGGCGTGCGCAACATCGAGGGCTACAACGCCCGCATCGCCGAGATGATCGCCAACGGCGAGCCGATGCCCCGCCGCCATGTCCCCGGCGAGGCCGAGACCGTCTTCGACCTGACCCCGCAGGAGCCGACGCCGCTCCCCTACATCGTGGTCATCGTGGACGAGATGGCCGACCTGATGCTGGTCGCCGGCAAGGAGATCGAGGCGGCGATCCAGCGCCTCGCCCAGATGGCCCGCGCCGCCGGCATCCACCTGATCATGGCGACGCAACGCCCGTCGGTGGACGTCATCACCGGCACCATCAAGGCCAACTTCCCGACCCGCATCAGCTTCCAGGTCACCTCCAAGATCGACAGCCGCACCATCCTGGGCGAAGCCGGGGCGGAGCAGCTGCTCGGCCAGGGCGACATGCTCTACATGGCCGGCGGCGGCCGCATCACCCGCGTCCACGGCCCCTTCGTCTCCGATTCGGAGGTCGAGGAGATCGTGCAGTTCATCAAGTCGCAGGGCGCCCCCAACTACGTCACCGCCATCACCGAGGAAGAGGATGAGGCGGTCGCCGACGAGGACGACGAGAGCGGCGGCGGCAACTCCGGCGACGACCTCTACATGCAGGCCGTCAACCTCGTGGTGCGCGAGGGCAAGGTGTCGGTCAGCTTCATCCAGCGCCAGCTCCAGATCGGCTACAACCGCGCCGCCCGTCTGGTCGAGCGGATGGAAACGGAGCGCGTGGTCGGCCAAGCCAACCACCAGGGCAAGCGCGAGGTACTGCTGTCCCCCGCCGGCCTGTCGGCCAAGCGCGCGGGGGTCTAAAGCGGAATGCATTCCGCTCTGGACCGCGACGGCGGTCCCGGCCGCGCATGCGGCCGAAGCCCGGCCGGCGAATGAGGCCATATGAGTCTAAAGCGAATGAAAATTCGCTTTAGGAACAGGGGAGAGGGCGATGAAGGCGCATTTCGAACGGTTCGCGCGCTACAACCGCTGGGCCAACCGCCGACTCTACGCGGTGGCGGCCGAGCTGTCGGACGCCCAGTACCGCGAGGACCGCAGCGCCTTCTTCCGCTCGGTGCGGGGAACGCTGAACCACATCCTGGTGGCCGACCGGGTGTGGCTGCGCCGCATCGAGGGGGACGGGCCGACGCCCTTTGCCCTCGACGAGATCCTTTATGACGGCTTCGACGAGCTGCGCGCCGTCCGCGAAGCGGAGGACGAGCGCATCATCCGCGTCGTGGCGGAGCAGGAAGAGGCGCGCTTCGCCACGGACCTCCACTACCGCTCACTGGCCGGGCAGGCCTTCACCATGCCCTTCTCCGCGGTGCTGGCCCATCTGTTCAACCACCAGACCCACCACCGTGGGCAGGCGCACACGCTGCTGACGCAGTTCGGGCTGGCCGCGCCCAGCATCGACTTCGCCTATTTCCTGCTGGACAAGTAGGCACGCCGGCCTCTCACATCCGCCCCTCACATCCGCGACGGTGACAGGCGGAACTCCACCACCCGGCTGGTGCGGGCCAGCTTGTCGATCAGCTCCATCGGGTCCGGCGTGCCGTTGGCCTGGAGCGTGAGCTGGTATTCCAGATGACCGCTGCCGTTGCGCAGGTGGAAGGCCCAGGACACGATTTCGTAGCCGTGCTCCAGCGCCTTGACGCGAAGCACCTCCGCCGGGGGCGCCTGATCGCGCTCGAAGACGAGCATCACCTGGACCACCGTGTGGTGGGGCAGCACCGCCTCCAGACGTCGGAAGGCGCTCATCACCAGAATGACCAGAAAGGCCAAGCCGATGGCTGCGGCGTAGAAGCCCAGCCCGACGGTCACCCCGATCGCCGCCGCCGTCCAGATCGACGCCGCGGTGGACAGGCCGCGGATGGAGAAGCCCTCCCGCATGATGACTCCGGCGCCGAGGAAGCCGATGCCGGTCACGATGCCCTGGATGACGCGCGTCGGGTCACCGCCCCCGCCGTTTCCGCTTCCGATGCCGCCATACCACAGCCCCGGATAGGCGTTGACGACGGTCAGCGCCGTCGAGGCGAGGCAGACCAGCGCGTAGGTGCGCATCCCCGCCGCCCGCCCGTGGAAGGAGCGCTCGTAGCCCATCAGGATGCCGAGCCCCAGCGCCCCGACCAGATGCAGCAGGATGACCCCGTTGACGGCCAGTTCAGCCGGTGACCAGTAGGCGGACAGGTTCAGCATGACGCCCCTTCCCCCGGGACGACCGGTCCCGGGACGTCCAGTGTAGCGCCGATTGGTTGGCGAAGGATCACCCTACCCCAGCCCGCCCAGAGTCCAGCGGGCGAGAAGCGCCACCAGCATGCCCTCCGCCGTGGCCAGCATCAGCCGCAGCATCAGGCTCATGAGGTCGGTGAAGCGGTCGCGGCGGGGAAACACCTCAGCCAGCATGCCGGCGATGGCGCGGCGCAGGTTCAGGCTGACGAGGCCGATCACCAGCGCCACGACGGCGGTGCCGACCACATAATAGAGCGCGCCCTTCCAGCCGGTGAAGCTCTGCGGATGCTCCAGATAGAAGAGCGTGCCGACGACGATCCAGACGGCGGACGGCCAGACCCCCACCATGTCGGCGCCGCCGGCCGGCTTGCCTTCGCCGGGCGTCGGCATCGGAGACTCCGGTGGGGGCTGCGCGCTCCAGGGCACCGCGGCCTCCGTCAGCCCCCCGGCACGTGCCGGAAGGCCAGCACGCGGGCCGGGCGGCCGTCCTCGTCGGACAGCGGCAGCAGCAGTTCGACGAAGCGCGCGCCCGGCAGCATCGGGTCGTCGCGCACCAGAAGGCCACGCGGTTCCCCCGTCTCCAGGCAGGCGCGCAGATCGGCGTTGAAGCGCGCCGCCGCCTCGGCGGGGTGGCAGTCGCTGACCGGGCGCGGCACCGCGCGCTGCCCGATCCGGCGCTGCACCGCCCGCCCGCAGGCGCGGTAGAGGAAATCCTCGCCGCCGCGCAGCGGCTCCATCAGGCACAGGCGCGGCACGCATTCGCGGATCTGCGCGGTGTCGATGTCGCGCGCTTCCGGCATCGGACGCCCGCGGAGGACGCGGCGCCAGTGGACGTAGAGCAGGCTGGCGATCTGCGGGATCTGGTCGAGGTCGAGCGGCTCCGACCGGCAGACCGGCGGTGCGGGCGGCGGCAGCGGAACGGCTGGGGCGGCGGCAACCACGCGCACCGGCGCGGCCGCCGCGACCTCAGGCACCGGCTTGACGGCGGCAGAGGCCATGGCGGAGGCGGGCGCCGGGCGGCTGGCGAAGACCGGCTGGCGCTCCGGCCGGCCGCCATGCTTCTTCAGCATCGGCAGCGGCGCCCAGGTCGGGCAGGTGTGGTAGGAGCGCGTGACCTTCCGGTAATCCTGGCTGGTCGCCGTCCGGCACTCCCCCTCCGCGCTGTAGCGGTCGACATGGACGAGCGTGTTGTCGTCCGACAGGGCGCGGTCGCCCCCCCACGAAACGCAGGCGGCGCAGGCGCGGCTGTCCTTGGCGAAAGCGTGGGTCATCGTCGGGTGCGAACTCCGGAGGCAATCAGAATCAGGTGTGCGGGCTTCTCCCGCTGGACGAATTCGGAACACGCCGGGTTTCCGGCGCACCCCGATTGATGACGCCCTTTCGGCGCAGGTTCAAGCCTTGCCTCGCCGCCCGCTGGCGATGTTTCAGACATGTGGCCCGCGCATCATCCCACCCCTTCCCCCGCGCCGCCTTGTTCCCTATAAAGGGGCCTCGCAACGACATATTGATCCGTGCCCCCTCACACCCGCGCCCCGAAAGGGGCCAATGGCGCGAGGGGGCTTTTGCTGCACGAACGTCGAGAAGCGGACCCATGCCCAAGCGCACTGATATCAAATCCATCTGCATCATCGGCGCGGGGCCGATCGTCATCGGCCAGGCTTGCGAGTTCGATTACTCCGGCGTCCAGGCGTGCAAGGCGCTGCGCGAGGAAGGCTTCCGCGTCATCCTGGTCAACTCCAACCCGGCCACCATCATGACCGATCCGGGTCTGGCCGACGCCACCTACATCGAGCCGATCACCCCGGCCGTGGTGGCGAAGATCCTGGAGAAGGAGCGCCCCGACGCCCTGCTGCCGACCATGGGCGGCCAGACCGCGCTGAACACCGCCATGGCCCTGTCCGACGACGGCACGCTGGAGCGGCTGGGCGTGGAGATGATCGGCGCCAAGCGCGACGTCATCGCCAAGGCCGAGGACCGCATCCTGTTCCGCGACGCCATGGACAAGCTGGGCCTGGAATCGCCGCGCTCGCGCCTCGTGCGCAACATGCAGGAGGCGACCGAGGCGCTGGAGTTCGTCGGGCTGCCCGCGATCATCCGCCCCAGCTTCACGCTGGCCGGCACCGGCGGCGGCATCGCCTACAACCGCGCCGAGTTCGAGGACATCGTGCGCGGCGGCCTGCGCGCCAGCCCGGTCGGCGAGGTGCTGATCGAGGAATCGGTGCTGGGCTGGAAGGAGTACGAGATGGAGGTCGTCCGCGACAAGGCGGACAACTGCATCATCGTCTGCGCCATCGAGAACATCGACCCGATGGGCGTCCACACCGGCGATTCGATCACCGTCGCCCCGTCGCTGACGCTGACGGACAAGGAATACCAGATCATGCGCAACGCCTCGATCGCGGTGCTGCGCGAGATCGGGGTGGAGACCGGCGGTTCCAACGTCCAGTTCGCGGTGAACCCGGCGAACGGCCGCCTGATCGTCATCGAAATGAACCCGCGCGTGTCGCGCTCCTCCGCCCTGGCCTCGAAGGCCACCGGCTTCCCGATCGCCAAGATCGCCGCGAAGCTGGCCATCGGCTACACGCTGGACGAGCTGACCAACGACATCACCGGCACCACCCCGGCCAGCTTCGAGCCGACGATCGACTACGTCGTCACCAAGATGCCGCGCTTCACCTTCGAGAAGTTCGCCGGCACCGAGCCGCTGCTGACCACCTCGATGAAGTCGGTGGGCGAGGCCATGTCGATCGGCCGCACCTTCCAGGAGTCGGTGCAGAAGGCGCTGCGCTCCATGGAGACCGGCCTGACCGGCTTCAACGAGGTGCGCATCGGCGACAGCGACACGCCGGACGCCGCCGCCATCCGCGGCGCGCTGGCCCGCCCGACGCCGGACCGCCTGCTGGTCATCGCCCAGGCCTTCCGCCACGGCTTCACCGTCGCCGAGGTCCAGCAGGTCTCCAAGTACGACCCGTGGTTCCTGGAGCAGATCAAGGCCATCGTGGACCGCGAGCAGGCGATCCGCAGCGGCGGCCTGCCGACCGACAAGGCCGGCTGGCAGGCGCTGAAGCAGATGGGCTTCTCCGACGCCCGTCTGGCCGAGTTGGCCGGCAAAAGCGAGGGTGAGGTCGCCGAGGCCCGCCGCGCTGCCGGGGTCACGCCGGTCTTCAAGCGTATCGACACCTGTGCGGCCGAGTTCGCCTCCCGCACGCCCTACATGTATTCCACCTACGAGACCGACGGCACGGGTGCCGCCGAGTGCGAATCGGACCCGACCGAGAAGAGGAAGGTGGTCATCCTGGGCGGCGGACCGAACCGCATCGGCCAGGGCATCGAGTTCGACTATTGCTGCGTCCACGCCGTCTACGCCCTGCGCGAGGCCGGCATCGAGACCATCATGGTCAACTGCAACCCGGAGACGGTGTCCACCGACTACGACACCGCCGACCGCCTGTATTTCGAGCCGCTGACCGCCGAGGACGTGATCGAGCTGGTCCGCGTCGAGCAGCGCAACGGCACGGTGCTCGGCTGCATCGTGCAGTTCGGCGGCCAGACCCCGCTGAAGCTGGCCGACGCGCTGGAGAAGGCCGGCATCCCGATCCTCGGGACCTCGCCGGACGCCATCGACCTCGCCGAGGACCGTGAGCGCTTCCAGAAGCTGCTGCACCAGCTCAACCTGCTCCAGCCGGCCAACGGCCTCGCCCGGTCGCTGGAGGAGGCGGAGACGGTCGCCGCGCGGATCGGCTTCCCCGTGGTCATCCGTCCGTCCTACGTGCTGGGCGGCCGCGCCATGGAGATCGTCCACGACATGGCCGGGCTCAAGCGCTACATGGGCAACGCCGTGAAGGTGTCGGGCAAGAACCCGGTGCTGATCGACAGCTACCTGCAGGACGCCATCGAGGTGGACGTGGACGTGGTGGCCGACGCCACCGGCCAAGTCTACATCGCCGGCATCATGGAGCACATCGAGGAGGCCGGCATCCATTCCGGCGACTCGGCCTGCGCCCTGCCGCCCTACTCGCTGCCCGCCGAGACCATCGCCGAGATCGGCCGCCAGGGCGAGGCGCTGGCCCGCGCCCTGCACGTCGTCGGCCTGATGAACGTCCAGTTCGCGGTCAAGGACGGCACGGTCTACATCCTGGAGGTCAACCCGCGTGCCAGCCGCACGGTGCCCTTCGTTGCCAAGGCCACCGGCACCGCCATCGCCAAGGTCGCCGCCCGCGTCATGGCCGGCGAGAAGCTGGCCGACTTCACGCTGAACGGCCCGACCCCGCCGCACACCGCCGTGAAGGAGGCCGTGTTCCCCTTCGCCCGCTTCCCCGGCGTCGACATCGTGCTCGGCCCGGAGATGAAGTCGACGGGCGAGGTGATGGGCCTCGACCACAACTTCGCGCTGGCCTTCGCCAAGTCGCAGCTCGGCGCCGGCGTCACCCTGCCGGTCCAGGGCACCGTCTTCATCTCGGTGAAGGAGCGCGACAAGCCGTCGGCCGTGCAGATCGGGCAGAAGCTGCACGCCATGGGCTTCCGCGTCCTGGCGACCACCGGCACCGCGGCGGCGTTGCGCCAGGCCGGCGTCCCGGCGGAGTCGATCAACAAGGTGGTGGAAGGCCAGCCGCACATCGTCGACGCGATGATCAACGGCGAGGTGCATCTGGTCATCAACACCACGGACGGCGCGCAGGCCCTGTCCGACAGCTTCAGCCTGCGGCGCACGGCGCTGACCTACAACCTGCCCTACTACACCACCATGGCCGGTGCACGCGCGGCGGTGGAAGCGATTGCCGCACTCCGGAACGGCAGCCTTGAAGTCGCGCCGTTGCAGTCGTACCTTAGCGGTTCCTATTAGGACGGTTTACGGCGCGGCGGACCTCCTCCGCCGCGCCGTAGCTTTCCCAGGGCGCTGCGTCGGCATGGTGATGGATTGAACGATGGAAAAAGTTCCAATGACTGCGGCGGGATACAACCGCCTGCAAGAGGAGTTGAAGCACCTCAAGACTGTCGAACGGCCCAACGTCATCAAGGCGATCGCCGAGGCGCGTGAGCACGGGGACCTGTCGGAGAACGCCGAATACACCGCCGCGCGTGAACGCCAGAGCTTCATCGAGGGCCGCGTCGCGGAGCTGGAGGACAAGATCAGCCGCGCCGAGGTCATCGACCCGACGAAGCTGTCCGGCAGTGCGGTGAAGTTCGGCGCCACCGTCACGCTCGCGGACGAGGACACCGACGAGGAGATCACCTACCAGATCGTCGGCCAGGACGAGAGCGACATCAAGAACGGCATGCTGTCGATCCAGGCGCCGCTGGCCCGCGCGCTGATCAACAAGTCGGTCGGCGACAGCGTGGAAGTCTCCACGCCGGGCGGCTCCAAGGTCTACGAGATCGTCACCGTCGCCTTCAAGTAAGCGCGGGTTCAAGCTTCAGGGGCCGGTTCGCAAGACACCGCCCCGCCACCGACCGCGAGCCGAAATGAAACGCCCCGCACCGACAGCCGGTGCGGGGCGTTTTGTTCTCACCCATGACCTTGTACCCTTATCCTAGGGCACCCTTATCCCCGCAGCCGCTCCGCCAGGAAGGCGGTGACCCGTTCGATGGCGTCCTTGCGGGCAGACTCGTCGGTGCCGACCATCGCCTCGCCCGCCGGAGCGGTCGCCAGATTGCGGCGCTTGCGCAGCGGCGAATGAGGGGAGTCGAAGCCGTGATGGGCGTCGGGGTAGACCACCACCTCGGTGCGCTCCTTCACCGGCTCGCGGTTCGCCAGTTCCAGGCAGCGCTCCGCCGGGGTCCACTCGTCCTTGCCGCCCAGCAGCATCAGCAGCGGGCCCTCCGGCTGCCAGTCGGCGTCGCCCAGCGGCGTCCGGCAACCGGGATAGAAGGCGATGGCGGCGCGGAAACCGTTCCCCTGCCCGCCCGGCCCATAGGCGGCCAGCACCGTGCCCGCCCCCTGCGACCAGCCCATCAGGGCGATCCGGTCGCTGTCGACGTCGCTGCGCGCGCGCAAATAGGCCAGCGCCGCCCAGGCGTCGCGCTTGCGCTCCTCGGTCGCCCGGACAGGGCGGTCCTTGACCGTGCAGACCTCCGCCACGCCGCGCGGGCCGAAGCTGTCCACCATCAGCACCGCGTAGCCCTGCTCGCGCAGCGTCAGCGCCCAGTCGATGTGCCGGGCCAACACCCGCCCGGTGTTGGCGTAAAGGCCGCTGCAGCCATGCAGCAGGACGACGGTGGGATAGGGGCCGTCGGCCTTGGGACGCAGGAAGCGACCGGTCAGGGCCGTCGGGGCGCCGCTGGTCAGGTCGGCGTCGAGCGAGGGGAAGCGGACGATCTCCTCCGCATGAACGCCCGGCGTGGCCGCCACGGCCGGCGGGGAGGCGAGCAGGGGCGGCAGGGCCAAGGCGGCGGCGAGCGCCAGCGTCGGCAGGAGGAGGCGCGGCGGAAGGGCACGGCGGCGGGGTGAGGCCATCATCGTCTCCCGGTCACGGGCAAAATCGGCGGAGTCGGTTGCGCGCAAGTTTAGCACCTTCGCCGTGTGGAAGCATCGCACGTGCGAAGACGGGCAGGAATCCATTTTTGGAAACGCTCGGTGTCACAAAGTTGCGCGAGGGCCGCGCTCCCGAAACGCGAACAGCCGGCACCACATCCCATGCGCGGGGTGCGGTGCCGGCTGTCCTGGAAAAGGCTTCGCGTCGGTGCGGCGCCGCGTCAGCGGCGCGCCACTCGGGTCGAGGACTCGCCCTCGTCCTCCTCGTCATCATCCTCCAGCGAGTCGGGAATGTCCGGCGAGTCGACGTCGATCGGCACACCGGGCGTGTGCTTCGACGTGCGGATCGACAGGGCTGACTTCACATGCGACACGTTGGGCGCCGCCGTCAGCTTCGTGGTCAGGAAGCGCTGGTAGTCGTCCCAATCCTCCGCCACGATCTTCAGCAGGAAATCATACTCGCCGGCCAGCATGTTGCACTCACGCACCATGGGCCAGGAGTTGACGAGTTCCTCGAATTTCTTTAGGTCCACTTCAGCTTGGCTGGACAGGCCGACCTGGGCGAACACGGTGACACCGAACCCGAGCGCGTCGGGATTGATGTCGGCGTGGTAGCCGCGGATGAAGCCCGCCTCTTCCAAGGCGCGGACACGCCGCAAACACGGAGGGGCAGAGATGCCGGCACGCCTCGCGAGTTCTACGTTGGTCATCCGGCCGTCATTTTGCAAGTCGCGCAAAATCCGCCGGTCAATTCGGTCGAGTTTGACCCGCCGCATGGTTTGCTCGGTCGCTCCGGGGGTGATTTGAAGAAAGGATATTACACGGCGCAGCCATCCACGCCAAGCAAGAAACCCGTATCGGCGCCGGTGGAAAAACTTTCTATCGATGTATCCCGCCCCGACGCCCACCCAGGCGCGACAACCAGCCGCACCTCCAAACCATTCGTGTGACGATGCATTCCACCATTTCCGGTTCCCTTACCTGCTGGGTCGTGTCGGACGGCAAGCCCGGCATGGAAAACCAGTGCATCGGCCTTGCCGAGGCGCTGGGCCTCACCCCCGTCGTGAAGCGCGTGCGGCTGCGCAGCCCGTGGCGCCAGCTCAGCCCCTTCCTACGGTTGGGCAACCGCTTCGCCGCCGGGCCTGAGGGCGATCCGATCCGCGCGCCCTGGCCCGACCTGATGATCGGCTCGGGTCGCCAGGCCATCGCGCCGCTGCTGGCCGCCAGCAAGCAGTCGCGCGGGCGGACCTTCACCGTCTACATCCAGGACCCGCAGATCAACCCGCGGCATTTCGGCCTCGTCGTGGTGCCCCGCCACGACCGGCTGCGCGGCCCCAACGTCATGGCCACCCGCGGCGCCCTGCACCGCGTGACGCCCAAGCTGCTGGCCGAGGCCGCTCAGCGCCACGCCCCCCGGCTCGCAGACCTGCCGCACCCGCGCGTCGCCGTGCTGATCGGCGGCACCAACGGTGTCTATGCCCTGACCCCGACCATCATGGGCGACGTCGCGGAGAAGCTGTCGGAACTGGCCCGCGGCAAGGGGGCCGGGCTGATGGTCACCCCGTCGCGCCGCACCGGCGCCGACAACGAGGCGATCCTGCGCGCCCGCCTGAACGGCCTGCCGGCGGAGGTGTGGGACGGCACGGGGGAGAACCCCTATTTCGCCTATCTCGGCTTGGCCGACGCGGTGGTGGTGACCTGCGACAGCGTGTCCATGACCTCGGAAGCCTGCTCCACCGGAAAGCCGGTCTATGTGATCGAGTTGGAAGGCGGCTCGCCCAAGTTCCGCAGCTTCCACGAAGAACTCTACAAGGAAGGCATCACCCGGCCCTTCACCGGCGCCTTGGAACAGTGGACCTACCCAACGTTGGACGATACCCGGCAAGTCGCCGAAGAGTTGCGCCATCGGCTTCTCGCCCACCGCGCCAAGCACAGCGCCTGAAATCCGGTGTGCATCACACTCCGCAACGCCGCGGCGTATCAAGGTATGCTTATGCTGTTCAGACCGGAATCCTGTCAAAAGGTTCATGAACGCTAATTCATTTAGCGCGTGTGCCGCCCTGTGGTAATTCGCTTTTACCGCCGGGACGCATTGGATCTTTTTGCATGGTTTCGCCTGACGCGGTCCAGGATGCCTTCATCCGCTGCCTGGACAACGCCCCAACCAAGGATGACCCGTATCGCCACTGGCTGTTGTCGCGCGCGCTCACCGACGAGGCCGCGGAGGGCATCGCCGCACTGCCCTGGGCGCCGCCGCCGGTCGGCGACACCATGGGCAAGCGGGACACCAACAACGCCACCCGCAGCTATTTCTGCGCCCGCAGCCGGGCCGAGCATCCCGTCTGCGACGCGGTCGCCACGGCCTTCCAGCGCCGGGCGGTGACGGAGGCGATCCGGCGCACCTGCGGCGTCGATCTGGCCGGCACCTCGCTGCGCATCGAATACTGCCAGGACACCGACGGCTTCTGGCTGGAGCCGCACACCGACATCGGCGTGAAGAAGTTCACGATGCTGATCTATCTCTCCAAGGGGCCGGACTGCGCCGACTGGGGCACCGACGTGCTGGACGCCACACGCACCGTCGTCACCCGCGCGCCCTACGCCTTCAACGGGGGGCTGGTCTTCGTTCCCGCGACGAACACGTGGCATGGCTTCGCCCCGCGCCCGATCCGCGGCGTGCGCAAGTCGATCATCGTGAACTATGTCGGCCCTGAATGGCGCGCCCGCCACGAACTGGCCTTCCCCGACACCCCTGTCGCCTGAATTGCCGTGGCCTGAATTGCAGCCGTCTGGAGACCGCCCCATGTCCATGCCCACCTCCATGCTGGATCTGGACCGCTTCCGTGCCACCCCGCTGCAGCACGATCCGTTCGACTTCCTCTGCGTCCCCGGCTTCGTGAAGCCGGAGCATCTGGAGGCGCTGCACCGCGACTACCCCAAGGTGGACAAGCCCGGCTCCATCCCCCTGGGCGTCTTCCCGCAGGGCCCGGCCTTCGACGCCCTGATCGAGGAGCTGCGCGGCGAGGCGGTCTGCCAAGCCTTTTCGGAGAAGTTCGGGCTGGAGCTGTCGCGCTACCCGACCATGTTCACCGCCCGTGGCATGTGCCGGGCGACCGACGGCAAGATCCACCCCGATTCGGCCAGCAAGATCGTCACCGTCCTGATCTACATGAACCCGCCCTGGGAGGCGTCGGGCGGGCGCCTGCGCGTCCTGCGCAGCCCGAACCTGGAGGATTACGCCGCCGAGGTGCCGCCGGACGAGGGCACGCTGCTGTGCTTCCGCCGCTCCGACACCTCCTGGCACGGGCACCATTCCTTCGAGGGCCGGCGCCGCGCCGTGCAAATGAACTGGGTCCGCAACAGCGTCTACATCTGGCACGAGCAGTGGCGCCACCGCGTCGGCGCCTGGCTGAAGAACCGCAAGGGCGCCGCGCCGGTCCATTATTGAGGGGCATTCCCCGGATGGTCCCCCGGGTGGTCCCCCCGGTGGTCGGGGTGAGGCATCGTCACCATGATGGGCCGGCATGGCAGGCTTTCCGATGACAGCGCGTCGGAACTGGACCATATGTTCGGCGCGGCCCTATGGTCCGCATCAGATCAGATCGTGACGGACAGAGCGATGCCCAGCACCCACCACACCAAGGTTCTCATCATCGGCGCCGGTCCTGCCGGCTACACCGCGGCCATCTACGCGGCGCGCGCCAACCTGCAGCCGCTGATGGTGCAGGGGATGCAGCCGGGCGGCCAGCTCATGATCACCACCGACGTCGAGAATTATCCCGGCTTCGCCGACCCCATCCAGGGGCCGTGGCTGATGGAGCAGATGCAGAAGCAGGCGGAGCATGTCGGGACCAAGATGGTCTTCGACCTGATCACCGACGTCGACTTCAGCCAGCGCCCCTTCGTCTGCAAGGGCGACTCGGGCGACACCTACACCGCCGACAGCGTCATCATCGCGACCGGCGCGCAGGCGCGCTGGCTGGGCATCTCCAGCGAGGAGATCTACCGCGGCTTCGGCGTGTCGGCCTGCGCCACCTGCGACGGCTTCTTCTTCCGCGGCAAGGAGATCGCGGTGATCGGCGGCGGCAACTCCGCGGTGGAGGAGGCGCTGTACCTCACCAACCACGCCTCCAAGGTGACGGTCATCCACCGCCGCGACAGCTTCCGCGCCGAGCGGATCATGCAGGACCGGCTGTTCCGCAACCCCAAGATCGAAGTGGTGTGGGACAGCGTCGTCGAGGAGATCGTCGGCGAGGGCGACGGCTCGCTGGGCAACCCGCGCGGCGTCACCGGCGTGCGCGTGAAGAACGTGAAGTCGGGCGAGGAGCGGGTGATCCCGGTGGCCGGCGTCTTCGTCGCCATCGGCCATGTCCCGGCCACCGCCGTCTTCCAGGGCAAGGTGGAGACCGACTCCGAGGGCTACATCGTCACCGCCCCCGACTCGACGGCCACCAACGTGCCGGGCGTCTTCGCGGCGGGCGACGTGAAGGACAAGATCTACCGGCAGGCCGTCACCGCCGCCGGCATGGGTTGCATGGCCGCCCTGGAGGCCGAGCGCTGGCTGGCTCACCACGAGGGCGAGCCGAGCCCGGCGGGCAACTGGTAACCGGTGGTCGGGGGGCCGGTCGCCCGGCCCCCTCCTACCGCCGGTTCATCAAACCGTCCACGCTGAACCGCCCGGCTCCGGCGGCGATCAGCGCGAGGAAGCCGCCGATGATGGCGAGGTTCTTCATGAACTGGATGCGCTGCATCCCCTGGGCTTCCGGCGGGTAGGTCCAGTAGCGGTGGGCGATCAGCGTCGCCATGATGGTGAAGAGGACCACCGCCGCCGCGGCCAGCCGCGTCCAGGCCCCCAGCACCACGGCCAGCCCGCCGAAGCACTCCACCGCACCGCCCAGCGCGGCCAGCAGCATCGGCATGGGCAGCCCCTGCCCCTCCAGGCTCCCGGCGAACGCGCCGAGGTCCATCAGCTTGCCGAAGCCGCTCTGCACGAAAATCGCCCCGATCAGCAGCCTCGCGGCCAGCAGCAGGACATCCTGCCCGCCCGTCGCCGCCCGGTCCGCTCCCCGCGCTCGGTCGTAATTGTAGGAGGCCATGGCGCCCTCTCCCGCGTCCATCGGACATCCAAGGAGAACGCGCGGTCCCGCCCGGTTGTTTCCCCCTGTTGTTGTGTTTGGCCCAAAAAGGACGGGGCGCCGCCCCGAAGGACGGCGCCCCGCCGAATCACAAAGTCGAATCGCGAACCGCTGTTCGGCGCCGACTACTCCAGCATGGAGCGCAGCATCCAGGCGGTCTTCTCGTGGATCTGCAGGCGCTGGGTCAGCAGGTCGGCGGTCGGCTGGTCGTTGGCCTCCTCGGCGGTCGGGAAGACCTTCCGGGCGGTGCGGGCGACGGCCTCGTGCCCCTCGACGAGCTGGCGCAGCATCTCCTGCGCGTTCGGAACGCCCTGCTCCTCCTTGATCGAGGCGAGCTTGGTGAACTGCGAGAAGCTGCCCGGCGCCGGATAGCCAAGGGCGCGGATGCGCTCCGCCACCTCGTCCAGGGCGGTCCACAGCTCCGTGTACTGGGTCATGAACATGGTGTGGAGCGTGTTGAACATCGGCCCCGTGACGTTCCAGTGGAAGGAATGCGTCTTCAGGTACAGGGCGAAGGTGTCGGCGAGCACGTTGTTCAGGCCTTCGGCAATGGCCTTGCGGTCGGCTTCCGCGATCCCGATGTCGATCTGCATGGTTTCCCAATCCTCCGAGGGGTTGTCTTCCATTCGTGGCTGCAATCGAGGCTACGCCCCGCTGCGCCCCGGGTAAAGACCCTACTTTAGAAACTTTCTAAAAAGCAGCCCTGCGCAACCCGCATGCCCCGGCATGCCGTGAAGGCCACCCCGACAAGCTTGGGCGCGCCCGGTGCGGGTCAAGATGTGCGCCGCAACAGCATCCGTATCAAGCATCAGTATCGGGCGCCCCGGACACTTGGCCGCGCGGCGTCAATGGTACAGCCCGACATAGGCGACCAGATCCTGGCCCGGCACCCGCTTCACGAAGGTGGTTTTCGGCTCGATCCGGTCGCTGGCGGGGTTCAACCAGCGGTACTCCACCCAGCCCTCGCCCGAGTCCCGCGCCACCGACAGGATGTCGCGGACGATGTCGCGGCCGTCCGGGTCCTTCACGTTGATCACGCTGACCCCGACCCCGGCGGGCCGGGGCGGATAGACCTTCCACACCCCGGCGAAGTCGATGACCGTGACGTAGAGCGCGCCGTGCCTGAACTCGCCGTCGCGGTTGAACGCCGCCGCCGCCGCCTCCAGCCCCCGGGCGGCGATCAACTCCGCCGCCTTCAGCGCGACGGCGCGGACCTGCTCCCGCTCCGGATCGCCGGGCTGGGCGCGGGCAGCCGCGGAGTGGACCGTCGCGACCAGAAGAGCGGTCAACAGAACCCATAAGACGCGGAGCGGCGGCACTCGGACGAAGGCGCTGATGATACATCCCATGGCAAATCCCCCGGACCGGCCAATGCGGGAACGTGATGCGGAAAGGGGCGCCGATCGGTTCGCCCACTGTCGAAAGAAAGTCGGCCTCCGGCAATCCGCAATCCTGCGGCCTATTGCCGCAAAGTTCCGCGCGCGCCACACTGTCCCCAGCGTCCGGCACCAAAGGCCCGCCCGGCCTCCGCCGATCGATCGGCTCCATCCAACGGTGCGCGCCGGCCCGGACCGCATTTGGGAGGAGCAACGCATGCGCATCGCAATCATGGGGGCGGGCGCGGTCGGCGGCTATTTCGGCGCACGCCTCGCGGCGACCCACGGAGCCGAGGTGCATTTCATCGCCCGCGGCCGGCATCTGGAAGCCATCCGCCGCGACGGACTGCGCATCGAGAGCGAGGCCGCACCCCTGCATCTGACCGACGTCCGCGCAACCGACGACCCGGCCGAGGTCGGGCCGGTGGACCTCGTGCTGTTCGCCGTCAAACTGTGGGACACCGACCGCGCCGCGGAGGCCTGCCGCCCCCTGGTGAAGCCGGGCACCGTGGTGGTCACCGTGCAGAACGGCGTCACCGGCATGGACACGCTGTGCCAGATCCTGGGGCGGGAGCATGTGGCGGGCGGCGTCGCCCACATCGGCGCCACCATCGCCGCCCCGGGCGTGATCCGCCACACCGGGACGCTGGCCCGCCTGACCTACGGAGAGCTGGACGGGCGCCCCTCGCCCCGGCTGACCGCCTTCCACGCGCTGGCCGAGGCGGCCGGGTTCGAGGCGGTGCTGTCCGCGGCGATCCTGCGCGCGCAGTGGGAGAAATTCGCCTTCCTGGCGCCCTTCAGCGGGGTCACCGCCCTGACCCGCCAGCCCGCCGGGGTGATCCGCCGCGTTCCGGAAAGCCGCGCCCTGTTCCTCGACGCGGTGGCCGAGGTCGCCCGGCTGGCCCGCGCCCGCGACATCGATCTTGGCACCGGCATCGTCGCCCGCGTCGAGGCGCTGCTCGACGGCGTGCCGCCCGCCATGACCTCGTCCATGCTGAACGACCTGATGCGGGGCGGGCGGCTGGAGCTGCCCTGGCTGTCCGGGGCGGTGGTGCAGCTCGGCTCGGAGCTGGGGGTGCCGACGCCCGTCCACCGGGTGGTCGCGGCGGCCCTGGCGCCCTACGCCGACGGACCGCCCTGAGGAATGACACCCCAGCGGGGGCGGCGTGACGTCATGCCGCCCCTTTTTTCCATCGACAGGTCCCCCGCCACGGGTGGACCATAACCTTGAAAAGGCACTGTTTTCAAAGCACCGGACCAGTCCGGCACCCTGTCAGGGCCATGCGCGCCGCCGGTGCTTCCGGCCACAGCGTCCCACCCGGCCCACCCAGGCCACCCGGCGTTCCGGCCGATGCCCACACGGGAAGACGCCATACGGGAGGTGTGCATGACCCATACACAGATCCAGACGGCCCGCTGCGCTGCGCTGGTCGGCCCCTATCTCAGCGGCAAGACATCGCTTCTGGAAAGCCTGTTGTCCGCCGCCGGGGCGACCACGCGCAAGGGCAGCGTCCGCGACGGCAACGCGGTCGGCGACAGCTCCCCCGAGGCCAAGGCCCGGCAGATGAGCGTCGAGGTCAACGTCGCCTCCTTCGAGTTCCTGGGCGAACGCTGGAGCGTGCTCGACTGCCCCGGCTCGGTGGAGCTGGCCTGCGAGACGCAAAGCGCCCTGATGGTGGCGGACGTCGCCGTGATCGTGGCGGAGGCCGCACCGGAAAAGGCCGTGCTGCTCGCCCCCCTGTTCAAGTTCCTCGACGACAACCGCATCCCCCACCTGCTGTTCATCAACAAGGTGGACAGCTTGGGCGACCTGCGGGTGCGCGACGTGGTGCAGGCCTATCAGGCGGTGTCGGCGCGCAAGCTGGTGCTGCGCGAGGTGCCGATCCGCGAGGGCGGGAAGATCACCGGCTTCGTCGATCTGGTCAGCGAGCGCGCCTGGCACTTCAACCCGCACAAGCCGTCCAACCTCGTCCAGATCCCCGACAGCCTGAAGGACCGCGAGCACGAGGCGCGGCAGGAGATGCTGGAGGCGGTGGCCGACTATGACGACGCGCTTCTGGAAAAGCTGCTGGAGGACGTCGCCCCCGACACCCAGGAGGTCTACGACCGACTGGCCAGCGAACTGGCCGACGACCTGATCGTGCCGGTCTTCTTCGGCTCGGCGGAGAACGACAACGGCATCCGCCGCCTGCTGAAGGCGCTGCGCCACGAGGGGCCGGACGTCGCCACCTCGGCGGAGCGCGCCGGCATCCCGGCAGACGCCACGGTGGCCGCCCAGGTCTTCAAGACGCTGAACGGCTCGCACGCCGGCAAGATCAGCCTCGTCCGGGTCTGGCGCGGCACGGTCAACGACGGCATGACGCTGGGCGGGGAGCGGGTGTCCGGCGTCTTCCGCATGATGGGCCACAATCAGGAGAAGCTGTCCCAGGCGGCGGCCGGCGAGGTGGTGGCGCTCGGCCGGCTCGACAAGGCGGCGACCGGCGACCTGCTGACCGACAAGGGCAACGCCGGCCGGTCGGCGCTGTGGCCGGAGCTGCCGCCACCCGTCTTCGGCCTCGCCCTGCACGCCCAGAACCGCAACGATGAGGTGAAGCTGACCGCGGCCATCCAGAAGCTGGTCGAGGAGGACCCGTCCCTGCGTCTGGACCAGTCCACCGACACCGGCGAGCTGGTGCTGTGGGGCCAGGGCGACATCCATCTCCAGATCGCCATGGACCGGCTGCGCAACAAGTTCAACGTCACCGTCAAGGGCGTGCCGCCGCAGGTCCCCTACCGCGAGTCGATCCGCAAGGGCACGGCCCACCACGCCCGTTTCAAGCGGCAGACCGGCGGCCACGGCCAGTTCGCCGACATCCATGTCGAGGTCAAGCCGCTGCCCCGCGGCACCGGCTTCCAGTTCGAGGACGGCATCGTCGGCGGCGTCGTGCCGCGCCAGTTCATCCCGGCGGTGGAGACCGGCGTGCGCGACTACGCGGTGCGCGGGCCGCTGGGCTTCCCCGTGGTGGATTTCGCGGTACGGCTGACCGGCGGGCAGTTCCACGCCGTGGACAGCTCCGAGATGGCCTTCAAGACGGTGGCCCGGCAGGCGATGACCGAGGCGCTGCCGGCCTGCGAACCGGTGCTGCTGGAGCCGATCCTGACCGTCTCCATCGCCGTGCCCAGCGACTTCACCTCGAAGGTGCAGCGGCTGGTCAGCGGGCGGCGCGGGCAGATCCTCGGCTACGACGCGCGCCCCGGCTGGCAGGGCTGGGACGAGGTGAAGGCCTATCTGCCGCAGGCCGAGATGCACGACCTGATCGTCGAGCTGCGCTCCCTGTCGCTCGGCGTCGGCACCTTCACCTGGAGCTTCGAACGGCTGCAGGAACTGACCGGCAAGGCCGCCGACAAGGCGGTGGAGATCCGCAAGGAGACGCTGGCCGCGCAATAAATCCTCGAATTCCCTCTCCCGCTCCTTTCCGGGAGCGGGAGAGGGGGTCGTTTTCGGTTCAATCCGGTCGATTCAACCTGTCCGTGGCCCCTCCGCATCCCCACGTGTCAGCCGACCGAATTAATTGACCGTATACGAAAGGAATGGCGCGCCATGGATGCTCACAGGCAACCCGCCGGCCGGCGCCCGGCAGCCTTCATCCGCAACTTCATGAGCAACGAGGCGTCGGGCGGCATCCTGCTGATGGTGGCCGCGGCGCTGGCTCTGGTGGTGGCGAACTCCCCCCTCTCCGCCGCCTATTTCGACACGCTCCACAGCTACGTCCTCGGGCTCAGCATCGGCCATTGGATCAACGATGGCCTGATGGCGATCTTCTTCCTGCTGGTCGGGCTGGAGATCAAGCGGGAGATGCTCGACGGCCAGCTCTCCACCTGGTCGTGCCGCATCCTGCCGGGCGTCGCCGCGGCGGGGGGCATGCTGGTGCCGGCGCTGGTCTATCTCGCCTTCAACGCCGGCAACCAAGCCACGGTCAACGGCTGGGCCATCCCGGCGGCGACCGACATCGCCTTCGCGCTCGGCGTGCTGTCGCTGCTCGGGCCGCGCGTTCCGGTCTCACTGAAGATCTTCCTGACCGCCCTGGCGATCATCGACGACCTGGGCGCGGTCATCATCATCGCCCTGTTCTACACCGCCGACCTGTCCCTGCCCGCGCTCGGCGTGGCGGCGCTGCTCCTGGCGGCGCTGATCGGCCTGAACCGGTTCGGCGTGCGCAGCCTCGTGCCCTATCTGGTCCTCGGCGCGAGCTTGTGGGGTGCGGTTCTGCTGTCGGGCGTGCACGCGACGCTGGCTGGCGTGACCCTGGCCCTGACCATCCCGCTGCGTCCCGCCTCCGGCGCGGCGGCGGACCCGCATGCGCCGCTGCTGCGGCTGGAGCACGGCATCCACCCCTGGGTCGCCTTCCTGATCGTGCCGGTCTTCGGCTTCGCCAACGCGGGCGTGTCCTTCGCCGGGATGGACGCCTCGATCCTCACCGGCCCGCTGCCGCTGGGCATCGCACTCGGCCTGTTCCTCGGCAAGATGGTCGGCGTGTTCGGCACCGCCTGGCTGACCATCCGGCTCGGCTTCGCCGGCATGCCGGCCGGCGCCAGCACCGCGCAGCTCTACGGCGTCGCCCTGCTGTGCGGCATCGGCTTCACCATGAGCCTGTTCATCGGCGCGCTGGCCTTCCCGACCTCGCCGGAGCTGGGCGACGCGGTGAAGGTGGGCGTCTTCGCCGGGTCGATCCTGTCGGCGACGGCGGGCGCCCTGGTCCTGCGGCTGGTCTCGGCCAAGGACGCCGCGCCGGCCCTGCACGCCGCGGGGGCCGACCGCCGCGCGTGAGCGGAGGGGGCCTCCGGGCCCCCTCGCCTGCCCCCCAACTCGCATCGGCCGTGAAGGTCGGCGCCGTCAGGGGTGGATCATCAAGGGTGATAGTTCTGGTCCGGGGGCTGGCCGGGGGCCATCGCGACGACCGCCTCGGAGGCCTGGGTGCTCCAGTCGTTCAGCTTGGAAATCCAGGCGTTGCCCGCGATCTTGGTCCAGCCATTGCCATTCCATTTGTAGTGGACATGGGCGCGCACCGTGATCGGGTCCGTGCCCTCGACGGCGACGTTCGGCCATTGGATGGTCAGGGTGTATTGGTAGCCCAGCTTGGCCCAGTCCGCCTGTGGCACCTTCACGAAGATGGGATTGCCATCGTCGGGACCCGGATTGGCCAGAAGGGAGGTGGCTGCGGCGGTTTTCCGCCGGGTCGGTGGGACGTAAGGCATCGTCGGGATGCTCCTGATCGTTGTTCTCCAAAGGCGACGCCGGCGATGACGGCGCGGCCCCATACCACAGACGACCACACGCACAAGGCGTGAAAGCCCCTTCGATCCCGCGCACAAGAAAAGGGCCGGAGGCTTTCGCCCCCGGCCCTTTTTCGACGACCGGTCAAATGCCGCCGGAGATCAGTCCCTCAGATTGCCGCAGGCGCGCTGGATGCGCTTGCAGGCCTCTTCCAGGGCCTCGGTGCTGGTCGCGTAGGAGATGCGGAAGTGCGGAGCGAGGCCGAAGGCCGAACCCTGGACGACCGCCACACCTTCCGACTCCAGCAGGTAGGTGACGAAATCCTCGTCGGTCTCGATCACCTTGCCGTCCGGCGTCGTCTTGCCAATGGTGCCGGCGCAGGACGGGTAGACGTAGAAGGCGCCTTCCGGCTTCGGGCAGGAGATGCCCTTGGCCTGGTTCAGCATCGACACCACCAGATCGCGGCGCTGGGCGAACACCGCGGCGCGCTCCGTGATGAAGTCCTGCGGGCCGTTCAGCGCCTCGACGGCGGCGGCCTGGGCGATCGAGGTCGGGTTGGAGGTCGACTGGCTCTGGATCACGCCCATCGCCTTGATCAGCGCCTTCGGGCCGCCGGCGTAGCCGATGCGCCAGCCGGTCATGGCGTAGGACTTCGACACGCCGTTGACGGTCAGCGTGCGGTCGTACAGCGCCGGCTCGACCTGGGCCGGGGTCACGAACTCGATGCCGTCGTAGAGCAGGTGCTCATACATGTCGTCGGTCATCACCCAGACCTGCGGGTGCTTCACCAGCACGTCGGTCAGGGCCTTCATCTCGTCGCGCGTGTAGGCCGCGCCCGACGGGTTGGACGGGGAGTTCAGGATCAGCCACTTGGTCTTCGGCGTGATCGCCTTTTCCAGGTCGGCGGGCTGCAGCTTGAAGCCCTGCTCGGCCGGGCAGGAGACGAAGACCGGCGTGCCTTCCGCCAGCTCCACCATGTCCGGGTAGGACACCCAGTAGGGGGCCGGGATGATGACCTCGTCGCCGGCGTTCAGCGTCGCCATCAGGGCGTTGTACAGCACCTGCTTGCCGCCGACGCCGACCGTGATCTGGTCGGGCGCGTAGGTCAGGCCGTTCTCGCGCTCGAACTTGGCGCAGATGGCCTTCTTCAGCGCGGGCGTGCCGTCCACGGCGGTGTACTTGGTGTCGCCGGCCTGGATGGCCTTGATGGCGGCGTCCTTGATGTTGTCGGGGGTGTCGAAGTCCGGCTCGCCGGCGCCGAGGCCGATGACGTCGCGACCGGCCGCCGCAAGCTCGCGGGCTTTCTGGGTGACGGCGATGGTCGGCGAGGGCTTGATGCGCGACAGACGGGACGCGATGATCGACATGGCGTACTGGCCCCTATGACGAAGGTGGCGGAAGGTTGGGGTGAGAACTTGGTATGACCGCGCGAACGCGACGCGGGACCTTACTTCCGCCTTATTGCTCTTGCAAGCCGATCACTCCCCGGCGGGGCGGTTTCCCGGCAGACGGACGCATCGTACAGCGCAAAGGCCGGATGCTGCACCGCACAGGCCCGGCTTGACAGCCCGCGCCGCGGACGGGGTATCTTACCTCTTTCTAATCAAACCCATCATCCGGAGGATCTGCATGCTCACCCGCGTCACGCTGGCCGCCACGGCCGCCCTGCTCCTCGTCGGCGGCACGGCGATGGCCCAGGATTCGATCAAGGCGCGCAAGGACGGTTTCCAGACCAGCAAGAACGCGATGGCCGAGATCAAGGACCTGCTGGGGAGCGACAAGGTCGCCCAGGTCGGCCCGGCCGCCCAGCGCATGAGCGCCTTCGCCGCCCAGATCCCCACCCTGTTCCCGGCGGGCAGCGACAAGGGCGACACCAAGGCCAAGGCCGACATCTGGGCGAACAACGCCGACTTCACCGCCAAGGCCCAGGCCTACGAGGCGGCCGCCAAGGGGCTGGAAGCCGCCGCGGCGTCCGGCGACAAGGCCGCCACCGCCAAGCAGTTCGCCGCCGTGGGCGGCGCCTGCAAGGCCTGCCACGAGCGCTACCGCGCCGACTGATATCCGGCCGGTCCGCAAACACGTCCTTCCCCGCCGCTTGCGGGGAAGGACCCTTGCGGCGGGCCTCAGCCCGCCTGCACCACCGCCGCCACCAGCCCGGCCGCCGCGGCCAGCACCGCCAGGGCCAGAGTGGCCGGACGACGCTTCGGCGAATCGACCGGCGCATCCGCCGGGATCGCCTTCCGCCCCGTGACCATCGGGCGGATCAGATTGTCCCGCTTGACCAGCAGATAGGCCAGCACGGCCAGCACATGCACGCCGATCAGGATCAGGATTCCGTCGGCCAGGATGCGGTGCAGCGTGCTGAACCCCGCCACGACACTCCCCGACGCCAGCGCCACCAGCGGCCCGTCCACCAGGATGTCGTCGGAGGTGAAGAGGCCGGCCACCGCCTGGAGCGTCAGCGCCCCCAGCAGCGCCAGCACCATCAGCCCACCCATCGGGTTGTGCCCGACGACCGGCTCCGGCTCGGTGCCGCCGCGCCCGGCGCGGAGCATTCCGCAGGCGTAGGCGAGGACGGCGCGCGGCCCCTTCACGAAATGGCTGAAGCGCGCCGTCTGGCTGCCGATCAGCCCCCAGACGAGCCGGAACAGCAGGAGCGCCAGGATCGCCTCCCCCGCCAGCATGTGGATGGTCATCCGGTCGGTCTTGGCGGAGACCACCGCAACCGTCACCAGAAGGACCAAACTCCAATGAAACAGGCGCGTCGGCAAGTCCCAGACCGCCACCTCGCGCCGGGCCTTCGTCCGATTTGTGGTATTACCAACAACCATGAATCACCCCTCGCTTCGTCTGTTCTTCCTTAGACTATGCCCCAAGGCGGTGCCGTTTGCCCACCTTTCGGAAAAAAAGCGACAATCAGGGGGAAGAGCGGCGGTACAGCACTGTCATTGCACTTGAAGAAGCGGGCCGACGACGGATATGACGTACTCAAAAATCCGTCCCAACCCCGTCCAATCAAGGATGCCCGCGTCATGCCCGACAAGCAGCTTCTCCACCTCGTCTTCGGCGGTGAACTCGTCCGTCCCGATTCCGACCAGTTCGTGGACCCGACGAAGGTCCACATCGTGGGCATCTTCCCCAACTACGACGAGGCGTACAAGGCGTGGCGCGGCGCCACCGGGATGACCATCGACGACGCCCACACCCGCTACTTCATCGTGCACCTGCACCGGCTGCTCGATCCGTCGGCGGACGGGCACAAGCACGGTTGACGGACGGCGCCAAACGGCGGCGCGGGGAACCCTCCGCGCCGCCGCTGCGTTGAGGACCCCCGATGGCGGTCTTCTTCACGGCGGGATGACCCCCCGATGGCATACTATGTATGTAAAAACCGCCACTTATAAGCCGCTACCTAATCTTCACGTATAATGGTAGGCGCCGTATAATCGTAACCGGCGGGCCATCCAATCCAGCCGCGCTGCCCCCGCTTACCACATATCCACAGGCCCAAAGGTGCGCTGTTGGAGGCGCTTTTGGGCCTGTGGATATGCTTCGCTTCGCTCCGGCCCGCACGGCGGGCTGGAAAGCGGGGACAACGCTACGCGCCAGCAGAGGGCGTCTCGCACCGTAACGGCTGTGAATCGGCGCGCTTCAATGCCCCCATCGGCAGAGGGCCATTCACCGTAAATCACTGGAGGGACACGACTTTGGTCGGCCAATGTGGGGGCAAGCGGACGCCGATAGAGGGTCAACGCTGATGCCGATCCACAGAAATAATTTCTCTCCGTCCTCATCGCTGGACCATATACCAGGGTAAAATCGCGTTTGGTGGCGCAGGGTCGCGTTTGTGCGCTGGAGGGGGCGGCGGGATGATCTGGACTGAGACCAGCGGTGGATTGTTTCCCAGCGAGATCGCCCGCACCGGAGCGTGGACGCTCATTCTCTGGCGGTCGTGGCGGGGCTGTGGGTGGTTTGTGTCCGCCCCCGGGCACCGCGTGGTCGACGGAATCGAGAGCACCCGGGACGCGGCGTGCGCAGCCGCAGCCGCGGCGGTCCTCGCGCGGGCGGCCGACGGCGACCTGAGTGCGCACGAGCGCGCGGCGCTGACGATCATCTCCCAGAGAGGTCAATCCCTGGCCCGATGCGCGCGATGAGGTTCGGATGGAGGTGCGGACACGGCCGGTGAGCGAGCTGCCGGCGGAGGTGCAAAACGCGATCGCCGCCTGCCTTGCGGCGCGGCGGTGGGGGGGGGGGGGCGGCCCCCGCGGGCGCCGGAACGTATCACGAGCGCCACGCGTACCTCGTCGCCGCACATGGGGTCGTCTTGCCCGCGGCCGAGGTGGTGGACGACAACGGCACGTATCACTGCACACGCTATCTCCGGCTGAGCGACTGCGGCGCGGAGCATGAGCATCACCTGCGCCGAGTCAACGCCGGCGTCGCCGCCCAGGGCATCCGCCGGGCGCTCGGCAGCGGCTATCGCAGCGCGCACGAGGCGGCCCGCCAGCTCCGGCTGCTCGCGCCGTGGGCGCCGGCGTAACGATCACGCCGGCATGGCGCTTGCGACGCCGCAAGCCGGGACGGTCGGAAGCGGAGCGGCGGATCGCTTCACTGCGGTGATTTTTGGCGGGCCAGGGGATTGTTCATTAGCGGATAAGTCGTTGATAGGAAAGGTTTTGTCCGGCAACTCCACGTTTTGGCCGATTTGCCGGACAAACGCTTTGGAATCAAGCGATTGAGCCGTTTTTTCCGGCGCCGTGGCCACATCAACTGCGCCTGGATCGCACGTGCGGCGCCGCAATCTGAGGCCGGGGAATCTTCCATCAGGCGGGCGGGGAATCTTCCACTAGGCGCCGCGGCTGCCGCCCCGTCGGCCGGCCGGCCGGTGGATGGCTCGCGCGGATTCCCCGTGCTACGCTCGTCGGCGCGACAGTGGAGGGCGGCATGAGCGAACGGGACGATCTGAGCGACCTAGTCGTGCGGGATCCGGAGGTCTTGTCCGGCACGCCGGTCATCCGCGGCACCCGGATTCCCGTCTACGACGTCGCCGCCTCGGCCGAGGCGGGGCTGCCTCTCAAGCGCATTCTCGGCGCTTATCCAGATCTGACAGCGCGCGACGTCGATCTGGCCCGCCGGTGGGCGAAGGCCAATCCTCCCATGGGGCGCCCCAAGAAGGCGATCAGCCCCGCAGACCCGGACACGGTGGTGACGACGCGCGTGCGGCGCCGGGGGCCGGGGCGGAAATGAAGAAGGGCTCCCGCAGGAGCCCTTGTAGACCGGCGCCCGCGCTGAGGGGCGGCTATTTCGATTGGCTCTGTTGCGCCGATTCGCCGTTACGAGATGCGCGAAACTACCATTAGAGGGTTTGAAGGCCGCGCTCCGCCGCTCGTCCCAAGCCCGTGAACCGTCCGCTAAACGGGGAAACGGTACAAGATTACGATCGCCACCCGCCGGGGGCACCGCGACCGCGCCGCTACATACCCTGATATGGTACAAGACTACGGCGCTTCCGCATCACCGCAGCGGCCCGAGCCAAGCCACCACGTCCTCCAGGGGTGGTGCGGCAGCATGAGGCGTTGCCCGCCGGTCAGGGCGATCACCGTCTCGTCGCGGCATGGATCCTTGTCGTGGATTCCCGTGGTGCCGGTCTGCTTGATCAGATGACGGCAGCCATCCACGTCAACGATGACTAGACCCCATGTCCCTGCCGAGCTGAAGGTGGCTCGTCTCACGTTCTGTCGTCACCGAGGGTTGGTTGGGGTGACGAGCCTGCGGGAGAGCCGGTCCGCTGACCGCTGAGGTTCTCTGGAGCGAGCCAAGGGGGTGCCACATCGCTGGCGTCCCCTGTCTCACCAATGATTCGCATGAAAACTCAGGAAAATCCAATTATCTGAAGCTTTCTTATGCCATTGGTATCAGTCGGCGGAATGCTCGGCCAGCCGCCGTTCAAGCGCCGCCTTGTACTTGGGCTCCTCGCAGAGGCGATGGGCTTCCGTCAGATCCTCACGCGCGGCGGGGTCGGACAGCGCGCGGCGGACCTCGAAGCGGTGCGCCAGAAAGGTTGGCCGGAAGCGCGCCTGACCGGACAGCAAGCCGTCCAGCGCCTTGTCGATCGCGACCATCGCCTCGTCATGCTTGCCCTGCGCGAACTGCGCCTTGGAAAGCCAATAGAAGGCGAACGGCTGGGGCTTACCGATGCGAAGCAGGACCGCTTCGGCCTCGCCGGGCCTGTCCATCTCGACCAGCAGTTGGCCGTGCTTCTGGAGGCCGAAATCCTGCGGTGTCTCGACCGCTTCATAGTAGCGCAGCGCCTGCGCTTGGAACCCGGCTTCGACCCCGTTGGGCCCCTTAGCAACCTCGGCGAACAATTCGCCGCACGCCGCGCGGGTGCTGTCCTCGAGCGAGGCCGGATCGATCATCTCAAGCCCAGCAAAGACGCGAAGCAGGCGGTCGCGATCGTGCCACGACCAGTGCCGTGCGGCGGCAGCAAAGGCGCGGAATGCATCGTCCGCACCGGCTTCCGCAGCGACCAGGATCTCGCGCTCAATGAGATTGGCGTGGCGGTCGAAGAGCGTCTGGCGCCAGCTTCCGCCCGCGGACGGAAGCGCCTGCAAGGTCGCGAGCACGACATTGCTCGAGACAGCGCCGGGATTGCTCGCCGCGGTGAGGATCGCGTCAGCTTGCTCGGCAGCCTTGTCGATGGTGTCCTTTGACCGACCGTACAGGCGCACCAGCTGCAGCCGACTCGCATGGAGCGGATGCGGGCCGACGAGGACGCCCTCGAACATCGCCTGGGCCTCGGCATCCATGCCGAGGATCTTCAGCGCCTTGGCATGGTGATGCTGGATCTCGGTCACCGAGCGCGAGTCGAGCCCATCGATCGCGGAGAGGCGCTCGAAGATGGGCAGCCGGGCGCGCAGGCTCTCGCGTGCGGCTTCATAGCCGCCGAGCTTCTCAAAGCGGTACAGCCCCTCGATCGTCTCGATCACAGCGCGAACCTCGGCAGGCCGCGGCGGCACGCCCCGCCCCGCGAGACGCTCAACTACCGTAGCCGGATCGGCTAGCAGCTCGGGCTGGGTCTCGGCAGCTTTCCAGATCTCGAGCAGGGCGACAACAAACGCGGCACGCGGCTTAACCGCAGCGAGCGCCTCGAGCTTCGCCCGCATCGTTGAGGCAAGCACCCTCAGCGCCAAACCTTCCTCGGCCATCAGTTGCTCGATGAAGGCCTCGAGCTGATCATCGAGCGCGGCGGCACGCTCGGCGTTGAGCCAGCGCTGGGCGACGACGCTCGCATGGATGATGTCGTGCAGCCTGAGCGTGGTCGGCCGGTCGGGCGCGGTCAGCCCATGCCGGCGGAGCTTCGCGATGCCGATCGGCCCGATGGCGCGGCGCAGGAAGCGGAGATCGCAGCTCGCCTGTCCCGCCCATTCGAACAGCTGCAGCTCGCGGGCGAGCGCGTTGGCCAGACGGCCGAGCAGCCGGTCGGCAAGCCGCTGGTCGCCCAGCGTCAGCTCGGGAATCGCAGCGCAATCCTCGGCGACTTCCGCCCAACTGGTGCCGTCCGCGACGACGCAGTTCACCAGCGCGAGGCTCAAGGGATGGCCACCGACGGTCAAGAGGAGCTGCGCGAACACCTCGTCGGGGCACGGCGTCGCTAGGCCATGGTCGAGGATCGAGCGGGCCTCTTTATCCGCCAGCATCGGAAGCGTGAGATCGCCCTCGCGCCAAGCACGCCGGGTGAGGATGATGTTCGAGCCCGGTCCGCATAAGTGCGCGAAATCGGCGGCGTCGATCGTGTCTGTGATGTCGTCGATGATCAGTAGGCATTTCCTTGCGGCGAGCATCGCCGTAAGGTTGCGGCTGTCTCCGCCGCGCCAGAGCGAGATCGCCTTCAGGTCCTCGGGCCGGCGCAGCACATCGCCGTCGATCCACATGCAGGTATCGTAATCACCGCGATGCTCGGCGGCATAAGCCGCAGCGGCTTCCGATTTCCCGAGCCCGCCGATGCCCGCGATGGTGACGACCGGGCCTGTTTCGCGTAGCGCTCTGGCTATCATCTCGCCAATGGCTGGCCGTTCAACGTGGCGATCGTCAACGCCGGGCACGGCGAGGTTTGCGGCGGCATCGTCGATGATGTTGGCGAGCACAGACAAATGCTCGACGAGATCCTCGATCGCGGCGTCGCTCGGCAGCAGTTCGTCGACAATCACCTCGGCGATGCGGCGCGCATCATAGATATGTAGCTTGCGTTCAAGCATGCCGGGCCATTGTGCCACGTCCTGGGTGAAGCCAGGAATCACGCCTTCAGACGCTTTCTGCGAGGACAGAAGATAGATGTCAACGACGGTGGGATGCTTGCGCAGCACATGGAGCAAGTCGCGCGTCGCCTTCAGCATCGAGCCGGCGAAATAATCCTGGTCGATCGAATATTCGGCTCCGGTCAACCCCGCATCGTCATAGCTGTCGATCGTATGCCCGACCGGGCTCAATTGCGGATTGAGACCGCGATGGATCAGCGTGACCTTGAGATGATGGTCGAGGAACTTCGCACCGAAGCGCTCGAACATCGGCCCCGGCCCGATACGCGAGATGCCGTCGATCAATCGCACTACATAGTCGGCCCTCAAGGATTCGCGCATTCATCCTCCCAGCTTCTTGCAGTATAGGGAGCGAGACTGTCCCGATCCAGATGTAAGCGTCGGCTGACGGCTGCGGCGAGTGTGGGTTGCCCCGCGTTCAGACTGGGGATGCCACGGCGATGTTCCAGGGCAGCAGGTCGGCGATGCAGCTGATTGGGTGGTCGGCGATGCGGACGAGCACGTCGCGCAGGTAGGCCTGCAGATCGAGGTCGTTGAGCTTGGCGGTTTCCACGATGGTGTAGATCGCCGCGGCGCGTCCTCTTCGTCACCGCAGTGCCCCATCGTGATCACCGCCTCACCGCAGCGCGAAAGGCAACCTTCGCCGCGCTCCCAGTGCGACTGGACTACGGGTTGGTTCTGCTCTTGTTGCTGCGCCTCGGTTGTCGGCTCTGGACGATTTGCGTCACGGTGACTGGGGCGAAGCCAAACACGTCTGCGCCCACGTCGTACTGCCCCTTCATTGAAGCTAGCCGACCATGACTGTGGCCGTGCAGGTTCAGCCGGCCGCGGTACATCCCATTCCAGGACCGAAAGGCATAGTGGCAGAGGACCAGCGAGACGCTATCCACCGTCAGTTCTCGATAGTGCTGGACGGATTCCCACTCTGGCGCCTCGATCGTGGCGGCCGGGTCGTTATTGCCGACGATCAGGTGCTTCGTCCCGTTCAGCCGACGCAACAGGGCGGAGATGCGGTCAGCCGAGTACCGGACGGCGAAGTCGCCCAGATGCCATATCTCGTCATACTCTCCGACCACGGCGTTCCACTTCTCGATCATGGCTGCATCCATCTCCGAGACGGTCGCGAACGGCCGCTTGTACATCCAGATCACACGATGGTCGCCAAAATGCGTGTCGGAAATGAAAAACGTTGCCATGGACCAGGCAACGGAATGCCCCGTCGCGAGTTCCGTTCACCCAAACATCTCCCTAACGCAAAGGCTTCTGCTCGGGTGCCGTCCAGGATGCCCATCTCCCAACGCTGGCGGGATCCGAAATTCGAGCACCGCACTTTCCGTTATTCGCATTACGCGGTTGATTAGGGCATTACACGAGAACTATCCCGCACCTCCCTCTGGGTTGATCGGCTTCCGGCGTCTATCCGGCACAGGATAGACGCCAGCTTATCCAGCTTCGCCGCGATGATCGGCATATTGTCGTCTCCTGGTGGCTGGATCCGTCCAGCTGAACAGCGCCGCCAGTCCGCTTCTCGCCACCATCAGAACCAAAGCGCTTGCGATCGTCCGCTCTCGAACGTAGGCATATGATCAGTTTAAGGAGCTGAGTTGACTAGCTCACTGCGAGTATGAACGGAGCTTGTTGACGCAGGGCCGGGAGTCGATGCACAGTACCGCCTTACCGTGATTGTACCTTTCCCACAAAACCCTATAAAGACGTGTTCATGGCAGACATTATGAAGATAAAGAAGGTTAAGATCAAAAACTTTAAGTGTTACGCTGGCATGTTCGAGATCCCGTTGAACGATGGCGTCAACATCATCGTTGGCTGCAATGAGTCTGGTAAGTCAACAATCTTAGAAGCAATACATCTGGCGCTAACCGGCATGCTCAACGGGCGCCACATCCGGCATGACCTCTCAAACTACTTAAGAGCGCCTAACAGAACCATCTCTGGACGAAGCGCCAGCAGATGAGGCTGGCCGCGATATGGTGAAAGGCAGTGAAGATGTCGGCGCGCCGTTCGTAGCGGACGGCGATGCGGCGGAAGCGGGCAAACCAAGCGAGCGTACGCTCGACCACCCATCGATATCGGCCGAGACGCTCGCTGCTTTCGACGCCACGCCGGGCAATCCGCGGAATGATCGCTCGTTGGCGCAGCGCCCGCCGGCAGTGAGCGAAGTCGTAGCCCTTGTCGGCATGCAGCTTGGCCGGTCGCCGCCGGGGCCGGCCCGCACGCTGGCGGATCGCCGGCACGGCATCGACCAGCGCCTCCAGCAGCTTGCTGTCGTGCCGGTTGGCTGGCGAGATCCTCAGGGCGAGCGGGATGCCGTTAGCATCGACGAGGATGTGGCGCTTGGAGCCCGGCTTGCCGCGATCCGTCGGGTTCGGGCCGGTCTCCTCACCCCCCTTTTTGCCGGGACGCTGGCGCTGTCCACCGCCGCACGATCCCAGTTGATGGCGTTGGCATAGCCGAGACGGTCGAGCAGCACACGATGCAGCCGTTCCCACACGCCAGCCCGATGCCACTCGTGCAGACGCCGCCAGCAGGTCATACCCGAGCCGCAGCCCATCTCCACCGGCAGAAGCTCCCAAGGAATACCCGTGCGCAGCACGAACAGGATGCCGGTCAGCGCAGCACGATCGCACAGCCGGGGCCGTCCGCCTTTCGGCTTGGGCAGCTCCGGCGGGATCAGAGGTTCGATGATCGCCCACAAGGCGTCGCAAACAAGAGGGGCTGCCATGCCCCTACCAACCGTTCCCAGCCGGTTTTGTTACGCACTCTTATTCAACCTGTCTGTTGAGCAGGAATATGTCGCAAGCCTTTCAACAAACAGCCCTCTTCCCCCGCCAAGCATCGTAATCGAGTTGTACTTTTCCGGCGAAGGAAAGGAAGTCGCTGAGCTCGAAGGCAACGGCAACTCGGACAGGGTGAAGGCAAGCGGGGTCGCTTATAAGATAGAATTTGATGGAGAGAATTACGGTGACGCCTACGCAGAGCTAGTGAAAGCAGGAGGACTGAGGTCAATCCCGATTGAATACTATACAGCAACCATGATGTCCTTTGCTCGCAAAGGAATTACTTCGCGCAACATTCCTATAAAATCGGCTTTAATAGATTCATCTAGTTCTCGGCTCCAAAACGGGTCCGACGTCTACATCTCGCGCATCATCAGAGATAGCCTGGAGGAAAAGGAACGCGCCTCAATTTCGCAAGCACATAGAAGGCTGCGCGAGGAGTTCATGAAAGATGACGGCCTCGAACTCATCAACGCGAAGATTACTGCTGCTGCAAAGATCAGCAAAAAGTCAGTGAGCATTTCGGTCGACTTGTCATCTCAGACTGCCTGGGAAAGCAGCCTGATGACCTACATCGACAACATCCCATTCCACTATATCGGGAAGGGAGAGCAATGCATAATCAAGACGAAACTCGCCTTGAGCACAAAGAAAAACACCGAGGCAACCGTGCTTCTGATTGAGGAGCCCGAAAATCATCTATCGCACACACGCCTTAATCAACTTATCCGCGATCTCAGCGCGGACAATGGCCACAAGCAAGTCATCATCTCGACTCACAGCAGCTTTGTTGCTAACAAGCTCGGCCTCGAAAATCTCGTGCTGCTGCGACAGTCAAAGGCAGTTCGTATTAGCAATTTGAAGGCGAACGACTTTTTTAAGAAGCTTGCCGGATACGATACGTTGCGACTTGTGCTCGCTGCAAAGGCAATTTTAGTTGAAGGCGACTCGGACGAGCTAATAGTCCAGCGCGCTTACATGGATGCTCATGACGGCCGGCTGCCAATCGAGGACGAAATTGACGTTATCTCTGTCGGCACTTCGTTTTTGCGTTTTCTCGAACTGGCCAAGGAACTAAAGGTGCCTGTCGCGGTCGTCACCGACAACGACGGCGCCCCTGACGCCTTGCGAAGGAAGTATGCCGATTATCAAGACGTTGACCATATCACGATCTGCTATGACGAGGTTGTTGATGGCGGCGACTTGGTGATTGGTAACAAACCGTTCAACTACAATACGCTTGAGCCTAAGTTGCTCAAAGAAAATGATCGGACAACGCTAGGAACTCTGTTCGGAATTGCCCCGAAGACAGACGATGATCTACATATCCACATGCGCGCCAATAAGACGGAATGCGCGCTGGCAATTTTTAGCGCCAGAGAAAAGATCAAATACCCCTCCTATGTTACCAGAGCCACTCTCATATGATCAGACCAAACAACGTTGTCATTGCCGCGGCAGGGTCAGGTAAAACGACTTACCTTGTTCGCGAAGCGCTCAAGGTGAAGGACGACAACGTCCTGATCACAACCTACACAGAGTCAAATGAATATGAGATTAGGCAGAAGATATTCGAGATAAACTGCTATATACCGCCGAACATCGTAGTGATGACGTGGTTCACGTTCCTTATCACCCACGGCGTCAAACCTTTCCAAGGCTGCGTTTTTGATTTCCCTGTTAAAGGGATGCAACTTGTTTCGCGCCGCTCTGGTCTGCGCGCAACCAACAAACTTGGCAAGCCGATCTACTGGGGCGAAGACGACTTTGAAAAGCACTACTTTGACGGCGGCCATCGCATCTATTCTGACAAACTCGCCAAACTCGTTATCCGCTGCAACGAAAAATCGAATGGCAATGTAATTGACCGCATCAGCCGAGTCTTTCAACATATTTTCGTCGACGAGGTGCAGGATCTCGCCGGATATGACCTCGACATTCTGGTTACATTTTTCAGAAGCTCGTCACGAGTGCTGCTCGTCGGCGATCCCCGTCAAGTAACGTACTTGACACATTATGAAGCCAGACACAGCAAGTATGCAGAGGGTAAATTGGTTGAGTTTCTGAGGGAGAATCTTCCGAAAAAAGTCCCTTTTGAGATCGACGAGAAAACGTTGAGCACGTCCCATCGTAGCAGCGCCCCAATCTGCAGCCTCTCTTCCAAGCTCTATCCCGACATGATGCCGAGTACATCCTGCACATGTAATGAGTGTCGCAGCAGAGTGGTTGATGGAGCAGGCATCTTCATCGTCAGGCGTGCAGATTATGCCCGTTATGTCGAAACATACCGGCCGATGCAGCTACGCGACAAAGTTACCAGCGCCGGCATTGATCAACGCTTCCCTTGTATGAATTTTGGGGAGTCAAAGGGCCGCGGATTTGACCGGGTGATCATTCTCCCGACCGAAGACATGCTCAAATGGGTACGCAATCCTGCTCAAAAGCTTGCGCCCCAGACACGCGCTAAATTCTATGTCGCCCTTACGCGTGCCCGTCATAGCGTCGCGCTTGTCGCTGACTGGAATGATGGGGACATTCCTGCCGGGTTCTCCCTTTTCGGAAAGGAAGTTAGGGGCTTGAGTGAGACTGAAGTTCACGCTTTTGTGTAGCAGCGAACTTTCAGGCGCCGCGCACGAGCTTGATCGCGCCCTTCAGAGCGGACACAAAGCCAATCGGCGTCAGACGCACACCCTGCCCCGCCGGCCCAAACTCATAGATCGCTCCATCCTCCCCGATGCGCCAATCCAGATCGCCGAGCCAATCCTCGGACAGGAACCGCTCGAGTGGAACGACATCCATACCCTTCAAGGGAGGAAGCACTTCCATCTGGATCGGCGCGATCTCTGTGGCTTTGAGCGCCGCAGCAGGCGCTTCACGGAGACGCTTGAAACCTTCCTTGAGCCGGTTCACCTCAGCCCGGAGCGCCTTGTTTTCAGCGATCATCGCGCGCAGGCGGGTGCGCGCGTCGAGATCGGCGATGCTCGCAATCGTCTGTTCGAGCGGCGTCGCCATCGACGGCGCCAAGTGCGTCGTGGCCGCCCCGATACTGCGTGCGAACGCCTCGATCATGGACTTGAAGTCGTCGCCGGACTTGTTGCGGATTGCCTGTGTGGTCAGCACACAGGCTTCCTCGCAGGCCCGCCCGACGTCCACGATCCGGTAGACCTGCACGCCCTTGGCCCGCATGCCTTCCAGCACGCCCTTCAGCGCCAGGATGGTCGTCTTCTTCCTCGCGTTGGATCGGCTCAGGATTTCCGACACGACCTCTTCGAACGACGCCTCGGCAGTCACTTTGTTCTCCTGTTGTGTATCATTGCCCGCGCCAGGCGAACCCGACCCGCCGACGTCTTGCCGCCCAAGGCCGGGCTAGTGCCTCTTGCAGGACGGCACGCGCCCCCACGAGCACGACCTGGCGCTCCGCGCGGGTGACCGCGGTATAGAGCCAGGACGGATCGAGGACTTGGCTGCGGTAGAGCGGCACCACCACGGACGGGACTTGGCTGCCCTGGGCCCGGTGGCAGGTGATGGCATAGGCCAGGGCGAGGTCGATCAGGTCGTCACGACCGATCTCGTGCGCCTCGCCGTAGCCGTCGAACTGGACCAAGCAGGAACGCTGCTCGCAATCGATGGAGACAATATGCCCGAGGAGGCCGTTGAACAATCCCCGCTCATAGTCGTTGCGGAGCCACACCACCGGGTCGTGAGAGCTGAACCATTGGCCAAGGTGGCCCTTCAGCTCGGCGGCGCTCCGCGTCTGGACATGCCTGGCGTGCAGCCGCCTATTCATTTCCTCTATGCCGGCGCCGCCCTTGTGCGTGGCCGCGACAATCAGCGTCTCACCCGCGCGGCCGCCCAACTCGCACCAGACGCGCTCGACGGTGGCAGGCAGATCGGCCTCGTCTACCTCGACCATGCTCACGCCTTCGCCGATACCGACGTAGTCGGCGAACACAGGCACGTGGCCGTCCCGCAGGGCTGCGGCGGCAGCCGGAATGCCGCTCTTCGGCCCCTGCCGGTGGACAATGCTCAGCCGCGCCGTGATGGCTGCGTCGGCTACCAGCCGGTGGTAGACCAAGCCGAATCCTACCGGGGGCAACTGGGCCTCGTCGCCTACTAGCAGCAGGCGGGCCCCCTGCGGCATGTGGCGCAACAGGGCATGGATGGTGGCGAGGTCCACCATTGAGCTCTCGTCGACCACAACCAAGGTTTTCGGCGTGATCTGGGCGAGGCCCGACAGACGCTTCTCCGACCTCTCCCGTTCAGCCTTCGAGAGGGTCCGGTCGGAGAGCTCCTCGACAGTACTGGCGCGCATCTCCAGCTGTCTGAGCAGGCGGGCAAGGGTCATGGCGAGCCGCTTGGTTGATTGGCTCAGGCGGAGCGCCGCCTTGCCGGCCAGAGCGCAGAGAACAAGCTTGCCGCCTTGTCGCTCCCAGAGGTCGCACACGGCCTTGATGGTGGTCGTCTTGCCCACTCCGGCGCCGCCTTGCAGGCACCCTAGCGGTCGCCGCAGAAGAATTTGGACAGCCTCCTGCTGCTCAGGGTGCAATGACCGCCGGTCCACGACAAAGTCCTCCAGCAGCGCGGCTAGGGCCTTCGGCGTGGGCATCTCCACAGGCGAGGGATATGCGGGAGACAGCATGCCGTGCAGGCGCTCCGCGACAGCACTCTCCATAGTCGCACAACCGGGGGCGCGCCAAACATCCTGGCCGGGAATGATGGCTCCGTTCCGCTCGCCAGCGGCGACGGCTTCGGCGAGCAAGGGTGAACCAGCGGCAGCGCCCAAGGCGCGGCCCACCAGTTCGCGCAGGATCTCGTCAGGGATAGCCGTGTGGCCATCCGCGATCATTCGTTTGACGACCGCGTCCACAGCACCTACGAGCCGGCGCGGGTCACGCCGGGGGACATGGCATCCTGCCTCCGCCAGCAGCTGAAGGCCGAGCTCGTCCACCTTGGACCAAGGCAACAGGGCGACCAGCATGTAAGGATTGTCGGCCACCCGCTCGACAGCATCCGGACCCAGGATATGGGCCACCCGCATGGCGATCCTGACGTCCTCGACCCCACGCTCGGCGAGCCAAGTCATGGCCCTGGTCTGGGCGGCCGCCTCGCGCCAAGCCCGTACGCAGGCGACAGCGAGCCGGGGGGCCAGGTTGGAACGGTCGGGGGCGAGCACGGGCGCGAGCAATGGCACGCTATCCTCGCTGGACAGCACATCGCCTAAGGACACGCCGAACCTCTGCCACAGCGCCTCAGCCCGTTCAGGGCCGACGCCGGGGGCGTGGGCCGCCAGAAAGTCTCGGACCAACCGACCGCTCGGCATGACGCGCACAGCGCGCGTGGTCTCGATCTGTGGTCCCCAGGAAGTGTCCCGAACCTCGCCTTCGACGTCCCAGACCTCTCCCGGCGCAGGACGACCGACAAGGGCGCCGGCGCTCGCTTTGACCCGGATGACGTCGCCCTCGAGCGGATGGCCGAAATCCTCCACCCTGGCCGACAGGATGGTGCCGAAGTCCCGCTCGCTGACAATGGTCTGGACTGCGACGCGCATCAACGCACCTTGCCCGTCCGCATCACCATGCCCGTCTCCTCCAGCAACGCCAATTGTCCGCGCAGGGCCTCGATCTCGCGGCGCTGCCGCTCGATCAGGGCCTCGCGCTCCGCCAGGGTCCGCGCAAGATCGCTGCGGTCCGCCTGGGCGCGGGTGATGCGCTCTGCAACGGCTTTATCTTCAGCGTCGAGCTGGGCACGGCTACCAATGGGTAGGAGCCCCTGAGCTTCGGCGACGGCGTTGACGAGGCTGGCCAATTCAGGCTCATCGTAGAAATACTGCTCTCGGCTGATCTTTAGCCCTAGTGCCCGCGTCAGACCGCGGACGCTGACCTTGTCACCGATCATGGGCAACGTGGGCTGGCGCCCGGCTTCGGGCTGCCGTTCCCAAGCGGCCATCTGCTCGTCGAGATAGGGCTCAAGAAGGGCTCTGATTTCGGCTACAACAAAACCGGGACGCCCCATGGTTCACTCCATCGCGACGCACTTCGGGCCGCCCGCAAGGGCATGTTCCCTCGCGAGGATGATCTGCTGCGGCTCCTGCTCGGCAAAAGCATTCATCAAATCATCGCAGAATTGCTCTGGCAGGAGGCCAGCCCGCACGCTTTCCTCTGCCAACGAGCTCTCCCCATCCATCAAGCGCAGCGTTCCCTCGCGCCCGATCCGCAGCATTAGGAAATCGGTTAGCCGGTTTCCGACATAGAGCGAGAGGCCCTCGTCCATGTCCAAGAACCTGGGCTGGAGCCCGTTGCGGGAGAGCATGCGATCAAAGCGCTTCAAACGAAACTCGTTGGCGTATTGGGGCAAGTTGCCGCGGGCGGCAAGCGACGGATACACGACACTCGCCCTGCACAGCCGGTCGGCCAATTCCCATTCAGTGGACTCTTCCAAAGCGGCGGTCACCGATGGCACGTCGCCGACGACGAGAGCCACGCCTGCGGCCTCTTCCGTCTGCCGCCGGAAGGCTAGGGAGGTAACCTGCTCCTGCAGCGTCCACAAGTTTGCCATCTCCACTGCCAGTTGGGCGGCGCGCGCGTCGATCTCTTCCAGCCGATCAGCCAGCCTGAACCATTCCCGGTGATCAAGGAATGGCGTACCGGTCGCATCCGCGGTCCGCCGTTCGGCGTCAAGGCGCTCGTAACTCGCTCCGATCTGCTCTCTCGTCCTGTTCAGGCCTGTGGCCTCGAACGACCGCGCGTTGAACTCCGCTTGAATGCCATGCAGGAAGGGCTCGCCGCTGATGCTAAAGCGACAGCCGGCACAATTGCTCCGTCCACCCACGACAGGCCCGTAATCGTCCGCCCCTTTTTTCCCCGAGAGCTTCGCCCCACCTTTGTGGCACATGGCGCCGCCCACGGGGCAAATGCCTATTGGTACTGGCACCAAGCTCCCTGGGGAAGCGTTCGAAAAGGCAAGGAGCCCCGCTTCGCTTTGATGAGCCACGGCACGGGTAAGATCCTTGAAGGCTTGTGACCGCTGGTGCCTTAGCCAGTTATCTTGCTCCTGTTGCAACAGCGCCGCGTCTGCTTCGGACAATTGGTCGGCAATGAACACCGTGCTGTGCTTGGTATAGTAGAGGGTCATCGTAACCACGGCATGGCCCACGACCTTCATCATGACCTCCGGAGCCACCTTGCCCGTTTCGATCAGGTTGGTGACGATGGAGACGCGCAGTGAATGCAGGTCGTAAACAGCTGAACTCGGGGACCCATTCGGATTGCGCGTACCAATTAGTATGATGGGCTGGTCGTCGGGGCCGGTAATGCCGCTGGCGGCAAGCCTGCGCTCCAACTCGTCCATTAACTTCAACCACAGGATGTTGATTTTGTGATTGAAGATCGGCTCGTCCCGGCGTCCGACCTTGTTGGTGGCGTCACGGAACAGGAAGCAGTTCTCCATCCCTTCCAACGTCCGCTTGGCGACCCTGCCCCGCATCTCCAACAGCTTGCCCCATGGCGTCGGAGCGCTGACCGGGTTGTAGATCTTCTGCCAATCTGCGAGGTACATCAGAACCTCGGCGACATCGTCAGGCAACCAGGGACAGGTATAACCCTTCTGCCAAGCCTCCTTATCGATGTCCGCGGTCTTGTTCGTTGTCAAACGGGCCGTCAGGATTGTGCGGCCCCCTTTGTTGTCCGCAGTAGCCTGGATCACGCCCCGCTGTACCGGATTCGCCGGATTCCCTTGCTGCAGAGGGCCGTGATTGAGCACCATGGAGCGGTTTGCTCGATCATAAATGTACGTATCCGCCGAGCCATCATCCGTGGTGCGCACCTGCACGGTGCGGAAAGGCATCCGCAGCTTTACGAATAAAGCTACAGCCCGCGCTGGGCACCAGACCTCCTCCTGCTGCCCCGTCTCCGGGTTGCGCCAAGTAATCCAATCTCCTCCTTTTGGACCATTAAATAATTTCTTGGCCCAAGCCCAGTCGTTTTCGCTCAAGATCTCAAGCGTCATGCGGATGTAGCGTGTCGGCATGGCCTCACGCACGGTTTCGTCTGGGATATAACCGCGCTGCCTGCGCTGCACGGGATTATACAGTCCGGGCATCCGCACGGGATTACCCTCATCATCCTCGGTGGTGAACTTTGTCGCCAAAACCCAGTCCAAAAAGTGGAAAACGTGGTTCGCGCAGAAGCTGCTTTCAGGATCAAAGGCGGGTGTTAGTGGTGTATCCGAGGGGCGGCGTTTTTCTAGGAAGACTTTCGGTTCGCGAGGCAGCGCTGGGTTCTTCGCCACGTGGGCGAGGAACTGGCCAACAAAGGTGAGCACTTGATCCAAGTAGCCGCTTCTACCCGCCAGGTACTCCTCTGCAAAGCTTCTCCATTGTTCCATGCGAGGATCAATTTGCAGGACCCAGGAGAAGGTCAAATCCCTCTTCCTCCCACGCTTGAAAAATGGGAAATCCAAGGCCTCATGCCAAACGAGATCCCCGTGGTCACGCTGCTGCAAGGTGACAAGGGCTTGCGCCAAGGCCCTGCGGTATTGTTTCCCAGGATCGCCGACGATTGTATCGGGCGTAAGAGTGCGGATCAAAACCGGGTAGGGCTGAGGTAAATCAACGGCTTCAGCCCACTTTCCACGGGTTTTGATAGGAGCTCTAAGATCACCAACAGACTCGATACCGATCGCACGCAGCAGCATGCGCTCGAGCCGACTTGACACAGCTCGCGCAAACTCTGGCGCCACTCCAGTCGCCTTTACGGCGTCAACCACAGCATCCGCGATAGGGTGGTCAAAGTTGTGTACTTGCCCGGAAAATGGGTCATTGACGGCCGGCAGCGCCAACACACCAGCCTCCCACATGGCATGACAAAGTTTTCTAATGGCGCTCCTATCTTTTGCCACCCACGGACTTAGAGTGCGTAACAAAACCGGCTGGGAACGGTTGGTAGGGGCATGGCAGCCCCTCTTGTTTGCGACGCCTTGTGGGCGATCATCGAACCTCTGATCCCGCCGGAGCCGCCCAAGCCGAAAGGCGGACGGCCCCGGCTGTGCGATCGTGCTGCGCTGACCGGCATCCTGTTCGTGCTGCGCACGGGTATTCCTTGGGAGCTTCTGCCGGTGGAGATGGGCTGCGGCTCGGGTATGACCTGCTGGCGGCGTCTGCACGAGTGGCATCGGGCTGGCGTGTGGGAACGGCTGCATCGTGTGCTGCTCGACCGTCTCGGCTATGCCAACGCCATCAACTGGGATCGTGCGGCGGTGGACAGCGCCAGCGTCCCGGCAAAAAGGGGGGTGAGGAGACCGGCCNGAACCCGACGGATCGCGGCAAGCCGGGCTCCAAGCGCCACATCCTCGTCGATGCTAACGGCATCCCGCTCGCCCTGAGGATCTCGCCAGCCAACCGGCACGACAGCAAGCTGCTGGAGGCGCTGGTCGATGCCGTGCCGGCGATCCGCCAGTGTGCGGGCCGGCCCCGGCGGCGACCGGCCAAGCTGCATGCCGACAAGGGCTACGACTTCGCTCACTGCCGGCGGGCGCTGCGCCAACGAGCGATCATTCCGCGGATTGCCCGGCGTGGCGTCGAAAGCAGCGAGCGTCTCGGCCGATATCGATGGGTGGTCGAGCGTACGCTCGCTTGGTTTGCCCGCTTCCGCCGCATCGCCGTCCGCTACGAACGGCGCGCCGACATCTTCACTGCCTTTCACCATATCGCGGCCAGCCTCATCTGCTGGCGCTTCGTCCAGAGATGGTTCTGTTAGGCGCTCTTACGGCCTTCAGCCATTCACCCTTTGCGTCCATCAGGACGTCAATGACGGTGCCGAGGGTGCCGGCATCGGGACTGTCCATTAGCGGAGCGATAATCCCCCTCATGTGCACGGACGGCTTAAACTGCACTGGCTCCATGTCGTCCCGGAACCTGCGCAAGCGCTCCGCAACCCTGGCAAGATCCCAGAGCTCCATCGGCAGGACAAGAAAAAGATCTGGAGCGTCGTTTTTAATAATTTCGCGGCCAGTAAGATGACTCTGCGTCGGAGTGAAGTACTTGTCTTGCCAATATTTACCTCCGGTCATTTACTGATCCACTCCAGACGGTTTTTCGCCACGATCCGCTGTTCGGCAGCACGCATCGCATCGCTGACTGCAGCGATGTCCGCTTCCGTGTACACGTCCTGGCTGAAAGCTGATTTGTGGTGTAGAGCCGCCTGCCGGACCTTCCTTGTCAAGACGTCACCCGCAGACTCTAGCCAGCGGCCGTAGGCATGACGGTGTCCGTGCGGGGTCGTCCCAAGGTGCTTTGCGGCAACCAAGCCGATCCGGCGCACGGCGGCGCCATGCACCTTCTCGTACCCATGAACCGTCATCGGCTCAGCGTCCGGTGTAACGAACAGATAGGGATGCCCAACAATCCTTGGCCTCGTCTCAACGTATAAGCGATAGAGCTTTAGGAACGCACGGGCCGCTTCTTGCGAGTTCCAGTAGACCGTCAGAAACTTATGGCGTTGGTCATCAAGCTTCGGGTCCTTAAAACCCACCCGACGCTTGCCGGGCTGCTGCGTCAGCGCTAGGCGACCGTAGACCAACTGGAGGTACTGAGCCCGGGTGATAAGCCGGTCCCGCCCCGTGGTGGGGTCCTGATACTCGTGGACACCGTCTGTGGGGTGGTACACCCGCACCACCGGAAGGGTTTCATCCTCTGGATGAATATAAACATCGTCAACCCATAGTTGTAGAGCTTGTGAGATACGCTGTCCGCCATGGTGCAGGAGCAAGGTGATCAGCTGATCCCTGTAGGTGGTCCACCGGAGCTGTGGCCGACGCTCGAAGCCGTATCGCAGCAGGTCTGGGAACATGTCGTCCGGGAACGCTTTGGCGTCGCCGTCCGGCAGCGCCGGCTTGTGTCCGCGAACTCTCACGGTCCGGGTCGTGTGCTCCTGCGCCCGTCGTTTGATGTGCTTCAGAAGGCTTGTCGAACTGACCTTCCGCCACGCCCGCCAGAAAGCGATCTGCTCAGCCATAGTGGCTTGGCGCCTTGGGTTCACGGCCTGCACGCCTCGCTCGTCGACAAGCCAATCCATGAACGTCGTCACTTTCGCGACCGTCCGCCGCGCCACAAGCTGCGACCGCGGGAGCCAAAACAGATCAGAAGGGTCGTTCCCGCCCTTGATCGTGCCCAGAACCAGCGCATCGGCGAAAGCCTGGAACAGCTTTGGACGATCCTGCACATCCAGAAACTCTGTGCCCTGGGCGGCGATGAAGTCGATGAACAGACCAATCGCGGCGGCGTGGGCTTCCTGGGAACCGACCTTCAGGTTGTGGTCGTCGCGGTACTCCGCCCAGGCTGTGAACGGGTGTCCGCCGTCCAAAATGATCGAGATCACAGGCAGCCCCGCGGCGTCGAGGTGCTCGACGCGTGAATGGGCGAAGGGGGGTGGATTCAGATCCAACATTATTATAATGTTGGGTACTTTTTATGCCATGTCAATATCTCCCTTGTCGCTGGGCGATGTTCTGAGCGACGACGCCCGGCCCCATTCGCGCATGGATCATTATGCCCCCACCGGGGGGACGTTCCAGCGACACGCATTTCGGCCACGCCGGCGCGCTCAGCCGCTTCCGCCGCCCCTTCGCGTCGGTCGCGGACATGGACGAGGCCATGGCGGCCAACTGGAACGCCACGGTCGGTCCGGACGACGAGGTCTGGCACCTCGGCGACTTCGCCCTGCACCGCAAGCCGGACGCGATGGCGGCGCTTCTGGAGCGCCTGCACGGCACCAAGCACCTGATCACCGGCAACAACGACGGCCCCGCCACCCTGGCCCTGCCCGGCTGGGCGAGCGTGCAGCCCTACACGGAACTGCTGCTGGACGAGCGGCGGCTGGTGCTGTGCCATTACGCCTTCCGCACCTGGAATGGCATGTACAAGGGTGCGCTGAACCTGCACGGCCACAGCCATGGCCAGCTGAAGGGCATGCCCCGGCAAATCGACGTCGGCGTGGATGTGTGGGATTTCCGCCCGGTCACCGTCCATGAGATCCTGGCCTCGCGGCAGCGGACGAAGAAACGGGAATAGTCCACGCGACACCCGCCGTTGCCGTCCGCAAGGAAAGGCCGACGCAGCGGCTTGTTGAGAAAAGTCGCTCATTCCTGTCCTGCTGCCCTGTCCTGCTGCCCTGTCCTGCTGCCCTGTCCTCCCGCGATGGCCGCGCCCCGTCCGCGTCGCGGAATCGTCGAAAAAGTTCACCTGGGACGAAGCGCGCGCGCTTGACGTCGGGCATAAATCCTATTTATCTATAGGGAATATATATTATAAATACGTCATTGAATTGTTGTTATGAAGCGCCGCAGTCCTCCCGGCGCCGCTGGCCGCTCTGCCCTGACCTGCCCCCCCTTTCTCCCAGACGGAGCCTCGCTTCATGCCGGACACCCTCGTTTCCGCCGAATCTCCCCTTGCCGGTCTTCCGGACGACCTCGTGCCGGCCGCCGAACGCCTGTTCCTGAACGCCCGCACGCCGCAGTCCTGGTCGGACCGCCCGGTCCCGCTGGAGACGCTGCACCGGCTTTACAAGTTGGTCCGGCTGGCACCGACCGCCTTCAACGGCAGTCCGGCGCGTTTCGTCTTCCTGACGACGCCGGAGGCCAAGGAACGGCTGCGCCCGGCGCTGAGCCGCGGGAACCTGTCCAAGCTGGCCGCCGGAGTCATTGCCATCGCCGCCTACGACCGCCGCTTCACCGAACATCTGCCGGTGCTGAGCCCGCATTTCGACCCGACGCCGCTGTTCGCCAAGGATCCCGCCCTGACGGAGACAACCGCCTTCCGCAGCGGCACGCTCCAGGCCGGCTACCTGATCCTGGCCGCCCGGCTGCTGGGACTGGACGCCGGGCCGATGTCGGGGTTCGACGCCGACGCGGTGGACCGGGAGTTCTTCCCCGACGGGCGCCTGCACGCCAACATCCTCGTGGCGCTCGGCCATGCCGAGGGACCGCCGGCCCGTCCCCGCGCTCCGCGCCTGGACCTGTCCCAGGCCGTGACGATCCTGTGAGCCGACCGCGGGACGAGGGCGCACGCCATGACCGTTCCCACCGGGGTGCGGCGCCCGGAGAAGGCGTGAGCCCCTCTGCCGTCTTGCGTCCGCTGGCGCAGGCGCCGGCGGCGGACCTCGCCCGCGTGCGCTTCGTGCTGACCGACATGGACGACACGCTGACTCACCGCGGCCGCCTGTCCGCCCGCACCTACGACGCCATCGAGCGGTTGCGGGACGCCGGACTTCCGGTGCTGCCGGTGACCGCCGCCCCCGCCGGCTGGGCCGACCAGATGGCCCGCATGTGGCCGGTGGACGGGGTGATCGCCGAGAACGGCGGCCTGTTCCTGCGCCCCACCCCGGACGGCGACGCCGAGCGCCGCTTCTGGCACGGGGAGGCGGAGCGGGCGGCGGTCGCGGAACGGCTCGACCGGCTGTCGCACACCATTCGCGAGGCGTTGCCGGGGGTGGAGCCGGCGAGCGACCAGCCCTTCCGCCTGACCAGCCTCGCCTTCCGCGTGCCGGAGGATGCCGGATTGCGGGCGGCCCTGGCCGCGCGCTTTCGGGAGGCCGGGGCGGACGTGACGGTCAATTCGCTGTGGGTGCTGGGCTGGATCGGCGGCTACGACAAGTTGACCATGGCCCGTCGTGTGCTGCGCGAGATCCACGGCCTGGACATCGACGCCGCCGCCGATGCGGTCGCCTACGCCGGCGATTCGCTCAACGATGCGCCGATGTTCGCCCATTTCCCGCTGTCGGTCGGCGTCAGCACGGTGGCCGGCATCCTGCCCAAGCTTTCCGCGCCGCCCGCCTGGATCACCCGCGGCCCCGGCGGCGACGGCTTCGTGGAGTTGGCCGACGCGCTGCTGGCCGCCCGCGGCGCGGTCCGCTGACGCGCAGCGGGGTCGCGATGCTTCCCACCAACCTCGACATGGACGTGCTGCGGGCGCTGGTCATCGCCATGGAGCATGGCGGATTCGCCCGCGCCGCCGAGCGGCTGGGCCGCACCCAGTCGGCGATCAGCCTCCAGATGAAGAAGCTGGAGGAGCAGGTCGGCCAGCCGCTGTTCCGCAAGGCGGGCCGCACGGTGGCGCTGACCGACGCCGGGGATCTGCTGCTGGGCTACGCCCGCCGCCTCGTCGCCCTGAACGACGAGGCGCTGTCCGCCGTGCGCGGGCGGGCGATGGACGGCACCGTGCGGGTCGGCTTCCCGCAGGATCTGGCGGAACGCTGGCTGCCCGCCGTGCTTGGCTCCTTCCACCGCGCCCATCCGCGCATCCATGTGGAGGCGCAGGTGGGCCGCGGGCGCGAACTGCGCGAGAGGGTCGCACACGGAGCGCTCGATCTGGCTTTGGCCTTCGGTGAGATCGGCGACACGCCCGGCATTCCCGGTGCGGCGGCGCTCGCCCACCTGCCGGTGGTCTGGGTGGCGCCGAAGGGATTCCGGGGCGATCCGGAAACCTCCCTGCCGCTCGCCCTGCTCGACGCGCCCTGCATGTTCCGCCAGCACGGGATCGAACGGCTGGACGGCGGCGGGCGGCCCTGGCGCATCACCTTCACCAGCCCCAGCCTGTCCGGATTGTGGGCGGCGGTGGAAGCCGGGCTGGGGGTGACCGTCCGCACCCCTCTGGGCCTGCCGGACACGCTGTCGATCCTCGAACCGGACGGGGCATTGCCGGCGCTCGGCACGGTGCCGCTGGAACTGCACCGCGCGCCGTCCGCGGCCAGCCCCGCGGTGGACCGGCTGTGTGGGATTCTGACCGAATCCCTGGGCGCGATGGTGGCCGACGCCCGATCGGACAAACAACATAGAATATTCGTTGCTTGAGAATTTCTGAACAATCCTGTTTGTGTTTTTTGTTTTTCCTATTTCCGCAATAGGAATAGGCTTTTCCCGTAGCGCCAACCCTGGCCGGCTTCGGGAGGCATCATGACGGCAGCCACCGCGAAAAAGCCGGGACGTTCGTCCCGCGCCGCCACGCTCGCGGCGGGCCTGCGCCGCTGCGCGGTGCCTCTGGCCCTGCTGGCGCTGTGGCAGACCAGCGTCGGGCTCGGCTGGATTTCCACCCGGTCCATCCCGTCGCCCACCCAGATCCTGCTGGCCTTCTGGGAACTGACGGCCAGCGGCGAACTGGCGGTTCATCTGCTGGTGTCGCTGGGCCGGGTCAGCGCCGGGATGGCCATCGGCGTGTCGGTCGGCACGGTTTGCGCCCTGGTCGCCGGTCTGTCGAAGCGGGGAGAGGACGCGCTGGACGCGCTGCTCCAGATGCTGCGCACCTTGCCCCATCTGGCGCTGGTGCCGCTGTTCATCCTGTGGTTCGGCATCGGCGAGGCGCCGAAGATCGCCCTGGTCGCGCTCGGCTCCGCCTTTCCAATCTACCTGAACCTGTTCGCCGGCATCCGCACGGTCGACGCCAAGGTGGTGGAGGCGGTGTCCACCCTCGGCCTCACCCGCCGGGAGCTGATCGCCCTCGTCATCCTGCCGGGGGCGCTGCCCTCCTTCCTGACCGGCCTGCGCTACGCCCTCGGCGTGGCGTGGCTCAGCCTGGTGGTGGGGGAGCAGATCAACGCCTCTAGCGGCATCGGCTATCTGGCGATGACCGCCCGCGACTTCCTGCGCACCGACGTGATCATCGTCGCCCTGATCGTCTACGCCATCCTGGGGCTGCTCGCCGACCTGATCGTCCGGTTGATCGAGCGGTCGGCCCTGGTTTGGCGCCCCGCCTTCATCAAGGAGTGACCCTCCATGAGCCACAGCCTTCCGCAAACCGCCGTTTCCGGGACCGAAGCCGTCGTGACGGTTCGCGGCCTGGTCCGTGGCTTCGGCAACGGCAACGTGCTGGACGGCCTGTCGCTGGATCTTCAGCCGGGGTCCTTCACCGCCCTGCTGGGCCGGTCCGGCTGCGGCAAGTCCACGCTGCTGCGCACGCTGGCGAAGCTGGACCCGGCGCCGCACGGCACGGTCACGCTGCCCGACGAGCGCGCGGTGGTGTTCCAGGAGCCGCGGCTGGTCCCCTGGATGCCGGTTCTGCGCAACGTCACGCTGGGGCTGCGCCATGCCGACGCGGAAGCCCGCGGCCTCGCCGCCCTGGCGGAGGTCGGGCTGTCCCACCGCACCCGCGCCTGGCCGCTGACCCTGTCGGGCGGCGAGGCGCAGCGGGCGGCGCTGGCCCGCGCGCTGGTGCGGGAGCCGCGCCTGCTGCTGCTCGACGAGCCCTTCGCGGCGCTCGACGCGCTGACCCGCCTGCGCATGCAGGGGCTGGTCGAAACGCTGTGGCGCGCCCATGCCCCGGCGATCCTTCTGGTGACCCACGACGTGGACGAGGCGTTGCTGCTGGCCGACCGCGCCCTGGTGATGGCCGACGGCCGGATCGCCGCCGACATCCCGGTCCCGCTCGCCCGCCCGCGCCGCCACGGCAACCCCGGATTCATCGCGCTGCGCAGCCGCCTGCTCTCCGAACTCGGCATCGACGAGGAGCATCTCGCCGGGCAGGAGCCACAGCGCACCGCAACCGATTCCAGATCGGCGGCGCCCGGCGTGGCCGTGGGCGGCTACGCCCTGCCGGCGGGAGCCGTCGCCGCCGCCTCCCACTGACTCCCAAACCGCGGGACTCCCGACCCATGCCGTTCGACCCGACCACCGCTTCCGTTTCCCATTCCCTGTCCGGCGTCGGGCGGCGCAGCCTGCTGCGCGGTGCGGCCGGAGCCTGCGGCGCCCTGGCGCTGGGCGGCCTGCCCGCCCCCTCGCGCGCCGCCTCCGGCCCGACGCCGGAAACCGTGCTCCGCATCGCCGACTACAAGGCGCTGGATGGGCTGGCGCTGGAGGCGTCCGGCCAGTTGCCGACACCCTTCCGGTCGCAGTTCGCCGAGTTCGGCTCCGGCAACCTGATCGTGGAGGCGATCAACGCCGGTTCCATCGACGTGGGGTCGAGCAGCGAGATCCCGCCCGCCTTCGGCATCGCCGCCGGGGCGCGCCTGTCCATCGTCGCCGTCGTCAAGGACGACGTGAACTGGCAGGTGGTGCTGGTTCCGCCAGACAGCCCGATCCGCTCGGTCGCCGATCTGAAGGGCAAGCGCGTCGGCTATGTCCGCGCCACCACCACGCAATACTACCTCGCCAAGATGCTGGGCAAGGTCGGGCTGCGCTTCACCGACATCCAGCCGGTCGCCCTGACCCCGGCGGAAGGACAGGCCGCCTTCGAACAGGGCGCGCTCGATGCCTGGGCGATCTACGGCTATTCCGTGCCCTTCGCCATCAAGAAGGGGGCGCGGGTCCTCGTCACCTCCAACGGCTACCTGTCGGGCAACTACCTGTACCTCGCCTCGCCCGACGCGCTGGCCGAGCCGGGCAAGGCGGCGGCCATCGGGGAGTATTTCCTGCGGCTGCGCCGCGCCTTCGCCTGGCGCGCCGCCAATCTGGAGCGTTGGGCGCAGGTCCATTCCGCGGCCATCGGCGTCTCCGCCGAGATCGACCTGGAAATCCTCCGGAAGAATTCGCGCCAGCGCGACCTTGCCCCGATCACCGACGCCGACGTCGCCTCTGCCCAGAACGTCGCCGACACCTTCCATCAGTTGGGCGTGCTGCCCAGGCGGATCGACATCGCCCCGGCCTTCGACCGCCGCTTCAACGACATCCTGTCGCGTCCGCTCAGCTGACCGGACGCCGCCCCATCGCCACGCACTTGAAGGGATCGCCCCCATGACCGCTTCCGCCACCGCTTCCGCCCACCCGCTGCGCTTCGTCGGCTTCGTCGGCAACCACAATGCGTCGGAGATCATTCCGCGCCAGGGACCGGTGGTCGACCGCGACTACATCGAGACGGTCGCCAAGGCCCATGAGCTGGGCGGCTTCGATGCGGTGCTCCAGGCCTTCCATTCCGACGCGCCGGACAGCCTCCAGGTCAGCCAGCACATCACCGGCGTGACCGACCGGCTGGGCGTGCTGATCGCCCACCGCCCCGGCTTCCAGGCGCCGACCATCCTGGCCCGCCAGTTCGCCACGCTCGACCAGCTGAGCCGGGGCCGCGTCGCCATCAATGTCATCACCGGGGCCGAGCGCAGCGAACTGGCGCGCGACGGCAACGGCGTGGACGACAAGGACGACCGCTACGCCCGCACGTCGGAGTTCCTCGACATCGTGCGCGCCGAATGGACCAGCGAGACGCCCTTCGACTACGCGGGCAAGTACTACCGCGTCGAGCAGGCCTTCTCGCAGGTGAAGCCCTACAACGCCTCGGGCATCCCGGTGTGGATCGCCGGCGCCTCGCAGGCCGCCATCGATGTGGCGGGGCGCCACGCCGACACCTTCGCCCTGTGGGGCGAGACCCACGAGCAGGTGCGCGAACTGTTGGGCCGTGTGCGCGCCGCCGTCACCAAGGCGGGCCGCCCGCAGCCGGCCTTCAGCCTGTCGCTGCGCCCGATCCTGGCCGACACCGAGGAGGCCGCCTGGGCCAAGGCCGACGCCATCCACCAGAAGGCCAAGGCGTTGCTGGACAAGACCGGCTTCCGCCGCGGCGATCTGCCCAGCAACGAGGGCGCCCGCCGCCTGATCGCCATCGCCGATGCCGCCGCCGACAAGGGTCATCGCCACGACAAGCGGCTGTGGACCGCCATCGCCGGGCTGACCGGGGCCAAGGGCAACTCCACCTCGCTGGTCGGCACGCCGGATCAGGTGGCCGACGCGCTGCTGGACTATTACGACCTCGGCATCACCACCTTCCTGATCCGCGGGTTCGACCCGCTGCCCGACGCCATCTCCTATGGCCGGGAGCTGCTGCCGCGCGTCCGCCAGCTGGTGGCCGAGCGCCGGCAGGCCCAAGCCGTCGCGGCGGAGTGAGGGTGCGGTGGCGGGCACGGGCCGGTCGCCGGTCGTCCTCAACCAGATCGGCGCCCTGGTGGGGGAGCGGATCGCCGCCCACCCGTCGCGCCCGACGGTGCTGCGGCACGAGGACGGCCGTCCGCCCTGGGACATCCCGGACGGGGTGGAGGTGCTGTTGACGCGCCCGCTGATCGGCTGGGACTCGGCGCCCGCCGCACGCCCCGCCGGCTGGGGGCGGGGGCTGCGCTGGATACAGTCGGGCTCCACCGGCATGGACGTCTATCCGCCCTGGCTGCTGGACGGGGCGCCGCTGGTCACCTGCGCCCGCGGCGTCTCCGCCGTGCCCATCGCCGAATATGCGCTGGCCGCCGTGCTGGCCTTCGAGAAGCGGTTCGACGCCGTGCGCCTGCGCGGACCGGAGGACTGGCGGCGGGAGACGCTGGGCGGCCTGTCGGGCCGGCGGCTGGGGTTGGCCGGCTTCGGCGCCATCGGACAAGCGGTGGCTGAGCGGGCGCGGGCCTTCGGCCTGTCCATCGGCGCCGTGCGGCGGTCCGGCTGGACCGGGTCAGAGACGGAGCCGGAGGTGGAGCCCTTCGACCGGCTCGAAGACCTCATCGCGGTCAGCGACCATCTGGTGCTGGCCCTGCCGCTGACCGCCGCCACCCGCGGCGTGGTCGGCGCCGATCTGCTGGCGCGGGCCAAGCCGGGACTGCATCTGGTCAACGTCGCGCGCGGCGCGCTGGTCGATCAGGGGGCCCTGCTGGCCGCCATCGAGGCGGGGCGGATCGCCGGAGCCACGCTGGACGTGACCGAGCCGGAACCACTGCCCGCCGGCCATCCCTTCTACCGCCATCCGGCCATCCGCCTGACGCCGCATCTGTCCTGGTCCGCCCCGGACGTGGAGCCGCGGCTGGCCGAGCGAATCCTGGCCAACCTGGACGCCTACGCGCGCGGCGCGCCGCTGCGCGACGTGGTGAACGTCCAGGCCGGCTACTGACCCCATTCCCCCGAGGAGCGTCCTTCCGATGACCCACATCCAGCCCCGCCCCCGCAAGTTCTGGCCGCCCGTCGATCCGGTCACCCACACGAGCGTCGAGGAGGAGCGGCAGCACCGCAAGCAGCGGCTGGCCGCCACCTTCCGCCTGTTCGGGCGCTACGGCTACGACAAGGGGCTGGCCGGCCATGTCACCGCGCGCGACCCGGAGCATCACGACCGCTTCTGGATCAACCCGCTGGGCCAGCACTTCAGCACCATCCGGGTGTCCGACCTGCATCTGGTGGACATCGACGGCAACGTCCTGCACGGCGACCGCGCCATCAACCAGGCCGGCTTCACCATCCATTCGGCCATCCACCGCTCCCGCCCCGACGTGGTGGCCGCCGCCCACACCCATTCGACCTACGGCAAGGCGTGGTCGTCGCTCGGGCGGCCGCTGGCCCCGCTGAGCCAGGACGCCGCGGCCTTCTACGAGGATCAGGTGATCTTCGACCCCTACACCGGCGTTGTGCTGACCGAGGGCGAGGGCCGGCGGCTGGTCGAGGCGCTGGGCGACCGCAAGCTGGCGATCCTGAAGAACCACGGCCTGCTCACCCTCGGCCCGAGCGTGGAGGCGGCCGCCTGGTGGTTCATCAGCGCCGAGGACACCGCCCAAACCCAGCTTCTGGCGGAAGCCGCCGGCACGCCGCAGCCCATCGACCACGAGACCGCCCTGCTGACCCGCTCGCAGGTCGGCACCCAGCAGGGCGGCGCCTACAACTTCCACCCGCTGTGGGAATGGATCGTCGCGGCGGAGCCCGACCTGCTCGACTGACCTTGAGCCCCTCTCCCGCCCCGGGAGAGGGTGCCCGCGAAGCGGGCGGGTGAGGGTCGTCCGAGGAGCAAGACACGTCATCCTCGGCGGCACCCTCACCCTCCCACGCTGACGCGTGGGCCCCTCCCTCTCCCGGGGCGGGAGAGGGGATACCAACCGCCCGCCCCCGCTCCTCCGCAAAGGCTCCCGCACCATGACCGCAAAGCCCGCCTTTCCCCTTCTCAGCCGCCGCGGCGTGATCGCCGCCGGCGCCGTGGCGCTCTCCGCGCCCTTCGTCCTGCGCCGCCACGCGCTGGCGGCGGAGCCGCTCCGCCTGTCCTGGAACGCGGGGGCCGTCTGCTTCTCCGCCGTACCGCTGGCCTTCAAGCTGGACCTGTTCAGGAAGCACGGGCTGGAGGTCGAACTGATCAACTTCACCGGCTCCACCGACCAGCTTCTGGAGGCCATCGCCACCGCCAAGGCGGACGCCGGGGTCGGCATGGCGCTGCGCTGGCTGAAACCGCTGGAACAGGGCTTCGACGTGAAGATCTCGGCGGGCCTGCATGGCGGCTGCATGCGGCTGATCGGGTCCAGGGCGGCGGGTGTGAACACCGTGCTCGACCTGCCGGGCAAGACCATCGGCGTCAGCGACATGGCCAGCCCGTCGAAGAACTTCTTCTCCATCGTCCTGTCCAAATTCGGCATTGATCCGGCCAAGGACGTCGAATGGCGCCAATATCCCGCCGACCTGCTGGGGCTGGCGGTGGAGAAGGGCGAGATCCAGGCGCTGGCCGACGGCGACCCGCTGGTCTGGCGCCACACCCAGGACCCCAATCTCGTGGAAATCACCAACAACGTCTGCGGCGAGTACTCCACCCGCACCTGCTGCCTCGTCGGGGTGCGCGGCAGCCTGCTGCGCGACAACCGCCCGGCGGCCAAGGCGCTGACCGCGGCGCTGATCGAGGCGCAGCACGCCGCCTACGCCGACCCGCGCGCCGCCGCCGCGGCCTACGCCCCCTTCGCCCCAAAATTCCCGGTGGAGGATCTGGAGGCGATGCTGCGCAGCCACGCCCACAACGTCACCCCCATCGGCGACGCGCTGCGCCGGCAGCTTGCCCTCTACACCGACGAGCTGAAGAGCGTCTCGGTCATCAAGCGCGGGACCGACAGCCAGCGCTTCGCCGGACGCATCACGGTGGATCTCGTCTGACCGCCGTCGCCGCCCAGTTTCCCCTCATCGCAGCGGACCGACCCGACATGCCCCCCGACACGCTCCATGCCGACTTTTCCTTCCAGCCCGTGCCCCTCGGCGAGGCCGCCCCCGCCCCGGCGGTGGACGAGGCCGAGATTGCGGCGCTGGCCGCCCGCTTCGCCCTTCGCGCCGCGGAGCACGACGCCGCCGCCAGCTTCCCCTTCGAGAATTTCGAATGGCTGCGGGAGGCGGGGCTGCCGGCGCTGATCGTTCCGACGCCGCTGGGCGGCAAGGGCGGCGGGCTGAGGGACGCGTTGGCCGTGGTCGGCGGGCTCGCGCGGGGGGAACCGTCCACCGCCCTGGTGCTGGTGCTGCAATACGCCATCCTCAACCAGATCCAGCGCGGCGCCGGCTGGCCGGAGCCTCTGCGCGACCGCATCCTTCGCAGCGCCGTGACCGAGGGCGCCATCATCAACCTGCTGCGGGTCGAGCCGGAACTCGGCACCCCTCACCGCGGCGGCCTGCCGGCCACCGTGGCGCGCCGGGTGCCGGGGGGCTGGCGGATTTCCGGGACCAAGCTCTACTCCACCGGGCTGCCGGTGCTTTCCTGGCTCGGCGTCTGGGCGCGCACGGACGACGACGAGCCGCTGGTCGGCACCTGGGTGGTGCCGCGCGGCGACGGCCTCGCCGAGCAGGGCATCGAGGTGCGGGAAAGCTGGAACCACATCGGCATGCGGGCCAGCGGCAGCCACGAGGTGATCTTCCACGACACCTTCGTTCCCGACGACCATGTCGGCGAACGGCGCCCAGCCGCGGGCTGGACGGTGCCCGATCCGGTCGGCTCCGCCTGGCTGTCCACCCTGTTCAGCGGCGTCTACGACGGCATCGCCCGCTCGGCGCGGGACTGGCTGACCGGCTTCCTGCACGCCCGCAAGCCGACGGCGCTGGGCGGCGCCCCGCTGGCGACCGTGCTCCGCCTTCAGGAGGCGCTGGGTGCCATCGAGGCGCTGCTGCTGACCAACAGGGTGCTTCTGCGCTCGCTGTCGGCCTCGGTGGACGTCGGGACCGTCCCGCCGGCCAGCGACAGCTTCCTGGTCAAACACACGGTGACCAACAACGCGATCGACGCGGTCGCCAAGGCGCTGGAGATCACCGGCAATCCCGGCCTGTCCCGCGACAACCCCCTGGAACGTCATCACCGCGACGTGCTGTGCGCCCGCGTCCATGCCCCCCAGAACGACATGATCCTGACCAGCGCCGGGCGCGCCGCCCTGGCCCGCTCCGCCCCGTGATCCGGTAAAAATGATCCGGTAAAAGATGGGGGGCACGGCCGGGCGCGCCCCTCGGCTCGATTCCTCAGATCACGAAGTCGCCGCGCTCCTTCTGGCGCCGCGCGTGCTCGGCGGCCAGCCGGTCGAGGGTGGCCGCGGCGGCCTGCGGCGCCTCCGGGCGGCCCAGCAGATAGCCCTGGATCAGGGTGCAGCCGTTGGCGGCCAGCCAGGCGAGCTGCTCCGGCGTCTCCACCCCCTCGGCCACCAGGGTCATCGACAGGCTGCGGGCAAGGCCGATGATGGCGCGGGCCACCGCCTGCCCGCTGGCGTTCTCCCGCCCCGCGTCGCCCAGGTTGCGGGTGAAGGAACCGTCCATCTTCAGAATGTCGAAGGGCAGGTTGTTCAGATAGCTGAGGCTGGAGTAGCCGGTGCCGAAATCGTCGAGCGCCAGCCGCACCCCCAGCTCCTTCAAGCGGGTCAGGACCTGGCGACTGAAGGCCATGTCCTCGATCAGCAGCCCTTCGGTGACCTCCAGGACCAGCCGCGACGGTTCGATCCCGGTGGCGGCCAGGACGCCGCGCACGTTGTCGACCAGCGCCGGATCGCGAAGCTGGCGGGGCGACAGGTTGACGGCGAACTCCAGTTCGCCGTGTCCCTCCTCCTGCCATCGGCGCAACTGGCGGCAGGCGGTCTCCAGCACCCAGCGCCCGATGGGAAGGATCAGCCCGCTGTCCTCGCACAGGGGGATGAAGGTGGACGGGGGGACCGGCGCGCCACCGGCGGGGTTCCAGCGCAACAGCGCCTCCACACCCACCGGACGGCCCCCCGCGGCCTCGGTCAGCGGCTGGTAGACCAGATGGAACTCCCCGCGCTCCAACGCCCCGGCCAGCAGGCTGCGCAGCCGCGCCCGTTCCACCGTGGCCGCCATCATCGCCGGGTCGTAGCGGCAGACCGTGCCGCCGCCCTGCTCCTTGGCGCGGTACATCGCCAGATCGGCCATGCGCATCAGCTCCTCCACCCCGTTGCCGTGGTCGGGATGGCGGGCGATGCCGATGCTGACGCTCACGCGATGGCGCACGCCGCCCAGCGGAAAGGGATCGGCGGTGACGCGGGCCATCCGGTCGAGCAGGTCCGTCACCTCGCCGCCGTCGCGCTCCTCCACCAGGATCGCGAACTCGTCGCCTCCCAGGCGGGCGGCGGTGACCATCGGGCCAAGGACAGCGTCGGACAGCGCCTCGCGCAGGCGGCGGGCGATCCCGGCCAGCAACTCGTCCCCCGCGGCGTGGCCGAACTGGTCGTTCACCTCCTTGAAGCCGTCGAAGTCGAGCAGCAGCAGCGACAGGCCACCGCCCGACCGCCGCACGGTCGCCATGGCCCGTTCCAGCGCCTGATGGAACTGCACGCGATTGGGAAAGCCGGTCAGCGGGTCGAAGTGGGCCAGCCAGGCCATGCGGTCCTCCGCCGCCTTGACCTGGGTGATGTCGCGGAAGACCAGCACGCCGCCGACGGAGAACCCGTTCTCCATCAGGGGCCGGGCGTTCACCCGCAGCCACACTCCGGAACCGCCGGGCGGCGGGGCGAGATAGAGGCTTTCCCGCTCCATCGCGCCGCCCCGGATGGCGCGGCCCATCGGCCAGGAGGCCGGCGGGCACGGGGTGGTTCCGTCGGCCAGCCGCAGGCGCGGTCCGAACAGCGTGTCGAAGGCCGCACCGGTGAGCGGCCCAAACACCGCCTCCGCCGCCGGGTTGGCGGTGATGATCCGGCCATCCGGACCGGCGACGCACACCCCCTCCGCCATGTTGTCGAGAACGAGGCGCAGGATCGGCATCAGGCCGGCATCTCTTGGCTGCGCCTCATGGATGAAGGCGTATCGTACGGATGTGTGCGGCATGAATCCCACCATTCACGGCTGAATTACACCATTCCGAAGAAGACAATTATTATCAATGGTGTTTATTCGGAATAAAATACAATAATTATCAGTTAATTTTAGCGATGCGCTGGGATCGATGATTCCCTCGTCGTAAATCGCGTGCCGGATCGGCGGATCGTCCTGAAGATCCGGCACGACCGCCGGGACGATTGGGCTCCATCGCACCGGAAGCCGCCGCGTTTTTCCTCCATCGCCCCGAACGAACGAAACGCGAGAATTTGATCTGTAAGCGGACAGAATGAGAATATCAGGCGGCCTTGCGCATGATCACGCCACGCTACGGAAATCCCCTCAGGTAACGACCGGGTTGGTCCGACGGCAGACCGCACGACACTCTTCCTGTCGAGTATGCGGCTTCAGGTCGGGAGAACGAGATGAGAGCAGTTGTCTATAACGGACCGCGCGATGTTGCGGTGCAGGACGTGCCCGACGCGCGGATCGAGAGACCGACCGACGTGTTGGTGCGGATCACGAGCACCAACATCTGCGGCTCCGACCTGCACATGTATGAGGGCCGGACCGACTTCCCGCGGGGCGGCGTTTTCGGGCACGAGAACCTCGGGCAGGTGGCCGAAGTGGGCGACGCCGTCGATCGGGTGAAGGTCGGGGACTGGGTCGCCATCCCCTTCAACATCGGCTGCGGATTCTGCAAGAACTGCGAGCGCGGCTTGAGCGCGTTCTGCCTGACCACGGCGGATCGAAGCGTCGTGCCGAACATGGCCGGCGCCGCGTACGGCTTCGCCGACATGGGACCATATCGGGGCGGCCAAGCCGACCTTCTGCGCGTTCCCTACGGCGACTACAATTGCCTGAAGCTGCCGCCGGACGCGGAGGAGCGGCAGAACGACTATGTGATGCTGGCCGACATCTTCCCGACCGGCTGGCATGTCACCGAACTCGCCGGACTGCGTCCCGGCGAGTCGGTCGTCATCTACGGGGCCGGGCCGGTCGGCCTCATGGCCGCCCACGCGGCGATGATCAAGGGCGCCTGCATGGTCATGGTCGTCGATCGTCATCCCGACCGCCTGCGCCTTGCCGGCTCGATCGGGGCCCTGCCCATCGACGATTCCAAGGGCTCCCCGGTGGACCAGGTCCTTGAGTTGACGAACGGCATCGGCGCCGACCGCGGCTGCGAGTGCGTCGGCTACCAGGCGCACGACCCGGCGGGCCACGAGCACCCCAACATGACCATGAACAATCTGGTCAAGTCGGTGAAATTCACCGGCGGCATCGGCGTGGTCGGCGTCTACACGCCCCAGGACCCGGCCCCCCAGGACCCGCTCTACAAGCAGGGCGAGATCGTTTTCGACTACGGCCTCTTGTGGTTCAAGGGTCAGACGATCGGCACGGGCCAGTGCAACGTGAAGGCTTACAATCGGCAGCTGCGCGACCTCATTTCGACCGGCCGCGCGAAGCCATCCTTCATCATCTCGCATGAGCTGCCGCTGCGTGAGGCGCCGAACGCCTACCAGCACTTCGACGCGCGCGACGATGGCTGGACCAAGGTGGTCCTCAAACCCGCCGCGTGACCCGCCGGGCCGGGCGGGCCGTCGCTCGCCCGGCCTCTCCGCCATCCCGCCGGACGGGCCCGAGCGTGAGGACGTCATGCCGATCTACGACTACGAGTGCGAAGCGTGCGGGCCGTTCACGGCGATGCGGCCCATGGCACAGTTCCGGGACCCATGCGCCTGCCCGGAATGCGGGGCCGCGGCACCGCGAACATGCCTCAGCGCACCCGCCATTGCCAGCAGCACCCCGGGTGACCGCATTGCCCGCGATGGCGCCGAGCCGGGCGCGACCCACCCACACCGGGCTTCGGCTGCGCATCCCGCCGGCTGCGGCTGTTGCGTGCGCCGCTTGCCACTGCCAGGGGTCCTGTCCACGGGCGGACGGGTGTTCACGTCGCACGGGCCGGTCCGACGGAGCGGGCCGTAACCAGGGAAGGGTTGTCCATGGCAAGCGGCATCGTGGCTGCGCAACGCCGCGGCATGGCCGATTGCCGATCCTGCACGGCATCGCCTGGGCAACAAGCGTCGCGGCGCTCTGTTGGCGAAGACAATCGGCGCAGAGAAAGACCGTGTCCCGGCTTCCACGTCCTCTTTCACAAACCATTGCAGAGGCGATCGTCACCATGAGCGTGGACATCCTCTTCCGCCCGTTTGCCCTGAAGTCGCTGAATCTGAAGAACCGGATCGTCATGGCCCCGATGACCCGGTCCTTCTCGCCGGGCGGTGTGCCGACGGACGATGTGGCCACCTACTACCGCCGCCGGGCGGAGAACGAGGTCGGCCTGATCCTTTCCGAAGGCACCGTCATCGACCGGCCCAGCTCCTCGAACGATCCCAACGTTCCGCGCTTCCATGGAGAGGATGCGCTGGCCGGATGGAAGAGGGTCATCGACGGCGTGCACGCGGCGGGGGGCGCAATGGCGCCGCAGATCTGGCACATGGGCGTGATGGCCCCGCACCTGTCCGGCTGGACGCCGCCGCAGCCATTCGAAGGCCCCTCGGGCCTCGTCGTGCCGGGCAAGCCCGGCGGCAACGGCATGAGCGAGCAGGACATCGCGGACACCATCGCCGCCTTCGGCCGCGCCGCGGCGGATGCGAAGCGGCTGGGCTTCGATGCGGTCGAGATCCACGGCGCCCACGGCTACCTGATCGACCAGTTCTTCTGGGCCGGAGTGAACAAGCGGACCGACGCCTTCGGCGGCTCCACCCTGCCGGAACGCAGCCGCTTCGCGGTCGAGGTGGTCAAGGCGGTGCGTGCGGCGGTCGGCGAGGACTTCGCCGTGCTCCTCCGCCTCTCGCAGTGGAAGCAGCAGGATTTCGCGGTGCGCCTCGCCAAGACGCCGGAGGAGATGGAAGCGTGGCTGGCTCCGCTGGCCGACGCGGGCGTCGACATCTTCCACTGTTCGCAGCGGCGCTTCTGGCAGCCGGAATTCGAGGGCTCGGACCTGAACTTTGCCGGCTGGGCCAAGAAGCTGACCGGCAAGGCCACGATCACCGTTGGTTCCGTCGGTCTGTCGGGCGAGTTCATCGCTGCCTTCCAAGGCGAGAGTTCGCAGCCCAGCCCTCTGGATGAGTTGCTGCGCCGCTTCGAGCGCGGCGACTTCGACCTCGTCGCCGTCGGCCGGGCCCTGCTCTCCGACCCACAATGGGTCCGGAAGGTTCGCGAAGGGCGCATGGAGGCGTTGCGCGATTTCACCAAGGAAGCGCTTGCCACCCTGGTGTGACGAGCGGGCCGGAAAAGACGCGGCGCCAGACCAGAACAGCGTTGGTTCGGCTTGGAAAAGCGCCCGAGCCGCAACTCCGGGGGGGGCGGCCAGTACGGCGGCGGCAACCTGTACAAGCAGCGGCGCAACCGCGCCGCCTCGCCCTTCGCCATGACGCCGTGAGCGTCAGATGAAACGCTTCAAATCAGCAGGCCAAGTTCAGCGCTTCCGGTCCATCCGCACCCCCATCGCCAGTTTTTCCAACTCCGTCGCGACCACCACGCCGCCACCGACTTCCGCACTTTCGGGCTCAGGCATTCGCCGTCTGGATCGGTGTCGCCGGTGTGCCGTTGATGGAGCACAGCTCTCGGAGCGCGACCAGAACACGCAAGTCCAGGCCATATTGGCACAGAAAACTCCATGCAACGATAATTGCCCCTCATGAGTCTACATTTCCCCGTCAGGATATCTGTACAGCGGTTCGGAGATCATGTTGGATAACGTCTGTGGGACCGATTAACGTCCCCTTGGCCGGCAGAGGAGCGCGGCCCATGCGTGTTCATTCACGTTGCACCCGTTTCGCTTACAGGTTTTGCGGCGTTCTTCTGATCGCACTGGCGACCGTTGCCATCGCTTGCCCGGCGGGCGCCCGTCCAGGCGATGTCCGGATCGCCTACGCCGTGCCGAAAAACCCTTCACACGAGGCGATTTACCGGACGTTGCAGGACAAGCGCGTGCTGGAACGCATCCGCGACCGCGTCGAGGGAATCGATCTGCCGCGCGTGCTGACCATCAGAACCGAAGGGTGCGACGGTGAGATCAATGCCTCCTACGAAACCTCCGACGCCACACTGAGCATCTGCTACGAGTATCTCGCCTACATCCAGGAACTCGGACAGAACATCCCACCGGCCGGTGTCAGCGAGGGGCTGACGCCTGCGAACTACATCGTCGGCCCCTTTCTGGAGGTCGTGCTTCACGAACTCGCCCACGCCATTTTTGATCTGAAGAAAGTGCCGATCCTGGGCCGTGAGGAGGATGCCGCCGACCAGATCGCCGCCTACACGCTGCTGCAGTTGGGCAAGGACGAGGCCCGCCGGGTGATCGCCAGCGTTGCCGTGATGTACGCGAGCGAGGCAAAGGAAGCGCCGACGGAATTGAAGGACTTCGCGAACGAGCACAGCTTGCCGGCCCAACGTTTCTACAACCTGATGTGTATCAGCTATGGCTCCGACCGGAAGAGCTTCGGCGATTTCGTGGAGAAGGGCTATCTGCCGGCCGAACGGGCCGAACTGTGCGAAGAGGAGTACCGGCAGGTCAAGTTTGCCTACGAAAAGCTCGTGGCGCCCCATTTGAGGGGGGTACGGAAGGCGAACCGCTCCGGGTGAGCACCCGCCCCGGCTTTCACGCATTGCAAAGACCAGATGAAGTTTGACCACCCCCGTTTTCCAAGCAGAGGGAATCTGGTCAAATGGGCCCAAGAACACGATGGCAAAAAAGAAAAAACCAATTCCAATGAAAAACTGCTTCTATCGCAGAAGCGGCACGACCATGGGTTTGTTTTCGAGCGGGTGAACATCGTTATTATGTCCAAAAATCAGATACCCTGCGATGGCTATTGCCCCAAAGACAACAATCGTTTTTGCCATCAAGATGATGATGTATTTATATTGGGATTTTTCCATTGGCTTCCTGCGGCTGTGCATCATGTTCATTGCCTCGAGAGAACCGAATGTTATTTGGAACGCAAGGCGCCCGAACGTTCGCAATTTTTCCTGATCTGCGAACGTCGAAATCCGTTTGTTCCATGACGCTAACGCCGACCACCCGACCTACCGCCACCCAGCCTGCCGCCACCAAAGCTGCCGCGATCAAACGAGCCGGTCCGGGCTCCTGCACCACTGCGATCCAGGCCACCGCCGGATCCTGCCGGGAAACGCGATGGCCCGGCCGCGGCAGGCGTCACGGAACGGAGCGTCCCATCGCGGACGCGGGTCTGCATGCTGGAAACCACCTGTTGTCGCCTTTCCGCATCCAAGCCGCTCCATGCTTGTTGCACGCGCGCGCGCTCGTCGGCGCTGAGAGCGTTCCACCGGTCACGAATCTGCTCCTTCTCCTCGGGTGAGAGCGTGTCCCATTTCTGCTTGAGCGCGGCCTTCTGTTCGTCGGTCAGGCCGGCGAGGAAGTCCACGTCACCCTCATCGTAGTAGTAGACCCAATCGTCATCATAGAACGGGTAGCCCCAAGGATCGTTCACATAAGCAACGCTTCCCGATCCGGAACAGCCGGCCAGGACGAAGACCCCCAGTGCTCCCGCCAGAAACCCGCGTCGCGACCACATGCCGATCGTTCCCTTGTTTGCAGGTTGGAACAACGTAAGTCTTGGTCGAAATCACGGGCGTGCTGCTGATCACATGGATTGGCTGTCACTTGGTTTTTGTTACATCCGCATGACCACCCGCCCGTCGATCTCGTTGTTGCGCATCCGGCTGAACACATCGTTGATGTTGTCCAAGTGCTCGACCGAATAGTGAACCTTCACCTTGCCGTCGCCGGCGAACTGGAGGCATTCGGCGAGGTCCAACCGGGTGCCGACGATCGATCCGCGGATCGTCTTCCGCATCAGAACCGTGCTGAAAATGTCCAGTTCGAACGATCCGGGCGGCAGGCCGACGAGGGCCATGGTGCCGCGCTTGGCGAGCATGCCGAGAGCTTGGTTGAAGGCATGCCGGGACACGGCGGTGACGAGCACGCCCTGGGCGCCACCGCACAAAGCCTTGACCTCGGCGACCGGATCGGTCGTCTTCGCGTTGATCGCGGCGTCCGCGCCCATGGCACGGGCGAGCGCCAGCTTTTCGTCGGAGATGTCGACGGCGATCACGTCGAGCCCCATGGCCTTCGCGTATTGCACGGCAATGTGGCCGAGTCCGCCGATCCCGGAGATCACAACCGTATCGCCGGGCTTGGTGTCGGTTTCCTTCAGGCCCTTATAGACGGTTACGCCGGCGCAGAGGATCGGGGCGGCCATTTCCCAGTCAAGACTGTCCGGCAGGTGGCCAACATAGTTGGGATCCGCGAGCGTGTACTCCGCAAAGCCGCCGTTGACGGAATAGCCGGTGTTCTGCTGCAAATCGCACAAGGTTTCCCACCCGGCGAGACACTGCCGGCAGTGCCCGCAGGCCGTGTGCAGCCAGGGAACGCCGACCCGGTCGCCCTCCTTCACCGCGGTCACCCCAGCGCCCACCGCGGCAACGGTGCCGACGCCTTCATGGCCTGGAATGAAGGGCGGGTTCGGCTTCACCGGCCAGTCGCCGTCGGCCGCGTGCAGGTCGGTGTGGCAGACACCCGAGGCTTCGATCTTGACCAGAATCTGGCCCGGACCGACCTCCGGCACCGGAACCTCTTCGATCGACAGCGGCATTTTGAATTGGCGGACCACCGCCGCTTTCATCATTTTTGCCATGGTTCTCTTCCTTGCCGTGGCTTCCGTATGGATGTTGACCGTATCCCGCATGGCGGCGACGCCGTTGCCGGGCATTCCGGTGCTTTTCGGTTCAACGTTCCACGCCGGATCAGCTTTTCCATTCCCCTGAAGATCAAAACGCCAGGACCGTGCGAAGCACGATGACGTGCGCCTTGTCATCCGGCGAGCCCGTGGCCGCGGTCTCGGGGCGATCGCTGTTGGAGAGCACATAGTCGTACTGGGCGTTCACGGTCAGGCCCGAAGCGACCGTGTAACCGGCGCCAACTTCGTAGGCCGTCACCCGCCGGCTGCCCGGGTCGAGCATGGAACCGGGGTCAACGCCGTACTTGTAGTTCGCACCCACCACGATGGCTCCGGCGGTGTACTGCACACCCGCGGTCCAATTGTACATGTCGTCCGCGAAGAAGCCGGGACGCTTGTTCTGGCCCGATTTGCCGAAGCTGGTGTAACTGCCACCGACGGCGAAGCCGGCATAACCGAGTTGGGCGCCAACCTGCCAAGCGTTCAGGTCACGGAAGGAATCCGCGGCCACCGTGCTGTCCGAGGACGTGCCCCAGAAATAGCCGGCACTGGCCTTGACGTCGAAGCCGAAGACGTTGCCGTCATAGTTCGCTCCGACCTCGACCAGATTGGCGAAGGAGTTGGTGACGCCCTGATTGGCGATCGCCGAAGACGCCTTCAACCGGTTGACGTCCTGATTGAAGGAGTCGTTGCGCGGGGTGTAGCTGGCACCGAACTGCACGCCGGCAAAGCGTGGGGAGAAGTAGACGATCTTCGTTGCGTTGGCGTCCGGTGTCAGCGACGGCCACAGGATGCTGGCGGCGTTGACGGCTTCGGCGACCCCACCGAGGACGTCGGAGCCCTGATACCGGCCATTCGCCGGGTTGACGGACTGCCCGGCCGTCGTCGGGCCAACCCAGTTCGTCACCTGATCGAGATCGATGATGCTGGTCGGCAGATAGTCGCCCGGCGTCGAGATGAAGGTTTCGTCGTTGAAGGAGTTGGACACGCCGAGGCGCACCTCGCCAAGCCTGCCCTGTGCGAAGATGAAGGCACGGTCGGCGTTGACGCCGGTGTCGGAACCGGAGGCGCGGATGCGGATGCGCCCACCATACTCCAGGCCGTTGTCCGCTTTGGCGACCGGCGTGATGTGCACGCGGAAGCGGTTGCGGAACTCGGTCGAACGCATACCGGAGTCAAGGTCCTGATTGACGAAGCCGGCTTCGAAGAAGGCATCGCCACCGATTTTTATCTCGTACTTGGCCTGGGCATTGGCGTCCCCGGCACCCATTGCCAGAGCAGCGGCAGCGCAGCCCGCCAGAAAACAGCGGTTCATGATCGTCCCCTCCATCCTGGCAGTGATCACTCCACACGTTGAGCCAAAAGACGGAACTGCTCCCATCCGCGCCGGGCAGCGGTCGACGCCATGTGCAGGGTTCGTCAGCCTTGCAGCGGCGGTGCGTTGCCCGGAGGCGTGTCGATGGTCGTTCTCCACACCCGCAGACCGGAGACAGCGAAGAGAATCGTCACCAAGGGGTTGAGAATGTTGAAGAAGCAATACATGGCGAAGCCGGTCGCCGACACGCCGAGCGCTGCCGCCATATAGGCCCCGCAACTGTTCCAGGGGATCAGCGGTGAGGTCACCGTCGCCGAATCGCCGACCACGCGCGACAGCAGAACGGGAGCAAGGCCCCTCTTCGCGAATTCCGCCTTGAACAACCGGCCCGGCAGGGCGATCGAAATATACTGGTCCGAGGTGACGATGTTGGCGCCGATGCAGGTGGCGACCACGGTCGCCACGAGCCCGCCGACGGACCTCATCCGATGGATCACCGGGTCGATCAGGCGATTGAGGAGCCCGGCGTGCTCCACCGTCGCGCCGAACGACAGCGCGGTGATGATCAGCCACACCGTGTTCATCATGCTGGACATGCCGCCCCGCGTCAGGATGACGTCGAGGGACTCGTTGCCGCTGTGCGCGACGTAACCGTTGGCGAGCGCCATCCACACCCCCTTCAGCATGGCGACAGCCGCCGGCATTTCCGGTGCGGCGGCGAAGGCGACGACGCGCGCCGGCTCCAGGACGACCGCCAGAAGCCCGCCCGCCAGAGCGCCGAAGAAGATCGTGATGAAGGGCGGAAACCGGGCGATCGACAGGCCAAGGACCAGCAGCAACGGCGTGAAGGCCCAGAGCGACACCGTGAAGTGGCTTTCGATGCCGGACATCATGGCGGTCGCGTCGAAATCGCCGGGCGCCCCCAGCATCCCGAACAGAAGGATGGCGACGAGCAGGGCCGGAACCGAGGTAAACAGCGATTCCCGGATGTGCTCGTAAATCCCGGACCCCGTCACCGCGGTCGCCAGATTGGCGGTGTCGGACAGCGGGGAGGCCTTGTCGCCGAAATAGGCGCCGGAGATCACCGCGCCGGCCGTGATTTCCGGCGACAGGTTCATGCTGGCCGCCACCCCCATCAGGCCGATGCCGATGGTGCCCGCCACGGTCCAGGAGCTTCCGATGCTGAAGCCGACCAGGGCGCAGATGATTGCGGTCGTCGCGTAGAAATAGTGGGGACTGAGGATCTGGAGGCCGTAATAGACCATCGCCACGATGGTGCCGCTGAGCGCCCAGGTGCCGATCAGCGCGCCCACCGCCAGCAGGATCATGATGGCCGCGAGCCCGGTGGCGATGCCGTCGACCACGGCTTGGCGCACCCCGTCCCAGGGCATCCCGTTCTTGTAGGCGATCCCCGCCGCGATGATCCCGGAAAACAGCAGCGCCACCTGGTTCGGCCCAGCGGAGGCGTCCTTGCCGAACAGGAGGTAGGACAACGCTAGCAGGGCGATGAGGGCGATCATCGGAAGCAAGGCGTCGAGCAGCGTGGGCCGGCGCGCCTCCCGCTTTTCCTCAGCCGGCATCGAAACGTGGTTCGCCATGGCCGCAGCCCCCTTTTCCGGATCGCCGCCCCAATCAGGCCGCCTACCCGTGCCAACTCGTCGTCGTGAAGGCGTTGTCGATCAGCGTGCCCTTCTCGCCGCGCACGATTGCCGGAATGTCGGCGAGCGCCCCGATCGCCGCGGTTCGCCCCGTCGCCGTCGCGAACCGGCAGGCGGCGTCCACCTTCGGCCCCATGGACCCGGCCGGGAAGCTGTACCTGCCCATCGCGTCGGGGCTCGCGCGGTGGATGGCCCGCGCGTCCGGCGTTCCCCAGCCGAGGAACACGGCCTCGGCGTCGGTCGCCATGATGAGGAGGTCGGCACCCAGCTCGCGCGCCAGCAGCTCCGAGCAGAGGTCCTTGTCGATCACCGCCTCAACGCCGACCAGCGTACGTTCCTTACCCGGCTGGTGCATGGCCGGCTGGTACATGGTGGGTATCCCGCCGCCGCCGGCGCAGATCACGATGGTTCCCTGATCCAGCAGCCAGCGGATCGGCCGGATCTCGAAGATGCGCTTGGGGGCCGGCGACGGCACGACCCGCCGCCAGGACGCGCCGTCCGGCTTGAACACCCACCCCTTCTCGGCCGCGATGCGCTCGGCCTCGGCGGCTCCGTAGACCGGCCCGACGAACTTGGTCGGATCGCCGAAGGCCGGGTCGTCGCCGTCGACCTCCACCATGGTCAGCAGCGTGGCGAAGGGCACCTCGAACGGCAGCAGGTTGCCCAGCTCCTGCTCGATCATGTAGCCGATCATGCCCTCGGTCTCGGCCCCCAGGACGTCCAGCGGATAGGCCTCGTCCGGCCGGTAGGCGGCGCCCTGGAGCGCCAGAAGCCCGACCTGCGGCCCGTTCCCGTGGCTGATCACGAGCTGATGCTCCCGGGCGACCGGGGCCATGGCCTCAGCGGCGATGCGGATGTTGCGGCGCTGCACGTCGGCGGTCATCGGCTCGCCGCGTTTCAACAGAGCGTTGCCCCCCAAAGCGACGACGACGCGCATGGCATCATTCCCCCAGAGTGGCGACGAGAAGCGCCTTGATCGTGTGCATGCGGTTCTCCGCCTGTTCGAAGGCGATGTTCGCTTCCGATTCGAAGACCTCGTTGGTCACCTCGAGCCCGTTGGGCATCCCGTAATCCTCGGCGATCTGCCGGCCGAGCGTCGTCTCGCTGTCGTGGAAGGCCGGCAGGCAGTGCATGAACTTGACCTGCGGGTTGCCGCTTGCCGCCATCAGCTCCGGGTTGACCTGATAGGGCTTCAGCAGCGCGATCCGCTCCCGCCACACGTCCTTGGGCTCGCCCATCGAAACCCAGACGTCGGTGTGGATGAAATCGACCCCGGCCACCGCTTCGGCGGTGTCGCTGGTGATGGTCAGCCGTGCGCCCGAGGCAGCCGCGAGCTTGTGGGCGATGGCGGTGTACTCCTCCGACGGCCACAGGCTCTGCGGCCCGCAGATGCGTACGTCCATGCCCATCAGGCAGCCGACGATCATCAGGGAATGGCCCATGTTGGACCGGGTGTCGCCGACATAGGCGTACGTGATGTCGGTGATCGGCTTGTCGCTGTGCTCGCGCATCGTCATGACGTCGGCGAGCATCTGGGTCGGGTGGTATTCGTCGGTGAGGCCGTTGTAGACCGGCACACCCGCGTACTTCGCCAGCTGCTCCACGCCGCCCTGTGCGGCGCCGCGGTACTCGATGGCGTCGTACATCCGGCCGAGGACGCGCGCGGTGTCCTTGAAGGACTCCTTGTGGCCGATCTGCGAGCCGGCGGGATCGAGGTAGGTGACGTTGGCGCCCTGGTCGTGGCAGGCGACCTCGAAGGCGCAACGGGTCCGCGTCGACGTCTTTTCGAAGATCAGGCAGATCTCCTTGCCGCGCAGGTGCTGCTGCTCGGTCCTGGCGTACTTCGCACGCTTGAGGTCGCGCGCGAGGTCGAGCACATAGCGGAACTCCCGCGGCGTGTAATCCTGGACGGTGAGCAGCGACCGGTTGCGCAGATTGAAGCTCATCTTTTCCTCCTGGGGTTCCCTCCGGGTTCGTTGTCCGCGGCTGGTCGTCAGTGGGCGGGTTCCCGCCAGATCGGGCAGGTCATGCAGTGGCCGCCGCCCCGTCCGCGGCCGAGTTCGGCCCCGCGGACGGTGATGACCTCGACGCCGGCCTTGCGCAGCAGCGTGTTGGTGTAGGTGTTGCGGTCGTAGGCCACGACCACGCCGGGTTCGAGGGCGACGACGTTGTTGCCGTCGTCCCATTGCTCGCGCTCCGCCTCGTAGGCGTTTCCGCCGGTGCCGACGACGCGGAGCCTGGAGTAGCCCAGCGCGTCGGCTACGACCTCCAGCAGCGGCCTCGCCTCGGGCCGCACCTCGAAGCGCCCCTCGTCGTCCAGGGGATAGGCGCTGTAGCAGCGGATCTGGTCGACGACCTCGCGGAAAACCGTCACCAGATCGCGGTCGCAGAACGAAAACACCGTGTCCAGATGCATGGCCGCGCGGCTTTTCGGCATCAGGCAGGCGATGACCCGGGACGCCGCGTTGTTGCGGAACAGCGCGCGGGTCACCTGGCCGACCGCCTGGCGGTTGGTGCGCTCCCCCATGCCGATGAGGACGATGCCCTTGCCGATCGGCATCACGTCGCCGCCCTCCAGGGAGGCACCGGTGAAGTCCTCGTCGGAATCGCCCCACCAGATCGTGAAGCCGCCGTCCCGGAAGCGGGGGTGGAACTTGTAGACCGCCCGCTGCAGCAGCGTCTCCGGCTTGCGGGCGGGCCAGAACATCGGGTTGCAGGTCACGCCGTTGTAGATCCAGCAGGACGGGTCCCGCTGGAACAGCGTGTTGGGGATCGGCGGCAGCACGAAATCGGTGCCGCCGAACGCCTCGTTCAACAGCACGCTCACGGTGTTGTCCGGCAGGTCCGATATGGCGATGCCGCCGATGAGATGGATGGCGAGTTCCCTGGACGGCATCTCGTCCAGCCAGGGGCGCATGACCTCCACGGCGGCGACCCCGACGGTGTTGGCGGTGACGCGGCGGTCGAGCACGAACCTGCGCGCCTGAGGATCGTCGAGCGTTTGCGCCAGCAGGTCGTGCAGGTCCAGCACCTCGACCCCGCGCTCCTCCATCTTCAGCACGAGGTCGTGGTGGTCCTTCTGCGCCTCGTGCACCCAGATGACGTCATCGAACAGAAGGTCGTGGCAGTTGCCGGGGGTGAGGCGCTGGTGCGCCAGAGACGGCCGGCAAACCAGGACGGTCCGCAGCTTGCCGACTTCCGAATGCACGCCGACTTCAGACATGACGCAACTCCCTGCTTCGATGGCCCGCTATTCCGTGCGGGCCTTGTTGTCGTATGACGGCGCGGCGGCCATCACAGCGGGCTGATCCTGCCGGTCCACATGAGCCAAGCGGCGAGCACGGCGAGGACGGCGATGGCCGCCGCGATGGCCATCTCCACGCTGGTAAAAGTGCGCTCCCCGTGCTCGCGTCGGGCCCGGACATAGACGAGGATTCCCGGGGCGAAGAGGACCGCGCACATCAGCAGGTACTGAAGGCCGGCCGCGTAGACGAGCCAGAGGCCGTAGGCCGTCGCCAAGGCACCGACCAGGATGCCCTTCGTCCGCGATTCGGCACCGTAGCCCTCGCCGGTCAGGGCCAGTTTCAACGCGTAGGCACCGGACAGGACGTAGGGGGGAAGGATCGCGACCGAGGCGATGAAGTAGAAGAACTGGTACGCGCTGCGCGAAAAGAAGCTGAGCGCGAGGAAGAGCTGGATCAGGAGATTGGTTGCCCACAGCGCGTTCACGGGCGACCCGTTGGCGTTCTCCGCGGCGAACCATTTCGGGAAAGTCCCGTCGCGGCCGCAGGTGTAGGGGATCTCCGCGCACAGCAGCGTCCAGGAGAGGAAGGCGCCGCCGACCGAGATCACCAAGCCGATGTTGATCAGGGCGGCGCCCCACGGGCCGACGAGGGACTCGAACACGCCCGCCATGGACGGCACCTTGAGGTCGGCGAGTTCGGGTTGCCGCAGGACGCCAGTCGCCAGCAGCGAGACCAGCACGTAGATTCCCAGCGCACCGGCGAAGCCGATCACGGTCGCCCGCCCGACGTCGGAGCGGCGGGCCGCGCGGGCGGAATAGACGCTGGCGCCTTCGATGCCGATGAACACCCACAGAGTCACCAGCATGGTGCTCTTCACCTGCTCCATGACCGAGCCGAGGCCTCCCGTGCCGGAACCGGCGCCGGTTCCCCAGAAATCCACCGTGAAGCGATCCCAATGGAAGCCGACGATGGCCACCAGGACGAACAGGAACAGCGGCACCAGTTTGGCGATCGAGGTGACGACGTTCACGAAGGCCGCCTGTTTGATGCCGCTGAGCACGAGCGCGTGGATCAGCCACAGGCACAGCGACGCGCCGACGATGGAGGGCAGGTTGTTGCCGTCGCCGAAGATGGGGAAGAAGTGGGACAGGGCCGAGAAGATGGCCACCGCGTAGGCCACGTTTCCAAGAAAGGCGCTCAGCCAATAGCCCCAGGCGCTGTTGAAGCCGACGAACGGTCCGAAGCCGGCCTTGGCATAGGATAGGGGCCTGCGTTCAGGTTCGGTTTGCGCACGGCCAGGTTTTGGTACACGAAGGCGAGCATCATCATGCCGACGCCGGTGATCATCCAGCCGATCAGGATGGCTCCGGGCGACGCACCCTTGGACATGTCCGACGGAAGATTGAAAACGCCGCCGCCGATCATCGAGCCGACAACGAGCGCAACGAGTGGGAGCAAGGTCAGCTTGTCCGACTTCTGGGTCTGCGCCACGCCAGCGTTTTTCACCGACACGAGATCGTTCACGTCAGCCGTCGTCATCGCCGTCTCTCCGCTATCCTCGTCTCCCTGCCGTCAGGATTCCCTCCAATGAGGCGGGGCATCTTCCGCTCCAGCGTCCACTGGTCACATTCGTTGAATGTCGTTGAAGGAATGGCGACCAGGAACGGAAGTCCCAAGCTTGACCGCTCGGCGAGACGTTACATAAGTTCGATACGGTTTCCGCATCGTCTTTGCATTGCCTGCGGCGTTTTATAGGATCCTGGCGATACGGAAAGGGCTGTTGCCGCCCCAGAAATTGTCTGGCGTTACAGTATCTCGGACAATGACTTTGATTGAATTAGAGGAAAAGCTTTCTCCTGAATGAGTTTATTTCGCAGTTGCGAATTTGCATCTGCGAAATGGCTTGGGTGCTTGGCTTCGCTTAAGGCTGCGTAATTTTCTTCTTTGGCCGTCAAACTGCGATGAATCAGCCTCACCGGCAGAAAGCCGCCCCATAGGACTGCAGCGTTTCGGTGGTGACCTGGGGGCTCGACATCGTACGTCTTGAGCAGCTTGCGTGTCGGCGCACGTGGCCCGCTTGTCGCACCGGCGCCGGGCGTACACTTGAAGCGCCTGAGCGTGCTGGCGGATGGACGGCCAAAGTGCAGCCACCATTCCGCGATGGCCTCGTCGCCGACCACGATGCCGGTCGTCGCCCGGATCAGTGCGACCTCGGTAGGCTCAAGTCGGAGCAATGGGACACCCAACTGCTCGCCGGAAACGGCGGAGTGCGAGATCATGACTATGTTGAGCCGATGAAAAGATTGATGGCCGCACACTCACAACCATCTTGCCGTACGATGGAACGATGCACCAAAAGAAAGGAGAAGCGGGGCTCCGTCGTGTGCGTCCATTTTCTCGGTGGGTTTCACTTCTGCTTTCATCGTACAGAATCTCCGTCTGTCGTGCCATTGCGACGCACGGCCAAACAGCGGAGAACTTCCGGATATGGCCAAATCCATTCAGTTCAAAGCGGGCGATTTCCTGTTCCGGCGGGGGGACGCGAGCAACTGCGTTTTTTGGATCAGGCATGGGGAAATCGAAGTCCTGCGCGAGAATGGAGACAACGCCATCCTGATCGGGCATGTGCGGGGCGGCGAGTGGCTGGGCGAGATGGGCGTCATTGAAGGCCGCAGCCGGAGTGCCACCGCCCGGGCCGTCAGCGATGGCACCGCGGAAGTTCTCACCCCGCAGGAGTTCCTGGACCGGGTGAGCCGGGACGCATCCCTGGCGCGTGGGTTGATCCAGCGTCTCAGCATCCGCCTGCGGACGATCGAGGACAAGATTGCCGGCGACCTGCTGCTCTCGACGCGCGAGGCGGAACTGGTGGAGAACGGCGCGCCGTCGTCGGAGGCACTTCCCAACGACAACGAACGCATTCTATTGACCGCCGGGTCGGACTCCCTGCGCAGCCGGATCGGTCCAAGCCCAATTCAGGTTGGGCAACTGCCCTTCGTGGTCGGTCGGCTCCCGATCAACGGCGAGGCATCGCCCCCACGGTCACCCGATCTGTCCATCGACGACCAGCCGCCGTTTCGCCTGTCGCGCGATCACTTCATGATCAGCCGCAGCCAGGGCCGGCTGCTCGTGTCCGATCTTGGCAGCACGCTTGGGACGGTCGTCAACGGGCAGCCGATCGGGCATGATTTCATGAGGGACACCGCCCTTCTGAACCACGGTGAGAACCGCGTCGTTGCGGGCGGCTGGGGATCGGCCTTCGAGTTCATCGTTTCCATCGGCTGAAGGGGCGCTGCCGAACAAAAGCGCTTTTTCGCATCCCGCGAAGCGGATGCCGGACCCAGGTCATACACCGATGAGACCAAGACGGAATGGGCGGGCACTGGCACTCTGACCGCTGCCACGCTTGGTGGAATGATGGATGCCGCACACCGACCCGATCCAACGCCGAGAGGTCGGGCGTGGCATCGCAGAGGACCGCGTCACATCACCAGGGCTGCGGGAGGCGGGCATGGCCGAAGCGCTGTCAGTCAAGGAAAAGGCTCTCATCGACGCATACTGGCGGGCAGCCAACTACTTGTCCGTTGGGCAGATTTATCTTTATGACAATCCATTGCTCAAAGTTCCCCTTACCCTCGAACACATAAAGCCGAGGTTGCTGGGGCATTGGGGAACCACGCCCGGTTTGAATTTCATCTATGTCCATCTGAACCGGATGATCCGGCAATTGGATCTGAACATGATCTGTATTGCCGGTCCCGGGCATGGCGGACCGGCCATGGTCGCGAATGCCTATCTTGAGGGAACATACAGCGAAGTCTACCCGAACATTTCGCCGGATGAGGAGGGCATCAAGCGCCTCTTCACCCAATTCTCGTTTCCCGGCGGGATTCCCAGCCACGTGGCGCCGGAGACGCCCGGTTCGATTCATGAAGGCGGCGAACTCGGATACGCCGTGTCCCACGCGTACGGAGCCGCCTTCGACAACCCCGACCTGATCGTCGCCTGCATCGTCGGCGACGGGGAGGCCGAAACCGGGCCGCTGGCAACGAGCTGGCATTCCAACAAGTTCCTCAACCCGCTCAGCGACGGCGCCGTTCTGCCGATCCTGCACCTCAACGGCTACAAGATCGCCAACCCCACCATTCTCTCCCGGATCAGCCACGAGGAGCTGGAGCAGCTGTTCCGCGGGTATGGATACATCCCCTATTTCGTGGAAGGCCACGAACCGGACGACATGCATGAACGCATGGCCTCCACTCTGGACACGGCCATCGCCGACATCCGGCGGATCAAGGACGACGCGCGCCGAAACGGGGTCACGCAGCGTCCCCGCTGGCCCCTGATCGTGCTCCGCACACCGAAGGGATGGACCTGCCCGAAGGAGATCGACGGCAAGCGGGCCGAGGATTTCTGGCGTTCGCATCAGGTCCCGATGGGGGAAATGCATGAGAACCCGGACCATGTGCGCGTTCTCGAAGAGTGGATGAAAAGCTACCGTCCCGAGGAGCTTTTCGACGAGGGAGGCCGCCTCCGCCCCGACCTCGCCGACCTGGCACCCCGCGGCGTTCGCCGTATGAGCGCCAACCCGCACGCCAACGGCGGCACACTCCTGCGCGATCTGCGTCTTCCGGATTTCCGCGACTACGCCGTCCCGGTGGAGGCTCCCGGCGTGGCCGTCGCAGAAGCCACCCGCGTGATGGGGCAGTTTCTCCGCGATGTGATGAGGCTGAACCTCGATGCGCGGAACTTCCGGCTCTTCAGTCCCGATGAGAACAACTCCAACCGCTGGCAGGACGTGTTCCAGGTCACGGACCGGACATGGGTTGCCGACACCGTCCCGTGGGACGACCATCTCGCCCCGGACGGCCGGGTCATGGAGATGCTCAGCGAACACCAATGCCAGGGGTGGCTCGAAGGCTATCTGCTGACGGGCCGACATGGATTCTTCTCCTGCTACGAAGCTTTCATCCACATCGTCGATTCGATGTTCAACCAGCACGCCAAGTGGCTGAAGGTCTGCCGGACCATTCCCTGGCGGCGTCCCGTCGCCTCGCTGAACTACCTGCTGTCCAGCCATGTCTGGCGCCAGGACCACAACGGCTTCAGCCACCAGGACCCCGGCTTCATCGACCATGTGGTGAACAAGAAGGCCGACGTCGTCCGGGTCTATCTGCCACCCGATGCCAATTGCCTGCTGTCGGTCACGGACCATTGCCTGCGCAGCCGGAACTGCGTCAACGTCGTCGTCGCCGGGAAGCAACCGGCCCCGCAGTGGTTGACGATGGATGAAGCCATCAGGCATTGCACGGCCGGCCTGGGGATCTGGGAATGGGCCAGCAACGACCGCGGCGGCGAACCCGATGTGGTGATGGCCTGCTGCGGCGACGTGCCGACGCTGGAGACCCTGGCGGCGGTCGATCTCCTGCGCCATTACGCCCCGGACCTGAAGGTCCGCGTCATCAACGTCGTCGACCTCATGACCTTGCAGCCCCCGGGGGAGCATCCGCACGGGCTTCCGGATCGCGACTTCGATGCGCTGTTCACCACCGACAAACCGATCATCTTCGCCTTCCACGGCTATCCCTGGCTCATTCACCGGCTGACGTACCGGCGGGCGGGCCACGGGAACCTGCATGTGCGTGGCTACAAGGAGGAAGGCACCACCAGCACGCCCTTCGACATGTGCGTGCTGAACGATCTCGACCGGTTCCACCTCGTGGGCGACGTGATCGACCGGGTTCCGGCGCTCGGCGCGAGGGCCGCCTACGTCAAGCAGGCCATGCGCGACAAGCTCATCGCGCACAAGGAACACATCCGGCGGTATGGCGACGACATGCCCGAAATCGCGGGATGGATATGGGACCAGACGGGCGCGGGCCAGCCGGGAGCAAGCCGGACAGGAGCGGTCGGAAAAGCCGCCTCGACCGAGGCCGACAATGTTTGAACCATAAGGCGATGGTCGGGCCATCCGTCGGACGGCGCGGCGGCCGCGACCGGGTGAGGAGGAAACGCCATGAGCAGCGACATGACCATGGCCGACGCAACGGCGTCGAACGTCTCTGGATCGACGGACCTGCTCCAGCAATATGGATGCGGCCCGATCCACTTCACCGGAACGCGCGACGCGCTCTACGAGCGGCACCTGATGTTCGACCATGTGGTCGACCCCACATCGGTCGGTCCCCGCGAACGCTACGAGGCGGTCGCCCGCTCCGTGCGCGACGTGCTGTCACAGCGGTGGCTTCGCACCGAGCAGACCTACGAACGCGAGAACCCGAAACGCGTCTATTACCTTTCCCTGGAGTTCCTCATCGGGCGCTCCCTGGCCAACAACGTCATGAACCTCCTTCTCGATCCGGTCGTGGCGCGGGTCGCCGACGAGAAGGGGATCGACTGGCTTGCCCTGCTCGACGAGGAGCCCGACGCCGGGCTGGGGAACGGGGGGCTCGGCCGGTTGGCGGCCTGCTTCATCGACTCCATGGCCACGATGCAGATCCCGGCCATGGGATATGGGCTCCGCTACGAATACGGCATTTTCCGGCAGAGCCTGCGGGATGGCTGGCAGCAGGAACAGCCCGACAACTGGCTGCGCCGGCCCGATCCCTGGGAGGTCGCTCGGCCGCAGGAGTCTGTGGAGATCACGCTCGGCTGCTCGTTCGAGGTGCGCAACGGGACATTCGCCGCCGTGCCCGGCCGGCCGTCCAGCCTGCTCGGTATTCCGTATGACCGCCCCGTCATCGGATACGGCGGCCGAACGATCAACACATTGCGGCTCTGGGCGGCGGCGGCACCGCACGCGTTGGACTTTCAGGCGTTCAGCGCCGGCGACTTCGTCAGCGCGCTCGCCGAACGGCTCTCGGCGGAGTCCCTCACACGGGTCCTGTACCCCGACGATTCGACGAGCATGGGTCAGGGCCTGCGCTTCGTGCAGGAGTATTTTCTGGTCGCCTGTTCCCTGGCGGATCTCGTGCGGCGCTTCCGCCGGACCAATGCGGTCGGCAGCCCGACCGATTGGCGGGTGCTTCCCGACAAGGTCGCCGTCCAGCTCAACGACACCCACCCGAGCCTGACGGTGTCCGAACTGATGCGGATCCTGCTCGACGACGCGGGGCTCGGCTGGGAGGAGGCGTGGGATCTCACGCGGCGGACACTCGCCTACACGAATCACACCCTGCTGCCCGAGGCGCTCGAAAAATGGCCGCTGCCCTGGTTCGAGCTTCTGCTGCCGCGCCACCTGGAGATCATCCTGGAGATCAACCGCCGGCTTCTCGACGAAGTGCGGACCCGCTTTCCCGGCGATGAGGGCCGTATCGAGCGCGTGAGCTTGGTCGAGGAGGGCGATCCGCGGAAGATCCGGATGGCCAACCTCGCCATCGTCGGATCGCACAGCACCAACGGGGTCGCTGCGATCCATTCCGATCTGCTGCGCACCGTGACGGTCAAGGATCTGGCCGAACTGTATCCCGAGCGCTTCAGCAACAAGACCAACGGGGTGACGCCCCGGCGTTGGCTTCGGCTGGCCAACCCCGCCCTCTCCCGCTGCATCACCGACGCCATTGGAGACGGCTGGATCACCGACCTGTCCCAATTGGCCAAGCTGACGCCGCTTGCCGACGACGGGGCTTTCCAGGACGCCGTGCGGGAGTCCAAGCGCGCCATGAAGCACCGCTTCGTGGCGTGGCTTGCATCGACCAACGGCATCGCCGTCGATCCCGACACGATCTTCGACTGCCAGATCAAACGCATCCACGAATACAAGCGGCAGCTTCTGAACGGGCTGCGGATCGTCGTGCTCTACAACCGGATGCGGCAGAACCCCGGCCTCGACATGGCGCCGCGGACCTTCTTCTTCGCGGGAAAGGCGGCACCCGCCTACCGTCTCGCCAAGGTGATCATCAAATTCCTCAACAACCTCGCCGCCACCATCGATGACGACCCGGCGGTGCGGGGCCGTCTCAGGGTGGTGTTCCTGCCCGAGTACGGCGTGTCCCTGGCCGAGAAGCTGATTCCGGCCTCCGACGTGTCCAACCAGATCTCGACGGCGGGCTATGAGGCGAGCGGCACCAGCAACATGAAGTTCATGATGAACGGTGCATTGACGATCGGCACGCGCGATGGCGCGACGATCGAGATGGGGCAAGCCGCCGGCGAGGAAAACTTCTTCCTGTTCGGGTTGACGGCGGATCAGGTGGCCAGCAGCGCCGGCTGGTACAGCCCATTCTGGCATCACCACAACGAACCGGAAACCCGCGCCGCGCTGGATCTGGTCTTTTCCGACCATTTCAACCGCAACGAACCGGGCATCTTCGAACCTCTGCGCGACGCGCTGCTGACAGGCGGGGACCGATTCATGCATCTCGCCGATCTCACGGCTTATCTGGAGGCGGACCGGCGGTTGCTGGCGTCCTACGCGGCCCCGCAGGACTGGACGCGCAAGGTCATCATGAACATCGCCAACTCTGGCCGGTTCTCCAGCGATCGCACCATCGCCGAATACGCCGCCGAGATATGGGATGCGAAGCCGTGCGCGGTGCCGTGAGGGCCGGATCGGCGGTCCAGGTTGACGAGGATGCGGGGCGGTCTGGCACACCCAGTCCTCCCGATCGGGGAGCCGCGGCGCCGCTGGGAGCGATCCCCACCGGCCAGGGGACGAACTTCAGCGTGTTCTCGAAGCACGCGACCGGAATCGAGCTGCTGCTTTTCGACCGCGCCGAGGATGCGGGGCCTGCGCGCGTGATCCGCCTCGATCCCTCCACCCATCGCACCTATCATTACTGGCACGTGTTTCTTCCCGGCGTGACGGCCGGCCAAATCTATGGGTATCGCGCCGAGGGGCCATGGGACCCCGCCAACGGCCTGCGCTTCGATCGGGACAAGCTTCTCCTTGATCCCTATGGCCGCGCGGTGGTCGTTCCGGACCGCTACAGCCGCGACGACATCCGCAAACCCGGTGACGATTGCGGCGCCGCCATGAAAAGCGTGGTTGTGGATCCGGGGTCCTACGATTGGGAAGGCGACGCACCGTTGCGGCGGTCGTCCGCGCAGACCATCGTGTATGAGATGCATGTGCGCGGATTCACACGCCATCCCAGTTCCGGCGTCGGCGGGAAGACCCGCGGCACGTTTGCCGGGCTGATCGAGAAGATTCCGTACCTGCAGAAATTGGGCGTCACCGCGGTGGAACTGCTGCCGGTGTTCCAATTCGATGCGCAGGATTGCCCGCCGGGAAAGGTCAACTACTGGGGATACGCGCCGGTCTCGTTCTTTGCGCCGCATGCGGCGTACAGTTCGCGTTCCGATCCGCTCGGTCCGCTGGACGAGTTCCGCGACATGGTCAAGGCGCTGCACCGCGGCGGCATCGAGGTCATCCTCGACGTCGTTTTCAACCACACGGCGGAAGGCGACCACAACGGGCCGACCCTGTGTTTCCGAGGGTTGGACAATCCCACCTACTATCTTCTCGAAGACGACCGATCCCGCTACGCCAACTACACGGGCACCGGGAACACCTTGAACGCCAATCACCCTGTCGTCCGGCGCATGATCGTGGACAGCCTTCGATACTGGGTCGAGACGATGCATGTGGACGGCTTCCGCTTCGATCTGGCTTCGGTTCTGTCCCGCGACACATCGGGACATCCGATCCCGAACGCGCCGATCCTGTGGGACATCGAAACGGAACCGGCGCTTGCCGGTACGAAACTGATCGCCGAGGCTTGGGATGCGGCGGGCCTTTATCAGGTCGGCAGTTTCGTCGGCGACAGCTGGAAGGAATGGAACGGACGGTTCCGTGACGACGTGCGTGCGTTTTTCCGCGGTGAACCGGGATCGGTGACCCAGATCGCGGACCGCATCCTGGGCAGCCCGGAGATCTATGGGCATGAGGAGCGGGAGGCTGAACAAAGCGTCAACTTCGTGACCTGCCATGACGGCTTTACGCTCAACGACGTGGTGTCCTACGACCGCAAGCACAACGAGGCGAACGGCGAGGACAACCGCGATGGCGCGGACGACAACCGCAGTTGGAACTGCGGCGTCGAAGGCCCGACCAACGATCCGGCAATCGAGCGGCTGAGAAACCGCCAGGTGAAGAACCTCCTGACCGTGACGATGCTATCGCTCGGCATCCCGATGATCACGATGGGCGACGAGGCGCGGCGCACCCAGTCCGGCAACAACAACGCCTACTGCCAGGACAACGAGACCAGTTGGTTTGATTGGACGCTGGTCGAGACGCACGCGGACGTGCACCGGTTCGTGACTGTGCTCAACACACGCCGAAGTCTGCGGGACAGGATGTACGAGCGGGTGCCTTTGCGGCAGCTGCTCCGGAAGGCGAAGATTACTTGGCACGGCGTGACTCCCGAGCAACCGGATTGGAGCCGCGATTCCCACAGCATCGCCGTCGAAGCGAAGGTGGAGCAGGGCCGGCTTCGCATTTACCTGATCCTGAACGCCTACTGGAAACCGCTTCGCTTTGACCTTCCGCCAGCAAATGACGGCCGTGTTGGCCCATGGCGCCGATGGATCGACACCTCGCTCGACCCCCCATGTGATATCGTCGAGTGGAGCTTGGCGCCGACGCTGAGTGAGTTGTCCTATCTGGTGGAAGCGCGGTCCGTCGTCGTGCTGATCCATGACGCCGGCGAACCGACCCAACTGTCGTGACCCGTGCCAAGCGTTGGTGTCTGGTTTTGGCGGAGGGAGACCGATGGTGTTGAAAAAGTCGGTTGTCGGCAGGGCGCCCCTGTGGCGCCGGCGAAGGGTCAGCGGGCAAAGGCCCCTCATGCCGGCCTGGGTTCCGGCATCGGGGTGAATTTGGCAAGCTTGCGGAGGTTCTGGGCGGCGGCCGCGAGGTGGAATTGATCGCGCGCCCCGTTCGCCCCCTTCAATCGCAGCCGGTTCATTCTCAGGATGCGTTTGAGGGGGGCGAACAGCATCTCAACCTTCTTCCGCTCGCGCCGCGAGGTGGCGTAGGCATCCGTGGCGGCGATGGCGCGCGCCAGATCGCGAGCCCCTTCATGGATGGAGCGCGGCACCTTGCGCGCGGAAGTGTTCGGACAGCAGCGCGGTTTGAGCGGACAGGGCGCACAGTCCAGCGTGCTGGCGCGGTAGCGGATCATGCCGTCCGTGTCGGCGAGCGGACGCGGCGTCCGATAGGTTGAACTTCCCCGAACCGGCAGACAGCGCCATGGCAGGCGAGTAACCTTTCGCGCCCGAAAGGGAAGTCGATCACGGACCGGCAGAGAAAATCGGGTACGAACCGGCCAAGCAGCGCGGCTTGTGCCCCTTCGCAGGGTCGATGTCTGGGGAAGTAAAACGCTAACCGCCCGGAAGTACGGCGGTATCTTGTTCCTGCTGACGCCACAGCAAAGTCAGCAGGAAAAACTGGCGGAGTACGAAGTCCGAGGCGAAGTTCGCTGTCGCTGGCAATGCCCATGACAGGCAGGTTCGGCCGGACTCCGAGGCCGCTTTGCTGCTCAGCAGGGAAAATACAGGGAATTCGGCTGACGCACTGGCATTGACTGGCGTCGAGCAGCCTACCCAACGCTGGTTTTCTCGGTATTCCCGGAGCGATCGCCGATTCGGTATTTGGTCGGGAACAGGGAATTTCAGTTGCCTGTAACGGCTGGACTTCGGGCCAATGGCACTGGTCAACCGTGCGGCTCAATGGCGACCGCCACCGAGATAGCTGCTCAGCACCTCCGGGTCGTCGGCGACCTTCGAGCCGTGGGTCTGGAAGGCGATCGCGCCGTTGGCGAGTACATAGGTGGTGCCGGCGACCGCCGCGGGGACACCGATGTTCTGCTCGATGAGGAAGATGGTCATGCCCTCCTCGTTGAGCCGCCGGATCACCTCGATCATCTCCTGGACCAGCCGTGGGGACAGGCCGTGCGACGGCTCGTCCATCAGCAGGATTCGCGGCCGCGCCATCAGCGCGCGCCCGATCGCCACCATCTGCTGTTCGCCGCCGCTCAGGGTTCCAGCCGGCACGATCCGCCGCTCGCGCAGGCGGGGGAAGAAGTCGTAGACGCGCTCCAGGTCGGCGGCGATACCGGCCTTGTCGTGGCGCGTCGCGGCGCCGAGGGCGAGGTTGTCGGCAACCGTCATGCTGGGCCAGACGAAGCGGCCCTGCGGCACCTGGATCACGCCCTTGGTGACGATGTCGTGCGGGTGCAGGCCGGCGATCGGCCGTTCGTCGAACTCCACCGCGCCGCCGCGCGGCTTGACCAGGCCGCTCAGCGTCTTCAGCAGCGTCGTCTTCCCGGCGCCATTGCCGCCGAGCAGCGCGACGACCTCGCCACGGGGAACCGAGAAGGAAACGTCGCGCAGGACCTCGCTGAGGCCGTACCAGACGCTAAGATTACGCACGGTCAGCATCGGGGCTCTTTCCAAGATAGGCTTCCTTGACGAACGGGTCGGCGAGGATAACGTCCGGTGTGCCGTCGGCGATCTTCCGGCCCGAGTTCAGAACGGTGATGCGGTCGCACACGCCCATCACCAAGCGGATGACGTGCTCCACCATGATGATGGTGATGCCGCGCTTGTCGCGGATGCGGCGCAGCAGTTCGTCCAGTTCGGCGACACGCGGTGGGCTGAGGCCGACCGCCGGTTCGTCCAGCAGCAGCACCTTGGGCTCGGCGACCAGCGAACGGGCGATCTCCACCAGCCGCTGCTGGCCGAACGACAGCGATGCGCCGTCACGCTCAGCAAAGGACAGCATCCCGACGAAGGCCAGCGCCTCGCGCGCCCGCTCGCGGGCCTGCCGCTCCTCGCGCAGCACGCCGGGCAGGCCGACGGCGGCGGCCAGAACCGAAGTGCGCAGTCCCTGGTGCATCCCCGCCATGACGTTCTCGAGCACCGTCATCCCCTTGAAGAGGAGCGAGGTCTGGAAGGTGCGCCCGACGCCGCGGGCGGCCACTTCGCTGGCCTTGAGGCGGGTGAGCGGTTGGCCGTCCAGGCGGATCTCGCCCTCGGTCGGACGCACCAGGCCGGAGACGACGTTGAGCAGGGTCGTCTTGCCGGCGCCGTTCGGGCCGATGATGCCGCGGATCTCGCCGGCCGGCACCGCGATGTCCACGTCGCTGAGCGCGGCGAGGCCGCCGAACGACAGCGACAGGCGTTCGATGCTGAGTTCGGCCATCAGTCCTCCTCCCCTCGGCTGTGCGGTTCCGTCCACCCCGGCAGCCAGCGCCGCAGCGCCTGCACGAGGCCGCCCGGCGCGAACAGCAGCATGCCCAGCAGCAGCAGGCCGAGGCCGATCTCCTGCAGGTCCTGCATGCCGCGCAGCCCTTCCTGCATACCGATCAGCAGCACGGCGGCGATCGCCGACCCGGCGATCGAGCCGAGGCCGCCGACGACGACCATGCAGAACTGCAGGACGATCTGGAACAGGTTGAAGGACTCCGGCACCACCACGTTCAGCAGGCCGGCGAACAGGCCGCCCGCCACCCCGGCGTAGACGGCGGTCAGCGCGTAGGCGACGATCTTGGTGCGGGTGATGTCCACGGCGATGGACTCCGCCGCCACCTCGCTCTCGCGCAGGGCCACCAGGGCGCGGCCGACGCGTGAGCGCATGATGCCGTACGCCGCGGCCACCAGCAGGACGGCGAGGACGAGGCTCAGATAGTAGATGCCCGTGGTGGTGCGCAGGCCGAGCGCCGTGAAGTCGACCGGCGTCATGACGAAGCCCGCCGTGCCGTGGGTCACCGAGTCCCAGTGCACGAAGGTCCACAGCGCGAACTGCGCGAAGGCGATGGTGGCGAGCGCCAGATAGAGCCCGCGCAGGCGCAGCGCCGGCAGCGCGACCGCCAGCCCGATGGCCACGGTGATGGCGGTGCCGACCGGCAGGGCCAGCCAGAACGGCAGGCCGGCATCGAGGCGCAGCAGGCCGGTGGCATAGGCGCCGACGCCGAACAGGGCGCCATTGGCAAAGGAGAGCTGCCCGGCGAGGCCGAGCAGGATGTTCAGGCCGACCGCCAGGATCACGTAGATGAGCGCCAGGTTGCCGACATAGACCTGATAGGGGTTGGCCACCAGCGGCAGCACGACGAACAGCAGGACGCCGACGGCGAGCGCCGGGCGCCGGCCGACCAGCCGGCCGAGGTTGCGGCGCTTGAGGGCACGGGGGGACGAGGGTTCGGCCGAGGGTTCGTTGGACAGGGTGACCATCGCTTCACACCTCCCGTCGGGCGCGTGCGCCCAGCAGACCGGTCGGCCGGAACACCAGCACGGCCAGAATGATGATGAAGGCCGAGACGTCCTGGATGCTGCTGGCGATGTAGGTGCCGGCGAGCGCCTCGAGGATGCCAACCAGAAGCCCGCCGATGACCGCGCCGGTCATGCTGCCCAGCCCGCCGAGGATGGTGGCGGCGAACGCCTTCAGCAGCAGGCTGAGCCCGATGTCCGGGGTGAGCAGGGTGAGCGGCGCCACGAAGACCGCAGCCACCCCGGCGAGCGCCGCCCCGGCGCCCCAGGTCAGCATGTAGACGCGCTCGACGCGGATGCCGACGAGGTAGGCGGCGTGCGCGTTCTCGGCGGTGGCCTGCATCATCTTGCCGGCCCGCGTCCGGGTGAAGAACAGCGTCAGCAGCAGCATGCACACCGCCACGCTGGCGATGACCACGAGCTGCTGCGGGAACACGGCGACGCCGCCGATGAGGACCGGGGCCGGGCTAACCAGCGGTGGAAAGGGCACCACCTCGCCCTGGCCGCCCCAGAAGTGGCGGCCGATGCCCTTCAGCACGAAGGACAACCCAACCGTCGCCATGACCATGGCGATCGGCGGCGCCTTGATCAGCGGCTGGTAGACGACGCGGTCGGTGAGCACGCCCAGCACGAACGAGCCGGCCACCGCACCCAGCAGCGCCACGATGTAGGGCAACTCCCACATCACATGCAGGGTGAAGGCAAGGAAGCCGCCGATCATGAACAGCTCGCCGTGCGAGAAGTTGATGTGGCCGGTGGTCCGGTAGCAGAGCACGAGGCCGACCGCGACGAGCGCGTAGAGCGCGCCGCTGGTGATCCCCGAGGACAAGGCGTAGGCGAGCAGCACCGCCGGGCTCCTTTCTCTGGAGGGCTACGCCGGTCCCCTCGGGGAGCCGGCGCAGGGATGCGGAATCAGCGGGTCGGCTTGGTGACGCCGATGCCGGTGACGCGGCCGTCCTGGAAGGCGAAGATGCCCAGCGCCTTGTGGCACTGGTGGTCGGTGGGCTTGCACTCCAGCGGACCGGCGTAGGTGTCGGTCTTCACCGTCAGGTTCGACATGACCTGGAGGATCTTCTCCCGCGTCGGCTCCGGACCGGCCTGCTTGAGTGCCTCGACCGCGAACTGCCCGGCGGAAATGCCGTACATGTGCAGGACGTTGAAGCGGTCGCCGAACCGCTTTTCGACGATGCCCTTCCACTTCGCCACCTGCGGGTCGTCGACGCCGTAGCCGGCGGCGGTGACGGCGCGGAGATTCTTCACGGAGTCGGGCGAGCCGACGCCCTTGGCCAGCACGTCGATCTCGCCGAGCGGCGAGCCCCCGACCATCAGCGGCTGGAGCCCCACCTTGTAGGCGTCGCGCAGGAATGGCACCGCCGCCTTGGGGAACAGCAGCAGCAGCACGGCGTCCGGCTTGGTGGCCTGGAGCTGCAGGACGGTGGGTGTGGTGTCGGTCGGCTCGACGGCAATCTCCTGGATGGAGACCGGCTCGATGCCTTTGGCCTTGAAGGCCTGCTTCATCGGATCGAGGCGCGCCTTGCCCCAGGCGTCCGGCTGCCAGACCACGGCGATGCGCGTCTTGCCCTGGTCGAGGGCGAGCTGGAGCTGGCCATAGACCTCCATCCAGGCGGCCGACATGGTCGTGAAGATGTACGGGTTGACCGGCTCGGTCAGGGAGTCGGCGGTGGAGGCCACGATCACCCAGGGGATCTTCGCCTCGATGACCTCGGGCTTCTGCGCGATGGCGGCGTTGGAGCAGCCGCCGCCGACGATCATGAAGGGCTTTTCCTCGTGGATCAGCTTCTTGACCGCGCCGACGCCCCGGCTGGGCAGGCACTCGTCGTCCTGCTTGGTATAGACGATCTTGCGGCCGTGGATGCCGCCGGCGGCGTTGGCCTCCTCGAACACCGCCTGCACCCCGTTGAGCTGCGGGATGATGAGGCCGGCGGAGGGGCCGGTGAGCCCGCCCATGCCGCCGATGACGATGGTTTCGGCGGTGACGCCGGTCTCGGCCAAGGCGGCCGGCGCCGCCATCAGCGACAGGGCTGCGACCGACGCCAAGCCGGTCATCGTGGCCAGTCCGGTCATCGTGAGCGTGCGCATGTGCCTTCCTCCCATTTCGTTGGCCCATTTCGTTGGCCCTTTTCCGGGCGCTGCCCCTGTGTGCGGTCCTGACGCGTCGTTTTCCGATTCCGCTCAGGCGCTGCGGTTGCTGGCCCCCCCGTCCACCGTCACGATGGTGCCGCTGACGTAGCCGGCCCGCGGCGAGGCCAGGAACGTCACCACGTCGGCCACCTCGCGCGGGGTGCCCATCCGTCCGAACGGCAGGCCGAGGGCGCTTTCCACCTCCGGCCAGCGCTCGGCGTCGCCGTGCCTCTGCGCGCTGAAGGTCCGCATCATCGTCACGGCGCGGTCGGTGGCGGTCATGCCGGGATTGACGCCGACCACCCGCAGCCCGGCGTCCGGCGCCCGCGCGCCGAGCGCCCGTGTGAACGCCATCAGGGCGGCGTTGCCGGTGGTGCCGGCGATGTAGGCGGCGTTGGGCCGTTCGCCGGCGGTGCCGATGACGTTGACGATGACGCCGCGGCCGCGCTCGCTCATGGCGGCGTAGAACAGCCGGCACAGCGCGATGTAGCCGAACACCTTCAACTCCCAGGCGCCGCGCCACACCTCGTCGGAGACCTCGCCGATCTCGCCGCCCGGAATGGCGCCGGCGTTGTTGACCAGGATGTCGGCGCCGGCCCAGTCCGCCGCCAGGGCCTGCCGGGCCCGCTCGTCGGCCATGTCCGTGGGCACCGCCGCCGCCGCGACGCCGAAGCGCGCGGACAGGGTCGCCGCCAGCTCCTCCAGCTCCGCGGACCCGCGGGCCACCAGCGCGAGGTCGCAGCCTTCCCCGGCGAGGGATTCGGCGACGGCGCGGCCGATGCCCTTGCTGGCCCCGGTGACCACCGCGCGCTTGCCTTTCAGGTCGAGATCCATATCGGTCCTTCCATGTCCGTCCTCCCCTCACGCCACCTTGTAGCCGGTCGTGCCCGTTTCCCCGTGTTCGGGCGGCCGCCACGCGGTGTCGACCTGCGGACGGCGGACATGCTCGGGGCGCGCCTGCGCGAAGGCCGCGGCCGCTTCCAGCGCGCGGTCGTCGCGCAGGCGCCGGCCGACGATCTGGACGCCCACCGGCAGCCCCGCCGACGTGAAGCCGCAGGGGACCGCCACCACCGGCAGCCCGGTGACGGAGAAGGCGTAGGTGCCGAGGAACACGTCGTAGAAGCGCTCCAGCGGCCGTCCGGCGATCTCGGTCGGCAGGGGCCGGTCGAGGTCGAACGCCGCGATCCCCACCGAGGGGGCGATGATGTGGTCGAAACGCTCCAGCACCCGCCGCACCCGGTGCCAGTAGTCGCCACGCAGCCGCTCCGCCGCGGCTACCTCGCGAACCGAGCGCTTGAGCGCGTCCTCGATCTGGTTGACGAGCGGGGCGGTCATCTCCGCCCGGTGGTGGTCGAGCAGGTCCGCATAGCGCCCGACCATGCCGAACGCCCGCGTTCCCATGACGATCTCGCGCAGGCCGCCCACGTCGAAGCCGGCGGCGAGGTCGCCGCTCTCGACGACGCAGCCGAGGTCTTCGAAGGCGAGGGCGGCGGCGCGGGCCAGCCGCGCCACTTCCGGGTCGGTGGGCACCAGCCCGCCGAAATCTTCGACGTAGAGGATCCGTCGGCCGCGCACGGTGTCGGTGCGCCGGGCGGCGGCGGCGAGGTCCATGCCGTCGTCGGGCAGCGAAGCGGGGTCGCGATCGTCCGGCCCGGCCATCACCGCGAGCATCAGCCCGGCGTCCTCGACGCTGCGGGCCAGCGGGCCCTGGACGTGCTCGACCAGGGTGTCCCAGGCGAAGGCGCTGGGATAGACCGGGACGCGGCCCGGCGTCGGGCGGACGCCGACGATGCCGTTGAAGGCGGCCGGCACGCGGATCGAGCCGCCGAGGTCGGTGCCGATGCCGATCGGCGCCATGCCGGCGGCGACGGCGGCGCCCGTCCCGCCGCTCGACCCGCCGGAGGTCGCGTCGAGCCGCCACGGGTTGCGCGTCGTGCCGAACAGCGCGTTGGTGGTGTTCACGTCGTGCGCGAACTCCGGCGCGTTGGTCTTGCCGAGCAGCACCGCACCGGCGCGACGCAGCCGCTCCACGGCCACCGCATCCTCGGCGGGCACGAAGTCCTGGCGCAGCCGCGAGCCATAGGTGGTGCGCAGGCCGGCTGTGTCGACGTTGTCCTTGACGACGAAGGGCACGCCCTCCAGCAGCCGCGGAGCGGCGCCGGAGGCCAGGCGGGCGTCGCAGGCCTCGGCCTCGGCGAGCGCCGCTGGATTGAGGGTGCACACGGCGTTGACCACGCCGTTCACCGCCTCGGTGCGGGCGAGAAAGGCCTCGGCCACGGTACGGGCCGACATCTGGCGGCTGCCCACCGCCTGCGCCAGCTCCGCCGCGCCCATGGTCAGGATGTCGTCCATCGCCGTCACCTCCGCGTCCAGGTGCTGGCGTCCATGGTCAGGAGCCGGCGGCGGAACAGCCAAGTGCCGCCGTCGAGCACGATGTCGTCCTCGTACACCCCGCAGTCGCCGATGGCCGGCAGTTCACCCGACGGGCCGTTGAAGGCCATCAGGTAGCAGCGACCACGCACCGAGCCGTCGTCGCGCCGTTCCAGGAGCAGGTTGCCGTTCCAGTGCCGCCGGTAGCCCTGCCGGGTGGCGAGGTCACGCACCTTGTGCCCGTGCAGCCCGGCCCGGCCGGCGATGCGCAGCTCGTGCGGCATCAGCTCCAGCACCCCGTCCGCCGTGAAGCAGTCGGCGTAGCCGTCGGGGTCGCCGAGGTCGCTGCACAGGTTGTACCGGCTGTACAGACTGCCGATCTCGAAGGCCTCCTGGGCCGAAAGCTCGCTCATCCGACGTCCCTCCCCCGTTGTTCGTTCAGACCCCGCGGAAGCTGGGCTCCCGCTTCTCCTTGAACGCCGCCTGACCCTCGCGATAGTCGTCGCTGCCCAAGCAGGCTCGCACCAGCGCATCGACGGCGGCGGTGTCGCGCTCCACCGCCGGCTGGGCAAGCTCGACCAGGGCGCGCTTGACCGCGCGCAGGGTGAGCGGGGCATTGCCGCCGATGGCGGTCACCAGATCCTCCACCGCCGCGTCGGCTTCTTCGGCGCCGAACAGGCGCCCGACGAGGCCCAAGCGGAACGCCTCCTCCGCATCGACCGTGCGGGCGGTGAACAGCAGGTCGGCCGTCGTCGAGGCACCGAGGCGCGCCGTCACCAGCTCGACGTTGGAGAAGGTGTAGCCCAGGCCCAGCCGCGCCGCCGGAATGCGGAAGCGGGCGTCCGCGGCGGCGACGCGGAGGTCGCAGCTCAAGGCGATTCCGACGCCGCCGCCGAAGCAGGCGCCGCGGACATAGGCGACGGTCGGCTTTCCGGCGGCGAACAGCGCCGCCTGCGCCGCCTCGACCGCGGCGTCGTAGACCCGCCCCTCGGCCTCGCCGCTGCGCTTCTCGGAGAATTGCGAGATGTCGGCCCCGGCGCAGAAGGCGGCGTCGCCGGCCCCGCGCAGCAGGATGACCCGCACCTCCGGGTCCACCTCGGCGCGGCGCACCTGATCGGGCAGCGCCGCCCACATGTCGAGCGTCATGGCGTTGCGGCGCGCCGGGTTGTTGATGGTCAGCCGGGCCACCGGGCCGGTGGTCCGGTAGCGGAGCGACGGCGTATCCATCAGATCACCCTCCGGCTGCGGAAATCGGTGATCTCCTGCGGTGTGTAGCCGAGGCCGCCGAGGATGTCGTCGGTGTGCGCGCCGGCCTCCGGCGTGGGGGCGGCGATGCCGGCCGGCGTGCGCGACAGCACCACCGGCTGGCCGACCAGCCGGATGGCGCCGCGGCGCGGGTGCTGCACCGGCACCGCCATGCCCAGATACTCGACCTGCGGGTCGGCGAACACCTCGTCCATCCGGTTGACCGGCCCGGCCGGCACACCATGCGCGGTGAACGCGTCCAGCCACTCGTGCGACGGGCGCTCCGCCAAGATGGCGCCAAGTTCGGCGTTGAGCTGCGGCCGGTTGGCCAGACGGTCGGGTTCGCTGCGGAACTCAGGCCGCTCGGCGAGGGCCGGATGCCCGACGGCGCGGCACAGGCGGCGCCACAGATCCTCGCCGGAGGCGCCGATGTTGATGAAACCGTCCGCCGTCCGGTACAGACCCATGGGGGTCGAGGTTGGGTGGTCGTTGCCCGCCTGCTCCGGCACCACGCCGTCGACGAGGTAGCGGGCGGCCTGGAAGTCAAGCAGGGCGATCTGGCTTTGCAGCAGCGACGTCTGCACCCACTGCCCCTCTCCGGAGTCTCCGCGCTCGGCCAGCGCGATCAGGATGCCGACGGCGGCGTAGAGGCCGGAGGAGATGTCGGCGATGGCGACGCCAGCGCGCACCGGCCCCTGGCCGGGCAGCCCGGTGAGCCACATCAGCCCGCCCATGCCCTGGGCGATCTGGTCGAAGCCGCCGCGGTCGCGGTACGGGCCGGTCTGCCCGAAGCCGGAGATGGAGGCCAGGACGATGCGCGGATTGATCGCCCGCAGCGTCTCGTAATCCATACCCAGGCGGTGCTTGACGTCGGGACGGTAGTTCTCGACCACGACATCCGCGGTGCGGACGAGGCGGCCGAGGACGGCCTTGCCCTCGGGCGTCTTGAGGTTCAGCGACAACGAGCGCTTGTTGCGGTGAAGGTTCTGCATGTCGTAGCCGTCGCGCGGCCCGTTCATGCCATCGTTCGGGTCGGCCCCGGCCGGCGCCTCGATCTTGATCACGTCGGCGCCGAAGTCGGCGAGGATGCGGCAGCAGGTCGGACCGGCCCGCACCCGCGTCAGGTCCAGCACGCGGAGGTTCGCCAAGGCGTCCGACGCCGTCAGTCGGTCGCCGACCGAACCGGTACCGGCTCGTTCATGGGGGGTGCTCGACGCGGCCATGTGTGATCGCCCTCGTTTCCATCCCTGCCCGTGCACCCGGCCACCGCTTGGCGGCCAAAGTGCGCTCTGGAAGAAACGGTATCATTTGTTTGCTATGCGAACGAATTAGATTTCCCTGTAGTCAGCCTTCGCGGAATTCGAAGGCGGAAGCACCGTTGCACCGGTGTCGGGGCTGCTGCACACTGGTTGCCTGCGGAATCAGACAAGGCGGCCCGTCGAAAGCCGCCGCTGAGATCCTCAAGCGGGAAGGGGCGGCGGATGGTGCGGCATGATATCCAGACGTTGCTGCTGTTCCTGCGGGTGTGCGAGACGAAGAGCATCACGCGCGCCGCCGGCCAGTCGAACCTCGCCCTGTCAGCGGCGAGCCGGCGCGTGAAGCTCCTGGAGGACGGCTGCGGCACCGCGCTGCTGCACCGGCTTCCCTACGGCGTGGAGCCGACCCCGGCGGGACTGGCGGTGCTGCGCTACGCGCGCGGGGTTTTGGGGATGAACCAGCAGCTCGACGCCGAACTGGCCGACTACCGTGCCGGCGTGCGGGGGTCCGTGCGGGTGTTCGCCAGCAGCTCGGCGCTGGTGCAGCGGCTGGCCGGCGACCTGTCCGCCTTCGCCCGCGCCTTCCCCTCGATCCGTCTGGAACTGCAGGAGCGCCCGAGTGTCGAGATCGTCGAGGCGCTCTACCAGAAGGAAACAGACATCGGCATCATCGTGCGGGGTGGCGACCTGTGGCAACTCCGCACCCGGACGTACGCCGAAGACCGCCTGGCCATCGTCGTGCCGTCCGACCATCCTCTGGCCCATGGCGGCCCGGTCGCCTTCGCGTCGGTTCTCAAGGAAGAACTCGTCACGCTCGACCACGCAACCGCCGTGCACCGGCTTGTGACCGATCAGGCGCGCCGCAGCGGGCAGACCCCGAGGGTGCGCGTGCAAGTCCGCAGTTTCGAGGCCATGTGCCAAATGGTGCTGCACGGGCTGGGGCTGGGCATCCTGCCGGAACTGGCGGCGCAGCCGCTGGTGGCCGCCTTTGGGCTGACGCTCTTGCTGCTCGACGAGCCGTGGGCGCGCCGCGAACTGGCCATCTGCACCCGCGCCGGGGATGAGTTGGACGCGTCGGCCCAGCGCCTGATCGATTTCCTGGTGACCTGCACCCGGGCCGCGGGCAACTGACGGCAACGCCAAGTCCACGGTGGCGGGTTGGAAGGGAGGCGGGTACCCGTGCCGCGTTCGCCCATGATGACGCTGTGAGCGTGGCAATTCGGCGTTGTTGTGCCTTGCCTCTTTTCTTTACGCTGAGTAACCTATTGATCATGACCCGAAAGCGCCATCCCGACGACCTGAAGGCCATCGGCAATCGCTTGCGAGCGGCCCGGTTGGCGCTCGGCCTTACCCAGAAGGACCTTTACGAGCCTTTGGGGGTAAAGGCGGCGACATGGAATCACTGGGAAAGCGGCAAACGCCTGCCTGACCCGTTGGTTATGGCGCGACTGAAGGAATTGCACGGGATCACCACCGACTGGATCTTCACCGGCGACGGAGCCGCGCTCCCCTTCTCTTTGGCACGAACTGAGGTGGTCCCCGTTCCCCGGACAGTTTTGCGGCTGGGATAAGCTTGGTTCAGGTCCGTGTCATGCCGCCAATCTGATCCCAACCGGGACGCCCTGGTGGGCTTCAGCCGGGGTTCGGCCGCCGAGCGCAGAGTGCGGTCGGTCGGCGTTGTAATACTCGATCCACTGGCCGATTCCGGCCCGCGCCTCGCTGCCCAACTCGAAGGCATGGAGGTAGACACACTCGTACTTCAGCGATCGCCAGAGCCGTTCGATGAACACGTTGTCCATCCAGCGGCCCCGTCCATCCATCGACACCCGAATGCCGGCCGCGGTCAAGAGGCCGGTGAAGCGCGGGCTGGTGAACTGGCTGCCCTGATCGGTGTTGAAGATCTCCGGGCGGCCGTGCCGCGCCATCGCCTCCTCCACCGCCTCCAGGCAGAACTCGACGTCCATGGTGTTCGACAGTCGCCACGCCAGCACCCGACGTGTCGCCCAGTCCATCACGGCGACCAAGTACAGGAAGCCACGGCGCATGGGAATGTACGTGATATCAGCGCACCACACCTGGTTCGGACGGTCGATGACCATGTCCCGCAGCAGGTACGGCCAGATTTTGTGCTCCGGATGAGGCACCGTCGTCTTTGGACGCTGGTAGACCGCCTGCAAGCCCATCCGCAGCATCAGACGGCGGACCCGCTTGCGGTTGACCTCCTGCCCCTGGCGCCGGAGATGACGGGTCATCTGCCGGCTGCCGTACCAGGGCGTCTCCAAAAACTGCGCGTCGATCCGCCGCATCAGCTCCAGGTTCTCGGCCGGCTCGCCCTTCACCGGCTCGTAATAGCTGGAGCGGCTGAGCGACACCAGCGCGCACTGTCGCGTGATCGACAGGCGCGGATGCTCCGGCTCGATCATCTCCCGCCTCCGGCCAATGCTCATCGTCCGGAGGCCTTGCGCAAAAAATCGCGTTCCACGACCAACTGGCCGATCATGGCGTGCAGCTTTTCCACCTCGCCCTGATGGCTGGCCTCAGCAGCCTCCGCCTTGCCGGAAAACACCCCGGCCATCCCCTCGACGGCCTGCTTCTTCCAGGCGTTGATCAGCGTCTGGTGCACCCCGTGCTTGGCCACGAGCTGCGACACCGTCAGCTCGCCCCGAATCGCCTCCAGCGCCACCTTCGCCTTGAACTCCGCCGAATACCGCTTCCGTTTCCCCGTCATCGGGTCCGTCCTTCCTGATGGGCGAACCAAGCTTATCCAACTGTCCGGGGAACGGGGACCACCTCAAACACTCCTGAAAGCCGCGTCGTGATCTTACGACCACGTCGCCCTGGGCGATAGGTGGACGCGCTGCGGCTTTGACGCTTGCGTTTATACACTGCGTAAAATAATTTGGAAGGCGACGGTCCTGAAAAGTTGCTTTCGCCATGCGCTCCCTCCGGACGGATGCCGACTCTCCTGATCCTTCCCGCCCGGTGCGGGCGGCTGAGTATGTGCGGATGTCGACGGAGCATCAAAAATACTCAACCGAGAATCAGGCCGATGCCATGCGACAATACGCTGCCCGACATGGCCTTGAAATCGTTCGCACTTATGCTGATGAAGGCAAGAGCGGGCTGGCCATCGATGGCCGCAACGGCCTGAAGCGCCTGATCGACGACGTCCAGAATGGCCGTGCCGACTATTCGGTGATTCTGGCCTACGACGTCAGCCGATGGGGACGTTTCCAAGACGCTGACGAGAGCGCCTATTACGAGTACGTCTGCAAACGCGCGGGTGTAAGGGTCGAGTACTGCGCCGAGTCGTTCGAGAACGACGGCAGCATGGGATCCGACCTTCAAAAGATGATCAAGCGCAAGATGGCTGGGGAGTACAGCCGCGAGCTGTCGCACAAGGTCTTTGCCGGTCAGTGCCGCCTGATCGAGCTGGGTTTTCGTCAGGGCGGGCCGGCCGGCTACGGCTTGCGCCGGCAGATGATCGATCAGGATCGGCGACCCAAGAGCCTGCTGGGCCCCGGTGAGCGCAAGAGCCTTCAGACCGACAGGGTGATCCTCGTTCCTGGTCCAGAGGATGAGATCGAAACCGTACGACGGGTGTATCGCACCTTTGTTGAGGACGGAAAGACCGAGGGAGAGATCGCCGCACTCCTCAACACCGAGGGTAAGCTCACCGATTTCGGCCGCCCCTGGACGCGGGGCAGCGTCCATCAACTGCTCACCAACGAGAAGTACATCGGCACCAACATCTACAACCGGATTTCCTGCAAACTGAAAGGCAAACGCGTGGTCAACCGGTCTGACATGTGGATCAGGGCCGAAGGAGCGTTCGCCCCCATCCTTGATCCGGGGCTGTTCCAGGCCGCACAGGCTCTCATCCTCACGCGCAGCCAACGGCTGTCCGACCCGGAGATGCTGGAGCGGCTGAAGAGCCTGCTGGCGCATCAAGGATACCTTTCCGGTCTCGTCATCGACGAGTGCGAGGGCATGCCCTCCAGCGGCGCCTACCGGCACCGCTTCGGCAGCTTGGTACGAGCCTATTCGCTGATCGGCTATCGGCCCGGACGGGACTACCGCTATATCGAGATCAACCGCCACCTCCGCGATCTCCACCCCCGCCTCGTCGAGGATACCCTCGCCCGCATCCGCCAAGCCGGCGGCCGGGTGGCGATCGATGCACGCACCGACCTTCTGACCGTCAACGAGGAATTCACCGTGTCGCTGGTGTTGAGCCGCTGCCAGGAAACCCCAGCCGGGGCACGGCGCTGGGTGATTCGGCTCGATGCCGGGCTGGTCCCCGACCTGACCGTGGCGGTGCGGATGACGCCCGGCAACGACGATGTCCGTGACTACTATCTGCTTCCCTCCATCGACATGACGGCGCCGAAACTACGGTTGGCGGAGGAGAACGGAGCCGGCATCGACGCCTACCGCTTCGACGGTCTGAGCGCCTTGATGAACATGGCCAAGCGCGTCAGCCTCAAGGAGGTGCCAGGATGAGTTCGAGAAAACAACCCGCCGCACACCATGTCGGCGGGCCTTCGGAAATCCGGTCGATCCCCATCGACCGCATCCGGGTTCTGAACCCACGCAGCCGCAATCAAAAGGTGTTTTCCGGCCTCGTCGAGAGCATCGCCACCGTCGGCCTGAAGCGCCCGGTCACCGTGACTGAAAACGGCGCCGACGGCGAAGGGCCGTTTTACGACTTGGTGTGCGGCCAGGGCCGGATGGAAGCGTTCAAGGCGCTGGGCGAGACTCGGATTCCTGCGATGGTCGTCGAAGCCGGCGAAGCCGACCTCTACCTCATCAGCCTGATCGAGAACCTCGCCCGCCGCAAGCATTCCAATCGGGATCTGCTCACCGCGGTCCGCGTGCTGGAGGAGCGAGGCTACGGTGTGATGAAGATCGCCGAAAAGACCGGCCTTGATCCCAGTTACATCAGTGGCATCCTCGTCCTGCTGAAGGCTGGCGAGGAACGTCTCATCGCCGCCGTCGAGAAGGGTTGGCTGCCCATCAATCTCGCCTCCCAGATCGCCAGGGCGGGCGATGAGGATATCCAGGTTGCGATGATGGAGGCTTACGAGACAGGGCTTCTGCGTGGTGAGCAGTTGATCCAGGTCCGTCGGCTCATCGACCGCCGTCGGGTGCTGGGCAAGCAGTATGGACGTTGGACGCAGAAGATCGACACGGCGATGACCCCGCACAAGTTGCTCCAGACCTATCAGACGGAGGTTCGTCGACGGAGCCTTCTGGTGAAGAAGGCGGAGATCGGCGAGCAACGGCTCCTGTTCGTGACGACCACGCTCCGCCGGCTGCTGGCGGACGAACATTTCCGCACCCTCCTGCGCGCCGAAGGCATCGATGACATGCCCAAGGTATTGACCGACCGGTTGTCGGGAGACTCGAGGCCATGACCCACGTTCGGAACGGCTTCGAGGGAAAGACCATCACCGTCCCAGTTGACCATATCCTGCCGACCCGCCAGCTTGGCAAGGACATCCGCCAGTCACCGAAATACCGGACCATTCTCGCCACGATCCGCGAGGTCGGGATCATCGAACCGCTGGCTGTCCATCCGGAAGGACGCGGGACCGGTGAGGGCGACCGCTACTACATCCTGCTTGACGGACACCTGCGGCTCGAAGCCCTGAAGGAGCTTGGCGGAACGGAAGCGGTCTGCCTTGTTTCCACCGACGACGAGGGCTTCACCTACAACCGGCGGATCAACCGCCTGAGTCCTATCCAAGAACATGAGATGATCCTGAAGGGGATCGAAATAGGCTTGGCTCCGGAGCGGATCGCGCAGTCGTTCGATATCAATGTCGAACGCATCCGTGAGCGTCAGCAATTGCTCAAGGGCATCGCCCCCGAAGTGGTCACGATGCTGAAAGACCGGATGGTGAGCCAAGGCGTGTTCGCCGTTCTGCGCAAGATGAAGCCCATGCGTCAGATTGTGGCGGCGGAGATGATGGTGTCGGCCAGCCGTTTCACGGTCAATTACGCACGCATGATCCTGGCGACGACGCGGCCGGAGCAATTGGTCGATGGGCGCAAGCCGAAGCCCGCCGCCGGCGTCACGCCGGAGGACATCGCTCGCATGGAACGCGAGATGGAAAAGCTGCATCAGGATTATCGGGTCGTGGAGGACACGCTCGGCGAGACCATGCTGGTGCTGGTGGTCGCCAAGGGCTTCATGACCAAGTTGCTCGGCAACGCGGCCGTGGCCGCTTACCTCGCCAAACATCATGGCGATATCGTTGGGGAATTGAAGCGCATTATGGAAGCCGTCGCGTCCGACGCGCGCGGACCGGAACGGGAGTAACGGCATCGGATTCGCCGCTTACGCGGCCACACGGAACCAGGATCCGTGAGTGCGCCGGCAACACGCCGTTCCCCTGCTCCCATTGGCGAGCGCAGTACTTTCCGGAGCCACTCCCTTGAATCGGTATCGACTCGATCAAGGCGCTGCAGCGGCGCCGGACGCCGTGTCCACGGAAACGTGGGCGCTGCCGACTTTGGTGAGGGCGTCAAGCCCCAACTCCAAGTCCCGGTCGGCCATCGACATCCTCGCGCAGCTGATCGTCGCTTTCCTGCTCACGCCCCTTTTTCCGGAACTCTGTCCGACAAGCCTGAATCACTCCGGTTTTTGTTGCCTGACGGCTAACGACGCGAAGGCGAAAGCACCGCGCTTCTCATAAGTGCACAAAAGGAGTATGCATACTTAGGTATGCAACCTACCCCACTGCACCCATGACCCTTGATGAGGCCTGCGTCGCATTCCTGTCCCATTGCCGAGTCAAGAATCTCTCACCTCACAGCATTCGTGCCTACGCCATCGACCTGCGTGAGTTTGAGCGTTTTGCCGGGGCAGCCACACTGGTGACAGCGGTGGACCGCCATCTGCTGCGTCGGTATTTGGCCCACCTGATGGACACCCGAAAGCTGAAAGAGACCAGCGTCAGGCGGCGCATCGCCTGCTTGAAAGTAATGTTTCGCTGGCTGGAGCTGGACGAGGTGATCGAGACCAGCCCCTTCCACCGCCTTGACGCGCGTGTTCGCCTGCCCCGGCGCTTGCCACGCAGCCTGACCAACGACGAGGCGCGGCGCCTGCAAAGTGCCGCCGCCGCCCGCGCTGGCATCACTGGCCGGCTGACTGCGGCAAAGGTGGAGCGCGCCGCGCGCCGCGCCAGTCTGGACGACCTGACAGCACTGCTGGCGGTGGAGGTCCTACTGTGCACCGGATTGCGTGTTGGCGAGTTGGCCTCGGTCACCGTGGACGACATTGACTTGGCGGAGGGGGTGATCACCGTCAACGGCAAGGGCAGCCGTCAGCGCCGGGTTTTCCTACCCGATCCCGAACTGCGGGCTCTGCTCGCCAGCTATCTTGGCGCCCGCGCTCGGACAGCGCATGGCACAGACCACCTCCTCGTCACTGCCCAAGGGGCGGCATTTACTCAACACATCCGCAAACTCGTCCGGGAAACCGCGGAAGCCGCCGCACTTGCCCGCCGCGTAACACCGCACATGCTCCGCCACACCGCGGCGACACAGCTTCTAGAAAACGGCCTGGACATTCGCTTTGTGCAACGCCTTCTCGGCCACCAGAGCATCAGCACGACCGAAGGCTACACCACCGTCACCGACACCAGCCTACGCACCAGCATCACCGAAGCCCGCGCCCGAGCGGCGGGAGGAACGAGACGATAACTACTAATTATCATGAAAAACATCTCCGTCATCGTACCGTTTCACAGCAACAAAAGGTTGCTGGATATCTGTCTCTCTACCTTGACCGCTACCACCAGCGATGAAGTTGAAATCATCGTTGTTCTTAACAACGCGGATCCGCGACAAATCGATTTTGATATTAATCATCCACGAATCAGGGTTGAGCGAGAGTACGCCAATCTTGGTTATTCTAGAGCCATCAATCTCGGCGTGAAGAGAGCAAGAGGTGATCTCCTAGTATTCTGTGATTCCGATACGTTCTTAAGGAAATCCTGGCTTGAAGCTTTGTACAATCTCCATAATTCTTCACGCAAAATCGGATTGACGAGCTGCAAGCTTATCGATCCCAACAGCGGTCGGGTCATCGATTACGGCATGGGGCTGACAAAATACAACAATGCGCACCCCTTCAAAGATCGCCGGATTGATCATCCGCTGACCTGTGTCGACAGGCGCGTTCAAATGGCCTGCTCGGCATGCATGATGATGTCTCGTGACGTGTTCGAACGCGTTGGCGGCATGGACACGGAACTCTACAACTTCTATCAGGACACCGATCTGTGCCTCAGGGTCAACGAGGCCAGACTGGAATGCTGGATTGCCGCCGATGCCATGGCCTTCCATCGCGGTGATTCCGCGCAGACGAACCGGTCGCCCTATCGTGCCGACGTGAAGGGCTGGTACGTTGCCAAGAACGCGCACCGTATGTCGGTCGATATGGAAAGATACTATCAGGAAAGCTACAGGTTCCTGGCCGCAAAGACCGATCTTGACAACCGGTACCTGTGGGTCGATTTGTCCAGCGTCGCCGACCGCGATTGGCACCGAGAGGTGGTAGGGCAAGTCCTGCCAATTATTTCGCCTTGCGAAATTCCAGCGAAGGAACGTGATGAAAAGGCCATAGAACTCATAACGCAGCTTGACGGAGCGCTCCTGGAAACTCAGAATCCGATTATCTATTTCGTCGATCGTTTCATTGCGCTCCAGGGCAACGCGCTCTGGAAACGCCTGCGTCGGCACAGCGGGGATGTTGTCGTCGACCGGAATGCCAACATCGAGATGCTCAATCTCGTGGACCAGAGTTGAAAATCGACGCGTCAGCCCCTTATGGGTATGGCAGGTTGCGGTTACGCAGGCTGGGGTAGGGGCTGTCGTCGCCGACACAAAACCTAGCCGTCCCTTTGTAGGAGGCGGTCAGACGGGCGAAGCCCGGCTCGTCTAGGTCGAACACGTTGCGGATCCGCTGCCGCAGCATCGGGCTCCGCAACAGATCGAGGGTATCCCCGAGGATGTTCCAACCGAAGGTTCTGGCGGCCAAGACCAAGTCATCGTAGAAGTGATAGTGATACTCTTCGATGCCTTGGTGCGTCGCAACGCCATGCAATGCCTTGGCCGCCGCCAGGAACGATTTGCGGGCGTTGTCGTACTGCCCCGACGCAAGGAGCACCTTAGCCTCCATATAGCGGGCCATCCAGATGTACCGCCGAACGTCGTGGCCAATGGCCCATTGCACCGTTTCGAGCGCAAGATCGACCGGCGGTGAGCCAGCAGAGAACAGCGTCGGATGCTGCAGGGAGGCGATACACTTCAAAAGCAGATGCTTCACGCCGAAAAAGGCGCGATTCCGTCTCCGGCATTCGCGGATCTGTTCGTCCATCAGGTCCGCGAGCCCATCCAGATCCCGCACCAATAGCCTGGACTGGATATGATAGAGTTCGACCATCGGCCCGGTGTCGGCGTCATAGGCAGCCGACTTCGGGTTTTGCAGGAAAATCTCCCGTGCCTTTGCCCAGTAATACAGGGCGTTCCTTACCCGCGACTTCCCAGCCCTGGTGAAAGTGGTCGACGGAATCAGCGCGTGGCCGTTCTGGAAGATGTTGCCGATGTCGATGTAGGCAAACACTAGGCGCGCAGCGCGCTCGGCATCGTCGGACCGCTTGGCCAGCCGCAACGCTTCCCGGCCGGCTCGGCCGGCCTCCGGCAACCGGTTCAGCGATTTGAGGGCGACGCATCGCCGGTCCGCCAGATGGCTGAGGAGCGAATTCGGGAACGTCTGCGGATGCTGCCGGACATGATACTGAGCCTCGTCCAGCCCCAGCAGCGCTTCGCGGTCCCTGTGTCCGGTGAAGTAGGAGTTGGCGTTTGCAATGGCGAAGCACACGAAGGCCGCGCGGGCCGCCGAATCGTCGCATCGCCCGATCAGCGCCGACAGGCGTTCCCGCCCCTTGTCGTATTGGGCGATGCCCACGTCGTAGCGGACATCGTGCCGTGTGCGCTCGGCCGTCCACCGCAGGAGGTCGATGTCCTCCCCGAGAATCGGTCCGGCCTGCAATGCCGCCAGGGTGCTCTTGAACACGCGCCGCAGAAACAGCGCCAGCCCATGATCCGGGCCGTCGTTGCGAACCTGCGGCACGACCGACCGCCGGTCGTTCAGGGCGAGCGGCTTCAGCGAAGCTTTGGCGGTGAAGTATGCCAGAGGATAGTGTGCGGTCAAGCCGGCGGCGTCGGAACGGGTGACGACGCGCCGGAAACAAGTGGCGTTCTCTTTGATGTCGCTTTCGGAAAACTGGAATAGGTCGAAGAAGAAGCGACGTAGCTGTCCATGGTAGAACGACAAGCGGCCATCATCGACCCGGGCAAGACCGCGCAGCACCCAGTCGGTTTTCTGGCCCGAGGGTATGCCGAAATCCCGAAGATGGTCGAGATCAATGCTCCCCAGCAAGGCGAAGAGACGGAAATTGGCCCGCTCTCCAGGCTTCATCCCGGCGGAGATGAGAGTCCAGCGTTTGGTCAGGAGCTGTTCCAGGCTGGTTCCGATGTAGGCGCGCTGGATGGCCTCCTGGAGCCGCTCCTCGTGGAGGACGGTCATCAGACCCGTCTCGCCATCCCACTCGATGGCATCAATGTCGCTTAGGTAGTTCAGGAACTGCTCGATGAACAAAGGGCGCTTGACCACGTCGCGGGTCAGCTCGCGCATCAGGTTCGGGTACCGCATGGAAAAAGGTTTGCCGTGCTTGACAGCGAAATGATCGTTGATGAACCACTCGATCTCGCCGGCTGTGAAATCGGTCAGAGGGAATGTCACATAGCGGGGCGTCTCGCCGCTCCGATCCGACCAGACCACGCCGCGCGTCAGCATGTCGTTCAGGAAGGCCCGACTGGCGCTTCCCTGGCCGGCCTGCTCTTCGTTGACGGTGACCGCAAACAGCGGCGCCACGGCGCTGCGTATGTCGCGTTCGTCCAGCGCACGCAGAAAGTTGATCCCGGCTTGCGGCAGGCTTTGCAGGTTGTCGATCATGAACGCGCGCGGACGGCGGACGACCGAAAGAACGGCTTCGAACAGATCGGCCATCTCCTCGATGTCCGGCTCCTCACCATCTTCCGCGTCCAGCAATTCGGCGAGCCGTTGCGGCCGCCCAACGGCGAGCTGGGAATTCGGGACGGAAACCTCGCAAAGGGTTTGGGGGTGTTCCTGCACATATCCTGGCGTGATTTTGCGAAATATGAGGCGCGCGAAATGCCGGAAACTCCGGATCCCCGCCTCCTCGCAGTCGATGGTATGGACGAGCCGTCCAGTAGTGATGAACGGCTCACGCATCTCCTGGAGCTGGCGGGTCTTGCCGACACCGCTCTTGCCGTGCACGACGAGAAAGACCGTACGGTTGCGCGCGCCGGACAGAATGGCAGCCGCACGCTTCATCGCGCCTCGTTCGCCGCCGACGAATACGGCAGCCATTCGCTGCGTGACCACCAGCGTGTCAGAGGTTGCGGATTCATACGCCGTGTCGGCAGTAAACGTGATCTTTGGCAGCTGGCCGTTCACGCGTCCAGCGCTGGCACGGAGCAGATATCTCACCCATTTGAAGCTGGCGCGCTTAACGTCGACCCGGCTGCCGTGGGCGGCCGCCCCTTGGGCTGAACTGAGCAGGGTGAGGGTCGACCGTTCAGGCATGATGATCTCAAGTTTGCCGATCATGTCGTTCAACGGGTCATGATTGGTGATGTATACATCCAGCGCAACCAATTGCCCCTGATAGATTTCCACGCACCGGCCTTGCGGCAGGAAGGAAACGCCTCCCGCACCCAGCGGTTCCGGGTTACGGCCGAGCCTCTCGTCGTCGTCGATATCCTTCGATACGCGCACCACTACGTTGATCTTCTGCGGTGTCGGCAAACGCGCCCGTTCGCGTTGCAGCAGCCCGGACACCTCGGGAAACCGTGCTTGGATCAGCTCTGCGTTGTCCGCCACCAGCCAAAGAAGAGTGTCGCCGTGATAGGCGTGAATGTTGATATCGTTTACTTCCTGAAACGAAGAAAAGAATGCGAGTGCCGGCCGATTGAACGGTTCCGGTGAAAACAGGAGAATAGTCCGGACGCGCTTTACTGTTGCCATTGCCAAGGTCGCGCTGACAATGTGCCGCGACGGCGATTTTTTGTAGTTCTTGCATTCCGCCCAGGCTTCGCCGTCCAACCGCCGTAGAATGAAGTCACGGGATTGATCGTGTGACCCCGGCGTCCGTTCCCAACTCTCCAGGATGCCGTCAAGCCACGGCACCCCGATCCGTCGATTGAGAATGATTTCCACGAGTTCCTCGAACGTATCACCATCCCTTTTTCCATCATTCCGGCTAAAGAACTGCCAGATGGCTTCGGAGAGTGACAGATCAAGGATCGCCATAATTAGTAGTTATCTGACCAAAATGAAGGATATGGGATGCGTGCGGCATAACAGCTTCACACACCCCATGGCTGTGCCTCAGCTTAACGAGAAACTATGAAAAATGCGAGAATATCGTTCGCACTCCCGTACGGAGGGCGATGAAGGATCGCTGGAGAGGTTACGAGCGAGATTGCCTCTGAACTCACTTACTGGCTGGCGCTTGTCGCGGAGGAGATCATCAACGAGACGGTCAGTTAGATCAGGCTGTTTCACACGCTATGGCGGCGCGCCACCGCGCCGTGCCCGCCGCGGGCTTTGCCGACCAAGCGGATCTCCTCCTCGGCCGAGTAGATGCGCCGCCCACCGGCGCCGGTGATGACCTCAATACACTGGACCGCCGCGGTGCAAATCACGCTGCGTGCCACCATGCCGAGCCGGCCACGCACAGCGGCAGCGACCTCCAGATTTCAGCACGCTGCCCCCGTTCCCACAAGGCAGCCTCCGGACGACACTTACCTCCATATCGGGGGCAGGGAAGTTGCCCCTTTTGGACGCCTCGAAAAACTGTGGCGTGTTCGGCGTTCTGGTGATTCCCTTGTTCTGAAGGCGGGGGGCGGAAGCATGGCCGGTCAATCTGGGCTGTTCGATCTTCAGGATCGCTACGCGGAACTGAGCAAGAGTGGTGATCCGCTGGAACGCCTGTCGTCGGTGGTGGACTTCGAGGTTTTCCGTCCGACGCTGGACGCGGGCTTGGGGCGCAAGGACCGCTCCCGGGGCGGTCGGCCGCCGCTGGATGCGGTGATGATGTTCAAGATCCTGGTGCTGCAGGCGCTGTACGGTCTGTCGGACGAGCAGGCCGAGTATCAGGTTCGCGACCGGCTGTCGTTCATGCGGTTCCTCGGGCTGGGATTGGGCGACCGGGTTCCGAATCGCACGACGATCTGGCTGTTCCGCGAGGCCCTGGTGACGGCGGGGGCGATGGAGGGACTGTTCGCCCGCTTCGATGCGGACCTGAAGGAACGCGGCTACTTCGTGCTGGGTGGGCAAATCGTCGATGCCTCCATCGTGGAAGCGCCCAGGCAGCGGCTGACCCGGGAGGAGAAGCGCCAGATCCGTGACGGGGAAGACCCGCCCTGGCCACCGGCCAAGGCGCGCCAGAAGGACACACAGGCGCGCTGGACGGTGAAGCGGGGACGGGTCAAGGCGAAGCCGGGGCCAACGCTCGACGGGTCCGAGGCGCGCACCGTGGAAGGCCTGCTGATCCCGGCCTTTGGCTACAAGTCGCACATCAACATCGACCGCCGGTTCCGCTTGATCCGGCGTTTTGCCGTTACCGACGCCGCGCGGCATGACGGTGCGCAGTTGCTGGGCCTGCTCAATCCGGACGCCTTCGACAGCCGGGTGTGGGCGGACAGCGCCTATCGCTCGAAGGCCAACGAAGCGGCTATCGCGGCGGCGGGCCGCCGCAGCATGGTGCATTTCCGCAAGCCGAAGGGGCGGCCGATGCCGGGGCCACATCAACGCGCCAACCGCGCCCGCTCGGCGGTGCGATCCGCCGTCGAGCATGTCTTCGCCGACCAGAAGCAGCGCATGGCGCTGTTCATCCGCACCATCGGCCTTGGGCGCGCCACGGTGAAGATCGGCCTCGCCAACCTTGCCTACAATTTCCGACGCCTGATCTGGCTCGAGGGGCAAACTGCGCCCGTATAGCGCCAAAATCACCGCATATTTCCGCCTTCTCGCATCAAAAATCGGGATTATGTCCCCAAATTTGCCAGTTTCTCACCGGATCAACCCCGTTCCGTGGCCTTAACTGCCCAGAAAGGCCGGTTTATCGAGGTGCTCATAAGACGATGTTATACAATGAATTTTAACAAGAATAGCGGAACGAACATCTGCACTCCCTTAACGCGACCGATCGCCACGAGAGACACTTATAGCGTCTTCAATCCGCGCTCATCATATGCCATATAGAGGCATTAACCTGCGCGATGGGCTAATATGTATATTCGTCGGCAAACCCTTGACGATCTTCTGCGAGTGGTTTTCACACGGATTCTCCGTCATGGTATTCAGGTGGAACCCTATCCAACGAAAGGCCCTAACAAGGAGCTTTTTGGTGTTGTGCTCGAACTCACTCAACCCCTAGCTCGAGTGAGCAGGACGGAAAGCCGCGGGACAATTTTCAGCGCGCTTGGTGAGCTATTCTGGTACTTATCTGGATCTAACAAACATTCATTTATTAAATATTACATACCGAAAGGATACGATCCTGAAGAAAATACAGACCATGTATCGAGCGGGTATGGTTCAAGGATATTTAACAAAAATGGACCTAATCAAATTGGAGAAATTACTTCTATTTTAAGGAGAAAGTCTTCTTCACGAAGGGCAGTTGTGCAAATATATGGTTCAGATGATCTATTTGGATCATACAAAGATGTCCCATGCACCTGCACGATGCAATTTGTCGTGAGAAAGGGCTTTCTTCACATGTATGTGAATATGCGCTCTAATGATGCTTATTTAGGGCTTCCTCATGATATATTTGCTTTTACAATGATACAAGAACTTATTGCAAGAGATCTAGGGGTTCATCTAGGCCGATATAAGCATGCGATTGGAAGCTTGCATTTATATGATTGCGATCACGATAAAGTTAACAAATTCATGGAGGAGGACTGGCAAGCCAACTTGAAGATGCCCCCCATGCCCTCGGGAGAACAATGGTCATCAATCGAAACAGTTTTAGAAGTCGAAAATAGAATAAGAGGGGGAGAAAATGTAAAAATAGAAGAATTGCAAATAGACGACTACTGGAAAGATATATCAAGACTTTTTCGCATATTTCACTTAACAAGAAAGAAAACAGAACGTGAAAATCTCAAAGAAGTAGTTCGGGTAAGACAGCGTATGAAATCGAAGTTCTATGACCAATATATCAGAAATCGGTCGGAGAGACTCCATTCTCCTCAGCAACTGGTTCTTGATCTTAAAACGCTGAACGAAGAGGATACTGAACGATGAGATTCGGGACCGAACGCCGCTTGCTTCTTATAGAAGGTCTCCAAAATTATACTTATCGTCCACTTCCAGGGGCGAGAACTCCACAGCGACAAGAAGCATTGGTTGAGCAGTTTATAGATAGCATAAGACGAATTGACTTTGTACATCGCTTACGAGAGGCTGAATTACATCCATCGCGATGTGATCCGAGAGAACTTTCTATGTTTGACCCGCTACGTGCAGCAGCGATCAAGCATAGAGAAGGAAATCTTGATGAGGCCTATTGGCTGGTATTCTTAGCAACTCATTGCGGAAAGCATATTTTAGATCAATGGAGCCTTGCACGGACCCTCTATGGCAGAAACGGTGCGGGTAATCTCTGGAATTGGGCATCCATTAGCGCAAACCCCGAGGATTTCCACACTTGGATAACTCGCTCTTATCGAGAATTAAGAACGGATGGAATCTCACGCCGCTTCGGTAATCATAGAAAATACGAAACACTTAGACCAGATTCCCATAGGGGAACTAGTAAAATTTTTAGTTCTTATGTCTCTTGGGTCGGTGCAAATCGAGGTCATGCATTGTTGATAGATGAAGCAGAGCAAGAATGCGGAGGAGACCCAAAAAAAATGTTTGACCACCTCTACCATGCTATGGCCGCGGTGACGTCATTCGGTCGCACAGGTCGGTTTGATTTCCTTACAATGGTAGGAAAGCTAGGCCTCGCTAACATAGAACCTGGAATCCCATATCTCGTTGGTGCAACCGGACCACTAGCGGGGGCGCGACTCTTATTCGGTGGAAATCACAGTGCCAATTTGTCGCCTCAAAAATTGAACCAATGGGTTGTCGAGCTTGGAGATTACTTAGGGTTAGGAATGCAGATCATGGAAGACTCACTGTGTAATTGGCAGAAAAGCCCTGACACATACCTAGCATTTCGAGGGTAGTTTGGAGCGCAAATCAAAAAAGCCCGCCGACCCAAACAAGATCAATGGATTGACCCTATGGAGGCGAGGCTTTGATCTGCGCTCTTATTCCGCCGTCCAGGTATAACGAACTTTGAGCGCATTAAGCCTGTTCGGTGCAAGGACCCTCAAGTGTTGCATTTGCCCAACGACGATGCCATGGCTAACTCCGATGCGTTTCGCAAAGCGCATAATCACCCGGTGATCGGCCGGAAGACGCAACATTTCCGCTCGATACTCGGGTGGCACTAGCGTGTTAGCGGCAAAGTCGTTGGCTTCATCCTCTTCATGTGTCGCAATCAGGTCCAGATCTTCTAGAAAAATAGATGAGCAATCATGCAGGAGGAGGTGGCCAAGCTCATGAAAAAGAGTAAACCAGAAATGATCATCTGAACGGTATCTAAAGCTAAGCTGGATTACAGCTTTTGCCTCTGAAACGAATCTTGTGGCTCCGCTTGCTCGACACCCTGCTGGCGCGCGAACAATAACAACAGCAACACCACAGGATGCGCATAATTTCTGCAGCTCCGGTATAAATACTGCAGGGTCTTTTACGCGAGTCAATGCACGGAATTTTGGAATAAGGAGACGCAACCCCTCCCTGTCCCAAGGAGAACATGCAATCTTTTCAGCTTCAATTTCACCCTGCCTTAACCACGCCGCCAGAGCTCCGAGTTTAGATTCGTATGTTTGAGATGTACGGTAGGCAACAGCTGTCACAGTCCTTTGATAGCGATTGTGCCACCCCTGTACCGATTGGGTATCGAAGAAACGAAGCAATGCCTCAGCCTGAAGGGCGCGGTCAGCAATTCGTTCGACCCAGCCGAACGCAGTAATATCCCGAACCGGAAGTATGGATAGCCACGCTTTCGGCTCCATTTCGACTACAGCTTCATCAAGCCGCTGAAGGTCCGAGCGGAACTGAGCTTCTCTACGCAACCAAAACGCCGCAGAGCCTCCCAGAACATTTTCAAGCTTGATGGCCAAGCGCGCATCAATCTCCGCATCCCCTGAGATGATCTTAGAAGCTAATCGCTCAGAGGTTTGCATAGCTGAACAAAAATCTTCAATCGACATACCTTTCTGTTCAAGTATGTCAATAATTGTTGCTCCGGGAGGAGACGCCCACTGAGGTTTGAATTCCGTGGTCTCAGCCATTTTTGCGAACCTCCACTACTTTGACCCGGCTGACGCGAGACCAGACGATATTCCCCTGCCTATCGAGAGGGGGCACCACATGGGCGGGGCGGATGCATAGAACGTAACCCTCAGCAAGCGCAATTGACAATTCCACCGGACTGGGCACCTCTGCCGATACCCCAACGATGAGATCATCGATTGAATAGGCGGCATATAGGTCGGCCAGACGGCGTTGAAGTGCATCGGCAGCGCCTTTTCCCAGCTCTCGTCTTGCTTTCGTGGCGTTTTCACACAACGATCGTAGCTGGCTCGTCGCAAACGAGATATCCAATAGCTGCCTCATCCACAGTCCGGCTACTCTCGATACCCTGATTCGGGGCGACAGACAATGGGTGCGGGTCCTGAACAGAGCTTTCTCAACGAGAAAGAGGGTTAGGCTGTGATGTCGGCGTGTGAGCGCAGGCTACGAGCTTGGGCGCGTCACTGTAGCAACGGTCGGGTTGCGCACAGCGCCCCTCACGCCAGCACCACCGGCACGTCGTCCAGCTCGGTCGTATAGCTGGGCGACCGACTGTCCTGACGCATCCGCCACGCCCGGCCGATGGTGGCGGCCGGCACCAGCGTGTCCCGGCCCATCCGGCTGTTGATCGCGTCCATTGCCGCCATGAGCCGGGCGCCACGCGCCCGATCGGCAGCGGCCAGCAGGTCCGGCTGCACCTTGGACACCGGCACCAGCCCGTGTAAAGGCCGAATGAAGTTTCCCCGGAACGGTCGGTCGAAAAATCCCCAGATGGTTTGAAGGGCTATGGATTGGCTTCGGTGTCGGCGCTCCTCGCTTTCGGTGGCCGGCCTCGGCGTCGTGGTGCCGGCGGTGGGGCGCTGATCGGCCTGCTGCGGTTGTTGTCCGGCATCAGTTCGGCGTGGCGGCGCAGGCGGTAGCTGGCGCCTTCGATCTGCACCACCACAGCATGGTGCAGCAGGCGGTCCAGCAGGGCTGAAGCGACGACGGTGAAGCCGAGTGTTTCATGATGCCACTTTCCTCGATCGTCTGGTTCGTGTGATTCGTTGCCGCAGATCCTCGCATGTCTCCTCGGACATGACGATCTGCCAGGGCTGCCCTTTCATGCTCTGCACACCCGTCAGCAGCCCCACCTTCAGCCAGTCGAACACAGTCTGGGCGGTGACGCCCACCGCTTTCGCCACACCTTGAATGGAATAAGTGCCGTCCGGCCAGCGATCCGGATTCGGGGCCGTCCCATTGATCTTGACCGTTGGAATCCCCCAACGCCTGCGCAGCAGGTGGACCAATGCGCCGTTGAACGGCGTTCCCTTCGCCGTCAGGAGGCCTTCGGCGTTCAGCGCTGCCGCGATCGCCGCGTCCATGTTGCCGGCCCCGTTCAGGGCGCGGATGCGCTGTTCGAGCCGGCCGAAGTCGGCGTGCTGATCATAGCCGTGCACCCGCCGTCGCACCCAGTGCTCGCTGACCGCGCCGGTTTGCCAGACAATCCGCACGCTGACCTGCCCCGGCCGCTGCTTCTGGTCGAGGATCGCGAAGACATCGCCCCATTCGGAAAAGCCGCGGTTGGAGGTCACCAGCATCGCCCCCTTCTCATAACGCCGGAAACATCGGCCAACACATTGCGTCGGGCAATTGCGCTCAGGTCCAATGGATTCGGGTAGCGGATGACGCGGGTCGATCACTTCGACCATCATATCCGATGCCACATCGGCTTTGCGCCCCGGGGCATCTCTCAACCCCATCGCTCGAAGGTCTGGATTGGACCCGGGTGCGGAGCGTGCGGGTGCCGCGGCCGACATCCGCCGGCTGAGCTGCGACACAGCGACTCGCTCGCCGCTTCGCAGGCGAGGACGGCGCAAGCCGCCGCTATACTGGTGGACGTGACCGCGCTACTGCATTGGAAATTGCCGAAGGCTGAGGTGGTCCCCGTTCCCCGGACAGTTGGATAAGCTTGGTTCGCCCATCAGGAAGGACGGACCCGATGACGGGGAAACGGAAGCGGTATTCGGCGGAGTTCAAGGCGAAGGTGGCGCTGGAGGCGATTCGGGGCGAGCTGACGGTGTCGCAGCTCGTGGCCAAGCACGGGGTGCACCAGACGCTGATCAACGCCTGGAAGAAGCAGGCCGTCGAGGGGATGGCCGGGGTGTTTTCCGGCAAGGCGGAGGCTGCTGAGGCCAGCCATCAGGGCGAGGTGGAAAAGCTGCACGCCATGATCGGCCAGTTGGTCGTGGAACGCGATTTTTTGCGCAAGGCCTCCGGACGATGAGCATTGGCCGGAGGCGGGAGATGATCGAGCCGGAGCATCCGCGCCTGTCGATCACGCGACAGTGCGCGCTGGTGTCGCTCAGCCGCTCCAGCTATTACGAGCCGGTGAAGGGCGAGCCGGCCGAGAACCTGGAGCTGATGCGGCGGATCGACGCGCAGTTTTTGGAGACGCCCTGGTACGGCAGCCGGCAGATGACCCGTCATCTCCGGCGCCAGGGGCAGGAGGTCAACCGCAAGCGGGTCCGCCGTCTGATGCTGCGGATGGGCTTGCAGGCGGTCTACCAGCGTCCAAAGACGACGGTGCCTCATCCGGAGCACAAAATCTGGCCGTACCTGCTGCGGGACATGGTCATCGACCGTCCGAACCAGGTGTGGTGCGCTGATATCACGTACATTCCCATGCGCCGTGGCTTCCTGTACTTGGTCGCCGTGATGGACTGGGCGACACGTCGGGTGCTGGCGTGGCGACTGTCGAACACCATGGACGTCGAGTTCTGCCTGGAGGCGGTGGAGGAGGCGATGGCGCGGCACGGCCGCCCGGAGATCTTCAACACCGATCAGGGCAGCCAGTTCACCAGCCCGCGCTTCACCGGCCTCTTGACCGCGGCCGGCATTCGGGTGTCGATGGATGGACGGGGCCGCTGGATGGACAACGTGTTCATCGAACGGCTCTGGCGATCGCTGAAGTACGAGTGTGTCTACCTCCATGCCTTCGAGTTGGGCAGCGAGGCGCGGGCCGGAATCGGCCAGTGGATCGAGTATTACAACGCCGACCGACCGCACTCTGCGCTCGGCGGCCGAACCCCGGCTGAAGCCCACCAGGGCGTCCCGGTTGGGATCAGATTGGCGGCATGACACGGACCTGAACCAAGCTTATCCCAGCCGCAAAACTGTCCGGGGAACGGGGACCACCTCAGGCGATCACGGCCTGCTCCGCTTCTATCTGCCCCGCGAGGCCCGTTGGGCCATCATTAACGGGCGCGAAGCCTACGAATGGCCGGTGGACGACAAGGGGCGCAGCACGCGGCCACGCGACATCGGCGAGCACCTGACCAAGGCGGTGCGGGCGGTGGTGCGGCAGAACCCGTCGCTGTCGGGGGTGATCGACGTGGTGGACTTCTCCGCCGAACGCAACGGCGAACGGGACATCAACCCTGCCAAGCTGACCACCGTGGTCGAAACCTTTTCCGACCCGCGCTACCGGCTGGGGCTTGCAGACGTACAGCCCGACTTCCTGGGCCGCGCTTACGAATACCTACTGAGGAAGTTTGCCGAAGGCTCGGGCCAGAGCGCGGGCGAGTTCTTCACCCCTACCGAGGTCGGCTTCCTGATGGCGCACATCATGCGTCCGAAGCCGGGCGAGGAATGCCACGATTATGCCTGCGGCTCCGCCGGTTTGCTGGTGAAGCTGCAACTGGTAGCCCGCGAACTCGACCCCACCAGCAAGGTGCCGTTGAAACTGACCGGCCAGGAGCAGCAGGCGGAGAGCTATGCCGTGGCGTACATGAACGCCATCATCCACGACATGGATGTCGAGGTCGCGCGTGGCGACACCATGCTGAATCCCAAGTTCAAGACGGCGGACGGGCGTATTCGCACCAACGATATCGTCGTCGCCAATCCTATGTGGAACCAGCCGTTCAATCCAGACGTGTTTAGCAACGACCCGTTCGATCGCTTCCGCACCCAGGGCGGCATCACTACCGGTAAGGGCGATTGGGCTTGGCTCCAGCACACTCTGACCTGCCTCAATGATCGCGGACGGGCGGCGGTGGTGCTGGACACCGGGGCGGTGACGCGCGGATCGGGCAGCAAGAACGAGGACAAGGAACGCAACATCCGCAAATGGTTCGTCGACCGTGACCTGATCGACGGCGTGATCCTGCTGCCGGATAACCTGTTCTACAACACCACCGCCGCCGGCGTGATCGTGGTGCTGTCCAAGAAGAAGCCGACAGCCCGCGCCGGCAAGATCATCCTGTTGAACGCCAGCCGGCGGGTGGCCAAGGGACGGCCAAAAAATTACATCCCGGAGACCGATATCCGCTCCTTGGCGGCCGCCTATCTGAAGGGCGAAGCGGTCGAGGGCGAGGTCGCCGTCATTACCACGGCTCAGGCTGAGGAGGCGGATTACAACCTCAGCCCAAGCCGATGGGTGGGGCAGACGAACTCTACCAAGACAGGGTCAGTTAGCGCATTGCTGGCGCAAGTGCTGGCACTTGATCACGAGGCACTTAATCTCTCGTCCAATCTTGCGCGCCTGATGTCTGGGGTTAACGATGTCGCTGACGCTTGACGTTTCACTCCCCGAGGGATGGTCTCGACGCCCCCTGAGCGATCTCTGCGAAATCCTGAGTGGCGGAACGCCGTCAAAAGCCAATGCCTCGTTCTGGCAGGGTGATATTCCCTGGGTATCAGGGAAGGACATGAAGACACCACGTCTCGACGACACCATCGACCACATCAACTCTGATGGTCTTGCTGCTGGTAGCCGCCTCGCCCCGGCAGGAGCCGTGCTTCTTCTCGTACGAGGTATGGGGCTGGCTAAAGATCTGCCTGTTGCAGTAGTGCGGCGCCCAATGGCATTCAATCAAGACATCAAAGCTCTAGTGCCGCGCACGCGTATCTCCGGCTCGTTTATCCGCGCGGCGATCTATCAGTCGCGTGACTACCTCCTGTCGCGCATTGTTCCGTCGGCCCATGGGACTATGACGCTGAATTTGGATGACGTGAGGACTTTCACCATCCCCACCCCCCAGGATCCGACCGAGGGAGATGCCATCGGGAGCATTCTCGACTCAGTATTCGATGCAATGGATCTGGCTACCCAGCAGGTGACTGCCGCCGAGGCTCTCAGGCGTGCCGCCATGCAATTGCTGTTTTCGCGCGGCCTGCGGGGCGAGGCGCAGAAGGACACTGAAATTGGGCCAGTGCCGGAGAGCTGGGATGTGGTGGCATTCGAGACAGTCCGCCAATGGCTTCAGTATGGGACATCAACCCACTGTACCTACGAGCCGACCGAGTTTCCCGTGCTCCGGATTCCCAATATCACGCCCGGCCAAGTTGATGTCCAGGACATCAAGTTTGCCAAATTTTCAGCGGCAGAGGCGGAACGCTATTGGCTGGAGAATGGCGACCTGATCTTCATTCGAACCAATGGTGTGATCGAACGTCTTGGCGCCTGTGCCGTCTACGAGGGGCAGCCTGAGGGCGCACTATTCGCTTCGTACCTCATCAGGGCAAGGCCCAAATTGACGCGGATCGTTCCCCGCTTCGCGGCCTACTTCTTTGGGTCCGAACTCGGCACCGGCATTATTGCTGGACGGGCGACGCCGGCAGCGGATGGCAAATACAATCTCAACACCGGGAATATCGACAGCTTGCCGATCCCTGTCCCCCCCACCCTCGACGAACAGCGTGAAATCGTCGCCGTACTGGACGCCATCGACCGCAAGATCAATCTGCACCGCCGAAAGCGCGACGTACTGGACGAGCTTTTCAAGACCCTGCTGCACAAGCTGATGACGGGGGAGATCCGCGTGGCCGACCTCGACCTGTCCGCGCTCTCTTCAAGACTGACCGTTGAGGTGGCCGCATGAGCATGAGCTTCGCCAAAGCCCTTGCCCCCCTGTCTCAACGCATACCCCGCGTCGTACGTGAGCACGAGGTGCTGCGTGTGACCAGTTGGATGCCGGGCGACGACCCGAGCGCCATCGCGCGCCGGGCCGTCGCCGAGGTGCTGAAATGGGCGCAGCGGCGCGCCGGCGGTCAGCTTCCCGCCGAGGCATGGGACGGGCGCTCTTTCGAGTTCTTCTCAGGCGGTCGCAACAGCAGCGCCGTTCGGCTCCAGGCTGGCACGTCGGACATCTGGGCGATCCGGGCCGATGACCCGGACAAGACCGTGCCCGAACGGGTCTGGACTACCGAGGTCGTGCTAGGCCTTCTGCCGGGAGAACCGGCAAAGTTCGGCGCACGCCTTTTGGTCAGCACGCCCGAGGTCAATCTGCCGATCGAACCGCACACTCCGGGTTTCGTGCAGCAGGTCGCTGCCAAGTGCCGCCTGATGGCGGGGTCACAGGCGATATTGTCCACCGCCTCGGAATTCATCGATGGCGACGATCCTGAAGCCCTGATCGACCATCTTCTGGATCCTGGCCGCGTCCTGCCCACGTTCGTCCTGACGCTTCCCGATGTGGCGTCCGCGGACACTCCGCTCATTGATCCCAAGAGCCTCGCCCGCGCGGTTCTCGGCTTGGCCCATGTTGTGGTCGCGCATCCGGCAACCAGTTGGCAGCTGACGGAACGATTCGGCAGGCGGCTGTCCGTCTTCGGTGGGGCTGCCCGGGTGTATCTGCCAGGCTTCGATGATGGTGCCGACCCATACCGGCATCGGTTGATCCTAATGGGCGAGCTTGCGTCCGCTGAAGGCTTGGCACGGGCAATGCGTTGGTTGCGCGACACAGCCGCGCAGGAAAGTGTGAGGCGAACCCGGCTCGGATCGGACGTGCTGACCTTTGCGGCGATTCGTAGTGCTGCCTTGGAATTATATCAGACGAGCCTGCGCGAAGGAGCGGCGAGCGAGAGCAAGCAGCTTTCCGCGGCTCAGGCGCAGATCATCGCGCTGCAAAGTCAGATCGAGGCATTGAGGAGTGAACAGGACTACTACGTTACGGAGTATCAGAAGGAGCGTGAACGGGCCGAGGTGGCGGAAGCGCAGGCGCAGGCCTCCGCCTATCGCATCCAGACAATTTCCGACCAACTCAAGTCTGTCGGTGGCAATCCGGACCAGGGTATCGTTCTTCCAACCCAATGGTCCGACCTCGACGACTGGTGTGATCGGCAATTTGCTGGGCGGCTCGTCCTGACCCCCAGGGCACGCCGTGGGGTGCGAAAGCCGGAGTTCGAGGCGGTGCAGACAGCGGCCTATTGCCTGTTGTGGCTTGCCACCAATGGGCGCGACCAGCGCATCAATGGCGGCGGCTCCCTGAGCAACATCCCGGTCATGAACGGGATCCAGAATGCTCCCTGTGGTGCCGATACCTATGAGTTTGACTGGAACGGTCGGAGATTTTCCGCCGACTGGCATATTAAGAACGGGGGTAATGTCCGCGACCCGGTCCGATGCCTGCGTATCTACTACTGTTTTGACGAACAGACTCAACAGATCGTCGTCTCCGACCTGCCTGCGCACCGCCGGACGGGGGCAACATGACCGGTCCCGTTCGCTACCACCTCGAGCAATTTCCACCGAGTCTTGAAAAGCTGGACCGGGCGCGGCTCATGCCGTTGATTGGCCCGGCTAACGCCGCGCTTGCCCGGTATGACGGCCTGATCACGGCGATCCCAAATGCCGGTGTTCTCCTGTCGCCGTTGACCACCCAGGAAGCCGTGTTGTCTTCGAAAATCGAGGGCACCAATGTAACGCTGGGAGAGGTGTTGGAGATCGAAGCAGGGGGGATGGCGACGTGGATAAGAGTGCGTAACAAAACCGGCTGGGAACGGTTGGTAGGGGCATGGCAGCCCCTCTTGTTTGCGACGCCTTGTGGGCGATCATCGAACCTCTGATCCCGCCGGAGCCGCCCAAGCCGAAAGGCGGACGGCCCCGGCTGTGCGATCGTGCTGCGCTGACCGGCATCCTGTTCGTGCTGCGCACGGGTATTCCTTGGGAGCTTCTGCCGGTGGAGATGGGCTGCGGCTCGGGTATGACCTGCTGGCGGCGTCTGCACGAGTGGCATCGGGCTGGCGTGTGGGAACGGCTGCATCGTGTGCTGCTCGACCGTCTCGGCTATGCCAACGCCATCAACTGGGATCGTGCGGCGGTGGACAGCGCCAGCGTCCCGGCAAAAAGGGGGGTGAGGAGACCGGCCCGAACCCGACGGATCGCGGCAAGCCGGGCTCCAAGCGCCACATCCTCGTCGATGCTAACGGCATCCCGCTCGCCCTGAGGATCTCGCCAGCCAACCGGCACGACAGCAAGCTGCTGGAGGCGCTGGTCGATGCCGTGCCGGCGATCCGCCAGTGTGCGGGCCGGCCCCGGCGGCGACCGGCCAAGCTGCATGCCGACAAGGGCTACGACTTCGCTCACTGCCGGCGGGCGCTGCGCCAACGAGCGATCATTCCGCGGATTGCCCGGCGTGGCGTCGAAAGCAGCGAGCGTCTCGGCCGATATCGATGGGTGGTCGAGCGTACGCTCGCTTGGTTTGCCCGCTTCCGCCGCATCGCCGTCCGCTACGAACGGCGCGCCGACATCTTCACTGCCTTTCACCATATCGCGGCCAGCCTCATCTGCTGGCGCTTCGTCCAGAGATGGTTCTGTTAGGCGCTCTAAGCCCAAGCGGGATGATGCGAAGACTTAGGCAGAAGTGCCACCATTCTCGCGTTCCCCAAGCTCCTGAGCATCGCGGAAGGCAGAACCGTGCTTTGACCGTCGTCCATTACGAACAAGCAGGCTTGCATGTCATGGAAGCGAGTTTCGCTACAAACAAATGATTTTGTCTTTCACCGATGACGCTCAAATCCCGCCCGGAGATATCGAACCATGTCTGAACTCAAGATCAACGAGGCGGGCACCGTCCAGTTCCCCATGGTCGCCCACGCCGTTGAAATCGGCTGGACGCCGATTACGCCGGATGTGGCCAAGGCCAAGCGTGGCGGCGAAGCCGGCATGCTGCTGCGGGACGAGTTGGAAGCCAAACTCGCTGAATTCAACCCATGGATGACGACAGATGCCGTCCGGCAGGTGGTCGAGCATCTGGAGGCCATCCCCGCCACCATCGAAGGCAACTGGGGCATGCTGTCCTGGCTGCGGGGCGAACGGCAATGGTACGACGAGGGCGAAAAGCGCCATCGTCCCGTCCAGCTCATCGATTTCCAGCATCCCGGCAACAACGCCTTCCAGGTGACCTGGGAATGGAAGTTGAAGCCCCTAGCCCGCAAGGGCAATCGAGCGGATGTGATGTTCGTCGTTAACGGCATTCCCGTCACCATCGTCGAGCACAAGAACCCGAAGGACGGCGGCGCCATCGACCGGGGCGTCACCCAGCTGCGCCGGTACGAGAAGGAAACGCCGGAACTGATCGGCTCTCCGCAGTTGTTCAATGTCACCCACCTGATCGATTATTGGTATGGCGTGACCTGGAACGCCTCGCGGCGGTTCATGGCCCGCTGGAAGGAACGGCCGCAGGAAAACTACAAATTCGCCGTCCAGTCGTTCTTCGAACCGACCGACTTCCTGCGCACCCTCCAGCACTGGATTCTGTTCTATGTCGAGGATGGCGAAACCAGGAAATCGGTGCTGCGCCAACACCAGAGGGGCGCCATCGATAAGATCATCGCCCGCTGCGAAGACTCCAGCAAGAAGCGCGGACTGGTCTGGCACACTCAGGGATCGGGCAAGACTTTCACCCTGCTGACGGCAGCCCGGCTGATCCTTGAGCAGAAAGAGCGGTTCCGGAACGCCACCGTCATTCTTGTGGTGGACCGCACCGAGCTTGAAGGCCAGCTCAAGGGCTGGGTCGAGAAGCTGCTGGGGGAAATGCAGAGCCAGGACATCCCGGTCTGGCGCGCCGGCTCCAAGTCCGAGGTGCAGGATCTGCTCAAGAGCGACAAACGTGGCCTGATCCTGTCGATGATCCATAAGTTCGAGGGCATCGAGAAGGACGCCAACACCCGAGACAACATCTACGTATTCATCGACGAGGCCCACCGTTCCGTCGCAAAGGATCTCGGCACCTACATGATGGCAGCGGTTCCCAATGCCACCATCATCGGCTTCACCGGCACCCCCATCGCCAAGACGGCGCAGGGGGAAGGCACGTTCAAGATCTTCGGCGCCGACGACGAGCAGGGCTACCTCGACAAGTATTCGATCCGCGAATCCATCGAGGATGAAACCACCCTGCCCATCCGACACACCATGGCCCCCAGCGAGATGACCGTGCCAGCCGAGCGGCTGGACAAGGAATTCTTCGACTTGGCCGCTGCCGAGGGCGTCACTGACATCGACGAACTGAACAAGGCGCTGGAGCGGGCCGTCGGCCTGCGAACCTTCCTCACCGCCGACGACCGCGTCGAGAAGGTCGCAGCCTTCGTCGCCGAGCATTTCAGGAAGAAAGTGCTGCCGCTGGGCTACAAGGCGTTCCTGGTCGGCGTAAACCGCGAGGCATGCGCAAAATACAAGCGCGCGTTGGACAAACTGCTGCCGCCGGAATGGTCGGAGGCGGTCTACACCGAGAATGCAGCCGATGTCGTGGACCGCCCCATAGTCGCCGAGGTACAGCTTTCCGACGAACGGGAGGCGGATGTCCGCCTGATGTTCAAGAAGCCGGCCGAAGAGCCGAAGATCCTGATCGTCACCGACAAGCTGCTGACCGGCTACGATGCACCGGTGCTGTACTGCATGTATCTCGACAAGCCGATGCGGGACCATGTGCTGCTTCAGGCCATCGCTCGCGTCAATCGCCCCTATGTGGACGCCAACGGCATCCAAAAGCCGGTTGGCCTAGTCGTCGATTTCGTCGGTGTGCTGCGCGAATTGAAAAAGGCCCTCAAGTTCGATTCCGCCGACGTCAACGGGGTGATCGAAGACCTCGACCTACTGCTCAAGGACTTCCTGGGCAAGATCGCACAGGCCAAGGCCGACTATTTCGACCAAGATGCTGGTGGCAGTGCCGACGAGCGACTGGAGAAAATGGTGTATGGGCGGTTCCTGAATCCCGAGCCACGGAAAGTCTTCTTCGAGGCCTACAAGGAAGTCGAAGCCCTGTGGGAGATCCTTTCCCCATCCCCCGAACTGCGCGATCACATCTCGACGTTTAAGCAACTCGCCCAGCTTTATGCCGCCGTGCGTAACGCCTATGCCGACCGGGTCGGCTATGTCGCGGAACTCGCCTACAAGACCAAACGGCTCGTCGAAGAAAGCGCAGTGCAAGAAGGTCTTGGGCGGCTGACCAAGACCGTGACATTTGATGTCAAGACGTTGGAGTCATTGCGCGGTGAGACGGGCTCCGACGAGGGCAAGGTATTCAACCTCGTTCGCGGCCTGCAGAAGGAAATCGAGGACGAAGCCGATAAGGCGCCTGTTCTTCAATCCCTGAAGGATCGGGCGGAGCGCATCCTGAAGGATCTCGAAAACCGCAAGGCCACCGGCCTTGCCGCCATGGACGAGCTTGCCGTTCTGGCCAAGGAAAAGGAAGAAGCCGTCAAGGCCGCCAAGGAAAGCGGCCTGTCCGCGTGCGCTTTCGGCATCTTCTGGTCGTTGAAGGACGACGCCGAATTGAAGGCCGCCGGCATTTCCGTCCAAGGGCTGGCGCAGGAAGTCGAAATTGTGCTGACCCGATTCCCCAACGCTACCGTCAACTCCGATGAGCAGCGCCGATTCCGAGCGGCCTTGTACAAGCCACTTCTTGCATTGTCCCAGGAGGGACGTGCCCGCGTGGTGGACCTGATCGTGAAGCAGCTTCTGGCGGAGGCCGAGTGATGAAGGCCAATGCCGCAGAAGGGCAACGACTGCGGGCAAGAAGAACACCTCCCTATCCAGTACAAAACCTCAAGTCCCGCGTCATGGCATGGGCGCTCCGGCTACGCGTGAACCCGAAGATCATCCGGGTACAGGAAATGAGGCGGAAGTGGGGTTCCTGCTCATCCTCCGGGATTGTCACCTTGGCATTGGATCTTATGGAACAGGACGACAGCTTTCAGGACTACGTCATCGTGCATGAGTTGCTTCACCTGAGATTCCCGACGCACGGAAAAATGTTCAAGGCGTTGATGACCGCCCACGTGCCGGGCTGGCGGAAACATGACATAAATAGATAACTGCCACCATGCGGCGGCTGGTGATGTCGTTGTCGACGGCGCGTTCCAGGGTGCCAATCCGGCCTTCGATGAGGGTGACCTTGGTGGTCTTCCAGGCGACGAGCGTGCGGGCGATAAGTCGCTTCGCCGGCCTTGCCCCAAAACTGGCATGAAATCACCGCACCCCTCGCCGCCGGTCCTCGATCCTCGCCCACACCATCACGCCGACACCGGTGAGCGTCACCGCGAGCAGCGCCCACTTGGCCACTTTGAGATGAGGCGCCAAGCCCGTCAGCGTCTCCTGCGCGGCGGTGAGGTTTTCCTTGATCGCCGTGATCGCAGCTGTGCCCACGGTGGCGGTGCCATCGACAACGTGACGCAAAGCGATAGTTGAGCCTTCTTCACCGCCGCCATCTACGAACCAGAATGATCGGAATCCGCTCTAGGTCGTGAAAGCATCCCTGATAAATCAAAAGGCTTTAGAGTGCCGCAACCGACACGCAGGTTCCACAGAACTTCAAAACCAACCCTCGTCCCTCATGACAATATTAATGATATTCTTTTCTTTCCCAATATTCAACGCCGCAAATCCACTAAAGCTGACACTTGCCGAACCGCAACCTCTAGCACTCGATCATCCAACTGATCTGCAAGCGATCGCAACTGCAGTTCCAAAGTCAGCCGCTTCATCGCCTTTGGAGTGCCGACCGGTACGTCTGCCACAAGGCGGGGCAACGGTTCATCCAGTGCACGCGCGAGTTCCATGAGCGTTGTCAGCGTCGGCAGCGCCCGCCCGCGCTCGATGTTCGACACCGCCTCCGTCGACTTGCCGACCCGACCGGCGAGTTCCTCCTGGGTCAGCCCGGCCCGCTTGCGCGCCCCGCGAACTGCCACCCCAATCTGTCGTTTCAGCGCCTCTTCCATAACCCGAGTTGAACTTCGGATTTGGGACTTGACCATGGCGCTGACTTCGGGAAATGCATGTCCGACCAAGCCGACTTCGTATTTCCCGAAGCCGGCTCCGCCAACCACACGGGGAAGGATCCTATGGCACTGGCACTCAGCACCACGCAGATTGGTAGGATTGGCGAAAATATCGTCGGGGCGCAGCTCATGCTGGCCTCGTCCGGCCGCCTCTCCCCCTTCGCGCCGCTCGCCGACGATGGCGGCGTCGACCTCCTCCTGCATGACAAGGTTTCCGGCCGCTCGGTGACGATCCAGGTGAAGGGACGAGTCGCAAAAGCCCAGGAAACTCTTGGCTATGTGCAGTTCGATGTACGCACCAGCACGTTCCGGGACGGGCCGGACATGTTCCTCCTGGCCGTGCTGCTCGACATGCAGCAGGGAAGCGTGCAACGCGCCTGGCTGATCCCCATGGCCGAGTTGCCGGCCGTGTCGATGCGCAAGGCCGAGAAGCTGGCGATCACCCCCAGTCCGAACAGCGCATCGAAAGACCGCTACACCCCCTACCGCTGCCAGGACATGCGCGAGGTGGCCGAACGCCTCATCGACCACCTGGACCGCACCGGTGTGGAAAGCTGACGTCGGGACACGGTCCGGGAAAACGTTAGAACAAGCCCCCTGCCGTCCGGCGCCCGTCCATGGCACAAGAGTGTTGCCTGGAGCGAGGGCCGGCGGCGAGGGCGATCCGAAGCCGCCTGTGGTAGCTCCAACAGTGAGGGCGCGACGCCCGATGGGCCCGTGTCGGAACCGGGATTCCGGTGGACACGGCGAAAGCCATCGCGGGTCACGCCATTTTCATGTTCGGCGTGTCCCCGCTCAACACGGGAGCCACGTCGTGGCCGAACTCCACATCGAATACCGCAGCGTCGCCGCGCTTCAGCCGCACGACCGCAATGCGCGCACCCACTCCCCGAGGCAGATCCGGCAGATTGCCGACAGCATCGGGGCGTTCGGCTTCACCAACCCGATCCTCCTCGACCGCCAGGATCGGATTATCGCCGGACATGGCCGCGTCGCCGCCGCCAAGCTGCTCGGCCTCCCGACTGTACCGGCCATCCGTCTGGAGGAGATGACCGAGGCGCAGAGGCGCGCCTACATCATCGCCGACAACAAGCTCGCCGAAAACGCCGGCTGGGACCGCGACCTCCTGGCTCTTGAATTGAAGTACATCACCGAACTGGACATCAGCTTCGATCTCACCCTCACCGGCTTCGAGGTTGGTGACGTCGAAATCCTGCTCGATGGCGTGGGATCGGACGAAGCCGCCACGGCTGACCAAGTGCCGGAACCGGATTTCACGGCACCACCGGTATCGCGGCCCGGCGATCTGTGGCTGCTTGGCCCGCACCGTCTCCTGTGTGGGGACGCCCGTGATCCGGCCGCCTTCGCCCGTCTCATGGACGGTCGGACGGCGCAGATGATCTTCACCGATCCCCCCTACAACGTGCCGATCACCGGGCACGTCTGCGGCGCCGGCAGCGTCCGCCACCAGGAGTTCGCCATGGCCTCCGGCGAGATGTCCGAGGCCGAGTTCACTGCTTTCCTCACCATGGTGCTGCGGAACCTCGCCGATCACAGCGCGGACGGCTCGATCCACTACGTGTGCATGGACTGGCGTCACCTCCACGAGCTGTCGACCGCCGGACGCGCCGTCTACGCCGAACTGAAGAACGTCTGTGTCTGGAACAAGGACAACGGCGGCATGGGAACCTTCTACCGCTCCAAGCACGAGCTGGTCTTCGTCTTCAAGAACGGCCGGGCGCCTCACATCAACAATTTCGAACTGGGGCAGCATGGCCGCTATCGCACCAACGTCTGGGACTACCCGGGCGTCAACACACTGAAGCCCGACCGGCTCGACGAATTGCGGATGCATCCCACGGTCAAGCCGGTTGCCCTGGTCGCGGACGCGATCAAGGACTGCTCCAGGCGGGGCGGGATTGTTCTTGATGCCTTCGCGGGGAGCGGCACGACGCTGATCGCCGCCCACCGCACCGACCGGCAGGGCTACGCCATCGAACTGGATCCCCGCTACGTCGACACCGCCATCGATCGCTGGCAGCGGGAGAGCGGCGAAGCGGCTCGCCTCGCCGGGGCCGGGCACAGCCATGCGGACGTCGGAAAGCAGCGCGCATCCGTGACCGGGCCGACCGAAATCCGGGAGGACAGCTATGACTGGTGATTACAAGGTCGGTTACAAGAAGCCGCCCCCGTCGCACCAGTTCCAGCCCGGCAAGTCGGGAAACCCCAAGGGACGACCGAGGAAAAGCAAGAACCTGGGCGCACTGCTTGCCGGAATCCTCGAGGAAACGATCACCCTCCGCGAAGACGGTGCAATGAGAACAGTGTCCAAGGGAGAAGCAATGCTGCTGGCCCAGACGCATAAGGCGATGAAAGGGGATACCAGAGCATTCGAGGCTATTCTGAAGCTGGAAACCAAAACGGCTTCCTCCTCCGCGTCGGGACCAACCGGCGTGCTTGTTGTTCCCGGGCCGCTCACCGAAGAGGAATGGGAGAAGCGGGTCGACCAACATCAAGCCAAGTACCGCGGAAATATTGACACCGAGGACGATGGCTAACCTTTCTTTGTCAAATCCGCAGAAAGAAGAACGGGCGCTGTCCTTCGGAAATGCTCGAACCCGGCGGAAGAAAGCAATGGAAGCTTCCTGAAAGGAGTGGCTGGCAACCGCCAAGAGAGCGTGACTGTGGGTCCAAGGCGATGAACCGCTCACCACCGACCGAGGATCCACAGCCATGCCCGTCTACCTCATCCATGACGATACCGTCACTGCGCATACCACCACCCGTGGCCTTCCAGCCGATGCCCTGCTGATCCGCTCGGAAGAGGAGCTTGCCGCCAGTGGCCTCTCCCTGCCCCGCCTGACCGCTCTATGGAATGCCCTTCCCGGGGTGCTGTCCAAACGCTTCAAAACCCGGGCAAGTGCGGTCCACGGCCTCTGGACCGGCCTCCAGAAGCTGGAGCCCACGCCACCCCCCGCTGACGACAGCACCCCGGCCATCTCCAAGCAGGCGCAGGTGATCGTCCTGCTCCGCCGCGAACAAGGCGCCAGCCTCGACGAGATCGTTGCCGCCACCGGCTGGCAGAAGCACACCGTGCGTGGCGCCATCTCCGGCGCCCTCAGGAAGAGGCTCGGGCTTACGATCGAATCGATCCGGACCGACGCCGGCCGCGTGTATCGCATTGTCGATGCCGGTTGAGGATCAGCCCATGGCGCACCGTCCCACCGCCAACATGCCCGATGACCTTGAGGCGATCATCGACGCCCTCCGCACCTTGAGCCTCGACGACCTCCGTCTGGAGTGGGGGCGCCGGCTCGGACGCCCCGCCCCGGCGTGCCGGAGCCGGGAGATCCTCGCCGGGCTCATCGCCTGGGAGCTTCAGGAAAAGGTCCATGGCGGGCTCACCGCCGAGACGCGGCGGCGGCTGACGCGACTCGCCGGCACCTTCGAGCGCAACCCCGATCACCGCCCGGCTCCCACCCTGTCCCTCAGCCCCGGGACCGTGCTCAGCCGCGAGTGGCGCGGCGTCCATCATCAGGTCCGCGTGCTCGAGGACGGCTTCGAGCATCAGGGCGAGCGCTTCACCAGCCTCTCCCCCATCGCCCGGCGCATCACCGGCACCGCCTGGTCGGGGCCGAAGTTCTTCGGGCTGCGGCTGGACCGCGGCAAGGACCGGCCGGCATGACACGGCCCCCGACCGTCCGCTGCGCCATCTACACGCGCAAATCCTCCGACGAGGGGTTGGAACAGTCCTTCAACTCGCTCGACGCCCAGCGCGAGGCCTGCGCCGCCTACATCGCCAGCCAGGCGCACGAGGGCTGGCGGCTCACCGGTCCGTCCTACGACGACGGCGGCTTCTCCGGCGGCTCCATGGAGCGCCCCGGCCTGCAGCGCCTGCTCGCCGACCTCGGCCAGGGGCGCATCGACGTGGTGATCGTCTACAAGGTCGACCGGCTCACCCGCTCGCTCGCCGATTTCGCCCGCATCGTCGAGATTTTCGATGCCCAGGGCGCTTCCTTCGTCTCGGTGACGCAGCACTTCAACACCACCTCCTCGATGGGCCGGCTCACCCTCAACGTGCTGCTCTCCTTCGCCCAGTTCGAGCGCGAGGTCACCGGCGAGCGCATCCGCGACAAGGTCGCCGCCTCCCGCCGCAAGGGGATGTGGATGGGCGGCACGCCGCCGCTCGGCTACGACGTCCGCGACCGCAAGCTGGTGGTGAACGACGAGGAGGCGGAGCGGGTCCGCCTGATCTTCGAGCGCTACGGCGACCTCCGCTCGGTGAAACAGCTGGTTGCCGACCTCCGTACGCGCGGCATCACCAGCAAGCGCTGGACCACCCAGGCCGGGGGAACGCGCGGCGGCGGCCCGTACGGCCGCGGCAACCTGTACAAGCTGCTGCGCAACCGCGTCTACCTCGGTGAGGCGGTGCACAAGGGCACCCCCTACCCCGGCGAGCACGCGGCGATCGTGCCGCAGCAGCTCTGGGACCGGGTGCAGGCGATCCTGGAGGCCAACCGGGTCGAGCGGGAGAACCGCCCCCGCGCCGCCGGCCGGCCGCTGCTGACCGGCCTGATCGTCGACGACCGCGGCAACATCATGAGCCCGTCGCATTGCCTCAAGAAGGGACGGCGCTACCGCTACTACACCAGCCAGGCGCTCCTGCAGCACCGTCCGGAGACGGCCGGCACGCTGACCCGGGTGTCGGCCCCGGCCATCGAACAGCTGGTGGAGGATCGGCTCTGTGCGCTCATGGCCGGTGCCGGGCGACGGGACTGGGAACGGCTGGCGGTGCATGAGAAGGCCCGCCGGCTGGCCGTCCTGGTGCGGCGCATCGAGGTGGGCGCGGAGCGGGTCCGGATCACGCTGCCGCATGGCGACGGCGTCGATCCGGGGAATGCGCTGCGCCTGATGCAGAGGGGCGAGAGCCTGATCGGGGACGTGGATGAACGAATCTTGGAAATCCCCGTCCGCCTGAAGACGTGGGGCGGCCGGCGGGTGATCGTCGGTCCCGACGGCCAGGACCTGACCGCCCGGCCGCGTGTCGACGAGGCGCTGGTCAAGGCGCTGGCCCGGGCGCATCGCTGGTGCCGGCGACTCGCCTCGGGGCAGGTGGCGTCGGTGTCGGATCTGGCCACCGAAGCCGGCTGCACCAAGGCCTACATCCGCCAGATCCTGAGGCTGGCCTTTCTCGCCCCTGACCTCGTCGACGCCATCCTGCGCGGGGAGCAGCCGCGCCGTCTGACCCTGGGCACGATGCTGGAAACCGACATCCCGCTGGCCTGGAACGAGCAGCGCCGGCTCCTCGGCTTCCCTTCCCGCTGATCATATCCCGATCCGGGAAAGAGCGCGGCGCCCCCTCGGGGCGCCGCGCTCTTTCGTCAGCGTCACTCAGCCAAACCTTGGGCGGCGCTGTCGGGCGATCGTGGTCTTGGCGGGAACGCGACGGTTCCGGCCATGCGTGGAGCTTCCCCAAACCGGCAGACAGCGCCATGGCAGGCGAGTAACCTTTCGCGCCCGAAAGGGAAGTCGGTCACGGACCGGCGGAGAAAAGCGGGCACAGACCGGCCAAACAGCGCGGCTTATGGCCCATTACAGGGTCGATGTCTGGGAAAGTATAAGGCTAACCGCCCGGAAGTACGGCGGTATCTCACTTCTGCTGACGCCACAGCAAAGTCAGCAGGAAAAACTGGCGGAGGGAGAGGGATTCGAACCCTCGATACCCTTTTGGGGTATACACACTTTCCAGGCGTGCGCCTTCGACCACTCGGCCACCCCTCCGCAGAGGCCGCGTTTATATCCAGCCCGAAGGCGGTGCGCAAGCCCCTGAAATCACTTTTTGGGAAAAATCTTGCACCGCCTTCTGGATGGTCCGCTGGGCGGATCGACGCCTCGCTCTCCTCAACCGAGACCGCGGACCAGATCGGCCACCGTGCGGCACAGCAGGTCGATGTCCTGGTTGCGCGACAGGCGATGGTCGCCGTCCTTCACCAGCGTCACCCGCACGTCCGCGCTGCTCAGACGGTCGGCCAGGGTCAGGCTGACCTGCCAGGGCACGTCGGGGTCGGCCATGCCGTGCAGCAGGCGCACCGGCTTGTCGAAGGCGATCGGCTGGCGCAGCAGCAGGTGGTTGCGCCCGTCCTCGATCAGGGCGCGGGTGATCGGCTGCGGCTCCGGCCCGTAGTCGGACGGGCGCAGCCAGCGGCCCGTCTCCAGGATCTCGCGGCGGACGGACTCGTCGAAGAGGTCCCACATCAGGTCCTCGGTGAAGTCCGGGGCGGCGGCGATGCCGACCAAGCCGGCCACCCGCTCCGGACGGCGCAGCGCGGTCAGCAGCATCATCCAGCCGCCCATCGAGGAGCCGACGAGGATCTGCGGTCCCACCGTGACACGGTCCAGGACGGCCAGCGCGTCGTCGGCCCACAGCCCGATGGTGCCCTCGTCGAACCGCCCGCTGGAGGCGCCGTGCCCCTGATAGTCGAAACGGGTGAAGGACACCCCCTCGCCCGCCGCCCATTCCTCCAGGGCCAGCGCCTTGGTGCCGGTCATGTCCGACATGAAGCCGCCGAGGAACATCACGCCGGGGGCCAGCCCTTCCGGGTCGCGCCCAGGGGTGTGACGATAGGCTATGGTCGCGGCGCCGCGCTTCAGGCTATGGTGCGCGCCGCCCGGCGACGGGACGGGGCCGGCTGCGGGTTCGGTCATATCGGACACCTCTGTGGGCCAGGACTTTAGGAATCTGTGACTATGGACGTCGAATCCCAGCTTAGCACCGGCGAGGACCCGCGCAACCCGGCCGGCGCCTTCGCGAAGGGCGCCTTCGCGGCGGGCGGGCGCCGGCCCGTCGTTCTCCAGGTGCTGCCGGCGCTGGTCACCGGCGGGGCCGAGCGCGGCTGCATCGACGTGGCGCTGGCCCTGGCCCAAGCCGGCGCGCTGCCGCTGGTGGCGTCCGAAGGCGGGCCGATGGCGGCGGAGCTGGACCGCGCCGGCATCCGCCACATCACCCTGCCGCTGGCCTCCAAGAACCCGCTGGTCATCCGCCGCAACGCGCGCAAGCTGGAGGCGATCATCCGCGAGAACGGCGTGGACATCGTGCACGCCCGGTCCCGCGCCCCGGCCTGGAGCGCCTGGCTGGCCTGCCAAGCGACCGGCGCGCGCTACATGACTACCTTCCACGCCCCGTACAATTACAAGAACGGGCTGAAGCGCTGGTACAATTCGGTGATGGCGCGGGGCGAGCGGATCATCGCGATCTCCGATTTCATCCGCCGCCACATCCTGGAGAACTACGCGGTCGATCCGGCGGTCATCCGCACCATTCACCGCGGCATCGACCCGCTGTCCTTCGCACCGGAGCGGGTCAGCTCCGCCCGCATGATCCAGCTCGCCCAGAAATGGCGGCTGCCCGACGACAAGCCGGTGATCCTGCTGCCCGGCCGCCTGACCCGCTGGAAGGGCCAGACGGTGCTGATCGACGCGCTGGCGAAACTGGGGCGCAAGGACGTCTGCGCGCTGCTCGTCGGGTCCGACCAGGGCCGCACCGGTTACCGGCAGGAGTTGGAGGAGCAGGTGCGCCGCGCCGGGCTGGAGGGCGTGGTCAAGATGACCGACCATTGCAACGACATGGCCGCCGCCTACCGGCTGTCCACCGTCGTCGTCTCCGCCTCGCAGGAGCCGGAAGCCTTCGGGCGGGTGATCGCCGAGGCTCAGGCCATGGGCCGCCCGGTGATCGTCTCCGCCATCGGCGCCTATCAGGAAACGGTGATTCCCGGCGAGACCGCCTGGGTGGTGCCGCCCGCCGATCCCGACGCGCTGGCCAAGGCGCTGGACGAGGCGCTGTCGCTGACGACGGAGCAGCGCGACGCCATCGGCGCCCGCGCCCGCGCCTTCGTCGCCGAGCGCTACACCAAGCAGCGCATGTGCGCCGACACGCTGGCCGTCTATGCGGAGCTTCTCGCCGAGCCCAAGCGCGCCCAGCAAGGCCGCTGAGCTACTACCCCTTTCCCGCCCGTCACACCACCGGACCTCATGACCGACATCGTCCAGCTTTCCGGAATCGCCCCCGTCATCGACCGTTACGACGGGGTCATCCTTGACCTGTGGGGCGTTCTGCACGACGGCGAGCGGCCCTATCCCGGCGTGCCGGAGTGCTTGGACCGCCTGCGCACGGCGGGCAAGGTGATCTGCCTGCTGTCCAACGCGCCGCGCCGCACCGGCGGCGTCATCGCCAAGCTGGACGGCATGGGGATCGGGCGGGAGCGCTACCATCACGTCATGACCTCGGGCGAGGCCGCCTACGACGCGCTGCGCGACCGCGACGACCCGTGGCACGCCGCTCTGGGCCGGCGCCTGTACCACATCGGCCCCGACCGCGACATGGACGTGTATGAGGGGCTGGACTACACGCTCGCGGCGTCGCCGGACGAGGCCGATTTCGTCGTGAACACCGGCATCGTCGACTTCGGGGAGTCGCTGTCGGTCTACGAGCCGGCACTGGAGGCCTGCCGCCGCCACAACCTGCCGATGGTCTGCGCCAACCCCGACCTGATCGTGATGGTCGGCGAGCAGATGGTCATCTGCGCCGGCACCCTGGCCCAGCGCTACGAGGCGATGGGCGGCGACGTGTTCTGGCACGGCAAGCCGCACGCCCCGGTCTATGACCGCTGCCTGTCGCTGATGGGCATCAAGGACAAGCGGCGCATCCTGGCGGTGGGCGACAGCCTGCGCACCGACGTGGCCGGCGCCAACGCCGCCCGGATCGACGTGGCGCTGGTCACCTTCGGCATTCATCGGGAGGAGCTGGGTGGCGCCTGGGGTGAGGCGGTGGACCCGGCCAAGCTGGCTGCCGCCGCCGCCGCGTCCGGCCATCAGCCGACCTACGCCTTGCCCAGCCTGCGCTGGTAGGACGGACGGAGGCCCGTCCCTTTGTTCAGTCGAAGGGCGGGATGGCGTCGTCCATGGCCTTGCGCAGAATGCTGGACGGCCCGTCTTCGGAGAAGCCGCGGCTTCCGATGGCGTTGCGGAAATAGCTGACGATGAAGACCCGGATGGAGGCGGTCAAATTCGCTTCCCCGCGCCTTTGATCGATCTGGGTGCAGATATCGTTGAGCGTCAGCCCCTCACGCTCGCAGATTTCCTTCAAGGAGTCCCAAATGTAGGGCTCCATTCGAAGACTGGTGCGTCGACCGGAAACCTTGACATTGCGACAGACCAGGACCGGCCCTTCCTTGTTCCCCTGTCTGTCCGCCATATTGTTGCCCTTGGTCCCCTGCCGTTGCGGAAAGGCGCTCGCGTTTCCGGCGAACATACATTCACTTGTATGATGATATTGCAAGCGGCGTGTGGGCACAAAGCCAATTTCGACCGGGGGTCGCGATCCCGGCCCCGGGTTCACCGTTCCAGCCACCGCGCGGCGCCGGCTCGGGCAAAAGCCGCTTCCCTTCGTTGGCGGCTTCGCTGTACCAGTGCCTGAATGAACCGGCACAAGCTGTAGTGGTCACTTCCGGTGGAGAACGAGCAATGGTGCGACCGGCGGCGTGGGGGATCGCGGTGACGCTGATGGCCGGGCTGGCGCCCGGGTTGGCTCCCGTTCCGACCGCCCGCGCGGCCGAGTTGCCCATCGACCGCATCCGCGCCGAGGTGTCGCGCCTCGTCCCACCCCTCTGGACCGTCGAGGAGATGACGGCGAACCCGATTCCCGTCCCGGCACCCGACGGCAAGGCCGCCGCGAAAACCGTCGAGTCGCGGACCGCCGTCCGGATCGCGGTCAAGCTGCGGCTGGCCAAGCCGACCTACGCGGTGGAAAGCCGCGACGGCGCCGTGACCTTCATCCGCCCCGTCGCCGAGGCTGGGTTGGAGAAGACACTCACCGCCACCGCGCTCGCCACGCTCGGCCCCAATGGCTGGAGCGCGCGCATCGAGTTGCGCAACCCGGAGGTGCTGGAGGGCATCGGCCAGCCGCTGGAGGAGCTTCCCGGCCGTCCGGTGCTGGCCGGTTCCGCCGAGGCCAACCGCCTGCGCGACCAGATCGCCCGCGACGCCGAGGCCCGCGGCGCCGAGGAGGACGCCCGCCGCCGCCGCGAGGAGGACCTGCTCGCCCGGCAGGCCGCTGCAACCAAGGCCGAAGAGGAGCGCGCCGCCGCCGAACGGCGGCAGGAGGACGCCCGCGCCGCGCGGATCGCCGAGCTGCGCGCCCGGATTCAGGGCGCCGACCGCCCGGCGCGGATCGCCGCCTATGAGGCGGCGCTGGGCGGCAACGACCCGTCGCTGCGCCAGATCGCCCTGGAGGCAGCGCTGCAGAGCCGCGACCCGGTGCTGGGCAATCTGGCGCTGAAGGACTGGATCGCCCGCCGCAAGGCGGTGCCGGTGCAGCTCTACGCGACGAAGGAGGACCCGCATTCGGAAACGGTGCTGAACAATCTGGGGCCGCTGACGCTGGAGATCGACTCCGTCAACCCGGTCAACGGCGCACTCGCCGGACGGCTGGGGGCCCCAGGCTACAGCATCGCCAAGCCTTCCGCCGCCGTTGGCGCGCTGGCACAGACCACCCTGACGGTGAACGCCTACGGCTGCGCCTTGTCGCTGCGCCTGACCGAGCAGCAGACCTTGGACGGGCTGTTCCGCTGCCAGACCCTGCCCGCGCTCATCGCCCGCGTCACCGTGGATTGAGGCGGCGGATGCGCCGGCTCGCCCTTTCCCTCCTCGCCTTGCTGGCGTTGTTCGGCACCCCCTCGGCGCGGGCGGACGAGGCCGAGCCGACCTTCACGCCGCGCCCGCCGCCGACCGCCGTTCTGCCCCGGCTGACTCCGTTGGGCCAGACGGGAAAGGCAACTGCGCAGGGCTTGGCGCCGTTGCTTCCGTTGCCGGTGCTGACCGAGCCATTGACAGCGGCGGAACCGGCCACCGCCGCCGCTCCCACGGCGGAGCCCCCGGTGCCCACCACCTCCGATACCCTTGCCGCCCCGCTGCCGACCCGCAAGCCCTCCGGCCCGGCCCCCGCGACGGTCGCGGAAAGCGCGCCGGCAAACCGTTTCAAAGGCGGCTACGCCAAGGCATCGAAGGAGGATCGCGGCTGCGCCCTGCCCGGTCCCATCGCCGAGGAACGCAGCGCCGATACGCGCCGCCCGGCCATCGCCGTGGGGACGCGGGTGCGCGTCCGCGCCGCCGCGAACCTGCGTGTCGCCCCCTTCTGCGACGCCAAGGTGGCGGACGTCCTGGAGCGGGGGGAGACGGTCACCGTGATGGCCGCCTTCGGGTCCTGGTATGAGGTCGGGCGGAACGGGCGGGCGTTGGGCTTCGTCGGGGCCTCCCTGCTCGCCGGGGCGAAGGGTCGCTAACCCTTCACCCGGGCCGCCTCGACCATGAAACGGCGCCAGATTTCCGCCGGGACGGAGCCGCCGGTCACCCCCTTCATGGGCGTGTTGCCATCGTTGCCGACCCACACCCCCACCGTCAGCCCGCGCCCGGCCACGCCGTCGGCGAAGCCGATGAACCAGGCGTCCCGGTAATCGTTGGTGGTGCCGGTCTTGCCGCCCGCCCCACGCTTGGCGAGCGCTTCCGGCAGGCGGGCCGTCCTGCCGGTGCCGTCCCGCATCACCTCGCCCAGCATCGCCTTCAGGGTGGCGGCGGCCTGCGGGTCGATCACCCGGTCCGCTTTCGGCGGGGTGTAGCTGTAGATCGTCCGCCCGGCGGGATCGCCGATGCGCTGGAACAGATGGCCGCTGACCTTGCTGCCGCCGTTGGCGACCACCGCGTAGGCCTGGGTGATCTCCAGCAGCGACACCTCGCTGACTCCCAGCGCAAGGCCGAGATCCGGCTCCAACGGCGACTCGACGCCGAGGCGGCGGGCGGCGGCGGCGATCTCCTCCGCATGGCCGCGGGTCAGCCTGGCCGAGGCCGTGTTGGTGGAATGGGTGAAGGCGTCGGCCAGCGTCACCGAGGACGGGTAGCGGTTGTCGAAATTGCGGATGGCCCGCCCGTCCGTGAACTCCATGCGCGAGCCGTCGACGCGGGAGTCCGGGGTCAGCCCGCGCTCCAGCGCCGCCAGGAAGACGAACAGCTTGAAGGCCGAGCCGGGCTGGCGGCGGGCCTGGAGCGCGCGGTTGAAGTGGTCGCGCCGGGCCGCCGCGTCGCGCCCGCCGATCATCGCCAAAATCGCCCCATCGCCGTCCAGCGCCACCAGGGCGACTTCCGCGTCGCCCAGACTCTTGGCGTGGCGCTTCAGGGTGGTTTCCACGCTGCGCAGGGCGGCGGCCTGAAGGTCGCGGTCGAGCGTTGTGCGCGCGGTGAAGGTCGGCCCTGGAAGATCGCCGCCGTAGCGGTCGGCGGCAAAACGGTCGAAGCGGGCCTTGGCCGTCTCGCGGAAATGACCGGTGGACAGCACCGCCGCCTTGTTGGCCGCGGCCAGCATCGGGCGCTGGCGCTTGGTCTGCTCCGCCGTGCGTTCGGTGATGAAGCCGGCGTCGGCCATGGCGTCGAGCACCAGGGCGGCCTTGGCCTCCGCCTTCTCCAGATCGGCAAAAGGGTTCAGGCGGGAGGGGGCGGGCAGCGCGCCGACGAGCATCGCCGACTCCTTCAGCGACAGCTTGCCCGCCGGCTTGCCGAAGAAGACGCGGGCGGCGGCGTCCACCCCGTACGCGCCGAAACCGAAATAGGCGCGGTTGAGGTACAGATACAGGACGTTCTTCTTGCCGAGCTGTTCCTCGAAATCGCTGGCGCTGTACAGCTCGTACGCCTTGCGGGACCAACGGTTGTAGCGGTTGAGGAAGATCAGCTTCATCGTCTGCTGGGTCAGCGTGCTGCCGCCCTGGCTGAAACGGCCGGAGGTCACCGCCACGGCCAGGGCGCGGGCCAGACCTTGGAAGTCGATGCCGTCATGCTCCAGATAGCGCCGGTCCTCCTTGGCGATCAGCGCCTGGATCAGGTGCTTCGGCAGCTTCTCCAGGGTCAGCGTGTCGCCGTACGTCTCGCCGATGGAGCCGATGAAGCGGCCCTGCCGGTCGAGGAAGCGCACGCCGTGGCCGCGGTTGTACGCCAGCACATCGTCGACGGTGCGGAACTCGTCCCCGAACAGATCCATCGCCTGGGCGGGGGGCGGCGCGGACAGGCCGGACAGCAGCGGCAGCGCGAGCGTCAAAGCCAGGGCGGCGCGGCGGAACAGGGGTGGTCGGGGCATAGGCCGGATGTTGGAGGCGGGATGAGCCTCACGTCGGCGCGCCGCCCCGCTTCCGCAATGCCGCTACCCCGTAATTGCGAAGCGGCGCAACGGTCCCGCCGCCCAACAAAAAAGCCCGCCGGAACCGGCGGGCCTTTTTGGGATGCGTGTGCTCTGCCGAAGGCGGTCGGGCCTTCGCACCGAAGGGTCACCTCGGCGCCTTATCTTGGCGCCAGGACCATGACCATCTGGCGGCCTTCGAGCTTCGGCATCTGTTCGACCTTTGCCAACTCGTCCAGCTCGTTGCGCACGCGGACCAGCACGTTCATGCCAAGATCCTGGTGCGCCATCTCGCGCCCGCGGAAGCGCATGGTCACCTTGACCTTGTCGCCTTCCTCAAGGAAACGTCGGGCCGAGCGCATCTTCACGTCGTAATCGTTGTCATCGATGTTGGGTCGGAGCTTGATCTCCTTCACCTCGATGATCTTCTGCTTCTTGCGCGCCTCGGCAGCCTTCTTCTGCGCCTCGTACTTGTACTTGCCATAGTCGAGGATCTTGCAGACAGGAGGCTCTGCCTGAGGGGCGATCTCGACGAGGTCGAGACCCGCATCCTCAGCGGCCAGCAGCGCATCGCGCAGCGAAACGACGCCCACCATCTCGCCGTCGGCACCGACGAGACGGATCGAGCGAGCCGTGATCTCCCGGTTTACCCGCGGTCCATCGCGGGTCGGAGCGGCTTCGGACGGTATCCTGGCTATGGACGCTTCTCCATGACTGGAAACCCACCGGGGCGCGACCTCCCGGAGGGAAGCCCGCCCGAACGGTGCGGTCGGTTAAAACGGCGAATCGAAGGCGGCGGCGCCCGCGGGGGACCTTGCCTCCTCACTCAGTTTATTGAGCGCCGCGTCGAGGGCAAGAACTTCCTGATCCTTACCACCGAGGGTACGGAGGGCGACCGTCCGCTCCTCCGCCTCGCGCTTGCCCACAACCACCAGGACGGGAACCTTCTGAAGGCTGTGTTCGCGGACCTTCAGGTTGATCTTCTCGTTCCGGGTGTCGAGTTCGGCGCGGATGCCATGGCGCTTGAGCAGGCTGACGACCTCCTGCCCATAACCGTCGGCCTCGTTGGTGATGGTGCAGACCACCGCCTGGACCGGGGCGAGCCACATCGGGAACTTGCCGGCGTAATGCTCGATCAGCATGCCGATGAAGCGTTCCAGCGACCCCAGGATGGCCCGGTGCAGCATCACCGGACGGTGGCGGGCGCCGTCCTCGCCGATGTAGGAAGCGTCCAGCCGCTCGGGAAGGTTGGGATCGTACTGGAGCGTGCCGCACTGCCAAGTGCGCCCGATGGCGTCGGTCAGGTGGAACTCCACCTTCGGGCCGTAAAAGGCGCCCTCGCCCGGCAGGTCCTCATACTCCAGCCCGGCGGCGTCGAGCGCTTGGCGCAGCGCGCCTTCCGCCCGGTCCCACAGGTCGTCGGAGCCGGTGCGCACGTCGGGACGCAGCGCCAGCTTCACCGCGATCTTGTCGAAGCCCAGATCCCGGTACACGCCGAGCTGCAGCTTGAAATACTCCGCCGCTTCGCTCGCCACCTGATCTTCGGTGCAAAAGATGTGGGCGTCGTCCTGGGTGAAGGCGCGCACGCGCAGGATGCCGTGCAGCGCGCCCGACGGCTCGTTGCGGTGGCAGGCCCCGAACTCCGCCATGCGGATCGGCAGGTCGCGGTAGGAACGCAGCCCGTGCTTGAAGATCTGCACATGGCCCGGACAATTCATCGGCTTGATGCCGAGCATCTTCTCGCCGTCGTCCGCCGAGACCTTGAACATGTTGTCGCCATACATGTCCCAGTGGCCCGACGCCTTGAACAGCGAGCTGTCGATCAGCTGCGGCGTCTTGACCTCGACGTAGTCCGCCTGGCTCAGCTTGGTGCGGATGTAGGTCTCCAGCGTGCGGAACAGCGTCCAGCCCTTCGGATGCCAGAAGACCGAGCCGACGGCCTCCTCCTGCACGTGGAACAGGTCCAGCTCCTTGCCCAGCCGGCGGTGGTCGCGCTTCTCCGCCTCCTCGAGCTGGTGCAGGTAGGCCTTCAGCTCCTTCTCGTCGCGCCACGCGGTGCCGTAGATGCGCTGGAGCATGGGGTTGCGGCTGTCGCCGCGCCAGTAGGCGCCGGCCACCTTCATCAGCTTGAAGCCGTTGCCGACCTTGCCGGTCGTCGGGGCGTGCGGGCCGCGGCACAGGTCCAGCCAGTCGTCCTGGCGATAGACGCTGATGTCCTGGTCCGCCGGGATCGCCTCGATCAGCTCGGCCTTGTAATGCTCGCCGAGCTTCTTGAAGTAGGCGACCGCATCGTCGCGGGTCCAGACCTCGCGGACGATGGGAACGTCCTTGGCGACGATCTCGCGCATCTTCGCCTCGATCTTCTGCAGATCGTCGGGCGTGAAGGGTTCCTCGCGCGCGAAGTCATAATAGAAGCCGTTGGCGATCGCCGGACCGATGGTCACCTGCGTGCCCGGATAGAGCTTCTGCACGGCGTCGGCGAGGACGTGGGCGGCGTCGTGACGGATGACCTCGAGCGCGTCGGGATGACTGCGCGTGACGATCTCGATCTTGGCGTTGGTGGTGACGGTGGTGGTGAGGTCCTTCACCTCGCCGTCGAGCTTGACGGCAAGCGCATCCTTGGCAAGGCGCGGCCCGATGGACTGGGCAATCTCAAGCCCCGTCACCGGCCGGTCGAACTCCCGCACGCTACCATCGGGCAGCGTGATGGCGATGTTGGACGTCACCGAAGTCACCATTTGACTGTTTGCATCGCACCCGGCGGATGCCGGGAGGCGAAATCTCTAATGCGGGTGGGCTTTCTGTCAAGGGTGCCGGGAGCCTTTCCGGCCTGAATTCGCCGCCCGAATGGCGAATTTCCTTGCAAAATTATTTCACGGCGCTTTGCGCGCGGGCCTCGGTTCGCCGAACCGGTAGCCCTGGCCGAAATCGATGCCGCTGCGCAGGATCGCGTCGAGCTGTGTCTCCGTCTCGATCTTCTCGGCGATGAGGTCGATCCCCGTGCCGTCCAGGCGGCGGCGCAGCGCCTCGACGCGCGGCGCCAGGGCGGGGTCGAGCAGCAGGGCGCAGTCCAGCTTCAGATAGCGGATGTCGTGGCGCAGCAGCGCGTCCACGTCGATGTCCAGATCGCTCACCCGGTCCATGGAGAAGCGGAAGCCGATGCGGGACAGCTGCGACAGAATGCCCATCGTCACCGCCCCGCCCGCCCGCAGTTCCTGTTGGCTCAACTCGAACACCAGCTTGGGCACCAGCGTCTGGTTCCGGGCCAACAGGTCGAGGAACTGCCGCATGAATTCCGCGTCGCTGAGCGTGGCGGCGGACATGTTGCAGAAGAAGCCGATGGCGTGCTGGCGCCGCTCCGTCTCGCGGATCAGCTGGATGCAGCGGACCAGCAGGAGATTGTCGATGGTGGCCATCAGCCCCGCGCGCTCCGCGATCTCCAGATAGCGGTCCGGCAGGATCAGCGCCCCGTCGGCCGCGCGCACCCGCGAGAACACCTCGAAGAAGCGGTGCTTGCGCTGGGGCAGGCTGACGATCGGCTGGAGGTGGACGTCGATCCGGTCGGCGGCCAGCGCGTCGCGCACCGCTTCCAGAACGGCGGCGTCGTCCAGCGGCGGGGCCGCGACGCTGGACGGGGACCGCAGGTCCGGCGGACGCGGGGCCTGGAACGCTGCACGGGACGGGTGGGACGGCCGCGGCGGTTCGGGGGCCTCGGGCGGCCGGGATTCGCCGAGCCGGGCGACCAGCGCGTGCAGGAGCTTGACCTCCTGAAGGACGGCCTCGTGAGCGGCGGCGGAGTCGACGGCTTGAGCCGGCGCGGTCCGCCGGTCCAGCCGTTCGGTCAGCGCATCCACACTCTTCTGAAGACGGTCCAACCGGCCCAGGGCTTCACGCTCCCGGCAGGCCAGCCGGCGGTGCAGATCCACGACGAGGCCCGCCAGAAGGATCAGCCCGCCACCGAGCCACCCCACCGCCGGGTCGGTGCCCGGCGACAGGTCCGGCAGGCCGAGGACGACCGAGGCCGCCGCAGCGACGGCCACCCCATGGATCAAGGCCGACTTGATCAGGGCCGCCATGCGCCGGTTCCCCCTGCCCCGCTCAGCGGTGATCCGCCCCCACGGCGTCGCTCAACGAGGCGAAGCCGTCGCGGCACAGCAGGGCGGCGAGGTCGCGGCGGATCGCCAGCACCAGCGCCGGCCCGGCATAGACCAGCGCGGAGTAGAACTGCACCAGCGAGGCGCCGGCGCGGATCTTGGCGTAGGCGTCGGCGCCCGACGCGATGCCGCCGACCCCGACCAGCGGCACCTTGCCGCCGGTCAGCCCGTACATCTCGCGCAGGACGGCGGTGGAAGGCGCGAAGAGCGGCCTGCCGGACAGGCCGCCGGTTTCCGCGCGCAGCGGTTCCGGGATCTCCGCCGGCCGGGCGATGGTGGTGTTGGACACGATCAGCCCGTCGATGCCCGTTTCCAGCGCGACCGCGGCGATGTCGGCCTTGTCCTCGTCCGTCAGGTCGGGGGCGATCTTCAGCAGGACGGGCGGCGCCTTGGCCAGCTTGCAGGCGGACCGGGCGTCGAGAACGCGGCCCAGAAGGGTGCGCAGCGGGTCGCGCCCCTGGAGCGCGCGCAGGCCCGGCGTGTTGGGGGAGGACACGTTGACGACCAGATAATCGACCAGCGCCGCCACCCGGGTCACGCCGAGGACGTAATCGTCCGCGGCCTCCACCGTGTCCTTGTTCTTGCCGAGGTTGGCCCCGACGATTCCCGGCGCCTTGCGACCACCGGACAGCCGCCGCTCCAGCCGCTGGGCGAAGGGCTCCAGCCCCTCGTTGTTGAAGCCCAGGCGGTTGATGACGGCGCCCTGCTCCGGCGCGCGGAACAGGCGCGGCTTGGGGTTGCCGGGCTGCGGGCGAGGGGTGACGCTGCCCGCCTCGACGAAGCCGAAGCCCAGACGCAGCATGGCGTCGACCACCTCGGCGTTCTTGTCGAATCCGGCGGCGAGGCCGACCGGGTTGGCGAAGTCCAGCCCCATCACCGTGGTCCGCAGGATGGGGTCGTCCTTTTCCCGCACCGGCGGCATCAGCCCGCTCGACAGGGCCTTGATGGTCAGCCCGTGCGCCGTCTCCGGATCGAAGCTGCGCAGGACGGGGCCGACGATGGGAAACAGGTCGATCACGGTGTGGTGTCCTTGAAGGCGGCGTCCTTGAAGGTCGCCGGAAAGAGGTGGCGGCCGTCCGGCCCCAGCGGCAGCGGATCGGCGCGCAGCACCGCCGCGGGCGGCAGCGGGCCGTAAAGGTGGGGGAAGAGCTGGCCGCCGCGCGACGGCTCCCAGCGGAGCGCGTCGCCCAGCGCGGCGCCGTCCACCGTCAGCAGGACGAGGCCGTCCTGACCGGCACGGTGCTTGGCCGCGCTTTCCTCGACTTGGGCGCCGGTGGAGAAGTGGATGAAGCCGTCCGCCGCGTCCTGCGACGAGCCGTGGTAGGCCCCGGCGGCGAGCGCCCGTTCCCACTCCGCGGCGCGGCACATATGAAAGATGATCCGTTCAGTCATGGCACGGCGACCTTAGCGCAAAGCCGGCCGCCGAAGCCAGCCGTGGCAAATTCGGGAGGACCGGCGGACCGTTGATAACTTCAGAATGGGACGTTGCGCTGTTTGCTTCGCAATTTGCAAATGTGGCTTTGGGAATCCCGCAGCATTTTGCAGAAGGAAAATTCCCCATTCCGCCGGATCGTACCCCGGCGACCACACGGAAAAGCAGCAGAATCAAGGATTCTCCGGAACATCCGCCGCTTCGGCGGCAACTTTCCGGAACTGGCATCGGGATTGCTGAGAGATGGGCAAGCAAGGAGATGCCCCATGAACGCGATTGCGATGAATGTTGTGAAGGAACGGCACCCGGTGGAACACGCGCTCGATTCGCGCATCCATGGGGTGATCATGTCCAGCGTGGAGGGCGCCCCCCTGGCCGCCACCGTCGAGCCCAGCAGCACGCCCGTTCCGCTGAAGCCCTCGGCGGCGATGCTGGCCGCCGGGTCGCGCGCCGGCGGCGTCTCGGTCGAGACGGCCTGGAAGATCTATCTGGCGATGATCAAGGAAGCCGCCTGACCGGTCCGCTCCACCCTCTCCTTCCGCGGCGGCGGTCCGGACCCGGATGTCCGGCCCGCCGGAACGCGTCGGGGGGACGCCGGTGCCGCACGAGGCGTCATTCGACGTCGTTGTAGAACTGGATCCCGCCGATCTCGGCACAGACGCTGCGCCCTTGCGCCCATTGCGGGTTTTCACCCGCCCGGTGCAGGTGAGTCGCGCCGCCGGTCGGATCGTCGAGCAGACCGGCCACCGCGCGGCGGGCGATCCGCCGGGCCGCGGCGAAGACCGGGTCAGCGGCAGTCACCGACAGCAGCCCGAGCCGCCCCGGCGCGTCCGGGTCCCAGCAGGGAAATTGCCCCGGCAGACGGCAGACGGCGACGACGTCATTGCCCCACCACCACCCTCCATGGTCGCGCGCCCGGCCGACGCGGTTCATCACGACCAACGCCACCGCCTCCATGGCCCGCACGGATTCGCCGCGCGCCTCCCCCCACAGGGTGCGGGCGAGCGTGTCGATGGCTTGGCCGGGCGTGTCGGCGGACGGCCCCCGCGGGGGAGCCGCCGGTCCGGGTTCCGGTTTCAGGACGCGCCCCCTCATCGGCGGCCTCCGTCGCCGTAGGGCGGAACGTAGGGCTGGGCGAACGGCGCGCAGCCGTTTTCCAGCTTGGTCTCGATGCGCAGCAGATGGTCGGTCAGCCGCCGCTCCACATCCTTCAGCGTCGCGACCGAGACGTAGGTCTTGGCGACCTCCAGCTTGTAGGCGGCCAAGCTCTCGCGGACCTGCGCCTGGGCGGTCTCGGCGCGCGCCCGCACCGTCTCCAGCGCGGCTTCCGCATCCCGGCGCAGCCGGGCGATCAGCCAGAACAGCCCGCCCATGACCGGCAACTCGACCGCCGTGATCCACCAGGACAGGTCGATGGACTCCTGCATCTCCGTTCTCCAAAAAAAAGCAAAAAGAAAGGGCCGCCCTCCGGTCAGGGAAGGCGGCCCGTCGAACCATGGGACTTCGCGGGCCCGCGGGACTTCGCGTGCATGGTCACACGCCCCAGTCCTCCACTGGGGGCAACGCCGCCGCGGCGCGCCAGTCCGGCTTGCGCCCCGGCGCCGGCTGGCGGTCGAAGCGGAAGGGTTCGCAGGACAGCGCCCCGGCCACCGCGTCTAGCCCGTCGTCGCGGCCCGTGTAGCGCCCGTCCGGCGACCATTCGCGCATTTCGCGGATGAAGGGCGTCTCCCACACCACGGCGTGGGCGAGCAGCCGGCGGTCGGCCAGGAGGGCGTCGAACGCCTCGCGGATGCGCAGCGCCTTGGCGCGGCGGCTGGCCTCCTCGACCACGGCGGCGCCGACCTTCTCCGTGCGCAGCGCCTTGCGCAGCAGACCGGGAAGGAAGCGCCCGATGCCGTTGATCTCCACATGCACCGCCGGCAGGTGATGCCGCTCCAGGAAGCGAGCGACCTGGAGGCACTGCTGCTCCGCCTCGGTGTCCGGATCGCCGGGGTCCACCGACAGGTAGAGCACGCGGTGCAGGTAGAAGCGCCCGTCCGCCCCGCCGAACACCGCGGCGACGACGCTGGAATCGCCGGGCTTGCCGCCCTCCGCCGCCGGCCGCGCGAAGGCCGGGTCCCACCAGCAGGAGGCGGAGGCCATGCGCAGGCCGTTGAGCGTCAGCACCGCCCGCCCCGCCGACTCCCGGTATTCCAGTTCGCCGTCGTAGCGGCCCAGCCGGTCGGGGTCGAGGAAGCCCTCCGCCTCGTTGACCGGCTGCAGCAGCATCTGGCTGGTGAATTTGTTGGGGCCGGTCGTCTTGCGGATGCGGTTGACGTGGGCCTCGCCGAAGCGCTGCGGCCAAGCGTAGCGGCGCCGGCCGTCCGGACCGTCGGTGTAGACCGGCAGGACCAGCCGCGCGAAGCCGTCCAGGAAGGGCCGCATCTCCCCGGCCTCCGCCCGCGGCTCCTCCGCGTAGATGGAGTAGTAGCTGTGCGGCGTCCCGACATAGAGCTGCACCCCGCCCGGCACCAGCAGATAGTCGATCTCCGCCAGCCTCTCGCGCAGGTCGGCGCGCTTGCCCGGACTGCCGGAGGTGCGCGGCACCTCGACGTCGTCGCAGATCACCACGTCGGCGCGGCTGCCCGTGATGTTGCCAACCACACCCGCCGCCACCATGGAGGGGTCGCGCAACTCCTGAGCCCGCACCACGGTGAACTGGTCGGCCGCCCACTGGTCGCGCTCCTTCGCCGGGGGCTTCAGGCCGCGGGTGTCGGGATGGCGCTCGATGATGCGCTTGACGTTGCGCACCATCTTCTTGGCCAGCTTCAGGTCCGCCGCCAGGACGAGCAGCCGCCGGTTGGGGTCCTGGTAGAGCATCCAGGCCGCGAACAGGCCGACGATGGACGACTTGCCCGCCCCGCGGAAGGCCATCAGCAGCAGGCGCGGCCCCATTCCTAAGGACCCGATGCCGACAGTCCCGACCCCCACCGCCTGCCGTTCCAGCCACGCGGCGATCTGCAGATGGTGGCGGGGGGTGGTCAGCTCCGATTGCCGGTTCCAGTCCTGGACGAAGGCGAAGAAACCCTTCTTGCGCGTTTCCGCCTCCATCACGCCACCCGGCCCAGAATGTGCCAGCCGGCGCCGTTGGACATCGCCGTAACCGCGCTGCCGGTGGCGCCCAGGGTCACCGGAGCGTTGTCCGGACCGCCGCCGCCCTGCACGGTGACGGTGACCGGGTTGCCCGACACGTCGGCCTTCTTGACCGTCACCGTGCGCCCGACCGCGTGCAGCGCCCCCGGCGGCGGCAGCCGCACCGTGACCGCGCCATTGAAGGCGCTGACCAGATACAGCGCCTGGTTCAGGTCCGGCTCGAACAGGCCCGGCCGGTCGTGGAAATAGGCGTTGCCCGGGCGGTTGTTGCCGGCCACCACCCACCAGCCGGCCCCGTTCGAGACCATGGTCACGAAGTCGTAGCGGTTGCCCAGCGCCACCGTCCGGCCGTCCGGTCCCGGCCCGCCGTCCTCGGTGACGGTCAGTCGGTGGACGGAGGCGTCCGTCCGCTTCACCGTCACCGCGTGGCCGTTGGCCGCGTCCGCCGCCGGCAGCCGAAGCTCCACGTCGCCGCTGTAGGCGCTGACCAGATAGACGGAGCTGGCGAGGTCCAGCGCGACCACCCCGCCGCCCTGCGGCTCCACATATTCGGTGTCGTAGCGCAGGGCTTCGACGACCAGTTCGGAGACGCGGCTGCGCGCCAGCCGGTTCTTTTCCGGATAACCGGCGTTCACCGCCGTGTAGCGGCCGCCCGAAAGGTCGTAGATGGCCGGGCCGGCGGACATCGACAGCAGATTGACGATGGCCGTCTCCACCGACCCTGCGTCGAGCTGCACGTTGGGCACGCCGCCCAGCGATTCGGCGTAGAAGTTCAGGATCAGCGTCTTGTCGGTGTTGGCGCCGACGCGGAAGCAGGCCAGCGCCATGGTCGACAGGTTGGCCTCGCAGTCCTGGAAGCTGTTGTTGTACTTGCCCTGCTCCACGAAGAAGCCGCAGCCGGCGATGGGCGCCGACAGGGAATAGACGCGCACCCTGGAAAAGCGGTTGGCGTTGGGCGTGTCGCCCTCCCCCGTCCGGGTCAGCCACACCCCGTGCAGCGACGGGCGGGCCACCAGAACCCGCGACACCATGTTCCAGTAGCAGGGCCGGTTGGGATCGGTGTGGCCGTCGAACAGCAGCCCGACCCGCGGGTCCCAGATGGTCAGGTCGCTCAGCGTGTTGTGCACGCAGGGGCCGTCCCGCCCGAACAGCCTCACCGCGGCGTCCCCTTTCTCCAGCCGCAGGCCGCTCACCGTGGCGTAGCCGTCCGGCAGATGGATCAGGTCGAACGCGGCCGAGGCGCCGGCGATGACCGACCTCTGCCCGGCGCCATACAGAGTCTGGCCGTAGCCCACCGTCAGCGTGTTGGTGATCCGGTAGGTGCCCGGCGGCACATGGATGGCGTCCGCGCTGGTCAGCGCGGCCTGGATCGCCCGCGTGTCGTCCACGATCCCGTCGCCGACCGCACCGAAATCCTTCACCGACAGGGCGTCGGCCAGCTTTTCCCGCACCGGGCGGCGCACCGCGCCGGCGCCGGGGGCGACGAAGGTGGACAGCGCCTCCTCGTCCACCGGCGGGCGGGCGATCGGGTTGCCCAGCGTATCGAACGCCAGGAGTTGCCCTGCCCGCACCACCCGCTCCGGCAAGCGGTTGGAGGCCGGCAGGTCGGTGTCGGTGTAGCGCAGCATCAGTTCCTGATCGCCGGCCACCTGCTGGAGCGCGGCGGTCAGCTGATCGAACTCGCGGTTGAGGCTGGAGGCCGGAAGCGGCCCGCTCTCCAGGAAATCGCTCATCCGCTCGATGGGCAGGCGGCGGCGCAGCAGCACGGGCGTCCCGGCCTCCGGCGGCTCCGTGAAGGCCACCGCGCCGCCCGCGGTTTCCCCGGCGCCGCTCACCGCATAGCCGGTGGTCTGCCGCGCCGCGCCCAGGAAGACCTGAAGGTCGCCGTCCTCGAAGACCGGGAACGGAAAGGTAAAGTCCGTCTGCACGCCGTCGGCAAGATACTGGACGCGCGGGTTGCCGCGCGGAACGTCGATTGCGCTGGGCATGGGTGCGCCCCTCCTGCTGCGTGGAACGAAAAGATTCGGCGGGGCGGAAGCGTCAGTAGAAGCGGCTCATGAATTCCAGCCGCTGGCGCTCGGCGAGCTGCGCCTGTTCCAGCAGGTTGCGTCGGCGCACGCTGTCCACCTCCTGCTGGATGGCCTCGCGCTTCAGCCGGTCGGCCCCCTCCGCCTCCCCGCGCTCCGCGGCGCTGTCCTTAACGACGCCGAGCAGGATCGCCTCGCCGGAGCCGTCCGCCGCGCTGACCCCGTTGGAGCCGAGCGTGGCGCGGGTGCGCGCCACGGTGCGGCGCAGGGCGTCCACGCGCCGCCGCTCGTCGGATTGCGCGGCGGCGGACATCTGGGCCAGCCGCGTGCGGGCGTCCCCTTCCTTGTCCGCCAGCGTGGCGGCCTGCCCGGTGCGGAGCTGCTGGGCGGCCAGGTTCTGGCTCTGCGCCAGCCAGTCCATCTCGCGGGCGCGCTGCCGCTCCGCCTCGGCGCGGGCCTGCTCCTCCTTCTGGCGCTGAAGCTCCTGGTCCTGGCGGCGCAGTTCGTCCTCGCGCTGCCATTGCAGGCGCTGCTGCTCCGTCTGATAGGCGTAGCGGCGCTCGTCGGCGGCCTGCTGCCGGCGCGCGCTGTCCGAAGTGCCGGAGACGCGGTCCACCGTGTCGGCGACGGCGTTGGCCAGCGGCAGCGCCGTCGTGGCCAGGGTCGTGATTCCGCCCATCAGTCGTTCACCCTCAATTCCATGGTTACGGACAAAAGCGTGAAGGGCAGCGGCGCGTCCTGCCGGATGCTCCACAGCGGCCGGTCGCTGTCGCGCCGCCAGCCCAGCGCCCGCAGCTTGCGGTCGCCGGAGACCAGCGCCGGAACGCCGCCCGCGGGCTGCGGCCCCGTCCGGTGCAGCGGCAATTCCTGAAGGCCGCGCCCCAGATCGGCGTGCAGCGCCGCCGTCTCCTCCAGCCGGAAGCCGACGGAGACCAGCCGCACCGCGTCGGTTCCGCCCGCCTGACCGAGCAGGCTGACCGGCAGCGGCTCGATGCGGTGGCTGTAGGGCAGACCGGCCTCGACGTGGCGGGCCGGTGGGTCGAGCACGATCTTTCCCGCGGCGACGGTGGCGTCGGCTCGCACCGTGCCGTCGGCGACCACCGCGACGCTGCGCCCCTCCAGATGGTCCAGCCCGCTCCACACCGCGGTCGGGGCCTCATGGTCGCCGACCAGCGCGGCGTCGAGGTTCAAAGCGTCGTCGAAGCGTTCCACGCTCCACCGCCCGGCGCGGTCGACCAGCGCGTAGACCTCGTCCCCGACCACCGCGACGGAGCGCACCGCCCCATCGGTCTCCAGCCGGGTCCAGGCGGTCACCTGCTCCAGCCGGTAGACGGTCAGGGCGCACAGCGCGCCGTCCTCCATCACCACGAACATCAGCCGGCGGCCCTGGTCGTAATCCTGGTCGCGCGGCCTCACCACCAGATGACGGGCCAGCAGCGCCAGATCGTTGGCCTGATAGGCGGCCTCGGTGTCGGTGTAGAGGAATTCGCGGATCTCCCGCCCGTTGCGCGACACGAACAGGGTGGCCCCGTCAACGTCGCGCGGCGGGACGGAGCGGTCGACGGGGGAGCCGATGCGCGTCTGCCGGTGGACCTGGATGTTCTGCGGGGTCAGCGGATCGCCCGACACCATGTATTCCGCGCCCGAGGTGAAGACCTGGAGATGCCGCCCGGAGAAGACGGCGCGCACCGCGTTCACCTGATCGGACAGGATGCCGAACTCGATGGCCTCGTCGTCCTGCCCGGTGCCCAGGTCGAAATTCCACAGGTCGGCGGAGCGCGACAGCCACAGCCGGTTGGGCAGGTCGCGCGACCCGCCGATGACCAGACGGTCCTGGTGGAAGGCCGCCGACACCGGCCAGCCGCGCAGCGGCGAGAAGGACTGCTCGTCCCAGGCCGTCGTCGCGGCGGTTCCCGCCAACGTCTCCAGCGCCGTCGCGGTGACCTGGGTCGCCGACACCACCCCCTCGACGCGGAGCTGTTTGCCCTGGATGCGCAGGCGGGCCCCCTCCTGCTTCGGGTCGAAGACCGGGGCGGAGGCGGTCACCGTCACCAGCCCGTCGGTGCCCGACGGGGTCAGCGTCACGGCCGGGTCGGCGAAGCGGTAGAAGGGCATCGCCACCCGCTCCCCCTCTGCGACGTAGCTCCAGCCGGTCAGCGCCCAGGCGTCGGCGCCGCTGCGGGTCAGCTTGCGCGGCGGCACGTCGGGGTGGCAGACCAGCAGCGTGTCGGCGCTCTGCGTCCAGGTAATCTGGGGAAGCTGGGCGGCGGTCCACGGGGCCTCCACGCTGGCGATGGGCGTGTCGTTGCCATAGACGTCGATCCGCCCCTCGGAGAAGACCAGCAGATAGGTCTGCTCGGTGTTGAACTCGAAGGCGACCAGCCGCCCGTCGCCGCGGGCCGGATCGACGAAGGCGAGGCCGGAGCGGCGCGTCACCCCGCCCGTCGGGTGGATGAACAGGTTGCGCAGCGCCAGCGCCCCGTTGTCGTAGGCGCGCAGGTCGCCGCGCCCGAGCAGCCGGCGGGAAATCTCCCCCGCCGTGAAGTTGGTCTTCACCTGACGAACCCGCGCCATCAGCCCCTCGCGTCGATCAGGGTGAAATCCTCGAAGCCCGGCTGGCTGTCCTGCAGGGCGTCAATCTGGCGGGCGCGGCGGAACTCGCTCTCGGCCAGCCGCTGCAGCAGTTCCGCCCGGCTCGTGCTCTCGGTCAGCGGGATGCAGAACTCCGCGGCCAGCCGGGCGATCAGCGCCTGATCGAAGAAGGCGGGAAAGTCCTCCTCCGCCGGGCGCCCGACATAGGTCAGCACCACCGCGTCGGAGGCCGCGTGCAGCGCCCGCCCGGCGATGCGGTAGTCCAGCCCGCGGCCCCGCCCGCCCGCCCCGGCGCCGAGCGCGCGCAGGAAATCGGCGGGAAGCTGGAAGGCTACGCCGTAATCGGCGACCGGGTCGTCGGCCAGCCGCGCCAGCCGCGCCTGCCGGGTGGCGAAGCTCCAGGCGTTGGCGGAGAGCAGCGCGTCGCGTGCCGGCTCAAAGAGCGCCCCCGCGACCTCCGCCTCGGCGGTGCCCTCGTCGAAGGCGGTAATCGCCGTCGCCCCGATCTTGATGAGCGCGCGGCTGCACAGCCCGATAGCCGTCAATGCCATGGGATCGATCCTTCGAAACAGAGGAAGGATGCCGGGGCGCCTGAACGCCCCGGCTTGGCGTGAGCCGTGATCAGGTCTTGATGACGTAATTCAGGATCAGGGTCGGCTGCACGGTGTTGTGCGGCTGGCCGCCGCCGACGCTCGAGGTTTGCTGACGCTGGGGAATGGCGCCGTTGCCGCCCGCGAAGTTGTTTCCCATCTTGAACCACATCACATCGTGGCTGTGGTTCGGCATCTCCTCGATGGTCAGGGTGTGGACCTGCTCGCCGCCCGCCGCACCGAGGGTCGTGCCGTCGATGCCGGCTCCGGCGGAGGTCACGCGGTTGGCCGCGGTGCCGCCCATGCCGTCCAGGCCGGCGGGCACGCGCCCGCGCAGATCGGGGACACGAAAGGTGCCGGTGGCGTCGGAGGCGCCGCTGAACGTCCGGCCCAGGATCGCCGCAAGGGCGGGGTGGCTGGCGTAGTCGAGCAGGCTGCCGTCGCAGAACAGATAGCCGTCGGGGGCGCTGGCGCCGCCGAACGCGAGAACGGCGCCGGTGGGAACCAGCCAGGAACAACCGGAAGAAACGGTCATGATGCTGTCTCCAGAATGTGGGTGGGAAAGGGGTCGTCAGTCGGTGTTGGACGCGCCGAAGGGCGACAGGTTGGCGACGTCCACCACCCCCGCCGCGTTTGCGGCGACGACGAGGACGCCGGCGGCGGGCGCCCCGGCGGTGCCGGTGTTGGCCAGGATCATGTCGCCGCTGCGCAGCAGGTCGGACGCGCCGTTGAAATAGCCGCTGTTGTCCACCAGCGCGGCGGCGTCCGGCGTCGTGTAGTGCCACAGGGTGAAGCCGTTGGCGTAGGCGAGGACACTCAGGTCCTTCGGAAGATAGGCCATGGGAAAACTCCGTTTCGATCGTCGGCAGGGAGGGCGTCAGGCTTCCAGGCAGCGCATGGTGACGACGCCCGCCGCGTCGATCAGGCCGGCGCCCTGCGACATCATGTTGTTCACGAAATGCGCGGCCCGATCGCCGTGCCACGAGATGTCCGTCTTCACGTCGGAACCGGAGGCGTGGCCGATGGCCGTCTTGTGGTACCAGTGGCACAGCCGAACGCCACCCTCCGCCTTCAGGCCGGAATGGGGCATCCACAGCGTGCCCAGCCAGCGCTTGGCCTGGGTGCCGCGCCAGGGCAGCTCGTCGGCGCCGACATATTCGGTGCTGGCGAACTCGTCGATGCCCAGAAGCTGGCTCCACTGCTTCCAGCCGACGACGGCGTAGCGCTGGCCGTCGTCCGGCACGTCGGACTCGCCCAGCTTCTCGAAGGCCGTCAACACCTTCGCCTTGGTCAGCCCGTCGCTGGACGCACCCGCGTAGTTGGTGGAGCGGTTCAACTCACCCAGGATGAGTTCATCGGTCTTGCGGCCCAGCGCGTAGGCGCCGGCGCTGGCGATGATCTGCCGTTCGTCGATGTTGGTCTTCAGCTCGTCCAGCCGATCGACCCAGTCGCCGGCGTAGAAGTCGTAGAGGGTGCATTCGACCGGCGTGTGGTCCAGGTTCATCACCGGAACCGCGCCGTGGCGCGCCTTGGTCGAGGCGGTGCCCTTGCCGACCTTCTGGAAGACGGTGGAGGCGCCCTGGACGTTGTTCTTGGTGCGCACCGTGTTGCGCAGCTTGGAGCCCATGCGCTGGTAGGCGTCGTGCACTTCGCGTTCGAACTGCTTGACGAAAGCCTGGGTGACCGAGGTGGACATTGGATTGTATTCCTTTCGCGTTCTGCGGGGGTTCCGTCCGGCGGGAAGCATTCCGCCACCCGGTTGTCAGGCGCGCCCGATCCCGGAACAGGACGAGGGGACGCGCGCCCGGCCGCGGGCGAAGCGCGAAAAAAGAAAGGGGCTGGCCGGGCCTTTCGGTTGTCCGGTCAGCCCCTTTCAGGACAGGCATGGAGGGAGGTTCGGGATGCCGCGGCCCATCGTGTGAGGGGACGCACGACGGGCGTTGGCAAGAGTGTTTCTAGGACATGCGCCCTTTCATGTCAAGAATATTTTCCTTTATCGAACAATCATCCCCTTGGCGCGGTACTCCCTTGGGGCATGGAATATCCCCCGGAGCCACGCTGTTGAATGGTTGGCCTCAACGGCCCGAAAACACGGCATAAAAAAGGAATACGCTTCATGAAGACGATCATCACCGCCTGTGGCGTCGCCGCGCTTCTGCTCGCCACGCCGGCCCTGGCCGAAGGCACGTCCGGAACCACCGCCAAGGAGGTCCCGAGCAACAAGGCGACCGGGCAGGTCGCCGCCACCCACGGATCGCTCGACCCGGCGGTCGCGAAGATGACCGCGGCCCAGCTCAAGGGGAAGGACGTCTACGGCAGCGACGGCAAGGACATCGCCGAAATCGAGGGCATCGTCCGCAAGGGCGGCCAGACCTTCGCGGTGATCGACGTCGATCACATCGCCGACTTCAGCGACAAGGACGTCGTCCTGCCGCTGGAGCGGCTGCACATGAAGGGAAAGCGCCTGACCGTCGACATGACGGAGAACGACCTCAAGGGCCTGGAGTCCTGGCAGAAGGACAAGTACGAGGACGTCAAGGGCGCGCTGCGCTGACGTCAGGGCCGAATCGGGAGGACGGACCGGGGGCGACGGCCCCCGGTTCTTCCGGATCTCACGCCGACCGGCGCAGGCGCATGGCCAGCAGGTCGGCGGCCTGACCGGCGGGAACCGGGCGCCCGGTCAGCCAGCCCTGGACCAGGGTGCAATTGTGGTGGCGCAGGAAATTGGCCTGCTCCTGCTTCTCCACCCCCTCCGCCACCACGTCCAGCCCCAGCATGTCGGCCATGGCGATGATGGTGGAGACGATGCCGTTGTCCTCCCGCTCGCTCGGCACGCCGTTCACGAAGGAGCGGTCGATCTTCAGCGTCGTCACCGGCAGCCGCTTCAGGTAGCTCAGCGAGGAGTGGCCGGTGCCGAAATCGTCCACCGCCACGCGGATGCCCATGGCCTTCAGCGCCGCCAGCACGGACAGAGCGTGGTCCATGTCCTGCATCACCGCGCCCTCCGTGATCTCCAGCTCGACGAGATCGGGCGACAGGCGGTGGCGGTCGATGATGCGGCGGAAATCCTCGGCGGAGCGCTGGCGCAGGTGGCGCGGCGAGATGTTGACGGCCACCGGCACCGGCTCCAGCCCGCGGTCGATCCACTCACGCAACTGGCGGCACGCCTCGTCGAGCACCCAGTCGCCGAGCGGCACGATGAAACCGGTGTCCTCGGCGACCGGAATGAACTCGCCGGGTGAAATCATGCCGAAGCCGGGCTTGTCCCAGCGCAGAAGCGCCTCGAACCCCTCCAGCGACTGGTCGATCAGCGAAACCTTGGGCTGATAGTGGAGCTGGAACTCCCCGCGCGCCAGCGCCGCCCGCAGGTCGCGGTCCAGCGCCAGATGGCGGTGCGCCTGGTCGGCCAGCTCCTTGCGGAAGAAGGCGTGGCGCTTGCCGCCGGCCCGCTTGACCGCATAGAGCGCCGTGTCGGCGGAGCGGATGAGTTCCTGCGCGCTGTCGGCATGGTCGGGGAACAGGGCGATGCCGATCGACGGACGGACGTAATGCTCCGTCCCCATCAGCAGCACCGGCTCGTCGAAAGCAGCCAGGATGCGCTGGGCGGCGATCTCCGCCTCCTTCGCCTCGCCCACCTCGTCCAGGATCACCGCGAAGTCGTCGGTGCCGATGCGCCCCACCGTGTCGCTGGCCCGCACCGTGACGACGATCCGCGAGGCCACCTCCTGCAGCAGCAGATCCCCGGCATGGTGGCCCAGCGTGTCGGTGATCAGCTTGAAGCGCGACAGGTCCAGGCACAGCACCGCGAAGCCCCGGCCATGGCGGCGCGCCCGCTCGATCGAAGTGTCGAGCAGCGATTCGATGAGGGCGCGGTTCGGCAGGCCAGTCAGCCGGTCCCGCGTGGCCAGCCGCAGAAGCTCCCGCTCGTGGCGCAGCCGCTCCGTCATGTCGGCCAGCGCGCAGACGTAGCTGCGCCGCCCCTGCACGTCCAGGCAGGACAGGGAGAGCGAGGCGTCGATCCGCCCATCCGCCCGCTCGATCACCAGCTCCTCGGCGCGCTCCGTGCGGCCGCCGGTCCCCGGTCCTGCCGCACCGTCCCCGCCCGGCGCTCCCAGCCCGAGCAGCCGGGCGACCCGCTCGCGGTCCTCCTCGGCGAACAGGTCGGCGAAGCGATGGCCGTCGAGCCGCTCCGCGGGCACGCCGAACAGCGCGACGGCGGCGGGGTTGTGCTCCTCGACCACCCCGTCCTCGCCGACCAGCACGATGGCTTCGCCGATGTTGTTCATGATGCCGAACAGCCGCTCGTCGCGCACGATCAACGCCTCGGCGGCCTGCCGGAAATAATCCATGGCGCGGGCCATGGCGCCGAACTCGTCCTTGCGGTCGCGGCCGGGGATGTCGATGCCGGTCTGCCCTTCGGTCAGCCGCTCCATCCGCTCCGACAGCGCCTCGATGGGGCCCAGCACATGCTGCGACAGGAACACCGACAGCGGCCAGCTCAGCACCAGCAGAACGGTGATGAACAGGACGAAGGCCAGGGCCTCCATGGCGAACTCACGGTCGAGGTCGTCAGTCCCGCTGGCCGCCGCGATGGCCCAGCCCCAGGGCTCGAAGGTCAGGCTGGCCCGGACCGAATGCCCCTCACCCATCCAGCCCTCGGGCACGCGCCCGTCGGTGAACACGCTGACATGGAAGGGATCGCGCCCCAGCGCCCGCAGCGCCAGCCGCGCCTGCCCCTGGCCCTCGTCCCGCGCCAAGGCGCCCGCCTCGATGGACGCGTTGATCTCGCCAAGCATGGCGTGGGCCGAGCCAACCAACGCGTGGGTCAGCCGTCCCCGCTCCGTGATCAAACCGCTGCGCAGCAGGTAAAGCGCCGGGATTGCCGCCATCAGGCAGCCGATCAGGCCGATCCAGGTCAGCCAGCGGATCTTGCGGCGCAGCGTCATCACGGTCCCGACGGCAATCGTCACACCCGGCTGCTTCCGGGCGGTTGTCATTCTGCGCGAAAGCGTCGCTTTTTTATTTCAAACACGCAACGGTCAAGTTGCCCGCCCCGGTCCCCCTTCGTCCTTTTCAAACCGGCTGCGACATTTCGCCCATCCGGCGCGGCGTGGGTTCGCAGGCCCCACCATGGCTCCTCCCGCGAAGCACGCCGCGCCGCCGGTCCGGTGACTGATCAGGCGGTCGGATACAGGCGCCGGAACCCGTCGGTCACCTTCGACACCACCGCCGGGTCGCGGTCCCGCCAATAGCGGGGGTCGCGCATCAGCGCCTGCAATTCCGCCTCCCCGCCGGCGGACGGCGCGCCGGCCGGCATCGACAGGGCGGCGGGCTCGCCGCCGGTCATCATCCGGTGAAGCGCCATCACCCCCTCATAGGTGGTCGACAGCCCCTCCACCGCGGCGGACGGCAGGTTCTTCACCGCCCAAGCGTGGAGCTGCCGCGACACCTCCCGCCAGCGCTCGGCCCCGCCAAACTGGGCGGACAGCCGCTCGACCTCGCGTTCCGCCTGGAATTCGGCGGCCAGCTCCTGAATCAGCGGGACCAGACGCTCGGCGGCGAGGTCGTAGACGAGCTGCGCCTGGTCCGGCGTGAAGCCGGCGCCGTGCAGGCGGCCGTTGATCGCCGGGTCCGGCTCGAACAGCCCGTGGTCGCAGGCAATGCAATAGCCCTCCGGCCCATCGGGCACGCCCGGCGCCGCCAGCAGGTCGGGCCGCTCACCGCTGTCGTGGGGGTGGTCGGGGGCCGGGGCGGGAGCGGACAGCTTGCGCTCCAGCTCCAGATACGACTTCAGCAGCGCCTCCACGCGCACCGCGCCGGTTTCCGGATCGCGGAACTTCTCGGGCACCGCGGGCGGGGCGCCGGGAACGGTCGACGTCAGCAGGTTCTCGGCCATGGATAGCTCCTTATCGATGAAAGACTTTAGGCGCCCTGCCCACGGGCGGTCAGGGCGAGGATGAGGGCGACCAGACGGCGCTGGCCCTCCAGGTCGCGCAGCGCGGCGTCGGAGGCGTCGGGGCCGAGCGTGCGTTCGAGCGTCATCGCCTTCAGCGTGTCCAGCACCCGCTCCCCGTCCGGCCCGGCGAAGCAGCGGGCGAAGCTGGACGCCGGATCGCCGGCCGGAACCGCCTCGGCGGGCGAGGCTCCATCCAGCCAAGCCCAGCCGCCGTTGTTCCACTCCGCCGGATCAGCCATGGGGCGCCTCCGCCCGCACCAGCTTGGCGGGCACGCCGAAGGCCTCGCCCAGCCAGCGCGCGGTCGCCGCGACGTCCACCGCGGACAGCGCCTCCGGCCCGAGCTGGCGGGCGGTGTCCAGCCAGCGCAGCGTCGCCTGGACGTCGCGCTGCGCCTGCGCCTGGGCCAGCGGGGAACGGTGCTGCAGCGCGACCGTGCGCCCGTCCACCGCGATGTCCGGGATCTCGCCGCGGCGGCGCAGGATGCCGACGGCGCGCAGCACCAGCGGGGTCAGCAGCTCCGCCTGGAGCCGCCCGTAGGTCGCGCCGAGCAGCCGGGCCATCTCGGCGGAGCGTTCGATCACCTCGGTCGCGGTCATGCGCGGCTGGTCCAGCGGCCCCAGCCGGTCGGCCAGCAGCGCGTGGCGGATGCGCGCCCGCAGGTCGTCGAGCACGAGCTGCGACACGTCGAACCGGCCGGGGTTGGCGAGCGGCGTCAGCCCGGCCGACCCCACCGCCTTGGGGATGATCGTCCCCGGCACCAGCCGGATGGTCGCGGGGTTCAGCACCCCGTCGTCGTCGGCCTGCCAGATGCCGGTGACGGCGACGGAGGCGTTCTTCAGCACCAGCTCGACCACCTTGTTGGCGGTCTTGATGTCGGGCAGCGCCTTCATGACCGGCGACCGGCCATAGGTCTCCCCCGGTGCCTTCAACCAGCGGAAGTTGATGAACGGCGATTGCGCGAAGCGCCCCTCGGCCAGCGTGGCGGGATCGGCCAAGCCGCTGTCCAGCACCACCGTCCAGCGGTAGGCCAGCCCGTCCGGAAGCACCGCCTCGACCAGCGGAAAGCGGCTGTCCGGCTCCGCGGCTCCGCGTTCCCGCACCGCGTCCGGGATGGTCACGCCGGGAAAGCGGCGCTCGATCTGGGCCAGCGTCGCCTCGCTGCGCCGGAAGGTGCCGTCCAGCCGCCCGTCCGCCCCCTCCTCCAGCACCGCCTCGGCCAGCGGCACCGCGGTGAAGCGCAGGCTGGAGGCGCCGCCGGGCGGGGCCTCCTCCATCAGCAGGCAGGCGGTGCCCACCGTCACGAGGTCGAGGAAGGCCTGATGGATCTCCACCGCGAAGTTGGAGCGGTCGACATGCGCCTGCACGATGCCGGCGGCGCGGTCGAGCATCGGGGCCACGCGGTCGCGCTCCCCGTCCGGCAGCGACGGACCCGGTTGCAGCCCGAACCAGCGCGACCAGGGCGGGGTCAACTCGGCCAGCAGGCTGGCGGCGAGCTGTTCCACGGCGTCCGGCGCGGTGCCGTCGAACAGCCGGTCCACCCGCCGTTCGCCGGGGATGCCGCCGCCGCGGAAGGGCTGCCCGTTGGGCAGGGCGTGGTCGTAGCAGTCCTGCCAATGGCTTTCCCAGACCGACCGGCGCTCCCGCGCCGCCCGGTAGCGCTCCAGCAGACGCTCCGGCCCGTTCGGCGACGTGGATGCGGCATCCCCCTTGCGGCCCCCTTGGGGAGTGCCGTGCGTGGTGTCCTTCATGGCCTCACTCCCCCAACAGGCGCTTGCGCAGCGGCACCAGCGCGCCGACGTCCAGCGCGCCCCGCCAGGACGTCTGGACCGTCCCCGCCCGTCCCCGGTTGCGCCGCTGGATCAGCGCCTCCGCGGCCTTGGCCGGGTCCTTCTCCTCCTCCGTCGCCGGAGCCGGGCCGGCGGCGGGCGGATCGCCGGCGGGTGAGGCCACGGGAGCGGAAGCCTCCACCGCCGGGGCGGCGGGTTCGGGAAGCGGGTCCGGAGGCGCATTCCACCAGGGCGTCGTGGCGGGAGCCGGCTCCGGGACCGCCACGGGCACCGGCGCCGGCTCGGGGGCGGGCGTCGGCGTGGGTTGAGGATCCGGCGCGGGCGCAGGCGGCGGCGCCGGCCGGGGCGCCTTGAACAGGTTCGCCATGGGCGAGGGGTCCTTGTCCGTGATGCGAAAACAGGCCCTTGCATGAAAGGGCGTCGGGAAGGCGGACGGGCCGGCGGCGGCGCGAATCAGGCCGCGGGGACGGGCCTCGCCAGATGCCGGTAGAGCTGCCAGGGCGTCACGATGCCGGGCGCGTGCAGCCCCAGCAGGCGCTTGATCGCCTCGACGCAGGTGAAGGGAGCCCAGGGGGCCGGACGATTCAGGCCGCGCCGCACCGTCGCCGGGGTCACCGCCATGCCCATCCCGTGGTACCAGCCCGGCAGGTCGAAGGCCGCGGGCAGATCGAGGACCGACACGTCGGTGAAGGACGAGAGCGGATCGACGATCACCCAGTGGCGCCCATCGTGCAGCAGCGCGAAGCAGTGGCAGAACCCCGGCTTCAGCAGACGCAGCCACCACAGCTCCGCCTCGCCCCGGAAGACCACCCAGACACGCGGCGCGTCCGCTCCCTCCCGGCAGGGCACCACTTGGCAGGACTCCACTTGGCAAGGCTGGGGCAGCGGCGTGCTCACTGAACGATGCCCTTCTCGCGCAGCACCGGGCGGAGCCGGTCGAACGCCTCCCGCCACAGGGTGTGGGCGCGCTGCTCGCGGTAACGCGCCGGGTCCGGCGCCATCAGGCGGCGCCCGTAATGGACCAGCACGTGCAGATGGTCGCGGATCAGCAGGCGACGGCGGTACAGCCGGTCCACCGCGCACAGCACGTCGCCGGGCTCGCACGGGCGCTGGATCAGCCCGCGACCGGCGGCGATGCGCGCGCCGGCGGCCTTGGCGTCCTGCGCCTGGACCGACCAGAACCACGCCTCCTCCGCGCTGCCGAACGGTTCCCCGGCGGCGTCGGACAGAACCATGAACGTGTTGCGGTGCTGGACCATGCGTGAGGTCTCCCTGGAAATTGCAGCTTCTGGGTTCGCGGGCGCAGCTTCGCTCTCGGGCGGAGCGCCGGATGGGCCGCGGCACGCGCGGCTGGCGAACACATGTTCACGTTATGTACTGATTAAAGTCCTTCGTCAAGGAAAATATGAATAGGTTCCTAGGGACGGGCTGGTTCGTTTATGTGATTATCCTCCCATGCTCAAACATGCGGACATTTGGCGGGCGATCGACCGCCTCGCGGCCCAGCACGGGCTGTCGGCTTCCGGACTCGCGCGGCGCGCGGGGCTGGACCCGACGACCTTCAACAAGAGCAAGCGGACCACCGGCGACGGCAAGCTCCGCTGGCCCTCGACGGAGAGCGTGTCCAAGGTTCTGGAGGCGACCGGCGCGTCGCTGTCGGAGTTCGTCAGCCTCGTCGGCGATGCCGCGGGCGCCGGCTCGCTCCAGCGGGTGCCGGTCATCGGCTATGCGCAGGCGGGCAACGCGGGTTTCTTCGACGACGCCGGCTTTCCCTCGGGTGTGGGCTGGGACGAGCTTCTGTTTCCCAGCATCGGAGATCCCCACGCCTACGCTCTGGAGATCGCCGGGGACAGCATGGACCCCGTCTACCGCGACGGCGACACCATCATCGTCTCGCCTGCCGCACAGATCCGGCGCAACGACCGTGTCGTCGTCCGCACCAAGGGCGGCGAGGTGATGGCGAAGCAACTCCTTCGCGAAACCGCCACCAAGATCGAGCTGATTTCCATCAACCGCGCCCACCCGGACCGCAGCATCCCGCGCGCCGAAGTCGCCTGGATGGCCCGCATCGTCTGGGCGAGCCAGTAAGCGTCAGCCCTGCGGCACTCTGTCCTAGGACAAATATCCCTTACTGCGTCATCGGAAGAGCTTATCGTCCGGCCATGACCGGACTCTGCGGAACGCCTCGGCGTTCATCCCTTCTGGAAGAGCTTGAACGCCGCCACGACGACGCACCGCCCCGCAGCGCGGTGCGGACGGCGCTTCTGGAGGGGGCGGAGCGTCACGCCGCCCTCGCCCGCGCCGCCGCTCTTCGCCTGCACGACCGGCTGGCCGCCGAGGCCCGCCGGGGCTCCGCGCAACGGCGCCGCTCCCTGCCCGCAGACCGCACGGGCGGCGATGCCTGGCTGTCCCGCCTCACCGGCGCACTGACTCACCACCGCAACGCCGCCAGCGCGCTGATCCGCGAAGGCAGTTGACTCGATCCGACCGTCAGGCGGCGGGAGAGGAGCCGGCACTGCCGGAGTCGGAGGACGTCCCCTCAGCGGCCACGGCAGTGGCGGGCGCGGTCCGCGCCTTCCTTGCGCGCGGTTTGCGAACCGGTGCCGCGGGGGACGGTGCGGCCGCCGGCTCGGCCGCGCCGTCCACGGTCAAAGACACGGATGGCGTCGGCGCCTCCGTCTTCGCCGTGGCCTTCTTCTCAGCGGCTTTCTCTGGGGCCTTCTCTGGGGCCTTGTCCCGGTCGACGGCCTTCTTCAGCACCTTGCTCTTTGAAAAGCCGGCCTCACGCAAGGCCGTCTTCAAATCCTCCCACGCCAAGCGGATTTCCGTCGCGAAGGCCCGCGCGTCGTCGTCACGGTGGGTGCGGAAATACTCCGCCGCCTCCCGCATCTGGGCCGGCAGGGTTTCCGCCCCGGCGCGCACCGCCTCGTTGCGCAGGCGGTTGTGGCGGTCGTCCAGATAGGTGAGGATCTCCGACAACTCCTCCGGCGTGCAGCTTTTCTGAAGCCTGTCGGTGACCACGGGCGCGGCCTTGTCGATCTTCCCGACCAGTTCCGACCGACCGCGCTTCAGGTCCGGATCGTAGACGGTGCGGATCACCTGGATCACGCGGCGGCGTTCGCGGAATTGCATCATCTCCCCCCCGACAGCGTCCTTCGACGGACCGATTCACCGCTTGGGAGGAATCATGCCGCGGAACCGGCCATCTATCAAGCCGGCTTTCGGGCCGCATACCGCCCGAAAACCGGCATTCCGAGTCAGCCGAAGCGGATCAGCGGAAGGCGAACTCCCAATAGAGCCCGCGCGCGCGCGCCGCCAGGGGGCCGGGTTGCAAGGCGCGCTCCTCGACGCGGGTGACCGGCACCACCTTCGCGTAATTGCCGGTCGAGAAGACCTCATCCGCCTCCAGCACGTCGCGGGGGCTCAGGGTGGCCTCCTCCACCGCCACGCCGTCGTCGCGCAGCAGGGCGATCACGCGCTGGCGGGTGATGCCGTTGAGGAAGGTCCCGTTGTGCACCGGCGTGCGCACCACCCCGTCCTTGGCGATGAACAGGTTGGCCGTCGCGAACTCCGCCACGCTGCCGATGGGGTCGAGCATGATGGCGTTGTCGAAGCCGCGCTCCCGCGCCTCCTTCAGCGCCAGCCCGGCGTTGGGGTAAAGGCAGGCGGCCTTGGCCTCGGTCGGCGCCATGTCCGGCACCGGGCGGCGGCGGCTGGACAGGCAGGCGGTGAAGCCCGCGACGCTGGGCAGCGGCGCCTCGTAGACCGACAGGACGAAGCGCGTGCTCTCGGCGTCGGGCGCGACGAATCCCTCCTCCGCGTAGAACATGGGCCGGATGTACAGCTCGGCCTCCTTGGGGAAGCGGCGGATGCCGTCCCAGCACAGCTCCTCGATCTCGCCGGCGGTCAGCATGGGGGCGAGGCCCATCACCTGGGCGGAGCGCACGACACGGGCACAGTGGCGGTCGAGGTCGGGGGCCACGCCCTGGAACGCGCGGGCGCCATCGAAGACGACCGAAGACAGCCAGAGCGCGTGAGTCATCGGGCCGACGATGGCGGGGTTCCCCGCGATCCATTCGCCCTGGATGTAGCTCAACGCCTGACCGGCCGTGCTGCCCATGATCTTCTCCCTTTTTGGCTTCGGGTTGGTTCTATCCGGATGGTTCGCTCCCTCGAAAAGCATACCCCCTCATCGCCGCCGGTCAACCTGCGCAGACGGGCCGGATGGACGGTTGATGCAGGACATTCTCATCACATCGGGAGCGACCGACCCATGGGCTGGACCTATTCGAGCGCCTTTCCGCAGCCGCTGCGCGCGGCCCCGCCCTTCCCCCCGCCGGGCCAGGACGTTCCCACCCCGGGGCCCCTGACCGACAACCCGGACCTGCCGACCCCCGGCCCGCAGGAGGACATGCCCTCCCCCCTGCCCAACGACGACCTGCCGCCGTCCCGGCCCACCGATCCCGACTTTGCGTGAACCGAGACGCCGCCGAAAGGCCAAAGCAAACGGGGCGCCCCCTTCCGGAGGCGCCCCGTTCTTCATCGGTGAACCGAAACGGACGGATCAGCGGCGCTGAACCATCAGCTTCTTGATCTCGGCGATGGCCTTGGCCGGATTGAGGCCCTTCGGGCACGCCTTGGTGCAGTTCATGATGGTGTGGCAGCGGTAGAGGCGGAACGGATCCTCGAGGTTGTCGAGGCGCTCGCCCGTCATCTCGTCGCGGCTGTCCACGATCCAGCGGTAGGCCTGGAGCAGGATCGACGGGCCGAGGTAGCGGTCGCCGTTCCACCAGTAGCTGGGGCAGGAGGTCGAGCAGCAGAAGCACAGGATGCACTCGTAGAGGCCGTCCAGCTTGGCGCGGTCCTCCGGCGACTGCAGGCGCTCGCGGCTCGGGGCCGGCGACTGCGACTGCAGCCACGGCTTGATCGAGGCGAGCTGGGCGTAGATGTGCTTCAGGTCGGGGACGAGATCCTTGACCACCGGCATGTGCGGCAGCGGGTAGATCTTGACGTCGCCCTTCACCTCCTCGATGGCCTTCAGGCAGGCCAGCGTGTTGGTGCCGTCGATGTTCATCGCGCAGGACCCGCAGATGCCCTCGCGGCACGAGCGCCGGAAGGTCAGGGTCGAGTCGATGTTGTTCTTGATGTAGATGATCGCGTCCAGGATCATCGGGCCGAACTTGTCGAGGTCGACGACGTAGGTGTCGACCCGCGGGTTCTGCCCGTCATCCGGCGACCAGCGGTAGATCTTGAAGGTCTTCGCCCGCTTGGCGCCGCTGGCGGCGTTGATGGTCTTGCCGACGCCGACCTTGGAATTGGCGGGCAGGTTGAATTCGACCATGGTTCGTATCCTTGCCTTGCTCTTGCCGCCTTAGTAGACGCGGGCCTTGGGCGGGAACACCTGCACCTCGTCGGTCAGGGTGTAGAGATGGACCGGGCGGTACCCGATCTTCGTCTCGCCCTTGTCCGACACCTCGATGACGGTGTGCTTCATCCAGTTCTCGTCGTCGCGGTCCGGATAGTCCTCGCGGGCGTGGGCGCCGCGGCTCTCCGGCCGGTTCTTCGCCGAGTGGAGCGTGGCGACCGCCTGGTACAGCAGGTTGTCCAGCTCGATGGCTTCGACGAGGTCGGAGTTCCAGACCAGCGAACGGTCGCTGATCGCCATGTCGCTCTTCTTCGCAAAGGTCTGGTCGATGAGCTTGACGCCCTCCTCCAGCACCTCGCCGGTGCGGAAGACCGCGCAGTTGTTCTGCATGGTCCGCTGCATTTCCAGGCGAAGCTCCGACGACTTGATGGAGCCCTTGGCGTTGCGGATGCGGTCGAAGCGCTCCAGGGCGACGTCGGTCGCGGCGGCGGACGACGACACCGACTTGCCCTTCTCGACGATCTCGGCGGCGCGGATGGCCGCCGAACGGCCGAACACCACGAGGTCGAGCAGCGAGTTGGAGCCCAGGCGGTTCGCGCCGTGCACCGACACGCAGGCCGCCTCGCCGATGGCCATCAGGCCGGGCACAACGCGATCCGGGTCCTCGGCGGTCGGGTTGACCACCTCGCACCGGAAGTTGGTGGGGATGCCGCCCATGTTGTAGTGCACCGTCGGTAGAACCGGGATCGGTTCCTTGGTGACGTCCACGCCGGCGAAGATCTTGGCCGTCTCGGCGATGCCGGGCAGGCGCTGGTGGATGATCTCCGGCGGGAGATGCTCCAGGTGCAGGTGGATGTGGTCCTTATGCTCACCGACGCCGCGGCCCTCGCGGATCTCGATGGTCATCGAGCGGGACACCACGTCGCGCGAGGCGAGGTCCTTGGCCGACGGCGCGTAACGCTCCATGAAGCGCTCGCCGTTGGAGTTGGTGAGGTAGCCGCCCTCGCCGCGCACGCCCTCGGTGATGAGGCAGCCGGAGCCGTAGATGCCGGTCGGGTGGAACTGCACGAACTCCATGTCCTGCAGCGGCAGGCCGGCGCGCAGCACCATGCCGCCGCCGTCGCCCGTGCAGGTGTGGGCCGAGGTGGCGGAGAAGTAGGCGCGGCCGTAGCCGCCCGTCGCCAGAACGACGAGCTGGGCGCGGAAGCGGTGGATGGTGCCGTCGTCGAGGTTCCAGGCCACCACGCCCTTGCAGACGCCGTCCTCCATGATGAGGTCCAGCGCGAAATACTCGACGAAGAACTCCGCCTCGTGCTTCAGCGACTGCTGGTAGAGGGTGTGCAGGATGGCGTGGCCGGTGCGGTCGGCGGCGGCGCAGGTGCGGTAGGCCTGCTGCTTGCCGTAATGGGCGGTCATGCCGCCGAAGGCGCGCTGGTAGATCTTGCCTTCCGGCGTGCGCGAGAAGGGCACGCCGTAGTGCTCCAGCTCGATGATCGCCGGGATGGCCTCGCGGCACATGTACTCGATGGCGTCCTGGTCGCCCAGCCAGTCCGACCCCTTGACGGTGTCGTACATGTGGAAGCGCCAGTCGTCCTCGCTCATGTTGCCGAGCGCCGCCGAGATGCCGCCCTGGGCGGCCACGGTGTGCGAGCGGGTCGGGAAGACCTTGGTGATGCACGCCGTCTTCAGGCCCTTCTCGGCCATGCCGAAGGTGGCGCGCAGGCCCGCACCGCCGGCACCGACGACGACGACGTCATAGGAATGATCGATAATATCGTAGGCGGCCATGGCTCGTCAGGCTCCGAACGAAATCTTGAGGACGGCGATGACGCAGGCGGCACCCAGCACGAAGCACAGGGCTTTCACGGCCAGGATGCTCAGGATCTTCGCCATCTCGTTGTGCACGTAGTCCTCGATCACCACCTGCAGCCCGGCCTGGGCGTGGTGGAAGGTGACCACGGCGGTCAGCACCATCATCAGCGCCGAGAAGGGCGACTCCAGCCACGCGACGAAGGCCGCATGGTCGGCGCCCAGATGGCGGATCACGCCGAAGACGAACCAGATGGTCAGCGGAACCAGGGCGATGGCGGTGACGCGCTGGTGCCACCAATGCTCGGTGCCGTGCTTGGCGGAGCCCAGGCCGCGCGCGATCTGCAGCGGCGAGCGGAGGGTCTTGCTGTTGGACGCCATGTCTTCTCTCCTCACCACACGGCCAGGCCGATGATCCAGGTCAGCACGGTCAGCACGGCCGCCGCACCGATGACGATCTGGTTGCCGCGGTCCGCCTCGCTCAGCTCGAACGCCTTGCCGGCGTCCCACACCAGATGCCGGATGCCGTTGCACAGGTGATAGTAGAGCGCCAGCGACCAGCCGAACATCAGCAGCAGCCCGAAGAAGGAGCCGATGAAGTGCTGCGCGCGCTCGTACGCGGCGGGGCTGGTGGCGGCGGCGACCAGCCACCAAGTCAGCAGAAGGGTACCGACGGCCAGCCCCACGCCCGTGATGCGGTGCGTGATGGACAGGAGCGCGGTCCTGGGGAGTTTGTAGACTTGCAGATGCGGAGAGAGCGGCCGACCGCTGCCGTTTGCCATTGCGTCGTCCTCAGTTCGGCGACCGGTCGCGGCAAGGAGGGCTGTTGCCGCGACGGCGGGTGATGCGAGACCGAAAGTTTTAAGCCCTGCTGTGTTTGGCGATTGAATTACGCCTCTACCGCACACGAGTCAACGGCAGGGACTTGGCCGTGGCCAAAATGGCGCACCGCGGGAAGTGCCTGAAAACTAACGGGCTTTGCTGCAGCTGGTATTACCAGGGCCGAAACCCGGTTTCGCCGTTCAGCCTATTACTTGTCGAAGCGGCGAACATTCTCCACCATCATCGAATACATCTGGGTAATCAGCTCCGCCGGACGCAGCCGGCCGAAGGGGATGTTCTCCTTGGCCCATTCCACCAGCCCCTCGGGCGGGCGGACCGGAGCGACCTCATACCCGGCCTTCTTCAGCGCGTTCATCACCGAACGCGCCTGCTTGGTGTAGTCCTCGTTGAAGAAGGACTTGTCCGCGTCCTTGATCGCCTTGGCGATGATGTCTTCGAGCGGAGTGGCCATGCCCCGGTGTGCCGGTCGCGGTCGTGATAGGGCGGACACGGTGTCACAACGCGGGCGCTGTTGCAATTCCATTGGGAACCGCATACCTCAAGCCCTCTTCGCACCGCATATCACAGGGATTAACCGCCATGGGCTACACAGTCGCGGTCGTCGGCGCCACCGGCAACGTCGGACGGGAAATGCTGACCACCCTCGCCGACCGCCGGTTCCCGGCCGACGCGGTGATCGCCCTGGCCGCCGACAGCGCGGTCGGCAAGGAGGTGTCCTTCGGCGAGGACGCGGTGCTGAAGGTCGAGGACGTCGGCCGCTTCGATTTCAAGGGCGTGGACATCGCGCTGTTCGCCGCGGACGCCAAGGTTTCGGCGGCCCACGCACCGCGCGCCGCCGCGGCGGGCGCCGTGGTGATCGACGCCAGCCCGCAGTTCCGCATGGACCCCGACGTCCCGCTGGTGGTCCCGGAGGTCAACGCCGACGCGCTCGCCGGCTACGCGAAGAAGAACATCGTCGCCAGCCCCGGCGGTGCTGCCATCCTGCTGGCCATGGCGCTGAAGCCCCTGCACGAGCAGGTCACGGTGAGCCGCGTCGTCGTCTCCACCTACCAGGCGGCCTCGGACGCCGGCAAGGAGGGCATGGACGAGCTGTTCGGCCAGACCCGCGCCATCTACGTCAACGATCCGGTGCAGAAGTCCGTCTTCTCCAAGCAGATCGCCTTCAACGTCATCCCGCACATCGGCCCCTTCATGGAGGATGGCGCGACGCGGGACGAGTGGGCGCTGAACGTCGAGACGAAGAAGATCCTCGACCCCAAGATCAAGGTGAGCGCGACCTGCGTCCGCGTCCCCGTCTTCATCGGCCATGCCGCCGCGATCACCATCGAGTGCGTGGAGCCGTTGACCGCCGAGGAGGCGCGCCAGATCCTGCGCAAGGCGCCGGGTATGCAGGTCATCGACCAGCACGACAACGAGGGCTACATCACCCCGGTCGAGGTCGCCGGCGACGACCCGGTCTTCGTCAGCCGCATCCGCGAGGACTACACGGTGGACAACGGCCTGTCCTTCTGGGCCGCCACCGACAACCTGCGCAAGGGCGCCGCGCTCAACGCCGTGCAGATCGCCGAGCTGCTGGTGAAGGAGCATCTCGACGCGTGACCCCGATCCGTCCCTCCCGTCCGGACGACGCCCCGGCGCTGTTCGCCGTCTGGCTCTCCGCGGTGCGCAGCACGCACGATTTCCTGAGCGAGGAAGACATCGGCTTCTACGCCGACCTCGTGCGCGACCAGTATCTTCCGGCGGCGGCGCTGCTGGTCGCGGTGGACGGTGACGACCGGCCGGTGGGCTTCCTGGGCATGACCGGGCGCAAGATCGACACGCTGTTCGTCGATCCGGCGTGGCACGGCCGGGGGATCGGCCGCGCCCTGGTCGCCCGCGCCCTGGAGGGTGGGCCGGAGCTGACGGTCGACGTGAACGAGCAGAACAGCGCCGCACGGGCCTTCTATCAGCGTCTCGGCTTCCGGGAGGTCGGGCGCTCCGCGCTGGACGACAGTGGCCGCCCGTTCCCCTTGCTGCATCTCGCCCTCGACGGCTCCGGCCAGGGCGGCCCGACCGGAGCCTGAAGGGCTTACTTGGCGAACAGCCGGTACAGGGCGGAATGGTCCAGCCCGCCGTCGCCCTGTTCGACCAGCAGCTCGAACAGCTCCAGGCTGAGGCCCAGTGCGGGAAGCTGGATGCCGGACTGCTCCGCCAGCTCCTCCGCCTGTTTCAAGTCCTTGATCTGGGTGACCACACGGCCGCCCGGCGTGAAGTCGCCGGAGACCATGCGCTGGCCGTGCAGTTCCAGGATGCGCGACTCGGCGAAGCCGCCGCGAATGGCGTCGCGGACCTTGCTCGGCTCCACCCCCGCCGCCTTGGCCAGCGCCAGCGCCTCGGCCACCGCGCCGATGCTCAGCGCGACAATCACCTGATTGGCCATCTTGGCGACCTGCCCGGCCCCGCTGTCACCGACATGGGTGATGCGCTGGCCCATCGCCTGGAACAGCGGCAGGGCGCGGGCGAAGGCCTCCTCCGTGCCGCCAGCCATGATGGTCAGGGTGCCGGCCTCCGCCGCCACCGTGCCGCCCGACACCGGGGCGTCCACCCAGTCGGCACCCTTGGCGCGGACGGCCTCGGCCAGCTTGCGGGTCGCCCCGACCGCCGTGGTGCCCATGTCGATGACAAGATGGCCGGGCCGCAGCGCGTCCATCAGCGCGGCGGCCACCGCCTCGACCGCCACGGTGTCCGACAGCATCAGCACGATGGCGTCGGCGCGGGCGGCGACCTCCGCAGGTCCGGCGGCCGGGCTCATGCCCTCGGCCGCCAGTTCTTCGACCGGGCCGGGGCTGCGGCTGCTGATCACCAGGGCCGCACCGGCCTTCGCCAGATTGCGGGCCATCGGCCGGCCCATCAGGCCCAGCCCGATGACGCCGACCGTACGGTCCTTGAGGTTTGCCATGTCGCCGGCCGTCATATCCCTGGCCGTCACAGGCGGGTGTGGCGCGCCCGCGCGCCGCGTTCGATCGCGGCGGCGCACAGCCGGTCCACGCCCAGCTTGTGCCGGATCAGTTCCAGCATCCGCAGCTCCTCCTGCGAGGCCGCCGGGTCCGCCGCGGCGATGTCGCAGGCGAGCGCGTAGGCGGTCTCGGACAGCTTGGACGGAATGGCCTCCTTGACGATCTGGAGCGTCGTCTCCAGCCCGTCGGCGTCGGCCAGCAGACCGGAGCATTCGCGGGTCACGTCGGTCAGCCGGTCGATGTCGAAATCCTTGAAGATCGGCAGATAGCGGACGTTCTCGCCGATGGCCTCAAGCTCCGCGTCCGTCATGTCGCCGTCGCACGCCGACACCAGCACCATGACGTAGATGAGCGCGCTGTGATGGTTGATCATCGAAACTCCTGCGGAAAAAGGGCCCCGCCCAATCTTGCCCGCCCCCCGCGCGCCGTCAAGGGAGGGAGCGCCGTCAAGGGAGCTATGCCCGGGATGGACGGGTGGGTCCCTCGACAGGGGACGGGTTGCCCCTTAAGGTCGGCCCCCATGTCGGTGGTCTTCAACGTGGCGCTCCCGGTCTTCGCCATCATCCTGGCGGGCGTCCTTTCCGGTAAGGCGAAGCTTCTCGGTCCCGCCTCGTCGGAGACGCTGAACAAATTCGTCTACTGGATGGCCCTGCCGCCGGTGCTGTTCCTCGGCACGGCCAAGCGCTCGCTGCCGGAGATCTTCAACGGACCCTTCATCGGCGCCTTCCTCGGCTCGATGCTGGCGGTCTACGCGCTGGGCGCCCTGCTCGGCTGGCTGATCCACCGCGAGCGGACGCAGATCCAGTGCATGCAGGGGCTGAACGCCTGCTTCTCCAACACCGGCTACATGGGCATCCCGCTGTTCCTGGCGGCCTTCGGCCCGGACCGTCTGGCCCCGGCCATCCTCGCCACCGTCATCATGAGCGCGATCATGGTCGGCATCGCGGTGATCTGGCTGGAGTTCGCCAACAGCCAGGGCGGCGGCATCGGCAAGGCGCTGCGCGACGTCGGCCGGGCGCTGGTCAAGAACCCGCTGATCATCTCCACGGCCCTTGGGCTCGCCTGGTCGGTCTTCCTGTCCGGCGTGCCGGTGCCGCGCCCGATCGCCATCTATTGCGACCTGATGGGCGCCTCCGCCGGTCCCTGCGCCCTGTTCGCCATCGGCCTGTTCCTGGCGACCCAGAGCCTGAAGGCCAACCTGCTGGAGGTCGGCTGGATCAGCGCCCTGAAACTGGTGGTGCAGCCGGCGCTGGCGTGGTTCCTCATCCAGACGCTGTTCCCGCTGGACCCCTTCTGGGCCGGGTCGGCCATCATCCTCGCCGGCCTGCCCACCGGCGCCTTGACCTTCGTGGTGGCCAGCCAGTACCGCATCTATGTGGAGCGCACCTCCGCCGCGATCCTGATGTCCACCATCGCCAGCGTGGTCACCCTGTCCGTCCTGCTGGCCACCTACGCGCCACCCGCCTGAACCTTGGCTTGCGGTCGCCCGGTCGTGCTCGCCTCTTCGGCTGCTCATCTTTCCTGACACAAAGACATCATTGAACAAGTGTCGCGCAGAACACGCCGCGCCGGTTTTGCATATTTTTTAATAATTGCCGCTCCATCATTTGACACAGGCAAGTCCAACGCCCCACGCATGGACGTCTGGACTGCCAAATACTTTCGTTCAGACTCATAACAATCGACCACCGCCGCATCGTTTCGGGGGAAAGAGATACGCGCCATGTCCATGCTGAGTTCCATGACCATCCGGACCAAGGTGGTCGCCGCCACCGTCTGTGTCCTGCTGATGTCGGTCGCCCTGGGACTGTTCGCCGTTGACCGGCTGAGCACCGTCAACCACGCCGCTGAGGAAATCCGCTCCAACTGGCTGCCCAGCGTCACCGCCATCGGGGAGATCGACGGTGCGGCCAACGATTACCGCATCCTGGAGGCGTCCCACATCCTGGCGCTCCACCCCGCGGAAATGGCCGAGGTTGAAAAGGAAATGACCACGGTTCTTAACCGCTTGGCGGAGGCCCGGCGGAAGTATGAACCGCTGTTGGCCCCCGGTTGGGAAACCCAGACCTTCAAGCGCTGGGAGGCGGCCTGGGACAGCTATCTGAAGATCAGCCAAGGCAAGCTGCTTACCTCCTCCCGGGCCAACGAGAACGAGAAGGCCACCGGCATCTATCGGGAGGAGTCACGCAAGGCGTTCGACGGATGCTCCGCGCTCATCAACGAGCTGACCGCCTCCAACGTCCAGAACGCCACGAAGGCGGCGGACAGGGGGCGGGCCACCTATGTCGGGGCGCAGAGCTGGATTCTGGGCGCCATCGCCTTCGTGGCGGTCCTCTGCCTGTTTGCCGGCATCGCCATGACGAAGTCGGTCGCCCGGCCCATCGTCGCCCTGACCTCCATCATGGACCGTCTGGCCAAGCGCGACCTCGGCGTTGCGGTGGAGGGCGGCGCCCGCCGGGACGAGATCGGCGCCATGGCGCGGGCGGTGCAGGTCTTCAAGGACGGCCTGATCGAGGCGGAACGCCTGACCGCCGCCCAGGCCGCCGAGGAGGAGAACAAGCGCCGCCGCACCGAGCGGATCGATTCGCTGATCCGCAACTTCGACGGCGCGGTGCACAGCGTCCTGCAGACCGTGGGCGCCGCGGCGTCGCAGCTCGACACCACCGCCCGCAGCATGACCGACATCGCCGAGCACACGCGGGCCGAGGCCGGCAGCGCGGCGTCCGCGGCCGAACTGACCTCCGCCAACGTGCAGACCGTCGCCGCCGCGTCGGAGGAGATGGCCGCCTCCATCACCGAGATCTCCCAGCAGGTGTCGCAGTCGGCCGGCATCGCCGGCAAGGCGGTGGACGAGGCCGACCGTACCAACGCCACCGTGCAGGGGCTGTCGGAAGCGGCCCAGCGCATCGGCGACGTGGTTGACCTGATCCAGAACATCGCCGCCCAGACCAACCTGCTGGCGCTCAACGCCACCATCGAGGCGGCCCGCGCCGGCGAGGCCGGCAAGGGCTTCGCCGTCGTGGCGAGCGAGGTCAAGAGCCTCGCCAACCAGACCTCCAAGGCGACGGAGGAGATCGCCCAGCAGATCGGCGCCATCCAGGCGGCCACCGGCGGGGCGGTCGGCGCCATCCGCGGGATCGGGGCGACCATCTCGTCGATCAACGACATCTCCTCCTCCATCGCCGCCGCCATCGAGGAGCAGGGTGCGGCAACCCAGGAGATCAGCCGCAACGTCCAGCAGGCGGCGCAGAGCACTCAGGAGGTGACCAGCAACATTGGCCGCGTGTCGCAGGCCGCGACCGAGACCGGAAGCGCCGCGACCCAGGTGATGTCGGCCTCCGGCGACCTGAACCAGGGAGCGATGCGTCTGAAGAGCGAGGTGGAGAACTTCCTCGTCGCCATCAAGGCGGCGTAAGGATCGGCTGACCGGGGCCGCCCACCAGCGGTCCCGCGGCTGTTGCCAAGCCGCCGCTGCCCGTATAATGTGCACCGCGCATCAAGAGTTGAGCGGACGCTCAACGCCAACCTGCTTTCCCGAGCAAGGTGGCGTCCCGAAGGGGGATGTGGCCGGACCGGCAAACAAACGGGGTTCGCCATGACGTCTGTTCCGACCGATGCACCGACAGCGGAGCCGGACGAGTCATGCCCATCAAGATACCCAACGATCTTCCCGCCTTCACTGCCCTCCAGGCCGAGGGCGTCATGGTCATGCGGGAGGCCGACGCCATCCGGCAGGACATCCGGCCTCTGCGCTTCGGCCTGCTCAACCTGATGCCCGACAAGATCCGGACCGAGACGCAGATCGCGCGCCTTCTCGGCAGCACGCCGCTTCAGGTCGAGCTGTCGCTGATCCGGATCACCAACCATGTGCCGCGCAACACCGCGGCCGACCATATGGGCGCCTTCTACCGGTCGTGGGAGGACGCGCGCCGCGAGAAGTTCGACGGCTTTATCGTCACCGGCGCTCCGGTCGAGACGATGCCCTTCGAGGAGGTGTCCTATTGGGACGAGTTGTGTTCGGTCTTCGACTGGACGCAGAGCCACGTCCATTCCTGCCTGAACATCTGCTGGGCGGCGCAGGCCGCCGTTCATCATTTCCACGGGGTGCCGAAGCATCTTCTGCCGCGCAAGGCGTCCGGCGTGTACCGGCACCGCAACCGCGCCCCCGCCTCGCCCTATCTGTGCGGCCTGTCCGACGGCGTGCCCATTCCGGTCTCGCGCTGGACCGAGGTGCGCGAGGAGGACATCCCTCCCGAAAGCGGCCTGCGCGTGCTCCTGGATTCCCCGGAGACCGGCCCCTGCCTGCTGGAGGACGCCGCCCGCCGGTCGCTGCACATGTTCAACCATGTCGAGTACGACACCGACACCCTGCGCAACGAGTATGTCCGGGACGTCGCCAAGGACCCGGCCACGCCGGTTCCCCACGGCTATTTCCCAGACGACGACCCGAATCTCCCGCCCGAAAACCAGTGGCGGAGCCACGCCCATCTGCTGTTCGCGAACTGGATCAACCGGATCTACCAGACGACGCCCTTCGATCTCGCCCGCATCGGCACGGCGGAAGGGTCAGCCGTCCTCACGGCGGCCTGACCGCCCCGTCACCCTCCTCCACCGGCCGCACCGCGTCGTCCATCTGCAAGGCGAGCCAGAGCAGATGCGCCGCGGCGGACGGGCTGGCGCGCGGCGGACGGGAGCCGCTCCCGCCGCCGTCCTCCCCCGCCAACGCCAGACCGTACAGGGCCGCCACAAGATTGCCCTTGGCGCGGGGCGACAGGCGCCGGCCCCGGTCGTCCAGCCCCTGCTCCACGAGGGCAATCGCCTCGCTCAACAGCGCGAGGTCGAGCACCGATCCGGACTCCCGCGGCGAGAGCGCAAGCGCGCCGTCGCCGGACTCCGGCTGGCCGGCCGCCATCCGCATGCTGCCCCGGCCGGTCAGCAGCCAGTTCATGTCAATGCCGAGGGCGGCCAGTTCCGACAGGGTCTCTCCCTTCGGGAGCTTGCCGTTCAACTCGTACGACTGCCACGTGTTCTCCCCGAGACGGAACCGGCGTGACATTGTTTTTTGTGTCTCACCGAGAAATTCGCGCACGACCTTGAGCCGATCCCCAAGCTGCACCATGCCGGTTTCTCCCGAGCCTGGAGAGGAATCCCCCATTTCCAAGGTGACTTTGCTTCCCACGGCGCCCCGTGCACGGCGGGGCCAATCGTCGGTTGCACGCTTTCTCATGTTGCGACGATACATATTATCGTGTAAGAAACGTTGGGATACGCGGTGCGCAGCACTTTTACGCATGGATACGACATGGCCATTCTCGGTGTGCGCTCCATTTATTCCGCCTTCGGTCCAGGCTCCGCGGGGCCGCCGGCCAAGGCCCGCACGCGACACTAGAAACCGTGCACCCCTGAAGGGCGTCCAGGTTCTGCACCGGTAGAGTAGCGAAGTCTCCTTCACCGCTCGCGGGAGCACGGCGACCATGATGATTGTGGGACGCCAGTTTCTTCCGAACCGACGTCTTCGGAAGCGTCCCACGAATCTCTCCGCATGGCCGCCCCTCGGCCACCGACCAATCCTTCAACTTATCGCAGAACATGTAGGTTTTTGCATTGCCCATCCGCGCGCCCATGCGGCCGGGTGTGCGGAAGCATGTGCGGCATTTCCTCACTGTCACACAATGAACGATTTTGCCGCAACCGGTTCATTGCAAAATTGATCGTTTTCAACGAAGAAAAACAAAAATACAAAAATGCTCCTTTGGTGAAAGCGCGAGGAAGCCGACCACCGACACGACAGAAAAGAGAAAAACAAACCATGAATGACATCAGCGTCAGAACAAAGACTTTTGCCATTTTTGCGTTTCTATCCCTGCTTCTCGCTGGAATTGGCGCTCTTGGAATCAACCGGCTGTCGGTGGTCAACGACAGCTCGACGGAAATCGCCACCTTCTGGATGCCGCGGGTCGTGCAGGTCAACACGGTGAACGACGCGGTGTCGAACTTCCGCATCCTGCAAAGCGCCCACATCCTCAGCACCAGCGAGCCGGAAATGGCCGCGGCGGAAAAGAGGATGGACGAGATGGAAGCCAGCATCGCCAACGCCCGCCGGACCTACGAGGCGACGCTGCGCACCGCCGAAGGGCGCGCTCTGTTCACCCAGTTCGAGCAGCAATGGGCGCAGTACCTGACGCTGCAGCGTCAAATCACCGCCCTGTCGCGGCGCAACGAGAACGCCTCCGCCAACACCCTGTTCCGCGACGCGGCCGACAAGGGCTTTCAGGAGGTCGGGCGGACGCTCGACGCCATGATCGACCACAACAACCGCGGGGCCGCCAAGGCGAGCGACGACGCCGACGCCGTCTACGCCCAATCCAGCACTATGCTCATCATCGCGCTGCTCATCGGCATCGCCGTCTGCCTGGGCGGTGCGCTGATGATGATCCGCGGCGTCTCCTCGCCGATCGGCGCGATGACCGCGGCGATGCGCCGGCTGGCCGGCGGCGACAAGACGACGGTGATTCCCTTCGCCAACCGGGGGGACGAGATCGGCGCCATGGCCACCGCGGTCCAGGTCTTCAAGGACGGGCTGATCGAGGCCGACCGGCTGGCCGCCGAGCAGGCCGCCGAGCAGGCCGCCAAGCTGCGGCGGACCGAGGCGGTCGAGCGGCTGATCGCCTCCTTCGAGGAGCAGGTCGCCGACGCGCTGCGCAACGTCGCCGCCGCCGCGACCGAGCTGGACACCACGGCCCAGAGCATGGCGGCCACCGCCCGCCAGACCAACGACCAGGCGGCCAACGCCGCCGCCGCCGCGGAGCAGACCAGCGCCAACGTGCAGACGGTCGCCAGCGCCGCGGAGGAGATGTCCAGCTCCATCGGGGAGATCGGCTCGCAGGTCACCCGCTCCACCGGCATCGCCGGACAGGCGGTGCAGGAGGCCGGGCGCACCACCGACTCCGTGCGCGGGCTGGCCGACGCCGCGCACCGCATCGGCGCCGTCGTGCAGCTCATCACCAACATCGCCGGCCAGACCAACCTGCTGGCGCTCAACGCGACCATCGAGGCGGCCCGCGCGGGCGAGGCCGGGAAGGGCTTCGCCGTCGTGGCGTCGGAGGTGAAGCAGCTCGCCAACCAGACCGCCCGCGCGACGGACGAGATCGCCTCGCAGATCCAGGCGATTCAGGAAGCCACCGCCGGCTCGGTCGGCGCCATCGAGGGGATCGGCCGCACCATCGCGGCGATCAACGAGATCTCCACCTCCATCGCCGCCGCGATCGAGGAGCAGGCCGCGGCGACCAACGAGATCTCGCGCAACGTCCAGCAGGCGGCGATCGGCACGCGCGAGGTGTCCAGCAACATCGCCCAGGTGACCGAGGCCGCCGGCACCACCGGGGCCGCCGCCCATCAGGTGCTGGGTGCGGCCGGCGGGCTGGCCTCGCAGGCGGAGAACCTGCGCCGCGACGTGGAGAGCTTCCTGGCGGCGATCCGCGCCGCCTGATGGATGCCTCGCGGTTCCTGCGGGGCCTCACCAGCCCCGCAGGAACTCCGCCGTCGCCTCCACCGCCTCCTTGATGCCGACGCGGCGGACCTCCACCCCCTCGGGGAAGGCGCCGAACAGGCGGCTCGGCATCATCGGGTCGAGCAGAACGAACACCCCGGTGTCGTCGGCCCGTCGCACCAGCCGGCCGAAAGCCTGCTTCAGCCGCAACCGCGCGATCATGTCCTCGTAGCGCCGCCGCCCGAAGGCGTCGCGCCGGGCGCGGTGCAGGATGTCGGGGCGCGGCCAGGGCACCCGGTCGAACACGATCAGCCGCAAGCTGCGGCCCGGCACGTCCACCCCGTCACGCACCGCGTCGGTGCCGAGCAGGCAGGCGTGCTCCTCCCCCCGGAAGATGTCGATCAGGGTCGCCACGTCCAGCGGGTCGACATGCTGGGCGTAGAGCGGGATGCCGGTGGCGTCCAGCGGCTCCACGATGCGGTCATAGACGGCGCGCAGCCGGCTGATCGCGGTGAACAGCCCCAAGCCCCCGCCGCCCGCCGCCTGGAACAGCGTGCGGTAGGCCGACGCCACCTGCCCCAGATCGTCCTTGCGCACGTCGGTGACCACCATCACCCGCGTGCGGTTGGGATAGTCGAAGGGCGACGGCACCTGGGCGCGCAGCGCCGGCTTCGGCAAATGGCTGGCGCCGCAGCGGTCCTCCGCCGCCTGCCAGTCCATGGCAGTGTCGCCGGTGCCGTCGGTCAGCGTGGCGGAGGTGACCACCATGCCGTGCGCCGGCCCGGCCAGCGCCTCGGCAAAGGGCACGGTCGGGTCGATCCAGTGGCGGTAGAGCCCGACGTCGACGTCGCGCCCGTCGATCCGCTCCACCGCGAACCAGTCCACGAACTGCGCCGGCGTCTCCACCGGCAGGGTCTTCAGCATGGCCCGCCACGCCTCGACCGTCAGGACGCCGCGCCGGGTCAGGCTGCGCGCCATGGCGTCGATTCGCCGCCGCTGGTCGCTGTCCAGCTCCGCCGTCTCGTCCTCCAGCCTTGCCGCCAGCCGCTTGGCCAGCCCGGCCAGCGGCTCCGCCAGCCGGACCAGCGCCGCCTCCAATGCCTCCGCGGCGTCGAGCAGCCCGTCCACCGGGTAGGCCTTGTCGGCCTCCAGGCTGTAGGGGCCGCCCTGCCCCGCCGTGCGCGAATAGACCTGCCGCCGCGCGGCGAGCAGGAAGGCCTCGGTCGGCCCCTGCGGGTTGTCGGCGGACAGCCGCGCCGCCCAACCCTCCGCCGGCAGGACGCGGGCGCCCAGCATCACCGCGTCCATCAGCTCCTGCGCCGGTTCGTCGCTGGCGACCAGATCCTCGATGCGGCGCTTCAGCCCGCGGGCGCGGCTGCGCCCCGTCTCCTCCGCCCCCAGCAGCCAGCGCCGCAACTCCTGCGTCTCGCGCCCGGTCAGATGCCCGGCGAAGGCGCTGTCCGCCGCGTCGAAGACATGGTGCCCCTCGTCGAAGACGTAGCGCGTGGGCAGCGTCGGCTCCTCGCCGCCGCCGAGGGCCGCCTGCACCATGACCAGCGCGTGGTTGGCGATCACCACGTCGGCCTTGCGGGCGCGGCGCACGCTCTTCTCGATGTAGCAGCGGGCGTAATGGTCGCAGGCGGAGTAGATGCACTCGCCCCGCCGGTCGGCGAGGCCCAGCGTCCGCCCGCGCCCGGCGATGTCGACCAGCCAGCCGGGAAAGTCGCCGCCGGTCAGGTCGCCGTCGCGGGTCGCCGCGGCCCAGCGCGCCATCAGCCCCACGCCGATGGCGTGGTGCGGCTGCATCGGCATGCCGCGCACCGCCTCCTCCAGGTTCAGCAGGCACAGGTAATTTTCCCGGCCCTTGCGCAGCACGACCTTGCGCGCCTTGGTCGCCGGCTCGGGGTAGAGGCGGTCCAGCTCCGCGTCGATCTGGTGCTGGAGGTTGCGGGTGTAGGTGGAGATCCACACTGTGCCGCCGTTCTTCTCCGCCCACACCGTGGCCGGCGCCAGATAGCCCAGCGTCTTGCCGACGCCCGTTCCGGCCTCCGCCAGCACGACGTTCGGCGTGTCGGGGGCGGGGCGCGGGGCGAAGGCGGCGGACACCGCGCTGGCGTAGTCGGCCTGCTGCGGGCGCGGCTCGGCCACCTTGCCGGGCACGCTGGCCGACAGCATCACCGACAGCCGGCGGCGCGCCTCGTCCGGCTCCACCGGGTGGTGGGCGGGCGGCGGCTCGGGCGGGCCGTCCTGCCACTCCTTGATGCGGGTCCAGACGCGCAGGCCGGCGCGGGCGGCGCCCTTTTCCGGCCCGTCCGGCTTGCCCAGCGCGGCCAGAACGGCGGGCGCCCACAGCCAGCCGGCGCGCCCCATCTCCCAGGCGAAGGCCACGGGGTCGGACGCCTCCTCCCGCCCCGGCGCGCCCAGCAGGCCAAGCAGCTTGCGCACCGCCCGGTGCAGGGCCAGCGCGTCGTCCTCCAGCCCGTCGGGGATCGGCAGGTCCAGCGCCTCGGCCAGACCGCGCGGGGTCGGCACGCAGAAGCGGGCGGGCAGGACGAAGGCGAACAGCTCCAGCAGGTCGAAGGCGGCGAAGGGCTCCGTCCCCAGCCGCCGCGCCATCGCCCGCGCGTGGCAGACCAGCGGCGGCTGGCGGCGCGCCCGCTTCGCCGCGGCGGCGGGCGGCAATTCCTCCACCTCGCCGTCACCGGTCAGCAGGACCACGCGCCGCGCGCCGGCGACCAGGGCCGGCGCGTCATCGAGGCTGAAGGACGGGAGGGAAGGCGCCGAGGTCAGATCCATGGCGCGCAGTATAGTGGTCCCCGCCGCCGCAATGCGAGCAAACCCGTGTTGACCGATCGGCCCGCCCCCTCGAAAGTGCTCCCCCGTCCTTGAGCGTCGCAGAGGAGAGGTCGAGCGCATGCGGTTTCCGGTCCGGCGTCTGCTGAGACTCCTGATGGCCCTGGCCGTCGCCCTGGTGGCCTTCAGCGTCGGCTGGGTGGCGCTCTACCGCGTGGTGCCGGTGCCGGCCACGCCCCTGATGCTGATCCGCGCCGCCGGAGGGTCCGGGCTGGCGCACGACTGGGTGCCCCTGTCGCAGATGTCTCCCCACCTCGCCCGCGCGGTCATCGCGTCGGAGGACACGCTGTTCTGCGGCCATGGCGGCTTCGACTGGGCGGCCATCGAAGGCGCCTTCGAAGACAACGAGGAGGGCCGGCGCCTGCGCGGCGGCAGCACGATCAGCCAGCAGACCGCCAAGAACGCCTTCCTCTGGCCGGACCGCAGTTGGACCCGCAAGGGCATCGAGGCGTGGTTCACCCTGCTGATCGAGACGCTGTGGCCGAAGAGCCGCATCCTGGAGGTCTATTTGAACATCGTGGAGTGGGGCGACGGCGTCTACGGCGCCGAGGCCGCCGCCCGCCACCATTTCAAGAAGCCGGCATCGGCCCTGACCCGCCGCGAGGCCGCCCTGCTGGCCGTCGTCCTGCCCAATCCGCGCAACTGGTCCCCGAACCCGCCCGGCGCCTACGTGGCGCGGCGGGCGGGGGTCATCGAACGGCGCATGGCGGTGGTGGAGCGGGACGGGCTGGCCGATTGCGCGCGCTAATCTTAGACTGCCGCATTTCAACCTGAAAACTTGCTTGTCGACCACAAATACAGCCGGTGGTAATCTGATCTGAATGCCATGCCGGGCGACGGAGTGATTCGGCTAACCGACATTCTTCGATCGTTGGCAAACCTCGGCAACGGGAGAGCCGTCAGATGAACGTCATGGAGCCATCGGTGGGTGCGGTCCGGCAACCAGCCCCTCTGTCCACCACGACATCGTCCGCTCCCAAGCACGCGGCGGAAGCGAAAGAAGCAACCGTCGGCCCCCCCTCCGACGGCGCGCGCGATACCGCTGCGGTCGTTACGCTGTCGGAGACGGCTCAGGCGTCCCTGGTGACCCAGACGGCGACCCAGACCGCGGGAAAGAAGGATTTCGCGACCGTCGCCAAGGACACGCGGGCGGCCATCGACGCCAAATACGCGGAATTGGCCGCGAACGGCAAGCCGATGGACTACATGCACGCCACTCAGGAAAGCTGGGACACCGTCTATGGCGGGCTCGACCGTCGCGCCCTCTTCGCCATCGCCAGCAACAGCGACGGCAGCTTCTCCAAAGACGAGCAGGACACCGCCCAATCCATCATGTCGCAGCAGCAGGGGCAGGCCATGATGGCCGCGGACCCGACGGGCAACGATCTCGCCGCCCGCTTCCGAGCCGGTGTCGCCTTCCTGGAGGGCGTCAGCGACGAGGAGAAGGCCCCGGCCAATTGGGCGGTTCAACGCGCCGCCAACCAGTTCGGCTACGAGCAGACGATGCGGAGCAGCGGCCGGGAACCGGACGATCTCGACAGCGAGAACCCGCTGGTCGCCATGATCAAGGGCGCGATGGACCGCCTCAAGGACAAGTCACCCGAGTCCGTCGCCACCGGCGGCTATGTCAAGGATCTGAAGGACATGCCTTTGTTCCGCGACGGCGTGCCGGCGGTCGCGGCCGGCCCCGGCCCGTCTCCCCAGATCAGGGCGCTCGACATCCGGGCATGAGGATCTACGCCCCGCCCCCCGACATCCGGAGGCTGACCACCCCAGCGACGATCAGCAATATCCCCGCCAGCTTCAGGAAGTTCAGCGACTCGCCGAACACCCAAATCCCGATCGCCGCGATGGCCGCGGTGCCGACCGCCGACCAGATGGCGTAGGCCACGCCCACCTCGATCTCGCGCAGCGCCTGGGCCAGCATCGCGAAGGCCACCAGATAGCAGGCGACCACCGCCAGGCTGGGCCACAGGCGGGTCATGCCGTCGGACATCTTCATGGCGACGGTGCCCACGATCTCGAAGGCGATGGCGACGGACAGAAACAGCCAGCTCATGCGGGTCCTCGACGGATGATCATCTTCCAGAAATGCGCGCAAACCGTAGGACGGACAAGCGCGGCGCCCGTTGACGGACGGCGCGCTGCGCCCTAGGGTCGCTGCCTTTCTACACTTCCGTCGAGTTTTGAAGGGGCTCTACCATGACCGGCGAGCGGGAATTGGCGTTGCAGGCGAAGGCGTGGCCGTTCGAGGAGGCGCGCAAACTCGTCGCGCGCTTCGCGAAAGAGCCGCCGGCCAAAGGCTACGTCCTGTTCGAGACCGGCTACGGTCCGTCGGGCCTGCCGCACATCGGCACCTTCGGCGAGGTGGCGCGCACCACCATGGTCCGTCAGGCCTTCCAGCGGATGAGCGACATCCCGACGAAGCTGTTCTGCTTCTCCGACGACATGGACGGGCTGCGCAAGGTCCCGGACAACATCCCGAACAAGGAACTGGTGGCCGCCAGCCTCGGCAAGCCGCTGACCCAGGTCCCCGACCCGTTCGGCACGCACGACAGCTTCGGCGCGCACAACAACGCGCGGCTGCGCGCCTTCCTCGACAGCTTCGGCTTCGAGTACGAGTTCCAGTCCTCCACCGACTGGTACAAGTCGGGCCGCTTCGACGAGGCGCTGCTCGGCGTGCTGCGGCGCTATGACGAGATCATGGCCGTCATGCTGCCGACGCTGGGCGAGGAGCGCCAGCAGACCTACAGCCCGTTCCTGCCCGTCTCCCCCTCCACGGGGCGCGTGCTGCAGGTCCCGGTGCTGGAGCGCGACGTGGACGCCGGCACCATCGTCTTCCAGGACGAGGACGGCAAAAAGGTCGAGGTCCCCGTCACCGGCGGCCATGTGAAGCTCCAGTGGAAGCCCGACTGGGGCATGCGCTGGTACGCGCTGGGCGTCGATTACGAGATGTACGGCAAGGACCTGATCCCGTCGGCCGAGCTGGCCGGGAAGATCGTCAACATCCTCGGCGGCACTCCGCCGCAGGGCTTCAATTACGAGCTGTTCCTGGATGACAAGGGACAGAAGATCTCCAAGTCCAAGGGCAACGGCCTGACCATGGAGGAGTGGCTGGCCTACGCCCCGCCGGAGAGCCTCGCCCTCTACATGTTCCAGAAGCCGAAGTCGGCCAAGCGCCTCTACTTCGACGTGATCCCGCGGGCGGTGGACGAATATCTGGCCTTCGTCGCCAAGCTGCCGGTGGAGGAACCGGCCAAGGCGCTGGAGAACCCGGCCTGGCACATCCACAACGGCACGGCCCCGGCGGTGCGCTCGGACGTGTCCTTCAACCTGCTGCTCAACCTCGCCGGGGCGGCCAACGCCGAGACCAAGGACGTGATGTGGGGCTTCATCAGCCGCTACGCGCCCGAGGCGACGCCGGAGAACAGCCCCTTCCTGGACAAGCTGGTCGGCTACGCCGTCCGCTACTACCAGGATCAGGTGAAGCCGACGAAGCGCTTCCGCGCCCCCACCGACGCCGAGCGCGCCGCGCTGGAGGATCTGCTGAAGCGCTTGGACGGCATCCCCGCCGACGCGGCGGGCGACGTCATCCAGAACGAGGTCTTCGCGGTCGGCAAGGAGCACGGCTTCACCGAGCTGCGCGCTTGGTTCCAGGCGCTCTACGAGGTGCTGCTCGGCCAGACCACCGGCCCGCGCATGGGCTCCTTCATCCAGCTCTACGGCCTGGACGAGACCAAGGCCCTGATCCGCGAGAAGCTGGCCGCCTGAGCATCGCCTCCCTTTCCCCTCCCCCACGCTGCGGCCCGCCGCGGGGGAGGGCTTTCCCAGCGGACCGGCAATCCCACGAACAATTCGTCGAACGCACAAACCGCACCCAAGGGAGGCGGTGTTCCACAGCGATCCCGGATGGATGTCGCTCAGCATTCGGCGAGACTTCACCCGTTACCGTTCTGGTCCCAAACAATATTCCCGGTCTGATCGTTTGCATTTCCATCATCCGGCCATGCGGCTCGAATGTGTGCAAACGGTCGAAATCCTGCCCACCCGCTGGGCAAACAACATTTTAATCCCGCATCGCCATGCGCACGCCGCACCGCACCAATACCAACTTGGTATTACCATCCGCCAAGGTCAAAGCCTATGATCCGCCCCGTTACTGCTTTTGCAGTGCGTTTCCTCCCTAAACTCTTCAAGGCCGCATCCCAACCGGGTTGCGGCCCTTTTTCTTTTCCACCTCGGCCTTTCGACGCTTTGACATGGCTGGCCGCCGGCATGACTGGCGGCGCAGGGTATGGTTGCGCAGGGCGGGCGCCGATGACAAGTTCGGCTCCATTAGCGGCCCGTTAACCGGCGCGTCGTTGGATATCCGGATGCAGCCACGTCAGGCCCCCCACTCCGATCAAGAGGACGACCGTCCCGGCGCGGCCCGCTCGGCGCCGCGGGAAGACTCCTCCGCGGACAACGGGGTGGACCCGGAGCTGCTCGGCTATCTGTTCGACGATTCTCCCCCCGCTCCTCCTGCGCCGGAACCGGTCCGCCGCCGCGTCGGCACGGCGCTGGTCGAATCGCGGCGGGCCGGGATGGGGGATGCCGGGGTCCGCGCGCATCTGGCGCGCAAGCTGTGCCGGCTGCTGCCCGACCTGCCCCCGGACCGCCAGGACAAGGCCACCGCCACAGCTTTGCGCACGCTGGAGCGGCTGGCCCGCGATCATGCAGCCCATGTGCGGACAGCGCTGGCCGGGGCTTTGAAGGACGTCGCCTGCGCCCCGCCCGCCGTGGCGCGCACGCTGGCCCGCGATGTCGAACGCTCGGTGGCGGAGCCGATCCTCCATTGCTGCGCCACCCTGACCGACGACGACCTGCTGGAGATCATCGCCAGCCACCCCGCGGGCTGGGCACTGTCGGCCATCGCGCGGCGGCCGGCGGTCAGCGCGCCGCTGTCCTGCGCCATCGTCGACACGGGCGATGCGGAGGCCACGGGCGTCCTGCTGGACAACGACGGCGCGGTCATCCCCGAAGACCGGCTGGAGGATCTGGTGGAGCGGTCGGGCGGCCATCCAGACTGGCAGGCCAAGCTGGCCAGCCGCCCCGCCCTGTCGCAACGGCTGGCCCTGCGGCTGGCGGAGTTCGTCGACGACTCGGTGGCCGACCTGCTGCGCCGCCGCACCGATCTGGACGCGGTCACCGCGGCGGAGGTCGCCGCCGTGACCCGCCGCCGCGTCGCCTGGATCGAAGGGCGCGATCCCGCCGAGTCGCCGGGGCGCCGCGCCGTCCGCCTGCACCGGCAGGGCGCCTTGGACGAGACGGCGCTGGGCGACGCCCTGTCCTGGGAGGAAACGGACTTCGTCCGCGCCGCCCTGGCCCTGCGCGCCGCCGTCCATCCGGGAATCGTGGACGACATCCTGCGGTCCGGCGATGCCCGCGCCGTCACCGCCCTGGTCTGGCGCGCGGGCTATTCGATGCGTTGCGCCATGCGGGTGCAGGTCCGTGCCGCCGGCATCCCGCCGCGCGCCGTGCTGAACGCCCGCCAGGGCACTGACTACCCGCTGCCCGCGGCGGACATGACCCGTCACCTCGCGCTCTACGGCGTCCGTTCCTGACGCCGCGGAGCGCTGTCCCCGAAATGTCCCTTACTGGATTTCCAGCGGCCGGCGGGCCGGGGCGCGCCGCGTGTCGGGCGCCAGCGTCGGATCGTTCTGATACAGCGGGCGCGACGGGTCGGTGTCGATCAGCTGCGGCGGGGTGACGATCTCCTCGCCCGACCCGGAATCGAACTGGATCACCGCCATCCGGCGCACGGTCTCGCACAGGGCGCGCTTGCGCAGGGTCGCCGGGTCGCTCGGCCCGTCGAAGGCCACCAAGGGCACCACGATGCCGCTGCGCTCCCCCGGCGGAACGGAGGTGTACACATAGTTCGACACGGGCCGGCAATAGAGCACGTCGGTGGCCGACGGGGTGTCCGCCGCAGTGGCTGCCGACATAGTCACCGCCGCCGTGTTCAACGGGGCCTTGGCCAGAGCGGCTTCATAGTCTGCGACGGTTTGTCCCAAGGCCACGCCACCACTTCCCAGCGCCAGGGTCGCGGTCAGGCAGAATGCCGGTGCAAAGCGAATCATGGTTCTTCCCCCCATGCCGAACGGCCGTGAAAACCTATCCAAAGAATAGTGCGCCGCACCCGCAACGCCAAATTCCTGTTTGCCGTTCCGGCCATTCGCCGTAATCGATTGCACAGTTCCGTGTCCCGTGCTTGCGGTCACGCTTGCCCTCGGGACGGAATCGCGCTAGGAACCGCCCTCGAAATCTCAGGGCGCTGGACCCCTAGGACGCTACACTCAATCGGTTCTGTCCTCCGCTGAATGGGGGACGCTCACGCTTAGGGAAACGCTCCATGGCTCGCAAGAAGATTGCGCTCGTCGGCGCCGGCCAGATTGGCGGCACGCTGGCTCTGCTCGCTGCCCAGAAGGAACTCGGCGACGTCGTCCTGTTCGACATCGCCGAAGGCATGCCGGAGGGCAAGGCCCTCGACCTGGCTGAGACCTCGCCGGTCGAAGGCTTCAACGCCAAGCTCAGCGGCGGCAACGACTATTCGGTCATCGAAGGCGCCGACGTGGTGATCGTCACCGCCGGCGTGCCGCGCAAGCCGGGCATGAGCCGCGACGACCTGATCGGCATCAACACCGGCGTCTGCCAGACCGTCGGCGAGAACATCAAGAAGTACGCCCCGAACGCCTTCGTCATCGTCATCACGAACCCGCTGGACGTGATGGTGTGGGTGCTCCAGCAGGCCTCCGGCCTCCCGCCGGAGCGCGTCGTCGGCATGGCCGGCGTGCTCGACTCGGCCCGCTTCCGCTACTTCCTGGCCGACGAGTTCAAGGTGTCGGTCGAGGACGTCACCGCCTTCGTGCTGGGCGGCCACGGCGACACCATGGTCCCGCTCGTGCGCTACTCGACCGTCGCCGGCATCCCGCTGCCGGATCTGGTCAAGATGGGCTGGACCACGCAGGAGAAGCTGGACGCCATCGTGCAGCGCACCCGCGACGGCGGTGCGGAGATCGTCAAGCTGCTGAAGACCGGCTCGGCCTTCTACGCCCCGGCCGCCTCCGCCATCCAGATGGCCGAGTCCTACCTGAAGGACCAGAAGCGCGTCGTTCCGGTCGCCGCCTACCTGACCGGCCAGTACGGCCAGAACGACCTCTACGTCGGCGTCCCGACGATCATCGGCGCCGGTGGCGTCGAGAAGATCATCGAGATCGATCTCTCCGAGGAAGAGAAGAAGATGTTCGATCACTCGGTCGACGCTGTGAAGCAGCTCGTCGAGGTGGTCAAGAAGCAGCAGGCTGAGAAGGCCTCCTCCTAAGGCGGCCTGTTTTTTGCCTGCGCGACGGCCTGCGGCCCTGTCGCCCCGGCGCGGACGGTTGAACCGTCCGCGCCGGGTGGTACAGTGACCGCGGACGTTCGCGCCAGCCGGCGTAAGGCTTCCTGAAGGACTCGTTCTCACGAAGACTTGTGCCCTGGCGCGTCCGCCAGCAGGAAACGCCTGCCCGATCTTCGCCCATCGTCAGCCGACCACACTCTGTCAGCCGACCATAAAAACAGATGGACGCCCGATGAACATCCATGAGTATCAGGCCAAAGGCCTGCTGAAGAAGTACGGCGTCGCGGTGCCCCGCGGCGGCGTCGCCTACACCCCGCAGGAAGCCGAGACCGTCGCCCGCGAGCTGGGCGGCCCGGTGTGGGTCGTGAAGTCGCAGATCCACGCGGGCGGCCGCGGCGCCGGCCGCTTCAAGGACAACCCCGAGGGCAAGGGCGGCGTCCGCGTCGTCAAGTCCATCGAGGAGGTCGGCAAGAACGCCGGCGAGATGCTGAACCACGTGCTGGTCACCAAGCAGACCGGGCCGGAAGGCCGCGAGGTCAAGCGCCTCTACGTCGAGGAAGGCGCCGACATCAAGCGCGAGCTGTATCTCGGCATGCTGACCGACCGCGCCACCGGCCGCGTCACCATCATGGCGTCCACCGAGGGCGGCATGGAGATCGAGGAGGTCGCCCACAACACGCCGGAGAAGATCGTCAAGGTCGCCATCGACCCGGCCACCGGCATCCAGGGCTACCACACCCGCAAGGTCGCCTTCGCGCTGGGCCTCGAGGGCAAGCAGGTCTCCGCCGCCGCCAAGTTCATCGTCGCCGCCTACCAGGCCTTCGTTGACCTGGACTGCGCGATCGTCGAGATCAACCCGCTGATCGTCACCGGCTCGGGCGAGATCCTGGCGCTCGACGCCAAGATGAGCTTCGACGACAACGCCCTGTTCCGTCACAAGGACGTCGAGGAGCTGCGCGACGAGGCCGAGGAAGATCCGGCCGAGATCGAGGCGGCCAAGCACAGCCTCAACTACGTCAAACTGGACGGCAACATCGGCTGCATGGTCAACGGCGCCGGCTTGGCGATGGCGACCATGGACATCATCAAGCTGTACGGCGGCGAGCCGGCCAACTTCCTCGACGTCGGCGGCGGCGCCACGAAGGAGCGCGTCACCGCGGCCTTCAAGCTGATCCTCTCCGACCCGAACGTCGAAGGCATCCTGGTCAACATCTTCGGCGGCATCATGCGCTGCGACGTCATCGCCGAAGGCGTGGTCGCGGCGGCCCGCGAGGTGCACCTGCACGTTCCGCTGGTCGTCCGTCTGGAAGGTACGAACGTCGAGCTGGGCAAGAAGATCCTCAGCGAGTCCGGTCTGCCGATCCTCTCGGCCGACAACCTCGCCGACGCCGCCGACAAGGTGGTCAAGGCCGTGAAGGAGGCCGCGTAAGATGGCTGTTCTCGTCGATAAGAACACGAAGGTGATCTGCCAGGGCTTCACCGGCGCCCAGGGCACCTTCCATTCCGAGCAGGCGATCGCCTACGGCACCAAGATGGTCGGCGGCGTCACCCCGGGCAAGGGCGGCACCAAGCACCTCGACCTGCCGGTCTTCGACACGGTGGCCGACGCGGTCGAGAAGACCGGCGCCAACGCCAGCGTCATCTACGTGCCGCCGCCGTTCGCGGCCGACGCCATCCTGGAGGCGATCGACGCCGAGATCCCGCTGGTGGTGTGCATCACCGAGGGCATCCCGGTGCTCGACATGGTGCGCGTCAAGCGGGCGCTGGGCAACTCCAAGACCCGGCTGATCGGGCCGAACTGCCCGGGCATCATCACGCCCGACGAGTGCAAGATCGGCATCATGCCCGGCCACATCCACAAGCGCGGCAAGATCGGCATCGTCTCGCGCTCGGGCACGCTGACCTACGAGGCGGTGGCGCAGACCACCGCGGCGGGGCTGGGCCAGACGACCTGCATCGGCATCGGCGGCGACCCGGTGAACGGGACGAACTTCGTGGACAGCCTGGAGCTGTTCCTGAAGGACCCGGAGACCGAGGGCATCATCATGATCGGCGAGATCGGCGGCGACGCCGAGGTCAAGGGCGCGGAGTTCATCCGCGACTCCGGGACCAAGAAGCCGGTCGTCGGCTTCATCGCCGGACGCACCGCGCCTCCGGGCCGCCGCATGGGCCATGCCGGTGCGGTGATCTCCGGCGGCAACGACACCGCGGACTTCAAGATCGAGTTCATGAAGTCCGTCGGCATCGCCGTCGCCGACAGCCCCGCGAGCCTGGGTTCCACCATGCTCAAGGTCTTCAAGGGCTGATAAAGCGGGGGCGGGACCCCATATTCCCGCCCACTGCCGAAGGACCGGCGGCCCCTGGCTTCTCTCCCGAGATCCAGGGGCCGTCCGGAGCCCCGCGACAAGCAAAAAAACTCTCTGAGGGAACCGGGCAAACGCCCGAGGCAAACATATGTCCGCTAATCTGGAGAAGACCTCGTTCCTGTTCGGCTCGAACGCCGAATATGTCGCGGAGTTGTACGCGCGCTTCCTGAAGGACCCCTCCTCGGTGGATTCGAGCTGGAACGGCTTCTTCAGGGAGCTGGACGACGACTCCCGCGCCGTCCTGAACGAGCTGAACGGCCCGTCCTGGAGCCTGGAGGAGGGCACGCTCGCCAACGGCGCGCTCGACCCCATCGCCGCCTCGCTGGAAAGCATCGGCGCCCCGGCCGCGACCAACGGCAACGGCGGCCTCGTCGCCCACGCCCAGCAGGTCTATGGCGGCATCAGCCACCAGCAGCTGCGCGCCGCGACGCTCGACAGCATCCGCGCGCTGATGCTCATCCGCGTCTACCGCGTGCGCGGCCACATGAACGCGCATTTCGACCCGCTGGGTCTCGAGAAGCGCGAGCCGCACCCGGAACTCGATCCGGCGACCTACGGCTTCGGCCCGGGCGACATGGACCGCCCGATCTTCCTGAACTATTCGCTGGGCTTGGAGACGGCGTCGCTGCGCCAGATCCTGGAGATCCTGCAGAAGACCTACTGCGGGAACATCGGCGTCGAGTTCATGCACATCCAGGACCCCGAAGAGAAGGCCTGGATCCAGGAGCGCATCGAGGGTGGGCGCAACCACACCGACTTCACGGTGAACGGCAAGCGCGCCATCTACGAGCGCCTGATCGCCGCCGAGGGCTTCGAGAAGTTCCTGCAGCTCAAGTACACCGGCACCAAGCGCTTCGGCCTTGAGGGCGGCGAGTCGATGATCCCCGCGCTGGAGCAGATCCTGAAGCGCGGCGGACAGCTCGGCCTCAAGGAGGTCGTCGTCGGCATGGCCCACCGCGGCCGGCTGAACATGCTGACCAACTTCATGGGCAAGCCCTTCGCCGCGGTCTTCTCGGAGTTCCAGGGCAACCCGTCCAGCCCGCAGGACGTGCAGGGCTCGGGCGACGTGAAGTACCATCTGGGCACCTCGTCGGACCGCGACTTCAACGGCAACATCGTCCACCTGTCGCTGACCGCCAACCCGTCCCACCTGGAATGGGTGAACCCGGTCGTGCTGGGCAAGGTGCGCGCCAAGCAGGCGCAGCGCAACGACCTGGAGCGCGAGCAGGTCATGGGCGTGCTGATCCACGGCGACGCCGCCTTCGCCGGCCAGGGCATCGTGGCCGAGACGCTGGGCCTGTCGGAGCTGCGCGGCTACCGCACCGGCGGCACCGTGCACTTCATCATCAACAACCAGATCGGCTTCACCACGAACCCGACCTATTCGCGGTCCGGCGTCTACTGCTCGGACATGGCGAAGATGGTCCAGGCGCCGATCTTCCACGTCAACGGCGACGACCCCGAGTCCGTCGTCCACATCAGCCGCATCGCCGCCGAGTTCCGCCAGAAGTTCAAGCGGGACGTGGTGATCGACATGGTCTGCTACCGCCGCCACGGCCACAACGAGGGCGACGAGCCGGGCTTCACCCAGCCGCTGATGTACAAGAAGATCCGCGCCCACGGGACCACGCGGGAGCTGTACGGCAAGCAGCTCGTCGAGGAGAATGTCCTCACCCAGGCCGAGTCCGATCAGATGATCCAGGACTTCATGAAGAAGCTGGAGGGTGAGTTCGAGGCCGCCAACTCCTTCAAGCCGAACAAGGCCGACTGGCTGGAAGGCAAGTGGTCCGGCCTGGAGGCCGCGAAGACCGACGACGAGCGCAAGGGCAACACCGGCGTGGCGATCGACGTGCTGCGCGAGGTCGGCAACAAGCTCTGCGAGTATCCGAAGGACTTCGCGATCAACTCGAAGATCGCCCGCCAGCTCGAGGCCAAGAAGAAGTCGCTGGAGACCGGCGAGGGCATCGACTGGGCGACGGCGGAAGCGCTGGCCTACGGCACGCTGCTGGTCGAGGGCAACGGCGTCCGCCTGTCGGGCCAGGACTCGGGCCGCGGCACCTTCTCGCACCGCCACGCGGTGATGTACGACCAGAACAACGAGAACAAGTACATCCCGCTGAACCACCTGCGCCCCGACCAGGGCCCGTTCGAGGTCCATGACAGCCCGCTGTCCGAGGCGGCCGTGGTCGGCTTCGAATACGGCTACTCGCTGGCCGAGCCGCACAGCCTGACCCTGTGGGAAGCGCAGTTCGGCGACTTCGCCAACACCGCCCAGACCATCATCGACCAGTTCCTCTCGTCGGGCGAGTCGAAGTGGCTGCGCATGTCCGGCCTCGTGCTGCTGCTGCCGCACGGCTACGAGGGCCAGGGTCCGGAGCACTCCTCGGCCCGTCCGGAGCGCTTCCTGCAGATGTCCGCCGAGGACAACTGGCAGATCTGCAACCTGACGACCCCGGCGAACCTGTTCCACGCCTTCCGCCGCCAGATGCGCCGGCCCTTCCGCAAGCCGCTGGTGCTGTTCACGCCGAAGTCGCTGCTGCGCCACAAGCTGTGCATCTCCAGCCTGTCGGAGCTGGCCGAGGGCACGAACTTCCGCCGCGTGCTCGGCGAGACGGCGACGGACCTGCTGCCGAACGAGCAGATCCGCCGTATCGTGGTCTGCACCGGCAAGGTCTATTACGACCTGCTGCAGGAGCGCACCGCGCGCGGCATCAAGGACGTGGCGCTGGTCCGGCTGGAGCAGCTCTACCCGTTCCCCCGCTCCGCCCTGACCGAGGAGTTCGCCCGCTACCCGAACGCCGAGGTGGTGTGGTGCCAGGAGGAGCCGGAGAACCAGGGCTATTGGGCCTTCGTCGACCGCCGTCTGGAAGGCGCCCTCACCTCGATCGAGCACAAGGCCTCGCGCCCCAGCTACGTCGGCCGTCCGGCCTCCGCGTCGCCGGCCACCGGCCTGCTCAAGCGTCACAACCAGGAGCAGGCGAAGCTTCTGGAAGACGCGCTCGTCATCCGCTGACTCGACGCCCAGGCGTAGAACAAGAAAGTACGAGAGGAACTTATGGCTACCGAAATCAAGGTCCCCACCCTGGGCGAGTCCGTCTCCGAGGCGACCGTTGCCCGCTGGCTGAAGAAGGTCGGCGACGCGGTCGCCGCCGACGAGGCGCTGGTCGAGCTGGAGACCGACAAGGTCACGCTTGAGGTGAACGCCCCATCCGCCGGCACGCTGGCGGAGATCGTCGCCGCCGACGGCGCCAACGTCGGCGTCGGCGCCCTGCTGGGCGTGCTGGGCGAGGCCGGTGCTGCCGTGGCCGCCCCGGCCAAGGCCGCCGCTCCCGCCGCAGCTCCGGCTCCGGCGGCTGCCCCGGCCGCCGCTCCGGCCCCGGCGGGCAACGCCGCCCTGGCCGACGCCGGCCCGGCCGCCCGCAAGCTGGTCGCCGAGAAGGGCCTCGACGCCGCGCAGATCGCCGGCACGGGCAAGGACGGGCGCATCACCAAGGGCGACGTGATCGACCACGCCGCCAAGCCGGCCGCGGCCCCCTCCGCCGCTCCGGCCGCCGCGCCGCAGAAGTACCAGTGGACCGCCGGCACCGCGGGCGACCGTCCGCGCGCCGCGCAGGAGGAGCGGGTCCGCATGACCCGTCTGCGCCAGCGCATCGCCGAGCGTCTGAAGGAGGCCCAGAACAGCGCCGCCATGCTGACCACCTTCAACGAGGTGGACATGACCAACGTCATGGCGCTGCGCAACGAGTACAAGGACTTCTTCGAGAAGCGCCACAAGGTGCGTCTCGGCTTCATGTCCTTCTTCGTGAAGGCCGCCATCCAGGCGCTGAAGGAAATCCCGGCCGTCAACGCCGAGATCGACGGCACGGACCTCGTCTACAAGAACTACTACGACATCGGCGTCGCCGTCGGCACGCCGCAGGGTCTGGTGGTTCCGATCGTCCGCGACGCCGACAAGCTCGGCTTCGCCCAGATCGAGGGCAAGATCGGCGAGCTGGGCAAGAAGGGCCGCGACGGCAAGCTGTCGATGGACGAGCTGACCGGCGGCACCTTCACCATCTCCAACGGCGGCGTCTACGGCTCGCTGATGTCCACCCCGATCATCAACCCGCCGCAGTCGGCCATCCTGGGCATGCACAAGACCCAGGAGCGTCCGGTCGTCGTGAACGGGAAGATCGAAATCCGCCCGATGATGTATCTGGCCCTGTCCTACGACCACCGCATCATCGACGGCAAGGAGGCGGTGACCTTCCTCGTCCGCATCAAGGAAAACATCGAGGACCCGCGGCGCCTGCTGCTGGACGTCTGAGATTCCGACAAAGGGAATGCGGGGGCACCGTCCTCCGCACCCGCCACCGGGGGCTTCGGTCCCCGGACCTCAAAAAAGGCGCCTCGCGGCGCCTTTTTCTTTGCCGTCCGGGCGCCGGGCGCCTGCCTTCGCAGGCATCACACCAGCGCGGCGGCGATCCGGGCGGCGGTGTCTTCCGGCTTCATCACCCGCTCGGCGGGCAGGCGCAAGGTCATGATGGTCCCCGCGCCGAGCGTGCTGTCGCAGGTCAGCGAGCCGCCGTGCAACTCCATGAAGTTCTTGGAGATCGACAGCCCCAGCCCGGTGCCCTCGAACTGGCGGCTGGCCGAGTTGTCGGCCTGCCGGAAGGGCTGGAACAGATGCTCCATGAACGCCTTCGGGATGCCGATCCCGGTGTCGGCCACCGAGAGGGCGAGGGCACCGTCCTCCTCGACGCGGGCGGCCAGGGTGACGCTGCCGCCGTCGGGCGTGAACTTCACCGCGTTGGACAACAGGTTCAGCAGCACCTGCTTGAAGGCACGGCGGTCGACCCAGATGGCGGGAAGGCCGCCCGACACGCCGTTGCGCAGGTCCACCCCGCTGTCGGCGGCGCGGTCGCGGACCATGGTCAGGCACTGGGCCACCGCTTCGCAGGGGTCGATCACCTCCTCGGACAGCTCATAGCGGCCCGCCTCGATCTTCGACATGTCGAGCACGGCGTTCACGATGTCGAGCAGATGCTTGCCGCTGTCGTGAATGTCCTTGGCGCAGGACTTCTGGCGCTCGTTCAACGAGCCGAAGAATTCGCTGTCGAGGATTTCCGAGAAGCCGATGATGGCGTTCAACGGCGTGCGCAGCTCGTGGCTCATGTTGGCCAGGAACTCGGACTTGGCGCGGTTGGCCATTTCCGCCTGGCTCTTGGAGGCGAGAAGCTCGGCCTCCTGCTGCCGGCGCTTGGTGACGTCGCGGATGACGCCGACAAAGACGCGCCGCGGTGCGCCATTCTCCTCCGGCCCGCCCTCGCCGTCCGGCCCGCCCAGCCGCAACGCGCTGACCGCCAGATTCATCGGGAAGGTGCTGCCGTCGCGGCGCAGCGCCAGAACCTCGCGGTCGTTGCCGATGATGCGCGAGCCGGCGTTCGGGCGATACTCGGCCATCGAGCGGTCGTGGCCGGCGCGGAAGCCTTCCGGCAACAGGATGTTGACGCTCTGCCCCACCACCTCCGCCTCGGCATAGCCGAACATGCGCTCCGCCGCGGGGTTGAAGGTCTCGATGATGCCGCGCGAGTCGATGGTCACCACCGCGTCCACCATGGATTCCAGGATGCCGCGGATGCGGCGGGAGGCGCGCTCCAGCCGGTTCTGGTCCTGCTCCCGCCGGGACTGCTGCCGCTCCACGTACCAGGTGAGCAGGGCGATCACCACCGACATGGCGAGGCCCATGGCGATCCACACCGCGCTGTCGCGCTTCCATTCGCCCAGCGCCTCGGTCTTCGGCAGGGTGGCGGCGACGGTGAAGGGGTAGTCGGCGACGCGGCGGACGCTGGCGATGCTGGGGCGCCCATCGGTGGGCAGCACGGTGTCCAGCGTCGCCGCGTCCCGCGTGCGCAGCGCGGCGTCGACCTCCGGCCAGTCGGCCAGCGTGGCGAGGCGTCGGCGGCCCTCGTCCCACGGGCGGTGGATCAGCACCGTGCCGTCGGCCAGCGCCAAGGTGACCGTGCCCTCCAGCCCCAGCCGCAGCCCCTCGAATCCGGCTCCCAGCCGCAGCGGGTTGATCATGGCGACGACTACCCCGGCGAAACTGCCGTCCGGGTGGGACCAGCGGCGGCTCATCGGAATGACGTAGGTGCCGGGGAAGGCCATGCTGGGGATCGGCACGCCGACGTGAAGCCCACCGTCCGACGCGCCCTCGTCCCGGTGGGCCGCGAAATAGGGGCGGCTGGTCAAATCGAAGGCCGGCGGGCTGCTGTCGGCGGAGTGGTGCAAGACGCGGCCCTGCTCGTCCACCACGATCAAGCCGGAGATCGGGCCAATGGCATCGCGGCGGTTGCGCAGAAGGGCGTTCACCGACGGCGCCGCCACAGTGCGCGCCTGCGGGTGGGTGTCCAGGACGGTGACCAGATCGGACAGCAGCAGGTCCACGCTGAACACCGTACGGACGGCCTGCTCCTCCAGGATGCGGGCGAGGTTGCGGGTCGAACGCTCGGCCCCTTGCACCGCCTCGGTGTGGCGCTGCCAGACGCCGTAAGCGATCATCGCATTCACCACGACGATGAAGGCCACGCCCGACGCCCTCATGAGGAAACGCACCGACCCCAGCACCTCGAACAGCCGCTCCCCCAATCCGGAGGGGGGCAACCCGGCGGGTCCCTTTCCAGAGGGCGGCAAGGTCGCGTCGCGAACCGGATTGCGGCTGGCCATGGCTGTAAACAATTCTCCGCACGCAGTCCAAGGAGGCCGGCCAAAGGCGCCGGTCGAGGGGGCCGGCCAAGGGGGCCGGTGAGGGACCGTCCGCGTGGCATTGCCCAACGTAAGACGGTACCGCCACCGGCCACCGCCAATCTCGCGCGAAAACCATAATGGAAGTTTAACCTTAATGCACCAATGAACCCGATCGGCCGAACGAGTGATTGCCGCTTTGCCTGACGGTCTCCGGGCGTTAAGAATTCGAACGGGTCGGGCACGGTTGCGCAAAGGAACAGGGACGATGGACAGCCAGAAAGACCGCAAAGCCGCGATCCTTGCCGCCACGCTGTCGTCGCTGTGGACCGACACCGAACCCGCCGTGCGCGAGCGCGTGACGGCCATCGCGCTCGCCGAGGCCGAGGCGATTTCAAAGGTCTTCTACGCGATCCTGCTGGACCGTCCGGACAGCAACACCTTCCTCAGCCACACACTGGTCCAGGAACGGCTGCGCCCCTCGCTGGCGCGCTGGATCAAGGCGCTCTTCACCGCCTCCACCGACACGGCCATCGCGGCGGTTCTGGAGCAGAATTACCAGGTCGGGCTGATCCACGCCCGCATCAACATCCCGCTGACGCTGGTCAACGCCGGGATGCGGATCGTCAAGAAGGAGCTGTCCGCCCGCCTGCTCGCCGCCGACCTCAGCCGCGCCCAGACCGCGTCCGCCATCCTGTTCGTCGGCGAGCTGCTGGACACCGTGCTGGACAACATGCACGAGGCCTATCTGGGCGACCTGCTGGGCAACGTCCGCCACCAGCAATCCCTGAAGATGTTCATGAGCGGCCCCAATCTGGCGCTGGAGGGCGAGCGGCTGAAGTCCTCGCTGTTCGACTGGCTGCGCAACACGGTGGTGTCCTTCTACGCGCATGAGGACAGCAACCACGCCAGCCCGCCCGCCATCGAGTCCTCCGATTTCGGCCTGTGGCTGAACCACAAGGCGGAGCTGACCTTCGGCCGGGTGACCGAGCTGGACCTCATCCGCGACCGCACCAACCGCATCAGCGCCAAGGTGTCCGCGGCGGTGGAGGGCGGCTGGGTCACGCCCGCCTTCGTCAAGGAACTGAACAACGACGTCACGGAGATCGCCTATATCCTCGGAACTATCATCGAGAAGGCGATGGAGATCGAAAACGGGCGCGACCCGCTGACCCGCCTGCTGACGCGGCGCTTCATGCCGGCGATCTTCCAGCGCGAGGTGGCCATCAGCCTGCGCCACGGCAAGCCCTTCGCCGTGCTGCTGATGGACGCCGACCATTTCAAGGCGATCAACGACACGCTGGGCCATCAGGCCGGCGATTCCGTCCTGTCGGACATGGCGGAGCTGCTGCACACCCACGTCCGGGCCGGCGATTTCGTCTTCCGCTACGGCGGGGAGGAGTTCCTTATCCTGCTGACCGAGATGGACGAGGCGGCGCTGCGCGTGAAGGCCGACCAGCTGCGCCGCATGGTCGAGGAGCACCGTTTTCCCGGCGCCGGGGGTGCCGGGAACGGGCTGCGGGTCACCGCCTCGATCGGGGCGGCCCTGCACGAGGGGCACCCGGATTACGAACACACCGTCCGCCGGGCCGACGCCGCCCTCTACGAAGCCAAGCGCCAGGGACGCAACCGCGTGGTGGTTGCCTGAATGGTGGGCGCCTGAGCGCATCTGCATCCCGGCATCGGGCGTTGCCCCGCGGGGACGCATCGGCTACGTAAGACCTTTCCCTGCCGAGACCCGCGAATTCCATGTCTGACGGACCGCTTTCGCTCTACCGGGCCCGCCGCGGCACCGGAACGCTGCGCCCCGACCCCGACCAGGAGCTGGCCGCCGAGAAGCTCCAGAGCCTCTACAAGGCGCTGAAGGGCTACAGCCCGCAGCCGGCCGGGAAGGCCGGCGGAGCGAAGGCCGGCTGGCTGGAGCGGTTCGGGCTGGGCCGCCCGCGCTCCGAACCGGCGGAGGCGCCGCAGGGTCTCTACATGTACGGCGGCGTCGGGCGCGGCAAGTCGATGCTGATGGACCTGTTCTTCGACACCGCCCCGGTGGAGAAGAAGCGCCGCGTCCATTTCCACGAATTCATGCTGGAGGTGCACGAGCGCATCCACCAGCACCGCCAGTCGGGCAAGAGCAAGGGCAAGGACGCGGACGACGCCCTGCCCGAACTGGCCCGCGCACTCGCCGACGAGGCATGGCTGCTCTGCTTCGACGAGTTCCACGTCACCAACGTCGTGGACGCGATGATCCTCGGCCGGCTGTTCACCAGCCTGTTCGACCTGGGCGTGGTGGTGGTCGCGACCTCCAACTGGCCGCCGGACATGCTCTACAAGGACGGGCTCCAGCGCGAGCTGTTCCTGCCCTTCATCGCGCTGCTCAAGGAAAAGCTCGACGTTCTGGCGCTGGAAGGGCCGACCGACTATCGGCTGGACCGGCTCCAGGGCAAGCCCGTCTATTTCTGGCCGCTCGGCCCTGAGAGCGACGCCAGGATCCGCCAGACCTTCGCGACGCTGACCGACGGCGCCCGGGGCGAACCGACCCATCTGTCGGTCCAGGGCCGGAAGGTGGAGATCGCCTGCGCCGCCAAATGCGTCGCGCTGGTGGATTTCTGGAGCCTGTGCGGCAAGCCGCTGGGTGCGGCCGACTACATCGCCATCGCGACGCACTTCCACACCGTGCTGATCCACGGCGTGCCGACGATGAAGGACGAGCTGCGCAACGAGGCCAAGCGCTTCATGACGCTGATCGACGCGCTCTACGAGCACAAGGTCAACCTCGTGGTCGCCGCCGAAGGCCCACCGGAACGGCTGTACCCCGAGGGCACCCACGCCTTCGAATTCGAACGCACGGTCAGCCGCCTGATGGAGATGCAGAGCGAGGACTACCTGCAACGTCCTCATCTTACTTGATTTTTTCCGGGTGCTTGCCGGCCGGTGTCACACCTGTGTCTCACGAGGCATGCCCGTACGGCTGGGCAGCCATGAAAACTTCGCATCCGCCGGCCTGACGGCGCCGCTCTTCCGCCCCGTCCGCTGCTCCCGAGGCTAACCCCGTCCTCGCGCCGCGCAAGGCCAAGCCGCCTCCGGCGGTGGCCTGCGGCCAGCCTTGCGCGCCGCTGCGGGCGGGGTTCTCCGGATCGCAGGTCGGGACGGGAGGATGGCCGTTTCCCGGTCGAACAGGAGGATGGGGGAGGGCGGTCAGGTCTCTTCCGGTTCGCGCAGGCGCACGCCGGGGCCGCCGTTTGCCTGCTCGCCTGCCGATAGGAAGATGATGCCGGCATCCTCAAGCGCCCGCCGAACGGCCGCGAGCGTCGGCCCATGTGAAGCCTCACCAGCTTCGATGCGGGCAATGGTGTTCCGGTGCACGCCAGCTTTGGCGGCCAGATCGCGGACGGTCCATTCCAGCGCCGCCCGCGCCATACGAAATTGTGCGCTTGTCACATCAGTGTGCATGTGGCATATATGCTCTTGTCCTCTTCATGTGACTTTAGCACAAGGAGGAGCAGCATGAACGCGGCTTCAGCGACCGCGGCGCGCTCGCGCGTGCGCCAGCTCCCGGATAACCGTACCCCGGCTGTTTCCCGCCGCGCGCTCCTGGCTGGACTTGCCGCCATGCCGATGGTGGTGCCAGTGACCGACGCACCGATGGGTGAGCCCGTCCTGCCACTCTGGCAGGAATGGCGAGCCGGCATGGTGCAAGTCGAGGTTCTGCGCAGCGAGTGGAGCCGCCTGGAGCAGGAGCTCCTCCAACTGGTCGGCGCGAACCGTTTCGAAGAGACGATGAAGGTGGGCGCTCCTGAAGCCGGCGACCTTCTGAACATCGAGACGCGCCAACTGGAGCTGGACCGCAGCCTCGACACCCTGGTCAGGCGGATCATCGACCAGCCGTCGCAGACCCGTGCCGGCGTCGCCGCCAAGCTGGCCCTGGCCCTCGAACTCGCCGACCCAGTCGAGCGTGCAGACCCCTCCTGGCGGCTCGTACAAGGCGCCCTGAACGAGCTGAGCGCCCTGGACCATCCACGACCTACCTGCGATCACGACAGGCCTACCATGACACGCCGGAGAGCCCGTATCCGGTGGAGCAAGGATGCCGAGTTGCTCCGGCTCGGGGCGGAGCACCGGAAGCTGCTGCGCCGCTTCCACGAGACGCTGATTGTCGCCTGCCTGAAGAGCGCCACAGCCCCCGAGGAGGCGCAGTGGATCGGCCGCTACCCTTACCCCGCCGCGATGCCGCCCGACGACTACGCCCCTACAAGGCCGTCGGGCTCAACAAACTAAAGGGTGGCTGAAAGGGGGGGGCTCCTGGGACAGCAAGATAAAAGGCCGAATACGCAGCTCGGATGTGCAAGGAATATCAACCGCATAATGTGTATACAAAACGTGGTGGCTGAACACGAGTGAACACAATCTCAAAATCTGTTGACCGCAAAGTCGTGTCCGTTCGAGTCGGACCTGGGGCACCACCTTTCCCGAGGGTCTTCCGAGGGTTGACGGCCGGGGCGTTTCCAAATGCCTCGGCCCGTCCGATCCTATCAAGCCAAACTGTTCAAACGGTTTGGACTGGCGATTCAGCGTTGATGTGACAATGGCGCCGTCAACCCGCCCGCCTCGTATCTCTCGCCGTGTCCGCAGCAGTGTCGGGAGGCCCGATCATCACACCCCCTCCCCGACCGGTCAAAGCCACGGTGACAGACCCGTCTCCGCCATGGGACCAAGGGATCCGGAAGCCAACCGGTTACCCCGCCAAACACCGGACCAAAATCATGTCCCCTGTGACGCCGGTCACAGCAGGATCATGTTGGCTGTCGATACGTTGCCTACAGTGAGATAGCTTGCCAAGCCCAACCAGATGCGAGACAAAGCGTCTGCACTGTCGTGCCACAGATGCAGGTTTGAGTTCATGGACACCCTAAAATACGACAGCCCCAGGCCGAGCAATCTGACCAAGCAGTCCGTGCACCGACTCGCTGAGAGCATCGCATCGCAGTTGGGCTACAAGCCGGGCGGGGATCTCAAGGACGTTGTCGCCAAGTTGGGCGGGAAGATCAGCGTTAAGAATTTCTGGGACACTGGGCTAAGCGACTCGGGATCCATGATCGTCGAGGCAGCGGGCAAGTTCGACATCTTCGTGTCCACTGACACCTCGTTGGAGCGGGACAAATTCACCATCGCTCACGAGTTAGGGCACTATGTCCTTCACTTCCTTTGGCCTAACAAGAACGGAACACCTGTCCAGAGAATGGCCGCGACCCGCTATGGCTCAGACAGAGTCGAGTGGGAGGCCAACTGGTTTGCGGCGGCATTTCTGATGCCTGAGGCTGAGTTCAAGACCAAGTTCAAAGAACTCGGGCACGACCTAGGGGCGGTCGCTTCATATTTTGGCGTCTCTCAAGCTGCGGCGAAGGTACGGGCAGAGGGACTCGGGTTACCTTAAGGGGTTCAAAGAAGAAATGGACCTGGACGGCATTGCGGAGTTCCTAAAACCCCGCCTTCGGCTCTTCTTGAGCATTGATTTGGTTGGCTCCACCGCCCTCAAGCAGCGAGGAGGCTTCCCCCTCAAAGAGCCCGAGCAGGACGCTTCCCTTGCCAATCTGGGAGCGTCCTGGTTCTCGCCTATCGGGCATTTCTACAGAGATGTTGAGAAGCAGTTTTTCACCGAATGGAACGCCTACAAAACCCGAATTGCCCCTCCAGTCAATTGGCCTGCCAACGCCACGCCCGAGCTTTGGAAGTCCAACGGCGACGAACTGATTTATACGCTTGAGATCAGCGACCCCCGCGAGGTTTATGCAGGCGTCGTTTGCTGGCTGAACACCCTCCTCCACTACAGGGCTGTACTGGCAGAACAGAAGATCGGCCTCGATGTAAAAGCGGCAGCTTGGGTCGCCGGCTTTCCGGTGGCAAATTCTGAGGTGATATTTCGCTATACCGTCCAAGGCATGCCAGACGAGCTTGGCAGCGGCATGCCTATACTCCTCCACTTCTACTACCTTAACAAATGGTACAAAGGAGGCAAGGACCGAGAGGGGCTAATCAAGGATTTTGTTGGTCCTTCTATTGACACAGGATTTCGCATCTGCGGGCAAGCAACTGCCCGGAAGTTCGCTATAAGCCTGGAAGTGGCTCTTTTGTTGAGCATGGTCATTCCGGCAAAGGACCTCGACGACAAGATAGTCCTTCGCTACGACGGTAAAAAGGAGTTGAAGGGCGTCCTTGGCGGCCGGCCATACCCGATCTTCTGGATTGATACGAAGCACGATGACAAGCTCGAAAAACTAGAAGACTCTCTTGCACCACTTCAGGTCCAGGACACCACCAACGTCCGAAAATTTTGCCTTGAGTTCATCTCCAAGAACGAGAGCCACCTGTTTCAGCCGTTTATCGTGAAGGCCGAGGAGCCCCTTCTAAAGGTCCTCCCGTCGAACTACGAGCGGCATCTGAAAGCCCTCAACGAAAAGTGGCTGCAAGAGCAGCAACGCCTTGAGCTTGAACTTAGGGGCACCCGTGGTGAAGAACCTCAGACGGGAGACAAGGGAATCGACTTGGATCCGGACGGCATTGAGGACTTCGCATCAGGCTTGAGAGTGGTGAGCCCTCCGACGGGTGCGTAGGCCGAGGCATTTGGAAACGCCCCGGCCGGCAACCCTCGGAACACCCTCGGGAGCGGAGTCCCGGCTTCGGCCGGGGTTGCGAGCGACTCCGGGGAACCACCGGGGAACCATGTGACACGGGCATCGTCGCCATCAAGCCCGCCCGACCGCCAGCCACACGCGGGCCGAAGCAGGGAGCGCGATCATCGCCGCACCAATGCCAAGACCACCGACGCCGCCAGCGCCGGAGGCGTTGAGGGGGAAGGCGCAGGCGCGCCACCCCACCGACCTCAATCTCGATCCAGGCATCGTCCGCCCCTCAGGGGCAGGCCGATCCGGCGTCACCACCACGGCGGCAAATCCGCCGGCCGCCGCCTCCTGCTCGTACGCATCCGGTGAGTGACGCAGGTGCGGATCGAAACGGTCAGCGTCCCGTTCGGTGGATTTGGATCAGTTCCTTGAGGTTCTCGACACCATCCTCGCTCAGGGCATAGAACCACTGCTCGCCTGGGCCGAACACGGTCAGGCAACCGTCCTCCGGCTCCAACTCGATGGCGATGTCGATCAGCCATTCGACGTCCTCGCCGAGGATCTCGGCGACGCGCTCCATGGTCACGAGGTTGCGGGTTCTGGCCATGGTTCCTCAGATCGCCGTGGTCGTCTCGTGCAGCCGCTTCCATTCCCAGGGCAGCAACTCGTGCAGCTTCGTCTGCGGCAGATCGTTGATGCGGGCCAGGACGTCGGCCAGCCACGCCTGGGGATCGATGTCGTTCATCTTGGCGCTCACGATCAAGCTGTACATGGCGGCAGCGCGCTGCCCGCCTCGATCCGAGCCGCAGAACAGCCATGCCCGTCTGCCCAGAGCGATGCCGCGCAACGCTCGTTCGGCGGCATTGTTGGTCAGGCAGACCCTCCGTCACGCAGGAAGCGGGTGAAGCCTTCCCAGCGGGTCAGCATGTAGTCCATCGCCTTGGCCACCGGCGCGTGCTTCGACATCCCGGCCCGGGCCGCCCGCATCCAGGTCTCCAGTTCCTCGATCCGGGGCTTGGACAGCTCGGTGCGCAGCGCCAGACGGTCGGCCGCCGAACGCCCCAGCGCCTCGCGCTCGATGTCGAACAGCGGGTTGATGCGCTGCACCGCCTCCAGCGCCAGCGGGGAGATCGGCGGCGCTCCCTTGCCGCGCCGCTTGTTGGCGGCGATGTCGGCCAGCTCGAAGAATTTCCGACGCGCGTGCGCCCAACACAGGGCCTCCGCCACGGGCTCCGGCTGGCGGCTCGCGTCGTAGAGGCGGTTGTACCCGGCATAGGCGTCGGCCTGCAGCACCCCCGCCCACCCGGCCAGATGCGCCTCGGGATGCCCACCGCCACGGTCGCGGGAGTAGTGGAACAGCGCCGCCGGCGGCGCCGCGCCCGCGAAGGGGCGATCGTCGCGCACATAGACCCAGATGCGGCCGGTGTCGGTCTTGCCCTTCGCCAGCACCGGCACGGTCGTGTCGTCGCCGTGCAACCGCTTCGCCGCCAGCACATGCGCTGCGAGCCGGTCGAGCAGCGGTTTCAGCACGCCGCAGGCCGCCCCCACCTGGTCGGCCGCGGTGGACAGGCTGATCGCCATGCCCTCCTTGGCGAAGCGTTCGCACTGGCGGTTCAGCGGCTGATGCTGGCCGAACTTCTCGAACAGCAACGTGGCCAGCAGGTTCGGCCCCGCCCAGCCGCGCGGCGTGGTGTGGAACGGTGCCGGGGGCTGGCTGATCGTCTCGCAGTCCCGGCAGGAGAATTTCTCACGCACCGTTTGGATGATCTTCCAGCGTGCTGGGATGCGCTCGGCCGTCTCGGTCACGCTTTCACCCAGCTTGCACAGCCGGGTCGAGCCGCAGCATGGGCACACCGCCGGCGCCGGGATCACGACGCGCTCACGCGGCAGGTGCGCCGGGAACGGCTTGCGCGACGGCGCCTTACGGGTGATGCGGGCCGCGCCGGTCACCTCGGCCGCCCGCTCCACCGCCAGATCGTCCTCGCCGACGCTTGCCTCCGCCTCCTCCAACTGGAATTCGAGCTGGTTGAGCAACCGGGAGGTCCGTTCGGAGCGACGGCCGTCGAGGTCGCGCTGGAGCTTCTCGATCTGGAGCTTCAGGGTGGCGATCAGCGCTTGGTCGCTGGACCGTTCGGCCCGCGCCTGGGCGGCGTCCGCCTCGGCCAACGCAGCTCGGCCATGCGCTTCGATCAGCGCGGCGCGCAGGGCGTCGATGTCGTCGGGCAGGGCGTCCATGGGGCCGGATTGTACCCGGAAACCCGCACCAATCCTCGCTCTTCCCGCCGGAGAGCGGCGGGTTGATTCACTGTGCCGCAGCCTATCCGGCCGAGCGCGGCCTCCAGGTTTGCTGCGGGTTGCGCCAGTCGATGGCGTCGAGCAGATACGCGAACTGGGACGCGGAAATGGCCACGGCTCCGCTGGCCGGGCTGGGCCAGATGAAACGGCCCCGCTCAAGCCTCTTGGCGTAAAGCGACATGCCGAGCCCGTCATGCCACAGGCACTTCACCATGTCGCCGCGACGTCCACGGAAGACGTATAAATCGCCGGCATGAGGATCGCGGCCAAGACCCTCCTGGACCTTCAGCGCCAGCGAGTTCATCCCGCAGCGCATGTCGGTGACCCCGCCGGCCAGCCAGACCCGAACGCCCGAGGGCACCGGGATCATGCCGACCGTCCCGACAGCGCGGCGATCACCGTGCCGACCAGGGCCGGATCGACCGGGCCGGTGATGCGCAAGCGCGCCGTCGCGAACTCGACCTCGATGAGACCGGCTGGTGGGGCTGCGGGCGCCGCTGTCGGCTCCGCCACCTCCTCCGGTGCCGGAGCGTCGGTGGCGACGGTGATCGGCATGAAGGCGGGCAGCCGGGGCTGCTGACCGAAGAACTGGCGGCGCCAGCGGTACAGCAGGCTGACGTCCACGCCAAGGCGCCGGGCAACTTCGGTCGCCTTGACGCCCGGCTGGAACGCCTCTTCGACCAGCCGCAGCTTCTCCTCGTCGCTGAACTGCCGTCGCCGCTCCAGGCCCGTGATCACCTCGACGCGTTGGATAGTCATAGGGACTGCCATAGGGATAGCCATAGGGACAGGCCCCATGATTCAGCTTCCCCGCTCGGTCACAAGGTGGCCCTCGGCGGAGGGGTACTCCTGCTCCCGCCGCCAGCGGTACAGCAGGCTTGCGCTGACGTCCGCCCGCCGCGCCACTTGCGTCACCACCGCCCCCGGCGCAAACGCCGCGACCAGCGCCCGCTTCTCCCCCTCGCTCCATTCCCGTCGCCGTTCCCGACCCGGGAGAACCTCTACCCCTCCCATCGCACCATCCTTAGCGCCAGTGCTTGCACCAATGCCAAACTACGGCACATCACCCGCCACCTCAGTAAGCGGCACCCACCGGTGGCTTACCATTCGGCGTCACTGAGATCGGTTCGATAAGGACGGGCAGTGCTGTCCGGTATGGCCCGCTCCCTGGGGAACACAGCCAGATCAACAGCTTAGAGTGCGTAACAAAACCGGCTGGGAACGGTTGGTAGGGGCATGGCAGCCCCTCTTGTTTGCGACGCCTTGTGGGCGATCATCGAACCTCTGATCCCGCCGGAGCTGCCCAAGCCGAAAGGCGGACGGCCCCGGCTGTGCGATCGTGCTGCGCTGACCGGCATCCTGTTCGTGCTGCGCACGGGTATTCCTTGGGAGCTTCTGCCGGTGGAGATGGGCTGCGGCTCGGGTATGACCTGCTGGCGGCGTCTGCACGAGTGGCATCGGGCTGGCGTGTGGGAACGGCTGCATCGTGTGCTGCTCGACCGTCTCGGCTATGCCAACGCCATCAACTGGGATCGTGCGGCGGTGGACAGCGCCAGCGTCCCGGCAAAAAGGGGGGTGAGGAGACCGGCCCGAACCCGACGGATCGCGGCAAGCCGGGCTCCAAGCGCCACATCCTCGTCGATGCTAACGGCATCCCGCTCGCCCTGAGGATCTCGCCAGCCAACCGGCACGACAGCAAGCTGCTGGAGGCGCTGGTCGATGCCGTGCCGGCGATCCGCCAGTGTGCGGGCCGGCCCCGGCGGCGACCGGCCAAGCTGCATGCCGACAAGGGCTACGACTTCGCTCACTGCCGGCGGGCGCTGCGCCAACGAGCGATCATTCCGCGGATTGCCCGGCGTGGCGTCGAAAGCAGCGAGCGTCTCGGCCGATATCGATGGGTGGTCGAGCGTACGCTCGCTTGGTTTGCCCGCTTCCGCCGCATCGCCGTCCGCTACGAACGGCGCGCCGACATCTTCACTGCCTTTCACCATATCGCGGCCAGCCTCATCTGCTGGCGCTTCGTCCAGAGATGGTTCTGTTAGGCGCTCTTAATCGCGATCGCATGTTTGCAGACTGAGGTGGTCCCCGTTCCCCGGACAGTTTTGCGGCTGGGATAAGCTTGGTTCAGGTCCGTGTCATGCCGCCAATCTGATCCCAACCGGGACGCCCTGGTGGGCTTCAGCCGGGGTTCGGCCGCCGAGCGCAGAGTGCGGTCGGTCGGCGTTGTAATACTCGATCCACTGGCCGATTCCGGCCCGCGCCTCGCTGCCCAACTCGAAGGCATGGAGGTAGACACACTCGTACTTCAGCGATCGCCAGAGCCGTTCGATGAACACGTTGTCCATCCAGCGGCCCCGTCCATCCATCGACACCCGAATGCCGGCCGCGGTCAAGAGGCCGGTGAAGCGCGGGCTGGTGAACTGGCTGCCCTGATCGGTGTTGAAGATCTCCGGGCGGCCGTGCCGCGCCATCGCCTCCTCCACCGCCTCCAGGCAGAACTCGACGTCCATGGTGTTCGACAGTCGCCACGCCAGCACCCGACGTGTCGCCCAGTCCATCACGGCGACCAAGTACAGGAAGCCACGGCGCATGGGAATGTACGTGATATCAGCGCACCACACCTGGTTCGGACGGTCGATGACCATGTCCCGCAGCAGGTACGGCCAGATTTTGTGCTCCGGATGAGGCACCGTCGTCTTTGGACGCTGGTAGACCGCCTGCAAGCCCATCCGCAGCATCAGACGGCGGACCCGCTTGCGGTTGACCTCCTGCCCCTGGCGCCGGAGATGACGGGTCATCTGCCGGCTGCCGTACCAGGGCGTCTCCAAAAACTGCGCGTCGATCCGCCGCATCAGCTCCAGGTTCTCGGCCGGCTCGCCCTTCACCGGCTCGTAATAGCTGGAGCGGCTGAGCGACACCAGCGCGCACTGTCGCGTGATCGACAGGCGCGGATGCTCCGGCTCGATCATCTCCCGCCTCCGGCCAATGCTCATCGTCCGNAGGCCTTGCGCAAAAAATCGCGTTCCACGACCAACTGGCCGATCATGGCGTGCAGCTTTTCCACCTCGCCCTGATGGCTGGCCTCAGCAGCCTCCGCCTTGCCGGAAAACACCCCGGCCATCCCCTCGACGGCCTGCTTCTTCCAGGCGTTGATCAGCGTCTGGTGCACCCCGTGCTTGGCCACGAGCTGCGACACCGTCAGCTCGCCCCGAATCGCCTCCAGCGCCACCTTCGCCTTGAACTCCGCCGAATACCGCTTCCGTTTCCCCGTCATCGGGTCCGTCCTTCCTGATGGGCGAACCAAGCTTATCCAACTGTCCGGGGAACGGGGACCACCTCAGATCGCCCACAAGGCGTCGCAAACAAGAGGGGCTGCCATGCCCCTACCAACCGTTCCCAGCCGGTTTTGTTACGCACTCTTATTGCATGCTTATTCACAAGATCGCGCAAGATTGCCTGACAACCGAGAGGCAGTTGGAATGCCCGACGCCGATGATGGCCCGGTTGGCCAAGCGCATATTTACCCGAGTCGGGGAATCAGGTTAAAAAAAAGAGCGTTTTGATATTATGATTAGCTTCCTGAGATATTGTAAGAACTGCGACATAGTATGCAAAACTACGCTGCGCTACGACATCCTTTAGAAAAAGTGACATTTCGATGGGCTTGCTGCTCGACTCAAGGAATTTCTTGAGGGATGAGGGGCGGTTCCATGCCTTTCATACACTGTATGCTGATTGCACGGCTTCGATGTGCATGGAGCGGTGGACGTCCCGGAGGAGCGCCGCATGCCCGGCATCCTAAGCGACATCACAGGTGGCGGTGCCTTTGCCATCGTGCCAGCGGACGCGTTGGCCGATTGCACGCTCTCCCGTGACGCCCGGTGGCTCTATTCGCTCCTTTGCGGGCACGCCGACCGCACCGGTCTGTGCCGGCGCTCGTTGCGGCGCTTGGCCGATGAGCAAGGGGTGTCGCGCCGCAGCCTTCAGCGTTGGCTTGGCGAACTGGAGGAGTGCGGCCGCGTTGTTCGGGTGAATGCGGAAGGTAAAGCTGGGCAGTTCCGGGTAATCCGCAATCCGGCCGACCTTCCCACCAGCCGCGCCATCGGTGTCGCGCGAACCGATGAGCGGCGCGTCCGCTATGGCGAGTACGGTCGTCGCGGCGTTTCCTCCCGCCATGGAACTGGTGACAGTCCTGTCACCAGTTCGCCTGTGGATAAAGCGGCAGGGGGTGACCGCTCTGTCGCCGGAGAGGTGTCAGGGGCGTCACCGGTACCCGTGACACGGCTGTCACCCAGAACAAGACCGGATTCGCCAAGACCTGTAGAACATGGCGGTGGTGTGCCATCCGGTAGGAGCCGGACGACGGAGGAGCGTGGGGAGGCGCAACGGCGCATAGAGCGGGAACGGGAAATCCGCCGAATCGTCCACGACGCGTTCAGATCCCGCTTCACTGGCGTGGTGCCCGTCGGCGACATCGTACGGGAGCGGCTGACCGAGCAAGAGATCGAGCAACTGGTGACGGGTGCGCGGCCTATGACGGAACTACTTGCCATGCTGGGCCGTCAGCCCATTGCAAACGAAGCCGATGGCACGGGCGGCCGGCAATGCGATGGAGGGGCAGAGGGCATCGCGCCGAGGTGTGCGTGACCCAGCTATCCTCCGAGCCGCACCGGCTCCGTGTCCAGCCCTGCCGCCCCGCGGGCCTGGATCATCGTGTGCTTCTCGACGGCCATCAGCGCCTCCCGCATCTGCCGGAGCCGGCGCGAGCGGTCGTACACGCGCGCTGTCACGCCGTCGCTCGCATGGCCCAGGATGCGCTTCTGCACCGCGTCGGGCGTGTCGTACTCGCCGAGGATCGAGGCGCAGGTGCGGCGCAGATCGTGGGGTGTCCAGCGCCGGCCTTCTGCGTCATGGTGGCCCAGTTTGCCGGTCAGCAGCCGGGCGGCGCACGCGAGTCCATCCACGGTGAGCGCACCCGCGGTCTTGCCGCTCGGGCTGAGAAACAGGGGGCCATCCTCGCACGCCTGCTGGCGGCGGCGTAGAACGCTGAGCGCCAGGGGCGGTAGTGGCAGATCACGACGAGCCGCCGCGGTTTTGCCGCCGTGCGCGGCCACGCGCAGCAGGACGAAGCCCGTCTCCCTGTCCTCCTGGATATCGCCGGCCTGGATGCGCAGCGCCTCTCCGGCGCGCAGGCCGAGCAGCAGCGCAAGGGTCATAGCGTCGAGCGTCTGCCGGCTTATCGGGCGGGTGCCATCGGCCTCCCGCTGGTAGATCGTGCGGCCGTCCAGCAGGCCGAGCGCCAGGGCGAGTTCGCCGAGTTCGCCGTCGCTCAGAATGCGGTCGCGCGAGCGCTCCGCGGCGGCGGACACCAGCAGCCGGTCTGCCGTGCCGCGGGTGGAAAGCCATCCCTTGTCCTCCAGATGCCGCCACAGCGCGGTGATCACGCTGCCCAGCCGGCGCGTCTGCACGCCTTTCTGCTTGGCCTTGGCTTGGCGCCGCGCCTCGCGATCCACCACGGCCGACAGCATGGCGCGATCGACGTCGGCCGGCGCGAGCTTGCCCAGCGCCGGCACGAGATGGAGCTTCAGCAGCCGTTCCCGTTCCTTCCAGTAGCGTTCCGCCCGCCCGATCGCCTTCAGGTGCGCGATGTAGAGCGCGGCAGCGTCGGCCACCGTGCGCGGTTTCTCCAGGCCGAGTACGGCCCGCGTTTCGGCCGCCTTCGGGTCCTGGCCGCTGCGCGCCTCCGAGACGACGCGGCCGGCCGCCAGCCGCGCGTCCGACAGCGACACCGCGGGATAGGCGCCCAGCGCGACGCGGCGCTGGATGCCCTTGCCGCCGCCCTCCGCGCGGACGCGGCAGCGCAGGTACCACGTCTTGGTGCCGCTCGGATGGACCTGCAATTCGAGGCCGGCGCCGTCCCTCAGAATGGTCCGAATCCCGTCCTTGGCGCGGGCGTGGCGGATCGTCGTGTCGGTCAGTCTGGGCATGGCTGTTCTTAGACTGTCAGAAATACAGTCCGATAAATGGTGTCACAGCCGGTGTCACACAAATCGCGGATGCCAGGGGGTAGAGTGGCGAATCCAAGCGTAGTCCCGGCGGCCCAATCAGTCGCCTGCATGATGTCACGCTTTTCGGAATTGCCTTGAAACTTCAGCCTGTTGCCGGCATATAGGATTCCGGCATTTCCAGCGTTTTCCGGCCCTCGCGTTCACCTCGCCGAAGGGCCTGAAATACTGATGGAGATGCAGTCCGAGGACTACCTGCGCCAGCAGCACCTGACCTGATTTCCCTCCTTTTACGCTCCCATGATCGACTCCCGCCCTCACGCCGTGGGCGGGTTTCTCCGGATTTCAGTCCGGAACAAGGGGATTGGGAAGAGCGGTCAGGTTTCTTCCGGTTCGCGCAGGCGCACACCGGGACCGCCGATGCGCTGTTCGCCAGCCGACAGGAAGATGATGCCGGCATCCTCAAGCGCTCGCTGAACGGCCGCCAGGGTCGGCCCATGCGAAGCCTCGCCAGCTTCGATCCGGGCAATGGTGTTCCGGTGCACACCCGCCTTGGCGGCCAGTTCACGCACGGTCCAATCCAACGCCGCCCGCGCCATACGAAATTGTGCACTTGTCACATCAATATGCATGTGTCATATATGCCTTTGTCCTCTTCATGTGACTTTAGCACAAGGAGGAGCAGCATGAACGCGGCTTCGACATCCGCGGTGCGCTCACATGCGCGTCAGTGCCCGGATAACTGTGCTCCGGCCGCTTCCCGCCACACGTTTCTGGCCGGAGGATTTGCCGCCACATCAATGGTGGCGCCGGCAACCAGCGCAGGGCAAACCCATCTTTTTCTCAGCATTCGGCCCGGACAGCGATGCCAATGTCCGTTGGGCCTTCGAGACGCCGACCAACAACTCCAGGGGCAGCCGAGTCATCTTGTGGCCCGGGGCCGGCGGGTGAAGCTGGAAGCCGGAACAAGGGGATCAGGAAGAACGGTCAGGTTTCTTCCGGTTCGCGCAGGCGCACACCGGGGCCGCCGATGCGTTGTTCACCATCGGCCAGGAACACGACACCTGCGGCTTCCAGGGCAAGACGGACAGCCTCCACATTCTCGGCCAAACTCTTGCTCGGCCCTTTCGCCCCTTCCATGCGCCGGATTGTTGGCCCGGACACGCCGGATTCCTCAGCCAAGCGGTCTTGTCTCCAGTCGAGCAAAGCACGTGCTGCCCTGATTTGTGCCCCCGTCAACATATGGCTTTCCTTTTTCGATCATGCGAGATCGTTTTTCGTCGACACAATTCAATCATCCGTGACAGTAAAACGATCACGGATGAGGTGAAAGGGAATCTCATGGCCGATACGCACGACTTAGAGCGCCTAACAGAACCATCTCTGGACGAAGCGCCAGCAGATGAGGCTGGCCGCGATATGGTGAAAGGCAGTGAAGATGTCGGCGCGCCGTTCGTAGCGGACGGCGATGCGGCGGAAGCGGGCAAACCAAGCGAGCGTACGCTCGACCACCCATCGATATCGGCCGAGACGCTCGCTGCTTTCGACGCCACGCCGGGCAATCCGCGGAATGATCGCTCGTTGGCGCAGCGCCCGCCGGCAGTGAGCGAAGTCGTAGCCCTTGTCGGCATGCAGCTTGGCCGGTCGCCGCCGGGGCCGGCCCGCACACTGGCGGATCGCCGGCACGGCATCGACCAGCGCCTCCAGCAGCTTGCTGTCGTGCCGGTTGGCTGGCGAGATCCTCAGGGCGAGCGGGATGCCGTTAGCATCGACGAGGATGTGGCGCTTGGAGCCCGGCTTGCCGCGATCCGTCGGGTTCGGGCCGGTCTCCTCACCCCCCTTTTTGCCGGGACGCTGGCGCTGTCCACCGCCGCACGATCCCAGTTGATGGCGTTGGCATAGCCGAGACGGTCGAGCAGCACACGATGCAGCCGTTCCCACACGCCAGCCCGATGCCACTCGTGCAGACGCCGCCAGCAGGTCATACCCGAGCCGCAGCCCATCTCCACCGGCAGAAGCTCCCAAGGAATACCCGTGCGCAGCACGAACAGGATGCCGGTCAGCGCAGCACGATCGCACAGCCGGGGCCGTCCGCCTTTCGGCTTGGGCAGCTCCGGCGGGATCAGAGGTTCGATGATCGCCCACAAGGCGTCGCAAACAAGAGGGGCTGCCATGCCCCTACCAACCGTTCCCAGCCGGTTTTGTTACGCACTCTTATGTCCATGCCCAAGAACTTCCGTCGATGTTCCTCCGCTCTCCCGCCGGGAACTGCTGGCCGGTGTCGTAGCGTCTTCAGCCCTCGCGCCTTCAGTCATGTCATCGGAACCCGATCCCATCCTCCCGCTCCGGCAGGAATGGCAGGCCGGCATCGTGCAAGCCGAGGTTCTGCGCAGTGAGTGGAGCCGCCTGGAGCAGCGGCTCCTCCAATGCGTCGGAGCGAACCGCAGGAGACCATGAGCGCAGGCGGTCCGGGAGCAGGCGACCTGCTGGACATCGAAGCGCGCCAATTGGAGCTGGACCGCAGCCTTGATGCCTTGATCAGGAGGATTATCGACCAGCCGTCGCAGACTTGCGTTGGCATAGCCACCAAGCTGGCCCTGGCTGTCGAACTTACCGACCCGATCGAACGCGCAGATCCACCCTGGCAACTCGTCCAAGCCGCCCTGAATGAGTTGAGTACAGCTGGGCAAACTTGCCCGGCATGAATGGCCGAGGCGCCGCGCCTCCGTCCGTGTTACCACGGCGATGCCGCCCTACTCCCGTTTCGCGCCGAAGATAAAGGGGCGCCCGACGTTGTATTGCTGAACGTCGGTCTAATGGCGAGGGAGAGGGCAAAGCATGCCTTGGCGGTCCCAGTGCGGTGCACTGACGCTGGCGCTTTTTCTGACGGCACCGATCCAGTCCGCCCCCGCCGCCGGGGCGGGCAGCGTCGATTGCTGGCTGCTCGACGGGGAGGCGCTGACCCAGGCACGTGAAAGCGGCTGGTGCAAGGACGCCTTTTCCCGGAATTCGCAGACCGGGGCGGCCCCCGCCGTCACGGTCACCGCAGCCCCCCTGCCCGCCCGCAAGCCCGACCCGCCCCCGAAGAAGCGGGTCGTCACAGTCCAGCGCAAGGCGAAGGCGCAGCCGGACTCCCAGGCGGCGGCCATCGTCCGGCCCGCGGGCCGGAGCGGAACGGTCGCCGAGGTGGATTTCGGCACCCAGTTCAAGCGCGACTGGAACGCCCTGATGAAGAAGCTGCTTGAGCCGTAAGGCCCCGTCGGGTCAGGTGCGGGCCTCGTCCAGCCACTTCCGCACCGCCGGCGGCTCGTAGGCGGCGAAGGCGTCCAGGATGCCCGGCGCGGTGTCGCGGACGATCAGCATGTCGCGGTGCTTGGGCTGCATGAAGCGCTCCCCCGCCACATGGTCGAGGAAGCCGGCCAGCCCGTCGTAGAAGCCGGAGGCGTTGAGCAGGCCGCAAGGCTTGTCGTGGCGGCCGAGCTGCGCCCAGGTCCACACCTCGAACAGCTCCTCCAGCGTGCCGATGCCGCCGGGCAGCGCGATGAAGCCGTCCGACAGCTCGGCCATCAGGGCCTTGCGCTCGTGCATGGTGTCGACGATCCGCAGTTCCTGGAGGCCCGGGTGGCCGACCTCCTTGTCCATCAGGAATTGCGGGATGATGCCGGTGACCGTGCCGCCCGCCGCCAGGACCGAGTCGGCAATCCGCCCCATCAGGCCGGTCCGCCCGCCGCCGTAGACGAGGCCGATGCCACGCTCCGCCATGTGGCGGCCAAGCTGCTCCGCGGCCTCGCCATAGGCCGGGTTGGTGCCGGGGTTGGACCCGGCATAGACGCAAATCCGCATGTCGTTCCTCTGTGCGCGCCGTCTCGTGGGCGCGTGGTCGTAAGGGGCTTACCGGACGCGGGTGGCCGTGAAGCGCTGGCTGGGGTTCACGAACTCGTCCTGCGCCGCGATCAGTTGCAGCTCCCGCGTGCCCATCCGGCGGGTGGTCTGGAAGATGGCGTAGATGGCCGCCGCCGCCTGCTCCAGCGCCTCGGCCGGATCGAAGGCCTTCAGGTAATGGGCCAGGAACAGGGCGGCCACCGCGTCGCCCGACCCATTGGGCGGCGGGTCCAGCGGCAGGCGCGGGGTGGAGACCAGCCACGCGCCGTCGCGGTCGTCGGCCAGCATCTCGATGTGGCCGGGATCGGCGTCCTTGCGGGTCAGGCTGGTCACCAGGACCAGCCGCGGTCCGCGCTCCCGCAGGGCGGCGGTGGCGGCCAGCGCGTCGTCCAGCGTCTCCACCGTCCGGCCGGTCAGATACTCCAGCTCGAACTGGTTGGGCGTCATCAGGTCGGCGGCGGGGACGGCGTGGTCGCGGATGAACTCCGGCAGACCGGGGCGCACGAAGAAGCCGCGCCCGACGTCGCCCATCACCGGGTCGCAGGCGTAGACGGCGCGCGGATTGGCGGCCTTCAGCCGGGCCGCCGTCTCGACGATCACCCGACCCAGCCCGACGTCGCCCATGTAGCCGGAGAGCAGCGCGTCGCAGGTGGGCAGGACGCCGCGCGCGGCGACGCCGTCCATCAGGGCGGCCACATGCTCCGCCGTGAAGACCTGTCCGGTCCATTCGCCGTAGCCGGTGTGGTTGGAGAACTGCACCGTGTTCACCGCGATGGCGTCGCAGCCCAGCCGTTGCAGCGGGAACACCGCGGCCCGGTTGCCGACATAGCCGTAAGCGACGTGGGACTGGATCGAAATGACGGTCTTCATGGGCGGACGATCCGAAAGGTTGGGGGCGCATCCTAAACCGTCCGCGCCACACGCTGGGGATGTTTCCATGCAGACCAGAGTTTCACGCCTTACGCGCCGCATGGACAGGGGGATCGGACGCGGCTAATCCTGCGCCAACGACACAAGACCGCTTGGGGGAATGCCATGGCCGCCACCGCCCGCCCGCGCCGCAGCGTGCTCTACATGCCCGGCTCCAACGCCCGCGCCCTGGAGAAGGGGCGCAGCCTGCCCGCCGACGGGCTGATCCTCGACCTGGAGGACGCCGTCGCCCCCGACGCCAAGGCGGAGGCCCGCGCCACGATCAAGGCGTCCATCGCCGCGGGCGGCTATGGCGGGCGGGAACTGGTGGTCCGCACCAACGGGCTGAACACCCCCTGGGGCTACGACGACCTCGTGATGGCGGCCTCCAGCGGGGCCGACGCGGTGCTGCTGCCGAAGGTGGAGAGCCCCGACATGGTCCGCCAGGCCGAGGCGGTGCTGCGCGCCAATGGCTCGCCGGAGGGACAGACCATCTGGTGCATGATGGAGACGCCGCTCGGCATGCTCAACGCCAAGGAGATCGCCGGGGCCAGCCCGAAGCTGGGCGGGCTGGTGATGGGCACCTCCGACCTCGCCAAGGATCTGCACGCGGCGCACACGCGCGACCGGTTGCCGATGCTGACCAGCCTGGGCCTCTGCCTGCTGGCGGCGCGGGCCTACGGCCTCGCCATCCTGGACGGGGTGCATCTCGACCTGAACGACGACGCGGGCTTTGGCGAGTCCTGCGTCCAGGGGCGGGAGCTTGGGTTCGACGGCAAGACCCTGATCCACCCCAAGACCATCACCGCCTGTAACGCCGCCTTCGCCCCGGGCGAGGAGGAGGTCGCCCAGGCCCACCGCACCATCCAGGCTCACGCTGAGGCCGTTGCCCAGGGCAAAGGCGTGGTGCTGGTGGATGGGCGGCTGGTGGAGAACCTGCACGTCGAGAACGCCCGGCGCCTCGTCGCGATGGCCGAGGCGATCCGGGCGCTGGAGGCGGCGGGCTGATACCCACCGCCCCTCTCATGGACTGGGCGCTCAGGAATCGCGGCGCGCCTGGGCGTCCTTCACGAACTGCGAGACCCGCCCGATCTCGCGCGGATCGGTCTCGACCGTCCGGCGCCCGCTGGGGATCGGGCGCATGCCCTTGCGCGGGGTGCGCCCGGGCGACGGGTGCTGGGGTTCCGCCTCCTTCCTGCGCTTCAGGGCGTCCTTGAGGTTGGCCTGGACGATCTCGCGCCGACGCTCGGCGCGGAAGCGCTCCAGCCGCCCGTTCACCCGCTTCAGGGCCCGCGCGTAGACCTGCTTCTTGGCAGACAGGCCGCGCTCGCTGGCGTCGGCCGATTGCTGGCCGGCGCCGCTGGCCTTCCCCCGCCGTCCGCGCCGCCGCGCGGCGATGATGTCGCGCGCCCGGTCACGCTCCCCGCGCAACCAGCGGGCGAGCGTCAAGGTCTCGTCCCGTTCCAGGGACTCCAGCTCCGGGTAATGGCTGCGGCGGACCTGCTCGAATTCCTTCTCGGACAACAGCCGTCGTTCGGCCGTAAGTTCGACTCCCATCGTAGACCCTCTCTGCTTCGTGGTCCCGCTTCGGCTTACCCCCGTCCGCTCAACCGATCGGGAGGCGAAGCGTTCCCGGATGCTGTCCAATGGATCCCGATGCCACTTAGGGGTGCCGAAGGAATCGGAATCACGACCTCCCCGGAACCAAGTCGCCCCCCATTGGTTTTCCGACATGTGGCAGAGGTGGAGGTTGAAGATGGCCTCGAAAGACAACGGCCAAGACGAAGTCCAATCCGGGAGCGGTCGCACATCGAACCGCGGCTTCGCGTCGATGGACCGTGACCGGCAACGCCAGATCGCCAGCAAGGGCGGGGAAAGCGTGCCAGCCGACAAGCGCAGCTTCTCCAAGAACCCGGAGCTCGCCGCGGAGGCGGGGCGGAAGGGGGGCCGGAGCGTACCGGCGTCCTCCCGCAGCTTCTCCAAGAATCCGTCCCTGGCCGCCGAAGCCGGGCGGAAGGGCGGACAGGCGAGTCATGGCGGACGCGGGGCCGCCATACGCCCGGGCGAAGGCGACTGACGGCACCAACGAGAAAAGCCCCTCTCCGGAACCGGAGAGGGGCTTTCTTTTCGCCGTCCGCTGGTCGGCGACCGCCAGCCCGTCGGGCCGGGGCCGCAACCGGTCAGGAGGCCAGCTTGTCCAGCTCGCGCAGGATCGAGTCGCCCATGACGGTCGTGGAGCAGCGGGCCATGCCCGGCGCCATGATGTCCGCCGTGCGCATGCCGCCCGACAGCACGTTCTGCACGGCCTTCTCCAGCATCTTCGCCTCCTCGTCCATGTTGAACGAGTAGCGCAGGCACATGGCGAAGGACAGCAGCGTCGCGCAGGGGTTGGCGAGGTCGCGGCCGGCGATGTCCGGGGCGGAGCCGTGCACCGGCTCGTAGAGCGCCTTGCGCTGGCCGTTGGCGTCCGGGGCGCCGAGCGAGGCCGACGGCAGCATGCCGAGCGAGCCGGTCATCATCGCCGCCTCGTCCGACAGGATGTCGCCGAACAGGTTGTCGGTGACGATCACGTCGAACTGCTTCGGGTTCTTCAGCAGCTGCATGGCGCCGTTGTCGGCGTACATGTGCTCCAGCGTGACGTCGGAGAACTCCTCCTGATGGAGCTTCGTGACTTCTTGGCGCCACAGGAGGCCCGATTCCATCACGTTGGCCTTCTCCATCGAGTGGAGCTTGTTGCCGCGCTTGCGCGCCAGCTCGAAGGCGACGCGGGCGACGCGGCGGATCTCGCTGGTCGTGTAGACCTGGGTGTTGATGCCGCGGCGCTCGCCGTTTCCGATGTCGGTGATGCCGCGCGGCTCACCGAAATAGACGCCGCCGGTCAGCTCGCGGACGATCAGGATGTCCAGGCCCTTGATGACGTCGGCCTTGAGGGTCGAGGCGTCGACCAGGGCGTCGAACACCACCGCCGGGCGCAGGTTGGCGAACAGGTTCAGCTCCTTGCGGAGCGACAGCAGGCCGGCTTCCGGACGCTTGGTGTAGTCGGTGGGGTTGTCCCACTTCGGGCCGCCGACGGCGCCCAGCATCACCGCGTCCGCCGCCAGGGCGTCGGCCAGCGTCTCGTCCTTCAGGGGAACGCCGTAGGCGTCGATCGCCGCACCGCCGACCAGCCCTTCGGTGACGTCGAAGGTGACGTTGCGCTTGCGGTCGAGCCAGTCGATGACCCGACGCACCTGGCGCATGACCTCCGGACCGATCCCGTCGCCGGGCAAAAACAGAAGCTTCTTGTTGGCGGGCATGGCGCACGCACTCCCCATTGGAGACTTTATCAGTGTTGTCTAATCCGCGGACCGACAGGCCGGAAGGTGGGTCCACCCCCGCCGGTCCGCAAGGCCGTCATGGCCCGATGCCATTGGGCCGGTATCGGTTGGCCCTCACAGCCGGGCTGGTCAGCCCCACAGCCACGGCTGGCCGCCGCGCTGCTTGCCTTCATACTGGTCGATGAAGGCGGCCTGCTGCATGGTCAGGCCGATGTCGTCCAGCCCGTTCAGCAGGCAATGCTTGCGGAAGGGATCGACCTCGAAGCTGATCTTGCCGCCGTCCGGACCGGTGATCTCTTGGCGATCCAGATCCACCGAGACGATGGCGTTCGACCCGCGCGACGCGTCGTCGAGCAGCAGGTCCACCTGTTCCTTCGGCAGCTTGATCGGCAGGATGCCGTTCTTGAAGCAGTTGTTGAAGAAGATGTCCGCGAAGCTCGGCGCGATGATGCAGCGGATGCCGAAGTCGGCCAGCGCCCACGGCGCATGCTCACGCGAGGAGCCGCAGCCGAAATTGTCGCCCGAAACGAGGATCTTGGCGCTGCGGTAGGCCGGCTTGTTGAGGACGAATTCCGCGACCTCGGCGCCGTCCGGGGTGTAGCGCATCTCGTCGAAAAGATGCTTGCCCAGCCCGGTCCGCTTGATGGTCTTCAGGAATTGCTTGGGAATGATCATGTCGGTGTCGACGTTGATCATCGGCAGCGGCGCCGCAACACCGGTGAGAACCGTAAACTTTTCCATCGCCAGAATCCTGTCGCGCAAAAGAGGCGCAAGCGTGTGCATGCGGAGTTCGGTGAATAGCAGACCCGTCCCGCCATTGCCAGAGGAAGCTTGCCGCAAATGCCGCTCGCGGCGCGCGATTCCGCATCCCGGAACACAGCCGGACGCAACGAAATTGCCCCCAAATTCCCTCCGCCGCCACCAGCCCGGCATCCCGTCCTTGCTGCGGGGCGCTCCCTCGCCTACCAAGGGGTGGACGTTTCCCTGGGTTCCGCAACATCCATGACGCTCCTTCCCGCCGCCCGCCGTCCGCGCACCGCGGCGCTCGCCATGCTGCTGCTGGCCCCGCCGCTCTACGGCCTGCTCGGACTGGCGCTCGGTATGGACGCCAACTGGGACCTGCGGAACTACCATTGGTACAACGCCTACGCCCTGCTGACCGGGCGGCTGGGCATGGACATGCTGCCGGCGCAGATGCCCAGCTTCTACAACCCCCTGCTCGACGTGCCCTTCTATCTGCTCGCCACCCACCTGCCGGCGCGCGCGGCGGGCTTCGTCTGGGGGACGCTGCACGGGGTGAACCTGTCGCTGATGCTCCTGCTGGCCCACGCCACGCTGCGCGTCGGGACGCCCTGGCAGCGCCTGGCGCTGGCCGGCGGCTTGGCGGCCATGGCCGGCTTCGGGGGCGGCACGCTGGGGCTGCTCGGCACCACCTTCCACGACAACATGGTCAGCCTGGGCGTGCTCGGCGCGCTGGTCATGGTCGCCGGATCGCTGCCGCGGCTGATCGACGGCCCGGCGCCCGGCGCCCTGGCGCGGGCGGCCGCGGCGGGTCTGATGGCCGGGGCGGCGATGGGGACGAAGAACCCCACGGTGATCTACGCGGTCGGGCTCTGCCTCGCCTTCCTGGCACTGCCGGCGCGGCCCTGGCGGCGGCTGGGACTGTCCGTCGCCTTCGGCGTCGGGGTGCTCGGCGGGCTGGCGCTGTGCGGCGGCTTCTGGATGGCCCATCTGTGGGTGGAGTACGGGAATCCCGTCTTCCCGCACATGAACCAGATCTTCAAGTCGCCCTTCGCCGCGCTGTCCGGCTACGTCAACGTCGGCTTCTTTCCGGACTCGCGGCTGGAACGGCTGTTCTTCCCGTTCGTTTTCACCTTCGCCCCGCTGAAGGTCGGGGAGGTGCCCTTCTTCGACCTGCGCGTCCTTGTCCTGTTCCTTCTCGTGCCCGTCGCCACCGCGCTGGCTCTGCTCGGGCGGGCCTTCCACCGACCGCCGGCGGAGTTGACCGAGAAAGCCGCCACCCGCTACCTGCTGACCGCCATGGCGGTGACCTACGCGCTGTGGGTGGGGATGTTCTGCATCTACCGGTATCTGGTGCCGCTGGAGATGCTGGCGCCGCTGGCCATCGTCATGGCGGCGGGCCTGCTGCCGGTGCCGCGCCGCGCCGCGCTCCTCCTGGCGGCGGCGCTCCTGCTGCTGGTCCAGGCCACCGCCCGGCCCGCCGACTGGGGCCGCGTGCCGTGGAGCGACCGCTGGGTGGAGGCCGCCGTTCCGCCCATCGAGGACCCGGACGGCACGATGGTGCTGATGGCCGGCTATTGGGCGATCTCCCACGTCATCCCGGCCTTCCCGCCGCGCATCCCCTTCGTGCGCATCCAGTCCAACTTCCTCCAGCCGGATTCGGTCGGCAACGGCTATCTCGCCCTGATGCAGGACAAGGTGGCGGCGCACCGCGGGCCCTTCCTGATGCTCAGCACCATCCCCGATACGCCCGGCGCCGCCAAGGCCGCCGCCCTTCTGGGGTTGCGGGTGGAGCAGGACGACTGCCACGTCATCCCCAACAATCTGGGCGAACCCTTGAACCTGTGCAGCGTGCAGCGGACGGAGAACCTTAAAAGGTGAGTGGATTAAATTCGGCGACTGTGCTGTTTAACTCCGCATCGGCACCGTTTCGAAGCGCACCGTCATGACCCTCTCCACCATCGACCGCCCGGCCGGCCCCCAGTCCGACCGTTCCTCAGCCCCAGCCAAGGAGCCGGGTCCGGACGCGGCGCCCGTCGTCGCGGTTCTGATCCCCTGCTACAACGAGGAGGCGGCGATCGCCGCCGTGGTGCGCGACTTCCAGGCCGCGCTGCCCGACGCCACGGTCTACGTCTACGACAACAACTCGTCGGACCGCACGGTGGAGGTGGCGAAGGCCGCCGGCGCGGTGGTCCGCCACGAGCCGTTGCAGGGCAAGGGCAACGTCATGCGCCGCATGTTTTCGGACATCGAGGCGGATGTCTACGTGCTGGTGGACGGCGACGACACCTACCACGCCCCGTCCGCCCCGCTGATGGTCAAGCGGCTGTGGGACGACCAGCTCGACATGGTCAACGGCGCGCGGGTCACCGACATCGTCAAGGCCTACCGGCCCGGCCACCGCTTCGGCAACAAGCTGCTGACCGGCATGGTCGCCCGCATCTTCGGCAACCGCATCCAGGACATGCTGTCGGGCTACCGCGTCTTCTCGCGGCGCTTCATCAAGTCCTTCCCGGCGCTCGCCAGCGGTTTCGAGACGGAGACGGAGCTGACCGTCCACGCGCTGGAGCTGCGCATGCCCATCGCCGAGATCAAGACGCCCTACAAGGACCGTCCGCCCGGCTCGCACAGCAAGCTGAACACCATCCGCGACGGCATCCGCATCCTGCGCACCATCATCAACCTGGTGAAGGAGGAGCGCCCGCTGCCCTTCTTCGGCATCCTCGCCGCGCTGCTGGCCGTGGTCGCGCTCATCCTCGCAGTGCCGTTGCTCGCCACCTACCTGCACACCGGCGCGGTCCCCCGCCTGCCCACCGCCGTCCTGTCCACCGGCCTGATGCTGCTCGCCTTCCTCAGCCTGACCTGCGGCCTCGTCCTCGACACCGTCACGCTGGGGCGCCGCGAGGCCAAGCGCATGCGCTACCTCGCCATCCCGGCGCCGGGACCCCATCCGGTTCGCAAGGCCGGCGGGTCCTGACCATGGGCGGTCCCATCGACGGCTCCGTGGACGGCCCCGTGGACGGTCTGGCCGACAGCCGGCTGCGGCGGCTGGCCGTGCAGTTCGGCAAGTTCGGCCTCGTCGGCGTGGTCGGTCTGGTGGTGGACACGGCGGTCGTCTACGCGCTGGTGTTCGGCGCCGGGCTGGAATTCTTCGCCGCCCGCGTTCCCGCCTATCTGGCCGCCGCCACGACGACCTTCGCCCTGAACCGCGCCTTCACCTTCCGCGGCGCCGCCGACGCGCCGCTGCACATCCAGTGGGCGAAGTTCCTGGCCGCCAACGCTTTCGGCGGGGTGGTGAACTACGGCGTCTCGGTCGGGCTGGAGGCCGCCCTGCCGGTGGCCGAGGCCCATCCGGTGCTGGCCGTCGCCGCCGGCTCGCTGTCCGGCATGGTCCTGAACTTCGCCGCCTCCAAGCATCTGGTCTTCAAGGGCGCCTGAACAGATCCCCCTCCCCTTCCGGATAGCGCCGGAAGTCCCATTGTGCGCCGCCGCAGACACCCGAAGTCCATGGGAATGGGGCGCATCCGACAGGAATGGCCCCGGCACCGCCCTGCGCTGCAGGAGTCGGGAGGTAGCCATGAACAACAGCGACGTGCTGTGGGCTTGGGTGGCTGGAGTCGCCGTGTCCATTGCTCTGCTGGTCGGGCTGTCCCGCGCGGACGGACCGCAGACCCACGCCATGGACGGGCATTTCACGCTGCCCGACATGGCGATGGGGGCCGCGGGCTGGGATTACGAGGCGTGGGAGCGCACCGGCGGAACGCCGCCGCGGCCCGAGTCGGAGGACACCCTCGCCCGGATGCTCGACCTGCTGGAAGGCATCCCCCCCGCATCGGGCGCCACCCTGCCCGACGGGGATACGGCCGACACCGGCGGAGCCGAAACCCAGTGACTCCGTGAACTGTTTGCCACGACCACCCCGTGCAGCCATGGACTCCGCAGGCCCGGTCGCCATATAACGGCGGTCATGACGCGCGAATTCCTGAAGATGCACGGGCTCGGCAACGACTTTGTCGTGATCGACGCCCGCAAAACGCCGTACGCACCGGCCGAGGCTGAGGTGCGTGCCATCGCCGACCGCAAGACCGGGGTGGGCTGCGATCAGTTCATCGTGATCGAACCGGCGAAAACGGACGGCACGGCGGGCTTCATGCGCATCCGCAACGCCGACGGCGGCGAGGTGTCGGCCTGCGGCAACGCCTCGCGCTGCGTCGGCTGGCTGCTGATGGAGGAGGCGGGGGCGGAGCGCGTCGCCTTCGAGACCAACGCCGGCATCCTGCAGGCCAGCCGCGCCGACAACGGGCGCATCACCGTGGACATGGGTCAGGCCAATCTGGACTGGGCGCAGATCCCGCTGGCGGAACCGGCGGACACGCTGCGCCTCGACGCGGTGTCGCACGGCGGCTTCGCCGGCCCCACCGCGGTCAGCATGGGCAACCCGCACGCCGTCTTCTTCGTGGACGACGCCGAGGCGGTGCCGCTGGCCGAGGTTGGTCCGGTGTTCGAGAACCACCCGGCCTTCCCCCAGCGCACCAACGTCGAATTCGTCCAGGTGCTGTCCCCCACCGCCGTCCGCATGCGGGTGTGGGAGCGCGGGGCCGGCGTCACCCAGGCCTGCGGCACCGGCGCCTGCGCCACCGCGGTCGCCGCGATCCGCCGCGGGCTGACCAACCGCAAGGTCGATGTGATCCTGGACGGCGGCACCCTGACCATCGAATGGCGTGAGGACGGCCGCGTCCTGATGACCGGCCCGGTCGCCCTCAGCTACACCGGGCGGCTGTCTCCGGAGCTGGTCGCCGTCTGAGCGGTCTCCATTGAAGCGTAGGGCCGCCCGTTAGGCTGAAAGAGCATGAGCGACACTGTGACCAACGAGCCGGAGATCGTCACCTTCGGCTGCCGCCTGAACACCTACGAATCCGAGGTGATGCGCACCCACGCCCGCAACGCCGGGCTGGAGGATGTCGTCATCGTCAACACCTGCGCGGTGACCTCGGAAGCGGAACGGCAGGCCCGCCAGACCATCCGCAAGCTGCGCCGCGAGCGCCCGAACGCCCGCATCGTGGTGACCGGCTGCGCCGCCCAGATCGACCCGCAGCGCTACGGCGCCATGCCGGAGGTCGATCAGGTGCTGGGCAACCAGGAGAAGCTGCAGCCGGAAAGCTGGGGCCTGGCCCCGGCGGAGAAGGTCCTGGTCAACGACATCATGTCGGTCAAGGAGACCGCCGGCCATCTGATCGGCGGGTTCGAGGACCGCGCGCGCGCCTTCGTCCAGGTCCAGCAGGGCTGCGACCACCGCTGCACCTTCTGCATCATCCCCTACGGCCGCGGCCCGTCGCGCTCCGTCCCCATCGGGGCGGTGGTGGAGCAGGTGCAGGCGCTGGTGAAGGCCGGCTACAACGAGGTCGTCCTGTCCGGCGTGGACATCACCAGCTTCGGCCCCGACCTGCCGGGCACGCCGACCCTGGGGCAGATGGTGCGCCGCCTGCTCGCCCTGGTGCCGGAGCTGCCGCGGCTGCGCCTGTCCTCGCTCGACTGCATCGAGATCGACGACGACCTGTGGCGGCTGATCGAGACGGAGCCGCGGCTGATGCCGCACCTCCACCTGTCGCTCCAGGCCGGCGACGACATGATCCTGAAGCGCATGAAGCGCCGGCACAGCCGCGCCGACGCCATCGCCTTCTGCGAGCGCGTGCGCTCCCTGCGTCCCGACATGGTGTTCGGCGCCGACTTCATCGCCGGCTTCCCCACGGAAACCGACGAGATGTTCGAGAACACGCTGCGGCTGGTCGAGGAGTGCGGCCTGACCTGGCTGCATGTCTTCCCCTACAGCCCACGCCCCGGCACCCCGGCCGCCCGCATGCCGCAGGTCGACGGCGGCCTCCGCAAGGAACGCGCGGCCCGTCTGCGCGCGCGCGGCGCCGAGGCGGAAGCCCGCACCCTGGCCTCCCTGGTCGGTCGTGAGGTGTCCGTTCTGGTCGAGAAGGACGATCTCGGCCGCACCCAGCATTTCGCCGAAATCCGCCTCGGCACGCCCCGGCCCCCCGGCTCCGTCCTGCGCGCCACGGTCACCGGCGTGGCCGGCGGCGCGCTGACCGGCACCCCCCTTTGAGAACAGTGGACACGCCATGATCCTGCGTTGGTTCGGCCGCAAGAAGCCCGAAGAGCAAGCCCGCAAGGACGAGACGACCGCCCCGCTCCCGGAAGCGGTCCCCGCCGAGCCCGCGCCTGCGGAACCGGTCGCCGAAGAGCTGGTCCAAGAGACGCCGGTCCAGGAGCCGCCTGTCCCGGAACCGGTCGCCGAGGAACCGCCGGCCCCCGAGCCGGTGCCGGAACCCGAGTTGCCGCCCCCGCCCGCGGTCGAGACCCCGCCCCCGCCGCCCATCGCCCCGCCGTCCGGGCCGGAGGAGCGCGAGGACACGCCGAAGATCGTCCGTGACGACCTTCCCGCGGCCCTGACGGCCGAAGAGGAGAAGCCCAAGAAGGGCTGGTTCGCGCGGCTGAAGGACGGCCTGTCCAAGTCCTCGTCCAAGCTGACCGAGGGCATCTCCGGCATCTTCACCAAGCGCAAGCTCGACGACGAGGCACTGGAGGAACTGGAAGAACTGCTCATCACCGCCGATCTCGGCCCGACCACGGCGGCCAAAGTGACGGCGGAGTTGGCGCGCACCCGCTTCGGCAAGGAAGTCAGCCCGGAGGAGGTCAAGGCCACGCTGGCCGCCGAGGTGGCGAAGATCGTCGGCCCGGTCGCCAAGCCGCTGGAGATCGACGCCGCGCTGAAGCCGCACGTCATCCTGGTGGTCGGCGTCAACGGCACCGGCAAGACGACGACCATCGGCAAGCTGGCCCGCCAGTTCCGCGCCGAGGGCAAGACGGTGATGCTGGCCGCCGGCGACACCTTCCGCGCCGCCGCGGTCAGCCAGCTGAAGATCTGGGGCGAGCGCACCGGCTGCCCGGTGATCGCCCGCGACACCGGGGCCGACGCCGCCGGCCTCGCCTTCGACGCGCTGGAGGAGGCGCGGCGCCAGGGCGTGGACATCCTGCTGATCGACACCGCCGGCCGCCTGCAGAACAAGGCCGGCCTGATGGAGGAGCTGCGCAAGATCGTCCGCGTCATCAAGAAGGTGGACGAGAGCGCGCCGCACACCACCCTGCTGACGCTGGACGCCACCACCGGCCAGAACGCGCACAATCAGGTGGAGGTGTTCCGCGACATGGTGAACGTCTCCGGCCTGATCCTGACCAAGCTGGACGGCTCGGCGCGCGGCGGCGTGCTGGTCTCGCTGGCCGAGCGCTTCAAGCTGCCGGTGCACGCCATCGGCATCGGCGAGGGCGTCTACGACCTGCGCCCCTTCGATGCCGACCAGTTCGCCAAGTCGCTGATGGGGCTGCCGTCGCAATAACGGCGCCCCCGCACGGGCCGGGGGCGGGACAAGAAAAGGGCTTCCGGCCGCCACGCCCAAGCCCTATCTGAAGATTATGACGGCTGCCAAGACCTCCCCCTCCCCCGTGCCCCCCGGTCCTGTCGAGCGATTCACCGACGCGGACGCCGCCCTGGCCCTCGTCAAGGACCTCTACGACCGCAACACCGCCTATCTGCGCGACCGCTTCGCCGCCTTCACCCGCGGCGAGGACGGCGGACGGCGGGAGCAGGCCCACTACCCCTATGTCCGCCTCTCCACCGCCTCGGCGGCCACGGTGGACACGCGGCTGGCCTACGGCTTCGTCGAGGGGCCGGGCACCTACTCCACGACGCTGACCCGTCCCGACCTGTTCGACCGCTATTACCGCGAACAGCTCTCGCTCCTGCTGCGCAACCACCATGTTCCGCTGGAGGTCGGCGTCAGCGACGAGGCGATCCCCATCCATTTCGCCTTCCCCCAGGGCATGCACGTCGAGGGTGACCTGACGCCGGAGCGGCTGGCTGGCCTGCCCGATCTGTTCGACCTGCCCGACCTCGCCCGCATGGATGACACCATCGTCAACGGCACCTACGAGGAGTCGCTGGACGCGGTGAAGCCGCTGGCCCTGTTCACCGCGCCGCGGGTGGATTTCTCGCTGCACCGGCTGCGCCACTACACGGCGACGGCGCCGGAGGATTTCCAGAACTTCGTCCTGTTCACGAACTACCAGTTCTACGTGGACGAGTTCATCCGCATGGCCCGCGAGATCATGGAGCCGGCCGCCGACCCTGAACTGGCCGCCTACCGCAGCCAGTACGACCGCTTCGTCGAGCCCGGCGGCGTCATTGTTCACAACGCCAATCTTGGGGGCAACCCCGGTGAGGCGCCGACGAACGGCGCGCGGCTGCTCCGCCTGCCGCAGATGCCCGCCTACCACCTGACCCGCCCGGACGGCAACGGCATCACGCTGGTCAACATCGGCGTCGGCCCGTCCAACGCCAAGACGATCACCGACCACATCGCCGTGCTGCGCCCGCACGCCTGGATCATGCTGGGCCACTGCGCCGGGCTGCGCAGCACGCAGCGGCTGGGTGACTATGTGCTGGCCCACGGCTATGTCCGCGACGACCATGTGCTGGACGCCGACCTGCCGACCTGGGTGCCCGTCCCGGCGCTGGCCGAGGTGCAGCGCGCCCTGGAGACGGCGGTGGAGCGGGTGACCGGCCTGTCCGGCTACGCGCTGAAGAGCATCATGCGCACCGGCACGGTGGCGACCATCGACAACCGCAACTGGGAACTGCGTGACCACCGCGAGCCGCTGATGCGCTTCAGCCAGAGCCGCGCCGTCGCGCTGGACATGGAAAGCGCCACCATCGCCGCCAACGGCTTCCGTTTCCGCGTTCCCTACGGCACGCTGCTCTGCGTCTCCGACAAGCCGATGCACGGCCAGTTGAAGCTGCCGGGCATGGCCGACCGCTTCTACCGCGAGCGGGTGGACCAGCATTTGAAGATCGGCGTGCTGGCCATGGAGCTTCTGCGCGAGCACGGCATGGAAACCCTGCATTCCCGCAAGCTGCGCAGCTTCGCCGAGGCGGCCTTCCAGTAAGCCGCCCTTCCGAAAGCCATCTTGCCTCACCCGAAAGTGCAGGCGCCAAAGGGCGCCTGCGCCTTATCTTAGGGTGCTTGGCAACGAAGGGAATTCAACCATTATGGCCGTGCGTGCAGGTTGGAGCGTGATCGCCGCCCTTTCTCTCGGGCTGGCGACGGGGCCGGTGCTGGCCCAAAGCGCACCAGAGGCGGACAATGTTCCAAACACGGACACCGTTCCGCCGGCGGAAACCACGCCCCGGTCCGGCCCGTCCATCGGCGCCTGGGTCGACAACGACCTGTTCGGCGGCGGGACGGACCGTTACTACACGAACGGTGTCCAGTTCTACTACGTCTCCGGCGACCGCCCGACCTACGGCAACATCGACTGGCTGGCCAACCTCGTCCCGTGGATCGGCGAGCATGGGGTGCGGCGCTACGGCATCGCCTTCGGCCAGAACATGTACACCCCCAGCGACATCACCAAGCCGATCCCCGACCCCACCGACCGCCCCTACGCCGGCTGGCTGTACGGCCGCCTGTCGGTGATCTCGGAGGAGACGCGGCAGGTGGACCGCATCGACCTGGACCTCGGCATGGTCGGCCCGGCCTCGCTGGCGGAGCAGACCCAGAAGGCGGTGCACCGCATCGTGCCCGGCGCCCGCTGGCCGGAAGGCTGGGACTACCAGCTCAAGAACGAACCGGGGATCATCCTCAGCTACGAGCATGTCTGGCGCGCCGAGCGCCCGGCCCGCATCGGCCCCTTCGAGGCGGACATCAGCCCCCACGTCGCCGGCAGCGTCGGCAACGTCCTGACCTTCGGCGGGGCGGGTTTCACCATGCGGCTGGGCGGCAACATGGCGCCGCCGGTCGGCGCGCTGATCCTCCGCCCGACCGCCAGTATTCCTTACCAGGACAGCGTGGCCGCGGGAGCGCCGCGTCCGCCCTTCTCATGGTACGTCTACGCCGGGGCGGAGGGGCGCGCCGTCGCCCGCAACATCTTCCTCGACGGCAACAGCTTCCGTGACAGCCGGTCGGTGGACAAGCACAACTTCGTCGCCGCCTTCCAGCTCGGCGTGGCGCTGCGCTACGGCCCGTTCGGCATCTCCTACGCCCAGAACTTCCTGTCGCCGGAGTTCGAGGGGCAGAAATCCTACACCAACTACGGCTCGATCCGCGCCTCCTACCGGTTCTGACCAGACGCGGGGGCGTCCCCCCGCTTCCCTCGAAACCCAATTGAAGTTCCCTCTCCCCAGAGGGGAGAGGGCTATGAAGGCCAACGGCGTCCCCTCGCTTCCCTCTTTATCCCAGGCCCGGTTCGGTCTATGTGAGGATCATGAACCAATACGCCCGACTGCTGATCGAAGCCGGCCCGCTGGCGGCCTTCTTCATCGCCAACTCCCAGGCCGGCATCATGATCGGCACCGCCGTCTTCATGGTGGCGATCAGCATCTCCGTGCTGGTCTCCTGGCGGTTCGAACGCAAGGTGCCGGTAATGCCGGTGGTCGGGGCGGGCTTCGTCCTGCTGTTCGGCGGGCTGACGCTGTGGCTCCAGGACGATCTGTTCATCAAAATCAAGCCGACGCTGGTCAACCTGCTGTTCGCCGCGGTCCTGTTCGCGGCGCACCTGACGCGGCGCAACGTGCTGAAGCATGTCCTGGGGTCGGTGCTGAACCTGTCCGACGCCGGCTGGCGGACGCTGGCGATCCGCTGGGCGTGGTTCTTCCTGCTGCTGGCCGCGCTGAACGAGGTGGTGTGGCGCACCATGACCACCGACGCCTGGGTGAACTTCAAGGTGTTCGGCATCATGCCGCTGACCCTGCTGTTCAGCGCCCTCCAGGCCCCGCTGATCCTGCGCCATCAGGTGCCGGAGGAGCAGTCGGCCGAAAAGTCCTCGTCCTCCGCCTCCTGACCGTCCCCCTCTTCCCTGACGGAGCGCACCCGCCATGTCACACGATTACCCGCGCGACCTGATCGGCTACGGGTCCCGTCCGCCGCACCCCTACTGGCCGGGCGGGGCGCGGGTGGCGGTGCAGTTCGTCATCAACTACGAGGAGGGCGGGGAGAACTGCGTCCTGCACGGCGACGCCGCGTCGGAAGCCTTCCTGTCGGAGATCGTCGGCGCCCAGCCCATCGTCGGCATGCGGCACATGAACATGGAGTCGATCTACGAGTACGGCTCCCGCGCCGGCTTCTGGCGGCTGCACCGGATGTTCACGCAGCGCGGCCTGCCGGTGACCGTCTACGGCGTCGCCATGGCGCTGGAGCGCAACCCGGACGCCGTCCGCGCCATGCAGGACGCCGGGTGGGAGATCGCCACCCACGGCTACCGCTGGATCGACTACCAGCATCTGCCGGAGGAGGTGGAGCGCGAGCACATGCTGCGCGCCATCGAGGTCCACACCCGCGTGACCGGCTCCCGCCCGCTCGGCTGGTATCTCGGGCGGTGCAGCCCCAACACCTGGAAGCTGGTGTCGGAAGAGGGTGGCTTCCTCTACAACGCCGACAGCTACGCCGACGACCTGCCCTACTGGGACGACCGCTTCGGCCGGCCGCAGTTGATCGTGCCCTACACGCTCGACGCCAACGACATGCGCTTCGCGACCAACCAGGGCTTCAACACCGGCGAGCAGTTCTTCACCTACCTGAAGGACAGCTTCGACGTGCTCTACGCCGAAGGGGAAGACCAGCCGAAGATGATGTCGATCGGGCTGCACTGCCGTCTGGTCGGGCGCCCGGGGCGCGCCGCGGCGCTGGCCCGCTTCCTCGACTATGTGCGGAGCCACGACAAGGCGTGGGTCGCCACCCGGCTGGACATCGCCCGTCACTGGATGGCCGAGCATCCCTACCGCCCGCCTATCGCCCAACGGCCTGAACCGGCCTGAACCGGAAAAAAGCGACCCGGGCGCGCGTCCGCGCCCAACTTTCTCACGCCAATTCGTCGCATCGGCGTTTGAACGAACGTCGAAATACAGTAGAAGGTCTTTGGATCGCGGCGCGGCCCTTTCGTGCCTGTGGTCCCGTGACTGCCGATTCCTTGCGATCTTCAACTGGGTGCGCACGCCGCCGTGACGTTCAAGGATGAGATGAAGGCCGCCGGTCAGACGGCGGATCACAAGGCGCGCCCCATGGCCGACGTCCCCGCCGACGATGGCGGGGAGGCCCGGGACGACATCGCCCGCCTTCTGCGCGCCCTCAACGACGACCTGAAGGCCGACCCGGCGGAGGAGGACGATCTCCTGTCCCCGGACGCCGGGCGGAAGGCGGAGCGGCACCTGCCCATCGGCAAGATCGCCGCGGCGCTGGCCGCCGCCATCGGCATCGGCGCGGTCGTCGTGATGCTGGACCAGGGTGGGGAGGCGCCGTCCGCGCCCCCGGCACCGCTCATCACCGCCGTCCCCAGCGCCCCGCCCCCCGGCGGCGCCTCGCCCGGCGGCGTGGCTCCGGCTCAAGCTCAGGCCAAACCGGAACCGCTCATCACCCGCGCGGCCCCCACCCCGACCCAACAGCCGCCGATGCAGACGCAAACCGTCGTCGCTCCGGCCGCACCGGCGCCCGCCGTGGTCCCGCCGCCCATGGCGCTGCCGCAGATCCCGCCGCCCGCCATGAAGGTGCCGGAACCGCCGGCCCTGCCGTCGCCCGCTCCCACCGCCGCCAAGCCGGCCGACCCCGCGCCGCACCCCGTGGAAACGGCGGAGAGCGCGAGGGCCCCGGCGCATCCGCCGGCTTCGACCCTCACGACGCCCCCGGCCGAGCCCGCCAAGGCCCCGACCTCCGCGAAGACCACGGAAACGGCGGAGCTTCAGGCCATGCTGTCGGCCCCGCCCCCGCCGGCCGCGGCCCAGCGCCAAGCCGCCGCGGCGCGCCCGGCGCCGCAGCCCGCCAAGCCGGCGCCCAAGACCGCCACTACGGCACCCGCCACGGCGCCCTCGTCGGGCGTGCTGACGACGCCAGCGTCCGCCGCCGTTCCGGATGGGCGCTACACCGTGCAGGTCGGGTCCTTCCAGCAGGCCGACAACGCCGAAGGGCTGGTTCGCCGCCTGCGCGGTCTCGGCTTCAACGCCTACGCGCTGGACTGGACCGACGCCGAGCAGCGGTCCTGGCATGTCGTCCGTGTCGGCGGCTATGCCGACACCGCCGCCGCCCGTCAGGCCGCCGCGTCGCTGAAGGGCAAGGTGGAAGCGCAGCCCATCGTCGTCTCAACGCGCTGACCGCAGGCAACGGCGGCACCGCGACAAACTGTCGCTCCCCTCTATTCCGCTTCTTTCCTTTGCAAAAGCCCGTCCGCAATTTCGGTATTGCGGGCGGGCTGCGTCTTGATCTGTCCTTCTCCTTGCCGCTAACATGGGATTGAACAGGCACGCATATTAGAACAAGCGCAGCCGCAAGAAGCCGGCGCATCAGACCGGCGAACCGGAGGAAACCCTGGTATGAAGCCGACGATCCTGGTCGCCGACGATGAGCCCAGCATCGTCCTCTCCCTGCAGGTCCTGTTGCAGAAGGCGGGCTTTGCCGTGCGCATCGCCCGCAATGGCGAGGAAGCCCTTGAGTCGGTTGCGGAAAGCACGCCCGACCTGATCCTGCTGGACGCCATGATGCCGCGCCGCGACGGGTTCGACGTCTGCCAGTCGCTGCGCGCCAACCCCGCCTACCAGGCTCTGCCCATCATCATGCTGACGGCCAAGAGTCGCGACGTGGAGCGGCAGAAGGGCATGGCGCTGGGCGCCACCGACTACATCACCAAGCCCTTCTCGACCCGCGACCTCGTCACCACCGTCCGCAAATACCTGACCCCCGGGAACGACCAGGGCGAAACCCAGGGCGGAACCGCGGAGCCTCAGCCATGAGCGCCCCGGCGACCACCGGAAGTGCCGGGACCGCCGCCCCGGCAACCACCCCGGCGGAGCCGCGCCGGATCATCCCACTGGCCTTCCGCGCCGCCGGCGTCGGCCTGCCCCTGCTGTCGGTGGGGGCCGCGGTCGGCTTCAGCGCGAACGGCGACCCGAACGCTTTCGTCACCTACGCCGTCACCATGACCGCCGCCGTCACCGCCGCGGTCTGGGGCCTGTGGGGGCTGGTCGACCGGCGGCTGCTGCGCGCCTCGGAAACGCTGAGCCGCGAGGCCGGGCTGATCGCCCATGGCACCGCCGAGGGCAAGACCGGCGCGCGCATCCCGCTGGCGCGCTACGGCGATCTCGCCCCGGTGGCCAAGGCGGTCAACGAGCTGTCGGACAAGCTGGCCGCCGCCCGCCGCGACACCGCGCGCACCGTTGCGGAGTCGACCGCCAAGGCGGAGGAGCAGAAGACGCGGCTGGCCGCCGTCCTGCGCGACCTGCATGAAGGCGTCCTGGTCTGCAACCTGAAGCACCAGATCCTGCTCTACAACCAGACGGCGCTCGACATCCTGCATCTGGCCGGCGACCTCGGGCTGGGCCGCTCGCTGCTGCATTTCGTGGTGGCGGAGCCGGTCATCCACACGCTGGAGCGGCTGACCCTGCGCGTGCGCGAAGGGCGGCACGTCAACCACGAGCACGGCACCACCGCCCAGTTCGTCGGCGCCACCACCGACGGGCACATCCTGCTGGCCGGGCGCATGAGCGCCATCCTGCAGGACCCGCCGGACGGGTCGGACGAGCCGCCGACGATCACCGGCTATGTCATAACCCTGTCCGACGCCACCAGCGAATTGGCCGCGCTCGGCCAGCGCGACGCCCTGCTGCGCGAGGCGACGGAGGGTTTCTGCACCCCCATCGCAAACCTGCGCGCCGTGCTGGAGACGCTGGACGACACGCCGGAGCTGGGGCCGGAGGAGCGCGCCGCCTTCCAGGCCGCGCTGATGGAGTCGTCCAACACCCTGTCGGAGCGGCTGGCCCACGTCACCAACGCGTACCGCAGCGTCGTCACCGGCTCCTGGCCGATGAGCGACATCCACTCCACCAACCTCATCAACCTGATCCGCCACCGCGTGGGGCCGGACGCCCAGTACGGCGTGACGCTGACCGGGCTGCCGCAATGGGTGCACGGCGACAGCTACAGCCTCGTCATCCTGTTCGGCTATCTGATCGAATACGTCTACGCGCTGACCGGGGTCCCTGCCTACGACCTGTCGGTGGAGCCGGGGGACAGCTGGGTCTATCTGGACATCACTTGGCGCGGCCCGTCCGTGCCCAGCGGCATCGTGGACAGCTGGCTCGACCACCCGCTGCCCGACGCGCTGGGCGGCCTGACGGTCGGCGACGTGCTCCAGCACCACAAGAGCACGATGTGGAGCGAGCCGGTGAAGGGGCCGGGATCGGAAGGCGAGCTGCTGTCGCGCCTGCGCGTGCCGCTGCCGCCCGCGCTGAAGCCGCCCTCCGCCCACACCGCGTCGCGCGGCGGGGCGCGGCCGGAGTTCTTCGACTTCAACCTGCTGCACCAGCCGCTGGCCACCAGCGAGCTTGGCCGCACGCCGCTCGACCAGCTCCATTACGTGGTCTTCGACACCGAGACGACGGGCCTGTCCCCCAGCACCGGCGACGAGATCATCCAGATCGCCGCCGTGCGCGTCGTCGGCGGGCGCATCCTGACCGGCGAGACCTTCAACACGCTGGTCAACCCGAAGCGGAGCATCCCGGCGGAATCGATCCCCTTCCACGGCATCACCGACGCGATGGTCGCCGACAAGCCGACCATCGACAAGGTGCTGCCGCAATTCCGCGGCTTCGTGTCGGGTGCCGTGCTGATCGCCCACAACGCCGCCTTCGACCTGAAATTCCTGAAGATGAAGGAACGGGCCTCGGGCGTGCGCTTCGACAGCCCGGTTCTTGACACCATGCTGCTGTCGCGGATGCTGCTCGGCGAGGGCGGCGACCACACGCTGGACGGGATCGCCGAGCGGCTGGGGATCGAGGTGGTGGACCGCCACACGGCGCTGGGCGACAGCCTCGTCACCGCCGCGGTCTTCCTGCGCATGGTCGAGATGCTCAAGGAACGCGACGTCCGCACGCTCGACGACGCCATCCGTGGCGCCAACATCATCGTCGAGCTGGCAGCGCGGGAGCGCGCCTTTTGACCGGGGGCCCCGCCCCGCAACCCGCACCCTCTCCACCGCGCCGGGCGGGCGCCGACCGCCTGATCGCGCTGTTCCTGTTTGGCGTGGTCGCCTTCAACCCGCCGCTGCTGCGCGTCTTCGGCGCCGGCGACACGCTGTTCGGCCTGCCCCTGCTGTACGTGTACGCCGTGGGGGTGTGGGGCGGGGTGATCGCGCTGTCGGCGGTGCTTCTGGAACGCAGGGGGCGTTGAGATGCCCTGGCCCACCATCGTCGCCGCCAGCTTCGCCTATCTGCTTCTCCTCTTCGCCATCGCCTGGTGGGCGGACCGGCGGGCGGACGGCGGGCGCAGCGTCATCGCGTCGCCGTACGTGTACGCGCTCTCGCTGGCGGTGTACTGCACGACCTGGACCTTCTACGGCTCGGTCGGGCGGGCGGCGTCGCTGGGCATCGGCTTCCTGCCGATCTATCTCGGCCCGACCCTGCTGATGCTGCTGGGGCCGCTGGTGCTGCGCAAGATCCTGCGCATCGCCAAGGCGCAACGCATCACCTCCATCGCCGACTTCATCGCCTCCCGCTACGGGCGCAGCCAGGGGCTGGGCGGGCTGGTGGCGCTGACCGCGGTGATCGGGGTGACGCCCTACATCGCGTTGCAGCTCAAGGCCGTGGCGGTCAGCTTCGACGTGCTGTGGGGCACCGACCCGTCCGGCGCCACCGGCGGCCTCTCCCTGCCCGTCGTCCTGGACAACGCCTTCTACGTGGCGGTGGTCATGGCGGCCTTCGCCATCATCTTCGGCACGCGGCACATCGACGCGGCGGAGCATCACGAGGGCATGGTGGCGGCCATCGCTTTCGAGTCGGTGGTCAAACTGGTCGCCTTCCTGGCGGTCGGCGCGGCGGTGGTCTGGGGGCTGCACGACGGCCCGACCGAGCTGTTCGCCACGGCCGGGGAGCATCCGGAGATCCGCAACCTCTTCACCTCCACCCCGGCGCTGGCCGACGGGTCATGGCTGACCATGACGCTGCTGGCGATGGCGGCGGTGCTCTGCCTGCCCCGGCAGTTCCAGGTGACGGTGATCGAGAATGTGGACGAGCGGCACCTGACCCGCGCCCTGTGGCTGTTCCCGCTCTACATGCTGCTGATCAACCTGTTCGTGCTGCCGGTGGCGGTGGCCGGGCTGATGCGCTTTCCCGACCGGGCGGTGGATCCGGACATGTTCGTGGTGGCGCTGCCGCTGGCCGCCGGAAACGAGTGGCTGGCCCTTCTCGCCTTCATCGGCGGTCTGTCGGCGGCCACCGGCATGATCGTGGTCGAGGCCATCGCGCTCTCCACCATGGTGTGCAACGACATCGTGATGCCGTTGCTGCTGCGCGCCCGCAGCGCCCGGCTGGAGCGGCTGCACGACCTGTCGCCGCTGCTGCTTATCATCCGGCGCGCCGCCATCGTGGCGATCCTGTTGCTCGGCTACCTGTATTTCCGCATCGCCGGCTCGGCCTACGCGCTGAGCGCCATCGGGCTGATCTCCTTCACGGCGGTGGCGCAGTTCGCCCCGGCGCTGATCGGCGGCGTCTATTGGGCGGGGGCGACCCGGCGCGGCGCGCTGGCCGGCCTCAGCGCCGGCATCCTGACCTGGGCTTACACACTGCTGCTGCCCAGCTTCGCGCGGTCCGGCTGGCTGCCCGCCTCCTTCATCGACCAGGGGCCGTGGGGCGTCGCCCTGCTGCGGCCCTATGCCCTGTTCGGGCTGGACGGCATGGACCCGCTGACCCACGCCCTGTTCTGGAGCATGCTGCTCAACATCGGCCTCTACGTCGTGGTCTCCCTGCTCGACCGCCCCGGCCTGGGCGAGCGGGCGCAGGCCACCGCCTTCGTCGAGGTGTTCCAGCACCGCGACACCCCCCTGCCCGCCGGCGCTTGGCGCGGCACCGCCACGGTCGGCGACCTGCAACGGATCGTCGCACGCTTCCTCGGTCCGCAGCGGGCGGAGGCGGCCTTCGCCCAACATGCCCGCCGCCACGGACCGCTGGATCCGGACCGCCGGGCCGGGGCGGAGCTGGTGCGCTTCGCCGAGCGGCTGCTCGCCGGGGCGATCGGCGCCGCCTCGGCGCGGGTGGCGCTGGCCTCCGCGGTGGAGGGCGGCGAGGTCAGCTACCCCGAGCTGATGCGGATGCTCGACGAGACCAGCCACGTCATCGAGTACAGCCGCCAACTCGAACACAGGACGGCGGAGCTGCAGCGCGCGTCGGCCGCGCTGCGCGCCGCCAACTTGCGGCTGACGGAGCTGGACCGGCTGAAGGACGAGTTCCTGTCCACCGTGACGCACGAGCTGCGCACGCCGCTGACCTCCATCCGCGCCCTGACCGAGGTGCTGCACGACAACCCCGACATCGAGCTGGAGCAGCGGCAGGAGTTCCTCGGCCTCGTCATCACCGAGAGCGAGCGGCTGACCCGCCTGATCAACCAGGTCCTCGACATGGCCAAGATCGAGGCCGGGGAGATCGACTGGCAGGTCCGCCCGATGGACCTCGGCGCCGCGCTGGAGCAGGCGGCGGCGGCCACCGCCCGGCTGTTCCACGAGCGCGGCATCGCGCTGGCCGTCACCATCCCGCACGGCCTGCCGCCGGTGCGCGGCGACCATGACCGGCTGGTCCAGGTGGCGGTGAACCTGCTCTCCAACGCCGCGAAATTCACCCCGGCGGGCGGGCGGGCGTCGCTGTCCGTCGCGGTGGAAGACGACCATCTGCGCGTGTCCGTCACCGACAGCGGCCCCGGCATCGCCGCGGAGCATCAGGCCATCGTCTTCGACCGCTTCCGGCAGGTCGGCGACACCATGACCGACAAGCCGCAGGGCACCGGGCTGGGGCTGGCCATCAGCAAGCGCATCGTCGAGCATCTCGGCGGCCGCATCCGGGTGGACAGCGCCCCCGGCAAGGGCGCCACATTCGCCTTCACCGTTCCTTTGGCGACAGCGGCAACAGCCGTGTCACAAAACGATCAAACCGCGAAAGAACCGGACCGCACAGCCGGAACGCGCTCCGGTTGACACAGGTCAGTCCAGTTGCCTTAACGAATCCTTATACGTGTTTCAGGCAGGTTTTTTACCAAATGCCGGACATGATCAGTCTTCCGGACGGGGCATTGCCCGGTCGGGTTGCAAGGAGACGGGCGGTGACTTTGATCAAGTGGAGCGACGAAGGAGGGACGGTGCGGCTGGGCCTGCCCAGCGACCTCGACCTCGCCATGGCGCAGCCCCTGCTGGACAGCCTGCGCGCCGGCTTCGCCGCGTCCCAAACCGTGATCGCCGAGGCCGCGGCCGTGGAGCGGGTCAGCACCGCCTGCGTCCAGGCGCTCCTCGTCGCCTCCCGGCACGCCGCCGAACAGAACCGTACGTTCGCCATCGCCCAGCCGTCCGAGGTCCTGGCGGAAGCCTGCGAGGATCTGGGGCTGGACGGCTGGTTGAAGCAATGGAGCCAAGCGTGAAGAAGAAGGTACTCACCGTCGACGATTCGCGGACCATGCGGGACATGGTCTCCTTCACGCTGAAGGGCGCCGGTTACGACGTGGTCGAAGCCGCCGACGGACAGCAGGCGCTGGGCGTCATCGGCGCCAACAAGGTGGACCTCGTCATCACCGACCTGAACATGCCGGTGATGGACGGGCTGACCCTGATCCGCCGCCTGCGCGCCACCCCGGCGCACCGCACGCTGCCCATCCTGATGCTGACCACCGAGGCCGACGAGAAGAAGAAGTCCGAAGGCCGGGCGGTGGGGGCGACCGGCTGGATCGTGAAGCCCTTCAACCCGGAAAAGCTGATCTCCGTCGTTCAGAAGGTCTGCGGCTGACGCCGCGTCCTGGCTTGTGAGGGGGCGCCCGTGGAAGACCTGAGCCGGTTCAAGCAAACCTATTTCGACGAAAGCGCGGAGCTGCTGGAGGTCGCCGAGTCCGGCCTGCTGCGGCTGACGCCGGGCGAAGTCGATTCCGACGAGGTCAACGCCATCTTCCGCGCCGTCCATTCCATCAAGGGCGGCGGCGGCGCCTTCGGCTTCACCGAGCTGGTCGCCTTCGCGCACGAGTTCGAGACGGTGATGGACGGGGTGCGCAACAACACCGTCCCCGTCACGACCGAGCTGGTGGACACGCTGATCCGCGCCAACGACCTGCTGGGCCAAATGCTGGCCTACGCGCGCGAGGGCGACCCCGCCCCGGCGGGGACCACCGACGGCACCGTGGCCGCCCTGCGCCGCCATCTGTCGGGCGGGGCTCCGCAGGTCCAGGCTCCGGCGGCCGCTCCCGTTCCTGCCGCCGTCTACGCCGACGACGAGGACGACGAGGCCGGGCTGTTCGGCGACGCCATGGCCGCCATCGCCGCCGCCCGCGCGGAGGAGGACCCGGTTCCCCCCGGCAAGCTGCGCTGGACCATCGTCTTCCGGCCGCGGTCCGACCTGCTGATGTCGGGCAACGAGCCGGCCTTCATGCTGCGCGCCCTGCGTCGGCTGGGCGACGCCACCGTCGAGTGCCACACCGACGCCCTGCCCAATCTCCAGAACCTGGAGGCGGAGCTTCTCCACCTCTCCTGGACGGTCACGCTGGTCGCCGACGCGGACGTCGATCTGGACAAGATCAACGACGTCTTCGAGTTCGTGGCCGACGACTGCGACATCCGCATCACCGCGGAGGCTCCGCCGCCCGCCGCCGCCGAGGCTCCGCCCCCCGTCACCGATCCGGTGCCCGTCGCCACTGCCATCCCGTCGGCGGTGGTCGCCACGGTCCCCGAAGCGCCAAAGGCTGAAACCCCGAAGGCCGAGGCCACCCGCCCGCGTCCCAACGGCGGCGGGGCGGAGCATGCCGGGCTGACCAGCCACACCATCCGCGTCGATCTCGACAAGATCGACCGGCTGGTCAACATGGTCGGCGAGATGGTCATCACCCAGGCGATGATCGCCGAGCATGTGCGCGAGCTGCCCCCCGGCGAGTTCCAGGAGCTTCTGGAAGGGCTGGAGCAGCTGGCCCAGCACACCCGCGAGCTGCGCGAGAGCGTGATGTCGATCCGCGCCCAGCCGGTGTCGAGCGTCTTCTCCCGCATGCCGCGGCTGGTCCGCGAATGCGCCGCCACGACCGGCAAGGAGGTCCAGCTCGTCACCAGCGGCGAGACGACCGAGGTGGACAAGACGGTGGTGGAGAACCTCGTCGATCCGCTGACGCACATGATCCGCAACTCCATCGACCACGGGCTGGAAGGGCCGGAGGAGCGGGAGCGCGTCGGCAAGCCGCGCGCCGGCACCGTGCATCTGTCGGCGCAGCACCGCTCGGGCCGCATCGTCATCGAGATCACCGACGACGGGCGCGGCATCAACCGGCCCAAGGTGCTGTCCAAGGCCATCGAGAAGGGCCTCGTCCAGCCGGGCGCCACCCTGTCGGACGAGGAGATCGACAACCTGATCTTCCTGCCCGGCTTCTCCACGGCCGATCAGGTGTCCAACCTGTCGGGCCGCGGCGTCGGCATGGACGTGGTGCGGCGGAACATCACCTCGCTCGGCGGGCGCATCGGCGTCTACTCGACACCGGGCGAGGGCTCGCGCTTCGTGCTGTCCCTGCCGCTGACCCTGGCGGTGCTCGACGGCATGGTGATCTCGGTCGGCGAGGAGCGCTTCGTCCTGCCGCTGACCAACATCGTGGAGAGCCTGCGCCCCAAGGCGGCGGACCTGCACGGGCTGGTCGGCAAATGCGACGTGATGATGGCCCGCGGCGAGTATGTGCGGCTGGTCTACCTGCACCAGCTGTTCGGCATCCCCGGCGCCGTCGCCGACCCCACCCGCGCCCTGGTCGTGCTGGTGGAGACGGAGGACGGCTCCCGCCTCGGTCTCGTCGTGGACGAGGTGCTGGGCCAGCAGCAGGTCGTCATCAAGAGCCTGGAAGCGAACTTCCGCCGCCTCGACGGCGTGGCCGCCGCGACCATCCTGGGCGACGGGCGCGTCGCCCTGATCCTGGACGTCGCCGGCCTGCGCGAGATGAGCCGGCACATGGATTCCAGGGCGCCGCGTCCGCCGTCTTCGCCGGTGGCCGCGCTGCCCGCACCCGCACTCGAACCGGTCTGAGGCCAAGCGATGAGCAGTTCCACCGCGCTCGCCACCGTCGGCGGTAGCCGCACCGACGCCCGAAACGACGTCATGGCGGTCAACGCCGCCGAGGAGCAGTACGTCACCTTCACCGTCGGCAGCGAGGAGTACGGCGTCAACATCCTGTCGGTCCGCGAGATCCGCGGCTGGACGCCGGAAAGCCGCCTGCCGAACCTGCCGGACTACGTGCGCGGCGTCATCAACCTGCGCGGCATCATCATCCCCATCTTCGACCTGCGCGCCCGCTTCGGCGGCGGCGCCACGTCGGTCACCAAGCGCCACGTCGTGGTGGTGATCCAGGTGGGGGAGCGCACCCGCGGCATCCTGGTCGACGCCATCTCCGACATCCTGGCGATCGGCCACGACGCCATCAAGCCGCCGCCCGACGTGGACGGCGGCATGGTCGACGCCGAGTATCTCAGCGGCCTCTACACCGCCGACGACCGCATGGTCACACTGCTGAGCGTCGAGAAGCTGTTCTCCGTCGAGAACAGCGAGCTGGACTCGGCGACCAAGGCCCTGCCAGCGCTGGAGCGGGCGTCCTGAACAGCCCCCCACGGAGGTGCCCGCACAGGCGCCGACGGGGGTGCGTCATGTCGCGGCTTTTCACACGGGTTTGTTTCAAATAAGGGCTAACGCCGGTACGACGCGGCGGGCAAGGGGGATGGCATGGCGAAAGGGGTCGGTTCGTTCGTTGGGGCGATGGGCATCTCGAAGCGGCTGTGGCTGGCCTTCGCGCTCCTGCTCGCCCTGCTGGCCGCCCAGGTCGCCGCCAGCCTGCTGAGCATCCGCAGCCTGAACGGCAGCGTCGACGCGGTGCTCTCCAGCGGCGAACTCGCCACCTTCGCCAAGGACCTGTCGGCCCGGCTCGCCAACCAGCGCATCCACGGGCGCGACTATCTGGTGTCCGGCGACCCCGCCGCGCTCAACCGCCAGCGCGCGCTGCGCACCGAGTTCGATCAGGCGCTGGCCGCCCACGGCGCGGCCATCCAGCGCTCCAGCCAGGCGGCGGCCTTCGCCGAGCTGGCGCGGCTGCACACCGAGTACCACACCCAGTTCGAGGCGATCCGCGTCGTCCGCGACCGCTACGACGCGGCCATCCACCAGACCATGGACCCGCTGGGCACCCAGATCACCGAGACGCTGGAGCGCATCGTCGAGGGCGCCCAGGCCACCGGCGACAAGGACGCCGCCCTGGTCGGGGAGGAGATGGAGAAGCACTGGGTGCTGAGCCGCCTCTTCGCCAACCGCGCGCTCGGCATGCGCGACGCCGCCGCCGCGGCGCCGATGGAAAAGAACCTGGACGAGATGCTGGAGCATGTGCGCGAGGCGCAGGCCCTGCTGACCGAACCCGGCGTGGCGGCGCTGCTGCGCGAGGTGGCGGAACGGGCGCCGGGCTACCGCGCCGCCTTCCGCGACGCCGTCGCCGCCGACAAGGAGATCGACCGCCTGCGCGCCGAGATCGTCGCCAAGATCGTCACCGCCCTGACCGCGACGCTGGATTCCATCGCCACCACCATCCACGCCGAGCAGAAGGGAATCGAGACCCGCGCCGAAACCGAGGTGGAGAACAGTGTCCTGCTGGCCCTGGTGCTGGGCGGCCTGTCGCTGCTGCTGGGCATCGGCGCCGCCCAGGTCATCGCCCGTTCGATCACCGGCCCGGTCCAGGGCATCCGCAAGGTGATGACCGACCTCAGCGACGGCCATCTGTCGGTCACCGTCCCCCACACCGACGGGCGCGACGAGTTGGGCGCGATGGCCCGCGCCGTCGCCGCCTTCAAGGAGGACGCGGTGACCGCCGTGCGGGCGGGGATCGCGCTCGACCGCGTGTCGTCCTGCATCATGACGGTGGGCGAGGACGGGACGGTCACCTACTGCAACGCCGCCGCCCTGGCGATGTTCAAGGCCGCCGAGAGCGACCTGCGCAAGGCCCTGCCCGCCTTCGACGCCGCCGGGCTGATCGGGACGACTCTCGACGCGCTGGACACCGAGGTCCCACGCCTGCGCTCCAGCCTGACCGGCCTCGCCAGCCCCCACAAGGGCATGGTCAAGGCGGGCCGCCGCAGCTTCGAGATCACCGCCAGCCCGGTCGCCGGGCGCCACGGCGAGAAGCTGGGCCTCGTCGTCGAATGGCGCGACCTGACCGCCGAACTGTCCATCGAGGCGGAAATCGCCGCCATGGTGGACAGCGCCGTGCGCGGCGACTTCGCGCAGCGGATCGCGCTGGACGGCAAGACCGGCTTCTTCCGGCTGGTCAGCGAGGGCATGAACCGGCTGGCCGCCAACGTCTCCGGCGTGACCGAGGATCTGGCCGCCATGCTGGAATCCCTGTCCCAGGGCGACCTGTCGCGGCGCATCGACAAGCCGTACGAGGGCGTGTTCCTGCGCCTGAAGGACGACTTCAACGGCACGGCGGAAAAGTTGTCGGAGATCGTCCGCCGCATCAACGGCGCCGCCGAGTCCATCGCCGCGGCCAGCCGCGAGATCGCCGACGGCAGCCTCGACCTGTCCGAGCGCACCGAGCAGCAGGCCTCCTCGCTGGAGGAGACGGCGGCGAGCATGGAAGAGCTGGCGGCCACCGTCCGCTCCAACGCCGACAACGCCCAGCAGGTCAACAGCTTTGCCAACGACGCCCGCCGCGCCGCCGAGAAGGGCGGTCAGGTCGCCGCCAGCGCCGTGGAGGCGATGCGTGGGATCGAGCGCTCGTCGCAGAAGATTTCCGACATCATCGGGGTGATCGACGAGATCGCCTTCCAGACCAACCTGCTGGCGCTGAACGCGGCGGTCGAGGCGGCGCGAGCCGGCGACGCCGGGCGCGGCTTCGCGGTGGTGGCGCAGGAGGTGCGCAACCTCGCCCAGCGCTCCGCCCAGGCGTCCAAGGAGATCAAGACGCTGATCCTCGACAGCGGGGCGCAGGTCAAGGACGGGGTGGAGCTGGTCCGCTCCGCCGGCTCCTCGCTGACCGACATCGTGGCGGGCATCGCGCGGGTCGCCGACCTCGTGTCGGAGATCGCCCGCGCCACCGCCGAGCAGGCATCCGGCCTGGACGAGGTCAACACCGCCGTCGCCCAGATGGACGAGATGACCCAGAAAAACGCCGCGCTGGTCGAGGAAAGCACCGCCGCCGCCCGCTCGCTGGAGGAACAGGCCGGGCAGCTCCGCCAGCAGATGGCCTTCTTCTCGCTGGACGCCGGCCACGCCCACGGTGGGTCCGAGCTGCCCCGCGGACGGGCGGCATGACCACCGCCCCCAGCCCTTCCCCCGCCTTCGACTCGGCCCCGGCCGACCGCGGCGCCGTCCCCGCGGCGACGTCGGGCCGGCGGGAGTTCCCGTTCGAGCGGCGGCACTTCGACTTCATCGCCCACATGCTCTACCAGCTCGCTGGGATCGCGCTGGCCCCGCACAAGATCGAGATGGTCTATTCCCGCCTCGCCCGGCGGCTGCGCGACTTGCGCCTGAGCGACTTCGACAGCTACTGCGCCTTGCTGGAGAGCGAGGAGGGGGCGAACGAGGTCGGCTTCCTGGTCAACGCCCTGACCACCAACCTGACCAGCTTCTTCCGCGAATCGCACCATTTCGACTTCCTGGCGAAGACCGCGGTGCCGGAAATGCGCGCCCGCCACGCCGGGGAGTCCTCCCACCCGCGGCTGCGCATCTGGTCCGCCGGCTGCTCCTCCGGGCAGGAGCCCTACACCATCGCCATGGTTCTGGCCTCCAGCTTCGGGCCGGAGCTGCGGCGCTGGGACGCGAAGATCCTGGCGACCGACATCGACACCCACATGGTCGACACCGCCCGGCGCGGCGTCTATCCCGCCGATCTGGCGAACAGCATCCCGGCCCCTCTGCGCGACCGCTTCACCCGGCGCCAGCGCGAGGGCGGCGAGCCGATGGTGGCCATGGAGGAGGAGCTGAAGCGGCTGATCACCTTCAAGCCGCTGAACCTGCTGGAGCACTGGCCCATGAAGGGGCCGTTCGACGCGATCTTCTGCCGCAACGTGCTGATCTATTTCGACCGCGTCGGGCGGACCCAGGTCATCGGCAACTTCGCCCGCATGCTGGAGCCCGGCGGCTGCCTGTTCCTCGGCCATTCGGAAAGCCTGTACGGCGTGTCGGACCGCTTCCGCCAGACCGGCCCCACCATCTACCGGAGGCTGTGACGCATGACCGCATTCGCAAGCCGCCGTGCGGCGGAGGCCCGGCAGACCGGCGGCTACTTCCACCCGCAGTTCCGTGCCCACACGATGAAGGTCTTCCTGGGCCATCATCTGGTCAGCGACCGCTCGGACGTGATGATGGTGACGACGCTGGGCTCCTGCGTGGCCGCCTGCGTCCACGACCCGGCGACGGCGATCGGCGGCATGAACCATTTCCTGCTGCCCGAGGTCCCGGAGTCCGAGGACGCCGGCACGGGGGCGGCGGCGCGCTACGGCTCGGTCGCCATGGAGCGGCTGATCAACGACCTGCTGGCCCGCGGCGCCCAGCGCGGGCGGCTGGAGGTCAAGCTGTTCGGCGGCGCCCGCGTCATCGATTCCAGCTTCGACGTCGGCCAGCGCAACGCCGCCTTCGCGCTCGACTACGTGCGGCGGGAGGGGCTGAAGCTGATGGGCCAGGATCTCGGCGGCGCCTCGGCCCGGCGCATCCACTATTTTCCCCACACCGGCAAGGCGATGCGCAAGATGCTGCGGCCGGAAGCCCTGTCGGAGACGGCGAACCAGGAACTGCATTTCCGCTCCAGCCTGCGGCACCAGCCGATCGAGGGCGACGTGGAACTGTTCGGGGAGGACTGAGCCATGACACGCTCCATCCGCGTCGTGATCGTGGACGACAGCAGCCTGATGCGGGAGATGCTGAAGGCCATCATCTCCGAGGAGCCCGGCATCGAGGTGGTCGGCGTCGCCCGCGACCCCTACGAGGCGCGCGACGTCATGAAGCGGACCAACCCGGACGTCGTCACGCTGGACGTCGAGATGCCGCGGATGGACGGGCTGTCCTTCCTGGAGAAGATCATGACGCTGCGTCCGACGCCGGTCGTCATGGTCTCCTCCCTGACCCAGGAAGGGTCGGAGGCGACGATCCGCGCGCTGGAGATCGGCGCGGTGGACTGCGTGGCCAAGCCCGACGGCTCCGAGGGCCACGGCTTCGAGGCGATGGCCCACGAGCTGGTCGGCAAGATCCGCATCGCCGCCACTGCCCGCCTGTCGATGCGGCGGCCCAAACCCGCGAGTTCCCCCCTCCAGACGCCGCGCCGCGCCGGGTCGGGCACCCGCCTCATCGCCATCGGCGCCTCGACCGGCGGGGTGGAGCGCATCCGCGACGTGCTGGCGGTCATGCCCGCCGACTGCCCGCCCATCGTCATCACCCAGCATATGGGTCCCAGCTACGTCCCCAGCTTCGCTGCCCGGCTCGACCGCATCTCGCCGCCGTCGGTGGAGGTCGCCACCCAGGGCGCCCGGCTGGTCCAGGGCAAGGTCTACATCGCCCCCGGCGACCGTCATCTGGTGATCATCCGCGACCCCCAGGGCTATTCCTGCCACATCCAGGACGGGCCGGCGGTCAGCGGCCACCGCCCGTCGGTGGACGTGCTGTTCTCCTCCGTCGCCAAGGCGGCGGGGGCGAACGCGGTGGGGGTGATCCTGTCCGGCATGGGCCGCGACGGGGCGTCGGGCATGCTGGCGATGCACGACGCGGGGGCCTATACCATCGGCGAACAGGAATCGAGCTGCGTCGTCTACGGCATGCCGCGCGCCGCCCGGGAAGCCGGGGCGGTCGCCGTCGAACTGCCGCTGGCGCAGATACCGGCCGAGATGCTGCGCGCGTTCGACGCCATCGGCGAACACCGCACGCGCGCGAACTGAGGAGCAGCACCATGTCTTTCTACGGCCGCGCGCCCCGCCTGGAAGCCGGACCGGAACCGGAGAAGCCGGACCTTCCCGACGATGGCGCTCCCGTGCACAACCTGCCCGAGATCGGCGAGAAGATTCCGGTGACCGGCGAGCTTCTGGCGACCTGGATGGGCTACGCCGACATCCAGCGCCGCACGCTGGAGGCGGTGCAGAACGAGCTGACCCGCACCTCCGCGACGGTCGAGGACGCCACGCTGGACCTCTCCTCCCGCTTCCGCGAGCTGGCCGAGAAGGCCATGCAGCAGTCGGAGCGGGTGGAGGAGATCGTCGGCATGGCCGGCTCCGTCTCCATCGACGGGGAGCGGGTGCCGATGGACCAGCTGGTCACCGGCATGCAGCAGATGATCGCGGACATGATCTCCAACATCGTCATGCTGTCCCGCCACGCCATGAGCATGGTCTATCTCCTCGACGACGTGCAGAAGGACGTGGCGGAGCTGGAGAAGTCGATCGGCGACATCGACGCCATCAACCGCCAGACCAACTTCCTGGCGCTGAACGCCACCATCGAGGCGAGCCGCGCCGGCGAGGCCGGACGGACCTTCGCCGTCGTCGCGCAGGAGGTGCGCCACCTCTCCCGCAACACCGGGGCGCTGGCCGACCGCATGCGCTCCAAGGTCACCGCGGTGGTCAAGGGCGTGCGCAACGGCCACGACATCCTGCGCCAGATCGCCGACACCGACATGTCCCCCCAGATGCTCGCCAAGGAGCGGGTGGACAAGACCATGGACAGCCTGGTCGACCAGACCAACCACTTCCAGGCGGTGCTGGAGACGGCGGCGACCGTGTCGTCGGACATGTCCGCCACCATCAGCCGCATGGTCACCGGAATGCAGTTCCAGGACCTGACCAAGCAGCGGCTGGAGGCCATCAACGACAGCCTCGCCATCATGGCGGAAGGGCTGAACGAGCTGGAAAACCGCACCCGCGTCGAAATGCCCGCTTCCTTGGGGCCGCAGGTTCCGCAGGAATGGCTCGACGAACTGCTGGGCCGCTTCAAGCTGAGCGAGATGCGCCAGCGCTTCGTGCGCCGTCTGCTGCTGGAAGGGACGGCGCTGGACGAGCATGGCGTCCTTGACGTCGATGCCGGCCAGGACGACAGTTCCGGCGGCGACATCGAACTTTTCTGAAGCCGAGGGATTCTCTGGAACCCCCGGCCTGTCTTGCTCCATTCTGGCGTGGTCCGCAAAGGCCACCCGCCCCAATGCCCCTTCAGGAACACCCTTCAGGAACACCGGACCGATGGACTACGGAATTGAGGACAAGGAGCAGGAGACCCTGGTTCGGTTGCGCGGTCGCCTGACCTTCAACGACCACGCCAAGCTGCGCGCCCTGATCCGGGAGATGCTGCAGAACAAGGCCAAACGTCAGGTGCTCGACCTCTCCACGCTGGAATTCGTCGATTCGGCGGGAATCGGCATGCTGCTGATCGCGCGGGAGGAAATGGCGAACGCCGACAAGCAGCTCGTCCTGCGCTCCGCCGCCGGACAGGTCAAGCGCGTGCTGACCGTGGCCCAGCTCAACAAGATCGTCACGATCGAGGACTGACCCCCTTGGTCCCCTCCCCCACCCGCGTCGCCGCCCTGCAAGGCCTGGGCGTGCCGGCCGACCGGCTGGACCGGCTGTCGGCGGCGCTTCGGCTTCCGCCCCGGCGGCCCGGCTCCCCGGCGGGGGAGGAGTTCGGCGCCTCCGTTCTGCTTCTGGTGGGCGATGCCGCCGCCGTGGAGGCGCCGGAGTTCTGGCAGCGCCCCTATGGCGCCTGGATCGAGATCGCCGGCCTGTCCGACGCCCGGATCGTCGAGGCCGCCCACCGCGCCGCCCGCGCCGACCTGTTCGCCTGCGTGACGACGGTGACCGCCAACCGGCTGCATCTGGCCGGGCGCATCCTGACCGGGCTGGCCGCTCTGCACCCCATGCCGGAAGCCCAGCGCGACGACATGGAGCTGGCGCTGCACGAGGCCATCAGCAACGCGGTGGTCCACGGCAACCTTCAGGTCGAAGGCATGAAGGGGCTGAGCGTGGAGGCGCTGGAGCGCTTCTCCCACGATCTGGCGGCACGCATGGCCGACCCCACCTTCGCCGACCGCCGGATCGAGGTCGCCGCCTGGCTGGAAAGCGCTTGCGCGGTGGTCGAGGTCGCCGACGAGGGAACCGGCTTCGCCCGGCCGGAGCGCATCGACTACGGCGCCTCGGGCCGCGGGCTGGACCTGATCGCCGCCATCGTGGAAGAGCTTCAGCTTCTCGACGGCGGGCGGCGCATCCGCATGAGGTTTCCCCTCTGATGGACGACGCCATCGCCGCCTGCCGCATCCTGGTGGTGGATGATACCGACTTCAACCGCACACTGATCGGCGCCCTGCTCGGCGAAGCCGGCTTCCAGAACGTCGTCTACGCCAAGGACGGCTTCGACGCGCTCGCCCAGATCGCCGCGGAGGCGCCGGACCTGCTGATCCTCGACATCATGATGCCGGGGATGGACGGGTTCGAGGTGTGCCGCCGCCTGCGCGACGACCACGCCTACGCCGACCTGCCGGTGCTGGTGCAGACCGCCCTGTCGTCCAGCGACGACCGCAACCGCGCCTTCGCCGCCGGCACCACCGACCTGATCTCCAAGCCGCTGGACCGGACCGAGCTGGTCGCCCGCGTGCGCATCCACCTGGAGAACCGGGTGCTGATCCGCGACCTGCAGACCTACCGGGCGCGGGTCGAGGGGGAGCTGGCGATGGCCCGCTCCATGTACGACCATCTCCTGCCCTCCGCGGCGCTGTGCGCCACCCAGACGGACCGCGCCGGGGTGACGCTGCGCTCGCACACGGCGCTGTCCTCCGACCTGGGCGGCGACCTCTGGGGGGTGCTGCCGCTGGCCGGCGGGCGGTTCGGTCTGTTCCTGCTGGACATGGCCGGGCGCGGCGTGTCTGCGGCGCTGAACGCCTTCCGCATGCACACGCTGATCCACGAGCTGGCCCCCCATCTCGGCGAACGGCCCGCCGCCTTCCTGACCGAACTGAACGAACGGGCCGTCTGCCTGCTGGAGCTTGGCCAGCACGCCACGGTGATCTACGGCGTGGTGGACGGCGCGGCGGAGCGCTTCACCTACGCGGCGGCGGCGGCGGCCCCGCCGGTCCTGGTGCCGCCGGACGGCGCGGCGCTGGTCTTCGGCGAAGGGTCCGGCCAGCCGGTGGGCATCGCCGCCGGCACCCGCTACGAGGAACGCAGCCTGCCCTTCCCGCCGGACTCGGCGTTGGTCCTGCACTCCACCGCCGTGCTGGAGGCGCTGGGCGGGCGCAACGGCGGCTTGGCCGCCCTGCTGCGGAGCCCCGCCGTCCGGAACGCCCTGGCCACCGGCGATGGCGGCGGCGCCTTCACGGCGGTGACCGCGGCGCTCGCCGAGGCCCAGGGCGACGTGCCGCTCGACGACCACACGCTGGTGTGGATCGGGCGCGAGGGGGCGCGATGAACAAGCTGCCGGAGGTTCCGGGGCTGGAAACGGCCCGCGTCCTGGTGGTGGACGACAACCGCGTGAACCGCCACCTGCTCCAGGCCCTGCTGGAACGCGGCGGCGTCACCCGCATCGAGATGGCGGAGGACGGCAACGACGCGCTGGCCCGGCTGGACGCCTTCCGGCCCGACCTGATCCTGCTCGACCTGATGATGCCGAACCTGGACGGGTTCGAGATGTGCCGCCGCCTGCGCGCGCTTCCCGCCTGGAAGGATCTGCCGGTCCTCGTGCAATCCAGCCTGAACCGGGCGGAGGACCGCGCCAAGGCCTTCGCCGCCGGTGCCACCGATTACGTGACCAAGCCGATCAACGCGGTCGAGCTGCTGGCCCGCGTGCGCATCCACCTGCAGAACCGGGCGCTGCTCCACGACCTCCAGTGTTTCCGCGAGCGGACGGAGAGCGAGCTGTCGCTCGCCCGCAAGATGCAGGAGCGGCTGATGCCCTCGCCGGAGCGGCTGGCCGAGGTGGAGGCCGCGGCCGGGGTGGGCATCGCCGCCCATTTCGCCCCCTCGTCGGAGCTGGGCGGCGACTTCTGGGACCTGCGCCACAACGCCGGTGAGCGGGGCCAGGGTCAGGGCCAGGGACAAGGCCGGACCATGCTCTACATGGTCGATTTCTCCGGCCATGGCGTCGGGGCGGCGCTGAACACCTTCCGCCTGCACGCGATCTGCCAGCAAATGGACATGTCCGGCCTGACCCCGGGCGCGCTCCTGTCCACCGTCAACCGGCGGCTGTGCGCGCTGCTTCCCAACGGGCAGTTCGCCACCATGCTGGCCGGGGTGGTCGAGCCGGCGGAGAACCGCTTCGTTTACGCCTCCGCCGGATCGACGCGCCCGATGGTCTGGGCACCGGGCGATGCCGAACCGCTGCTGGGCGACAGCGCGGGCCTGCCGCTCGGCCTGCTCGCCTCGGCGGAGTATGAGGAGCGCTCCCTCCCCCTGCCCCCCGGCGGGCGCCTGTTCCTCTATTCGGACGGCGCCATCGAAATCCCGGTTGGCAATGACGTCCTGGACGAGCCGGGCCTCGCCGCCCTGGTCGCCGAGCGGATGGACGAGACCGACGGCGACCGCTTCCTGGACGGGTTGCTGGACCGCCTGCGCGCCATCGGCCCGATCGACGACGACCTGACCGCGTTGCTGCTGACCCGCAAGGGCTGAACGAGCCTTGGAACCGACGGGCGCATGACCGCCAGCCCCCACCACGCCGCCCCCATCCGGGTCGTTCTGGACACCAACATCCTCGTCGGCTACGCCCTGCTCGGCGCCGAGGTGCCTCGCCGCAGCCTGGCCATCCAGCGCAGCGTCGAGGCGGTGCGGGCGCAGGGAGCCGCCTTCGTCTCCGACGCCACGCTGGCGGAGCTGCGCGAGGTGCTGATGCGCCCGGACTTCGAGCGCTACCGCCCGGCGGAGGAGCGCGCCGCCTTCCTGGCCGCCTTCGCCGCGGAGGCCCGGCGGGTCGAGCCCGCTCCGGTGGAACGGCTGTGCCGCGATCCCGACGACGACATGTTCCTGGCCGTGGCGCTGGCCGCCGACGCCGACTGGCTGGTGACGGTGGACCGGCAGCTTCTGTCGGTGCGCCGGGTGGGCCGCACCCGCATCCTGCGCCCCGAGCGGTTCCTGGACGCGATCGCCTGACTCCGCGTCTCACGCTTCGGCCCCAAAAGTTTCCACTCGACTTCCGGCCTTCGTTCTCTAGAATGAAAAGAGAACACTTCGCAAACTAGCGGTGAACGGATCGCGGGTGACCGGATGAGCACGCAACCTCTCCTGTTCGACAGCCTGCCCGAAACGGAGCGGGCGCGCAAACCGGCGCGCCGGTCCCGCGCCACCACTGTGGCGGCGCCGGTGGCCATCGACGTGGTGCGGGAGGACGTTCCGTCACCGTCGTCGGCGCCGCCACCGATGACCCTCGCGCTCGTCCCGCCGCCGCCCGTCCCGATGGCGCCGCGCGCCGACTTCGACCCGGCCGCCCTGACCAACGCGGAGCTGCGGGCGCTGGCCCAGGCGCTGCCCGACCACAAGCTGGCCCATCTGCTGATCGAAGCCGCACGCGAGTTGAAGCGCCGCGCCACTCCGGGAGCCGCCTCGGGCGCCTGGGAAGAAGACGAGGGAGAGGGCGGCCCGTCCGAACCGAATCCCCTGCTGCTGCGCGCCGCCCGGCAGGCGGTCGGCGAATTGTCGGGCGAGGATGGCTGACCAAGTCACGAACACTGACCGATTCACAGAATACGTGTCCGGAAACAAAATAATCCCGCCGCAATAGATCGTTTCTTACCCCAACTTTGTACGGGCTCCTCCCCCCGATTCGGGAATGATTGCGCGACAAGACACGCACTTATGTGCAATGATGTGTCCGTAGCCTGACCAATGGCCGCGCCTGCGTTTCCCTGGCGCATCGCCTGCGGTCCGGACCGAAAGGAACGACCCGCGGGGAGGGTGATTTGGACTGGATGACCTGGCTCCAGGATTGGGGCGATGCCTTCTATCCCCTGGCCTTCATATGGGCCTTTTTCGAAGGCGAGACCTTCGTGATCTTCGGTGGGATGGGCGCGCATCTGGGGATCATCAACCTATACTGGTTGGTTGCCGCCGTCTGGATCGGCAGTTTCATGGGCGACCAGTGTTATTTCTGGATCGGCCGCAAATGGGGCGCCAAGGCGCTGGCCCGTTTCCCGGCGGCGGAGGCCCGCGCGTCCCGCGTGCTGTACTGGCTGGAAACCTACGGCGTCGGCTTCATCCTGGCCTTCCGCTTCCTCTACGGGGTGCGCAACATCGCCTCGGTCGCCGTCGGCACATCCCGAATGCCCTGGCGCAAGTTCCTGTTCTGGAACTTCATCGCCGCCGGTATCTGGGCCTGGAGCTTCGCCGGGGCCGGCTACATGTTCGGCGAGGCCGCCGCCGCCATCGGCGAGAACGGTCCGAAGATCCTCCTGCTCATCGCGCTGGGCATCGGCGTCACCATCTTCGCCGTGAAGAGTGTGATGTGGGTCCGCCGCCGCTACGCCGCGTCCGAGACCCAGGCGTAACGGCGCCCCTCCCCCCGAGACTCAGGCAGAAGGGCCGCCGCGGACAACCGCGGCGGCCTTTCTCGTTTCCACACTGTGATGTCCGGGCCTGCCCTCACGCCCGGCGGGCGATCCATACGGCGGTCAGGTCGTCGCGCAGCGGCAGGCTGGTGCGGGCGTAGAAGCGCTCCAGCAACGGCCCCAGCGGGCGGGCGCGGTTGGCGGCGATGGCGCCGCGCAGCAGGCCGGGGACCCCGTCCTGGCCGATCGGCTCGTTGTCCGGACCGCTGCATTCGATCAGCGCGTCGCTGTAGAGGAACAGGCAGCTTCCGCGCGGCAGGCGCAGGCTGCGGTCGGCGTAGACGGCGCGACGCGACGCGCCCAGCACCAGCCCCGCCGAATCGAGCAGCCGAAGCTCCCCCGCGATCCCCACCACCGGATTCGGCGCCCCGGCCGAGGCGTAGGTCAGCGTGTCGGTGTGCAGGTCCAGGATGCCGAAGAAGGCGGTGGCGAACTGGCCGACCGGCAGCACCTCCTTCAGCGCCCGGTTCAGCCCGGCCAGCCATTCCGAGGGCGGCACATGCTGCATGGGAAAGCGGTCGATCAGCGTGTGCAGGCGGAAGGTGTTGATGGCGGCGGTGATGCCGTGCCCGGCGAAATCGACCAGCAGGAAGGCAACGCGGTGGCTGTCCAGCGGGTAGACGTTCCAGAAGTCGCCGCCCAGCTCCGACGAGGTTTCGAAATGGGCGTCCAGCACCAGCTCGTACCGCTCGGCGACGGCCTCCAGCTCCCTTGGCTCGGGCAGCAGGGACAGTTGCATCGCCTTGGCGTGCTTCAGCTCCCGCTCCACCCGCGCGCGGAAATTGGCGAGGTCGGTGAACAGCTTGCGCTTTTCGAGCTGGTGGCGGACGCGGGCGACGCACTCGCCGGGCTTGATCGGCTTGGAGATGAAGTCGCTGCCCCCGGCCTCGAAGCAGCGGACCTGCTCCTCGTCGCTGTCCAGCGCGGTCTGGAACAGGATCGGCAATTCCTCGTGGGTCAGCCGCTCGCGCAGGCGCCGGCACATCTCCAGCCCGTCCATCACCGGCATGCTGACGTCAAGCAGCACCAGATCGGGGCGGAAGCTCTCCACCTTGCGCAGCCCCTCCACACCGTTCTCGGCGACCTCGATCTGGGTCAGCCCGGCGCGGCGGATCATCAGAGCCAGCGACTTCCTGTTGAATTCGTTGTCGTCGACGATCAGGACGCGGCTGGCGGCGAGTGAGATGGGCATGCGCGGTCCCGCCCGTCCGTCACAGGTCGAACTGCAGCAGGGTGCAGCGCCCGCCGTCGGTCACGTGGATGCGCCGGGCCAGCGCCCGCATGAACACGAAGCCGCGGCCGGAATGGGCGCCGCTGTCGGTGTCCTGCGGCAGGGCCGCGGCGTCGAACCCGTTGCCCTGGTCGACCACCGCGATGGACAGGCTGTCGGCGGTCCAGCGCGCGAAGATGTCGATCCGTCGCTGCCGCACGGTCCCGTCGCCCAGCCGTTCGCGGAGCAGCCGGCTGAACAGCCGGTAGCCCTCCGGCTGCTCCTTGGTCGCGCTGGGAATGCCCAGATTGCCATGGACGATGGCGTTGGCGATGGCCTCGTGCAGGCACAGCTCGACGTTGCCGCGCCGCTCCGGCGCCAGCACGCCGCGCCGGGTCAGCTCGTCGCAGACCAGAACCGCGCATTGCAGGCCATAGGCCGTGCCGGTGGTCAGCGACAGGTAGAATCCCTGCTCCACCGGCGGGGCGCCCAGCCAGTCGGCGTCGATGGCGCCGGTCCCCTCCTCCCGCTCCGTCAGTTCCACCGTCAGGAAACGGTTGAGCCCGAAGGCGCCGCGCAGGATGTCGCGGTCGGCCTGGGCCAGCAGCACCGCGGCGGCGGCCCGGCCATCAAGGGCGTCTCCGACGCCTGCAGCGGCCTCGTTCAGGCCGAGGCGCGCGGCGACCCGCGCGGCGATCTCCGCCGGCACGCGATCCCGCACGACGCTGAAGGGGCGCACGGCGCCGGCCGGACCGGGGGGAAGACAGGCGGGGGAACCGTCCATTGCCCGCTCACCGCTCGATGGCGACGACTTCGCCGATCCGCGCGAGGTCGATGGATCGCAGCACATCGCCCTGCAGCTTGCGGAGGATCAGCTTGATGTTGCGCTGCTCCGCCTCGTCCTGAAGGATCAGCAGCATGCCGATCCCCGCGGAATCGATGAAGGTCAGCCCGTCCATGTCCAGGATGAAGCGGCGCGTGCCCTCGCCGTTGAGCAGCTCCACGATGTCGGGAAGGCTGTCATGGTCGGTGAACTCCAACCGGCCGCTCAGCAGCACCTCAATGGTTTCAGAGGACCGGCGCACCTGGAAATTCATGACATCCTCTTGTGTTGCACCGCGCAAGCGGCTCCCGCGAACAGTAGTGCAAGGCCGATCCCCCCTCAAGCTTCAAGTATACATTCCGTCAATTTTATCGACCATAGGAAGAATTTTCACGCTTCACACGCCGTAGACGGACGGCATCGGTTGATAGTACAACCACATGGCCGGTGAAGGCGGCGCCGTGCCGCCGCTCCGCCCCGGTCATGCGACCCCGCAGCGGGATACCCCTTCATGACGGTGATCGAGCAGGCGTGGAAGACGGTGCCGACGGTGTCGGCGAAATTCCTGCTGATCCTGATTCCCATCCTGCTCCTGACCACGCTCGGCTTCTCCTCGATCTTCTTCTACGGCAAGTACAAGGATCTGCGCGGCGCCCTGCGCGACCGGATCGAGGCGGTGGCGGAGATCAACGCCGTCGCCCTGTCCTCCAGCCTGTGGGCCGTGGACGTGCCGGCCATCCGCAACATCATCCAGGCGATCTCCGTCAACCGCGAGCTTCTGTGCATCGAGGTGGCGGACGAGCTGGCGGACGGCCGTTTCGCATGGCCGGACGCCGATTGCCGTCCCGTCGCCGGCCGCGAGACGGTGCGCCGTCCGATCCAGGTGCAGAACCGCCGGCTCGGCACGCTGACGCTCCATTTCAGCTACGCCTCGGTGGACGAGCAGATCCGGCAGGAGATGGTCAACACGCTGTGGCTCGTGCTGCTGATGCTGGTCGGCACGCTGGTCACCGCCCTGACCGCGCACCGGCTGACCATCGGCGTGCCGCTGGGCCGGCTGATCGCCTCGATCCGCACCGCGGAGCAGGAGCATCTGCGCCAGCCCGTGCACTGGTCGTCGGCCGACGAGCTGGGGCGGGTGATCGCCGCCTACAACGGCATGCTGACCCGGCTGGACGAGGAGGAGGCCGCCCTGCGCCAGAGCGAGGAGCGGTTGGGGCTGGCCATCACCGCGACCCGTTCCTCGGTCTGGGACTACGACCTGCGGACCGGCCAGTACTGGTGGTCGAAGGAGTTTCCCGCCCTGCTCGGCTACGGCCCGGCGGAGCTGGAAATGACCGCGCGGACCTGGGAATCGCTGATCCACCCGGAGGAGCGGCGGCGGGTCATCGCGGAGTCCCGCAGCCGGGTGCGCGACAAGGACAGCGCCTACGCCACCGTCTACCGCATGCGCCGCCGCGACGGCGGCTGGAGCTGGATCGAGGATCGGGCGACCGCCCTGCGCGACGGCGAGGGAACGGCCGTCCGCCTGACCGGCACCATGTCCGACGTGACGGAGCGCATGCAGGCCGAACGGGATCTGGCGCGCGAGCGGAACGTCCTTCAGATCACGCTCGACAACACCGACCAGGGCATCATCATGGTGGACCGCAACCTGCGGGTCGTCATGTCCAACCGCCGCGCCGCGGAGCTTCTCGACGTGCCGGCGGCCTTCCTGGCCGGCAACCCGCTGTTCCCCGAGATCATCCAGCGCCAGCGCGCCCAGGGCGCCTTTGAGGATTTCAGCATCGATCCCGACCTGGAGCTGGACGAGACCGCGGTGGTCCCCGACCTGCCCTTCGCCTTCAAGCGGCGGCGGCCCGACGGCACGATCATCGAGGTGCGCTCCAACCCCCTGCCGGAGGGCGGCTTCGTCCGCACCTTCACCGACGTGACGGTGGAGGCGCGCTCCGCCGAGGAGGTGTTCCACGCCATGGAGGCGCTGGAGACCGCCTACGCCGACCTCAAAGAGACCCAGGATAGCCTCGTCCAGGCGGAGAAGATGGCCTCGCTCGCCCTGCTGGTGGCCGGCGTCGCGCATGAGATCAACACGCCGGTGGGCATCGCCTACAGCTGCTCCACCCATCTGGCCTCGAAGACCCGAACGCTGACCGAGGCCTTCGCGACGGGCAGCCTGAAGAAATCCGACCTGACCGGCTATGTGGCGGCGGCGGGCGAGGCCTCCCGCCTGATCGAGCAGAACCTGACCCGCGCGGCGGAACTGATCCAGAGCTTCAAGCGCGTCGCCGTCGACCAGACCAGCCAGGAGCGCCGCCGCTTCGACCTGCGCTCCTATCTGGACGAGATCATCACCTCGCTGGGTCCGCGCCTGCGCAAGAGCCCGCACCGGATGACCGTCGCCTGCCCGGACGGCATCACCATGGACGGCTATCCCGGCGCGCTCAGCCAAGTCATCACCAATCTGGTCATCAACGCGCTGACCCACGCCTTCCCCGATGGGCGGGAGGGGACGATGGCGCTGATCGTGGAGGCGTTGCCGGACGGTGAGCTGGACATCCGCTTCGCCGACGACGGGGTCGGCATCGCCCCGGACAATCTGCCCAAGGTCTTCGAACCCTTCTTCACGACCAAGCGCGGCACCGGGGGCAGCGGACTCGGCCTCCACATCGTCTTCAACCTGGTGACGCAATCGCTGGGCGGCCGGATCTCGGTGGAGAGCCCACGCCCCGCCATGCCCACCCCCGACACCCCCGGCGGATGCACCAGCTTCCTCCTGCGGATTCCCGTAACCGCCCCCCGAACGGCCGGCGCCGCCGGAAAGGGTCCGGCAACCGATGCAGCATGACGGACGCAGCATGACCGACGAGCTGATCATGCCCGACACCGGCCCCAACTCGGACCCCAACCCGGACGACGACATCCTGTTCGCCGACGAGGACGGCGGAGACGGCGACGGAGCCCTGCCCTGGCCCGTCCTGGTGGTGGACGACGAGGACGACGTCCACGCCATGACCGCCCTTCTGCTGGACGACGTCGCGTTCCAGGGCCGCCGGCTGGAACTGATCGGCTGCCGCTCCGCCGCCGAGGCCCGCGCCGTGCTTCGCAACCGTCGGGACATCGCCATCATCCTGCTCGACGTGGTGATGGAGGAGGAGGACGCCGGTCTGACGCTGGTGCGCTGGATCCGCGGAACGCTGGGAAATCTGGACGTCCGCATCATCCTGCGCACCGGCCAGCCGGGGCAGGCGCCGCAGCGCGACGTGATCGTCGGCTGCGACATCAACGACTACAAGTCGAAGGCCGACCTGTCGGCGGAGGGGCTGTTCACCGCGGTGATCGCGGCGCTGCGCGCCTACGACCACATCCGCTTCATCGAGACCAAGGTGGCCGAGCGCACGCAGGAGCTGCGGCAGAGCCGCGAGCAGATGCGCGCCATCCTGGAATCGAGCCCGGTCGGCGTCTGCGCCTACACCCACGACGGCGTCCTCGTGATGTGCAACGACCGGCTGGTCCATCTGCTGGGCGTGCCGAAGGAGCGGCTGGTCGGCGTCTCCATCGCCGACCTGTTCATCAAGCCGGACAACACCGAGGCGCACGAAACGCACTGGACCTTCTTCCGCCGCTCGCTGCGCGACGCCGAGGTGCGGGTGCGGCGGGCCGACGGCTCCGTCTTCTGGGCGCTGGTGTCGGTGGACCCCACGCTGCTCGACGGCCGCCCGGTCCATCTCGCCTGGGTCTACGACATCACCCGGCGCAAGCTGGCCGAGCACCAGATGGAACGCGCCAAGGAGCAGGCGGAACAGACGACCGCCGCCAAGTCCGCCTTCCTCGCCACCATGAGCCATGAGATCCGCACGCCCATGAACGGCGTGCTGGGCATGCTGGAGCTGCTGGAGCGCACGCCGCTGGACGGCGGGCAGCGCGACACCGTGGCGACCATGCGGGAATCGGCGACCTCGCTGCTGCGGATCATCGACGACATCCTCGACTTCTCGAAGATCGAGGCCGGCAAGATGGACCTGGAGCAGGTGCCCGTCTCCATCCCCGCTCTGGTCGAAGGGGTGGCCGACACGCTGGCCCCGGCGGCGCGGGCCAAGGGGCTGGCGCTGCTGACCTACGTGGACCCGGCGATCCCGCCGGCGCTGACCGGCGATCCGGTGCGGCTGCGCCAGATCCTGTTCAACCTGTGCGGCAACGCCATCAAGTTCACCGAACGCGGGCGCATCCTCGTGCAGGCCACCCTGGCGGCGTGGACGGGCGAGGGCACCTGTAGCGGCACCCGACTGCGCATCGAGGTGGCGGACACCGGCATCGGCATTTCCGAGACGGCGCGCCGCCAGCTCTTCCAGCCCTTCACCCAGGCGGAAAGCTCGACCGCCCGGCGCTTCGGCGGCACCGGGCTGGGCCTGTCGATCTGCCGGCGGCTGGTCGCGCTGATGGGCGGGGCGATCGGGGTGGACAGCGCGCCGGGGGCGGGCTCGACCTTCTGGGTGGAGCTGACGCTGGACGCCGCGGCGGCCATCGCCTCGCCCGCCGCCCCGACGGCGACGGCCCCCCTGGCGATGGCGGAGCCGGACCTTGCCGGCCTGACCGTCCTGGTCGGTCTGCCGGAGACGGTGGAGCGCCGGATCGTCGCCGATTATCTGGAGGCCGCCGGGGCGCGGGTGCTGGCCGCCGGGGAGCCGGGCGCCCTGGCCGAACAGGCCCGGACGGCCTGCGAAGCCAGCGGCGCGCTGAACGTCGTGGTGGTCGACGAGGCGCTGCACACCCCCGCCGCCGCCCAGGCGCCGCAGCTGCTGGGCCGCCGCATCGGCGAACCGCGGGTGCCGACGGTTCTGCTGCAGGACCCGGCGGCACCTGTGGTTCCCCGATGCGGCAACCGCCCCGCCGACGGATCGGTCCCGGTGAGCCGCCCGGTCCGCCGCACCCCGCTGGTGCGCGCGGTGGCGGAGGCCGCCGGGCGCACCGTGCCGGACGCCCCACCAGCCGCAGGCCCGCCGCCCGACGCGCCCTGCGCCCCGGCCCCGCTGAGCCCGGAGCGCGTCATCGCCGAGGCCGAAGCCCGCGGGCGGCTGATCCTGGTGGCGGAAGACAACGCCATCAACCGGAAGGTCCTGCAGATGCAGCTCACCTCGCTGGGCCACACGGCGGAGCTGACCAACGGCGGTGCGGAGGCCCTGGCCGCGCTGGGGCGGCGGCGCTACGCCCTGCTGCTGACCGACATCCAGATGCCCGAGGTGGACGGGTTCGAGCTGACCCGGCGCATCCGCGCGGCGGAGCGCGCGACCGGCGCCCATCTGCCGATTGTCGCCCTGACCGCCAACGCCGCCCCGGCGGACATCGAGAGTTACCGCGCGGCCGGCATGGACGAGGCGTTGAGCAAGCCCCTGGACTTGATGAAACTCGACGCGGCGCTATCCCGCTTCCTGCCGCCTTCCGTATCGGCCCCGGCAGCGCCGCGCCTTTCCTCTCAGCCACCGGAGGACCCGACGATGGACCTGCCCCCCGTCAACGCGGATGTGCTGCGCCGGCTCTGCGATGACGACCGGGCGCTGATGGACGAGTTGCTGAACGATTTCGTCAGCATTGGCCGCCACATCACCGATGAGGTCGTCGCCGCCGTCGCCGCGCGGAACGGAACGGCGATCCGCGCCGGCGCCCACAATCTGAAGGGATGCGCCCGCAACGCCGGGGCGACGCCCCTCGGCGACGCGGCGCAGGCGCTGGAGCAGGCGGTGATGCAGGACGCCCCCTGGGAGCGGGTGACCGGGCTGGCCGCAACGCTGGAGCAGGCGATGCGGGAGGTCGAACGCTTCATCGCCGCGGCACCGCCTTCCTGAACGGCCACCCGAACCCCCTTTGTCCGTTCGAACCGGCGTCCGATTGGGGTATCGTCCCGGCAACCCGCCACGCCGCGAGACGCGCATGAACCGCCGCCAGTTCTCCAGCCTGCTGCTCTCCCTGCCGGTGCTCCCCTATGCGGCCCCGCTCGCCGCGCAGGAGAAGGTTCCCGCCCTGGGGGAGGAGCTGACCCCCTTCGGCGCGGTGCGCGACGCCAGCCGGACGCGGGCCATTCCGGCCTGGAAGGGCGGGCTGACCCAAGCCCCCGGCGGCTGGAAGCCGGGCACCCCGTTGCCCGATCCCTACGACGAGGATGGGCGCTGGTTCACTGTGGGACCGGCGGACATCGACCGCTACAAGGTCCGCCTGTCCGCCGGCCTCCAGGAGATGCTGACCAAGTATCCGTCCTTCGAGATTCCGGTCTTCCCCAGCCGCCGCAGCGCCGCCGCCCCCCAGCGCGTCTACGACGAATCGATCGAGAACGCCAAGCGCGCCCGGCTGGGCGAGAACGGTCTGGCGCTGAGCGGGGCGCGGGTGGGCGTGCCCTTCCCCATCCCGGCCAACGGCGTGCAGGCGATGTGGAACCACATCCTGCGCTGGCGCGGCAATTTCTTCAGCCGCACCGGCGCCACCATCCTGCCGGAATCCGGCGGCATCCACACCGCGGCGGTCTACCGCGAGGACTGGCAGTCCAGCTACGCCGCCGGGATCGACGGCGGCCGCCCCTTCCACTACCGCCGCACCACCCTGATGCCCAAGGCGGAGGCCGGAACCACCCTGCTGCTGCACGGCACGCTGAACCCGATCCAGTCCGGCTTCGCCGCCTGGTTCCGCCAGGGGGAGACCGGCAAGCCCGTCCGCGCGCCCGACTTCGTCTACGACACGCCGGACCCGGCCAGCGGCGGCATCCGCACCGCCGACATGCTGGACATGTTCAGCGGCCCGCTCGACCGCTTCGACTTCGCGCTGGTGACGCGGCGGGAGATGTATGTGCCCTACAACGCCAACCGGATGAACACGCCCGGCCTGGCGCCGGTGGATTTCCTGTGGCTGGGCCACCCCAACCCGCAATTCATGCGCTACGAGATGCACCGGGTGTGGATCGTCGAGGCGCGGGTGAAGCCCAACTTCCGCCACGCCCTGCCGGAGCGCACCTATTATCTGGACGAGGACACCTGGCAGATCGTCATGGCCGACCATTACGACGCCAAGGGCGATCTGGTCCGCTACGCGGAAGCGCACGGGATCGCCTATCCCCAGCTGCCCGTCTTCGCCCCGGCGCTGGAGATCACCTACGATCTCACGGGCGACCGCTATGTGGTGAGCGGCCTCGACAACCAGCTCGCCCCGCCGGACTTCGCCAAGACCCTGCGGCCCGAGGACTTCGCCCCCGACACGCTGGAGCGCAAGCGGCGGCGCTGGTGAGGCGGCTGGGGTGAGGCGGCCGGCGGGAGGTCAGTGCCGGACCGGGCCGGCCACCCACTGGCTGACGATGGTTTCGGCCTGGAAGGGCGGGGTTTCGGGATGGTGGTAGCGGAAGACGGTCACCGCCGCCTCCAGCGCGTAGCGCTCCGGCTGGCCGCAGTCGCACAGGCCGGCGTAGCAGCGCTGGACCGCGTCGCGGCAATTCAGGCTCACCGCGGGGTAGGGGTCGATCGTCAGCCAGCGCATGCTCTTCATCGACGCTCCCCGCCTTGCCCAGAGTTGCCGTCCAGCGCGTCGCCGCCGTCGAGAGACACGCTGTCGAGCGGAACGCCGTAGATTTCCAGCCGGTGACCGACGATGCGGTAGCCCAGCTCCCGAGCGATGCGCTCCTTCAGCGCCTCCAGCTCCGGGCTGGCGAATTCGATGATCCGCCCGCTGCGCGTGTCGATCAGGTGGTGGTGATGGTCGGTGGACGCCTCTTCATAGCGGGCGCGGCCGTCGCCCAGGTCCACCTTCTCGATCACCTGCGCGTCTTCAAGAAGGCGCATGGTGCGGTAAACCGTGGCGATGGAGATGCGCGGGTCGATCAGGACGGCGCGGCGGTGGACCTCCTCCACGTCGGGATGGTCCTCCGACTCCGACAGGACCTGGGAGATGACCCGGCGCTGGCCGGTCATCTTCAGTCCCTTTTCCAGGCACAAGGATTCGAGACGCGACGTCATTGCCCCACCGCCTTTGCCATCCGTTGCGCCGCCGTATCCCGTGATCCGGGGCGCCATGCTGCAGCGCGCATCATAATACTGAAATTCATTCGCAATCCTATACCCCGTTTTTTTGTCCGGGAATTAACGCGGCAAAAGGCCGCACGCCCGGTGCGACGGCGCCACCCTCCCCTCACTGTCTCCTGCCAAGGACGGCCGACATAGGGACATTTCCGGTCCGGAACGAGGCCAAGGCCCTTGTTTGCTTGCCAAAAGCCGCCCCACCGCCTATGTGTGTCCGGTCGATTTTGCTTTGGGGCTGCCGGCTCCTCGTCGTCCCGGTACCGGCGCCACTTGCGCCTTCCCACGGTGAATTGATGGCTCCGCGCACTCCCGCGGCGGAGCGCCCCAAGCCACGCCGCCCCCGGCAGAGTCCGGGCACGGCCCAGGTGCAGCCTCTGTTCACGTGACCAGGACCCTCCCCGTATGACCGAATTCAGTGGCCTCGGCCTGATCGAGCCCCTTCTGCGCGCCGTCGCCGAAGAGGGTTACCAGACCGCCACGCCGATCCAGGCCGGCGCCATCCCCGTTCTTCTGGAGGGCCGCGACGTGCTCGGCCTCGCCCAGACCGGCACCGGCAAGACCGCCGCCTTCACCCTGCCGATCCTGCAGCGGCTGTTCCAGAACAAGAAGCGCGTGCAGGCCAAGGCGCCGCGCACGCTGATCCTGACGCCGACGCGCGAGCTGGCGCTGCAGATCGGCGAGAGCTTCCGCACCTACGGCCGGCACCTGCCGATCCGCCGCACGGTGATCCATGGCGGCGTCGGGCAGAGCCCGCAGGTCGCCGCTCTGGCCCGCGGCACCGACGTGCTGGTGGCGACTCCGGGCCGCCTGCTCGACCTGATGGCCCAGAAGCAGTGCGTGCTCGACCAGATCGAGATCTTCGTCCTGGACGAGGCCGACCGCATGCTCGACATGGGCTTCATCCGCGACGTGCGGAAGGTGGTCGCGGTCCTGCCGAAGCAGCGCCAGACCCTGCTGTTCTCCGCCACCATGCCGGAAGCCGTGGTCGAGCTGGCGCACAGCATCCTGACCGACGCCGAGCGGATCGAGGTGGCGCCGCAGTCCACCACGGTGGAGCGCATCGCCCAGCGCGTGCTGTTCGTGGACCGCGCCGACAAGCGCCGCCTGCTCGCCGACCTCCTCCAGGAGGGCGCCATGGAGCGGACGATCGTCTTCGCCCGCACCAAGCACGGCGCTGACCGCATCGCCGACCATCTGAAGAAGGCCGGCGTCCCGGCCGACGCGATCCACGGCGACAAGTCGCAGTCGGCCCGCGTCCGCGCGCTGGAATCCTTCCGCAGCGGCGACCTGAAGGCGCTGGTGGCGACCGACATCGCGGCGCGCGGCATCGACATCGACGGCATCACGCACGTCATCAACTTCGACCTGCCGAACGAGCCGGAGAGCTACGTCCACCGCATCGGCCGCACCGCCCGCGCCGGCACCGACGGCAGCGCGGTATCCTTCTGCGACGCCGAGGAGGTGGCCTATCTGAAGGCCATCGAAAAGACCATCCGCCAGCCGGTTCCGGCGGACCACGACCATCCCTACCACGCGTCGGTGGTGGCGGCGATCCACGCCTCCTCCGCCAAGCCGCCGAAGCCGGCGCCCAAGCAGCCGCGTCCGGGCCGCGGTCAGCCGCAGCAGCAGGCCGGCGGCAACAAGCCGCAGGGCCAGAAGCCTCAGGCACCGAAGGCCCACGGCGCGAAGCCGCCGGCGCCGCAGGGCGCGCGGGTTGCCGGCGCCACCGGCGACCAGCCGCTGAAGGCCAAGGTGTCGGCCAACCAGCAGAACCGCCACAACCGCCGCCCCGCTCCGCACGGCGGTCAGCCGGGCGGGAACAAGCGGTCCGCGGCCTGAAGTCTGTCGGGTGCGCGGCGGGCTCACCGCCCGTCGCGCACCGCCCGGTTTGCCACAGCCTGCTCGTCGATCAGCGCGCCACGGGTCGGCGCGGCACCGCTGTCGCCGTAGCGCTGGACCTGGACGCCCCCGCCGAGCTGTTTCGTGATGGCCGCGGCGATCACGTCCCGCCGCTGCGCGTCGGACGGGGCGGCGGTCTGCCGCTCCAGCGCGCTCCAGTCCAGCCGCGCCGCAAGCCCGTTGCTCATTTGCGTCTGCTCGTCCCGCCAGACGGCGGCGACGACCTGGCCGCCCTGCCGGAACACGGTGTGGGCCTGCACGGCGCGGCCGCGCGCCGCGACTGCCGGGTCCACGGCGTTCGGGTCCGCCGCGATCCTCATCTGCTGCTGAAAGGCGGAATTGCCGACCCCGACGCGCGCCATCATCTCCGGACTGGCCTTGGTCGCCGCGGAGAAGCGGGTGACCACGCCGCCGTTCAGCGCGTACGCTCTTGATGATTCAAATCCCGGCGCGGCGGCGGGCAGGCTGCTCATGGGACACCTCACGGTTGACCGGAAAAATTGCTTCGGCAATTTTCCATTAGCAGCTTCCATGCCATTCCGATGACGCGGAAACATGGGCTTTCGCCGAGGCGAGGGGAAAAACGGACCGTCGGCCTGGGCCGGATCTTCCCTTCCGGGGTGAATGAAATGCCGATGGCGTCAAAGCATTGATGCCGGAGTCACCGCGCGAAAATTTGTCCCATGTCCTGGAAGCTCTTGAACTCCAGGGCGTTCCCGCTCGGGTCGAGGAAGAACATGGTGGCCTGCTCGCCCACCTGACCCTTGAAGCGGATCTGCGGCTCGATGAGGAAGCGCACGCCTTCGGCCTTCAGCTTGTCGGCCAGCGCGTGCCAGTCGTCCCAATCCAGGATCACGCCGAAATGGCTGGCCGGCACGTCCTCGCCATCGACCGGGTTGGTGGCGCGGGTCCCGGCATCCTCCGTCACATGCGCCACCACCTGATGGCCGTAGAGGTCGAAGTCGATCCAGCGGTCGGACTCACGCCCCACCCCGCAGCCCAGCAGGCCGGCGTAGAAAGCGCGCGCCTCCTCCTTGTCGCGGACTGGGAAGGCGAGGTGGAAGGGCGGAACGGGTTTGCGGTCGGTTGCGCTCATGCTCGTCGGGGTCTTCGCCCCCTCCCTGCTGGTGATTGCCCGAGCAGTCTACTCGGGCAATCACCAGCCTGTCTCGGGATCGAACAGGTGAGTCAGGCGATCCCTTCGGCCGCCAGCGCCGCAGCCACCGCCGGGCGCGCGGCGACGCGGGCCATGTAGGCGGTGATGTTCGGGCAACCGTCCAGCGGCAGGCCGACCCGCGGCGCCCAACGCAGCACCGTAAAGCAATAGGCGTCAGCCACCGTGAAGCGGTCGCCCGTCAGGTAATCCTTGCCGGCCAGCCCGGCCTCCACCACCGCGAACTTGGCGGTCAGCGTCTGCTTGACGATGTCCTTGAAGGCGTCCGGCGTGGTCGGGCGGAACAGCGGGCTGAAGGTCTTGTGCAGCTCCGTCCCGATGAAGTTCAGCCACTCCAGCACGCGGTAGCGCTCCATCGTCCCGACGGCCGGCAGCAGACCGCTCTCCGGCACACGGTCGGCGATGCACTGAACGATGGCGGCGCCCTCGGTCAGGACGGCGCCGTCGTCGAAGGCCAGCGTCGGCACTTGGCCCTTCGGGTTGACGGCCAGGAAATCGCTGCCGTCCTCCAGTTTCTTGGCGACGAGGTCGACGGCCGCGACGTCGAAGGCCAGGCCGCTTTCGCGCAGGACGATGTGCGGCGACAGCGAGCAGGCGCCCGGCTTCAGGTAGAGCTTCATGACGTTTCTTATCCTTGTTTCCGGCGGGACATGACGGATCGACAGTGGGACACGGGGCACCGGCGATTGCAACCGCCCCACCCCGTTCAATCCGCCAGACGCCGTCCGCTCTCCGAGTCGAACAGGTGCAGGGCGTCGGGTGGCGCGCCGACGCGCAGGGTTTCGCCCTCGCGGCAGGACGGCAGGCCGGCGACTCGGACCACCAGCGCTTCCCCGTCCGGCAGGCGGCCGTAGACCACCGTGTCGGCGCCCAGCGCCTCCACCAGATCGACCGTGACGATCAGCGGCCCGTCGCCGGGCGTGACAGCGAGATGCTCAGGGCGCACGCCCAGCTTGACCGGCCGTCCGGCCATGTCGGGGCGTGGGCGCGGCAGGAGGAAGGCGGTGCCGCCGGGCAGCGCCACCGCCTGCCCGGCACCGTCGAAGCGCGCGTCCAGCACGTTCATCGGCGGCGACCCGATGAAGCCCGCCACGAACAGGCTGGCCGGGCGCTGGTAGACCTCCAGCGGCGTGCCGACCTGCTCGGCCACCCCGTGGTTCATGACCAGGATGCGGTCGGCGAGCGTCATCGCCTCCACCTGATCGTGCGTCACATAGAGGCTGGTGATGCCCAGCCGATCCTGGAGCCGCTTGATCTCGACGCGCATCTGGGTGCGCAGCTTGGCGTCCAGGTTGGACAGCGGCTCGTCGAACAGGAAGGCGGCGGGCTCGCGCACGATGGCGCGGCCCATGGCGACGCGCTGCCGCTGCCCGCCGGACAGCTGGCTGGGCCGGCGGTCGAGGAAGCGGCCAAGCTCCAGGATTTCCGCGGCCTTGGCGACGCGCGCCTGGATCTCCGCCTTGGGCAGGCCGCGGATCTTCAGCCCGTAGGCCATGTTGTCGAACACGCTCATGTGCGGGTAGAGCGCGTAGTTCTGGAACACCATGGCGATGTCGCGGTCCTTGGGCTCAAGCCCGTTGACCACCCGCCCACCGATGGCGATCTCGCCGCCGGTGATGCTCTCCAGCCCGGCGACCATGCGCAGCAGCGTGGACTTGCCGCAGCCCGACGGGCCGAGCAGCACGAGGAACTCCCCGTCCGCGACGCTGATGTCGATGCCCTTGATGGCCTCGACGGAGCCGTAGAACTTGCGGACCCGATTCAGATCGACCGTTGCCATTTCTTATTTCTCGCTGTCCACAAGGCCTTTGACGAACCAGCGCTGCATCAGCACGACCACCGCCACCGGCGGCAGCATGGCCAGCACCGTCGTCGCCATGATGAGGTTCCAGTCGGTCGCGGCCTCGCCGTTGCCGATCATCTTGGTGATGCCGATGACCACCGTCTCCATCTCCGCGCTGTTGGTGATCAGCAGCGGCCAGAGATACTGGTTCCAGCCGTAGATGAAGAGGATGACGAACAGCGCCGCGATGTTGGTGCGCGACAGGGGCAGCACCACGTCCAGGAAGAAGCGCAGCGCCCCCGCCCCGTCGATCTTCGCGGCCTCCACCAGCTCGTCCGGGATGGTCAGGAAGAACTGCCGGAACAGCAGCGTCGCCGTGGCCGAGGCGATCAGCGGGATGGTCAGCCCGGCGTAGCTGTCGATCAGGCCGAGGTTGGCCACCACCTCGTAGGTCGGGATGATGCGCACCTCCACCGGCAGCATCAGCGTGATGAAGATCATCCAGAAGAAGACCATGCGCAGCGGGAAGCGGAAGAAGGCCACCGCGTAGGCCGAGATGATCGAGATGGCGATCTTGCCCAGCGCGATGACCAGCGCCATGACCAGGCTGTTCCACATCATGATGCGCACGGGCGTGTGCATGACGCGGTTGCCCTGCGATTCGCTCCAGGCCGAGGCGTAGTTGTTCAGCATCTCCCCGCCGGGCGTCAGCGGCAGGTTGCCGCGCCCGATGGTGGCGGCGTCCCAGGTCGAGCCGATGATCGTCACGTAGATCGGGAAGGCAAAGATCAGGACGCCCAGCATCAGGATCAGGTGCGGAACCATGTCCATCAGGCGCCCGCCGGAGCGCGGGGTGTCGCGGTCGCGGGTCATGAATAATGCACCTTGCGCTCGACGAAGCGGAACTGGATGGCGGTCAGCGCGATGACGATGACCATCAGGATCACCGACTGCGCCGAGGAGCCGCCCAGGTCGTGGTTGACCACACCGTCCTGGTAGACGCGGAAGATCAGCGTCTCCGTGGCCTTGCCCGGCCCGCCATGGGTCAGGGCGTGGATCGTGCCGAAGGTCTCGAAGAAGGCGTAGACGATGTTCACCACCAGCAGGAAGAAGGTCGTCGGCGACAGCAGCGGGAAGGTGATCGTCCAGAAGCGGCGCACCGCCCCCGCCCCGTCGATGCTCGCCGCCTCAAGGACGGAGCGCGGGATGGCCTGCAGCCCGGCCAGGAAGAAGATGAAGTTGTAGGAGACCTGCTTCCAGCTCGCCGCCAGGATGACCATGGTCAGCGCCTGCCCGTCGTTCAGCCGGTAGTCCCAGGCGTAGCCGAGGTTATTCAGCGCGCGGCCCAGGATGCCGATGTCCGGGTTGAAGATGAACATCCACAGCACCGCCGCCACCGCGGGGGCCAGCGCGTAGGGCCAGATCAGCAGCGTCTTGTAGGCCGACGCCGCCCGGATCTTCGAATCGGCCATCACCGCCAGCCCCAGCGCGGAGGCCAGCGACAGGACGGTCACCGACGCGCTGAAGATGATGGTGGTCTTGACCGTCTCCAGATAGTTCGGGTCGCTCAGCACCGCCTGGAAATTCTCCAGCCCGACGAACTGGCTGCGCAGCCCGAAGGCGTCCTGGAGATGCACCGACTGCCACAGCGCCTGCGCCGCCGGCCAGATGAAGAAGATCAGCGTCACCGCCACCTGCGGTGCCAGCAGCAGGTAGGGCAGCGCCCTGTTGTCGAAAATCACGCGACGTTGCATGGAATCCCTTTCAACCCTCTCCCCTCCGGGGAGAGGGTGGCCCAGAGGGCCAGTGAGGGGGTTGCGCATCGCGGAGCGTCCGGCACAAGCGCATCCCCCTCACCCCTGCCCTCTCCCCAGAGGGGAGAGGGAGTTACGCTCAGTTCTTGTTGGCGCGCTCGAAGTTGCGCAGGACCGTGTCGCCGCGCTTCACAGCGTTGTCCAGCGCCTGCTGGGCGGTCTGCTGGCCCTGGAACGCCTTCTCCATCTCCTCCTGGATGATGTTGCGGATTTCCGGCAGGTTGCCCAGCCGCAGCCCCATGGTGTTCTCCGTGGTGGCGGTGCGGGTCAGCTGCTCCGCCGGCACCTCGGCGCCGGGGTTCTTGTCGTAGAAGCCTTCCTTCTTCGCCAGCTCGAAGCCCTGGAGTGTCACCGGGACGTAGCCGGTGTCCATGTGCCACTTGGCGTCCACCTCCGGACGGGCGAGGTAGCTGAAGAAGGCGGCGACGGCCTTGTACTCGTCGGCGGTGCGCTTGGGCGAGGTCATCACCCAGAAGGCGGCGCCGCCGATGATCGAGTTCTTCGGCGACGCGATGGCGTCCGGCCAGTAGGGCAGCGGCGCAGCACCCCAGTTGAACTTGGCCTCCTTGATGATACGCCCGCGCAGGCCGGACGACGCCTGGATCATCGCGCATTCGCCCGACGGGAACAGCGAGTCCGCGGCGTTGTCGCGACCGCCGTAGCGCAGCGCGCCTTCCTTCTGCAGGTCGATCAGCGTCTGGAGATGCTTCACGAAGAACGGGTCGTTGATCTTCAGCGTGGCGTTCAGCCCGCCGAAGCCGTTGGCCTCCGACGCGAAGGGCTTGTCGTGGAGCGCGCCGACCTGTTCGAACTGCGTCCAGGTCGGCCAGGAGAAGGTCATCGGGCAGGTCACGCCCGCCGCCTTCAGCTTGCGCGCCGCATCGGCCACCTCCGGCCAGGTCGCCGGCGGCTTGTTGGGGTCGAGCCCGGCCTTCTGGAAGGCGTCCTTGTTGTAGAAGGTGATGGTGGTGGAGCTGTTGAACGGCAGGGCCATCATCTTGCCGTCCTTGGAGCTGTAATAGCCCCGGACCGCCGGGATGTAGGCCGCGGCGTCGAAGCCCGACCCCGTCTCGCTCATCAACTGGTGCACCGGCTTGATGGCCGGGCCGGCGGACAGCATGGTGGCGGTGCCCACCTCGAACATCTGCACGACGTGCGGGGCGTTGCCAGCGCGGAAGGCGGCGATGGCCGCCTGCATCGTCTCCGGATAGCTGCCCTTGAAGGTCGGGTTGACCTGGACCTTGTCCTGGCTGTCGTTGAAGCCCTTCACCACCTGCTCGAGCTGGCCGCCGAGCGGCTGGGGCAGGCCGTGCCAGAATTCGACGACGGTCTTCTGCTGGGCGTAGGCGGCGCCGGTGAAACCGGCGGCGAGCGCGAAGGCGGCCGTCGAGACGGCGAGCTTGCGGCGGGTCAGCATGGTGGTCTCTCCCTGGAACCAATCGATTGCGTGATGTGCTGACATGCAGGGCGCGGGTTGCGGTCCCGCGACGGTCTTGTGAAGATTTGGTGACGTGTCCGGAACACGCGCGCAGGGGCGCGCCGCATCCGCTCTTCGCGGTTGCAACGTCGGTCCTGCGTAAGGCATGGAACGGGACTTAAGGCGGTGATGGATGCTGCGCCGGCATCTGTGGTTTTCCTCCCCGCATGTGTGTTTCTTTTTTGCAAGCCTTAAGGACAGAGGGGGAGGCTGTCAATCAGCCGTACGTATCAGTACGGACTATCACCCTTACGTCATCTCTCGGGGTGCCATGTTTGGGCGAGCGCCCACAGCGCGGCGTCGTCCCGGCACAGCGACCCGGCCAGTTGCGACAGGCTGTCCCCCATCAGGCCGGAGGAGCGCAGCAGGCAGTAGGACCGGCTTGGCGCCGACAGATAGTGCGATGCCGTCGGGGGCGCGACCGGCGGCGCGGGATACAGCGCGGCAGGCGGCGGGCAGTAAAAGGGCTGCGCACCGGGGTTGTAGCCGGGCACCAGCCGGTCCAGGCCGGGCCGGGGACCGAAGACGCAGCCGCGCTGGTCCCAATCCAGGCTCGTCGTCTGCGCGGCGGCGGGCAGGACGACGAAGGCGGCCATCGTCATCCCCGCCAGACAACCGGCCAGCCGGCACCCTGCTTCGCGATGCATGCTTTCCTCCGATCCCGGGCCGCGCCTATGGCGCACCCAGACCATGACGCCGGGGCCGGCGGGCCGTGAACGGCCCCGGCCTTCGGAGGAAGTATGCGCGCTCCATCGACGCCCGGCGCGGCGCCGATGGACGGGTCGGCAAGCGCAAGCGAGGACGGCGCTCTCTGTTCGTTCGGTGGGAGAGAGCGCTCCGGCTATTCCGGCAGGATGCCCATCGACGTCGCGAAGGCCGTCATGTCCGCCCGGAAGCTGTCCTCGACCGCGACGGCGACCGGAACATTCTCGGCGGCACGGGTGTAATCGTAACCGTCGTAAGCATGGCGCAAGGCGTGCCGGAAGGACCTCAGCTTCTGAAGGCGACCAGCCGTTTCCGACGTGATCATGGCCGGACGCAGCCCCGCGACGGGCGCGGCGGCGCGGCGGATCAACTCGGCATGATAGGCCGCTCCGCTGGGCAAGCCGCCGTCCACCGCCTGCACCAGCCGCTCCAAGGCGCACTCCATGGCGCCATAGCCATTGTGCAGCATCAGGCCGATCGCGTACTCGCGATCCATGCGCAGATCGTCGGAAAGCGGTCCACCCGTGTGAAGGGCATCGGCCCGCATCGCCGCGTTTCGGATGTTCGTCCGCGCGGCGTCCAGGTCCCGCTGGATGTCAGCCCAGAGCGCCGGGTTCGCGGCCATGGCGCATCACGCGGTCTCGGAGGGACGGCGACAGGAAACGATCCGGAATGACATCGGCCTCGAACCCGGCGATGGTCAGAAGGGTGTCCACATCCGCCGCCACGTCGCTGTCCATCCCCGCCGGCACGCCGATCAGCGCGACGTCGAGGTCGGACCGCTCGTGAAATCCTCCCTCGGCCAGCGATCCGAACACGACGAGCCACCCGCCGGCACGGCGCGCCACGGCGTCGGCCTGCTGCAGCGCCCGCAACGCCGCAGCGCGGCGTTCCTCAAGGCGGCGGCGGCGGATGTCGTCGTATCGCGGATGAACCGCGCCGGTGGTTCCCATGGCTGTTGTCCGAATCCGATCAACGCTGGCCCAGAAGCCGATTGGACTGGAGAGAGCATAGCCGAAATACCGTGGCTGCGCAGCGGCTTCGCTGTCCGCCGAACACGCCGTCACGCCGCGCTGCTGCTCTCGACCGGCAACGCCTCGGCGCTCGCCGCCGCCAACGGGACCTCCACCGCGAAAACCGAGCCCTTGCCGGGCACCGAGCGCAACGAGACCGGCAGGCCCAGCAGCGTCGCGAGGCGCCGCACGATGGCGAGGCCGAGCCCCAGCCCGTGTCGGCGGTCGCGGTTCGGGTTGCCGAGCTGGCGGAAGTCGTCGAAGATCGCCGACTGGTCGGCGGGGGCGATGCCGAGGCCGGTGTCCCACACCTCGATGCGCAACGCGCCGCCGCGCCGCCGCGCCGCCAGCAGCACGCCACCCGACTCGGTGAAGCGCAGGGCGTTGGACAGGATCGGGCGCAGAAGCTGTTCCAGCAGCACCGGGTCGGTGCTCACCTCCGCGTCCGCGGGGCGGACGTTGAAGCGCAGGGCCTTGGCGTCGGCCTCCGGCGCGAACTCGTTGAGCAGGCGGCCCAGCGTCTCGTCGATGGGGAAGCTCTGCACCTGCATCCGGACCAGCCCGGCCTCCAGCTTCGACACGTCCAACAGCGCGCGCAGAAGCCCCTCCGCCGCCTCGATCGACATCTCCAGCTTCTCGCCGAGATCGCGCGCGCCGGGATCGGTCAGGCGGCCCATCAGCAGATGGTGGAACAGATGCATGGCCTGGAAGGGCTGGCGCAGGTCGTGGCTGGCCGCCGACAGGAAGCGCCCGATGGCGGTGCGCCCCGTCTCGGCCTCCTGGCGGACCCGCTCGGTCTCGGCCTTCGCGCGCTCGGCCTCGGCGCGGGCGGTGGCCAGAGCGGCGGCGTTGGTGTCGGCGATGGCGGCGACCGCGGTGACGACCCCATCCGCGTCGCGCACCGGGCTCAGCACCATTTCGCCACGGGGCAGCAGGCCGAAGGCCGACACCGGGGTCCCGGTGAGCACGACACGGCGGACCTGCGCCTCCACCTGGGACACGATGGCCGCCGGAACGCCCAGCTCGGTCAACTCCTTGCCGTCCGCCTCTTCCGGCAGGCAGCCGAAGGCCGCGGCAAAAGCCTGGTTGACCACGAGAAGCCGCGCGTCCAGCCCAAGCAGAGCGTGAGCGGCGCCGTTGGCGGAGACCAGAGCCTCAAGCCAGATCGCACGATCAGTCATATGACCTTCGGTTGAGTTCTTTCTGGTATACTCGCCCACAACTTCACCGCAAAAACTGAGATTGCAGCACATTTATTCGGCCACTTGGGCATCGGAGTCAAATATCACATGCAAAACTCACTTGGGACAAATTCCGTTTGAATGTGAAGGACAACGCCCCATTGGCCCAAGCCGGCCACGCAGGCTATAAGTCAGGTATGCTCTTCCGCCGCAAATCCCATCCCTCCAAAGCCCAGGCCAAAACCCAGGCTCCACGCCCCAAGGCCCCGCGCGCCCTGGCGGTCGCCGGCCTGCCCGCGCCGCTGGAGTTGCGGGAAAGCGCCCGCGCCCGCCGGATGACCCTGCGGGTGGACGCCGGGCGCGGGCTGATCCAGGTGGTGATCCCGGTGGGCGTCCCGGAGGCCGAGGCGCTGCGCTTCGTCGGGCGGCACGACGGCTGGGTCCGGGCGCGGCTGGCCGCCCTGCCACCGCAGCTTCCCTTCGCCGACGGGGCGGTGGTGCCCTACCTCGGCATCGATCACGTCGTCCGGCACAGTCCGGACCTGCGCGGGGCGACCCGGCGCGAGAACGGCGCGATCCTGGTCGGCGGCCGGGCGGAGCATGTCGCCCGCCGGGTGCGCGACTTCCTGATGGCGGAGGCGCGGCGCGAGTTGGCCGAGCGGTCGCGCGCCAAGGCCGCGCTGATCGGCGCTCGGGTCGCCGCCGTCACCGTGCGCGACACCAAGAGCCGCTGGGGAAGCTGTTCCGCCACCGGACGCCTCTCCTTCTCCTGGCGGCTGATCCTGACCCCGGAGTCCGTGCTGGATTACGTGGTGGGGCACGAGGTGGCGCATCTGCGCGAGATGAACCATTCCCAGCGCTTCTGGACGCTGTGCGCGCAGCTGACCGGCGACGTGCGCACGCCGCGCCTCTGGCTGAAGGCCAACGGCGCGCGGCTGCTGCGGTATGGCGAAGGGGGCAGCGAGGGCGGTGGCGAGGGGACGGAAATGGTTTCACCTGCAAATGACGGTCATGCCGAAACGCCGTGACGGGGTCGCGCCAAGCCTCTGCTAGAGTGCGCCTCCCCCATCGTTTCCGGCCCGACCCCCTCCATGCCCCGTCCCGATTCCCTGACCGTCCGCGTGCTGCTGACGGCGCTCGTCGCCTTCGGCCCGCTGTCCACCGACCTCTACCTGCCCTCCCTGCCGACGCTGGTCAGCGTGTTCGACACGGACATCGCCACGGTGCAGCTCACCCTGTCGGTCTTCCTCGCCGGTTTCGCGGTGTCGCAGCTCGTCTACGGGCCGGTGTCCGACCGCTTCGGGCGGCGGCCCGCCCTACTCGGCGGCATCCTCATCTATCTGGTGGCGAGCGCCGCCTGCGCGCTGACCGACGACATCGAGACGCTGATCGTCGCGCGCTTCTTCCAGGCGCTGGGCGCGTGCTGCGGCCCGGTGGTGGCGCGGGCGGTGGTGCGCGACGTCTTCGGGCGCGACCGGGCGGCGACCGTGCTGGCCTACATGGCGATGGCCATGACCCTGGCCCCCGCCGCCGGCCCCATCCTGGGCGGCGTCCTGACGGAGTGGTTCGGCTGGCGGAGCAACTTCCTGCTGCTGACCGGCTTCGCCGCGCTGATCCTGGCCGCCACCTGGACCCTGATGGGCGAGACCAACGCCAACCGCGACGAGACGGCGCTGCAGCCCGGCCGGCTGCTCGCCAACTACGCGCTGCTGCTGCGCGACCGCGGCTTCGTCGGGCAGATGCTGACGGTGGCCTTCGCCTACAGCGGCATCTTCGCCTTCATTTCCGGGTCCAGCTTCGTGCTGATCGGGCGGCTGCACCTGACGCCCGCGCAGTTCGGGGGAAGCTTCGCCGCGGTGGTGCTGGGCTACGCGGTGGGATCCTTCCTGGCCGGGCGGCTGAGCGCGCGGCTGGGCGGGCCGCGGATGATCCGCACCGGCACGGCGGTCTCGCTGGCCGGCGGGCTGCTCGGGGTGGGGCTGGCGCTGGGCGGGGTGCTGCATCTGGCGGCGGTGGTGGCGCCGGTCTTCCTCTTCATGCTGGGCGCCGGGCTGACCCTGCCCAACGCCATGGCCGGGGCGGTCGGTCCCTACCCGATGATGGCCGGGCTGGCCTCCTCGCTGGTCGGCTTCGTGCAGATGACCGTGGCGGCGCTGATCGGCGTGGTGCTCGGCCACACCCACGCGGACAGCCAGCTTCCCATGATGACGGCCATCGGGCTGGTCGCGCTGGGGGCGGCGCTGGCCCACCGGCTCCTGGTCAGTCCTCGGGCTTAATGGAATTGGCGGGCTTGATGGAATTGGCGGGCTTGGCGGGCTCCGGCATCCAGCGCAGGGCGTAGGAGAAGACGATCGTCACGGCGAGGCAGAGCGCCAGCGCCATTCCCGCCAGCACGTAGAATCCGGCGCCGCAGGCGATGCCCAGCGCGCCGGCCATCCAGATCAGCGCCGCAGTGGTCGCCCCGCGCACCGTGGTCCCGGCGCGGAACATCACCCCGGCGCTGATGAAGCCGATGGCCTGGGCGATGCCCTGGATGACGCGGGTGGGGTCCATGTCGCCCCCGCCGGTCCCCTTCCCGGCCATGCCCCAGTAAAGCTCCAGCGCAACCAGAGTCGTCACCGCCGCGCTGATGGCCACCAACGTGTGGGTGCGCAGCCCCGCCGCCTTGCCCCGGATCTCGCGGTCGAGTCCCAGCGCCGCCCCGCAAACCGCCGCCGCGGCCAGCCGGGCCGCGATGTCCCAGACCGGAATGGCCGTACTCAAGTCCATGTTATTCCTCCCTATTTTTACCTTTGCGTAACGCTTGCTACTTTTTTGCGCCCGGTCGCATTTTTCACTTTAAAAGGCGGCCCGTTCGATCTATGTAACCGCAACTCGCAAGCGCACGTGCCGCTGGCCCGCCCCTCGTCCTTTTCGAGATGTGGTTATGCAACGACGTAACGCGTGATCCCCGACCGTCCCTTAAGCAAGGCGGCGTCTTGGAGGTTACGATGGTTCATGTTGTTGTGGGTGGGCACCGGCTCACCCGTCTCCGACTCTTTCCAGTTCTGTCCAGTCCGGTCCTTCCCCGCAAGGCAACACGGCAGTCCAGTATGGGCGGCCTGAGCGCCTGACCGTCTTTTCTTTCTGACCGGTCAGCAGCGCGCGGCCGCTCCGCCCCTGCTTTTTCACAATTCGTCCGACACCTTCATCTTGCGTCCGGGAGACTGAGATGACCGATAAGATTGCGCGCTTTTTCGAAGAGCAGCGTCCGCAGACCCCGTGCCTCGTCGTCGATCTGGACGTCGTGGAAGCGAACTATCACGACCTGGAGGAAGCGCTCCCGGACGCCAAGATCTTCTACGCCGTGAAGGCCAATCCGGCGCCGGAGATCCTCGGCCTGCTGACCCGTCTGGGTTCCGCCTTCGACACCGCCAGCGTCCCGGAAATCCAGATGGTTCTGGCCGCCGGCTGCGCGCCGGAGCGCATCTCCTACGGCAACACCATCAAGAAGGAAGCGGACATCCGCCGCGCCTTCGAGCTGGGCGTGCGCCTGTTCGCCTTCGACAGCGAGGCGGAGCTGGAGAAGATCGCCCGCGCCGCCCCCGGCGCCCGCGTCTTCTGCCGCATCCTGACCTCCGGCGAGGGCGCCGAGTGGCCGCTGTCGCGCAAGTTCGGCTGCGACCTCGCCATGGCGCGCGAGCTGCTGCTGAAGGCCAAGGGCATGAACGTCGTTCCCTACGGCGTGTCCTTCCACGTCGGCTCGCAGCAGAAGGACCTGATGCAGTGGGACCACGCCATCTTCCAGGTGGCGCAGCTGTTCCGCGAGCTTGAGGTGCTGGGCGTCGACCTCGGCATGATCAACCTGGGCGGCGGCTTCCCGACCCGCTACCGCACCGACGTGCCGGAGACCACCGCCTACGGCCAGGCCATCTTCGAGTCCCTGCGCACCCACTTCGGCAACCGCCTGCCGGAAGCCATCGTGGAGCCGGGCCGCAGCATGGTCGGCAACGCCGGCATCATCGAGAGCGAGGTCGTCCTCGTCTCCCGCAAGTCGGCCAACGACGTGAAGCGCTGGGTCTATCTGGACATCGGCAAGTTCAGCGGTCTCGCCGAGACGATGGACGAGGCGATCCAGTACCCGATCCAGGTGATGGGGGACGACGGCGAAGGCGACAGCGAGGCGGTCGTGCTGGCCGGCCCGACCTGCGACAGCGCCGACGTGCTCTACGAGCGCGCCGAGTACAAGCTGCCGATGGACCTGAAGGCCGGTGACCGCGTGCGCATCCACGCCACGGGCGCCTACACGACGACCTACTCGGCGGTCTGCTTCAACGGCTTTGCCCCGCTCCAGCAGATCTGCATCTGATCGGGCGGCGTTTCGGCCAAGAAAAAGGCCACTCTTCCTTCGGGAAGAGTGGCCTTTTCTTTTGACCGCTTGCAGAAGCCCCAAGACCCGAATGCGAAAAGGGCCGCTCCCTTACACGGGGGCGGCCCTTTTCCTTGCGGTCTCCCGCAGCCGTGACGGCGGCATTACGCCTTCCAGAACGGCTTGCTGATCTCGCCTTCGACGTCGATCTGGGAGATGCCGATGTCGTGCAGCATCCGGTCGTCCAGCCGAGCCAGCTCGCGGCGGGTGATGGTGCGCTGCCGCCACAGGGCGAACGTGTCCAGAACGCTGTCCAGCACATACGCCACCGGAGCAGGGCGCAGGGTACGGCCGGCGGGGGCCGTGCGCAGAGCGATTGCCATGGTGGTCATCCTATCTTTGAAGGTCCCGAGGGGGCCTGCCGGAAGTGGCCGCCGCGCCCTCGCTTTGTGAGAAAGAATATTGCTCATCCCGCGCAAACCCGCCACCGCCATGTGGGTATGCGAGCCGTGAGCTTTCTCGATAGCTGTCGTAGGAATATCACCGATGCAAGAATAATGGACGAATGCACAGCTTTTGGGCGTCACAAATTGTGCAGTTCACCAACAAACCGGGTTTGAAACGGAGCGCTGGACAGCCGCCGCGGCGCGTCCTACCTGTGGTCCCGACCGTCGTCCGACACCGAGTTCTTCCCATGATCGACACCATCGCCTTCGACGGCGACGACACGCTGTGGCACAACGAATCCCTGTTCTCGATGACGCAGGACCGCTTCCGTGCGCTGCTCGCCAACCATCTCGCCGACCCGGCGGACATCGACCGGCGCCTGCTGCAGGCCGAGCGCGAGAACCTTCGCGTCTACGGCTACGGCATCAAAGGCTTCGTCCTGTCGATGATCGAGACGGCGGTGGACCTGACCGACGGGCGCATCGGCGGGCGCGACATCCAGAGCCTCGTCGAGTTCGGCAAGGCCATGCTGGAACACCCGGTCGACCTGCTCGACGGGGTGCAGGAGGTGGTGGAGGGGCTGTCCGGGCGCTACCGGCTGCTGCTCGTCACCAAGGGCGACCTGTTCGACCAGGAAAGCAAGATCGCCCGCTCCGGCCTCGCCGGGCGCTTCGACGCCATCGAGATCGTCAGCGAGAAGGACCCGGCCACCTACCGCCGCCTGCTCGACCGCCATGGCGTGGACCCGGCGCGCTTCGTCATGGTGGGCAATTCCGTGCGGTCGGACATCCTGCCCGTGCTGGCCGTGGGCGGCCACGCCGTCCATGTGCCGTACCACGTCACCTGGGCGCACGAGGTGGCCGAGCCGCCCACCAAGAATTACCGCCGCATCGACAGCCTGCACGGCCTGCCGCCGCTGCTCGCCGCCTGGTGAAAAGAACCTGGTGAATGGGAGACCGCGTGATGAGCTTCGCCCTGCTGACCGACCCCGCCAGCCCCGCCGTGGAGCCCGAGACCGGAGGCCCGGCCCCCGACCGCATCCTGTCCGGCGCCCCGGTCTTCACCACCTGGAACGAGTACGAATCGGCTGACGGCAAACGCTTCGCCGGGGTCTGGCGCTCCACCCCCGGCTCCTGGCGGATCGTCTACGACGAGTGGGAGTATTGCGAGATCCTGGAGGGCACCAGCGCCATCAGCCACGCCGACGGGCGCCGCTGGATGGTCGGCCCCGGCGACCGCTTCACGCTGGAACCCGGCTTCGACGGCGTGTGGGAGGTGCTGGAGACCACGACGAAACGCTACGTGGTCATTCTTCCCTGAGGAGATCACGCCATCCTCAGCCTTCTCCCCTCCGGGGAGAGGGTGCCCCAAAGGGCCGGTGAGGGGGTGTTCATGGCGGTTACGTTCGGCACAAGCGCAACCCCCTCACCCTAACCCTCTCCCCAGAGGGGAGAGGGAACATCAAGCGCTTCAGTCGCGCTGCCCGAACAGATGGACGGCACCGAGGTCGGCGCGGTTCAGCACGACCACCGCCTTGCGCCCGATTTCCACGGCCAGAACGGCCAGCGCCAGGATCGACACCACCAGGACGATCCGCGCGACGTCGCGGGCCCAAGCGCGCCGCTTGCGCCGCCGGGCCGCCAAATGGGTGGCCAGCTTCTGCCGCAACGCGCTACCGCGCCGCCCATAGCCGCGCGTCCATCCACCCCACCCCCGCTCCACGGGCGGCGGGTCATCGGGCGGATCGTTCGGCGTGGGCGTGGTGGGAACGGGCAGTCCGGCGCCGTTCGCAGGCGGCGAACCGGTGTTGGGCGCGGCGGTTTGGCTGGCGGTCGCGCCGGGCGGGTCGGTCGCGGTCACGGCGGTCATCCTGCGGCGGAGGAACGGTCGATGAGCCGTTATCTACGCCCTTTTCATGAAAGCGCAACACACCTCATGAAAGCGCAACACACCGCGCCCCGGCTCCCGGAAAGGCCACACGGAAACCAGCGGGGTCGCGACCGGATGCCGCACCCCGCCTTCGGTCTCCTCAGCGGCGGCCGCGCGGATCGCGGCTCAGGCCCTTGGCTTCCAGCTCCGCCAGATACTCCGCCCACAGGCGATCCTGGTCCTCGCCCAGCTCGTACAGCAGCTTCCAGGAGTAGATGCCGCTGTCGTGCAGGTCGTCGAAGACGATCCGCAGGGCGTAATGGCCGATGGCCTCCAGGCTCATGATGCCGACGTGGCGGCGGGCCGAGACGGTCTGCTTCTGGCCGGGACCGTGGCCCTGCACCTCGGCGCTGGGGCTGTGGACGCGCAGGAATTCCGCCGGGTAGGAGAAGGTCTGGCCGTTGTCGAAATCGACCTCCAGCCGCTTCTCCTCCTTCTTCAGCCGGACTTCCACCGGCCAGTGCTTGGTGCCGAAGGCGTCCGACGCGAATTGCTCGTCGGACATCAGGCGGCCCCCGGCTTCCCGTCGAGGCTGCGGGCCTCATCGATCAGCATGATCGGAATGCCGTCGCGGATCGGGTAGGCCAGCCCGGCGCGGTCGCTGATCAGTTCGGCGCGCTCGGCGTCGTAGCGCAGCGGCCCCTTGGTCAGCGGGCAGACGAGGATCTCCAGAAGCTTCGGATCGACGCGCGCCTGCGTCTTGCCGTCGGCGGGCGTGTCGTCGTGGGGATGGGCGCTCATGGATCGGGCCTCGCAGTCGGAAAGTGCAGTGTCGGTCGAAGGGAACGGTCAGTGACGCAGCGCGTTGCCGCCGTCGCCCTCATGGCCGTCGAGAATGGCCATCTCGACCAGGGCGATCAAGAGCTTCGCGCGCTCCGGCAAGTCGGGCGTCTCCAGAAGGGCCTGCTTTTCGCTGGGCGAGAAGGGGCAGATCATCGCCAGCGAGGTGACCAGCCGCTCGTCCGGTGTGCCGTCGATGGCCTTCCAGTCCACCGACAGCCCCTGCATCTTGAAATAGCCTTTCAATCCGGCCAGCAGACGCACACGGTCGAGCCCGCCATCGGCCCCGCCGCGCTCCAGCGGGTCGATCAGGTCGCCGGAGAAGCGGTCCCAGTCCGCGGCAACCCGGCGGTAGCCGCGCTGGCCCTCCAGCTCCCGCATGATGGCGAAGCGGCTGACCCCGGTCAGGGTGATGATGTAGCGGCCGTCCTCGGTCTCGGCAAAGCTGGTGATGCGTCCGGCGCAGCCGGTGCCGTAGACCGCCGGCTCGCGCAGGCGGCAGGCCGGATCGGTCGGCTGGACCATGCCGATCATGCGGTCGCCGGCCAGCGCGTCCTCGACCATCGCGAGGTAGCGCGGCTCGAAGATGTTCAGCGGCAGACGCCCGCGCGGCAGCAGCAGGACCCCCGCGAGCGGGAAGATCGGGAGCTGCCGCGGGAAGCGGTCCGGTGACGGGTCGATGGGGTTCCGGCTCATGCGACGAATATAGAACCCCCGGACACGGCGAACAGAGCGCCCACCAACAGAGCGACGGCGAACGAAGCGGCCTCCAACGAAACAGACTCGAACAAAACAGACTCGCGGCCCGGAGTCGCCCCCGGGCCGCAAGTCCCCGTGATCAGCGGAACAGGATCGAGGACAGGCGGCGGCGGCTCTGCACCGTCAGCGGGTCGGTCGGGCCGAAGGCCTCGAAGAACTTGACGAGCTGCTTGCGGGCGGCCTCGTCGTTCCAGGCGCGGTCGCGGCGCACCAGCTCCAGAAGCTCGTCCACCGCGGCCTCGCGCTTGCCGGCGGCGAACAGCGCGAGCGCGAGGTCGAAGCGGGCCTCGTGGTCGTCCTCGTTGCGGGCGACCTTCTCCGTCAGCTCTGGGATCGGGCCGGCGTTGGCCGCCTGCTCGGCAACCTCCAGCGCGCTGCGCACCGCGGCGATCTCCTTGTCCTTGGCGATCTGCTCCGGCACCTTGTCGAGCATCTGCTTGGCGCGGGCCAGCTCGTCGTTGACGATCAGGCAGCGGACCAGCCCGGCGTAGGCCACGGCGTTCAGGTTCTCCGGATCGGCCTGCAGGATCTCGCCGTAGATCTCCGACGCGGTCTGGGTGTCGCCGGCCTCCAGAGCCTCCTTGGCCTGGGCCAGCGCCTCCTCCAGGATGTCGCCCTCGCCGCCGCCCGCGGCGCCGGCCAGCTTCAGCAGCTTCTCCACGAAGGCCTTCACCTGCGACTCCGGCAGGGCGCCCATGAAGCCATCCACCGGACGCCCCTGGAAGAAGGCGTAGACCGCCGGGATCGACTGCACGCGGAGCTGCGAGGCGATCATCGGGTCCTTGTCGGTGTCGATCTTGACCAGCCGCACCTTGCCCTTCGCGGCCAGTACCGTCTTTTCCAGGATCGGGCCGAGCTGCTTGCACGGGCCGCACCAGGGCGCCCAGAAATCGACGATCACCGGCACGGACTGCGACGCCTCGATGACGTCGGCCATGAAGGCGCGGTCGCTGCTGTCCTTGATCAGGTCACCGGCGGCAGGAGCGGCACCGGCGGCGACGGGCTTGTTGGCGGGCGGAATGGAGAACATGGCGGTCACGTATCCCTTTGCGATCTCGCGTGATAGATGAGCGCACGGGGCGCGTTAAGCAAGCGTCGGCTGAGAGTCCGGCGGCTCCTCGCCGAAGGGCACGATCAGCGGCTCGTGCCCGCCGGCCCGCAGGAAGCGCAGCAGGTCCGCGGCGGCGATGGCCGTGGTCCGGTCGTTCAGCAGCGGATGGTAGTTCAGCGGGTCGTGGGCCAGCATCTGCTCCTGCAGCACCACCCTCACCCGCCGCTCACGGTCGTTGACCACGGAGAAGGGCGTGACCGAGCCGGGCCGCACGCCAAGATGCCGCCACAGCCGGTCGGCCGAGGCGAAGGACAACCGCGCCGACCCGATCACCTTGTCGAAGCGGTTCAGCTCGACCCGCGCGTCCTCCAGCGCGACGACCAGCCAGTGCTGCTCCTTCTTGTCCTTCAGGAACAGGTTCTTGCAATGGCCGCCGGGCAGCGCGCCGCGCAGCGCCTTGCTCTCCTCCACCGTGTGCAGCGGCGGGTGGCGGTGGGTCACGGTGCGGATGCCGAGCGCCGCGAGATGCTCCAGGAGCTGCTCCGGGCTCGTCGGCAGCGGCTCCTCGGCCCTGCCCTCGGGGGTGTCGCGGGTGTCCATGGAGCCATCTTTAGCGGTGCGGGGAAAATCTGTCGAGGCGCCCGAGAAAAGTGAAACATGACGCTTGCATTGCGCCGATCCATGAGTATAGTCCGCCGCACGCCGCCGGACGGCACCGAACAAGGGTCCGAACGGCAGCGAAACGGAGCGCGGGCGTAGCTCAGGGGTAGAGCACAACCTTGCCAAGGTTGGGGTCGAGGGTTCGAATCCCTTCGCCCGCTCCATTCTCCCGGCGGGGATGATGGTCCTTCGAAGGGAAACAGGACGATTGATGGAAAGGCTGGACCTTCGGGTGCCGGCCTTTTTCGTTTTTCCCCTCCTGGCCGCACCCCCTCCTTCGCGCGTTGCGATTCCGCAACCGGCGCCTTCGTTTTTGAAACCGAGTCTGCGCCGACCTCTTCCATCGGCCGTGACCGGCGCCTCGTCCCCCGACCGACTTGCCTCCGGACCAGCGCAGCCATACAGCGCGCGCCCTGCCGAAAGGCGCAATTTAAAGGCGCGCAATCCGGTCAATGACACACCTTTGTAGGTCATTCCCCGCGCACATACCCCATATGAAGACGTGAACAAATTTACTTGTTGGCAACCTACTTGCGTATGACCTCCGGAATGACTAAGCTTCAAAGACGAAACAAATAGAACTTTTATCCGATTAGGGTTGTATGCACCATGGATGGTCTGGTTGCGTCGGACGGGCCAAGCCCGTGACTTTCCCGGATAGGATGTTCCTGTCCGGCCGGCGTCCGCCGCTCCGGCAACACCGGCCCTCCCCCGCCTGATCGTCATCGGCTCCGCTGTCGTCGCCCTGCGACCGGCGGTGCCGCTGGTCGCGCTTCCAAGCCCCGCTTCGTACAGCCCAGACGATAAGCCAGCCCAGACGGCAATCCATCCAGACGACGAGAGGTCCCTCCCATGGCCATGCAACGCTACATCGTGAATTTTCCGCGCCTGTCCCCGGACATGCTGGACATCTGGAAGACGGTCCCCAGCAGCATCGCGTCCGACGTGCAGAACCGCTGCCAGAGCATGGACGCCCGGATCAAGCCCTGCGCCCCGGGCATGCGCATCTGCGGGCAGGCCCGCACCGCCGTGTCGATGCCCGGCGACAACAGCATGCTGCTGACCGCCTGCAGCCTGGCCGAGCCGGGCGAGGTGGTGGTGGTCGCCGGCGCCGGCCTGGAAGAGGTGGCGCTGGCCGGCGAATGGGTGGTCCGCGGCTGCAAGTCGCGCGGCTTGGGCGGTCTGGTGATCGACGGCTCCGTCCGCGACCTTCAGGAAATCCGGACCATCGGCTTCCCGGTCTTCGCCAAGGGCTCGGTGCCGCGCGGCCCGCACAAGGCCTTCGGCGGCAAGATGGACGTCCCGGCCGGCGTCGGCGGCATGGTGGTCAACCCGGGCGACCTGATCATCGGCGACGATGACGGGGTGACCGTGGTGCCGCTGGCCGTGATGGACGAGGTGCTGCGGCGCTGCCTGGAGCTGATGGCCAAGGAGAAGATCTGGTCGCAGCAGCTCGACGCCGGCAAGTCGCTGATGGAGGTGCTGGGCGTGCCGGAACCGGAAATCGTCGAGACGCCCACCCTGCGCTGACCCCCGGCATCCGCCGGACCACGCGCGCCGGCGACCCGCACAGCCCTTCGAGCCGCCCCAAGACCGGTTTCCGCCGCCATGACGCTCATCTTTCAAATCGTGCTGCCGATGTTCGTCCTGGTCGCGCTCGGCTTCTACGCCGGGAAATCGGGCAATTTCAGCAACACGGCGGCTCAGGGGCTGTCGCGCTTTCTCGGCATCTACGCCCTGCCGGCATTGCTGTTCGCGGCGATGGCGAAAGCGAAGATCCCCGATCCCATCGAATGGGGGTTCGTGGCGTCCTTCTTCGTCGCGGCGTTCATCATCTTCGCGCTGGGCGCCGCCTGGATGCTGTCCATCCGGCGGCGGGACGAGGCGGCCATCGGCGGCTTCGCCCCCTCCTTCTCCTCCATCGGCCTGCTCGGCGCGCCGATCCTGATGGACGCCTACGGATCGTCGGTGGCAATCCCGGTGATGCTGCTGATCCTGTTCCAGTCGCCGCTCCTCTTCACCACCGCGACGATGATCGCCGAGGCGCAGCGGACGGCGGGCGGACGGCCGGTGGTCGCCGCGGTCAACGCCGTCAAGGCGACCCTGCTCAGCCCGATGATCCTGTCGATCGTCGTCGGCATGGGCTTCAACCTGAGCGGCGTCCATGTGCCGGACGCTGTCATGAAGGCGGCGGACTACGCCGCGGCCACCGTCCTGCCCTGCGCCTGCTTCACGCTGGGCACCTCGCTGTCCTTCGGAAAGCTATCGGGCAAGTTCGGCCAGGCGCTGGTCCTGGCGGTGATGAAGACGGTCCTGCATCCGGTGCTGACCTGGGTGCTGGCGGTGGAGGTGTTCCATCTGCCGCCGGACTGGCTGGCCCCCGCCGTGACCGCGGCGGCGCTGCCCATCGGCGTCAACGTCTACGCCTTCGCCGAGCGCTACCAGACGGGGCGGGAGTTGGTGTCGATGTCGCTGCTGCTGTCCACCCTGATGTCACCGATCTCGATTTCCGTCGCTTTCATGGTGGCGATGGGCTGACGCGGTCATTTCGACGCAGGCGACTTTCATTGTGCGTCCATTTGACGCTTTCCACGCAGGCCTGAGCGCGCGGAACTCCAGGGGACCACGTCAGATAGAAAGCATTCGACGTAAATCGCTGTGATTTCCGGATATCCGGTTCTGTTAGCACGATTGATACACGAATAAAGACACTGTATCTTCCACCTTGAAGCGTCAAAACCGCTTTCACCGGGTCGATTTGACAGCGTTGGGTCTATGAACCGCTCTTTTTCGCGAGAAAGACGACCGAACTCCGCCGCCGCTGCGGCGAAGGGACCGGCCACCCACGAAGACAGACATACTGAAGTATGCATCCATCCTGAACAAAGTCAGAATGGCTCTTCGTTTCGTTCATGACCCGATAATCCAATGTTGTCGAAATCAATGACCATCGATCTTTACGAGAATTTCAGAAAAGGAGGCCCAGCCTGTGTCCGCATCGGGACGGGCGGGATCTCCCGGGACCCCACCACGTCCGCGGCCAAGGGGGTCTTCCGCAATAACGCAGGAAAGAAGGGCATCCAGATGATCATTCGCAGCAAGTTCCTGGCGCTGGCGACCGGGACCCTGGCGCTGGCCATGTCGACGACCGCTCTGTCGACGGCCCAGGCCGCCTACCCCGAGAAGCCGATCACCGTGGTCGTCGCCTACGACGCCGGCGGTTCGACCGACGTGACCGCGCGCCTGCTGGCCCCCTTCATCGAGAAGCATCTGGGCGGCACCCGGATCGAAGTGGTGAACAAGCCGGGCGCCGGCGGCGAGATCGGCTTCGCGGCCATCGCCGACGCCGCGCCGGACGGCTACTCCATCGGCTTCTGCAACACGCCGAACATGGTCTCGATCCCGATCGAGCGTCAGGCCCGCTTCTCGGCGGACCGGCTGGACGCGCTGGTCAACGTCGTCGACGATCCCGGCGTGTGGAGCGTTCCCGGCGACAGCACCTTCAAGACGTTGAAGGACGTCGTGGAGCACGCCAAGGCCAACCCGAACACCGTCACCGTCGGCACCACCGGCGTGGGCTCGGACGACCAGCTCGCCATGCTGCTGGTGCAGCGCCAGGCGGGCGTGCAGTTCACCCATGTGCCCTTCTCCGGCTCCGCCGCCAACTACAAGGCGATGCTCGCCAAGAAGATCCAGATCAGCGGCCAGAACCTGGGCGAGGGGCTGCGCGGTCAGGCCTCCGACCAGATCCGCGTGCTGGGCGTGATGAGCAAGGAGCGCTGGAAGGCCGCCCCGGACATCCCGACCTTCGCGGAGCAGGGCTACCCGGTGCTGATGGCCTCGCTGCGCGGCGTCTGCGCGCCGAAGGGCCTGCCCGCCGACGTCCGCGCCAAGCTGGTGGACGCCGTCACCAAGGCCGCGACCGATCCGGAGTTCGTGGCGAAGGCCGAGGCCAAGGAGACCTTCCAGCCGCTGCGCGTCCTCGGCCCCGACGCCTTCGCGGCGGAGCTGAAGCAGCTCGACACCGAGCTGAAGTCGCTGTGGCAGTCGTCGCCCTGGCTGAAGTGATCCGGGGCTGACGCGACCCGGGCGGGCTGGTCCGTCCGGGTCCGGCCCATCCGCGAAACCACCCGCCGCCGGCCGACCGGCCTGCGTCGGGTGCGGTTCAAGCCCCCCTGACCATCCGGCGCCAACGGACCGGCCAATGGTTGAAGCAGGTGCTCCATGACTTTCCTCAATCACCTCCACATTCCCACCAAAATGGGAATCCCGGCGGCGACAGCGATTCTGGGCATGCTTGCCATCGCGTTGCTCGGCGGCTCCGCCATCACGGAACAGTCACGCCTGCTGGACACGCTGTTCAACCGCTCCTTCACGCGGGAAGCGGACGTCCAGGCGTTGACCGACACGCTGACCGTCGCCCACGCCGGCCTCTACCGGACGGTGATCCTCAGCACCGCCAACGCCTCCCCCAAGGCGGTCGAGGATGAATCGAAGGCCCTGACCGAACAGATCACCAAGCTGAAGAGTCAGGCGGACAAGATGAAGGGCCAGTCCGCCGCGACCGAGGAGGAGGGCCAGATCCTCCAGCGCTTCGGCTCCGACACCGCGGCCTATCAGGCGAAGGTCACCAGCTTCCTCGACCTGCTGAAGATGGGCGTCGATCCGCTCGACTTCCTGCAGGAGGTCCAGGCGGCCTATGGGCGCCTGAACGGCACCGCCCGCGACTACCTGACCTACCAGCGCCAGCAGTCGGCCGACGCCTACGCCAACGTGAACGCGTCGGTCGACGCGACCACCCAGGCCTTCATCGCCTCGGCGATCGTCGCCCTGCTGATCACGGTGGGCGTCGCGCTGTTCATCGGCTTCAACATCGCCCGTCCGGTGGTCCGCCTGACCACGGTGATGGAACGGCTGGCCCAGGGCCGGCTGGAGGACGAGGTGCCCGCCGCCGAGCGTGGCGACGAGATCGGCCAGATGGCCCGCACCGTCCGCGTCTTCAAGGAGAACGCGCTGCGCGTCCAGGAGATGGCGCGCGAGCAGGAGGCCATGCGCGCCCGCGCCATGGAGGAGCAGCGGCGGGCCATGAACAGCCTCGCCGCCGACCTGGAGGCGTCGGTCAAGGCGATGATGGGCGAGGTGGTGCGCTCCGCCGACTCCATGCGCGGCGAAGCCAACGTCATGCTGGAGAACGCCCGCCAGACCAGCCACCACAGCGATTCGGTCGCCCACGCCGTGCAGGAGGCGACGAGCGAGGTGGAGAGCGTGGCCGCCGGCGCCGAGCAGCTCCGCGCCTCCATCGACGAGATCACCCGGTCCATCACCCAGTCGACCCAGCTCGCCCGCGGCGCGGTGGACGAGGCCGGGCGGACCGACTCCATCGTCCAGGGCCTCAGCGAGGCCAGCCGGAAGATCGAGGAGGTGGTCGGCCTCATCAACAACATCGCCGGCCAGACCAACCTGCTGGCGCTGAACGCCACCATCGAGGCGGCCCGCGCCGGCGAGGCCGGCAAGGGCTTCGCCGTGGTGGCGCAGGAGGTCAAGAGCCTCGCCAACCAGACCGCCAAGGCCACCGACGAGATCGGCGCGGAAATCGCGGCGGTGCAGGCGGCGACCACTGCGGCGGTCAACGCCATCCGCGCCATCGTCAACACCATCCGTCAGGTGGACGAATCGCTCAGCACCGTCGCCGCGGCGGTGGAGGAGCAGGACGCCGCCACCCGCGACATCAGCGAGCGCTCGCAGCGCGCCGCCACCGACACGGTGGCCGTGCTCCAGGAGATGCGGCTGGTGCAGCAGGCGGCGGAGACCACGGGCCATTCCGCCGGCGCCGTCCAGACCACGACGGAGGAGCTGTCGCGCAGCTTCAACCGGCTGGACAACGAGATCGAAGCCTTCATCACCCGCATCACCGCGGCCTGACCCGGCCCGATGCGGGGAGGACGCCGTGGCGTCCTCCAGCTCCGCCCATGAAAAAGGCCCCTCTTCCATGTGGAAGAGGGGCCTTTCCTATGCGGCCTGTCCGGTCCGCCTCACCCGATCACTTCAACCAGGGGAACTCGCGCCACAGGTTGCGGAAATCGCCGTCCAGCTCCTTCAACTCCGCGGTGAAGGCCTCCGAATCGAGGATTCGCAGCGGCTGGTAGGTGTCGCGGGCCTTGCTCTGGAACTCCGGGTCGTTGGCGGCCTTGGTCACCGCATCAATCAGCTTGGCGCGGATCTCAGGCGGCAGCCCCTTCGGCGCGCCGACGCCGCGCAGCGACGCCATGGTGATGTTGTAGCCCAGTTCCTTGAAGGTCGGCAGGTCGGGCGCCATGTCCCAGCGCTGCGTGCTCATCACACCGAGGATGCGGATGTTGTCGCCGCCGGCCTTGCCGCGCAGCCCTTCGCCGAGATTCTGGCCGCAGATCTGGGTGTGGCGGCCGAGCATGGAGCGGTAGTTCTCCGCGCTGCCGGGAAAGGGCACATGGGTGAAGCGGACATTGGCCTGCCGCTGGAGCAGCAGCATGGCCAGATGGTCGTCCGACCCGACGCCGGTGGAGCCCAGCGTGATGGTGTTCGGGTTGGCCTTGGCCTGGGCGACCAGATCCTCCACCGTCTTGTAGGGGCTGTCGCCGTGGACGGTCATGATGCCCGGATCGTCGACGACGTTGACCAGCGGGTCCAGCCGGTCGAGCGTGAAGCGGGCGTTGCGCTCGATCGGGATCGTGACGACGTTCGGCGTGTTGATGAAGCCGATGGTGTAGCCGTCCGGCGTGGCATCGGCGATGGCCGCGAAGCCGATCTCCCCCCCGGCGCCGCCGCGATTCATCACCACGATCCGCGCGCCGCCGCCCAGATATTTTTCGATGAAGGGCGCCAGCATGCGCGCGGTCACGTCGGTCGATCCGCCCGCCCCATAGGCGACGATCATGGTGATCGGCTTCTCCGGGTAGGCGGCCTGGGCCGCCGTCGCGCCCAACAGCAGGGCGCAGGAGGTCAGAAGGCTTGAAAAGAAATGTCTGGCTTTCATGGTCGGCTCCGCCAAATGCTGCCGCCCGATTACCACAACGGAGCGCCGCCAAGGAGCGCGCCCGCGGCATCGGTTGCACAATTCATAGTAACACGATTTTTTGTACACTATAGTATTTATGGCGCAACCATAATGAGAGCATTGGACACAGCGTCGCACCGTCTGGCATCAGCGCAGGGCGACGGCGAAACGGCCCTTCCACTTGGGAAAGGCCGTTCGGTCCGGTTCCGTCATACGGAGACGGGGATCAGTTGATCGGTTCGGCGCGGTTGCCGAACAGGCCGCGCAGCTTGCGCCCGATCGCCGCCACCAGCAGGCCCTGGTTGCCGCCCTCCGGCCTGGGGAACCAGTCCGGCTCCTCGGCCTGGATGCGGCGGACCACCGTCAGGAACGCCTCGACCACCAGCGGGTCGAAGTCCTTGCCCGCCCGCTCGGCGATCCAGGTAATGGCGTGCTCCACCCCCCAGGCCTTGCGGTACTGGCGGTCGGTGATGAGGGCGTCGAACACGTCGGCCACGGCCATGATCCGCGCCGACACCGGGATCGCCCCGCCGCGCAGCCCTTCCATGTAGCCCGACCCGTCGTAGCGCTCGTGGTGGTAGCGGGCGATCTCCGCGGCGATCGACAGCAGGCTGCGCCCGCGCAGGGGCAGCGCCGCCTCGCTGAGGATGCGGTGGCCGATCAGCGTGTGGCGCTGGATGGCGGCCATGTCGTTGTTCGCCAGCTCGCCGGGAATGCCCAGCGTCTCGTCCGACACGCTCAGCATGCCGACGTCGTGCAGCAGGGCGGCCAGCCCGACCTTCTCCGCCAGCTCCTCGTCCAGCTCGTCGGCGAAACGTCCGTGGACGCGCAGCTCGTGGGCGATGTCGCCGACCAGCCGCTCGATGCGCTGGAGATGGCCGGCGGCGGCGTTGTCCTTGTATTCGGCGAGCGACCCCATGGCCAGGACGGTGGCCTTCTGGGCGGTGTTCAGCTCCTCGAACAGCAGGGCGTTCTCGAAGGCGATGGAGCATTTGTTGCGGAACAGCTCCAGCAGTTGCCACTCGCGCGCGGTGCCCTCGTTGTTGTGGCCCTCGACGTAGATCATGCCGATGATCCCGCCATGGGCGCGCAGCCGCAGGGCGCAATAGCCCGGCTCCACGATGGTCTCGGAACTCGGGCTCAGCCGCTCCAGCGCGGCGGCCACGTTTGGCTCGCCCAGCTCGGTGACGTCCACGTCCTTCCACTTGGCGAAGCGCCCGGTGGAGGCGCGCACGCGGATGCGGCGGTCGCGCGGCAGCGTATCGCCCTGGATGCACAGCAGGGCGTGCCGCCCGATGCCCAGCAGCCCGACGACGCGCGGCAGGATATTGGGGAACAGCACGTCCGGGGTGCGCATCTCCAGCAGGCCGGTGGTCGCCACCAGCATGCGGGCCAGCGCCTTGCGCCCGGCCGCCTGGGTCTGCAGGTTGAGGAAGGCGCGCAGCCGCGGGACCACCGCGGTGCGCAGCGTGCGCGCCGTCAGCCCGTCTTTCAGGCGGTAGTCGCTGACGTCATGGCCCTCCACCACCTCCTCCTCCGGCGCCCGCTCGGGGTGGGCGGTGCAGACCAGGATGCGGACGCGGCTGTTCCCCAGATCCTTGCGGATGTGGTCGATGAGGCCGAGCCCTTCGGGCACCCCGTCCGCCGCGGGGTCCAGCACCGGCTCCAGCAGGACGGCGGCGGTGCCGGGGTTGCGGTACAGCGCCTCGCGCGCCTCGGCGGCGGTGGCGGCGGTCAGCACCGTCACCGGCGCCCCGTCCAGCGCGAAGCCGTCGAGCGCGGCGCGCGTCAGCCCGGCCAACGCCGGATCGGGGTCGACCACGAGAACGTGCAGGCGGGGCTTGGCGGGCGGAACCGGGGTGGCCTCCGGCGGGCGGGCGTCGTCGTGGGGCATAACCGTCTCGATGGTTGCGCGCGGTGCGCGCGCCTGCACAAAAAATACGCCCACTTCCTGATTCATTCAACTTTCATCGGTTTGGACACGAAGGGCTTCTCCGTAATAACCGCCTCTTCCGGTTACGCCCCTCCGCCTGTTGCCTGTCGCGGCAAATCGGCTACCCTCTGCCTACAACGGCGGCAAACCGCCGCAAAAATCAGGGAAGGATTGGAGCGATGGCTCTCAGGGCCGAACAGCTCAAGGACGAGCTGACCGAAGAGGTCGTGCGGCAGGTTCGCGAGCGGCTGGGCCGCAGCCGCGCGGCACCGGCGGAGCGCTTCGTACGGCAGTTCTACGACAACGTCCCGCCCGACGACATCATCCAGGCTCCGGCGGAGCAGCTCTACGGAGCGGCGCTCGCCATGTGGCAATGGGGCCAGCAGCGCGAGGCGACCGACCGCGCCAAGGTCCGCGTCTACAATCCCCGGGTCGAGGAGCATGGCTGGCAGTCCCACCGCACGGTGGTGGAGATCGTCAACGACGACATGCCCTTCCTTGTCGACTCGGTGACCGCGGAGCTGAACCGCCAGGGACTGACCGTCCATCTGGTCATCCACCCCGTGGTGCGGGTCAAGCGCGACGCCGACGGCCAGCTCGTGGAGCTGTACGAGCCCGCGGCGGCCCCCACCGACGCCGCCCCCGAATCCTTCATGCATGTCGAGGTCGGCGCGGTCACCGGCGCCGCCGCTCTGGATCAGGCCCGCGAGGGGCTGGAGCGCGTGCTGGCCGACGTGCGCGCCGCCGTCGCCGACTGGCGGGCCATGCGCCAGCAGGTGCGCGCCGCCATCCTGGAGGCCGACTGCGCCCGCGCCGCCGTCCCGGCCATCATCCCCGACGACGAGGTGGACGAGGCCAAGGCCTTCCTCTCCTGGGCCGACGACGACCATTTCACCTTCCTCGGCTACCGCGAGTACCGCTTCGAGAGCGGCGCCGACGGCGCGGACTCCTCGCTGGGGCTGGTCGCCGGCAGCGGCCTGGGCATCCTGCGCGACGACTCCGTCACCGTCTTCGACGGGCTGCGCAACTACGCCACCCTGCCGCCCGACGTGCGCGACTTCCTGCGCAACCCGCGCGTCCTGATGGTGACCAAGGGCAACCGCCCCTCCCCCGTGCACCGCGCGGTGCCGATGGACGCCTTCCTCATCAAGCGCTTCGACGCCGAGGGGCGGATCATCGGCGAGCGGCTGGTCGCCGGCCTCTTCACCTCCGTCGCCTACAACCGCAGCCCGCGCGAGATCCCCTACCTCCGCCGCAAGGTCGCCGAGGTGATGGAGCTGGCCGGCTTCGACCCGCAGGGCCATGACGGCAAGGCGCTGCTGCACATCCTGGAGACCTACCCGCGCGACGAGCTGTTCCAGATCCAGGTGCCGGAGCTGCTGGACATCGCCGTCGGCATCCTGCACCTGCAGGAACGCCAGCGGCTGGCCCTGTTCGTGCGCAAGGACCCGTTCGAGCGCTTCGCCTCCTGCCTCGTCTACGTGCCGCGCGACCGCTACGACACCACGCTGCGCCGACGCATCCAGTCCATCCTGGAGGCCGCCTACGACGGCACCTGCACCGGCTTCACCACGCAGCTGACCGAAAGCGTGCTGGCCCGCCTGCATTTCATCATCCGGACCGAGCCGGGGCGCGTGCCCACCGTCGACGCCACCGACCTGGAGGCGCGGCTGGTCCAGGCGTCGCGCGGCTGGGACGACCATCTGCGCGACGCGCTGGTCGAGGCCCACGGCGAGGAGCAGGGGCGCACCCTGTTCCGCCGCTACGCCGACGCCTTCCCCACCGCCTACCGCGAGGAGTTCAACGCCGAGGCCGCGGTCTTCGACATCGAGCGGATCGAGAAGGCGACGGCCCAGGGCACGCTGGGCATCAACCTCTACCGCCCGCTGGAGGCGGAAGGGGACGAGCTGCACGTCAAGATCTACCACGAAGGCCGCCCGGTGCCGCTGTCCGACGTGCTGCCCATGCTGGAGCACATGGACCTGAAGGTGATCACCGAGGCGCCCTTCGAGATCGCCATCGCCGGCCACGCCGCCCCGGTGTGGATCCACGACTTCACCGCGCGCTCGCAGAACGGGCTGCCCATCGACTGCGCGATGGTGAAGGAGAAGTTCCAGGACGCCCTCGCCGCCGTCTGGGACGGCCGGATGGAGGACGACGGCTTCAACCGCCTCGTCCTTCGCGCCGGCCTGACCGCGCGGGAGGTGACGGTGCTGCGCGCCTACGCCAAGTATCTGCGCCAGGCCCGCATCCCCTATGGGCAGGACGTGGTGGAAAGCACGCTGGCCGGCCATCCGGCCATCGCGCGCAAGCTGGTCGCCCTGTTCCACAGCCGCTTCGACCCGGCCCGCCGTTCGCAGAACGATCCGGGGCTGGCCGCGGAGATCGAACGCGCCCTCGACGGGGTAAAGAACCTCGACGAGGACCGCATCCTGCGGCGCTTCCTCAACCTGCTGTGCAACACGCTGCGCACCAACGCCTATCAGAACGGCGCGGACGGACGGCCGAAGACCTACCTCTCCTTCAAGATCGACAGCCGCCACATCGACGACCTGCCGCTGCCCCGCCCGATGGTCGAGGTGTTCGTCTACAGCCCGCGGATGGAGGGCGTCCATCTGCGCGGCGGCAAGGTGGCGCGCGGCGGCATCCGCTGGTCCGACCGCCGCGAGGATTTCCGCACGGAGATCCTCGGCCTGATGAAGGCCCAGATGGTCAAGAACACCGTCATCGTCCCGGTCGGCTCCAAGGGCGGCTTCGTGGTCAAGCGTCCGCCGCCGCCGTCCGCCGGGCGCGAGGCTCAGCTGGCCGAAGGCATCGAGTGCTACAAGACGCTGATGCGCGGCCTGCTCGACATCACCGACAACCTCGACGCCGGCGGCGCGGTGGTGCCGCCGCCCGAAGTGGTCCGCCACGACGAGGACGACCCCTATCTGGTGGTCGCCGCCGATAAGGGCACGGCGACCTTCTCCGACATCGCCAACTCGGTGTCGGTGGACCACGGCTTCTGGCTGGGCGACGCCTTCGCGTCGGGCGGCTCCGCCGGCTACGACCACAAGAAGATGGGCATCACCGCCCGCGGCGCCTGGGAATCGGTGAAGCGTCATTTCCGCGAGCTGGGGCACGACACCCAGACGCAGGACTTCACCGTCGTCGGCGTCGGCGACATGTCGGGCGACGTGTTCGGCAACGGCATGCTGCTGTCGAAGCACATCCGCCTGCTCGCCGCCTTCGACCACCGGCACATCTTCATCGATCCCGACCCCGACGCCGCGCGGAGCTGGGAGGAGCGGCAGCGTCTGTTCGACCTGCCACGCTCCTCCTGGGCGGACTACGACGCGTCGCTGCTCTCCGCGGGCGGCCGCGTCTTCGACCGCTCGGCCAAGTCGCTGGAGCTGACGCCGGAAATCCGCCAGCGCTTCGGCATCGCCAAGGACCACGTCACCCCGCTGGAGCTGATGCAGACCCTGCTGAAGGCCGAGGTGGACCTGCTGTGGTTCGGCGGCATCGGCACCTACCTGAAGGCGGCGGAGGAGACCAACGCCGAGGTCGGCGACAAGGCCAACGACGCGCTGCGCATCGACGGGCGCGACGTGCGGGCCAAGGTGATCGGGGAGGGCGCCAACCTGGGCGTCACCCAGCGCGGCCGCATCGAGGCGGCGCAGCACGGGGTGCGGCTGAACACCGACGCCATCGACAATTCGGCGGGCGTCGACACCTCCGACCATGAGGTGAACATCAAGATCCTGCTGAACGACGTGGTCGTCCGCGGCGACATGACGCTGAAGCAGCGCGACCAGCTGCTCGCCGCCATGACCGACGAGGTGGCCGGTCTGGTGCTGGCCGACAACTACTTGCAGAGCCAAGCCCTGACCGTCGCCCGCGCCCAGGGTCCCGACGCGCTGGAGGCGCAGGCCCGGCTGATCCGCTCGCTGGAGAAGGCGGGGCGGCTCAACCGCGCCATCGAGTATCTGCCCGACGAGGAGGAGCTGTCCGCCCGCATGGCCAACCGCGAAGGGCTGACCCGGCCCGAGCTGGCCGTGCTGCTGGCCTACGCCAAGATCACGCTCTACGACGATCTGCTGGCGTCGGACCTGCCGGACGATCCCTTCATGGCCGACGACCTCACCCGCTACTTCCCCAAACCGCTGCGCAAGGCCCACGCGGAGGCGGTGGGGCGGCACCGGCTGCGGCGGGAGATCATCGCGACCAGCGTCACCAACAGCCTCGTCAACCGCACCGGCCCGACCTTCGTCAAGGAGATGATGGAGAAGACCGGCATGGGGCCGGCGGACGTCGCCCGCGCCTACACCATCGTGCGCGACGCCTTCGGCCTGCGCTCGCTGTGGACGGGGATCGAGGACCTCGACACCGTCGTCCCGGCCGCGCTCCAGACCAGCATGATCCTGGAGACGGTCCGCCACATGGAGCGTGCCGCCGCCTGGTTCCTGGCGAGCTGCCAGCAGCCGCTGGACATCGCCCGCGAGACGGAGGCCTTCCGGCCCGGCATCGAGACGCTTCTGGCCGGTCTCGACAACGTGCTGGACGCCGAGGAGACGGCCCGCCTGACCGCCCGCGTTGCCTCCTACCAGGAGCAGGGCGTTCCCGCCGAGCTGGCCCGCCGCATGGCGGCGCTGCCGGTCCTGGCCGCCGCCCCCGACCTCGTCCGCATCGCCGGGCGCACCGGGCGCGGAGTCGCGGACGTCGCCGCGGTCTACTTCATGCTGGGCCGCCGCTTCGGCCTGGAATGGCTGCGCGACAAGGCCGCCGCGGCGAAGGCGGAGAACCATTGGCAGAAGCAGGCGGTGGCCGCCCTGGTGGACGACCTGTTCGCCCACCAGACCGCGCTGACCACCCGCGTCCTGGAGGCGGTGGACCAGCTTCCCGCGGAAGCCCCCGTGGAGGCCTGGATCGCCCACCGCCGCCCGGTGGTGGAGCGGGTGGAGCAGCTGCTGTCCGAGCTGCGCACCCAGCCCAACGTCGACCTGTCGATGCTGGCGGTGGCGAACCGGCAGCTCCGCGGCCTGACGGCGGGGTAAAGGGCGTGAAAACCCCTCGTCCGGCCCCCTTCGGGCGGGTCCGGACGAGGGTTTCCCATGCGTCCCGCCCGCTTTCCGGCTATGGTGCGGCCATTCCAAGGAATGTCCGCCCAACCGGAGCCGCCGCGATGACCGACCCCCAGCCGACCCTGAACGACGCCATCCGCCTGCTGCGGACGAACGATCTGGGCGGGGCGGAGGCGGCCTGCCGGGCGATCCTGGCGACCGACCCGCACAACGCGCAGGCCCTGCACCTGCTGGGCGTCGTCGCCGCCCACACCGGCCATCCCGACGGCGCGCTCGACCTCTTCACGCACGCCATCGCCGAGGACGGCAAGGACCCGTCCTTCCACAACAGCCGCGGCAGCCTGCTCTTCCAGCTTGGCCGCGCCGCGGAGGCGGAAGAGGCGTTCCGCGCCGGCATCGCCCTCAACGACCGCCTACCGGAGCTTCACGGCAACCTGGGCAACGCGCTGAAGGCGCTGGGCCGGCTGGAGGACGCCGAGGGCGCCTTCCGCGCCGCCCTGGCGCTGCGCGGCGACGCGCCGGAGATGCACAATTTCCTGGGCACCACCCTGCGCGAGCTGGGCCGGCTGGACGAGGCGGAGGCCGCCTTCCGCGCCGCGCTGGAACGGGCGCCGGAGTATCTGGAGGCCCGCTACAACCTCGCCGAGGCGCTGAGCACGCGCGGCGCCCTGGAGGAGGCGGAGGAGGCCTTCCGCGTGGTGATCGCGGCGGCGCCCCGCTTCGTCCCCGCCCATGTCGGCCTCGCCCACACGCTGCAGAGCCTCGACCGCGCCAACGAGGCGGTGGAGGCCATCGAGGCCGCCCGCGCCATCGCGCCGGACCACCCGCTGGTGCAGTTCACCCGCCGGCTGATCTATTCCAACGCCGTCCCCGGCTGGCACCTGCCGATGATCAACGACTTCGAGCGCAACGACGCCTACGAGGCGGCGCTGAAGCGCGCGGTGACCCCGGACTCGCTGGTCCTGGAGATCGGCACCGGCTCGGGCATCGTCGCCATGATGGCCGCGCGCGCCGGGGCGCGGAAGGTGGTGACCTGCGAGGTGAACCCGATCCTCGCCCGCATCGCCCGCGAGACCGTCGCCAACAACGGCTACGCCGACCGCATCGACGTGGTGCCGAAGCTGTCCACCCGCCTGTCGGTGGGCGCGGGCGGCGACCTGCCGGAGAAGGCCGACGTCTTCGTGTCGGAACTCATCAACATCGGCATGCTGGCGCCGCGCATGCTGTCGGTGCTGCAGCACGCCCGCACCCATCTGGTGAAGCCCGGCGGCGCGATCATCCCGCGCGCCTCCACCGTCTACGCCATGCTGGTGGAAACGCCGGAGCTGGCCCGCATCAACCCGGTGAAGCGCATCGGCGGCTTCGACATGTCGACCTTCGACGTATTCCGCTCCCCCGGCTACCAGCAGATCGACCTCGGCGCCGAAACCCACACGCCGCTGTCGGCCGCCTTCACCGCGCTCGATTTCGACTTCACCCGCAACATGCCGGAGGAGGGCGGTCGCGAGATCGCCGTGGAGATCACGGCGGAGGGCACCTGCCACGGCGTGGCCTTCTGGTTCGACCTTCATATGGACGAGGAGGTCACCTACCGCTCCGAAAGCCGGGCGCGGACGAACCACTGGAAGCAGGCGATGACCTATCTGGAGACGCCGATCCGCGTGCGCCCCGGCGACCGGCTGACCATCGTCGCCCGCTACGACAACAACCAGATTTCGTTCGGCGTGGGCGGTTGAGGCGGCGCTCCTTCGCCGCAGGGGACGCAACGACCGGTTTTTGACAACCCGAGCCTGAACGCTGTAGGCTGCTGTCAACGATTGGCGGCAGCGGCAGGACGCCCGCCTGGATGGCCGGGAGGGTCCTCGATGTCGATCACGGCGACGAACGCGCAGGCGTCCGGCTTCAGTCTCAAGGCGGCCTTGACCGTGTTGGGAACCGACAAGGGCACCTCTGCGAAGACCGCCGCCGGCCAAGCGGCGTCGACCTCCGGCGGTTCGTCCGTCTTCGTCACCCTGTCCGTCGAAGCCCAGGCCTTCATGGCCACCACCACCGTCTCCAAGGCCGGCAAGACCGCAAGCGGTGCGGCCGGGCCCTACACCGCCTATTTCCCGACGCGCGACGGCAAACCCGCCACGGCGCTGGCCAAGGCGGTGTCCGATCCGGGCGCGGTGTCCAGTTCGGCGGGCCTGAGCGGGCCGGACATCGCCAAGGACGCCCGCGCCCGCATGGACGCGCAGTACGAGGCCATGAAGGCGAGCGGCAAGCCCTTCGACTTCGACAGCTTCGAGGGCCGGGACTGGTACTCCCTGATGGGCGATCTCGACCGCCGCTCGCTGGAGGCGGTCCGCAGCAACGCCGGCGGCCAATTCTCCAAGCAGGAGCAGGACATCGCCCAATCGATCATGGCGCAGCAGGAAGGGCTGGCCATGGGCCTCTACAACGGCCCGATCAGCCAGGAGGCCAGCTTCACCGATCCGTTCCGCGGCGACGAGGCCGCGAGGATGAAGGCGAACCTCACCTTCCTGGACGCCGTCGGCCCCGAGGAGAAGACCTCGACCGAATGGGCGACACGCCGGGCGTCGGCGCAGGTGTCCTACGAAATCCACACGAGGGAGAAGGGCGATGAACCGGAAAAGCTCGACAGCGACAACCCGCTCGCGACCCTGATCAAGCAGGCGATGGACCGGTCGCAGTCCGACCCGCTGCGGCACATCCCCAAGACACCGGACGAGTTGAAGACACAGGCGTGGTTCAAGGGCTTCGAGTCCCAACTGGACGCCACCGCCGCCCGAAACGTGGCGCAAGGCATCGCCCAGGGCATCGCGCTGGCGAAAGCCACCACGCCGGCGGCGGACTCCGCCAAACCGGCGTAGCTCTGTCCCCGGGTTGGCATTCCCGGCCGCTTTGCCTAGAGTGGGCCATCCCGGACAACAGACGGCCGATCCTTCAGCATGCCCCACACCGCCGAGGCGCCGAGCCGCCGTGCCATCGCGTCCTGGTGCCTCTACGACTGGGCGAACTCGTCGTACAACACCATCATCACGACCTTCATCTTCTCGGTCTATTTCGCCCGCGGCGTGGTCGGGGATGAGGTGGCGGGCGCCTCGCGCTGGAGCGCGGCGCTGACCGTCGCCGGGCTGCTGATCGCCCTGCTCAGCCCCGTGCTGGGCGCGGTGGCCGACCGGACGGGGCGGCGCAAGCCGTGGATGGCGCTGTTCACCGCTCTGACCGTGGTCTTCTGCGCCGCTCTGTGGTGGGTGAAGCCCGACCCGTCCCACGCGCTGTTCGCCCTGGTCTGCGTGGTCATCGGCACCGTCGCCTTCGAATTGGCGAACGTCTTCTACAACGCCAGCCTGACCGCGCTGGCGCCGCCGCGGATGCTCGGGCGGATTTCCGGCTGGGGCTGGGGCATCGGCTATTTCGGCGGACTGGCCTGTCTGGTGGTCGCCCTGTTCGTCTTCGTGAAGTCCCCCGCCCCGCTGTTCGGCCTGCTCGACACGGCGGAGCAGGCGCCGGTGCGCGCCACCGCCCTGCTCGCCGCCGCCTGGTACGGGCTGTTCGCCCTGCCCTTCTTCCTGTTCGTTCCGGACGTGCCGGCGACCGGCCTCGGCATCCGTCAGGCGGCGCGGGAGGGCATGGCGACGCTGCGCCGGACGCTGGCGGAGACGCGCAAATACCGCAACACGCTGCGCTTCCTGATCGCCAGCGCGATCTACCGCGACGGCATCAACACCATCACCGCCTTCGGCGGCATCTTCGCCGCCCACGCCTTCGGCATGAGCTTCGAGGAGATCCTGCTCTTCGCCATCGCGCTGAACGTGGTGGCCGGCGTCGGCGCCATCGGCTTCGCCTGGGTGGACGACCGGATGGGGGCCAAGCCGACCATCCTGGTCAGCCTGATCGGCCTGACCGCCTTCGGCGTGCCGCTGCTGCTGGCGACGGAGAAGGCGTGGTTCTGGGTGCTGGCCCTGGGGCTGGGCGCCTTCTTCGGGCCGGCGCAGGCGGCCGGGCGATCGATGATGGCGCGGTTGGCCCCGCCGGGCATGGTGGGCGAGATGTTCGGGCTTTACAGCCTGACCGGCCGCATGGCCGGCTTCGTCGGGCCGCTCGCCTTCGGGCTGGCGACCGCGCTGTTCGAGAGCCAGCGGGCCGGCATGGCGAGCGTTGTGGCTTTCTTCGTCATCGGTTTTGGGCTTATGCTGGCGGTTCGGGAGCCGGCACCGGGCGATGCGAATACGGTGCGACAGTCCGCCGCGGCATGACGGCGGATTCACTCAGCGGAAGCTGCTAACTTGCCTTTTGCTGCGACGCACAACGAATTTTGCGCGGAGGGCGGAACGGACATGTTGCACATCAAGGACATCGAGGCCTTCGCGCACATCAACGAGGCGCTGGCCCGCGACCACGCCGCGGCGCGTGGGGAAGACGATTCGACGGGGCACCCGCCGGGGCATCATCCCGCGCCCCATCATCCCGCGATGCATCCGGCGATGCTGATCGCCATGGCGGCGACCGGGCGCCTGAAGCCGGAAGACGGTGCGGACGGAAAAACGCCGCAAACCGAAGCCGCCGCCTTGCTGGCGCGGCTGATGGGGGCGCGGCGGGGGTAGAAAGTGCATTGCCCCCTCCCCGGCCCTCCCCCACTCCGCGGTGGAGGGGGTTGGTCCCCTCCCTGGTCGGGTCGGGTCCGGTCCGGTCCGGACGGACGGGACGGGAGGGTTAGGGAGGGGGCAAAAGCTCGCGAACGCAGATGCTCAGTGCCGGAAGTGGCGCATCCCCGTCAGCACCATCGCCAGCCCCTTCTCATCGGCGGCGGCGATGACGTCGTTGTCGCGGATCGAGCCGCCGGGCTGGATCACCGCCGTCACGCCGGCTTCCGCCGCGGCCAGCAGGCCGTCCGCGAAGGGGAAGAAGGCGTCCGAGGCGACCACCGACCCCTTGGTCAGCGGCTCCGACAGGCCGGCGGCCTTGGCGGCCTCCGCCGACTTGATGGCGGCAATGCGCGCCGAGTCGACACGGCTCATCTGGCCGGCGCCGACGCCCACCGTGGCGCCGTTCTTGGCGTAGACGATGGCGTTCGACTTCACATGCTTGGCGACGCGGAAGGCGAAGAGCAGGTCGGCCAGTTCCTGCTCCGTCGGGGCGCGCTTGGTCACCACCTTCAGGTCGTCCAGCGTGATGCGGCCGTTGTCGCGGTTCTGCAGCAGGAAGCCGCCGGACAACTGCTTCACCATCATCCCCGGCTCGGCCGGGTTCGGCACGTCCTTGGTCAGCAGGACGCGCAGGTTCTTCTTGGTGGCGAGCAGGGCGCGGGCCGCGTCATCGGCGTCCGGGGCGATCACCACCTCGGCGAACAGCTTGGAAATCTCCTCCGCCGTGGCGGCGTCCAGCGGGCGGTTGACGGCGATGATGCCGCCAAAGGCACTGACCGGATCGCACAGCAGGGCCTGCTTGTAGGCGTCCAGCAGGTTCGCCCCCTCGGCCACGCCGCAGGGGTTGGCGTGCTTGATGATGGCGACGGCCGGGCGCTCGAACTCGGCAACCAGCTCGAAGGCGGCGTCGGTGTCGTTCAGGTTGTTGTAGGACAGCTCCTTGCCCTGGAGCTGGATGGCCGTCGCCACACCCGGACGCTGCTCGCCGGTGACGTAGAAGGCCGCCTGCTGGTGCGGGTTCTCGCCGTAGCGCAGGGTCTGGCTGAGCTTGCCCGACAGGGTGGTGCGCGGCGGGAAGGTCTCTCCGAGCTGGCCGGCCAGCCAGGAGGAGATGGCCGCGTCGTAGGACGCCGTGCGGGCGTAGGCGCGCTGGGCCAGCGTGCGGCGGAGCGTCAGCGTGACGGCGCCGTCATGGGTCGCCAGCTCGTCCAGAACCGCCTCGTAATCCTCGGGGTCGGTGACGACGGTGACGAAGTCGTGGTTCTTGGCCGCGGCGCGGATCATCGCCGGGCCGCCGATGTCGATGTTCTCCACGCAGTTGGCGTAATCGGCCCCCTTCGACACCGTCGCCTCGAACGGGTAGAGGTTCACCACCACGAGGTCGATCGGCGGAATGTCGTGGGTGGTCATCGCCTCGGCGTGGATGTCGCGGCGGGCCAGGATGCCGCCGTGAACGCGCGGGTGCAGCGTCTTGACGCGCCCGTCCATGATCTCCGGGAAGCCGGTGTGGTCGGAGACCTCCTTCACCGGAATGCCGGCCTCGGCCAGCCGCTGGGCGGAGCCGCCGGTGGACAGGATTTCCACGCCCTTGGCCGCCAGCGCCTGACCGAGCGCGACGAGGCCCGTCTTGTCGGACACGGAGATCAGCGCGCGCGTGATGCGGACGAGATCGGGGGCGGGCGAGTGGGCGACGTTCGGCGGGCTCATCGGGGCATCCTGGCTGTCATGGAACCGGCTGCGGCGAACCGGGCATGGGAAGACGGGGCCTGAGAAGACGGGACCCGGAAAGACGGAAAAGCGAAACACCCCGCTTCGTCACCCCCGCCCGGGCGGGGATCACGGTCGCAGGGCGAACACTCCACAGACTCTCGAAACAGGCACCGATCCGTATTCCCACGGCCTGTCCGCCGCGGATGCGCGCGGTTTACCCCCCCTTGCGCTCGCGGCGCAAGGCCCATTTCACCGTCTTGATGGCGGGGCCGGTATGTCCGGAGACGGCGATCTGGGTGGTCCGCCGCGGCTCGTCGCCGCTGCCCAGATAAATGCTCTCCTCCAGTTCCAGCGTGGCGCCCGACGCGCGAAGCCGCCAAGCGGCCCCGCTCGGCAGTTTCAGCTGGACCTGCCCGCCCTGGACAAGGCTCGCCTGGACCGCGGGGTGCAGGTGGAAGCGGATGGTGAAGGGCCGCGGCTCCGGCGTGGCGCCGATCACCGGCTCCAGCATGTCCTCGCCACGCAGGTCCTCGCCGTTCTCCGCCAGATAGACGCGGCGGCGATGCAGGTAACCGAAGTTGCGGCTGTAGCCGTTGTGGGTGGCGACGACCAGCACCGCCCCGTCGTTCTCCTGCCGCTCGCAGCCGACATGGGAGGGGCGGCGGCCCAGCCCGCCCGCCTCGATCACCTCCGACGAGTTGGTCTCGGCCAGCACGACGGTGGAATGGGCGGCGGTGCCGGCCAGCGCGGCGCGCCAGGGGCCGGTCTTCACCGGATGGGCGCCGCAATTGACGATCAGCCGTTCCTTGCCGACGGACATCTCCAGCGACAGCGTGCCGGCGTGGGCGGTGGCGTCCAGCCCGGTGACCGGCGGCACGCCGGTGTCCATCAGCACCATGGTCCGCCCGGCGATCAGCCGTTCGAAGCCGGTGTGCGGCGCGCTCTTCAGCGGGCGCCCGCGAGCGTCGGCCTGGGCCAGCACCGTGTCGACCAGCGCCGCATCCTCCTCCCGCCCGCCGTTGAACAGGGCGAGGCCACCGTCGCCATGGCGGAAGAAGCGCAAGGCCGGGGTCATGCGGTCGATGGCGTGTTGCAGCGCCTCCGGCACGTCGGCGCGGGCGGTGCGCAGGACCGACCGCATGTCGATCAGGTCGCGCAGGATGCGCAGCTGCACCGAGGGGCAGCGCTCGATATGGCCGCCGTCCGGCAGGATCTGGCGCGGCAATTCCCGCTCCAGCAGCTTCAGCGCGTCCTGGCCGATCCGCTCATGCTCCGGCAGGCAGAAGCCGCCATAGACGAGGCCCTTGGCCGCGGTGACCAGCGCCTTGCCGTCCAGCGCGCCGGGCACCACGCGGGTCAGATGCTTGACCTGCCGGGCGAGGCTGTCGAAGACCGCGGCGCGGAACTCGTCGTCGGCGGAGGCGCAGTAGAAGTCGTGCAGGCCGATCCAGGCGGCGATGCGGGCGCCCAGCACCTCCGGCGCCCAGGTCTGGGCGTTCCAGCTTCCGTTGTTGTCCAGCCAGGACAGCACCAGCGCGCGGGCGCGCCGCCGCGCCGTGTCGCCGCCGACCGCGCGCAGGTCCCGCAGCCATTCGAAGCCGTGCAGGGCGTCCTGCCAGACGGCGCTGCCGGCCCGCCAGTTCGGCGCGCCGTGGGCGTCGGCCGCCGCGGCCTGCCCGCCGAAGCGGAAGACGCCGGCCAGGATCGCCGAGCCGTCCCCGGCGTCGCCCGGCCAGGGGTCCGGCGGCACGGCGGACAGGGCGGTCGGCGCGCGGCCGCCCAAGGTCAGCTTGTAGATCGGGTTGCCGAAGGCGATCTGCGCGACGCCGTCCCGCAAGCGGCCCATTTTCCCACGCCCGGCGCTCATCGGCTCACCCCGTCACACGGCAGGGGGAGGCGATGGCCGGCGCTTCGCTGAAGGCATTCGGGCGATCGGGGGGATGCATCCTGTTGTCGTATCAAATTCGCCTCGACCCCCGCAAGCCGGTGGTGCCCTAATCGTGCAACCGTCGCAGCCGTGCCACGAAGAACCCGTCGATGCCGCCGAGGTCCCCGAGCATGCCCGGCAGGGATCGTACCTCACCACGCTCGTTGATCAACTCGGCCAAATTGCCATCCCCCGCATGGCCGCCACCCAGATCAACCGGTGTGATGGGCAGGCGCTCGACCCGCTTGTCGCGGGCCAGGATGCGGTCGATCTGCGCCTCGCCCTCCTCCGGCTGGATGGAGCAGGTGCAGTAGACCAGCGTGCCGCCCGGCTTCACCAAATCGACGGCGTGGGCCAGCAGGCGGCTCTGCGCCTTGGCCAGCTTGCCGATGTCCTCCGGCGTCTTGACGCGCAGGATGTCGGGATGGCGGCGGATCGCCCCAGTCGCCGAGCAGGGGGCGTCGAGCAGCACCGCGTCGGCCGGCTGGTCGGGGGTCCAGGTGGCGGCGTCGGTCGCCAGCACCTCCGCCGACAGGTTGAGGCGGGCCAGATTCTCCCGCACCCGCTCCAGCCGCTTGGCGGAGCGGTCGACCGCCGTCACCAGCGCGCCCTGCGCGACGAGCTGCGCGGTCTTGCCGCCGGGCGCCGCGCACAGGTCGTAGACGCGCTTGCCCGCCAGATCGCCGAACAGCTTGGCCGGCAGCGAGGCGGCGAGGTCCTGCACCCACCAGGCGCCCTCGGCGAAGCCCGGCAGCTCCGTCAGGTTGCCGCCGGCGGCGCGGCGCAGCGTGCCGGTGGGCAGCAGCCTGGCCTCCAGCCGATCCGCCCAGGCCGCGGGGTCGGCCTTGACGGTGATGTCCAGCGGCGCCTCGTGCAGGTGCGCCTCGACGATGCCGCGGGTGCGGCCGATGCCGTAGGCCTGCCGCCAGGCCAGCCACAGCCAGTCCGGCGTGTTCAGGCGCCCGGCGTCCTGCTGGGCGGCCAGTTCCGCCCCCTCGCGGCCGATGCGGCGCAGGACGGCGTTGATCAGGCCCTTGTAGGGTTCGGCCCCCTTGGCCGCGGCCAGCTCCACCGCCGTGTCGACGGCGGCGTGGGCGGGCGTGCCGAGGAAGACGAGCTGGGCCGCGCCCAGCCGCAGGATGTCGTGCACGGTGGCCTTGGGCAGGCCCGGCTTGGCGAGGCTGCCCTGGATCAGCGCGTCGATCTGGCCGAGCCGGCGCAGCACGGTGGCGGTCAGCAGCCGCACGAAGCCGCGGTCGCGCGGGTCGAGCCCGCGCAACTCCGGATGCGCGTCGAACGCATCGTCGAAGGGGATGGACTTGCGCAGCACATCGCGCAGAAGGTCGAGCGCGGCGGAGCGCGCGGCAAGGGAGGCGTCGGACATGCCGCTGGATGTAGCGCGCCGGACGGCGGGTGTCGAGTAGCCGCAGCGCGGGGCCGAACGGATTCGGACTCTTCTCGGCAGGGGCCTCAGCGGGCGAGCGCGCCCCGCCGTCCGCCTTCGTAGTCGGGATAGGGGCCGACGTCCTCGACGAAGAAGCAGGCGACGCCCCGCAGCTCGCCCCGACGCAGGATGAAGCGGTTGCCGTTGCCGGCCTTCATCCCCCACAGCGCCGTCCTCTCCAGCCCTGCCCCCTCAAGCGGGCTCAGCTCCAGCTCCGGCGGCACCGGGTCCTCGCCCAGCCGCTTGAGGAAGCGGTCGGCGCGGACGCGGTCGTCCGGCGGCAGGCTGCGCGCGGCGCGGGCGTCGTAGCGGTCGCTCTTGACGTAGCAGGTCCCCGTGCCCTGGATGGGGCTGGACGGCCCCCCGGGGTCGGTGGTGGCGCGCTCCAGCATCAGCGCCCAGCGGGCGTCCCGCGCAACGGCCAGCGCGCGGCGGTGGATGGCGCGGCAATGCTCGGCCAGCTCGTGGAAGCGGGGCATCAGGTCGCGCTTGCGGAAGCCGACCTCCATCATGACTCGCTCCACCGCCCCGTCCGCCGCGGTGCCGGACGCCGGGATGCCGCGCGTCTCCAGCGCCAGCAGGGCGTCGATGCGCCGGTCGCGGTCCACCGCACCGGATGCCGGAATTCCGCCCTGGGTCAGCGTCCGTCCGAGTTGCTCCAGCGCCGCCTCGGCACGGCGTTCGGCCTCGGCGATGCGCAGGAGCACGTCATCCCGGCTGGTGGCGGTGGAAACGCTCAGCCACCGCGCCTCGAACAGCGGGGTCTTGTCGAGAAACAGGTCCGGCACGATTCCCGTCAGCCGTCGGCGCGCATGCGCCCGACGATCTCCTCCAGCACCGCTTCGGCCTTGTCGTTGTCCACCTGGCAGGTGCCCGCCGCCTCGTGCCCGCCACCGCCGTATTCCAGCATCAGCGGGCCGATGTTGGTCTTGGAGCTGCGGTTGATGATCGACTTGCCGCAGGCCAGCACCGTGTTCTGCTGCTTCAGACCCCACAGGACGTGGATCGACACGTTCGCTTCCGGATACATCGCGTAGATCATGAAGCGGTTGCCGGCGTAGATGGTTTCCTCCCGCCGCAGGTCGATGACCACGACGTTGCCGCGGATCGTGCTGCAGCGGGCGAGCTGGTTGGAGAACTTCGCCTCATGCTCGGTGTAGAGGTCCACCCGCTCCTTCACGTCGGGCAGGGCGAGGATCTCGTCGATGCCGTGGCTGCGGCAATAGTCGATCAGCTCCATCATCAGCTGATAGTTGGAGATGCGGAAATCGCGGAAGCGGCCGAGGCCGGTCCGCGCGTCCATGATGAAGTTCAGCAGCGCCCAACCCTGCGGCTTCAGGATGTCCTCAATGCCGTACTGGGCGGAGTCGGCCTGATCGACCGCGGCCATCATCGCGTCGGAGATGGTCGGGAAGCGCTCCTTGCCGCCGTAGTAATTGTAGACGACGCGGGCGGCGGAGGGGGCGTCGGCCTCGATGATGTGGTTGTCGCGCTTGCCGACGCGGATCGTCTCCGACAGATGGTGGTCGAAGGCGAGATGGACGCCAGGCACATAGGGCAGATTGGTGGTGATGTCGCGGTCGGAAATCTCGACCTTGCCGTCCTGCATGTCCTTGGGATGCACGAACTTGATCTCGTCGAGGATGCCCAGCTCCTTCAGGAGCACGGCGCAGACCAGCCCGTCGAAATCGGACCGGGTGACGAGGCGGTATTTCGTGACGTCGGACATGCGGTTTTCCCCCTGAGCGCTCCACAATCGGCAAGCGGAGGGAAGGTAGACGTACGTCTTTCGGCGTGCAACCGCGAACCGAGCCGTCTCCGCTCACCCCCAGGGGCTGCGCGGCATGAAGGAGGGGCCGGCCATGCCGCGCAGGCGGCGGACCCGTTCCTCCATGTTCGGATGGGTGGAGAACAGGCTGTCGAGGCTGCGCCCGTGCAGCGGGTTGGCGATGAACAGATGCGCCGTGGCCGGGTTGGATTCCGCCGCGTAATTGGGGATCTGGTGGGCGTAGTTGTGGATGCGGGTCAGCGCGTCGGCCAGCCACAGCGGGCGCCCGCAGATCTCCGCGCCGATGCGGTCGGCCTCGTACTCGCGGGTGCGGCTGATCGCCATCTGGACGATCATCGCGGCGAAGGGGGCCAGGACGGCAACCAGGATGCCGCCGATCAGCCCCAGAGGGTTGCCGCCCTGCCCGTTCTGGCTGTTGCCCTGCGACGCGCCGAAGAACATGCCGAAGTTGGCGAGCATGGAAATGGCGCCCGCGATGGTCGCGGTGATCGTCATGATCAGCGTGTCGCGGTTCTTCACATGGGCCAGTTCATGGGCCATGACGCCGGCGATCTCCTCCGGGCTCAGCAGGCGCAGCAGGCCGGTGGTGGCGGCGACCGCGGCGTTCTCCGGGTTGCGCCCGGTGGCGAAGGCGTTGGGCTGGTCGTTCTCCATGATGTAGACGCGCGGCATCGGCAGGCCGGCGCGCTCGGCCAGCTGCTGGACGATGCCGTAATACTCGGGGGCGGTGTAGGCGTCGACCTCCCGCGCGCCGTACATGGACAGCACCATGTCGCCGGAGTTCCAGTAGCTGAACAGGTTCATGCCCAGCGCCATGAAGAAGGCGATCATCATGCCGCCCTTGCCGCCGATCAGATAGCCGATGCCCATGAACAGGGCGGTCAGGCCGGCGAGGAGGATGGTGGTCTTCACATAGCTGGTCATGGCGGTGTTTCCGGGCAATCTTCTGGACGGTTTCACTGTTGGTTGGACGAGACGGCCCCGGCGGGGCTTTCCGCCGGGCCTGTCTGGTGATATGGGCTTGGCGGAAGGCATCGTTCAAGATGGCCAAGCACCGCACCCGATCCCAGAGGACGGCCATGACCGAGACGAAGACCACCGGCCCGGCACCGGAAGACGTTGCGAACCCCGCCTCCCCGGCGACGAAAGCGGACGAGGCCCGAATCCCGGACGCCAAGGCCGGAGAGGGGGCGAAGGGACCCGAGCAGATGCCCGGCGAGATCGGTGGTCCGCAAGGACCGGAGCCGACCCGCTTCGGCGATTGGGAGTTCAAGGGCCGCTGCTCGGACTTCTAAGCCGATGCCTCTAGGACCGATTGCCTGAACACCCCTGCGTTGAAATTGAATACATAAGCAACCAGGATAGAATACCTAGGTTGTGCTTGATGCGCTCCTGTTCGCGCGTTACTCTGTGACCGGTTCGCCCTTTCGCGAACCGGTGCCCGGAGAGGCCGCGCCATGGGTTCGCCCAAGTCCATCACCCCATGCCCGCCGCGCTCCGGGATATGGCTGGCGTTTCTCTCTGCACTGCTGGCCGGCACCGTCCAAGCCGCTCCGCCCGCCCTGCCCGGCCCGATCCCGGCGGAGGTTCTGGAGGTTCTGGACGGCGACACGCTGCTGGTGCGCGCCACCATCTGGCTGGGGCAGGTGGTCGAAACCCATGTCCGGGTGGACGGGCTGGACGCGCCGGAGATGCGCGCCCGCTGCCCCCATGAGCGGGAGTTGGCGGAGACCGCCCGCGACCACGCGCGCCGTCTGATCGGGGCCGCCCCGGTGCGGCTGCTCGACGTCCAGCCCGACAAGTACGGCGGGCGGGTGCGCGCCCGCGTGCTGACCGGCGGAGGCACCGACCTGTCGGCCGCGCTGATCGAGGCGGGGCTCGCCCGCCCCTATCACGGCGAACGGCGCCAGCCCTGGTGCGACGGGACGGGCATGGGCTAACCCGTTCTACCAAAGGACGAATCGGGAACCCGCCGTCTCGCTCCGCTGTTGCCCCTCCCACCAAGGAGGAGAGCGAACCATGACGACCCAGGCCTCGTCTTACGTCCCCGGCGCCATCGCCTTGCTGGCCGCCAGCCTCGCCCTGACCGGTGCCGCCGTGGCGCAGGACGCCAAGACGATGGAGGGCGGACTCGGCGCCGCCCCGCCGTCCCAGGGCGAAGCCTGGATGGAATCGACCGGCGCCCAGGACCCGACTCTGGGCGAGCGCCGCACCGAGAAGCAGAAGAACGCGGCGGAGACCCGCGCGCAGGGCCGCATCGGCTCCGTCCCCGACGCGGCGAGCGGCGAGTCCGGCCTGAAGCCCGGCACCGCCGAAGCCGTGAAGACCCAATCCGGCAGCGGCGCCTCTGGCGGAGCGGACACCGTTCCCAAATAACGGCCCCAAAACGAAACCGGGGGCCACGAAGGCCCCCGGTCCGCAGACAGACTCCGATGAACGCCGCGGTCAGGCGTTGTTCATGCGGTTCTCGATCAGGTCGGTCACGACGGTCGGATCCGCCAGCGTCGAGGTGTCGCCCAGGCTGTCGTGCTCGTTCGCGGCGATCTTGCGCAGGATGCGACGCATGATCTTGCCCGAACGGGTCTTCGGCAGGCCCGGCGACCACTGGATCAGGTCCGGCGAGGCGATCGGGCCGATCTCCTTGCGCACCCAGGCCACCAGCTCCTTGCGCAGCTCCTCGGTCGGGCTTTCCCCGGCGTTGAGCGTGACGTAGGCGTAGATGCCCTGGCCCTTGAGGTCGTGCGGGTAGCCGACGACGGCGGCCTCGGCCACCTTCGGGTGGGCGACCAGCGCGCTTTCCACTTCCGCCGTGCCCATGCGGTGGCCCGACACGTTGATCACGTCGTCCACGCGGCCGGTGATCCAGTAATAGCCGTCCGCGTCGCGGCGGCAGCCGTCACCGGTGAAATAGTAGCCCGCGAAGGTCGAGAAGTAGGTCTGGACGAAGCGCTCGTGGTCGCCGAACACCGTGCGCATCTGGCCCGGCCAGCTGTCGGCGATGCACAGGTTGCCTTCCGTCTCGCCCTCCAGCTCCTTGCCGTCGTTGTCCACGACGACCGGCTTGACGCCGAAGAAGGGCTTGGTCGCCGAACCCGGCTTCTGGCCGATGGCGCCCGGCAGCGGGGTGATCAGAATGCCGCCGGTCTCGGTCTGCCACCAAGTGTCGACGATCGGGCAACGGCCATCGCCGACCACGTTGTAGTACCACAGCCAGGCTTCCGGGTTGATCGGCTCGCCCACCGAACCCAGGATGCGCAGCGAGGAGCGGGAGGTCTTCTTCACCGGACCCTCACCCTCGCGCATCAGCGAGCGGATGGCGGTCGGGGCGGTGTAGAAGATGTTGACCTTGTGCTTGTCCACCACCTGCCAGAAGCGGGAGATGTCCGGATAGGTCGGCACGCCTTCGAACATCAGCGTGGTCGCGCCGTTGGCCAGCGGGCCGTAGACGATGTAGCTGTGGCCGGTGACCCAGCCCACGTCCGCCGTGCACCAATAGACCTCGCCGTCCTTGTAGTCGAAGACGTACTGGTGGGTCATCGACGCGTAGACGAGATAGCCGCCGGTGGTGTGCAGCACGCCCTTCGGCTTGCCGGTCGAACCCGAGGTGTAGAGGATGAACAGCGGGTCCTCCGCGCTCATCTCCTCCGGCGGGCAGTCGGCGGAGACCGACGCGATCTCCTCGTGGTACCAGAGGTCGCGGCCCTCGGTCCAGGCGACGTTGCCGCCGGTGTGCTTGACGACCAGCACGTGCTTGACGCCCGGCGCCGCGGCGACGGCCTTGTCGGCGTTCGCCTTCAGCGGAACCTTGCGGCCGCCGCGCAGACCCTCGTCGGAGGTGATGACGAAGTGGCTGTCGCAGTCGACGATGCGGTCCTTCAGGCTGTCCGGCGAGAAGCCGCCGAACACGATGGAGTGGATGGCGCCGACGCGCGCGCAGGCCAGCATGGCGTAGGCGGCCTCGGGGATCATCGGCAGGTAGATGGTGACGCGGTCGCCCTTCTTGACGCCGTTCTTCTTCAGAACGTTGGCGAGGCGGCAGACCTGCTCGTGCAGTTCCTTGTAGGTGATGTGCTTGGAAACGCCCGGATCGTCGCCTTCGAAGATGATGGCGGTCTGGTCGCCGCGCGTCGCGAGGTGGCGGTCGACGCAGTTGGCGGACACGTTCAGCGTGCCGTCGTAGAACCACTTGATGTGGACGTCGCCGGTGTAGCTGACGTCCTTCACCTTGCTGTAGGGCTTGATCCAGTCGATGCGCTTGCCCTGCTCGCCCCAGAAGGCTTCCGGATCGTTGATCGATTGCTCGTACAGGCGGGCGTAGGCGGCTTCGTCCACGTAAGCGGTCTTGGCGATTTCCTGCTTAACAGGAAAAAACGAATTGTCGGACATTGGCTCGCGATTCCCCCGTAGTGCTTCTGGTTACGCCCTGAAGGGCTGTTGGGGAGCGGTTTCCGGCCGCTCCTGTTGCGGGACATTATCCACACAAGTTCCCGTCACCACAAGCAGAACGGCTGATTGTCCGTCCTCTCCATCGGGGCTTTCGACTCCACTTTGTTGCAGCGCACCGCCCATTCTTTTGAATTCACCGGCATCCGCGACGACACGACAGCGCGACTATTTGTCGCGCATAATACGAAAGCATGATGACGGCCTGCGGGCGGCCGCTTAACCCGGTCTTAACCGTCGCATCGTTAGCGTGCATGGTGTTCACCCAACAGCAGGGCACCGGCATGGCCAGCACGACCAGCGCGGACGGCACCACAGGGAACGGCACGACTGGCGGCGGAACCGGACAGGGCATGGAGCTGGCCGGGCGCCTGTCGGAGATGGGCAGCCGCACCAGCCTGATGGTGATCGACGCCGCCCTGCGCACGGCGTCTCTGGCCGAACTGGATGCGTCCGGCTCCGCCGCCCTGGCGCCGTTCGGGGAAGACGCGGGCTTCGCCGGAGCTGCGGCGGAGATGCAGGCGCTGGCCCGCCGGATGCTTCAGGCCACGCAGGATTTCCAGGCGGCCATCTGCGAACCGGCGGACTGATCCGCCACCGCAGACGGCCGCGCTCTCAACACGTCCGAAGCACCGTCACGCCTCGATCCCGGCCAGCGCGCAGACATGCGCCCATTCGGCGTCCGACACCGGGCAGACCGACAGGCGCGACTGCTTGACCAGGGCCATGCCCTGAAGCAGCGGGTCGGCCTTCATCGTCTTCAGCGTGACCGGCGTCTTTACGGGCAGCAACGCCCGCACGTCGACCATGCCGAAGCGGCCCGCCTCGTCGCTCGGGTCCGGGTAGTATTCCCGCGCGATCTCGACGACGCCGACCACCTCCAGCCCCTCGTTCGAGTGATAGAAGAAGGCCCGGTCGCCGACCTTCATGGCCTTCAGGTTGTTCGAGGCCTGATGGTTGCGCACGCCGTCCCAATGGGTGGTGCCGTCGGCGACCATGCGCTCCCACGAATATTTGAAGGGCTCCGACTTCAGAAGCCAGCGGGCCATCGCCGTCCGCCCCCGCTCAGGACTTCGGGTAGACCCGGCGCCACGCCCGGATCTCCACGCTCTCGAACAGCCCGGCCTGGGCGTAGGGGTCGTTGGCGGCGAAGTCCTTCGCGGCGGCCTCGTCGGCGCACTCCACGATCAGCAGGCTGCCGGCCATGCCCTGGCCGTCGTCGGACAGCAGCGGACCGGCGGCGAACAGACGGTCGGCGTGCGCTTCCAGATAGGCCAGATGGGCCGGGCGGTTGTCGGCCCGCACCTGGGCGGCGCCGGCCTTGTCGGTGCAATGGAACATGTACAGCATGGGGAACCCCTTCCGTTCGGTCGGGCGGGAGCCTAGCGCAGCCGCGACCGCCGCGGAAGGTGCCGCGACGCGCGGCCTTCCGCGGACGGGGAGGAGTCAGCGGTGCAGCCAAAGAAAGGGCGCGCGCAGCGGCGGCGGGCGCCCGGGACGCGCAGGGCCGGTGTTGCGGCGGTTTCGCTCAGGCGCCGCGCTGTTTTCGCCCGTCCCCGCTCCGTCGGGCGGCGATCATCCGCCCGGCATCCAGCAATGCGGCGGCGCGAAGCGCCAGCAGGGCGAACGGGTGCGGCGGGGCAAACATGGGAACGGACTCCGAATGTGAAGGCGCGAAGCCTCGCACAACCCATCCGACCTTGCAACCATTCCCAATGCGGCCAAACCCCCGGTCCCTCAGCGCCCCTCTTCGCGGAACGGCCGTGACAGCAACCCGTCGATCGTCGCGTCCAGCCCGGCGCCGCGGTTCAGGATGGCATCCACGGCCGCGCACAGCGGCATGTCCACGCCCTTCTTCCCGGCCAGCCCGACCACCGCGGCGGCGGTGTAGACGCCCTCGGCGACGGAGCGGCGCTCCGCCAACACCTCGGCCAGCGTCCGGCCGGCACCCAGGGCGGCGCCCAGCGACATGTTGCGCGATTGCAGGCTGGAACAGGTCAGCGTCAGGTCGCCCAGCCCGGACAGCCCCATCAGCGTCTCCGGCCGTCCGCCGAGCGCCAGGGCCAGCCGGGTGATCTCCGCCAGACCGCGGGTGATCAGCGCCGCCCGCGCGTTGTCGCCCAGCTTGCGGCCCTCCACCACGCCGCAGGCGATGGCCAGCACGTTCTTCACCGCCCCGCCGATCTGCGAGCCGACCACATCGTCGGACAGGTAGGGGCGGAAGGTGCGGCTGCCCAGCGCCTCGACCAGCCGGGCGCCCAGCGCGGCGTCGGCGCAGGCCAGCGTCACCGCGGTCGGCAGGCCACGCGCCACCTCCGCCGCGAAAGTCGGGCCGGACAGCACGGCCAGCGGGGTCCCCACCGGCAGCGCCGCCGCGGCGGCCTCGCTCATCAGGGCGTGGCTGTCCAGCTCGATCCCCTTGGCGCAGACGACCAGCGGGGTGCCCGTCCGCAGATGGGCGGCGAGGCCGGCGCAGGCGCTGCGCAGATGCTGGGCCGGGGTGACGAGCAGGATGGCGTCGCAGGCGGCAACCTCGGCCAGATCGCCGGTCGCGCGCAACGCGGCGGGCAGGGTCACGCCCGGCAGGAAGTCGCGGTTCTCGCGCGCGGCGTTGACCGACTCGACCACCGCCGGCTCGCGCGCCCACAGCAGGGCCTCCCGCCCGGCGCGCAGGGCGGCCAGAGCCAGCGCCGTGCCCCAGGCCCCGCCGCCGATCACGCCGATGCGCCGGAAGTCCGTTGCCGCCATGGATGCCCCCTGTTTTTAAAATTTGGCCTGAAGGATTGGCCGACTGTTTAGGCGGAGCGTCCCCGGTCCGCAACCCGGACGGTCAAGCCTCCGGTGTCAGCATGAGCTTCATCCCGACATGGCTCGCCCGGAAGCCCAGCCGCTCGTAGAAGCGGTGGGCGTCGGTGCGCCGGGTCTGGCTGGTCAGCTGCACCATCACGCAGCCCTCGGCGCGGGCCAGCGCGATGGCGTGCCGCATCATGGCGCTGCCGATCCCCTGGCCGCGCAGCGCGCTGTCCACCTTCACCGCCTCCACCGTCGCCCGCGCCGCACCCCGGCGGGCCAGCCCGTGGGTGACGGTGAACTGGAAGCAGCCGACGATCCGTCCGTCCCGCTCCGCCAGCACGATGGAATTGCCCGGCTGGGCCCCCATGCGGTCGAAGGCGTCCCAATAGAGCGGGTCCAGCGGCTCGGCGTAGACGTCGCCGGCCGTCGACAGGGCGTCGTCGGCGGTCAGCCGGACGATCGCCGGCACGTCGTCGCGCCCGGCGGTGCGGAAGGTCAAAGCCATGCCGGACTCACCCTCACGCCTTCACGCCGGAGCCGACCCCGGCCTTGCCGATGGCCGGCTTCGCGCTGGGGTCGAGCGGCCAGCGCGGGCGCGGGGCGAAGTCCAGCGGGTCGGTCTGGCCCAGCCGCAAGCGCTCGATCCCCGCCCAGGCGATCATTGCCGCGTTGTCGGTGCACAGCCGCAGCGGCGGCGCCACGAAGGGCATGCCCTCGCGGTCGGCCAGCTTTTGCAGGCGGGCGCGCAGCGTCTTGTTGGCCGCCACGCCGCCGGCCACCACCAGGGCGCCGCCCTGCGGGTGCATCTCCTTGAACTGGCGCATGGCGCGGGCGCAGCGGTCGGCCATCACCTCGGCGACCGTGGTCTGGAAGGCGGCGGCGAGGTCGGCCTGATCCTCCGCCGAGAGGGGAGTCCCCAGCTCCTCGACATGGCGCCGCACCGCGGTCTTCAGGCCGGAGAAGGAGAAATCGCAGCCGGGGCGCCCGACCATCGGGCGCGGCAGGTCGAAGCGGCCCGGATTCGTCGCCAGCGCCGCCGCCTTCTCCAGCAGCGGCCCGCCGGGATAGCCGAGGCCGAGCAGCTTGGCCGTCTTGTCGAACGCCTCCCCCACCGCGTCGTCGATGGTGGTGCCGAGCCGCCGGTATTGGCCCACCCCCTCGACCACCAGAAGCTGGCAATGCCCGCCGGACACCAGCAGCAGCAGGTAGGGGAAGGGCACATCGTCGGTCAGCCGGGCGGTCAGCGCGTGGCCTTCCAGATGGTTCACCGCGACGAAGGGCAGCCCGCGCGCCGCGGCGATGGCCTTGGCGGTCATCACGCCGACGATCACCCCGCCGATCAGCCCCGGCCCACCGGTCGCCGCCACGGCGTCGATGTCGGCGAAGCCCAGCCCGGATTCCGCCATGGCGCGGCGGATCAGCCCGTCCAGATGCTCCAGATGGGCGCGCGCGGCGATTTCCGGCACCACCCCGCCATAGGGCGTGTGGTCGTCCAGCTGCGAGAGCACCACGTCGGCGCGGATCTCCCGCGCGTCGGTCACGATGGCCGCCGCCGTCTCGTCGCAGCTCGTTTCGATTCCAAGAACGATCATGATGGCCGTCAAACTAGCCGTCTCCACCGCTCTGGTATAGGGTCTTGACCCGGATTCTTCAGGACTTTCCCTTTCCATGAACAAGGACGTCCCCGACCACGACGCCAGCATCGTCTATTACGACGGCGATTACCCGTCGCTGGAGATCGGCGAGGCGCGGGCGGAAAACGCCGCGACGCTCGCCCGGCTCGGCATGCTGGGCGACGTGCCCTTCTATACGGAGCGCGCGGCGGAGACCGGCGGCCCGATCCTGGAGATCGGCTGCGGCACCGGACGCCTGACCATCCCGCTGGCCCGCGCCGGGCACGCGGTGTGGGCGGTGGACGTCTCCGACGCCATGCTCGACCAGCTTCGCGCCAAGCTGGCGCGCGAGGCGCCGGAGGTGCAGGCCCGCGTCCATCCGGTGCGGCAGGACGCCGCGGCGCTGGACCTGCCGGTGCGGGACTTCCGGCTGGCCATCATCCCCTTCAACGTGCTGATGCTGATCCCCGACCTGCCGGGGGAGCGCCGCGCGCTGGCCGCCGCCGCCGCCCATCTGGCGGCGGGCGGCGTGTTGGCGCTGGACGTGATGAACCCGCTGACCCTGCCGATGGACGCCGAGACCAAGCCCAGCCCGTCGGAGCCGCGGCGCAACCCGCACAGCGGCAACCGCTACATCCGCAACAGTCTGGCCACCCGCCTGGACGAGGGGCAATGCCAGCGCATTTACGGCTGGTACGACGAGCTGTTGCCGGACGGCAAGATCGCGGTGACCGAGTACGGCTTCACCTGGCGGATGATCTTCCGCTACGAGCTGGAGCTGATGCTGGAGAGCGCCGGATTCACCATCGAACGGCTGGCCGGCGATTTCGAGGACACCCCCTGGACGGTGGACAGCCGCCGCATGGTGGTCACGGCGCGGCGCGCCTCCCCTTTCACCAAAGAGTAGCGCGCGCGTCACCAAGGCTTGCAAACCGCGGTGGATCGCCTAGAACACTGGCCTCATGACCCAACCGCTCCGCATCGGCACGCGCGGCAGCCCGCTGGCGCTGGCGCAGGCCCACGAGACCCGCGACCGGCTGATCGCGGCGCACCCGCATCTGGCCGCCCCCGGCGCCATCGAGATCGTCGTCTTCAAGACGACCGGCGACCGCATCCTGGACCGCACGCTGGCCGAGGCCGGCGGCAAGGGCCTGTTCACCAAGGAACTGGAGGACGCGCTGCTCGACGGCCGCGCCGACCTCGCCGTCCATTCGATGAAGGACGTGCCGACCTGGATGCCGGACGGGCTGGAGATTTCCACGCTCCTGCCGCGCGAGGACACGCGCGACGCCTTCTTCTCGCGCGGCGGTCACACGGTGGACACGCTGCCCGCCGGCTCCGTCGTCGGCACCGCCGGCCTGCGCCGTCAGGCCCAGATCCTTGAGCGGCGGCCCGACCTGACGGTCGTGCCCTTCCGCGGCAACGTGCAGAGCCGCCTCGCCAAGCTGGAGGCCGGGGAGGTCGACGCCACCCTGCTGGCGCTCGCCGGGCTGCGCCGTCTCGGCCTGACCGACCGCATCACCGCCGTGCTGGAGCATGAGGAAATGCTTCCCGCCGTCGCCCAGGGCGCCATCGGCATCGAGATCCGCAGCGCCGACGAGGCCACCCGCGCCCTGCTGGCCCCGCTGAACTGCGCCGCCACCACGGCCCGCGTGACGGCGGAGCGCGCGCTGCTCGCCATGCTCGACGGCTCCTGCCGCACCCCCATCGCCGGGCTGGCCACGCTGGACGGCGACCGCCTGCATTTGAAGGCCAAGGTGCTGTCCAACGACGGGCGGCAGGTCTTCCGGGCGGAGCGCAACGGCAGCGCCGCCGACGCCGCGGCGATCGGCGCCGACGCCGGGGCGGAGATCAAGGCGGTCCTGCCGCCCGACTTCTTCAAGAGCTGACGGCGGCCGGCGATGGCGGCCCCTCACATCCTGGTCACCCGTCCAGCGGAGGATTCCGAGCCTCTGGCGGCCCGTCTGCGCGCGCTGGGCTTCATCGTGTCGGCGGAGCCGATGCTGGAGATCCGCTGGCTGGACGGGCCGGAGCCGGACATCGGGAACGTACAGGCCCTCCTCTTCACCAGCGCAAACGGCGTACGGGGCTACACCAGACGTACGAGCCGGCTTGACCGTCCGGTCTATGCGGTCGGCGACGCCACCGCGACCGCCGCCCGCGCGGCCGGTTTCACGCGGGTGGAAAGCGCGTCCGGCGACGTGTACGCGCTGGCCGATCTGGTGCGCCGACGCTGCACCGCAGCGGCGGGTCCGCTACTTCATGTCGCAGGAACCAAGCTCGCCGGCGACCTGTCGGCCATGCTGGGCGAGTCCGGATTTTCCATCCTGCGGGAAACGCTGTACGACGCCGTTCCGAGCGCACGGCTGTCGGATGGCACGGCGGCGCTGTTGCGTACGGGAACACTGGACGCCGTGTTGTTTTTCTCTCCCCGTACCGCCCGTTCGTTTGTTAGGCTTGTCGCCGAGGCCGGGCTCATCGACCGCTGTCGTACAGTGGACGCGCTCTGCCTCAGCCCCGCGGTCGCGGAGGCTGCCCGCGCGTACGGTGAGCTGGGAGTGACACCGTGGCAGAACGTACGGGTGGCGCCACGGCCGGAGCAGGACTCTCTGCTCGGCCTGCTGCCGGAACCGTCCGGCGGCACGGGCCGGGCTTGAGCGCATCCGCTTGGGGGTTTGTGTGGCGTTCGTTGAGAACAACTGCGACCAGAAGGCACCCAATGACCTCTCGCCCAGGCTCCGAACACGAGGCTGACCCGAACGGCCACACGCCGTCCGACCAGAACCAGACGCCCCAGAACCAGATGGCCGACCAGAACCAAGTGTCCGGCGGCCCCGCCGTCGAACGCATCATCGAACGCTTCGGCGGCATCCGCCCCATGGCCCACAAGCTGGACATCCCGGTCACCACGGTGCAGGGCTGGAAGAAGCGCGGCGCCATTCCGCTGGCCCGCCACGCCGACCTCCGCGCCTCCGCCGCCAAGCATCGGATCAAGCTGAGCGAAGCCGACCTGGAAGCCGCCACGCCGAGCGAGGACCGCAGCGCTCCCGACGCCGCCGGGTCGGTGATCCCGCTGCCGCCGGACGCCCCTGTCATCGCGTCGACCGCTCCCCTCTCCGAAAGTGCCGAGCCCGTCAAGGCCGAGGACACCCTGCCGGGCGCCGACACGCTGCCGGGCGGTGGCCCGGTGCCGGCCACGGACCTGCCGCCTTCCACCCTGCCGCCCGCCGCGGACACTCTGCCGCCCTCCACTTTGCCGGGCGCCGACACGCTGCCCGGCGACGGCGTGAAGGCCGAGACGATCAAGGGCGAGGAGATCCGCTCCGAAGAGATCAAGGTCGAGGAGACCCGGATCGAAGAGGCCAAGGCCGACCCCTTCAAGACCGATACGATCAAGAGCGAGACGCCGCCGCCGGTGGAGCCCCCCGCCCCCGCCTACACCACCTCCTCCTACGAGCCGCCGCGTTACGAGGCGCCGCGCGAGGAGCGCAAGTCCGGCGCCGGCTTCGCCACCGCCGTCTCGCTGATCGCCCTGCTGGTCGGCGCCGCCGCCCTGTCGCAGCCCTGGTGGGGCCCGCGCGTTCCCGGCTGGCCCAACGCCGGCGGCCCCGCTGCCCCGTCCGCCGCGGCCCCGGCGCCGCAGCCCGACCCGGCCCTGCGCAACCAGATCCAGCAGCTGTCCGAGCGTCTCGCCAAGCTGGAGCAGCGCCCCGCCGCCGCCCCGACCGAAGGCAACGCCGCCGCTTCCGGCATCGACCAGCAGACGCTGGACAACGCCGTCGGCCAGCTCACCGCCCGCATCCAGCAGCTTGAGGAGCGTCCGCAGGCCGCTGCCCCCGCCGCCCCGGCCGAGCCCGACCCGCGCGTCGCCCAGCTGACCGAGCAGCTCGGCCAAGTCCAGCAGCGCGTCGAGGCCGTGGGCAACGAGGCCCAGGCCGCCGGGCAGATCCGCCAGGAGGTTGACGCGCTGAAGCAGGAGCTGGCCGCCGTCAACCAAGTGGTGGAGACCCGCCGCGACGCCGCCACCGCCGCCCAGACGCTGGTGCTCGCCGCCGGGCAGCTCCGCTCCGCCCTGGCCGCCGGGCAGCCGTTCCAGCAGGAACTCCAGGCCGTCCGCGCCGTGGCGTCGGGCGACGCCCAGGTGACGCAGCCGCTGGAGGCCGTGGCCGGCTACGCCGCCAAGGGCGTGCCGACGCAGCCGCAGCTCACCGACCGCTTCTCCGCCATGGCGTCCGACATCGTGCGCGCCGACAACCAGGGCGAGGGCAACGACTGGGTGGAGCAGGTCACCGGCAAGATCGCCACGCTGGTCACCGTCCGCCGCTCGGGCGGCGACGCGGTCGGCGACGGCGCCTCGGCGGTGGTCGCCCGCGCCGAAGCCGCGCTTCAGGCCGGCAATCTCGGCGGCGCGGTCAACGAGCTGGCGGCCCTGAAGGGCCCGGCGGCGCAGGTCGCCGCCCCGTGGATCGCCGACGCCAAGGCCCGTCTGGCCGCCAACGAGGCCGGCCAGCAGCTCACCAACCGCGCCATCGGCCTGCTGTCGCAGTCCGCCGGTGTCAAGGGAGCGGCCCAATGACACGCGCCATCTGGTTCATCATCAAGGTCGCCATCGTCGTCGCGATCGCGGTCTGGCTGGCCAACCACCCCGGAACCCTCGCCATCAACTGGCAGGGCTACGTCGTCGAGACCGGCATCGGCATCGCCATCCTGATCGGCGTGGCGGCTCTGGCGGCGGGCATCGTCCTGTACCGGCTGGCCCGCGCCATCCTCGGCGCGCCGCGCAACTACGGCCGCTACCGCCGGTCGCGCCGGCGCGAGCGCGGCTATCAGGCGCTGACCCGCGGCATGGTCGCCGTCGCCGCCGGCGACGCCACGACCGCCCGCAAGATGGCGCGCAAGGCCGACGGGCTGCTCAACGAGCCGCCGCTGACCATGCTGCTGTCGGCCCAGGCCGCCCAGCTCCAGGGCGACGACCGCGCGGCGAAGGAATACTTCACCGCCATGCTCGACCGGCCGGAGACCGCCTTCCTCGGCCTGCGCGGCCTGCTGACGCAGTCGCTGAAGGCCGGCGACCGGGTGGAGGCGCTGCAGCTCGCCCGCCGCGCCCAGTCGCTTCAGCCCAACACGCCCTGGCTGCTCGGCACGCTGTACGACCTGGAAGCCCGTTCGGGCGAATGGGCGGCGGCGGAAGGCACGCTGCAGCAGGCCGTGCAGGCCGGCGCCATCAACCCCGACGACGGCCGCCGCCACCGCGCCACCCTGCTTCTGGAGCGCAGCTTCGAGGCGGAGCGCCGCGGCCGGTCCGATTCGGCCCTGTCGCACGCCCAGGCGGCGCACGACCTGCTGTCCGGCTTCGTCCCGGCGGCGGCCCGCGCGGCCCGGCTGCAGATGGCCATCGGCAAGCACAAAAACGCCGCCAAGACCATCGAGCGCTGCTGGCGCGTCAACCCGCACCCGGACCTGACCTCGGCATACCGCGAGGTGGTGTCGAGCTACGACCCGATGACCCGCGTCAAGCTGTTCGAGAAGCTGCGCAACCACGCGCCCAACGACGTCGAGTCGCTGCTCGCCGTGGCCCGCGCCGCCCTCGACGCCCAGCTCTGGGGCGAGGCCCGCGCCCATCTGACCAAGGCCCTGGAGATGCGGCCCTCCCGCCGCGTCTTCCAACTCCTGGCCGAGCTGGAGCGGGCGGAGCGGCAGGACGAGGAGGCGGCGCGCGCCTGGCTGGCCCAGGCGGCCAACGCCCCGGCGGACGCGGCCTGGACCTGCAGCGCCTGCAACGCGGTCAGCCCGAGCTGGGGCGGCCTGTGCGGCCATTGCGGCGCCTTCGACAGCCTGGAATGGAAGACTCCGACCGTCAGCATGTCGCTGATGAGCCCGGAGTCGGCGCCGGCGGCCATCACCCATCAGGTGACGGAGCCGGTCACCGGCCAGCCGGGCGTCGCACCGGGAGGCCAGATCGCTCCTCAGGGAGCGACCTAGCCGCGCGTCGGTCGCAGCAAGAAAAAAGCCCCTTCCCGGTCCGCCGGGGAGGGGCTTTTTCTTTGCGGTGAATCGGCCCTGAACCCTTACGCGCTGCCCAGCCGGGCGCCGTCCAGGATGGCCTCGTCGAAGATCGCGCCGCTGCGGTCGCAGCCGGTCAGGTCGGCCAGCGTCAGGTCGCAACCCTTCATGTTCGTGGCGCTGAGCGAGGCGCCGGCCATGCGGGCGCGCACCAGCGAGGCGCGCATCACCTTCGCCCCGGCGCTGATCAGCAGCATCCCCAGATTGGCCCCGTCCAGGCAGCCGTCGATCAGGATCGCGCGGTCCAGCTTCGCGCCGCGCAGGTCGGCGCCGCGCAGGTCGGCGGAGCGCAGATCGGCGCCGTCGAACTGGGCCGCCTGGAGCTGCGCGCCGTTCAGCCGGGCGTGGCGCAGCCGCACGCCGGAGCCCTTGGCGAGCGTCAGCACCTTGCCCGACAGGTCCGCTCCGTCGAGGTTGAGGCCGGTCAGGTCGAGCTGGCGCCCCTTCTGGCCGCTGGTGCCGAGCCACAGCAGGTGCTGGTGCAGCAGAACCTCGATGTCCGCCGCCGCGATCGCCGGGCGGGCGGGCTCCGCCGCCGGGTCCTCGTCCGGCTCCAGAAGCGGTTGCGGCGCCTGGGCGGCGGCCACGGCCTCCTCGTCGGTGCGGATGGAGGTGACGAGGTCCAGCTCCGACACCTTGGCGCCGTCCAGGATGGCGCCGCGCAGGTCGGCGCCGTTCAGGTCGGCCCCCTGGAGGTCGGCTCCGGAGAAGTTGCAGTCGCGCAGATCGGTGCGCTGGAGCCGCGCCCCCGACAGGCGGGAGTTGGTGAAGTCGGCCGCCCGCGCGAAGCTGCCCGACAGCTTGGCCCGCGCCATGTCGGCGTTGGTCAGCTTGGCCGAGGCCATATCCGCCGGTCCCGGCTCGAACCCGACCACCTTCAGCTCGCCGGACGCGCTGCGGTTGGCGACGCTGCCGTCGCGCAGGTCGACCTCCACCATCACCGCGCCGTCCAGGATGGCGCCGCGCACGTTGGCGCCGCGCATGTCGGTGCGGTAGAGCCGGGCTTCCGACAGGTCGGCGCCGCGCAGGTCCGCGCCGTAGAGGTCGGCGTGGTCCAGGATGGTTCCCTGCATCCGGGCGTCGCGCAGGATGGCGCCGGACAGATGCGCGCCGGTCAGGTTGCGGCCCGACAGGTCGAGCCCGGTCAGGTCGAAGAAGGGAAGGTTGGCGCGGGCGCCGTTGGGCCGCCCCTCGGTGAAGCGGACATGGCGCTCGCACACCCGGTCCAGCTGCTCCTGGCTCAAGCGTATCCGGGATTTGTGGGAGCCGTCGTTCGCCATCGGCGCCTCAGGCGAACAGCGCGTCGATGTCGGCCTGCGAAATCTCGCTGCCGCCGCCCGACGGTTCGGGCGCCGGGGCGGCGGGTCGCGGAGCCGGCTTCGCAGCGGCGGGAGGCGGAGACGGAGGCGGTGGGGGCGGTGCCGGCGCCTCGGCCGGCTCGGCCCGCTCCAGCACCTGGGGGATCTGGGTGGCCAGCGTGTCGAACAGGGCGTCGATGTCGTCCTGGCTGACCTCCGGCCCGCCGAGTTGCGGGCCGTTCAGCAGATGCGCGTCGGGCCGGGTGTCGCCCAGCTTGCGGTGGGACGCCCCCTCGCCCATGGACGCGGTTTCCGTGGCGGAGGCGATGCGGTCGACGCCCCAGATCTCGATCATCGTGTTCACGCGCTGTTCGATGTAGCGCAGCGTGTTGACCACCTTGGTGGTGCGCTGACCGGTGATGTCCTGGAAGGCGCAGGCGGTCATGATCTCGATGCTCCAGGCGTCGATGGCGTCGACCATCTCCGCGATGTCGGGATCGGTGCGCGGGATGCCCTGGGTGATCTCCTGGATCTTCTCGGTGGCGTTCAGGATGTCGGTGGTCGCCCGCTCCGTCGCCGCGACGATCTCGTCCAGCTCGCCGGTCGCCGCCTCGATGCGGTTCGACCCGGTGTCGGCGGGGCGCAGCGCGGCGATGTCGCTGCGCGTCTCGCGCACCACCTGGGTGATCGACATCAGCTCCTGCTGAAGCTGCAGGCCGTCGCCCAGGCCGCTGTCCATCCCGCCGCCCGGCACCGGACGGGACAAGGCGCCGGGGTCCACTCCGCGCAGCCGGTTGACCTGCTGCTCCAGCGCGCCGGTCAGCCGATGGAACTCGTCCACCGCGACCACGCGGGATCGTCGGTCACGCATGCGCAGGAACGCGCGGCCGCGCGCGGTCTGCGACAGCGCCTCCTCCATCTGGAGGTAGTCATGCTCGGTCAGTTCCATCAGAGGAACGTCGCTCATCGTCGTCACCGTCGGCGGGCCGCTGTTGAGATTCCGCCATGGAGGAAAGCACGTCTTAGGAAAACTGAGGTTACACCAGACATGGCCTGGATTTCAGGCAAATCCTGCACATCTCTGCCTCGCAGATCCCGCTGAACAAAGTCTTAATGAAGTCATGGGCGGTGCGCGATGACGCACCCCTCGTCATGCAACCAATCATGGAAGCCGTTCACCGGGTCGGAATTGGGAAAGAGGGCGGTGACGCGGCATTGAGGATTCTCCCGTCGCCGCCGCTGCCCTATACTTCTCTGCCCCGGCGCGGCGGGCAGTAAGGCAAAGGGCGGTGGGGCAAAGGGCGCACAGGCTTGACCCAAGGGCGCCGTTCGCCCACATCAGCCGCGCCAACGCGGTACGGAACAACAGGAACGGGGACAAGATGCCGATGACGACGACGCTTCGGTTCGCGGCGCTTCGGTTTGCAGGGGCGGCGTGCGTGGCCGGGCTTTTGGGGATCGGCGTTCCGGGCGCGGGCCTGGCCCCAGCACCCGCCGCGGCAGCCCTGCCCGCCGGGGTCACCGGGGTGACGACCATCGCGCCGATGCTGGAACAGGTGACCCCCGCCGTCGTCAATATCGCCGTCCTGTCGCGGGCGCCGCAGGCCGAGAACCCGCTGCTCCGCGACCCCTTCTTCCGCCGTTTCTTCAACGTCCCCGAGCAGCAGGCCCGCCCGCAGGTCAGCGCCGGGTCGGGCGTGATCGTGGACGCGCGGCGCGGCTACGTCATCACCAACGCCCATGTGGTGGAGAACGCGCAGGAGATCGCCGTCACCCTGAAGGACCGCCGCCGCCTGCGCGCCAAGCTGGTCGGGCGGGACGCGGCGACCGACATCGCGCTGCTGAAGATCGAGGCGGAGAAGCTGACCGCCCTGCCCTGGGGCGATTCGGACCAGCTCAAGGTCGGCGATTTCCTGGTCGCCATCGGCAACCCCTTCGGGCTGGGTCAGACGGTGACCTCCGGCATCGTCTCGGCGCTCGGCCGCAGCGGGCTGAAGATCGAGGGGTACGAGGACTTCATCCAGACCGACGCTTCCATCAATCCCGGCAATTCCGGCGGCGCGCTGGTGAACTTCAACGGCGAGCTGGTCGGCATCAACACCGCCATCATCGGGCCAGCGGGCGGGTCGGTCGGCATCGGCTTCGCCGTCCCGGTCAGCATCGTCCGCTCGGTGATGGAGCAGCTGGTCGAGTATGGCGAGGTGCGGCGCGGCCGGCTGGGGGTCTCCATCCAGGACCTGACCCCCGATCTGGCCGACAGCATGAATCTGGCCGGCGACGCCGGGGCGGTCATCGCCCAGGTGGAGCGCGGATCGGCCGCCGAGCGCGCCGGCTTCCGCAGCGGCGACGTGGTGACCGCGGTGAACGGGCGCCCGGTGCGCAGCGCCACCGACTTCCGCAACCGCATGGGTCTGGTGCGGGCCGGCACGCCGCTTCAGGTGACCGTCCTGCGCGGCGGCAGCGAACGGGTGCTGAACGTCCGCACGGCGAACTAGACCCGGCGAACCGGATCGGGATAACCATGGTCTGATGATCGGCCGCCCCTCCCCTCCCCGCCGGCAGGCACCGCCCGCCCCCATGGTCAGCGCGGCCCAGCGCCAGCGCGAAGTCGCCCGCATGCTGATGCGGCTCGACGACATGCTGAAGAAGTGCGGGGATCTGGCGGCGGCGGCGCGGGAGCGCGTGTCGGTCGGCGGGATGGGCCGCTACCGCAAATTCTCCCGCAAGGTGCGCGACTTCTTCTCGCTGGCGGCGGTGACCCAGGAACGGCTGGACGCCGCCCCATCGGAGATGGAGGAGCTGATCGGCCCGATGACCACCGCGCTGGAACGCCTGCACGCCCGCATGGTGATCCTGTTCGTGGAGGAGAGCCTGGGCTTCTTCAACACCTTCGCGCGGGTCAAGGCGCTGCCGATCGGCACCCACGAGACGGTGGGGGTGGAGTTCCGCGCGCTGATGGAGATCCGCAAGTTCCTCGACGACCCGCTCTACGACGGGGAGCGCGGGCAGGGCCTGCGCAAGCAGACGGACCGCGTGGCCGTGCTGATGCGCGCGGTGATGGACCGCTGCCCGCCCCTGCCCGACTTCGGCGACGAGCCAAGCATCGGGCCGCGCGGGACGGTGAACAAGCCGCTGCGCCCGCCGCGCGCCGCCGCGCCTCCTGCCGCAGGCCGGGCGGCGGAGCCGCGCCCGCTGCCGCAGCCCGATTCCCAACGGCCCGATCCCCGACTGGAAGTCCGTCAACTGTCCCTGGACGACGAGGACTGACGGCCCGCCGTCAGCCTTCCGCCGGCGACGACTGGCGGTGGTGGCTGTGCGCGTCCACGCCGCGCAGATGCTCGGCGGCCTCGTGCAGAGCGCGCTCGCTGGCGCTGTCGGGGGTTTGCAGCCCCGCCTCCGGACCGGGGACGGCGTCCTCCTCGGCGATCTCGCGGGCGGCCTGCTGCCAATGCTCGATGTGGCGCCCCTCGGGACGGCCCTCCCGCTCCCAGATGGCGTGGGCGCGCTCGCGGACGCGGGGGTCGTCGGGGCCGGTGTGATGCTCCATGGCGCTGTCCCTCCTCGGCGGTCTGTTGTCATGACCGTCAACAGGCGGACCGCACCGGCGTGCCGCAGACCTATCCGCTACAGCCAATAGAGCGGACTGACCCCGAACAGCCAGGGATGCACCGCGATCATCGCGGCGTAGGCGGCCAGCGCGCCCAGCACACGGCCCCAGCCGATCTCGCCGGGACGGAAGCGCTGGCGTCCGGCCAGGATGGCGGCGAAGGGCAGCGCCGAGGTCTCCGCCCGGTAGGCCCGCCCGGCCGCGCTGCGGCGCAGCAGCCAGTCGTTCTTGACCATGGCGAACAGGGCGATGGCCGCCATCGCGACGAACAGCACAACCCGCCGCCCGTCCCCGGTGGCTTGCAGGTGCAGCAGCGCCCACAGGAGCAGCCCCATGGAGCCGGGAAAGCGGGTGATCCGGTAGATGCCCCGCGGCGGGTTTGGGGCGTCGGGCTCGCCAACCTTGCTGGTGACGCGGGCGGCGATCAGCAGGAAGGACAGCGGCATCAGCGCGACGACCAGCGGCGCCGCCCAGCCGGCGGGAACGAACAGCGGCTCCCCGCCACCGGCCTCGCGGTAGGCGCAGACGAACAGCCCAAGCGCCAGCAGCGAACCCAGCGAATGCAGGGCGACGAACCCGCCCCGCCCAAGCCGGGCGATCAGCCACGGCCGCACCCCCGGCCAGGACGGCACGGCGTGGGTGGCGAACAGGAACAGGGCGGCGAGAAGAAGATCGGTGGTCATGGGCCGCAAGGAAACACCGCTTTGCCGGGCGGAGTCTTGATGAACGTCAAACTTGGAGCCGCGAAGGCAAACCGCGTCCGAGTGTGGCGCAGGCCACAGCGGGGATGGGCGGCGGGGCGTAGTGTCTGGTCATCGGACAGGCCGGGCCCCGACGCAGACGGAACCGGCAGACAAATCCCCCAGACACCAACTCCCCAGACACCGGAAGGAAACCACACCATGCGCCGCACCACCCTGATCGCCGCCGCCGTCGCCCTGCTCTGCTCCGCCCCGGCCTTCGCCGGCGACCTGATGACCGGCGGCATCCCGCTCGGCAACGCCAGCAACCTGGGGGTCATCTCCAACACCGCCGCGGGCATCCAGAACAAGGCGCAGCAGCAGGTGATGGGTGTCCAGGCCGGCGGCGGGCTGGCCGGTCCCTTCGGCACCGCCTCCAACCTGGGCAACGTCTCCAACCTCGCCGCCGGCGTCGGCAACAAGGCCAAGCAGCAGGTGGTTGGCGTGCAGGCCGGCGGGATGGGCGGCGGTGTGAAGACGCCCTTCGCTCTGGGCGGCTTCAACAGCAACGCCGGCACCGTCAGCAACAGCGCGGTCGGCATCGGCAACACCGCCCAGCAGCAGGTCAAGGCCATGCAGTTCGGTGCGCCGGGCGCCCTGTTCAACCAGAACCTCGGCACCGTCTCCAACCTCTCCGCCGGCATCGGCAACAAGGCCCAGCAGCAGGTCATCGGCATCCAGAAGTAACCACCTCCCCATCCACCCTCCCATTCAGGCAGACCTTGCGGCCGGGGCACTCCCCCGGCCGTCTTTTTGCGCGCAGGCGGGGCGTTTCCCGGCGCGGATGTGCGGAGAAGGAACCTTCCACCCGACGGCGCGTTGGAGCGGCGAACACTCTCCCGCGGCCGTGCGCCGCGGTCATTCGGGAAGCCGCAGCATGAACCGCAACAGCATTTCGACATTGGGATGGCCCAGGGTGGGATGGAGGGCCGCGACCATCCTGTCGGCGTCGCTCGGGCTGGCCGCCTGCGCCGGCAGCGTGCCGCCGCCGACCGCCCAGCTCGGCGCGTCGGCGCAGGCCATTCAGCAGGCCGAACGGGCCGGCGCCCTCGAACACGCCCCCGCGGAGTTCCAGTCCGCCCGCGAGAAGCTGGCCGCCGCCGACGCCGCCATGCGCGAGGACGAGCGGACCAAGGCCCGCCGCCTCGCCGAGCAGGCGCAGGCCGACGCCGAACTCGCCACCGTGCGTTCGCAGCGCGCGACGGCGCAGCAGGCCGCCAGCGCCGTGCGCACGCTCGCCAACCCCAAGGCCGGTATGCCGGGCGCTCCGCTTCCGGGCCGGGCGCCCGCCGCTTCCGCGGCCGCTCCCCTGGCCCCGTCGGGCATGAGCGGGACCTCGACCTGGGATTCCCCGCGCACGCTGGAGGGCACGCCGTGATGCACACCACAAAGAAATCCCAAACGGTGCGGAAAAGTCTGGCCCTGGCGTCGCTGGGCGTCGTCGCCCTGTCGCTCGGTGCCTGCGCCACCCCGGACGACACGCCGGCGCTGGCCCAGGCGCGCCAGTCCTATGCCGGCGCCGCCGCCAACCCGCAGCTGGCCAGCAACGCCACGCTGGAGCTGCGCCGCGCCGAAGAGGCGCTGCAGCGCGGCGAGCGGGCGCGCAGCGACGGCAACTCCGCGGAGATGGACCATCAGGCCTATCTCGCCAACCGGCAGCTCCAGATCGCCCAGGACGTGGCGGCGATGAAGGGCGCGCAGCAGGTCGTCGCCAACGCCGAGACCTACCGCCTCCAGGACCAGATCCGCGCCCTTCAGGCGGAGCGGACGGAGCGCGGTCTGGTGATGTCGCTGGGCGACGTGCTGTTCGCCACCGGCAGCGCCCGTCTGACGCCGGGCGCCGACGCGCGTCTGAGCGAACTCGCCAACTTCCTCCAGCGCAATCCGGAACGGACCGTGCGGATCGAGGGCTACACCGACACCACCGGTTCGTCGGCCACCAACCTGCGCCTGTCGGAGGAGCGGGCCATGGCGGTGCGCGACGCGCTGACCGCGCGCGGCGTCAACCCCAGCCGCATCGCCGCCCAGGGCCTGGGGTCGGCCCAGCCGGTCGCCTCCAACAGCACGGAGTCGGGACGCCAGCAGAACCGCCGCGTCGACATCGTGATTTCCGAGCCGGGCTCGGTGGCGGAGACGCGCTCCTGACGGGCCATGCTGCCATTTGACGCACATTGCGCTTGAACAAGAAAGGGCGGGCCGGAAACGGCTCGCCCGCTTCGATTCCGGCCCGATTTCCGGCCGTTTTTCCCGCTCCACCATTGCGCAGGAAGCCCGGTCATTCGGAAAAATTGTCTCGAATGCAGGGCAAAATCAATGCTTCTTTACCTTTTAAGGTGTGTGGTTTTACGATGCGCGAACATGAGGGACCACGGCGTCCTTTTGATTGCGCGGGGATTCGGAATGACCACTGGACAGGGTGACGAGGGAGCGATGCTCAGCAGGGGATTTTTGAAGGCGCAGGCTCTGCTTCTCCTCATCATCGGCCTGCCGGTGATCGTGGTGGTGGTTCTCCTCAACCCGCTGTGGAACGCCACGCTGCACCGCTTCGGCGTGCCGGAGGGGCCGGCGGCGGCGCTCGGCATGATCGTCACCATCATGGTGGTGATGGTCGTGCAATATTGGGTTCTGGAAACGCGGCGGACCATGGTCACGTCGCTGTTCAACTTCATCCCGCACGAACAACTGACCTTCGACGGCGAGACGCTGACGACGGACGAGGCCAACCGCCTGTTCGTCACCCTGCACCGGGATTCGGAGGAGTGGCGCCGCCTGCTGCGCGACAACGGCATGGACGGCCCGCTGGACGAGTTCGGCAGCCTGTGCGCCGCCCGGCTGGCCTTCGCGCGCCGCCCCCAGGGCATCCCACCGGAGGCGGAGCGCGCCATCGCCGAGGTGCCGCAGGCGGTCGAGCTGGCCAAGGCCCGCGTCGGCGGGGCGCTTGATCAGGCGGAGCGGGAGGTGCAGGCCCTGCGCGCCCGCCTGTCCGACACGCAGGACGCGGTGGCCTCCCTGGTCGGCTTCATCCGCGACAGCGGGGTGCAGATCGCCGGCCGCCACGACGACGCCCAGCGTCGCGCGACGGAGAACCACACGCTTCTCGCCAGCCTCCAGGAGCATCTCGACCGCCGCCGGGCGGAGGCGACCTCCGACCTGACGCGGTTCGAGCAGATCGTCGCGGAGTCCCGCGCGCTTGAGGATTCGGTCAACGCCATCACCCGCATCATGTCCGCCACCAACATGCTGGCGCTGAACGCCGCCATCGAGGCGACGCGGGCCGGGGAATACGGCCACGGCTTCCGCGTGGTGGCGAACGAGGTGCGCGATCTGGCACGCCAGTCGAACGAGGCCATCCAGGTGATCCAGAAGGGCATCGACCGCATGCAGCAGGCGATCGCCCAGCAGATCGCCGGGCAGGACGCCCAGGCCAAGGTGGCCGCCGAGCACGCGCTGCTGTCCGATCTGGCCGACCGCCTGCAAAGCCTCAGCGCCGGCCAGCAGGACGTCGCCGGGCACGAGCGGCGGCTGATGGGTGAGCTGGACCGGCTGGGCGATTCCCTGACCGACACGCTGGCCGGTTTCGCCGGGGACCTGCGCGTTCCCGAGGGGCTGCGGCGGGAGCTGGACGCGATCAGTGGCGGGCTGGCCCGGCTGAACGGTCTGGAGGAGGATCTGCGCGGCCTGTCCGGCGTCCGGAAGCGCGCCGCCTGACCGACCTGCGCGCCGCGCCGCTCAGCGGTCGCCGCGCTCGGTCTCGACCATCGCCCGCGCCACCGCGTAGACCCCGGCGATCGCCCCGGCGGTGAACAGGGCCGCCCCCACCGCACGGGTCAGGGAGCGGGCCGGCGCCGGGGCCGGGGGCATGCGCTTCCACACGGCCCAGGCTTCCTCCGGGCGGTCGGGGTCGGCGATGCGCAGGGCGGCGAAAGCCTGCTCCGTCAGGCCGGGGTCGGTGTCGGGCAGCGGCGCCAAGCGGCGTCCGGACGGCTTGTTCAACCGGTCGATGGCGGCCACCAGACTTCCCGTGGCGCGGACGGCGGCGGTCATCTCCGACGGGTCCACACCCAGATGCTCGGCCAGCAGGCGGTTGCGCACCGCGGCGATGGCGTTGCCGGTGCTGCGGTTGGCGTCGCTGCGGTCGCCCGGCGGCGCCTCCACCGCCAGATCGCATTCGGTGTCGTAGCCCATGGAGCGGTTGTTCAGGTTGCTCGACCCGATGCGCAGCAGCCGGTCATCCACCACCATCAGCTTGGAATGCACGACGATGCCGTTGCCGCCCTCGGTCAGCGGGGTCATGGCGCGCAGGCGCCCGTGGCGGTCGGCGGCGCGCAGCTCCTGAAGCACGACGCCGCGCGGCGTGTCCATGGCCATGCGGTCGAACCAGCTCGGGCTTTCCATGGGAACGACGACCACCACCTCCGGCCCGTCCGGCTCGCGCAGCCGCCGGGCCAGCGCCTCGGCCACGCGGAAGGAGGCGAAATACTGGTTCTCCAGATAGATGCTGTGGCGCGCCTCGGCGATGGCGGCGAAGGTCAGCGCCTCGTTCTCGCGAACCGGACGGCCGACCAGACAGTCGGGAAGCGTGCGGGCGATGCCCACATCCGCGTCGGTGATCAGCGGGTGCAGCCCCTCCGGCCAGGGGTCGGCGGCGCCCGCGAGAAACCCCTCCGGCGGCGGGGGCGGCAGCGCCTGCCCGGTGGCGTGGCTCCAGCGCTCGCGCGCCATCAGCCCCAGCGCGCGGGCGGCGGGGCCGTCCACCGCCATCATCACGTCGTGGCGCGGGGCGTGAAGCTCCCCGGTCGGCCAGCGGCGGCGCGGGTCGTTGTCGCGATGCTCCGGCGTGTCCCAGCGGTCGCCGGCCAGATCGATGCCGCCGCAGAAGGCCAGCGCATCGTCCACCACCACCAGCTTCTGGTGCTGCGCCGCGCCCACGGGCAGGGCGTCGTCCAGCTCCAGCGTCAGCCGCGGGCCGGTGCGCCGGTTCAGCCGCTCCAGCGGCCCATGCGGATGCTCCAGCGAGATGGGAAACGGCATGTCCCACTTCAGCGCGTGGATCTGCAGCGACGGGTGGTGGCGGATCAGGCGGGCGAGGAAATCGCCCAGCGTTTCCGGGTCGTGGGGGTCGAGGCGCATCCGCGGATCGATGTCCCAGCCGAGCAGGATCACCGACCGCCGCGCCCGCAGCAGGGCGGCGCGCACCGCCGCGAAGAAGGCGGCGCCATCGACCAGCACGGCCACCCGGTCCGCGCGCTCGGTCCGCCAGCAGGTGGCGCCGGGGCGCAGAATGGGCCGCACCCCGGCATGGTCCGCCGCATCCCGATGATCGCTCATTCCTGCCTCGACGTGCCGTAACGGTGCTTGCGTCAACTCTTCCGGCGGCGGCCTGTTCCGCAAGGCGACCGGCTGCTCCGGAATCGCCCGGCATCCGCATCTGGGTGGGGGCGGACGGAACGCCCGGACGGCGGGTGGCTCGCCAAAAGATCGGACCAAAAGATTGGATGACCGTCCGGTTTCTCCGCAACGATGCGCCGGGCCTTCTGTTGGGAGTGGCGAATGGGGGACGGGCGCGCCGCAGGGCGCCGGACTGAATCCCCGCCCGAACCCCCGCCAGGAAGGCGCCCGGCCAAAGGGCGCCGCCACCAGATGGAGAGATGAGGATGCGTACCCTGTTGATCGCCGCCGCGTCGGCCCTCGCCCTGATGGCCGGCTCCGCCGTCGCCCAGTCGGGCGGCACCGCCGTGAGCCCGACCGTTCCCAGCACCACGACCTCGCCGTCCACCGGCCTGAGCACCTCCGGCCCGGGCTCCACCCCGGGCAGCGTCACCACGCCGGGCACCGCCGGCTCGACCGGCACCATGAACTCGCCGGGGACCACCGTGCCCGGTTCGTCGGGCAGCACCATGGGCAATGGCACCATGGGCAGCGGCACCATGGGCAGCGGCTCGTCGGGCGGCACCTGGCAGGGCCAGACCACGGCGCCGTCGGGCCTGGGCAGCGCCACCAGCAGCAACCCGGCCCGCGACAACCAGACCGCGACCGGCACCCATTGCCCGCCGGGCACCCCGAACTGCGGCCCGGACGGCAGCAAGTAACCGCTTTCCATTAATCGCCTTCAAGCTTTGCAGCGAAGGGCGCGCCGGGACCTCCGGCGCGCCCTTTTCCGTTTCAGCTCACCGGCTCCGCCCTGACCGCCGCCGGTTCACCGGAGTCCACCGCGGGGGGAGCCTCGGCGGGGAAGCGCAGGACGAAGCAGGTGCCTCCACCCTCTTGGCCGCCCTCCCGGCCCTCCACCCGGCTTTCGACCCGGATGCTGCCGCGCAGGCGGGTGGTCACGATGTTGTAGACGATGTGCAGGCCAAGCCCGCTCCCCCCCTCGCCGCGCCGCGTCGTGAAGAAGGGGTCGAAGACGCGCCCCAGATGGGCGGCGGGAATGCCGCAGCCGTCGTCGCAGAAGCGCAGTTCGACCTCCTGCGGGTTGGGGCGGGTCGCGGCGACGGTCAGCGTGCCGGCCCGCCCGTCCGGATAGGCGTGGACCACCGCGTTCATGGTCAGGTTGGTCAGCACCTGGAACAGCGCGCCGGGATAGCTGTCCACCCACAGGCCCGCCGGACAGTCGATCACCACGCGGTGGGGGGTCTGCTTCAGACGCGGGCGCAGGCTGGTCAGCACGTCGTCCAGATAGGCGGCCAGATCGACGCGGCGCCGCTCCTCGCTGGTCTGGTCCACCGCGGTCTGCTTGAAGCTCTGGATCAGCTCGGCGGCTCGGTTCAGGTTGGTTTCGATCAGCCGGCAGGCCTCCCCGGCGGTGGTCAGATAACCGGTGAAGTCGGCGCGGCGCAGCGTGTTGGCCTCGACCCCGCGGACCACCTTGCGGGTCTGGTCGGCCAAGTGGGTGATGCCGGTCAGGGCGATGCCCACCGGCGTGTTCACCTCGTGCGCCACCCCCGCCACCATCCCGCCAAGCGAGGCCATCTTCTCCGCCTGGATCAGGTGGGCCTGGGTGTCGCGCAGATCGGCCAGGGCGCTCTCGGCGCGCTGCTTGGCGGCCTCCGTCTCCTCCTCCGACCGCTTGCGCAGGGTGATGTCGTTGACGGCGATGAGGATGGCCGGCTCGTCCACGTCATGGATCTCCACGGCGGAGATCATCGCCCAGAAGGGCCGCCCCCCGGCGGTGCGCATCTCCATCTCCAGATCGCTCGCCGCCCCCTGCTCGGCCACCAGACGGGACAGCCGGGCGGCGTCGGACGGGTAAACGAAGAAGCGCGCGTTGCGCGTCAGCGCCAGCCGCTCCCCCTCGGTCCCGAACAGCGCCTCGGCCTGCGGGTTGGCGAACAGGACGGCGTCGTCCGACCGCCGGACGATCACGATGGGAAAGGGCGAGGCCGCCAGGATCGCGCGCATCCGCTCCTCCCCCGCCTTCAGCGCCTCGGCGTAGGCGTGGGTCTCCACCAGCGCCGTGCCGAACCGCTCGACGCTGGTGGAGATGGCCTGAAGCTCGGCGAACAGGGCGGGCGGCAGACGGACGGTGCGGCGCGCCTTCTGAACCATGGCCAGCGCCTGCGAGGCGCGGCGGATCGGGCGGACCACATGGACGCGCAGCAGCACGTAGAGCAGCGTCTGCACCGCCGAGGCGATGCCCAGCCCGACCAGCACGATCCACAGACCGCTGCGCGCCTGATCGGTCAAGGTGTCGGCGATGCGCCGCGTGTTGGTCGCGGCGGCGTCGGTCAGGCTGCCGCTGAGGTCGTTCAGCACGCCGTGGGCGATCTCCGTCTCCAGCCCCATCAGACCCGCCTCCGCCAGGATGGTCCGGCGCAGGGTGAACAGCGCGCCCAGCCCGTCGAGGTCGCGCGCGGTGCGGGCCAGCGGCGCCCGCTCCCCCGGCTCCAGCGGGATCAGCGCGTTCACCACCGCGGCGGCGTGCTCGTGGAAGCGGGCGACCTCGGCGGCGAGCTGCTCCGTGTCCGTCGCGATCAGCCCGGCGGCCAGCGCCTCCAGCGCGCGGTGGTAGGGCTCCTGCACCGCCAGGGGGGCGCCGGAGCGCAGCAGGCTCAGGAACGCCTCGTCCCCCTTTCGCTGCAAAGTGATGGCTTGGGCCGCCAGGGCGTCGATGGCATCGGCCCGCTCGGCCGTGCGGCGCACCGCCTGGATGGCCGTTTCGAGCCGCTGGAGAAGCTCCGGAGCCGCCGCGTCCGCCGCGAAGCGCTGCGACACGCCTTCCACCTCGGCCAGGGCACCGGCGCGCTCCTCCGGCGAGCGCGAGCGCAGGACGGCCTCGGCGAGCTGGCCCATGCGGGCGGCGAAGACGGCGTATTGGTGCTGGCGGGCGATCTGGGGAACGATGGCGCGGTCCGCCTCCTCCGCGAGGTCGAGCACCCGGACGAAGGCGCCGCCCACCCCAAGCGTCAGCCCGGCCATCAGAAACGCCGTGGCCAGCGCGGTGATCATCGTCACCGTGTGCAGCCGCAGCCGCCGGCCCGCCTGTTTCTCCGTCACGCCCTTGCCCCTCCGCCGTTGCGGCGGCCCGATCGCCAAACCCCGATCATTCGGCCCGATCGTTAGGATAGCCGCTTCCGCGCGCGAGGGAAATGGTGGCACAACGAACAGTTAGGGAGCGATCACACGGGTGAGGAGCGATCACAAGGCCGCAGCGTCCTCCAGGCTGGCGGTTCCGGCGGCGGTGGCGGCCAGGGTGCGGAACAGCGCCTGCTGGCGCTGGTCGGCAACCAGATATTCGGGATGCCACTGCACCCCGATCAGGAAGGGGTGGTGGACCGCCTCGATCCCCTGGACGATCCCCACCGTCTCGCGCGCCACCACGCGCAGGCCGTCGCCCAGCCGGTCCACCGCCTGATGGTGCAGCGCGTTGACCCGGCATTCGGCGATGCCCAGGATGCGGTATAGATGGCTGCGCGGGTCGATGCGGATGCGCTTGCGCGGCAGCACGGTGCGCAGGCGCGGCGCCTCCTCGTACACTTCGTGGATGTCGGTGAGCAGCGAGCCGCCGCGGTGCACGTTGATCATCTGCGAACCCCGGCAGATGCCCAGAACGGGAAGCCGCCGCGCCGCCGCGCCGTCCAGCGCGCACAGCTCCAGCCGGTCGCGCTCCGGGTCGATGCGCATCTTCGGGAGGGCGGTCTCGCCGTAGAGGGCGGCGTCGATGTCGTCGCCGCCGCCGACCACCAGACCGTCCAGCCGCTCGATGGGAAAGGGATCGCGCGCCGTGATGCGCACCGCCCGCGCCCCGGCGCGGCGCAACGCAAGCCGGTTCGCCCACCAGGCGATGCGGCTGCCGTGAACCGACGCGGTGACTCCGATCAGGGGGCGTCCCCGTGCGATGAAGGCGGCCATGTCGCCCCCGTCAGACGGCGAGCCGCCGGCCCGCCTCGGCGGCCCAGCCGTCCAGCGCCTCGCGCGCGGCGAAGGCGCGGAAGTCCGTCCCCAGCGCGTCGAGCCGATCGCGGTCCGCCGCCAGCTCCTCCACCGCCACCCAACGGTTCCAGTCCTGGGCCAGGCTCCAGTCCGGGTCGCCCAGCCGGGCGTTCGGCAGGCGGTAATGGAAGGTCGGGCGGGGCCGCACATGCGGGTCGCTCAGCTTGGCCGCCATCGTCTCCGGGGCGAGATGGGCGAACAGCGGGAACAGGTCCAGCTCGCGGTTGCGCGTCGGGTTGGCCTCAAGATAGTCGCCGACCAGCCCGTCGAGGTCGGGACGGTAGGCGGGATCGACGACCTTCACCGCGTAGTCCACCGGAAAGGCGGCGATGAAGCCGGTCAGGCGCCGGGTCGGGTCGACGCGGATCTCGCGGCGCAGCCAGGGGGCCAGCAGCAGGAAGGCCTTCAGATGGTCCAGCACATAGTCGCCGTCGGTGCGCGCCACCTGCGGATTCAGGTGCAGGCCGAAGGCGAAGAGCGGGCTGGCGTCCGTGCCGGCGGCTCCCTGGGCGCTCAGGGCGGCGAACAGGGGCTCCAGCTCGGCCAGCCGGTCGATGGGAATGGGCGGGGCGGCGATCTCGAACGGCATGACGAGGCTGCCGATGTTGCCCCACCAGGGCCGCAGCGCCTCCACCACGCCATCCACCGCCTTGCCCACCGCTTTTCCCAGCGGGCCGGCGTCGCTCTCCTCCGTCTTGCCCGGATGGGCGGAGCGCATGTCCAGCTCCACCGCGAAGTCGCCCAGCCGCGTGCCGGTCACCCGGCAGCGGTGCGGGTCCTCCGGCTCCAGCGCGCCCCCGTACAGGCTGCGCACCACGGCCGCCGCCGACGGGGCGTCGAGATTGGCGAATTCGACCTCCACGCCGACCGTGCGCGGGGCGCCGTCCGTCGTGGTGGAATGGGGGGGCGTGCGGAATGCTGTGTCCATGGCGCCCGTTCAACACGGCGCGCGGCACGGCGGTTCCCCGGCCGCCGACCTGTTCAGCCGGGGATGTCGCCCGCCGCCCGCGGCAGATAGAGCGTCACGGTGGTGCCGGCCCCGACCGTGCTGGTCACGGTGACCGTCCCGCCCGACTGCCGGGCGAAGCCGAAGACCTGGCTGAGCCCCAGCCCGGTTCCCTTGCCATCCGGCTTGGTGGTGAAGAAGGGTTCGAAGATGCGGCGCAGATGATCAGGCGGGATGCCGGTTCCGGTGTCGCGGACGGCCAGCGCCACGAAATCGCCGGTCAGGCCGGTGTCGTCGCTCCGCCGCCCCGGCAGGGCGCGGTTTTCCGCCATGACGGTCAGCGTTCCGCCCTCCGGCATGGCGTCGCGGGCGTTCACCGCCAGATTGAGCAGCGCCACCTCCATGGCGTCCGGATCGGCGATGATCGGCCAGAGGTCGTCCGGAACGATCAGGGCGGTGTCCACCGCGCTGCCGGCGGAGCGCGCCAGCAGAGCCTCCAAAGACGCCTTGCGGTCCTGAAGGCGGAAGGGCACCGGTTCGTAGACGCTGCGCCGGCCGAAGGCGGCCATCTGCCGCATCAGCGCCTGCCCGCGCGCCACGGCACCCTCGATCTCGGGCAGCACGCGGGTGATGCGCTCGGCGTCGTTGGGACGGCTGCGGATGGCGGCGATGCCGCTCATCACGACGGTCAGCAGATTGGCGATGTCGTGGGCGACGCCACCGGTCATGCGGCCAAGGGCCTCCAGCCGCAGGCTTTCCTCCCGCGCCGCCTCCTGGCGGCGGCGCAGCCGCAATTCGCGGGCGAGGAGCCACAGGAAGGCGCCGGCCATCAGCAGGCTGGCCAACGCCCCCACCCCGGCCAGCCAGACCGCGTTGGAGACCGGTGCCCGATAGGCGTCCTGCGGGATGGCGAAGTGAACCGACCATCCATAATCGGGCAGCGTGCGGAAGGCGACCACCGTCGGCGTGCCCTCCAGGCTCATCCCGTCATAGACGCCGCTGCCGGCGGCGCGGCGGGCGCGAAGCGCGTTTTCGCTGGCGTGGCGCCCGATCATGTCCGGCTCTCCGCCGGCCCGTGCCACCAGACGTCCCTCGGCGTCGATGACCGCGGCGATCCAGCCCGGCGGCAGGCGGTTGCCGAACAGCAGGCTCTGGAAGCCCTCCGGCATCACCACCGCCGACAGGACGGCGACCGGCGCGCCGTTGCGCGTCACCGGAACGCGGATGGGGAAGGCGTAATTGCCGCGCGGTCCGCGCAGGATCGTGCCGACCGCCGGCTGGCCCGTCTCCACCACGCGCCGGTGGCTGTCCATGTCCAGCACCCTGCCCCGGACACCGCCCACCAGGAAGGGAGCGTCGACCAGCCGGTTCCCCTCGACGTCGCTGAGGACGATGGTCGTCCACAGGGGAAGCGCGCTCTGCACCCGCTCGGCGTATTCGAAGAAGGTCACGGCGTCGAGTTCGCGGCCCGCGGCGAGACCGTCCAGCAGGGGCGACGCCGCCACCGCCTTCAGCGCGTCCATCTGCGCGGACAGCTCGCGGTCCACCAGGGCCGACAACCGGTCCACCCGCGCGATGGCGTTGGCCTCCATCGCGCTCTGCTGCCCGCGCAGCCAGGCGCCGCCGAGAACCGCCGACAGGACAACCAGAGGCAGCAGCGCGGCCAGCACCAGAAGGACCAGCGGACGATGATGGGACTTCAACGGCAAGCGGGTCTTCCGGATCGGCGGGGCGTGTACTGTACCACGCCTGTCCTCCGCTGAAAGCGGATGATCCGGTTCAGGAATGCTGCGCATCCCGGATTTACCATGGGTTGCAACGGCTTCGCTCATCCACCCATGGTAACCGCAGGACAAAAGGTTGCAGACACCTATTTTGCTGAGACGACGCAGGAGCCGCCGCAGAGGTGCGATCAAGCTGGTCTCTACAACCTTACCGTACAGGCTGGACTCCGCCCACACCGCGGAGGGCGGAACGGGACGAAGGAGAGCGACACATCCATTTCAAGCGGGACGTCATCAGCCACATCCGGCATCGCCCAGCAATGGCCCGCCCACAGCAACGGCCGCCCATTGATCGAAAGGGGTGATGATTACCTCTTCCGATAAAAATAAATCCGAAAATTTTAGGAGAAATACATAAGTAAATCTTCAACCTCACCCTTCCATATACCCCTTTATTTCCAGCAAGAATCCCGCGGGTTGCCAATCCGTAAGAAAATAAATCCCCTCCATTAACTGCGATTTAACCATGCAAAGGTTATTCGGAACACAGGCGAAACGATAGCGGACTTTCGGTTCCGACTGCTTTCCCGCCCGATGGGAGCCTGTGACACGATGACCTTGCTGGCCCGCCTTTTCCTGCTGGTGCTTCTGGCCGTTCTGCCGGCCCTGGGCATCCAGGCCTACAGCGTGTTCCAGTTCCGTGCGGAACGCGCCGAGGAGGTTGCGGCCCAGGCCGAGCGGTTGCTGCATCTGGTCGAAGGGGAGCAGGCCCGGATCGTCGACGGCGCGCGCTTGATGGTCACCTCCATCGCGGAATCGGCCACCCTGCGATCCGGCGACTACGCCCAATGCCAGGCCCATCTGATCCGGCTCGCCCAACGCGCCCCCGAATACCGCAACCTGTCCGTCCTCGACCGCGACGGCACCGTTCTGTGCAGCGCCGCGCTCGACCATGGCGCCAACCGTACCGCCGCCGACCGTCCCTACATCCGCCGCGCGCTGGAGGAAGGCCGCTTCGTCGTCGGCGAATGGACGACCCCCGGCCCGGCGGCGGAACCCGGCACCGCCATGCTGCCCTTCGCGGTTCCCTTCCGCGACGAGGCCGGCACAGTCGCCGGCGTGGTGACGCTCGGCCTCGACCTGCCCTGGCTGGCCACCAACTTCGCGGCGCGCCCGCTGCCCGAGAACGCCAGCCTGCTGGTCACCGACCGCAACGGCACCATCCTGGTCAAGCTGCCCAACGGCATCGCCCAGCGTGGCGAGCGCGTGCCGCAGCCCTATCTGGACCTGCTGGGCGAAAAGCGCGGCGGCGTCACCACCCTGCCGGGGATGGACGGGGTGGCGCGGGTGCTGGCCTATTCGCCGTCCCGCCAGGGCACGCGCGACCTGTTCATCAGCGTCGGGCTCGACCACACCGCCGTGGCCGGCACCATCGACCGCGCCACCCGCCAGGGCCTGCTGATGACGCTGACCGGGCTGCTGGTCGCCATCCTGGCCGCCTGGATCGGCGGCACCCTGTTCATCCGCCGCCCGGTCGAGGCGCTGATCCGCGCCACCCAGGGCTGGAGCGCCGGCAACTCCAGCGCGCGGGCCGGTCTGGTGGACCGCAAGTCGGAGATCGGCCAGCTCGGCCGCGCCTTCGACGCGATGGCCGAGACGCTGGAGGCCCGCGAGCGCGCGCTGCGCGGCTCGGAGGAGCATCTGCGCGCCGTCCTGGACACCCTGCCCACCTTCATCGGCGTGCTCAGCCCGGCGGGCGACGTGCTTCAGGTCAACCAGACCGCCGTCCAGGCGTCCGGCCTGCCGGTCGAGCAGATCGTCGGCCACCCCTTCCACGAGGCCTGCCGGCGCGCTTTCGCCGGGGCCGCGGGCGACCGCCTGCGCACGGCGGTGGAGCGCGCCGCCCACGGCGACTCCGCGCGCTTCGACGCGCCGGTGCGCATCGCCGGGGACCGCGCTGCGATCATGGAGATGCGGGTCACGCCGATGCGCGGTCCCGACGGGCGGATCACCCACCTGATCGTTTCCGGCATCGACATCACCGAGCGCAAGTCCACCGAGGAGGCGCTGCGCGTCGCCAACGAGCGCTTCCGCACGGCGCTACGCAACTCCGGCGTCGTGGTCTTCAACCAGGATTGCGCGCTGCGCTACACCTGGATGCACAACCCCGCCCTCGGCTTCACGGCGGACCGCGTCGTCGGCAAGACCGATGCCGAGGTGTTCGAGGACGCCGCCGACGCCGAGGTCGTGACCGCCATCAAGCGCCGCGCGCTGGAGACCGGCGAGGGCGTGCGCGAGGAGGTCCGCATCCGCCAAGCCGGGCAGGACCATTTCTACGACATGACCATCGACCCGCTGCGCGGCCCCGACGGCGCGCTGGCCGGCATCACCTGCGCCGCCGTCGACGTGACCGGCCGCAAGCAGGCCGAGGCCGACCTGCGCCGCGCGCGGGAGGCGGCGGAGCACGCCGCCGCCGGCAAGTCCAAGTTCCTGGCCGTCGCCAGCCACGACCTGCGCCAGCCCGTGCAGTCGCTCTACCTCTTCGCTGCCGCGCTGGGCGACCGCCTGCAGGGCCACCCCAGCCTGCCGCTGCTCGACAACATGCGTCAGGCGCTGGACACGCTGAAGGGCCTGCTGGACGGTCTGCTCGACATGTCGCGGCTGGAATCCGGCAAGATCGCCGCCAACCCGGCGGAGGTCCGGCTGGGCCAGGTGCTGGGCCGTCTGGTCGCCGAATACGCGCCGCGCGCCGCCCAAAAGGGGCTGGAGCTGCGCGCCGTCCCGACGCGGGCCTGGGTGCGCACCGACCCGTCGCATCTGGAGCGCATCCTGCGCAATCTGATCGAGAACGCGCTGCGCTACACCCGCCAGGGCCGCATCCTGATCGGCTGCCGCCGCAGCGGCCCCGACCGGCTGCGCGTCGAGGTGTGGGACAGCGGCGTCGGCATCCCGGCCGACCGGCTGGAGGACATCTTCGAGGAGTTCACCCAGATCCAGGGCAGCGGCGACCGCGGGCTGGGCCTCGGCCTCGCCATCGTCAAGCGCCTGTCGAAGCTGCTCGACCACCGCGTCCGCGTGCGCTCGAAGGAGGGCATCGGTTCCGTCTTCTCGGTGGAGATGCCGCGCGTCGTCGTGGAGAAGCCCCGCGCCGCCGTCCCGCCGCCCGCCATGGACCTCTTCCGGCAGGCCGCCAACGACTGCGCGACCAAGGGCATGGTGCTGGTCATCGACGACGAGGCGATCATCCTGCTCGGCCTGAAGGCGATGCTGGAGGGCTGGGGTTACAGCGTGCTGACCGCGCGCTCGGGCGACCAGGCGCTGGAACGGCTGCGCGCCGACGGTCGGCGTCCACAGATCGTTCTGGCCGACTATCAACTCCAGCAGGGGCGGACCGGGCCGGAGGCTCTGGCCGCGGTGCAGGGTCTGGTCGGCAAGGACGTGCCGGGCATCATCCTGACCGGCGACACCGCCCCGGAACGGCTGGACGAGGCCCGCCGCAACGGCTTCAGCATCCTGCACAAGCCGGTCTTCCCCAACGACCTGCGCAAGATGATGGCCAACGCCGGGGCGGCGTAAACGGAAGGAAAGCGTGCGGCGGCGTCAGCGCCGCCGCACGATCCGCCGCCACAGCGGCACCGGGTTTTCCTCGGCGGCTTTCTCGGCCAGCCACTGGTCGGCCAACTCGCGCACCTGCCAGCCGCCCAGGTAACGGTCGCAGTCGATGGCGCTGTACAGCCGCACCTTGTCCCGGCCGAGTCGTTCGAAATAATCCAGCGTGCGCTGGCGGTCCGTCGCGTTCATCGGCGGGTTCGTCGGCGGCTTCATCGGGTCCATGGAGCGCATCGGTCCGGCCTCCCCTCTGTGATGCCCAAAAGAACGGCATACACCCGTCGCGGTTTGTTCAGTTGGTATATGGATTGGGCACGCAAGCATCCCAATAAGCCTTTGGTTGCAAGAGCTTCCCTCCGGCCCTTCCAACGAAGGTCAGGCTTGCGCGGTCGCGGCCGCCCGTCCCTTCCCACCCGCCCCGCGGGCGTGCACAATGCGGCACACGGATGCGTGGGCGGCGGGCCGCCGCCCGGCGCGATCAAAAGACACCTTCAGAACCGGGAGCGGGGGATCATGAGGAAGACGTCGTGGATGGCCGGAGCCCTTGCGGCGGCCGTCGCTGGGCTGTGCGCGGTTTCGGCCTCGGCGCAGACCAAGGTAACCGTGGCGATGAGCGGCTGGACCGGCTTCGCGCCGATCACGCTGGCCAAGGAAACCGGCATCTTCAAGAAGAACGGCATCGAGGTCGAGATCAAGAAGATGCCGACCTCCAACCGCCACCAGGCGATGGCGGCGGGCGAGGTGCAGGCGATCACCACCACGGTGGACACGCACCTGCTCTACGCCTCCTCCGGTGTGGACGTGACCCAGGTGCTGGTGCTCGACAGCTCGCACGGCGGCGACGGCATCGTCGTGCGCGACGCGGTCAACAGCCTCGCCGACCTGAAGGGCAAGCAGGTGGCCGTGCAGTACGGCGGCGTGCCGCAGTTCTGGCTGGCCTATGTTCTGAAGAAGAACGGGTTGTCGATCGGCGAGGTGCAGACCGTCAACCTCCAGCCGTCCGACGCCGCCAACGCCTTCGTCGCCGGCCAGTTCGACGCCGCCGTGACCTATGAGCCGTACCTGTCCAAGGTGCGCGAGGCCAACGGCAAGATCATCGTCACGTCGGACCAGACGCCGGGCGTCATCATCGACACGCTGGCCTTCCAGCCCGACTACATCCAGAAGAACCCGAAGGTCGTGAAGGCCTTCGTCGACAGCTGGTTCGAGGCGCTGGACGAGATCAAGAAGGACGAGAAGAAGGCCTTCGAGATCATGGCCCGCGACGTCAACCAGACGCCGGAACAGTTCGCCTCCTCCGCCAAGACCGTGCTCTGGTACGACAAGGCCGGCAACGTCGAGTATCTGACCAAGACCATGCCGACCTTCATCAAGGAGGTCCAGGACGTGATGCTGGAGGCCAAGCTGATCCGCAAGGCCCCGCCGAGCCTGGACAGCATGACCGACACGTCCTTCGTGAAGTAAGTTCTTGCCCCCTCCCCAGCCCTCCCCCGCTTCGCGGGAGAGGGGTTAAGTTCCCCTCCCTCGCCGAAGGCGGGGGAGGGTCAGGGAGGGGGCACCGCCTTCCAAACCCGACAACGGTCCGCCAATCCCATGTCCCCCCTCTTCACTCCGCTGAAGCCGGTCGCTCCGGCGCTGCGCACGGTGCTGGGCATCGCCTGCTTCGTGCTGTTCTTCCTGGGCTGGGGCATCGCCACCTACGGCGGCTTCGTGAAGCCGCTGTTCCTGGCCTCGCCCGGCGACACGCTGACGGCGGGCATCGCGCTGTTCCGGGAGTTCGGCTTCGCCGAGGACATCGCCGTCACCGTCTGGCGCGTCTTCGCCGGCTTCGTCATGGCGGCCGCCCTGGCGGTGCCGCTGGGCATCCTGATGGGGGCCTTCAAGCCGGTGGAGGCCTTCTTCGAGGCCTTCGTGTCCTTCGCCCGCTACCTGCCGGCCTCGGCCTTCATCCCGCTGCTGATCCTGTGGGCGGGTGTGGGCGAGCTGCAGAAGATCCTGGTCATCTTCATTGGCTCCGTCTTCCAGCTGATCATCATGGTGACGGTCATCGTGTCGGGCATCCGCAGCGATCTGGTGGAGGCCGCCTACACGCTGGGCGCCAAGCGCGACGGCGTGGTGCTGCGCGTCCTGCTGCCCGCCGCCTCGCCGCAGATCTTCGAGGCGCTGCGCCTCGTGCTCGGCTGGGCCTGGACCTACGTGATCGTGGCGGAACTGGTGGGCGCGTCGCGCGGCATCGGCCACATGATCATCGACGCCCAGCGCTTCCTCGACACCGGGCAGATGATCTTCGGCATCTTCATCATCGGCGTGATCGGCCTGATCACCGACCTGCTGTTCCGGGCGCTCAACGCCCGTCTCTTCCCGTGGGCCAAAGGACGATAAGCGCCGGCCATGAGCAAGCTGTCCATCCGCAACGTCGAGAAGACCTTTCCCGGCCGCAACAGCACGGCGCCGACCCGCGCGCTGGTGCCGACGAGCCTGGAGGTCGCCGACAACGACTTCATCACCATCCTGGGGCCGTCGGGCTGCGGCAAGTCCACGCTGCTGCGCATCGTCGCCGGTCTGGAAACCCCCACCGCCGGCGAGGTGCTGCTGGAGGGCAAGGCGGTGTCCGGCCCCGGCCCCGACCGCGGCATGGTCTTCCAGTCCTACACGCTCTTCCCCTGGTTGACCGTGCGCGACAACGTCTGCTTCGGCCTGCGCGAGCGCGGCCTGCCGCGGGCGGAGCAGTTGGCGATCGCCGACCGCTTCCTGGCCCAGGTCGGGCTGAAGGGCTTCGAGAACCACCACCCCGCCCAGCTCTCCGGCGGCATGCAGCAGCGCACGGCGCTGGCCCGCGCGCTGGCCAACGACCCGAAGATGCTGCTGCTCGACGAGCCGTTCGGCGCGCTGGACCACCAGACGCGCGAACTGATGCAGGAACTGCTGCTGGGCATCTGGGAGGCCGACCGCAAGACGGTGATGTTCGTCACCCACGACATCGACGAGGCCATCTTCATGGCCAGCCGCGTGGTGGTGATGTCAGCCCGCCCCGGCCGCATCAAGTGCGACATCCCCATCGATCTGCCGCACCCCCGCTCCTACAAGGTCAAGACCACCCCGGAATTCGCCGCCTACAAGGAACGGCTGACCGAGGAAATCCGTGTCGAGACCATCAAGGCCGTGACGATGGAGCGCTGACCAGCGCTCCCCAACGGACCCGAGAACGCGAGGGAGCGGCGCCGGCGGGCGCCGCTCCTTTCCTTTTCCACCACCGGATCAGAGCTGGTGACCGGTGTTCACGACCAGATCGGACAGGACGACGCCGGCGCGCTCGGCGTCCGACGCGAGCATGCGCGGGCAGTTCCAGTGCAGCCGTCCGTCAATTTCAAGCATCCGGCCATGGTGCTTCACCACCCACACGCCGGTGGTCGCCAAGCGGATGACACGGGCCAGCGGTTCCCCGCCAGCGCGAACCGGGGATGTGGATTGGCCTACGGCCGGAACTGCTGGATGGATCGCCACATCCGAGCGCTCGAAGGCCGGCGCGCAGGGATGGGCGCTGACCGGCTGCAACGGGTGCCGTTCACGGCGGTCACTCGGGCGGCTCGCCGGGAGAGCGGCAAGCGCCTGCGGTCGGGAAAGATGCAGCATGGTGGGCATCCTGGGACGTTTCCGATGAGCCTGCGTCCTCAATGTCGCGCAGGTCGTTAGGACACTGAACGTTCCACGCGCCCTGAATGAAGTAAAGAGGAAACACCCCCGAATCCGTGCAACCATTCGACGCGGGGCAATGGTAAAAAAAGAAATAACCAGATTATTATTATAGTTATTGACTGTTCACCAAGCACTGCCCTCCTGGCTTTGCAGAGCGCGCCAGGATGCCTATTTCGAGGGAGGGTGAGGAGACAAACCCACTCTCTTAGGGATGGGAAAGGTGGCTTTCCGCCCCGGAATAGTCACACGCAAAAGCGTGTTCATTCCGTAAGCATGCGATGCAAGCGCAGGCTTGACCGCTGGCTTCCGAGGCTGACGGCACCCAAGAATACAGGGAAGATAACGGGTAGGATCATGGTGAAGAAACTGGCAGTGATCGTGGTTGGCGGCCTTGTTCTGACGGGCTGCTCGAACCTCAGCCACCGCGAACAGCGCACGCTGTCGGGTGGCGCCATCGGCGCCGCGGGCGGTGCCGCGGTCGGCGCCCTGACGGGGGGCAGCGCCGTGATGGGCGGCGTGATCGGCGGCGCGGCCGGCGCCGCGGTGGGCGCCTTGACCTCCAACAACGGCAAGCACCGGTAAACACCGGTTCCACAACGGGGATCAGGCCGCCGGACCAGTGTCCGCGGCCACCCCACACGCCTGCGCGCCCTCAATGTCAGGGCTTCAGCAGACGTCTGATTTTTAGGGAAATGTTGGAGCGGGTGAAGGGAATCGAACCCTCGTCGTAAGCTTGGGAACGGCGGAACAAGACAAGAACGGACACTGACGGACGTCGGCGAACTGTGCATTTTCAATAGCTTAGCAAACACCTGTCTGCTATCATCCGGGCTCGACCGCCGACGCTTTTCCGTACCGATTCCGTACGAGGAGACCCGTTCATGGCCCGTTCCGCCGCCCCCGACACCCGCTCGAAGACCGCGCGCGGCAAGCTCGCCCCCCGCCGCGAGCCCTACTGGGCGCGCCTGGCCAAGGGCAGCTACCTCGGCTACCGACGGCTGAAGGAAGGGGCCGGCAGCTGGCTGGTCCGCTACCGCGACGCGCTGGGCACGCAGCACTTCGACGCGCTCGGCCAGGCCGACGACGCGCTGGAGGCCGACGGCGTCGGCGTCCTCACCTTCGACCAAGCGAGCGCCCGGGCGCGGCGCTGGTGCGAGGCGCGGGCCGCCGCCGAGGCCGGCGTGCGGCGCGGCCCCTACACGGTGGCGCAGTGCCTGGAAGACTACCTCGACTACGTGAAGATGCACCGCAAGTCGGTCAAGCACCTCGACACCTACGTCAAGGCCTACATCCTGCCGCGCCTCGGCGCGCTCGACACGGCGGCGCTGACCTCGGCGGTGATCCGCAAGTGGCACCGCGAGATCGCCGAGGAGCCGCCGCGCCTGCGCACGTCCAAGGGGAAGGCGCAGCGCTACCGCGCCGAGGATCCCAACCCGGAGGAGGCGCTGCGCAAGCGCCGGCTGCGCGCCAACCGTCACCTGGTGACGCTGCGCGCAGCGCTGAACCGGGCGTGGCGCGAGGGGTTGATCCCGAGCAACGACGCCTGGGCGCGCGTCCAGCAGTTCGGCGGCGTCGAGCGCCAGCGCTCGCGCTTCCTCGACCACGACGAGGCGCGCCGCCTGCTCAACGCCTGCCCGCCCGACCTGCGCGCGCTGGTGCAGCTGGCGCTGCTCACCGGCGCGCGCTACGGTGAGCTGTGCCGGCTGGAGGGGCGCGACTACCAGGCGGCCAGCGGCACGCTGTTCATCCGCGACAGCAAGTCGGGCAAGCCGCGGCACGTCGTGCTCAACGAGGAGGGCATGGCGGCCTGCCGCCAACTGACACTCGGCCGTCCCATGGGCGAGCCGCTGCTCAAGCGTGAGGACGGCGGGCGCTGGGACCGTGACCTGCACCAGCGCCCCTTCAAGGAGGCGGTACGCCGCGCCGGCCTCGACCCGGCCTTCACGTTTCATGAACTGCGCCACACCTGGGCCAGCCTGACGATTATGGCCGGCGCCCCGCTGATGGTGGTGGCGCAGAACCTTGGCCACCGCGATACGCGGATGGTTGAGCAGCATTATGGGCACTTGGCACAGTCCTACGTGGCTGACATGGTGCGCCGGACCGCGCCGTCATTTGGCCTCGTTCAGCAAAAGAATATTTTGCCTCTGTCCGCCGAGGGATGAACAAAAAAATTACTGCGTGGCTGGCCTGGCTGATGGTGGCCCCAGGTACGGCGTGAATTTGAATCTCTCTCCGCCAGCGTCCAGGCCCGGCGTGTATCGGGCTTGTGTACCGGCGCAAGCTAGCATTACAGTACCGGGGGTTGAACAGCTCCAGCAGCAAGCCGAGCCCACGAGCGTGGTCGCCTTCACCGGAATCGGTGGACGCCTTCGACCGGAATCCGCGGTCGGGTTCAACCGGAATGCCCGGTCGCCTTCATCTGGAACCGGTGGTCGCTTTCAACCGGATTACGCAGTCTGCCGTAACCAGCCTCATATATTGACTTCAGAAAATGCAACCATCATTCAGCCTGTCAGGCCGACAACTTGATTGCCTGAGCTATCGACGCGCATCTCAATGGCTCGTGACTTCGAAAGGAGGTATGAAATTGATCCTCCAAGCGTGAAGGGAAAAATAGTTGGGTTTGAAGCAATGCTGGCGACCGGAACGGTTCGACCAGCATGTCTCAAACACGCTTCGGCGAGCCACGTGGCTACCGCCGATCCATGCAAATCGATCGCCGTCTTGCGAACAAGCCGCTTGCCCTTGTCTGTCCTCCCGATGGCCCCCCAACTGGCCTGCGACTGCAGAACCATGTTTGTCATGCGACGAGTGCCTTCCCGTTCGCCGTAGATTTCGGCCATGCGTCGGTGAACCTCTGCGGATGTGCAATCGCCCTGAAGCGTTGTGAGTCTGCCAACAATCTCCGCCACCTTTCCGAAGAAGGGGTATGTGGCGAGCGCCATACCCCATGTCAGTGCGGGAACCGTGGTCTCAGGCGCATCGCAAAAGATTTCAACTCCGCGGTCGGCAAAGCCGACAAGGTCAGCACGAGGCTCCAGCCAAAGGCGGTTGAGTACCGTCCTAGTCTTTTTCTTCGCTGCTGGTCCGGCGTGCGATGACGCCAGCACCTCGTCGAGCTCTTCGAGAGTGCCCCTACCAGCCCGGATGCGGAGTGCAAGCAAAGCCCAATCCAGTTGGATGAAGCGGTCAAAACCTATCTGCGGCGACGAGGAGTTCATGATGCTGGTCTTTTTATGTTTATCTTGATGAAGGGAACGATGAGTTCCTCGACTGAAATCCCTCCGTGCGCGACGATTTGATCTCCTTTTGGAACGAATGCTCCCCGTGTGCCGGCGTATACCGGCAAGAAGTCCGGCGGTAGTCCAGAACTATATAGCCGGAACGCATCAATTTCTGGCGGCACAGACGCAGCCAGGGGTTCACTGCGATAGGTCCGAACCCTTTCGCCTCTCAGCTCAGAAACGACACCTTGGCTGAGACGGCCAATGCCCTCCGCATCGACATTGCCGTGGTCAGCGGTGAGATAGATTTGATATCCTTGCTCCGCGAGCAGCAAGAACAGCTTTTCTACGAAACCGGTTTCGCACCACTCATTTATTTGCCCAGCGACACCTCGCTTTCCCAGCATCGCCCCGTGAACGATTTCATCGATCATATCGACGACTATGCCAACAACCTTTGTTGCTGGTCTGGAGACGGCATCCTCTAGCTCGGCCAATTGCGCCGTCCGCTTCAGGCCTTTCTGATAAACGATCTCTGGCTTGCGAAGGCCGTTCTCCTGCCAGAAACGAGCCCATAGAGACGGTTCCTGGGATGTGTTTTCGATCGAGTTCGAGAACTCACGGGGCTTTAGACCTGAAAACAGAGCCTGTCGTGAGACGGAAGTGAGAGTGGGCAGCCATGCGAAGCACCCTCCTTCTTCTGCTGAAAAGCCAGGTAGACGAGCAGCCAAGCGCTCTCGGATTTGGAACCACTGATCCAGTGCCAGGCCGTCGAACACAAGAAGCGCAACCCGTTCCTCGCCGGCATTCCGGCGCAGTGCCAGATACCGCGGCACGTGATGAACCATCACTGGCCCTTTCGCCGCCGAGAGGGACGGAATATCCGCGTAATGCTGAATTAGCCAGTCCTTCAGACGCTCGTCAGCGTCGCGTTGCAGCTTGCGGACCTGTTGCTGGATCGACTCGGCGATTTCTGTGCTTAGACTATTGAAGCGCGAGATGACTTCGCCGAGCCGGCGGGCCAGTTCGACCCAGTCGCGATGCGTCGCGTTGGCATCAGGCAGGTCAGCGGTGATCCTCCTCACACCTTCTGATACAAGGTGGCCAAGCGCATGTGGGTCCTCAACCAGCCCCACCTTGACCCACCCCGGCAAGTCACTCGGAGGGTCATGCGCCCCGACAGGCTGAAGAGCCCCTTCGAGGAACATCGTGTCGACGATGACCCTGACGTCGGGATGCTCAAACGGTACTGAAACCTCTGGCAAGACCTCTGCCGAGTCGTTCGAAGTGCGTTGGCTGTGGACACCATACTGCAACAAGAAGCGGCCCCAGGCATCCTGCACTGTGCGCACTATGTAGCTCTTCGACGCCAGCAGCTCCGCTATGGGCAGATCGCCGAGGGGCGTGTCCTTCAAGATCGCCGCAACATGCTTCGCCAGCAAAGCCGGCAGCCCAGCGCCGCGGTAATGGAGCCGCAAGACTTCTCGCCAGAAATCCTCTGGCCTGCTGAGCAGGTAAGGGCTTATGCGGAAGATGTGGGTCAGGATGAAGTCCTTGGTCGCCCCTTCCCCGAGCGGCTGAGTGGCGTGCTTATTGTGCGCCAGAAACAGGGCTTCATGGTACTCCGAGTCAATCTGCCGGATTACGCCATAACTCAGTCTGGGGAACAGATCGGCCAAGCTCAGGCTGACCTTGCGTCCCATGCGGACGTAATCCCAAGGCAGCGCATTAACATCAGTCTCGCGCAGCTGCAAGACGAGCGCCTTTGATGTTCCTTCCTCGCCGCGATCCCAAGCTGCTCGGTAGCGCTCTTCATACTCTGTTCTAAAGGCGACAGGGTCATCGAAGGGCAGCACTTCGAAACCTCGTTCGCGAAGACCGTGCAATATGCGCTCATCCAACAGGAGATCATCCGGATCGCAGGCGATCCAGAAGCGGGAAAGATCGGCAGGAAACTCCTGCAGGATACGGTCGGTCCATGCGCTCATGATGCAGCCCGTCCTGGTTCGCCGACACGCAGCATGAGAATGGCGTTCAGATCGGGCGTGTATGCCTCGGCGGCATCCAGCTGCGCCATGTGGGCATCATGGTCGGCACGCAGACGCTTGCGACGGTAGTCACGGACTGTCTGGAGCCCGACCCGGCCAATTGCCTGATACCGCGCATCGTAGGCGTACTTAACACGTTCGCGCTCTTCCTGAATTCGGGCCCTGTGCTCCTCCACCAGATCCGCAAAGATACGCTCACCTTGGGCGAGAGCGGCATTTTTCGAGCGATCAAAGCAGCCGCTTGCATCAGCGGCGGCAACAGTTCCGACACTCTCGACCCGTTCCGTCAGAAGAAGATCCCAGATCCGCTTCGCTGTTGGCAGGAAGGTTCGCCCTTCGTCATTCACGAAGACGGACAAGAAGCGCCGTCGGCTGAAATCATCGGCGGACAGACTGATCTCCCACAGCGACCATACGCCCCGGACGCTCTCCGGAAGGCCGGCAATCCGGACAGTAGGAAGCGGTTGACCCGAAACGCAGCGCGGCAGATCGCTGATCACTGCCCGAGCGCGAGTATCTTCAAGCGTCACCCATTCGACGTCGGGCCGCTCCTCGGCCGTCCTCGCGTCGAAGCAGACCTTGGCCGACTCGCTTCCGTCCACCCAACGCACCCGCCAAAAATCGGCTTCTTTGACGGCGTCTCCGCCGCGCGCGGGTAGTCCGGTCGTGATTGCCCGTTCCAGCCAGAACTGTGCCGGGTGGTCTCTCCATTTGCGGGCATCGTCTGCATCAAGCTGGTGCCCATCCGACAAGAGTTCGCTGCTCTTGCGGCTTTCCGCGATGGTCGACCGAAGCTGCGACACAACTGCGTCGCATTCGCTTTCGATGGCGTCTGGGTTCTGGAGCCCCTGGACAAAGAGTTCATCGAACAGCGGCTCTGCTTCGACCGAGTCCATTACATCGGCGGCCTTGTCCACCCCGAACTCTTCGGCGATGACGGCGAGCTTCGTCTCCAGAACCTCGCGCACGCGATGTTCGACCGTGTCCTCCAGGACGAAGTTGATCGCACGCACGATGTGTGGTTGCCCGATACGGTCGACGCGGCCGATGCGCTGTTCGACCCGCATAGGGTTCCACGGCATGTCGAAGTTCACGATGACGTGGCAGAACTGGAGGTTCAAACCCTCGCCACCAGCGTCCGTCGAGATCAGAATGCGGATATCTCGGGAGAATGATTGCTGCGCCCGGGTTCGGGCTTCGAGATCCATGCTCCCGTTCAAAGTGGCGACCGAAAAGCCGCGGCTTTCGAGGAAATCCGCAAGCATCGCCTGCGTTGGCACGAACTCGGTGAAGACCAGCACCTTCAGCTCAGGATCGTTCTCTTCCTGCTGAAGCTTATAGATGAGCTCCAGAAGTGCCTCAGCCTTGGCGTCCGTCCCCTGTGCCTCCGTGGCGTGGGCAAGGTCGAGCAGCGTGTCGACTTCGGCCTTTTCCATCTCCCAGCCCTTGGTCTGGATGGCGAGATCAACTTGGGTCTGGCCGTCCAGCTCCGCCCACTCGTCAACGTCGGCTGTCTCGAACAAGGATGGCTGTAGCTGCGGCTGGTCCAGCAAGGCTTGGCGTTTTTCAAGCGTCGCTCGGATGGCCGCCGTGCTGGATGTCACGAGCCGTTGCATCAGGATCATCAGGAATCCGATGTGCCGCTGCTTCGCGGCCATGGCCTGGTTGTAGCCGTGGCGGACATAGTCGGTGACGGCCTCGTAGAGCTTCTGCTGGCTGGCATGGCGGTCCTGCCATGCCACTGGATGGAGGCGGGTCATGCGCGGTTTGAAGAGCGGCTTGCCCTCGGCATCGATCGCGACGCGCTTCTCGGTTCGCACGACGAAGGGGCGTACCCGCTCGCTGGAAACGCTGCTCTCGTCCGGGAAGGCGTCCCGGTCGAGTAGCTGCATCAGCCGATGGAACTGATCGGTCTTGCCCTGGTGCGGGGTAGCAGACAGCAGCAGCAGATACGGCGCGGCCTCTGCCAGTGCAGCACCCAATTTATAGCGCGCCACTTGGTCCGTGCTGCCACCCATGCGGTGGGCTTCGTCGATGATGACCAGATCCCAGGATGCCGAGATAAGGTCTTCGAAGCGCTCCCGATTGTAGGTGCTGAGCTGCTCGAGGCTCCAGCCGCGACGGCCTTCGAGCGGCTTCACGGAGTCGAGCGAGCAGATTACCTGATCATGCAGCCGCCAGAGGTTATCCTCGTCGCTTCGCCATTGGCGGAAGGCGGAGAGTTCGGCCGGCTCGATGAACTGGAAATGCTCGCCGAAATGCAGGCGCATCTCGGCTTGCCACTGCCTGACCAGCCCCTTGGGCGCCACGACGAGGATCCGCCGCGCCATCCCGCGCAGCTTCAGTTCGCGCAGGATGAGACCGGCTTCGATCGTCTTGCCTAGCCCCACCTCGTCCGCGAGCAGATAGCGGATCCTGTCCCGGCTCATGGCGCGGTTGAGCGCGTAGAGCTGGTGCGGCAACGGCACGACGCTCGACTGGATCGGCGCCAGCAGGAGGTTGTCCTCCAGCGCGTCCAGAAGCTTGGCCGCCGCGGCGGTGTGCAGCATCTGATCGACTGTCGGCTGGACCGCGTCGAGCGGGCTCAGATCGCGCGAGCGTGCGCGAACCACGGCGTCTTTGCCGGGCAGCCAGACCCGATAGGCGGTTTCTTCCCAGATCTCCTCCCGGTCAACGACACGGCAGGGCGCGGCATGTCGTTCATGCCAGCACCACGCGCCGATGCCATGTCTGCCGCCGGCATGCGTCACGCATCAGCCTCCATGCGGGTGAGCGCCTGGTCGTACCAAAGCAGCAGCTTCTCATCCTCCTGCAGCGCCTCCTCTGGGATCTTCTGAGCGATGCCGATGATGGTCTTGTAGTCCTTCGCGGCCCACGCGGTTTTGAAGCCTGCACGAAGCACCTCAAGCCGGAACTCCTTGAGACGGCGGCCCGGTGCGGACTTGTAGCTCTCGAACTCCTTCAGCAGCGACCGCTCGCGCTTCTGCTCCAGGTCCTTCGCCTTGCTCGGGTCAGGGACGTAGCAGCGATCCTTCGCCTTGGCCTTCAGCCGCGGGTCATCCTTCTCCAGACCGCGCAAATCCTTGAAGTTGGTGGACAGATAGCTGTGGATTTGGCTCGGCACGTCGCCGTTGCCATCGTAGCGCAGGAAATTGTCGGCGAGCAGCGCCGAGAGCTCCGGCCTCTCCTCGTGCTTCCGCCAGCCCGCGCCGACTTGGGTGGTGAACTCGGGATGCACCTCCTGATAGGTCGAGGGGCGCTTTCGCAAGAAGTCCATCAACCAGTCGATGGCCGAACGTTCGTCGGAGACGAACAACTCCATCTGTGGCGCCTGCGCGGCTTGGGCCCGCTTTCGGTCGTATTCGGCGACCTGCTCCGGCAGGAACACCATGCCGTCACGCTCCGGGAACCGGCTCCGCATCCCTTCCAGGAACTCCTCGGTCGAGAGCGGCACCGGGAAATCATGGCGAACGAACCAGGCAACCATTCTGTCGTAGATACGGCGTGGATCGCGTTCCACGACCATTTCAAGGCCGCCGTTCTTTGTCTTCGAGACGGGCAACTGCCGGAGATGCGTCTGGACGAAATCCCAGGCTGACTCCGGGGCTGCGCCACGTTCTGCCAGCCGCTTTTCGAGCCCGCCATTCGGCTTGTACGCAGAGATGACAAGATCCTGCTTCACCGCTGTCGTCGACGTGACCTGTCGGTAGCTACCCTGGACCTTGTCGAGCGCATTGACCTCGGCGACCACGAAGCCAGCCTGCTGAAGTGCAACCTGAATTGTGTTCCAAACAGACGCTTTGCTGTTGGAAAAGACTACAGTCATCCAGCGGCCGGGCTTCAGAACTCGGTGATATTCTGCGAAGCACCGCTGCATAAGGTGCTGGTAGTCCACAAGCGCCTTGTTCTTGAAACCGTCGATGATGGCTTCAGGCTTGGCATCGGTTGTAACGCCGTGCCATGACTCAATAAGGAAATTAAGGTCGGCGTAGTAAATGTTTTCACCAAATGGCGGGTCCGTAAAAATGTAGTCAATTGAGTCAGGCGGCAGTGGTAGGCTTGCCGCTGTACCGGCAGTTATGACTGAATTTCCAAGACGAGATTTAAACTGCTGGAACGTTTTTACCAATCTACCCAGCTTGCCTTCCAGAATATACCGAGGGCTGCACTCAGCATGCTGGGAAGCTACATAATATACGCCTGTAAGGTATTGGTTCACTTGGGAGAAGCCGGTTGGGCGAAACCGGTTGAGCAAAGACGCAGTCCAAAAAGCTTGCTCGACAAAGAACTTCAGCACGGAGCGAATGCGAGGGTCTGATTGTGCGGCAGCCTTGGACCACAGGAGTGCCATAGCCTGAGACGATCGCGGCAAAAAGAAGTGATGGATATTTGTGAAGCCTTTCGGCGCGATACGCGATCCGTGGTACATTTCCTCAATCGGAAAGCGGTCCGTTGGGATGCCAACAGGAAGTGGCATGTTCTCAATGCGTGAGATCATCGCTAGATCGGCGCTATCAGGCTGTTTCTTGTAGCGCCCTTTTCCGATGCTATAGACAATCAAAGCAGGCCTAAATTTTACCCTCTTCCAAGGCTTTCCGCTTGCGGGGTCAATGCGGGTTTCTAGAACCCGTTCTAGCCGGTCTTTGTTTAGTTCTGAACCGCAATGCGGGCACGGAAACACATCGCGAGTACGCTTGCTGTCTTCCTCAAGCGCTTCTTCAAGGAAGTTCACTTCGCCTGTGCACTCGGGGCATGTGAACACCTCGCTCCAGACGGTGAACTCGATCCGCCCCTTTGTTTTGCCATCCGTGTGCAGCGTTTCGTACATCCAGCCGATTTCGCGCTCGACTTCAGCTAGGAGTTGGTTTCCTGCCTTGGCAAAAGCGTCGACATCGAAGGGCAGGTTGTAGTTGGCCCCGATAAACGTCGCGGCCGGCGACAGATCGTTCAGCACAGCCCTGCGCGCACCCCACTTCGGCGCGGACATGCCTGCCTTCTTCCACTCCATCTCTACTTGGTGGCGATAAGACGCGGGGGCCGTGCCGCACCACTGTGCGGCCACGCCGGTCATGCCCGATCCTGCAAATCCGTCGAGCACGATGTCACCCGGCTCGGTGAAGTGCAGGATCGACGGCACGATGGCCAGGTGGGGCACCTTGGTGTGGTAGGAATGCGCTTTGTAAATCGGATCGGTCTTGCTCACTGACACGTCGATCGCCATCGGCTCGCGCGCGTATTCCTGGCTAGGGTCGTAAGCCTTGCCGTAGTACTTCACAAATTCCGCCAGCCAGGGATTCGGGCACGCCGTGTAGTAAGGCGGATCAGACATGGCCAGGATCGCTTCATCCGAGCCTTGCGGAAACCCCTCCTGCTTCCGGAACGCCGGATCCTTCAACTTCTCCGCCAACAGCCCCAAGAAGTGCTCCCGCCGCGCGTCCTCGCTTGGGAAAGTAATACCAAGGCACTCAACATGGCCTTTCTTGTTCACTCCGGTGTCGTGGTTCAGGAGGTCATTCATTGGTGTCACCTTTTACGCGGCGTCGAGCTTCGCGCGAATGCTGGGATAGGAGTACGGCGTGTCGGTCTTGCCGCCATGCTGAGCGGTCATCTCGTCGACAAAGCGCTGCCAATGGTCTCGCGACGCAGGCAAGGTCGCTGAAGTCAGCTTGAAAACCCCCAGCAGGACGTCCGCCGTCGCTGACGCGTAGGAGATCTGGCTGTTGCCGAGCACTGCATCGAGCAAACGACCGATGTCATCCGCCCCGAAATGCGGAGCGAGAGGGATCACCACCGTCTGTCCAAGCTTCTCCGCGTCGCGATAGCTGCCCGCCGTCGCGTAGATGTCGATACCGAACGGCACGAACTCCCTGCAGGGATTGTCGGACAAGAGCTGTATGCGCTCGGGCGCTGCAAAGCTCGTGAACTTTGCCAACAGCGTGTCTGCCAACTCTGGAATCGCGAACGCATCGAAGACCAGATGCTCCTTCATGTCCTCGATCGAACACTCCTCGATGAGGCGCACAAGACGCAGTTTGACGGGATCGGTGAGCCAGCCCCAAAGCTGCGGCTCGGCACCAATGAAAGTGCAGATGTTCAGAAGCCGACCGTCACCTACGCCATCAAAGAACTGGCCGACGAACGGGCGGGCGATCTCTTCAAAAATCCGTGTCTTCTTTGCGGCAACCTCGCTAAGCGCCCACGCGAGTTGGCGCTTCTTCCTGAGCAGTTCCTCTTCACCTTCCAGGAACGGCGCCTTGAGCAGAACCTTGATCAGGTTCGCCACCAGGGCATCTTTGGAGCGGTTCAGGTATTTGGCCGATACGAAAGTCCTGATGCCGTCCTCGGTCGACGGAAACGATGGACTGAGGACGTCCGCCTTAAAGCGGTTGAGTGCGCTCTTTCCTTGAAGCGGCGCGTGAATCAGCAGGCACTGAAGAGCGTGAACAAGATGCGATCTGACGAGGTCAGGAGACGGTTGAAATAGTTCATCTTCGGTGATGAATGCCGGGTGGGCACAAAGATGGCGGTCTTCTTGAATTCGCCGGAGCGTTTCAAACTCATGGGGTGTGACGAGCTGCAGATCGTCCTTGGCCGTATCCAGCAGTTCACGCTCCAATGCCTGCATCTGCACGATGTTCTTGTGCTCGATCGCATTGTCGAGCTTCCCAACGAACGCAACGGAGGCTGCATCTCCTTGACTAGCCAGTTCCCGAGCCTTGGAGAAGACATCGTGCACAACTGCGATCCAGACCGACATGATTGCGGAGCGGAGAGCTCCTCCACGATATGCAGTAATCGCTTCCTCGACCAGTCGACGTGACTCCCGGTCCCGAACCGCAAGCGCTAAGACATCAATGTCCGTGACAGCTTGGATGGACATGGACTTCACTCCACCACAAAGCGCAGCTTGGTGGTGTCCTTGCCCTTGCAGCGGTCGTTCAGAAAGGACTCGAAGCGCTTGCGAAGATCCTCGGGTGTTGCCGGGGAACCGCCTTGCAGGAGCGCCTGTCTGATGTCCGCACTGCTGACGTTGATCTTTTCCAGCCCCGACAACGCCTCCTGAACCGCAGCGACAAACTCAGGCGTCACCGGATCCGGCAGTCTCTTGGACGAGATGAAGCCATCGACGAGGCTACGGGCGGCTGTCTTCAGGAGATCGAAGTTCTCCTGGATGATCGGATCGTCGAGGTTGTCGAGCAGGGTCTGCGTCCAGCCGTCGATCAGCCGGTCGAGCTCGTCGTCGAGCTGCTTCAGGACGTTCGCAGCCGGAAGCAGGTCGCCTTGCTCGTTCGCCGGCCGGAAGCCGCAGTGCGGGCAGACCGGGCTGGCCGAAAGCTCAGACTCGACGAGAGATGCGCAGCTCTTCAGCTTGTCCAGCTTCTCCTCGAAGGTCGTCAGCTGGCTGGTCGGCATCAGCGAGATGCCAGCCAGCGCCCGCATGGCGACAAGCCGCGGGTCCTTGCGCAGTGCGGACTTCGTCTTCTCTTCCGTGACCCCAAGGCGTGCCTTGCTGTGCAGCCCGACATAGGCCGTGATGTAATCCTTCTTCAGCTTGGCCAACGTCTGCCGGTATTCCGCTGCGTGCTGCGCGGTCCTATCTGCCGCGAGCTTGTCGAGGACCTGCTTGCGAGTCTCCTGCGCTAGGCGAACCCAGGCATGGTCTGCCGACAGAACCATCTCGGCCTGCGACAGATAGCTGGCCGTGGTACCGAGCTCGACGACCAGTTCCAGCATCCCCTCGACAGCCTGCAGGACTTCGAGGTTCTTTTTCTGGGCCGCGATATCGTCAGAGCCGATGCGAAGGTTCTTGAGCTTTCCGACCGTGTTGTAAGGAGCCAGGCTCTCCGTGAAGGTCTTGAGCGCATCGAGCTTGGTGCGCCAGTCGCGGATCTCTTCTTCCCGCAGCAGCGGCTGACCCCAGAAGCTCAGCCGGCCAGACATGTCCGTAGCGGCGCTGAGCACGCGCCGCGTCAGCTTCCCAACCTCCTCCTGGAGCAGCTTGACCGGCTCGTCCGAGCCCTGCGTTGCCTGCTGAGCGAGCCCGGGCGGCAAGCCCAACATCTCGAACAGCGCGCGGAGGACGGCGACGTTGATCTCCTTCGGTGCCTCGACGTGCTTGAACTGCTTCAGCTCGTCGAGCGGCCGTTCCGCGAGGAGCGTGATCTTGCCGGAATCGATCTTGTCGCCGGTGATCGCCAGGACGACGTCGCCGGCATAGACCAGCCCGCCCAGAACGGTGACAAGCAGATCGGGCTCCAGGCGGAACTTGATCGGCGCGAAGTACTCGACGTCCGCGTCGCCGCTGACCAGCTCACCACGATTCAGCACCTGGCCATGGCCTTTGGCCTTCAGCCGAGCCAAGACGTCCTGCGCATAGCGAGACTGTGTGGGGTCGATGCGATCACCGTCCAGCATCTCCAGGCCGTCGAGGATGACCACGGCGTCCTTGGTCCGGTTTCCGCCTGCGAGCGCGCGTAGAGCGTTGCCGACAAGCTGCTTCCGGTTCGCCTCGGTCACGAGCGCGGAGAATGTCGGATATTCAGGCGCCACCTCGGCAAACTGGTTGTTCAGCGCGAGACCGGAGATGACGTTGACGACGTCGCGGAAGTTGATGCGCTCTTCCGGACCGAGACGTGCCTTGTCGCGCAACGAGACGCCCTTAGTCCACTCCTGCAGGGTTTTGCTCTTGCCCTGATAGGTGACCTCGTAGGCCGTCATCTGCTTTTCCTGCAGCCACTTGCTCATGTCGCGCAGGGCGTCTTTGGCCTTGTCGAGGTAGATGGACTTCGCGCCGCCGCTGGCCGTGGAGGCAAGATCCTGAGCTGCGGCATAGAAGGAGAGATGACGCCTGATCGCATCATCGAGCCCTTTGAGACGGAAGAAGACCTCGTCGGCCTTGTGGTCGTCACGGAACCGCGGCGGTTCGAACGGCTGAATGAAATAGATGTAGAAATCCCGCTCGGGCTGCGCCGTCGGCCGGTCGTTCGGGGCACCGAAGAAGAGATACCCGCTGCGCTCGACGCGGTGGTCCTGCCACTCGATCTGATACTGCCATATCTGATGGCCGGTGACGTAGGTGGTCTCGTCGGTGCGCTCCATCAGCTGACGGATCGCGCTGTAGTACGCGCGGTCGAGCGCGTCATCGGACAGGGCTTCAGCCCGCTTCTCGATCTGGGCGTCGTAATCGACGTCCTTCTTCAGATCAAGGTAGTATTGTTCGGTATCCGGCGCTTTCGAGACGAACTGTCCGTTGACGGTCTTCAGCGTCTCCCGCAGCACTGTCTGAACGAGGGAAAGCAGGTCGGCCTCCGGCTCTCCGCCCATGTCTTCGATGCCCGGTTGAAACAAGCAAAGCGTATCGCGGAGTTCCTCAGCCGTCGGTCCCACGGGAACATAAATGTCGCCGCCCGTCGTCAGGCGATGAACCGAAAGTCCGTCGATGATGCGGAGCGCCATTGGCCGGTATGCCGGGCGGGTGAAAGCCTTCCTTACGCGCTCTGACAGGACTTCGGATACCTTAAGCACAGGCCCGATGTTCGGATCCGCGCGCAGCACGGAGTTCGACGTGACCGTCTCCCAGAACTTGTCGTAGCCGATCAGTCCCGGCCGTTCGTCGGGCACCTCATCGCTGAGAATGGCCTGGATCTGATCCCGGAGGGTAACCAGTGCGCCGCGCTTCTCGGTGAACACCAGCCGCTCGAAGGTCCCGATGTAATCAGGGTGCACCGGGAACAGCCGGACATACTCGTCCATGCGCTCGTTCATCGAGCCATAGAATTTGGCGAACGGCGTCAGGTAAGCGCGGATCTTGTTCTGCTGATCTGCCGTCTTCTTCAGGAGGCGCTCGGCCACGACGAAACTGACGTCCTGGCGGGCGAGCAGGATCTGTGTGAAGCGGTCCTTCACACGACGAAGGCTGTCGGCGACATGCTGGAAGCGGCTGCTGTCGAAGATCGCTTCCTGAACGCCGGCGACGAACCGGAAACGGAGGTGCTTTGTGACCTCGCCGATCTCTCGCAAGAACGAGAGGTCTAGAACCAGATCGTGATCCTTGCGCGATCTCAGGTATTCGAGAAACTCGTCGACTACGAGCAGGACGCCGTGGTTGGGATGGACCTCGGCGAACGCCGCCATCATCTCTTCGAAGGCGGCCTTGTTGTTAATAACCTTGTCGGCTGGAGGGAAGGAATAGCTGACGCCGTGCTTTTCGAGGAATACCTCAAGCTGTTGCGTAATGATGTCCCGCAAGGACATCTGGCTAGAAATTTCGATCCGGTGAACCTTGAATTTTCCGGCAATGGCACCCGCGGCCTCGGCCACCTTGGGATGGCGGATCATCGGGACATATGCGGCGTCTTCGGCGACCAGCGATAGCACCGACATCAGGTGCGACTTACCGGTCCCGTAGTTGCCAACAACCAGCACGCCCTTGTGGTCCACGGCCTCGTCGAACGAAAGCTGGGGGATCATTTGCTTGGCGATTCGCTCGGCCATGTCGTCGGAAATGACGTAGGTCGAGACAAGCTTCTTGGCCTCATCCGGACGATTGGCGTCCAGAAGCTGAATGACCGACTCGATCGGTTCAAATTGAATGAGATCGCCATAACGCATCGGCATCCCGAGTTCCCCCTTCAATGAATTTTGAACGGGACTAGGCCGTCGATGCCGTAGTCCTGATGTTCTGGATGTCCTGTCGTGGCATAGGAAAGCCGGCCTTCCTGCAGCTCTCCTGGCCACACTGCAATGACGCGACGCGCGTGAGCATGTCGCTTCAGTAGATCTAGCGGGCTGAGCTGAAGTGTTCGATCGAACAGGAGCTCGATGTTATCCAAGAGTAAGAGCCCCCGGCTGACAAATCCATCCGCGAGCTCTTTCAGCAGATCAGCCGCCAGCAAGTGTCTTCGGGTACTAGGCACCGTAAGCAATTCACGACCAAGGGCAGCACCAACGCTCAGAACGTGCGCTTGCCGACGCTCGGCTAACTGCCCAAGCAGATTGCTTTTTCCTGATCGCGGCGGACCGATCAGAAGGATCAGCTTGCTGTTCAGGCCCGAGATATCCTCGACCAGGTGATCCAGCTTCTCGATCATCTCAGCCATCCGTCCGAGACTCGGGGAACCTGGCTTGAGTCTTGGTGCTGAGTTCGGCCGCGTTAAGCAGCACGATTTGCTGATCCTGAGGGCGCCGCGCTGTGGGGTCGGTGTCCAGTCCCAGCCGCTTGAGCGCGTAGTAGAGAAGCGCCTTGCGCACGGGGAACTTCGCCCGGCCGCTACGCATCCCGTAATCGAGGGCAATGACTTTCTGCTGCGTGTCGGACAGCTCTGGGTGCGGTCCGATCTCCAAAGTCACCTGCTCGTTCCAGTCGGCGTCGCCATCGGCACCGACCTCGCTCGGCTTGGTGCCGCGAGTCTCGATGATCCGAGAGAGAAAAAAGTTCTTAAAGCTCTGGTCGGTGAGGCAGAAGGCCCGCGCATGCCAGCGGAACCCGTCGAACCCGATCGCGTGTGGCGCAATCCATCGCCAGTGTGGCTCCGGCCGGGACAGGGACTGGTATTTGACCTCGATTGCTTCTGATCGGCGAATTGCGGCAACAACCGAACGCAGGGTTTTGGCGTTGACGCCCCGTACTGGTGTCGGCGCGGAGTCGTAGGACGGAAACTGGCCGATCCAGGCCTCAGCCCGGTCGAGGTTGCCGTCGGCGACGGAACGAATCTGAGAGAGGTAACGACTAGCGTCCGGCTTCAAAAAAAGGGGGTCGAACTTGCTGCCTCGGATGTAGGTCCGGGCGCTCTTGTCGTAGACCATGTTGTCCGGAGCCATTCCGATGTAGCGGTTCAGATCGGTAGACGCCTGGTTCACCGACACGCCGAACGCATCCATCAGATCGCCCCGATTCACATGCCCCTCCCAAAACAGGCGGAACTCGATGAACTCGAGCCGCCGCTCGACGCCCCACCGAAGATCCGGCCTTTTCGTCATAGACCAATGATCCTGCTACGGAACTGAGTGCGCCCAGTTTCTGGGTTGGCGTCGAAAGTACCCAATACGGGTGAGTCGCTCAACCGAATTTGGAGGGCGCCATCTGTGGCAGGCTATATGCCACGGATCCGGCGGAGCGGCTGATCCGCTGATTGCCAGCAGGCTTCGCATGCTACGGCGAAAGGAACAGGCAATTGCGGTCGGTAAACTGTTGCACCATTGCAAATCCATTGATCGATTAAGGTGCCATTAACCTCCAATGATCAAAAGCCTTCGCTTCGTCTCGTCGGCCCCTAATCGAATTTGTGTGAACCCATGCGACGAGAGAGTTTGCTCCCGGCGCCTCTCCCTCCGCTGTTATCGGGCTGGCAAATTTGGGTTCATGGAAGTTTTTGTGGCCAATCGCGGGTTGAACTTTCTTCCAGATTCGGCAGGGTGCGGCATGGCCCCACGGCCGAAGAGTTGCCACATGGGAGAGAGGTAACTCCTCACCAAGCTGGCTGAGCGGGTAACGCGGCCTGGGCTCTCCACGCATTGGGATTGATTGGCGATCCGGTGTTGCGTCGCGGAGCCGGACGTGAGTGAAGAGCGGGATGACCGTTCCGCCGCGCTACCGCCTGAGCGACGCCGAGAAGGACGCCCTGCTCTTTGAGCAGGCGGCACTGATCGATCGCTTGGCGGCGCGGATTGCCGAACTGGAAGTGTTGGTTGGCAAGCCGAAGAAGACCTCGGCGAACTCCCACCTTCCGCCCTCGCAGGATGGTCCCGGGGGCAAGGTCCGCAAGGCGAAGCGGCGGCGAAAACCGCGAGCGTCCCGCCCCAGTGTCATGCTCCCGATCGCACGGAGCGCCGTCTGGCCGAGGAATGCCCGCATTGCCAATCGGCGCTATCGGCGGCGGGACAGCGCTGCCGGCACCGCTACGGCTACATCGACCTACCCGAAGTCCGCCCAGTGGTCACGCGGAGCGACGCATACCGGACGGCGTACGCCTTCGGTGTCGTGTTGAGCGGTGACGCTCGCGCCGATCTCAGGAGCGCGCTGCGCGGGCCGTTGGTGCACGCGGGCGTTCCCGTAGACGCCGTAGCCTTCGCCGGTTGACCGGGCCGGTCCCCCGCGGCACCGCACCCGAAACGTCCGGGCTCCCCTCGGGCGGCTTTGGCACCCCACTCGCCTCAGCGCGGCGCCACCTCCAGAAAAAGCCGGCGAATCCGATCGTCGAGTGGATGGCCGGCGGGTAGGCCGACGTGCGCGTTCTGAGCGGTTAGCGCTTCCGCCCATTCCGCGGCGGTACCGGGGCAGGTCCGGCCAGGCCCACCGCGGTCGCCGACGAAGTGGATGAACAGCAGGGGCGCCGCCACGCCTTGCTCCTTAAGGGCATGGAGGACGGCCACGCGGTTGCAGAGCTGGTAGTGCCTGGTGAGCCAATCCCGGTCGTGCGGCACACCGAGCTCCCGATTCACGCGGTCAAGCGCCCGCTCGATCATCGAGCGCCCACCCTGCGGGCTGGCCCGGCAGGAACTACGCAGCTCCTCGATGTTGGCCTTGGCCTCGACCAGCAACCATTCCTCCACGCCGCCGCGCGTCGTGCGGGCGACGGCGTCCCAGATGGGTGGGCTGCCCCGCCGTGGCAAGAGGCCAGCCCAGACCATGCGCGTGGCGGAGTCCTCGGGCAGGAAGTCCAGCCCCTGCCACTCGCCATCGCCCATGTGCGGGACGCGTCGAACGGCTGGTCGAGCCACACCACACGCTCCGCGCCGACCACCGCGCAAACGCGCTCATCGAGCAACCGTCGATGCCGGCCAAGGAAGCGCAGCAGATGGCACTCGCTCCCATACCCGTTTCCCATCTCCGCCATGCCCTGCCCCCGGTGCTGCCCAAGTCCTCTTGGACATATATCACCCCCAGGAGGAGAGTGGCTCGGTGTGCGGTTTTTGCCGCGCACCATAGCCACACGCTCTCGCCCGCCGTCACGTCCCACCGCCTTACCACCGTCGCCGGACTCGCCCTTGAGGTGCGGTCCAGAGCGCGTGCGCGGACGGCGCCTCCCTCCACCAGCGCAGGAATGCCCCATGACCGAGGAACCGTCCCGGCCCACCCCCACTACTCGCGGCCTGCCCGCCAGCCGCGGGCCCACCGTCTGGCTGGTCAGCGGCGCGCTCAACGTGACCGACACCAGTCTGCCCGCGGCCCTACACAAGCTCGCCGACCATGCCCAGCTCTGCGCCGCCGGCTTCGCCACCGCCAACATCGCCGGCGTGATCCTGCACGGCCGCCTCAAGCTGGCGTGGAGCATCACCCTCCCGACGGACGAAACATTGCCGACGCTGGTCGACAGCCCCAACCCAGACGCCAATTACCGCCTGCTGACAATCACCGTCACGCAGTACGCCAGCGACGCCTGAGCGCCCCGTCGCAAGGCCCGTCGCAAGGCGGGCGCCGCGTGTCCGCCTCGACAACCGGTATCCACCGCGCCCCCGAACCGCGCGGCGCGTCGGACTCCGGCGCCGACGACAGCATGTCCGTACGCGGAAAGGCACGAGCGGTGCGCACGGCTGCGCCGGCAGCCGCTGGCCTCGCCGCAACCAAAACTCACCGGAGCGCCGACTCACTTTCGCTCCCCTGCAATGAGGAAACCATGACTGAAGGCAACGGAACCATGAAGAGACCGTCCACTTATGGCGTCGAACCGAAGACCATCGCAGCCTTGGGCGGTGTCGGTGCCGTCTGCGGGGCGGTGACCGCCGTGCTGGTCGGTAAAAGCGTCGCCAACATTCTCGGAACGGCGGCGGTTACCGGCTTGGCCTGCGCCATCGTCGGCGTCGTCGTGTCGCTGCACCGGAAAGACTCGGCAGAGATCATCCCGTCCGCCGACCGGGAGGGGCGGCTGAAAGATGCGGCTTGAACTGCCTTTGTTCGAGCTTGGGCAGGGCCACTGCCCGATGTCGCAAGGCGTAGCCAAGCCGCTGCCAAGTGACTAAGCCACGACGGGTGGGCGCAAAAGCGCCCACTTGCGCTGGGCTGTTGCGCAAAAGGCGTGTTCCTTGGCGCTCAACGACATCGCTACTTCAAGTGATCTACGTTTTTTGGAAATGCAACAAGTTAATTCGCGGAAAAATCCCTCCCCGATATCACGGTCACTTTCCGCGTAACTTACTCGACAAACACAGGGATTTTATTACATACAATAATGGGTTATAAGTAATATATAATATGGGTACCTACTATGTTATAGGCAAAGAAGCCTCATAGCATAATCTTGGAGAACTTCATGTACATCGCCTACACCTACTACCCAGCAATCCTCTGGTGCATCAAAGAGCGACTGGATTTCATGCTGGCACACCATTGCAAGGTCCTCTTCGTTCGCTTCGATGTGCGGTTTCCTCTTGGTACCGGTCATGTGGGCCGGAACACTGAGATGTCGCAGTTCATGAAGACCTTGAAGGCGCACTACAAAGCCCAGGGCATCGCGCTTCACTACGTCTGGGCGCGTGAGCAGGACAGCAGCGACGCGCCACACTATCACGTGGTGGTGCTGCTGAATGGCTCCAAGGTCCAGCACCCCATGGGCGTCTGGGACAAGGCGGCGGAGGTGTGGTCGGACATCACGAACGGGCCACGCGCGCTGGTCCAGCAATGCCGCCCAACGGGCGGAGGAAACAGTGGGAACTGGGGCATTATGATCCGGCGCGTGTCCGGGACGGCGACCGGGGCCGACCTCATCGCCCAGCAGCAAGCGTTTCAGCAGGACTACACCGCCGCCTGGGGCTGGGCATCGTATCTCGCCAAGGAGGACTCGAAGGACCGCGCACCCTACCGCGTGCGCGAGTTCAGCGCGTCGCGTCTGCCGGTCGGGATGATCGCCCCGCCAAACCACTGCGTCTTGCCAGCGCTCACCGGGATGGACGGCAACAGGCTATCATGGTGAGGAAGAGCGGCCCAGCCGGTCGGCGGCTGGGCTCCTCCCGGCACGAGCGGAGAGGCACCGCACGGATATCGTCAGACAGCCCTTTGGTCGTGAAGCGACGACGCGATCCGGCGCTGAGAACCCTCTGGAAAAGGCTATGACGCTCCAAGCGCCCCGATGAGGCGCCGCTTCTTAGGCGCGTCGGGCAACACGCTTGCCGGGTTAACCTGAACGTCTTCGCAGAAGGCGCCCACCGCCAATGTTTGGAAAAGGGCTTGGGACGGCGCGCGCTACGTTGACACCGTTGACGGTCAACGGTGTCAACGCGCCGTTCCCGTCATCACACCCTGTAAGCGTCGGGGTGCACGACGCAGATCGAACTTCTGCTGAGACTGACATACCGGCGCAGAAAATTGTGACGCTCAAGCTCATCAATCCCAGCTCGTATTTGCGCGACGGTATGCCGGCTGCTCCCGATCCCTCGATGAGCCTCGCGTTCGGTGAAGTGCGCGAGACGCTGGCGTTCCATCCACTGTAGGATTTTTGGCGCGTAGGTCACGCCGTCGCGCGCCTCAGCAACGAAAGCGACTGCCGCATGTTTGCGGAAATATTCCGCCAAAGCGATTCCACACACCATCGTCGCTGGAGCAATCGGATGATTCTGGGGGTCCGGGTGGACAAACAGGTGAACATTCGCGGCAAGCCGCGCGGCGTGCCCGTGAAGTTTTCTGGCGAACGCGGCGTACCGTTCACACAGTCCAGCCCGGAGCTGGGCGTCGATCTCCCTGGTATAGCGGTCAAGCTCCTTATAGGCTCCGTAACTGAGGTCAAGAACATGAAAGGCCCTCTCCCCCTCCGTTCCAGCCGGGGCCGGAATCTGCAGGAGCGCACGCATGTGCGCCTCGTATGGAGCGACCAAGCCGGGTGGAAAATCAGCCAGACCGCCTCCGGACATGGCACTGGACGTTGGCACGAAAAGCGGGAGGAAACGGGCGGTGAGGCCATGCCCCACCAGGTCCTTGTTGCCGTAAAATTGATCCGCAATGTTGGGCTGCGCGCACACGCAGATGGACAGCATGGGAGTCCGCAGACGGACTGTTCCCGCCGTCTTGGTGTCGGACGTGTACGGCTCGCCGGTAAACCCCTTGAGAAAGATGTCGTCCATTGCCGGAGAAAACTGTTTCAAGGTCCGCCCTTCGGCTTCGAAAATGGCGAGCACCTCGCCGTGGCGCGCCAGCTCGGCGGCTAGAGCTTGCGGCGTCGTGGCGTCAATCAGAATGCGGCGGGGAACCGCATCACCACACACCGCCATGTCAAGGCGCTCGACAGCCGCAATTTCATCCCAAAGCAAGTTCTTCACGGCATCGACGTCCCGGCACTCATCATAGAGGCGGCCGAATTTTTTTGCCAACTCATGCTTCTTCTTTGCAGTCGCTTTGCGCAACACCTCCCGCGCGACACCTTGCCTCTCAGCACTATGCTTTATGCGCAGCGCTTCTTCTTGTTCGAAAACGTGACGAAACAAACCCACAACGGCGCTTTTGCGTTCACCGGAGGCCGCAATGACCAGGAAGTACTCGGTTAGCGCCTCAAAATACCCATCGCTGACCTTGACTTTGAAGTTCCCGCGCGACGCGATAAGAGCGCCAGCGAGGACGCAGGGCAGCACCAGTTCAGCGCCAACGCCCAACGCCGTCGCCGTCGCCTCAACCAGGTCACGCATCGTGGGTGGAAGCTGAGCGAGGGGCAACGGCGCTGATACTTCAAGAGTTTTCCTCAAAGGAAGAATTGGTGCTTGCATCAACTGCATGCGAATGCCGTGCACCGCTTGGGCATCCAACCACTTTTTTTCCGCCTTGGCGCGCTGCTCCCAAGAATCAAGATGCTTGGCTGTGGCGATGTTCTCAGCCGTTTGCTGCCGGACCAGATCAAATCTTAGCGCTGGCTGCGTCATCTCTACAGTCGAGTAGCTTTGAGGATACGGCTGGTTCCATAGTGACATCATGAGCGACGCTCCCTTTGTTCTGTTGGTGCGTGGTTTTGGTTGATCGGGCAAGGCGATCAAAGCAAGTGCATTGGGGCGCGGGTAGATGCCGCGACGCAGTTGCTGCGTTCGCCAAACGTGAAGGGTGGTGGCTTCGGCGCCACCGCGGCGCACACGGGCGCGGTGGCGCCTTCAAGCCGAGCTCCGGTCAGGGGATCAGGGGCATCTCTCCTGAGCGGGCCTCGTCGATCTCCCGGTTATGCGGTGTCGCCGGACAGACGGGCAACCCACGCCATGGGTTCGGTGGCTGGGATTAGTGTTCGAGCGCCGACCTTGATGATCTTGATGCGGCCAGCTTTCACCTCTTCGTAAAACAGTGAGCGGCCAATGCCCGTGCTGCTCAGAAACTCGGGAATGGTTAGCAAAACCTTGGTGATGCCTGCCATCGGGGTCGCGTTGGTAACTTTCTTCTTCTGCATCGTCTGTCTCCTTCCGTGGACGGTGGCGAATGGCGTGCGCTGTCGGTGGTTGCGGACAAACGGTGGCAGATTCTTGATGGCTGCGGAACTGACCCCCCCTGCCCCTCCCCTGACACCATGGGGGTGACAGGGCTGGGGTGAGCGGTGCTAAGCACCCGAAAACGCAAGGAGTCGCGGCATTACTCTGAAGCTTGGGCAAGCACGCTCGGTGCTGCCGCCCCAAGCTGGATGACAGGGGACGAAACGCCAAACAAAGACGGTCGGGTGCGAGGTGGAGTTGCGCCTGCGCGCTAAGTTCAAACAAGGGCGTCGTGCCGCTCGATTGGACATTCATCCTGGCCGAAGCGCAAGCCACCCAGCACGAGCGCCTCGCAAATGATGACCACACGCTTGATGGGTCGGCGCAGGTTGCTTGCCCAGCGTGCGCTACACAAAGCCACTCCGAACACCTCGTCGGTGCCGGGGAGGCGGACGCGCCGGGAACTCTGCCGGCCAAGCTCAATGCAGGCCGGCACGGAGGGCCGGTTCAGGAAACGCTATGGGTCCGGTGAGGCGTCAAGGGTGTACCAGGGGCGCTGCCGGCCTGAACAACGTTCTTCAGTGTCATGGTCCCGGCGGCGGACCGCCCCCACACTCGGTACTTCGTCACATCGCCCACCTACTGAGAAGGAACGGCCAACTTGGCACGGTTTGGCTCGGGAGCGGCCGTTCGGCGTCAGGTGAGAAACCGCCGTGCACTCCAAACTACGACGGGTGGACAGCGGACCGCTTCGAGGTGCGGAGCAGCCTTCGGTCGCGCCCGCCACATTGGACGCTGCTTTCGGCCGATGCTCGTCTGCGGATCAGCTGCTGACAACCCGATCGGCCATACCGCGTCCTGACCAGGCCCCCAGCGGCCCCAAGTGACGTTGAGGCGCACGAGGATAGCCCTGTGGAATCGCTCGGCGCTCAATCGGCTCCCGAACCTTCATTCAACCGCGCTTTGTCCTTGCCCCTGACCGTGTCAGGAAGGATCGCCGTGCCAATGGCTTTGATGTCGCGCGCCGAAAGCCCCTCTCCCAAATGCTTCAGGCTGCCCTCCTGCAGCAGGTTTTTGATCGAGTCATGATTCCATCTGTGAGGCCTTGGATCATCGGCAATCATGTCGCGAAGTTCGTCGATGGCATCGAGTATGCGCGTCCTATAAGGGTGCCTTTCGGCGCTGCGGCCAGAAGCACCGGGCTGCGCCGAAGATCCGTTGGGTTGCGGCTTCGGCAACAGAAGCACCTTTTCCTCACCAATGCGGAGATTTTGAACGTCTCCTCGCGGGAACCACATTGCCAACCGCTCGAAGTCTACCTCCGGCGCCGCATAGGCCCACGCCGTATCAGGGCGTATCTCGCTGGGATGAATCCTGCCGTCCGTCAATACGCTATCGACAACGGCGTTCTCGAACTCAAGTATTGAAGCTTCCTCTATTCGATTTTTCGGGATAATGACCGGATCATTTCCCCACTCTGAACAGAAAACATGCCGCTTACCGTAGTCGTAAGAAATCCTCTGAGCACCGATGGCGGGCCGCCCTCTCAGAGCCGCGCCATTATCCGCACACAGAACGCTGTAGAGTTTGCAAAAGCTGTCCCGATAGATTTGCGATATGCGCAAATCCTGCCCATTCTCATCAAGCCCCAAAAAAGGAACCGACACCGCGCCCGTAAAGCGGAAGGCAACGGGGGGCCGGCCGTGCTCAATCCACAACACGGCATCACAGAGAGAACACCACTTGAGCGTCGGTATACTTATAAAGCCATCAACGATCGGCATCGCATACCCCTACAATGTGTCGGCAGAGCGCCTTTTCCGATTTTGGTTATTGGCCAGCCCGGTCAGGCAGTGATCGCACACGCAAAGCCAGGAGGCTTCGAACCCATCTACGCCCGCTTAAACTGATACCGTAGCCCTTCGCCCCTGACGCGCAACAGCCCGGCGGCCTCCTCGCTCAGCGGGTTGGGAAGCACTTCGATGCGAAGTTCGGAAGGCGTCGCTAGATTGCTCACGTACACGATGCAATAGCGCTCGGCGGTGCGGGAGAGCAGCGCATCGCGCGCGGCCCTGACCTCGGTTTCGCCCATTTCAAACTGGCACGGATCGCCAAGACTGGCCTTGACCTCGAGCCGCCAGGTCTGGCGGCGGAAGCGCACTTCGAAATCATAGCCGAGCCCGTCGTTGCCCGGCTCGAGAAGCAGGGCCTCCCGGTTCGACGAGACCCACGCGGCGTCGATGTCCTGGTTCGCGAACTTGGCTTTGAGCCAGTGGTACACCGCGGCTTCGCCCATATAGCCGACGATCTCGGTCTTTTCCCGGTTGGTGCGGCCCGCCCCGCCGCCGGTGCCGCGCGAAGTTCCACCGCCGCTCCTGGTAGTCGGCGGCAGCGGCGCCAGCTTGAGCGGATTCGCAAGCCCGGCGCTGCGCAGGGAGCGCGGCATGCCCATGGCGATTTCGGCAGAAAGCGCCTCGCGGTCGGCCTCCCGCGGGTCCACGGACCGGCCGTTGAACACAAAGGACCGGAGTTCCTTGTTCCTTTGGTCGCGGCTGTCCTTGTCGCTCTGCCGCTGCTTCTCCAACGCCTCCGTCTTCAGCCCAAGCGCCGCGAGATCGAGCGCGGGCGGCATGCCGTCCGGCCACAGCGCCAGCGCGACGGCCCAGCCGACGAGGGTGGCCTCCTCCAAAGGGCGGAAGTCAATGACCCCGACCGCTTCGAGCGCGGCGAACAGCGCTTGCGGTGACGATCCCGGGTCCTGCCACAGCGGTGGCGCGCTCGTGCGCTGGCCGGCGCACCAGGCTCGGACGCGCTCGCCGGCCTTCCCGGCGAAGCGGCGCACGGCCTCTGTGTTCCCCTTCCGGGTCTCGAGATAGGGCGGGAGGACGATCGGGCTCTTGCCGATCGCCGGTAGGCTGCGGGCCTTCAGCCACGCCTCCACACGCGCGCGGCAAAGCGGTTCGGGCGGCGCCTGGTGGCGTTCCAGCCAGTCCTCGTCCGGCTCCAGCCGGCGCAGTTCGGACAGGAGCTCGGGGTACTCAGGCGCCGGGCGGCGCTGGTCCAACTTGGCCGCACAATGGCCGCGCAGCGGGAGGAGGATGTCCGCCCAGTGCGTGTCGATGAAGGTTGCCCAGGCGGCCTTGTGGAGCGCCGGGTGGGTTTCGGGCGCCAGGCCGGCGGCTCTCAGGCTCCTGTTGAACGCGGCAAAGTCGAGGCCCAGGTCGTCGCGGAGTTGGCCCGGCGCGCGCGACCGCCGGCAGGCGTCGATCAGCCGGTCGGCCGCGATCCCGCTGTCCGCCACATGGCGTTCCACGGCGGCCTTCAGGGCCGCGGCATCCAACGCAAGCCCCGGCGCCGACGCCGCAAACGCGGCGCGCGCCGCTTCCCCCGCGCAGCAATGGACCACCGCTTCGAGCCACGGCAGCCAGCGCTCGGCGCGCGCGTTCAGTAGGTCGAGGGCGGCGAGCGCAGCGTCGGGCTTCAGCCACAGCACGCCGGCCAGCGCGGCGAGCACATCGTCGGCCACTGTCCCGTCGACCGGCAGGTTCCGCTTTTCGAGTTCTCCGAACAGGGCACGGAGATGGACGGCCAGATCGGGCTGCGCGACCGCCTCGCTCACCTTGGGAAGCATGCGTGTCAGGTCGGCCCAAGCGAGAATGCTGTCCCGGACGCCGCTGCCCACCACCACCTGGCGCCCCGGCGCCGCGACCAGCACCGCGGCCGTCGCCCCCGGGGGCACGTCCACCGGTTCGCCCCCAACGCGGAACGTCAGCGCGTTTGCCGGCCAGACGACAACGTCGGCAAGACGGTCGACGACCTCGCGCCGGTCGGCCGGAAGCCGCCGGGCGGCCGCGCCGTTCAGCGCCTCCATGGCCAAGAGCACGAGCACGGGCAGCGACGGGCACCGCGCGACAATCGGGGCGCAGCACGGGGGCAGCGCCCCGCCCGCGAGCGCGGCCTTGATCTCCACGCCGTCGGCGAAAGCGGCGATGAGGGCCGAGGATGCGGGCACAAACACATCGTCGGCGAGGCTTTGCACCAGGGCGGCAACGCGGGACGCTTTGGCGGCCCCGACGTCGAACACCGCTCGTCCGGCCGCCGCGAGCAAGTCTGCGGGAAGCTCGTCGGCGCCGTCGCGCACGTAGACCGGCTGCCGGTCCGTCCCGCTGCGCTCCGCCGCCAGATCGACCGCGCGCAGTTCGCCGCCCTGACGCACCAGGAGATGGCGCAAGGGCGCCTCCGCGGGACCGCTCGCCGCGTCGGCCAAGAGCGCCCACGTCTGCTCGTACAGCCTGGCAAACGCCCGCGCGTCGTGGCGCGCCACGGCGCCCGTTGCGTAGAAGCTCGCCAGGAAGTCCGCCTGCGCCCAGAGATCCTCCACACGGTTCAGCACCCGCAGCCCGCACATGCGGACAAGCAGGTCCAAGCGCTCCGGGGAAAGGCGCGCCAGCGCCCGGCGGAAAGAAATCGCAATTTGCGGGAGAACGGCGGGAGGACGCTCGCTTTGATTGTCGGCCGCGAGCCACACCTGCCGGCAGGGGAGGTGGCGCCGCCCGTCCGCGCCGCCCGCCGGCCAGTCCACCGGGAACCAGGGGCTGTCGCGCAGAAAGGCGGCCAGCGGCGTCGGCCACACCTGGCGAGAAGACGTGGACCGGTTCGGATTTACCGCTGTGACGGTGAAGTGCTCGTCCGGGTCGGCGTGCTCGCGAAACCAGTGGGCGACGAGCGTGGCGAACATTTCCCGAGCCTCGGGCGCGAGGCCGTCGCCGGCAAGCGCCTCCTGCCCGGGCATGACCCAAATCCCCCCGGTGATGCGGTAGGCGCCGCGACCGTATGGCAGCGCGCCGACGGCCGCCGCGACGTGGCTCCGCCACGCGGCGGCCACGCTGTCCGCGATGCCCAGCCTCCGGCAGAAATCGAACGTGCTCAGCTTCCACGCCTCGACGGTGTCGCTTCCGAAGTGGCGCGCGACCGGCTGGAGGCCGCACCGCACGCCGATTTGGCGCAGGAAGTCCCGCCACGGCATCAGCATCTTTCGGCTGAAGGGCCGGGCATCGGGAAGCGCCAGCAGCGTTCCGCGCATGGCGCGGAGGTCGTCGGCGTGCGAGGCCGCGGCTTGGAGGAAATCCTCCAGCAGAGGCCCTTGGGTGTCGTCCGGCCACCCCACGCCGAAGCAGACCTCCCCGGCCTCGATGTAGTCGTCGGTTCGGGTGGGAACGTAGAGCTTGGCTTCCCGCAGGGAAATGGGACGGTTGCTGGCCATGCTGCGCCGCCACAGGCGGAACGCCCACATCAGCGCATCCCGGCGGGTGGACTTCCGCGCGTCCCGCTTGATGGCGTCCGACACGTGCGCGAGGACTTCGTCACCCTGGTACGGCCTCACCAGGCGGGCCGCTTCGAAGTACTGCCGGGTCTTGGTCAGGGTCTCGCCGTACCAGTCCAGGCGGTCGTCTAGGAAGGCGAAGCTCCCCGCCAGGCTTTCCGGGGGGCGGAGCGGGTCGTCGTCGTCGGCATGCTCCGGCGCGCGCTGGCCCATCAGCCGGTCGGAGGGGGAAAACACCGCCAGCCCCAGATCCTTGCGCGACCGCCGCCGCGGCTCGCCCTGGGTGCCGAGGGAGCTGCCGTCGCCCTCGACCTTGTTCAGCCGACCGCCGCTGCAGAGCAGGACGCGGCGGCCGAACAAGCTCGGCGCGCCCGCCGGGCCGAGGAACGCCGGCAGGTCCCGGTAATAGCCGGTCCAAGCCTCAGGGTCGTCCTGGCCCTCGCGGTGCAGGTCGACGGCAAACGCTTCGGCCAAGGCTGCGCGCTCGCTTTGCTCCAACTGCAGGGCGCGCAGCGGCGGCGCGCTCAGGAACCTCTGCAGGCGCCCGATCCGCTCCGCGCCAAGCCCCGACCACAGGATGGACAGCCCGACGCTGGGCGCGCGGATCGCGGCGGCAGCCTCCGGGAACGCCTTCAGGTCCGCCGTCCACTCGCGCGCACGCCGCGCCGGCCGGTGCTCGAGGGCCGGCGCGGGGGCGTCGGGAAGGCTCGGCGTTTCGCCCCAGCATGGCACGATCGGCGCGTCGAGGATGCTTTGGCCCCCGGCCGAGGCGACCAGGGCATCGCGGACCAGCGCCGGCAGCTCGCCGTCGCGGAGCCCCTCGAGGCTGCCCGCCCCCTTGTGCCACGTCATGAGGTCGACGGCCGCGCGGGCGGCCGCCTCGACGGTCGCCGCGCCGTCGGCGCCGGCCGATCCGGCCAGCCACAGCGCCGCCCGCGCCGCCAGCGAGGCCGCCTCGCGAAGAAGCAGGCCGTTCAGCGGGATCGACGCCTTGAGGCTGGTCCGGTCGGACTTGGGAAAGAAGGTGCCGTGCAGGTGGCCGTGGAACGGCGCGGCGGCCTGCCCTCCCATGGGAAGGAAGGTGTACAACCGGGGCTCGACCGCCGCGTCGTCCAGCCGCGCGGCGACGGCGACTTCCCCGCAGCCGTGCCACGCGCGCCAGCTGTCGTGGAGTTCCTGCGCCTCGATGCTCGCGTCGATCGCCGCGCGCACCCGCTCTTCAGCGATGGAGCGGTGCGCGACGAAATACCGCCCCTGCTCCGCCAAGTCGACGATCTCGTACCGCTCGTCCTTGGCGGCGAAGACGTCCTTGGCGGCCCGCGACAGGCCGAAGACCCCGGCCCCCGCCGCCGCTTCGATAGCAAACTCGATCAGCGCGACGCGCGGCAGGAAAAGGTTCAGCGGCACCACCAGTTGCCGGACCTCATCGAAGGCCGCCGCGACGGCCTCGCGTGCCGGCTCGTTGCGCAGCGGCAGGCGGACCGCCGTGACGAAGCCGTCACGCGCGAACCGCTGCGCGGCTTCCGGCACCTCGTCGATCCAAACGGGCGTGTGGAAGAGGGGAAGATCCCTCTTCGCCAGTTCGCGGTGCTGCGGAGTCGCAAGGAGGCGGTCAAGGTCGTCGTGACTCGCGAAGCGGAAGCGGTACCCGTCGAACGTCCCGGCGGACGCCGACAGTGCGGAGAAGATCTGTGGGTCGTCTGAGACGTGGTGCACGCTGCGGAAGCCGAGCCCCTTGTTGCCAACGGTTTCCCCGGGCGGCTTGCTGGACAGCCCCAAGTCGCACAGCGCGTTGACGTTGTCGCCGCCAAAAGCCTGGCCCTCGTTCGCGACGTAGAGGGTACCGAACGGGCCTTCGTCCCCGCACATGACCACTTTGATGCGCCCGGCGCGGCCGACGGGCGGGTGCGCGTCGTAGGCGTTTTGAACAAGCTCGATGAGGAAGCGCCGGCCGTAGTCGGTCGCGATGTGGCGCGACGCGCTGTTGGCGCTCTCGTAAATCCGGTCCTTGTACGTGCCGTCGTCGCGGATCAGCCCGACGAAGGCCTCGAGCTTGTCTCGGGTAAGCCGCCAGACCTCCCGGCCCGGGCCGGAACTCGCGGCGGCGTGGTCCTCCGTGACGTCGGCCAGCATCGACATGCTTGATTTCCCTGATTGCGCCGCACGTTCCGTGCGCACGGGGCGCGACTCCGTCCGCGCCAGCCGGCGCGTTGATTGGACCGACGAGGCCGCCGTGTGGGGACCGGCGTCAGGCTGCCGCGTCCTCCCGGTGCGGGCTCGGCACGGCCCTGAAGCTGACCGGCTCCAGCGCGCACGCTGCGTCGAGCGGCCCGTTAAGGACGTAAATCCGACGTTCCCCGAAGAAGTTGAACACGCGGTACAGCTTGTAGGACGGGCCGTGCTCGCGCGACACGACGAGTTCCCGGGTGGTTAGGTAGAATGGCGCGCCGATTCCCGAGGCGGTGGTCTTCACCTCGATCAGGATCGGCTTGCCGTCGGCGTCGCAGGACCGGATGTCGTAGCCAAGGCCGTCGCCGTGCACGGCGACCGTCCACTCCGGCTCCTTCCCCAAGGGCAGGAGGCGGGCGCGCTCGAGATCGAGGACAAACTGCTCGCCGAGGCGGCCGAGTTCCGCGTTGCGGGCGCCGCGCTCGCTCCAGTCGGTCTTCCGTCCTGTGGGGGGCCCCACGTGGCCGCCCCCGCCGGTCGGCGGGCTGGGCGGCGGCACGAACACCTCCGCGGGGTCGCCCGCGGGACCTTCGGGGCCGATGCCGAGCGCGCCATAGGTCAAACGGTCGCGCACGACGAACTCGAGGAGCCGCTGGTAGTTCCCGAGCGGCGCCCAGCCCTGCACCCACGGCCTTCCGAGGGACGCCATGACCGCGCTGATGTTCAGAAACTTGTACTCGACGGCCTTTTCCGTTCGGGTTCCCAGCGCCGCCGCCACAGCCTGGACCACAGCCTTCTTGCTGAACGGGGCGCCGCTGTCCTGGCGCTGGAGCACGCCGAGGTAGGCGTCGACCGCCGCCTCGACCTCGGCGAGCGGCCACTCGTTCCTATTCGCGGCCATTCCGGCGACAGCGAAGCCCAAGCGGTGTAGCGCCCACCCGGCGTGGCCGTGTCCCTTGCCCCCGGAACACTGGTTCGACGCCAGCGGCCCAATCTCCGGGTGCTGGTAGCCGAACGCCACCGCCGCAATGGCCTTCGAGTCGTAGTGGCCGTCCGCGTCCTCCAGCAGGTATTCGCGGGCCATCCTGAACCCGTAGTGCTCCAAGAAGGCCTGCCGCCCCATGGCCTTGCATTCGGCCACCGCCAGCTTTACCGCGGCTGGGCTCGTGAGCTTGGTGAACACGCTGGTGCCACCCGCAAACGCCGCATCGGTCATCCAAAATCCTCCACTCGCGCGCGGCAATTTCCCCGGCCATCCTGCAGCCTACAGATGCGACATACGCCGGTCTAGGCATGATTATGCGTATCACTTGTGTTTCTCTCACCATATTTGAGAGGATGTGCGGTCCTTGATCTGGAATCAGCCAGGGTGCATTTCCCCTGAATGTATGGTAGCGATCCGTCTTGCCGGACCGGGTGCGCATCGCCGATACTGAGGGCGCTCGGCCTGGGCGTCCCGCCGCGCGGAGCCCGCGGTTGATGAGACAGGTCCATGAGCGCCATCGGCATTCCCTCGTTCGAGCGCCAGGAGCGCGCGCGCCAGATCGCCTTCCGCCAGTCGTCCTCCACGTTCTCGGCAGCGGCCAAGCGCGACGGGTGCCACGCCGGCCGCCGCCGTCCCTTCCTCATCCCGGCTGAGCACTGGGCGGAAAACCTCTATCCGGGCATCCGCCAGCAGGCGGCGGCCTACTTCGGCCACCACGCCATCGTTTGGCACCGCATGCGGCATCACCTGCTCAGTTCGCAGATTTGCTGCCTGAACGTCCTCATGCCGTTCGCCACCCGTGCCGACGCGCTCAACGATCTCCTGCGGCCACTGCTTGGACCAGACATTGAGGTGCTGCCGTTCCCCGGTGAAGGGCCTTCCGGCGCGGACTGGTACGTCGCGTTCGAGTGGATCGGCCCCGACGTGCTCAACGAGGGCAGCGGGGCGGCCAAGACGCGGCGGCGCGGGGCGAACTGCACCAGCGCCGACGCCGCGGTGCGGTTCCGGCGGGGCAGCCGCACCGAAACGCTCCTGATCGAGTGGAAGTACACCGAGCGCTACGGCCAAGCCCCGACCCCCAAAAGCGAGCCCACGCGCCTCGCGCACTACCAGAACCTCGCCTTTGCGCCCGACGGCCCGGTGCGCCGAGTCGAGGGCGTCAACCTGCGCGACCTCCTCCACGAGCCGTTCTACCAGTTCCTGCGCCAGCAGATGCTGGCCTTCCACACGCCGCGGACCGGCGCGAACGACTGCGAGAGGGCGCGCGTGCTGCACATCGCGCCGAGCTGCAACACGGCGTTCCAAGCGGTGACCGCGCCGGCCCTGCGCGGCCGCGGTGTCGCGGCGGTCGAGGTTTGGAAGGGGATGCTCGCCCAACCCGAGGACTTCGTCAGCGCGACCACAGCGGGCGTGTTCGGCGCGTTCGACGCCGGCCGCCACCCCGCCCTTCGGGAGTGGCGGTCCTACGTGGGCGAGCGGTACGGCTCGTTGCTCGCCGAGACCGCCGCATGAACGGCGCCAGCGACGCGGTGCACGACGCCGGGCGGGACAGGCCCGTGGTCCTGGTGTCCTGCGCCCGCCGGAAGCGCACCGCCGCGCACCGCGCCGAGGACTTGTACGTGTCGGACCTGTTCGCCAAGTCACGCGCCTTCGCCGAGCGGCACGGCGGGCGCTGGTTCATTCTGTCCGCGCGGCATGGGCTGCTCGCCCCGGACGCCGTCATCGCGCCGTACGACCAGACGCTCAACCGCATGAAGCGGGAGGAGCGGAGGCGCTGGGCGGACGGCGTCGTGCGCGAAATCGGCAGCCGGGTCGCGCCGGGGACGTGCCTCGTGATCCTCGCCGGAGCGGCGTACCGCGAGCATCTCGAGCCGCAATTGGCCGCGCTCGGCTATTCCGTCGAGGTCCCGTTGCACGGCCGCCGCATCGGCGAACAGCTCAGGGCCCTCGCGGCGCTTCTTGGCAACGACCGCGGTGCGTGACCCTGTCGCGCGGCAGTGGCCGACGCCCAACCCATCCAAGCAGGAGCGTTGCGGTGGACGCTGCAATAGTGCAGCACTGGCATCCATGGTCGACCAAGCGAGGTGGCCGGCAAGACCGGGCTCGCACGCGGCGATTTCAATAATCAACCGGAAACACCGACCCAAGGGGCCTCCGCAATGGTGCGCAGACCGTCTCGAGATGCCAAGCCTTACCGGCCAGTTCCGAACACCGACGGCGCGGACGCAACGCTGGTCTTTGAAAAGGCCGAAGTCCAGAAATGGCAGGCAGAGGCCGCGGACATCTACGCTAAGGCCCGCATGCGCGCCGACGGGTGCGCGCTCGATCCCCTGTTCGCCCGAAAGGGCAACGGCGAGAAGCTCTACCGCAACCTTGTCGAGGCGACCTGCATCCGGCTCTTCCATGCCCGCCTGATCGAGCGCGCCCTGGTCGACTTCGCCAACATGCAGGACGGTTGGCGCGCGTTCCACGAGGCCGACATTCCGACGCGGCGGTCCCACCGCAAAGCCGACTGTCTGGCGATCAACGAGCGGACGGGTCAACTGTTCGTCTTCGAGGCGAAGCGAGGCACGCGCCGCTACAGCGCGGAAGAGGGTCGCGCCATCGACGACCGGCTCTGGGAGATTGTGGACGCTCTGGAAGCGAAAACCCACTACGTCGACTGGCCATACCGCAAAGTCAGCGTGTTCGTGCTGTCCTTCTACGGCGCTGACATCCCGTCGAAGTTCCCCGTGTACAAACGGGAAACCGTCGACGCCGTCTTCGGCGGGGGCATCGCGGCCGCGACTCGCCAGATGGAAGAATATCTGCAACTGGTGGCGCAGCGTGGCCACCCCTACGATGAACGGGTGCTGCTCGACAACGCCGAAGCGATGGGTGCCGCGTCTCATCGCCTGCCGGATCTTCCTTCGATCTTCGACATCGACCTCGCCACAGTTGAAAACGATGCCTTTTTCGAGGTTGGGCGCAACGGCTATTGGCCGGTGGGACGCGACCGCTTTGACGAGAAAAGAAGGGACCGCTTTTTGAAGCGTGAAGAAGCATTGATGCGGGAAGAACGGTGGCACCGTGAAAAATTGGCGCTGATGCGGCGTCGGTTCGACGGAGAAGGTTAGGCCCGGCGAAGCGGGTGGACCAGCCCCCGCGGCATTCCGCGTTGCCACCGGCGGGATGAGGACGCGTGCCCCAGTGTCGCCAGCGAGGTACCCACGCGCCGCGTAATGTGAGGACGGGCCCAAGCCGAAAGTTGGCTGGCCCGCGGCACCAAAGTTTCCGCGGGCTGATTTTATTATGACTCGCGAACAACGACGGACCGCGGAACAGTTCTGGGTTCCGGGGAGCGGCGGCCAGACGGGTCACCTCCAGCACTGGATTCGCCGCCCTGCCATCACCGATGGTGACGCGGAACACGATCCATTCGACGGTGATGCACGATGTGTCCTTCCTTGCTTGCCAATTCCGCGTAGGACCACTCGTCTCGGGTGCGCCCCGCTCCAGATCACGGCTGGTGGTGCCCGCGGTCCATGCCCAATCGCCGCTGGTCGAAGCCTCCTCGGCACCATCAGGCCGCTGAGCAGGGTCCCGGCGACTCCGCAACCGTGCGCCGCGAAAGGCTGAGGCCGGGGCCGCGACACCGTCGGCGGCATGCCGAAACGGATCACCTGCCGTTCCAACCAGCCTGCGCACGCCATTGCGCTGGAACCACATGGAACCACCTAAACGCGCAAGTTGTTGATGACCGATTGCGCCGGTATCATTTGGCACCTTCTGCCAAGGAGCGTTCATTCCCGTGCGCCTGCTGCCCGGCCGCCACCCGAGTTCCCAACCCTGGTCACGAGTGACCCGAACCACGCTGGCGTCCGTGCTGTTCGCCGTGCTCCGCCCGACGCACGCGCGGGCCGCAACCCTGGACGGGGAGACGATGACGCTGGTCTTTGCGACCGGTGAGGTCTCCGTCCCCGTCGCTACACTCGAGGCGATTGCGGTGGACGTCGGGTGGCTCTGGGCCAACCTGCGGCTTCGCGCCGGGGCTCGCGACTACGTCCTCTCCGGCGTGGCGCAGCGCGACGCCCGTGGGTTTGCGAACGCGGGAGAGGCCGCGCGGGTCGCGTGGTGGACGCGCGCCCTGAGCGCGCGGGCGGCGGCGCTCCGTTCCGTCCGCCAGCGCATCGCGCAGCTTGCCGATCCGCCGCGGTACATGGCGCATCATGTCTTTTCCGCTCTCGAGCGCGACGCGCGCGCGGCGATCGCAAGCCTGCCGGCCGCCTTGCCCAAGGACGTTCCGGACAGCGACGAGGTTCGCGCCCTCCGGGCGATCCGGGATTTCCTGAACGATCCCGAGGGGCACCGGGCGCGCGCCAACGCGGCCTTCGTGGTGAAGGAGCCCGCGCGGTCCAAGGACTTCTTCGACCGCGTCGAGACCAAGCCGCTCACCGACGAGCAGCGCAGGGCAGTGGTCGTCGACGAGGACCGCACTCTGGTCGTGGCCGCGGCCGGCAGCGGCAAGACCTCGGTCATCGTGGCGAAAGCGGGCTGGCTGGTGTGGAAGCGCTATCGTCCACCGGCGGAGCTGCTGATGCTGGCCTTTGCCACGGACGCGCGCGCCGAGATGGAGCAGAGGATCCGCAAGCGGCTGGGCGACGCGGTCGCCTCCGGCCTCACGGTGCGAACGTTCCACGGCCTCGGCATGGCCATCATCGGCGAGGCCGAGGGCAAGCGGCCCACGCTGGCCACGGTCGCGGAGGACGACAAAGCCCTGTTCGATCTGCTGAAGAGCATCGTCGCTGACCTGCTCGCCGACCCGGCGTTTTCGCGCGTGATGGTGACGTGGTTCCAAAGCCATTTCGCGCCGTACAAAAGCGCCAGCGAGTTCCGCAACCACGGCGAATACTGGAGCTACATCCGCGCGAACGACATCCGCTCGCTCAAAGGCGAAAAGCTCAAGAGTTTCGAAGAGTGCGAGATCGCCAACTTTCTCTTCCTCAACGGCGTGCCCTACGAGTACGAGCGCCCCTACGAGCACGAAACCGCCACCCCCGACCGGCGGCAGTACCAGCCGGACTTCTATCTGCCGGACGCCGGGATCTACATCGAGCACTTCGCGCTGTCCGCGTCGGGAAACACGCCGCCGTTCATCGACCGCGAGGAGTACCGGCGCTCCATGGCGTGGAAGCGGCGCCTGCACGCCGACCGCGGCACCGTCCTGATCGAGACCTTCAGCCACGAGAAGGCCGCCGGCCGGCTGACCGACAATCTGGCCACCAAACTGGCCGCCCACGGCGTCGCTCTGTCCCCGATCCGACCGGGGGAGGTCTTCGCCATCCTGGAGAGCCAAGGCCGCGTCAGCCCCTTCACGCGCTTGGTCGCGACCTTTCTCCAGCACTTCAAAGGGGGACATGTCACGCTGGCGGAGACCTCCCGCCGGGCGGCGGCGCGGCCCGACCGTCCACGGGCCGAGGCGTTCCTCGCCGTGTTCGGACGCATTTTCGAGCGGTACCAGGGCTGGCTTGCCGCGCGGCGGCAAATCGATTTCCACGACATGATCCTCAAGGCGACGGAGCATGTGGAAACGGGGCGCTACACGAGCCCGTTCGGCTACATCCTCGTGGACGAGTTCCAGGACATCTCGCCGGGTCGGGCGCGCCTGTTGAAGGCGCTCCTGGACCAGTCGCCCAGCAACCAGCTGTTCGCCGTTGGCGACGATTGGCAGGCGATCTACCGCTTCGCCGGGTCGGACATCGCCGTCATGCGCGGGTTTGCGGACCGGTTCGGCGCGAGCGCCCGCGTCGACTTGGGCACGACGTTCCGCTGCGCCGACCGCATCGCCGCGACGGCAACGCGGTTCGTCCTCAAAAACCCCGCGCAACTCCGCAAAGACGTCACCGCGGTGGCTCGGGCCAACGGGCCTTGCGTGCACATCGGGCTCCCGGGCGCCGAAGGATCTGACCTGCTGCGGAAGGCCCTGCGGGCGATCGCCGCCGAGACAGCGACCATACGGGAGACGGCGACGGTGCTGCTGCTTGGGCGTTATCGGCACACGCAGCCTCGGGACATGGACGCGTTGGCGCGCGAGCACCCCGGCCTGCGCCTCTCCTTCATGACCGTCCACGGCGCCAAAGGCTTGGAGGCCGACTACGCAATCGTGCTGGGCCTGGGGACCGGGCGATTCGGCTTTCCCACCGAGATTGCCGACGATCCGATTCTGGACCTCGTGCTCGCGGCCCCGGAAGGCTATCCGAACGCCGAGGAGCGGCGCCTTCTCTACGTCGCCCTACCCGCGCCAAGCGCCGGGTCTTTCTCCTCGCGGACGGCGATCAGCCCTCGCCGTTCATCCGTGAGCTGCTCAAGGACGGCGACGACCTCACCGTGTTCGGCCGGCCGCCGGCGCCGGAGGTTTCCTGCCCGCGGTGCGTGGAAGGGAGACTGCAGCGCCGCGACGGCGCACGGGGGACGTTCTACGGGTGTTCGAACCGGCCCTACTGCGGGCACACCCAGAATGCCTGCCCTCACTGCGGCACCGGCCTGCCGGTCAGCGCCGATGGAAGCGTCCGGTGCCTGGACTGCGGCCAGCCGGTCGCGGAGTGCCCGCGATGTGACGGCTGGCTCCAGCTCAAGAGCGGCAGGCATGGACCGTTCCTAGGGTGCTCGAACTGGCCGGGTTGCCCCCACACGCAAAACGTTGGTCCGGCGCGGCCGCCGCTCCGACCGGCGCCGGTCCCGCCGCGCCACCCATGAAGCCTCGCGCGCCGAACCACATCGGCAGGACTGCCAGCACCGGAACGGGCCGTTCCGCGGGGCCACGGGCAAGAACAGCGGAGCCCCCGCCGAACCCATCGGCCATGCCCGCAGGCCCCCGGGGCACACCGCGCGTGCGGTGAGGGTGGCGCACCCCCGGCGTGTGCCGCGACGACGTTGCCGAGCCGCATCGCCGTAAATAGGGGGCGTTGTCGTCACTGGGGCCGGCATTCCAAAGGTGTGCCATGACCCGTCGTTTCACCCGCGCCCTGCACTATCACCTCGTGTAGTCGGAACCGCTCTCCACCTTAGCGCCGCGCTTCGGCATGTTGGGCGTGGCGCTCGCCAAGGCGGGCCGTGCGGCCGGCATCCCGGTCCCCGAGCCGGGCCACTGGGCCCGCACGCGCGTCGGCCATCCGGTGCGCCGTCGCCCGCTGGCACCCTGAGCCCCGGGCACGCCAGCGCCGGTGTTTGAGGAGGGCGATGCGGCGCTGACCGCGCGCGTGCAGGCGATGCTGGGCAAGGTCAGCGTTCCGCGCGCCCTCGACCGGCCACACCGGCTGATCGCCGAATTGCTGGCCGAGGACGAGGCGCGGCTGGAGAAGCGGGCGCGGGCCGCGCACCCGTCCATCCTGGACGCCCCCACGTTCGACACGCCGCTCGAACGGCGGCTGCGCCTCCTCAACGGCCCGTTCCCGGCGCTGGGGCGGGCCGGCGGCAAACCGAGCCTGAACCGTGCCGGACGCGACGGGCGCGTCCAGGTTGGCCAGTCCTCGGTCCCCGTCGTCCTCGAGCGCATCGCGGCGAGCCCGCGGACGAGGCCAGGCCTCCCCACCCCAAAGACAACCGAGACGTTGGCGTTGACGATCGCGGGCGACGGCGGATCGGGCCCGGGGGTGGCGGGACGCCGATGGTGCCCCGATCGGGGCCCACGTGGGGACCATCGCCGTGGCCATCATGGTCGAGGGCGAAGTGCGCCACCGCCGTGATGCCGAGCGTCTTCACGCCGGGCTCGTCGAGCGCCGGGCCGAGCGGGAGAAGGCGGAGCAGCGGCACCACGAGGAAGCCGAGCGCCGTGAGCGGGACCGGCAGGCCGCGGTGCAACGGGCGCGCGTCGAGCGCCTGCTGGGCGACGCCGCCGCGCACCGGCAGGCGGGTGAGATCCGCTCATATGTCGCTGCGGTCCGGGCCGCCATGGCGCCGGCAGGACGGCCGGCGCCGGGGGCCGCCTGGAAGCCTGGGCGGCGCGGGCGTTGGCCGAGGCTGACCGCATCGATCCCCTGCCCAGCGGACAGGCCTTTCCGTGGAGCGAGGAACCGTCGCCGTCGTGATTCGCCACAAGGAACGTGCCGTCTGCGGCCCTGGCGGAGGCGGAGGCGGATCGCTTCCGATTCGCTGGTTGGAAGACGGTGTCAGCGGTCCCCCAGCCACGACGCGGAACGATGAGCCACCCTGCCCCGCACGTCTACAACACCGCCCCCTCAAAAACACAGCAAAATTGACGAATTAATAGGCAACTCTTACCCTTTTTGGGTTAGTGCGACACTTGAAATACCCTCAATGTTATGCTCGTATGCAAGTGCACTGTTCAATTACGAGCGATCCGCATGCTCACCAGCCGCACGGTTCTTGTCCGCGGCCGCCCAGTTTCCGTGCGGCTGGAAGACGCCTATTGGGACGACCTCGCCGGCATCGCTCGGCGCGAAGGCATGAGCCTGGACGACCTGTGCGCCAGCGTGGCCGACCGGGCGCGCCGGCTCCAGGACCCCGCGTCCGTGGGCCTATCCCAGGCGCGCTGGCTGGCCGAAGCGCTGCGCGTCTTCACCGTCGCCTACTTCCGCACGGCCCTGGCCGCGGCGGAAGCCACCGCGCCGGGGCGCCGCGCGCCGCCGGTGACCGCCACCCCGGGTGAGCCGAGGGCCAACGCCGTACACACGTGCCACCTCATGGCGACGCTTGGTGCCTGGAGCCAACCGCCCGGCCATTCAGCGCCTCCAGCGCCCCGTCCGCCGCGGCATTGACCCCCGCGACCGCGACGAACACGGCGGCGCTCGCGGAGAGCGCCAGGACCGGTGCCGTGCGCAACGCCGGCAAGCCGTCGCGGATCAGGCCTCCCCAGCTCACCGCCGGCTCCTGCAAGCCGAGGCCGAGAAAGCTCAGCGCCGCCTCGGCGAGCATCGTCTGTCCCAGCGCGGCCCCGGCCGACGCCGCCAGGACCGGCAGGCTGCCCGGCAGCAGGTGGCGCAGCAGAACGTGGCCCGGCGTTGCCCCGCCAGCCAGCGCGGCCAGAACGAACAGCTCTGCGCGCACAACCATCACCTGGGCGCGGGTCAGCCGGGCGATCGCCGGGCTGGCCGCGATGCCGAGCGCCACCACCAGCGCCGGCTCTCCCGGGCCCCACGCCGCGGTCAGCAGGAGGGCCACGACCGGCTTGGGAAAGGCCAGCCCGAGGTCGACCAACAGGACCACCAGCCGGTCGGTCCAGCCGCCGATCGTCCCGGCCAGCAGCCCCAGCCCCCCGCCGAGGGCGGTGGCCAACACGACCGCCGCCGTGGCGGTGGTGAGCGACGCCCGGGAGCCCACGATCAGGCGGCTGAGCACGTCCCGCCCGACGGCGTCGCAGCCGAGCCAATGCTCCGGCGACGGCGCGGCCCACGCCCGCACCAGGTCCGTGTGCGCCGCATCGTACGGCGCCAGCGCCGGCGCCAGCGCCGCGATCGCGATCAGCGCGAGCGTGACCAGCAGCCCGGCGGTGCCGCCGGGCTGCTGGCGAAACCGCCGCCACGCGCCCAGAGGGACGGCGCCGGCGTGGCTCACGGGACTCCGGCGTCCAGCGACCGGCGCGGATCGAGCCAAGCGGCCAGAAGGTCGCTGGCGAGGGTGACCAACGTGGTGGCGGCGGTCAGGGCGAGCACGGCGCCGAGGGCGACCGGGTAGTCGCGGGCCAGCATGGCCTCCGTGGCCACACGCCCCATGCCGGGAAGGGCGAACAGCGTTTCCACCACCAAGCTACCGCCCAGCAGCGCGCCGTAGACCAGTCCGGCCGCGGCCGCCAGCGGCCCGGCGGCGTTGCCCAGAACGTGGCCGAGGAGCACGCGGTGCTCGGGCAGGCCCTTGGCGCGGGCGGTGCGCACGTGGTCCTGCGGAAGAATCTCGGCCGTCAGCGCGCGCGTCACCCGCCCAAGGTAGCCAGTCGCGGGCACGGCCAGCACGAGCACCGGCAGCACCGCGCTGCCCGGACCGGTCCAACCGGCCAGCGGCAGCAGCGGCCAGGCCACGGCGAGAAGCCAGGCAAGCGCCGTCGCCATGGCCATCGTGGGAAGCGACAGGAACGCGGTGAGCACGGCGCCGAGCAGGACGTCGCCGCGGCCGCCGCGCCGCCGCGCCGCCAGAAGGCCGAGGGCCGCTCCCGCCGGCAGGGCCAGCGCGAGCGCCCCGGTGGCGAGCGCCACCGTCACCGGCCACGCGTCGGCGAGGATCGCCGTGACGGGCGTTCCCCAATAGCGCAGCGAGGTGCCGGCGTCGCCGCACAGCAGGCTGGCCATGGCGGCGGCGAGGTGGCCTGCCAAGGGGCGATTCAGCCCGTGGGCGTCGCGCAGGCGCTCGGCCATCTCCGGAGGCGCCGCACCTCCCGCGAACAGCGCGCTCGCCGGGTCGCCGGGCGCCGCATGGAACGCCAGGATGGCGAGCACCGCCGCGGCAGCCAGCGTGACCAGGGCGCCGAGCAGCCGGCGGACGAGCGCGCCCACCATGGCCTCTGTCCCCGTCACGGCCCGCGGCGCCGTGGGCCGACCGACAGGAACCCGAAGGGGTCGACCGCAACCGCCGCGGCGCTTGCGTGGCGCAACAGAACGTTCATGGGGACCGGCAGCGGGACCGCCGCGGCCTCCTCGAGGAGGCGCTGCTCGATCGCTTGGGACAGCCGGTGGCGCGCGGCGTCGTCCACGGTGCCGACCGCCTCGTCGATCCAGCGGTCGACCGTTTCGTCGCGCCAGCACGACTGGTTGTACGGGCTGCGGCTGTGCCACATCGGTTCCAGATACGTCAGCGCATCAGGGTAGTCGGCGGTCCAGCCGCTGAGAAACATCCCCAGGGTCGCGGCGTTGGCGGCGCTGCCGAAGGCGGCGCGCTCCAGGGTGCGCACGCGCACCGGCAGGCCGAGCACCCGCCGCAGCTGGTCGGCGTAGTAGGCCGCCTCGTCGCGCGCCGACTCCGGAGCGGTCAGCTCCACCGGCGGCAAGCCGCGGCCCTCGGGATAGCCGGCCTCGGCCAGCAGCCGGCGCGCCTCGTCCGGACGGTAGGGCCGGTCCAGGACGCCGTCAGTGTGGCCGCCGACGCCAGGCGACACCAGCCCGGCCGCGGCGTGCGCCGCGCCGCCGTACAGGCCCTGGGCCACCGCTGCCCGGTCCAGGGCGTGGGCGATCGCCGCGCGCACGCGGCGATCGCGGAACGGCGGGTAGAGTGATTGGTTGAGGCCGAGATAGCGCACCTGGGCGCGCGGCGTCGCCACCGCCCTCTCGCGGTAGACCGGATCGGCCAGGACGCGGCGCAGCGCGGACTCGGGCACAGACACGAAGTCGAGCGTTCCGGTGTCGAACAGCCGCAAGGCCGTCTCGACGTCCGGCAGCAGGCGGAAGCGCAGGCCGGTGACCGGTGGCGCGCCGCCCCAGTGGTCCGGGTTGGCCGACAGCGTGACCTCACGTCCACGCGTCCAGCCATCGAGCCGGAACGGACCGGTTCCGCCGGATTGGTGGGCGAACCAGCCCGCACCGCCCTCGCGTTCGGCGCCGCTGTCGAAAATGAGGAGGGGGTGGTGGGCAAAGGTCCCGACCGGTTCGGTGAAGCGGAGCTCGAAGCTCAGCGCGTCGAGCGGGGTGAAACCGGCGAGCCGTTCGGCGCGGCCGTCGGTGAACGCCCGCGCGCCCTCCAGTTTGCTCAGGGCCAACACGCCGATGCCGGGCGACCGGCTGGCCAAGACGGCCTCGACGCTGCGCTGCACGTCGGCGACCGTCAGCGGCCGGCCGCTGTGAAAGCGCACCCCCGGCCGCAGGTGAAAGCGCCAGAGCCGGCCCTGCTCGAAGACTTCCCAGCGCGTTGCCAGCGCCGGCATGATCCGCCCCTCCGGCGTGACCGCGCTCAGGCCTTCGTACACCAGGCCGAGCAGGCGGCTTCCCGTCAGCCCGAGATAGGCGCTCGGATCCGTGGTGGTGAGGTCCTCGCGCAGACTGGTGGTCAGGACCTGCGCCGACGCGCGTGCCGCGAGCGGCATGGCGAGAAGCATGGCGCCGGCGATGATCCACACGCGGGCTCCCGCGCGCGGGCGCGGTGCGCCGCTCCACAACCTTAAGAGGCCCCGACGCCACCCCGTTACCCAGCACATCATGTCTGCCACGAAATATTAGGAAAGGCTTCAACCAAGAGGTTATCCTGAAGCCAGGCCATCGCCAAGGCTATCCCATTTTCTCCAAGCTTATTCCCCCGCCGCGGGTGTGGGGCCGGCGAACCGCAGGTCACGTGGCCTGGGACGGCGCTCCCCCCTCACCGCGTGGGCGGGAGCTGCGGTCCGGCGGGATCATCGCGTCGCCCGCGACGGCGAAGGGCGTGCCCTCGAACAGGTCACCGCCGGGCCGGCGCTCGGCGGTCAGGGACTGCCGGGCCGCCTGCCGGAAGTAGGCGGCGATGAGGACGCGCACCGCCCCGGTCAGCGAGATCGCGGCGGCGCCGACCTTATCCAGCGCGTGGTCGAGGGGCGGGCCGTCGCGCCGCGCCGCGCCGGGGCCGCGCCGCGCGGCCAACTGTGCGCTCATGCGGTCCTGGATCGACGAACAGAGCGCGTTGACCGTCATGCGCTCGCGGGCGGCGATTTCGCTCAGCGCGTCCCACAGCGTGGGCTCAAGGCGCATGCTCGTCCGGCGTCCGTGGATGACGACGTTGCGGGACACCAGTGGCCCAACGCCGGTCGTTGGCGTTGGAGCACGCGGTTTGCTTCGGGGCATGGGCACCTCTGGCCTGGCGGGGGGCCGGGCTCGCCATCGCGAACCCGGCGGTCGAGTCGGTCGCTGCCCGTTCGGTTCAGGGCTCGCGGGCTTCCAGCATGCAGTATTCCGGCATGACGTCGGGCCCGGGGCCACCCGGACGATCGGTGCGAATCGGCAGGAAATCCGGGGCGGCGCCTTTGACGTCCGCCGTGGCGGGCAGCGCCACGCCGAGGCGGGCGGCAAACTGCTCGCGGGTGAAGTCCCACGCGTCCCAGAAGGCCGGCGTTCCGCACAGCTCCGGGTCGTGGTGGAGCACGGTGCCGAACAGGCGCAGGCAGTCCTCGTTGTATCGCTTGTTGTTCAGCATATGCACGTGCCACGCCTTGTCCGCGCCGGCGGGCGGAGCGATCGCCCGGTTCGGATGATCGGCGGCGATCTCCAGAACGCACCGGTAATGCTCGATGACGCGGCGGGCGCGCTCGGGCTCGAAGCCGTGGTGGCGCACCAGCTGCGCCTCGAGCCAGGAAAGGTCCAGCGTGCGAATGGCGTGCGTCGTGAAGTGATAAGAGCCATCCGGCATTCTCTTGCTCCGTTGAGAGGGTTATCTCTTCAGGATTGGCCTGAAGAAGGCTGAAAGTTGCGAAATCAACCTAACCAATTCCACTTGCCGGGAGAGCCCGGCTTTTGAAAACACCGCCTTCAATTGGGTGCGCACCGTTTGCGGCGAGGTGCCGTGGCGCTCCGCCACATCCTCGACACGCAAACCGCGCCCCAGTTCGACCGCCACGCGAGCTTCGGCCGCCGTGAGCCCGAACAGCGCCGCCATGACTCCGGGGGCGACCTGCGGTTCGGCGCTCGGGTCCACGACGATCAGCGTGGCCAGGGCAACCCGGGCCTGGCCGAACGGCAACGCGCAGGGAGACACGTGGACCAGGTAGGGGGCGTCCACGCCCTCGCGCGTCACCCGCATCACCAGCGGCTGCTCGCCCTCGGCGCCCACGGTGGCCGCCAGCAGGCGCAACAGCGTGTCGTGTTCGCGGGGCCGGGCGGCGGTGATCCGCCCACCGATCTCGGACAGCCCGTCGCGGCCCGCGAGCAAGCCCGTCATCGCGGCGTTGGCGTCCACCAGCAGACCGGTTGTGGTCACAACGGCCGCCGCAGCGCCCATCGAGCCCAGCGCGCCGGTGACCAGTGTTGCTCGCGCCGGCACCAGGCCGGCCCAAATCTGTGGGCCGAACAGAGTTCCGGACGACCGTTGCTGCCGAAGAACGTCAGTGACTTCGATGCGCGAAAAATAGCTTCCGATCTCCGGGATGGTCTCGTACGTGACCATGTAAGACCGCCCATCAGGATAGCACTTGATGAACTGTGCGAAGCGGTGGGCGCGGCGGAACTGCAGCGCGCCTGAGAGCCACTTCTGCGGGTCCTCGTACGCATCGGGCTCGGTGAAGCGCCCGTGCGCGATGCAGTTGAGAAACGCCTCGGCGTAGCTGGGCTTTCGGTCGAAATCGATGAAATTGAACAGACGCGTGTTGATCTCGTTCGACACGACAATGCGGTCATCCATGTCCAAAAGCATCAGCCCGGCTCCAGCCGCTTGCGCTGCGTCCATCAAACGCCAAACTGTGCTTGAAACGCTGAGCATAGAGCTTTCGATCATAAGGACATGCCGCTGTATTCACTTTGCCTCTGGGATTTCGTCGCGATCATACCCCAAATAGGGTAAAACAGGAGAAATACTTGCATCATGAACAAATTTTTGCGTGAGAAGGCCAGCGCACACGCGCACGGGTAGCGAAAGAAGAGGATAACCCGGGATGTATCGAACCCACGATTGCATTTTGGGACCGGTGGCCCCGCTGCGGACCCGGCGCGGGAACGGGGCGCCCACGTCGATGGGTTTTCCTGCGGCGGCTCACAGCGCCGCCAGGACCGGCATCAACACCGGTGGCGGCGTCCCCATCGGCCGCGGCCCCAACGCGGCGCCCCGGATCTCCCGCCTTATGGCGCCGAACGCCGGCCCCGTCCCGACTCGGCCCGGCCGCCATGCGTCCGCGACGCCGGCCTTGGCCGGTCCGGGTCGAGGTGACACCCGGCAAACGGGTTGCCGGTGTTGTGACCGGCCTGCTCGTGGCCGTCTTCGGTGGTGGCGATCTGGAAATACTGCATCACGTAAACCCGCACCGCCGACGACAAGCACGCATCGGGGTCCCACCTCGCTCGCCCCCGCTCCTCGACATTGGTCACCAGGGCCTTCATGGAAGTGCCCTCCCGGCGGCAGATCTCATCCAACGCCACCCAAAACAGGGTTTCCAGGCGCAGGCTGGTCCGGCCGCGACCGACGACAACGTTGCGGCAGACGCGCGCGAGGCCAGTGGGCATCACGTTCTCCGGTGCAGCGGGAGCATGCCGCCGCTTGAAGGCCGAAGTGCGGGAAAAGTGGACCCAGAAATACGCGAAAAGCTGAATCTAAGATCTCAACGCCACGCGCCAGGCAGCTTGGCACGCTGTCACCACAACGCACTGTTTAGTGAAAGCCTGCTTGGCCCCCAACGCCGCCCGAGCACCGGCGCACCGCACGGTCGAGCAGACGGGCCATTTCCATGAGAAGCGGCGCGCGACCGAAGGGGTGATGCCCCGTTCGGAGGTGTCAGAGGAAGCGCTCATGGCGGTCTCATTGCTTTGGACCGCCCGGTGTCTCCAGCTTGCGCACGGTTCCGCATCGGGGCGAACCACGCAACGGCGCCGGGACCTCTGGAGCGACGGCCATACGACTCGCGTCCAGGACCGTTTTCGCCGTCCCGCCCTCGCCGCCGGCGACGCGGACCACAATGCCGCCGTCCGTGATGCCTGCGGTATCCCTGCCTTTGCTCACCAAGTCCGCGGAGGACTACACGGTCGCGGACGTGCCCCGCCACGCGCTCTCAGGTCGTCTTGCGCGCCGTCACCGTGCCCGCCCAAGGTGGGCACACGGGGCCGTTGGCCGTCCCGACCTCCATGACAACCGTATCGTCTTCCATGAGCAGGACGCCTATGCCCTTGGCCAGATCGAGGTCTCCCTTCTATCCCTCGCCACGTCCATGCGCATCACGCCGTTCCGGTGCCGGTGCAGCGCCGCTGCCCCACACCGCCCATGCCCCCCGGCGGCATCGTCGACCTCGGGTATGGGCATCCCCTCCGCCACACACGGTGCGGCACGGTTCGACGTCCAGAGCGCCACGACCAAGACACCGTCGCGCATCGTTCCCCAAACACCTTCGTGATCCCGACTTTAGGTGGAGCAATCGGCCGGGCGTCGGTCCGGCGTATGGGCGACGCCACAGGGAATGTTGCGTGCGGCGGCAGTGGCGTGGACGCCGGGCCGCCCCCGAATCACCGTTCGGGATCAGCATTCCATTGGAACCGTCGGCGGCGGACAAAAGAGCGACCGGTTGCCATGCCCTCGGGGCATCAGGGCCGGTGCGACGATCCGAGTGGGAGATCGTCAAAGGGAAGGCGAAAAAAGGCAGACCAGGCTCCGCACCCCGCATTGGGCGCGAGCGCAAACGTTTGGACAGGGAGGAGGGAGGCATGGGCATGAAAACGGCGAAAGCGGACGGCAAGCGACCGCGACGCCCCCGCCGCGCGCCGAAACCACAGTTCGAATTGTTCGAATTTGCGATCCTCGCTTGGAAAATCGACTACAGCTTCACCTCGAACCCCGGTCGCTTTGCCCGCGGCCCCTACGAGGAATACCAACATCTTGAGGTGATCACGCGGCTCGTCCGACCGGTCCGGCACGCGGGGAAGACCGTGACCGTGGTGCTTCTTGGCAAACGCGGGACCGATGCCATCTTGAACGCCCCGGAGCGGTCCGCGGACACTGCTCCGCACGTTGGCACTCTGACAATGCGGGGCGAGCACCGCCAATACCTGGGTGCCCTGCCGGCAACGGCCGTCTGGGGCTTGGTCGCGGCGCTGGGCGCCGACAAGGTGCGGGCGATCACGATGAACGGCACCGCGCTGTCGCGGGGCTCGGCGTCCATCCACTGGATCAGTTTCACCGACGCGTTGGAGCCCGACGAGGATCCAGCATGAGCACGGCAAGCGGAAGCCACCATCGTCAGCCTGGGACGTGCCGCGCCCCGCCCACTCGTGTTCAATCAGGACCGGAACAGCGCAAGCGTGAACCGTCGCGCTGCTCACGGCAAACGCAATGCTGGCCGACCGTCGGCTGATAGTGGCGCGGCTGCGCGCAACGCCTCGCGTCCGGTCCACCAAGACGCGTGCGGGTGGCGGCTCAGCGGGCCCCTTTGACGATTATGGCCTCGCCGGTCGTCCTCCGGTGAACGCATCAAGGCAGCAAGGCGTGTCACCACCGCCGGGAGGGCGTCGCGCGATGCCGATTTGAACGTCATGAAGCGCAGACAAGCGTTCAATTTTTTATACATGTCAATAGCTTTGACTCGCCTCTCCAGAAATATGATGGCATCTTTCTCTCCTGTGCACTCGATTGCATACAAGCATATGCCAGCCCCGATATGGGTTTGGATTGAAACAACGGATAACTAGGAATTATGGCCCCAATTTTTCTCGATCGGGACGGGTTGACCGCGGAGTTGGTTCGACTGGTAACCAGGGTATCCACGGGCAGCATCATTTTGATCTGCGGAGCCGAGGGCGTTGGGAAAACCGCCTTTATTGAGCAGGCTCTTGGGTTAACCAATATAGATTATGAATCGGTTGAAGTTGGCCACCGAGGAGACGCGCCGTTTGAACCCGATTCTCTTGCGGTGAACTTGGCTCAGGCCGTTGGAAAGCGGAGCCATTTACTTGGCGTTCCCGCCTTCGACGAGTATCAGCGCATGCTGCGCAGCAAAGTGCGGAAAGAGGATCTGGCGGAGTCGGTGGCCACTGGTCTGGCCGGCGCGGTTGGTATGCGGGACGTCCTCAAGCAACTCCTCGAACCGAGAGGCCAGAGCCCTCAGGTAAAGCTGCGAAGCGCTCTTCTTGCCGAGGACATGGAGGAGCTCGCCATGCTCTATTTGGTCGAACATTGGCCGACCGACGCTTTGGTAGTACATATCAAAGACGGGCACCAACTGTCGCGGCGCGATTGGACACTCATGTGCCAATTGTCGGCGCGGGCGGCCCAGCCGCAGTTCCTGTGTGAAATCCGGACCGCTGCCAACGAAACGCCATCGGAGTTTTCCCATTATCCCAGCACGGCCCGAGCGACGGCCCTGAATGTGGCTCCTCTGGAAAGGAAGTACGCGGAACAGCTTTTCGCTCATTGCGGCGAACCCGCCGCCACGTTGCTGATGGAGAAGTTCGCCACCTCAGGCGGGAATCTTCATCCGTTCCGAAAGCTCCATGAGCTGAGCGAAAAAGACGCCGTCAAGTTCCTGGCGGAAGACCAGTTGCGCGAAGAGCGACTAACGAGGCGCCTTGTGGACGGTCTGACCGCTATGGAGTTGGAGGTTCTCCATCTCGTGGCAGCCCATCATGGACCCATGGATCTCCTTGTGCTCATTCACGTCTTTGATCCATCCACCTCCGTGAAACTTACGGACATTTTGGAATCGTTGTCCGAGGCCGACTTGATCGTCGATCTCGGACAACGATATGCCGCAACCACATCGGTGCGGCACGTCATTGATGATGGCAAATTTCGGATGCCCCAATTGGCCGCGACCCAGCGTCTGCGTACGCTCTATACCCACTGCGGCAGCGAGCTATGCACGGAACCTCGCGAGGTGGAAAGCCATCTGCTGATGTATTCGGCCCGGCTTGGCGACCTGCCGGCTGTGGCGAGCCGCCTGCGAGCGATCGTGCGCACCGGCGTGGCGTCTATCAACCCTCGGTCAGCTGTCCTTTTCGTAGGCAAGCTTATCGACGGCTTCTCGTCCACCAAAAGCCCGTCTATGCGGAGGTTTATCAAAGCCGTGGTCGGGCTGCAGGCCCAACTTCTCTACGAGGCCGGCTGGTATGCCGATGCCCTTGCCTGCCTCGATAAGATTCCATCGCTCCCGACCCGGCTGCGCTATCTCAAGATTGAGTTGCTCAATCTCCTCGGACAGCACGCGCGCGCCCTCCTCGAGGTAGAATTGGAACTAAAGCGAATTCCCGACATAGTTTCCAGCCATTGGCTTTGCTTAATTCTCCTCAAGCTGCACTGTCTGAGGCGCTCAAACCGCCTGAAGGAGACCCGCTCCCTCTATGAACGGGCGAGCACCAGACTGCTGAACGATGAGGGGCTTCCAGCCTATACCACCTTTCTCCGGTTCGCAGATCCCTGCCTCTACCTCGAAGGCGATTTCGAGCGGGTGTGTGCATCGCTGGAAATGGCGACCGAGCGTGCCCGGGCTCCCCTCAAGCGCCGTGAACTGGTGGCCGCGCTGATCGCCCATTCCCAAGTTCTCGCGTATACCGAACAAGTCGAGCAATCGAAACGCATCCTGTCCCAGGCCGCCGAAGAGGACATGGTCGGCTGCGTCGAACGCTATTCGATTCTGAACAATTCCTGCGCTATCAACCTCATGAATGGAACCGCCAACCACGACACCACCCAAAAGCTCCAGACCGCGCTTGCTCTCAGCAACGATCCCCTCGACCGCATCCTCATCGAGAACAACATCCTGTCCGCGCACGCCATTCTAGGGCAGCCTGAGGCCGCGGTTAAGGTGGCAAGGCACCTTTCCGGCCAAGTCGATAAGCTGTCGTGCATCGACCAGGAAATCTTGAAGCTATCCCTGTTCAACATCGCCATGGTGTTTGGCGACCTCGGTAGAGCGGAAGAAGCACAGCCCTATTGGGAACGGTTTCGGACTATCAGGACCGAACTGTCAGCCGACTATTGGCGGCATAAGGAATGCGATGGCTCAGACGGAGACCACGCACTGCCTTGGTACCGTTGCCGCTACTTCACACCGCTAATCACCCACTGGCATCTCGGCCCCGTACCATTCGAGGCTGTCCCGGATGATGATTCCGATGACATCTGGATAAGTTCCACCGGCGTTGGACAAGGCTGAAACAAACTCGCCATCCGCCCCGAGGTAGATGTCTGGCGTCAGCTCAATCACCACCGGTTCGCCGTCCCTGACGCGGCAGTCGATTCGGAACAGCCCCGTCTTCTCGAAATAGGATAATGCCTTTTTTGCCCTGTCCCAGAAGTCGCTTCTGGAAACCTCGAAAAGCCCCGGCGTGAGCTGTTCGCCCCGCTTCAGGCGCCAATCGTAGACGCCCCCGAATGGCTTTCCGTCAAGCATCCAGCAACTCGCGCCATGAAGGATGCGGTCCCTGCCGACCAGGAAGGCGGCGGAGAACTCGATCCCGTCGATATACTCCTCCACGATGACCGGCTGGCCCAGTTCCCTCTGAATTTGGCTGAAAATCACCTCCACCTCAGCAAGCGTTGCGCAAACATTTCTCTCGGTTATTCCCAGAGATGTTCCTTCAAAATTCGGCTTGGCAAACACCGGAAAATCGAGCGCGCAGCAAAGTTCGAGATCTTCTCGGCTGTTGACAACTATAGAACTTGGAACGGATAAACCAGAAAGACGACAGACGGCTTTGGACAGTTCTTTATCGTTGCACACCGTCTTGGTGAAGGCGTCCGCTCCGACGAACATCAGGCCGCAAGCTTCACAGAGTCCGGGGACGTACGCATGGCGCGAGCGCTGTTTCCGTCCGAACCAATACGGGAAGATCAGGCTATCGGTGAATTCCCGGTACCGATAGGAAAGTTCGGCCGGACTGTTCAAAAGAACGGTTTCGCGACAAAACTTCCGGGCGACGGCAAGCAATTCCTCGACAACACGTTGGGTCGGCTGGTCGATAGACCGATCAAAAGTAAACGTCGGCATAATATCAGGCAACGGGTCCGCAACTATGACCAGCCGCCCATCCCAGATTCGCGACATCGATAATTCCTAGTTATCCACCTCCTCTCATGCGTCCAGCCGCCCGGCCAAGGGCGGCCTTCAGGCTGGCATCCGTCACCGCGGTATATATCTCTGTCGTTGAAATACTCTGGTGCCCGAGCAGCCTTTGGACGAACCGGATGTCCACGCCGTTCTCGAGAAGCTGCGTTGCTGCGGTATGGCGCAGCATATGCGGGGTGATTCGGCGGGCGATCCCCGCATCTGTCGCCGTGGTGCGCAGAAGGGACCGCACGAACTCCGTGGTCGCGGGCGCCCCGGACGCGGTCACGATGAACCGGTCGTGGGAGCCGCGCCGGGTGACGGCCGTGGCGGCATAAGCCGCCACCAGAGTGGCCGTTTCGTCGTCGGGCAGAAAGACGCGACGCTGCCGGCTGCCTTTGCCGATGATGGTGATGACCCGCTCGACCAAGTCGATGTCGTCCAGACGAACGCTGGTCAGTTCGCCAACGCGCAGGCCGGTGCACAGCAGGATCTCCAGCACCACCAACGCCGAAAACGCGTTTGGATCGGTGCGCCGGCCAACCCGCAGCGCCTTCGCCTCGGTGATGCGGCCGGATAGCCCGACCCGGTCCATGGCGGTGCGGCGGAGCCTCCGTACCTCGTCGTCCGTCAGATTGCGCGGCAGCCGCTTGGGCAGGCGAATGCGCGCATCCAAACGATGAAAGGGGCTGATCGCGATCACCTCGTCCAATTCGAGCCAGCGGAACATCACCTTCAGGCAGGCGATCCGACGCTTGACGCTGGATTCCTTCAGCCGCCGGGTTTCGAACAGGTGGCTGAGGTAGCGGCGCAGGACGTGGCGGTCGATGCTCGCGACCTCGGCGCCGGCGCCGACGAACCGCTCGAATTCCCGCAGATCGGTGGAGTAGGCCCGTAAGCTGTGTGCCGACAGCGTCTTGGCGACGCGGCAGTGAACGAGAAAGTCGGCGCAAGCACGAGCTGTGTTCATGAAAAGCCACCCTGTGGCGCAGGCTCGACCGGCGGTACCGTGCCTGGCCGACAACGAACGCACCTCGTGGGGTACCAGCGTGCGTCAGCCCCCCCGCCGTGATTAGAGTACGAACGATTCGAATGCAAGGCCAAGCTTAAGGCCATTGCTTCGTCACGGCGAAGGCCCTTTGCAGCGCGGTGGGCCATCCAGTGACAAGACGAGCTTATGGGCTGATGACGCATCCCCGGGACCCCATTGGCCTTCGCCGCGCGATGCCCCGCCCAACACCGCACCGCACCACGCCGCAAGCGCCACGTACCGGGACGGCAATTAGGATGTCGACTAGGCCTGAATTAGATGCGTTGATAGCCCGGAAACCGAAGAGACGGCTTAGAGTGCGGATCAAAACCGGGTAGGGCTGAGGTAAATCAACGGCTTCAGCCCACTTTCCACGGGTTTTGATAGGAGCTCTTAGGCCCTGCGCCGTTTCGTCGCGTGCGTCCCGCCGGCAACACGCGGTTCCATGAAGGGACGTTTTTTGGGAGCGGCGGCATGGCAATGCTTTTTGACTGTGACGGCGTTCTGATCAACAGCGAAGCCGCCGCTGCGCGGGTCCTTCGGCGGTGGTTGCGCGATGTTCTGCCGGAAGACCACATTGCGCCTGTGATCAACCGGGCGCGCGGTCAATGGGCCGTGCGCGTTGTGGAACGGGAACTGCAACGTTTTGGATGTCAGGCCGAACGGTCTTGGCTCGAGGCTCTGGATCAGGACATTGATCGCGTTGGTGAGGCGGAAGCCTCTCCGGTCGAAGGGGTCGCAGCTGCCGTCCGATCAATTCCCGGGACCAAAGCCGTGGTGTCCAATGCCTCGTCCGCGTGGATACGGATGGCGGTTCACCGGACTGGGCTGTCGGATGCCTTTGGGGATCGCCTGTTCAGTGCCGACGCGGCCGGTCGCGACAAGCCTGATCCGGCTGTTTACCGGCTCGCCGTGGTGGAACTGGGCGTCGCTCCAGACGCGTGCATCGCTGTGGAGGACAGCCGTTCAGGTGTGATCGCCGCGGTTAAGGCCGGCATCACCGTCATCGGCTTTGCGGAAGAGGGGCCCAACGCCTTGCGAGCGGCATCGGATTTGAAATGCGCAGGGGCCGCACTGGTCATTCACCACATGTCCCAGCTTGCACCGATGATCGAGTTTGACCGGTTGGCCCACCGTCTGACCACGAGGGCGCAGAGCCAGTCTAAATAGCGTTCTCGCGAACACGAAATAAAGCATTGGCTCGCAACAAGGCGCAATCCTCCCTCCAGAGTTCTTTCACATACACGGGTATGTTCATGAATTTTTATGGACTTTGGCTGATTTTTCTGGAAATTTTCTACGATGCCACATTGACCCGTCTGGATCAGGCTTGATTTTGCACCAGACCAAGACTGGATAACTGTTAATTATGGACCAGTTGGCAACGCTCCTTCAGCGTGAGGCGCTTGTTGAAGGGGTTTATCAACATTGCGTCCAGATCGGGACTTGGGTTTGGCTCGAAGGACCTTCGGGAGTCGGAAAGTCTTGGATCGTTCAGGCGATCGGGGAACGCTGGCGCGAAGAAGGCGGAGATCTCGTTCTGTGTTTCGGCAATTCGGGACGAAGCTTTCTCGAACTCGCTCCCTGGATTTCCACAGCCGATGTGCTCGACGGTCGCAAAGCTCAGTCAGGGTATGATTTGGCAAGCATTGGTTTGCGTGCGCTGCCCGGCGGAAGCGCCCTAAGCGGTTTTGTCGACTGGCTGGCGAAGCGGCGGGAAAGCGGTCTGGATTTCCTCTCGTCGGGGATGATTCGTGTTCTTGGCGCTCTGGAACGCTCCTGCCTTAAAACAAACATTCTGGTCATCGTTGATGACGTTCAGTACCTTGACGATGCCTCAAAGAAATTCCTGCTCGCCTTGGCGGACCCGGCCGTGCACGCGCGATTCCGGTTCGCTGGACGCGCATCCTTTCTGATCGTCCGCACGCCGGAACACGACGCGGTCGGCTCGACGGCGCTGCTCTCCCAAATTCGCGCCCTCGCGCCCCACGTGATGAGCGTTCCTCCCTGTTCGAGGGACAAGTTTCCGGCGGTTCTCAAAGAACTGGGGATTCGGGTGTCCATGGACGACGGTGTGATGGACGCACTGTACGATGTGACAAAAGGGCATCTGAAACTGGCCGCCGAACTGGTCGTCATCCTGAACAACGCCGACGGAACGCTTCCTGGGTGGAAGGACGGCGCCGTACCGGATTTCCTTTCCGCGGTCATTCGGACGCGGATGCACCATGTCGAGCGGTTGATCGCCTCGTCGGCGCATTTGCTGAAGGCGGCAGCCTGTCTTGGTCTGTCCTTCTCCAAGCGGGAACTGTCCTGCGCGTTCGGCAATGATGCCGTGTTCGAGCGCGTGCTGGCCGCGGCCAAACGCGAGGCGCTTCTGGACGGTGATGATGAACTTCGGTTTCGGCACGAAATCCTCCGCAACGGCGTCCTGACGGGCATGGCGGAGGAAACGCCGGAGTATCATCGAAAAATCTGCGCGTGCCTCGTCGCGATCCGTCCAAGCGATTACGCTTTGCGGCTGTATCACGCCGCGGCGGCCGGAGATCGGGACACCGCCGACGCGCTTGCCTTCATGGTGGAAACGCAGGTTCTGCGCGGTGAACTGTCCGTTCGTGCCCGCGATGACGCCTTCGCTGCGGCGGGGCACGACGCGACGCGCCACCAGGACCGCGTCGCCAATCTCGCCACCGCCATTGCGGCCATCGACGGCGGGCGTTACGACGACGCCATCGCCATCTGCTCGGCGTTCGCGGACGCCGATGAGATGGTTGAAGCGGAGACCGCGTACTGGCTGGGGCTTGCGTATTACAAGCAGCGCACGGCGGCGGCGTACGAGCGGGCACGCACCACCTTGCTGGAGTGGCACTACCTGAAGCGCGAGCCGGAATTGTGGAGCCGCATCAGCGCGACGTTGCTGACCGTGTTGGCGACGCTGGATCGCCACGATGAAGCCACGGCCCTGGAGCGTGAGCTCAAGGCGCATTGCCGCAGCCGCCGCACCTACGATCCCGCGGCCAAGGACATGTACTACGCTGTGTTGCGCAAAGCCGAGGTTCTTTATCCGGCCGAGTTGGCTACGCCCTTCATCAGGCAGGCGGTGAGCCACTTCGGCCCATCGTCGCCGTCGGACCTCCCTCGCCATCCATTCCAGTATGTGGCTGCGCTGACGAACCTGTCCGGCAACCTTTTCACCTTGGGCCGTTTCGACGAGGCGAGCCGCGCCGGGCAGGAAGCGCTCACCGCCTACATGCGGTTGGGGGACATCCACCGGCTCGTCGAACCGTACAAGGTGGCAAACAACGCGTACATCGCCGCCTTTCGCGCCGGCGACATGGCGGCGGAGCAGGCGGCGGCGATGCTGGCGGCCAGCATCGGCGGCGATCTCCTGCTCCAGGACCGCATTCTGTGCCGCAACAATCTCGCCGTCTTGCACCTGCTCGCGGGCGACTACGGCCGTGCCGAAACGGAGTTCGCCGGCGCCTATGAGCACGTGATGGGAAAAGGGCTGGATGCGTACTACCGCGCCTTCGTAACCTCGAACTACGCGGCGCTGCTGCGCGTTAGCGGGCACCACGAGCGGGCGGCCGGCGTGTGGGCCGAGCACCGCGGCGCCGTTGCCGCCCTGAGCGACGAGCTGCGCCGCGTCCTCTCCCGCCGCGCCGACCTGCTGGCCGCCCGCTTCGCGGATGCGACGCCGGTGACGATGCACCAATGGGATGGCGTGCTCCTGGACGAGGAGCCACTGGTGTCGGCCCTTTGGGACGGCTTGCGGCACGGCTTCCTGATGTCCGACATTCAGGTCTGGTCGGAAAGTTAGATCCAGCCAAATCTCCGGGCATTTACGGCCGCCAAAAGAGCAAGAGCATGACTGTCCGGCAGCCCGGCGCTGCGGAACAGCCACGCGAAAGAGCTGTGCTGCACGAGGTGCGGAGAGGTTGCGACGTCGGTCACATAGTGTGCCCCGTCGGGCGTGACACGAAAGTCGACGCGCCCAACACCGGACACCTCGAGAAGATCGAACACGGAGGCGGCGTCGCGCGCCAGCCTCGTCCGAAGATCGGCCTCCAAGTGATCGGAGGCGGAAAATCCATACCCATCCCGGTTCACGACGTCGAAGTCCAGGAACCGCCTTCCAAGGTCCTTCTGGCCGTCGAGCGTGATGCTGACGACGCCAAGCGGCTGCGCTCCGGCGTGCTCGAACACGGGAACCTCAACCTCAAACCCCTCAATGAACCGCTGAACGATCACGGGTTGACGCAATATCCGAATTTTGTGATCCAACGCCGCTAGGAAGACCGGACTGAGGCGTCCGACGTTGTCGTCGGTAAGGCCGATGCTCGCCGACTCATACGCCGCTTTTGCGATGAGCAGAACGTCCTCGGGTGGCGTCCGGCCCAACATCCACCGGCCGTTTCCGAGATAATACCACGACGGGCACGCGGGCAGGCCGTGCGCCGTCAGCAACGAGGCGACGTGGTATTTGTGCCGGGCAAGCCCGGTGACATACGGATTCGAATTACAGACCGGGATGCCGTGCAATTGACAGAACGCCGGAATCAGCGACTTTCGCCCCGGCCCGGTTCCCGATTGCGCTGAATTGTACACCATCCTGTTCTTGCGCGGCAGCTTGCCGAACTCACCGTCGAGAACAGAGCGCATGAAGCTGTCCTCGCCGGTGTATATCTTCACATAGGCTCCAATTTCTTGGAATGCATTTACAATATGGCGTATTTCATATTCGCTGAAATACTCTGTGGCCAAAGCCGCCTCAGGGTATTCTTCTTCGTAATCGAGGGCTTCCTTAATGTTGGCGACAATGGCAACGGTGATGGTGCCGGCTGTGGATTGGAACCGCTCGATCAGGCGCTGAGCGTCAGCAAGGGCAACGTAGAAGATCATAATTAACAGTTATCGCGGCTGCCCTCTGCTCACGTGAGCGCGCCGACCCAAGCGCTGGCTGCGCGCAAGCCACCCCGTGCTTCGCGGCGATTGCGGCGATGATCGCGCGTGAACCGTTGGCTGTAGGGGGCAAACGTGTGTGGAAGAGGTCTTGTCCGCGCCGCATCGGCCAGCGCCGCAAGTCGCTTGGGGGCGGGCTCCCACAGCCTTCACCCCTCCGACGCATCCTGCCGGGCGCACTGCATCGGTCCGGGGTGCGGCCTCGGGATCGTACGCCCATCACACCGCCACACCCGGAACCACATCGCGGACGACGGCCCGGGCGACGGGTGCCCCATCCGGCAAACGCCCCGATGGACGCTCCGTTGTCCTGGGTACGGCGCGGTCTTCAAGCCGTCCGGGGACCGAGGCGATCACCGGCGCGGACGGGCCGCGCGATCAAGAACGGCTCACTGGGCGCGGAGCGTTGGATGGAATGGTCGGCGTTGCGCGTCCGCGTTCTGGCCGCCGGGCACGCCGCCCCGGTCCGGCCGTGGAATGGCCGGTTGACGGCGCGTGAACATCCGGGAGCGGTCCCCGCCGTCCGCCGATGTTTTTCCGTACCGATTCCGTACGGGGCATTTGAGGGGAATTGTTGGGCGCTAAGCCCTTGAAATGCTTGGAGCGGGTGAAGGGAATCGAACCCTCGTCGTAAGCTTGGGAAGCTTCTGCTCTACCATTGAGCTACACCCGCGCGCCGCATGTTTATAGGCGACGCTTTCGCCGCTTTCAAGCGGTTCGAGCATGCCACAGGCGGGATTCGGCAAGTTCCCGCGGGGAAGCGGCGAAAACCGACACCAGCGGCGAGATCAGTCGAGGAAACAAGGCGGTGCCGCTGGCCTCCTGCCGAACGTCCTCGTTCGCGGGCACGCCGTAGCCCTCGTCCACCGTCGGGACGGTCACCATGCCGGCGGCGCCGGCCAAGGCGCCGGGGACCAGTTCCAGGCCAAGGAAGCGGTCGAGATCCACCGGTCCCGGCAGAGCCATGTCCAGCGTCAGCTCCCGCGTGAAGCCGAACCGCGCGTAATAGGGCGCGTCGCCGACCAGGATCACCGCCCGGTGACCCAGCGCCGCCGCCTTGTTCAGGCTCATCCGGATCAGCTTGCTGCCGAGCCCGCCGCCCTGCAGCCGGTCCGACACGGCGATCGGGCCGAGCAGGAGCGCCGGCACCGTGCCGCCGATGGTCACCGGCCAGTAGCGGATCGTGCCCTCCAGGATCTCGTTGCCCAACTCGTCATGCTCGATGGCGACGAAGCCGAGCTCCGGGATCGGGGCGACGCCCTCCCGCAGCTTGTAGGCGGTCTTCTTGAAACGATCCGGGCCGAAGGACCGGTCGAGCAGGGCTTCGATCGCCGCGTCGTGCCGCGGCTCTTCCAGGGAGATCATCATGTCAAGGGGCTTCCCGGCAGAAAGACTGTGGTCGGAGGCGGATCGCGCCGCCGCGCCGGGGGAGCGCCGGATCAGTGCCGGCGGAGACCCGAAGCGTCCGCACGCGACCCAAGGACGGCCGCAACCGCGCGCAGCGCGGTATGGCGTCGTCGTCGGATGCTGATGCTGTGCGGACGAGACATGGGCAAGGCTCTTCGGCCGTTGCAGGGACCTCGCATATAACACCAGCGGACAGGGGGTTCAAGCGATCGTGAAAGGGGCGGAACCGGCCCGTTGCGCATGGCTTCCCGGTGTGTCCTGCATGCATCGCCGCGGCACCCGTCCCGCCTCTTGCGGGCATCCGGAGGGGGTGTCCCCCGCTCCACCACTGGACAGGCGCTTTGCCCCGCCCCTATTCTCAGTGCCGGGAGTGCCGCCATGTACACGAAAGTCACCCGCGCGATCCGCGTCACCGTCCAGCCGGTCTTTCTCGACGAGCAGTCCATGCCCGCCGAAAGCCGCTATGTCTGGGCCTATCACGTCCGGATCGAGAACGAAGGCCAGGAGACCGTCCGGCTGCGCACACGCTATTGGCACATCACCGACGCGCTGGGGCGCGTGCAGGAGGTCCGCGGGCCGGGCGTGGTGGGCGAACAGCCGGTGCTGGAACCCGGCGGCAGCTTCGAATACACCAGCGGGACACCGCTTCCCACGCCATCCGGGATCATGGTCGGCTCCTACCGCTTCGAAACGGGCGGCGGCGAGGCCTTCGACGTGGCGGTCCCCGCCTTCTCGTTGGACAGCCCGCATCAGCCCCGCCAGCTGAACTGACGACGAGCGCGTGACGGGCGCATGACAGGCGCTCGGCGGCCGCCGCTGAAAAACCACCGGGCGCGTGCAACCAATCGCCGCAGCACGCGCTGAAAGGCTGCGCCCGGCGCCTTGACTGTGGGGCCATCGAACCCACTTGCGCCATACTCCGCCCTGCGGCCTGCCGGCTTTCTCGAAAATCCCGGTGATCCGGGCGAGCAGTGGGCCGTATTCATACCTGACTTGCCGGCTCCGGCATTGTGTGCCGCGGCGACGGCCCGCATGTGATCAGAACCTGTTTGACCAGGAATCGAAAGGCTTCGCCCCGTGACGGCTTCCAAGACTCCGCACGCCGACAATGTCCTCCGCGGCCCCGGCCACCCCGCCGGCACCGGCCATGGCGAGATCGCGCGCCCCACCCGTGCCGAGGCCGAGGATGCCGTCCGCACATTGATCCGCTGGGCTGGCGACGATCCGGCGCGTGAGGGGCTGATCGGCACGCCCGACCGGGTGGTCCGCTCCTACGAGGAGTTCTTCGCCGGCTACGCCATCGATCCGGAGGAAATCCTCGCACGCACCTTCGAGGAGACCGACGGCTACGACGAGATGGTCGTCCTGCGCGACATTCGTCTGGAGTCCTACTGCGAGCACCACATGGTGCCGATCATCGGCAAGGCCCACGTCGCCTATCTGCCCCGCCAGCGCGTCGTCGGCATCTCCAAGCTGGCGCGTCTCGTCGAGGCCTACGCCAAGCGCCTGCAGATCCAGGAGAAGATGACGGCGCAGATCGCCAACGCCATCGATCAGGTGCTCCAGCCCGAAGGCGTCGCCGTGGTGATCGAGGCGCAGCACCAGTGCATGACCACCCGCGGCGTGCACAAGACCGGAGTCACCATGGTGACCAGCCGGATGCTGGGCGCCTTCCGCAGCGACCCGTCCACCCGGCGCGAGTTCCTGTCGATGATCGGCAATCCCGGCTCACGCGCGGAGTGAGCCGGTCCCGCGTCAATCGGCGCGGATGCCGTGCTGGCGCAGCAGGCTGTAGAGCGTCGGGCGGCTGACCCCGAGCAGGCGCGCCGTCGCCGACAGGTTGCCGCCGGAGCGGGCCAGCGAATCGAGCAGGGCGCGCCGCTCCGTCTCGTCGCGCAGGACGCGCAGGGTCGGCGGGGCATCCCCGGTGGCCAGCCGGCGCCCCTCCAGCTCGAGGTCGGCGCGCTGGAAGGCGCGCTGCACCACCCCGGCCAGTTCCTGCGCGTCGATCGGCTTGCCGCACACCTCGTGGGCGCCGCGGGCCACCGCGCGCACCGCCAGCACCCGCTGGTCGTACGGGGCGAGCGCGATCACCTTGATCGACGGCGCCTCGCCCAGGATCAGCGACAGGGCGTCCAGTCCGTCGCCGCCGCCGTTCGGCGATTCCGCCAGTTGGGCCAGATCGACCGACAGGGCCACCACCGGGGGCCGGTGCGCCCGCACCGCCTCCAGCGCGTCCGCCACGCCGCCCGCGGCGACAATCCGGCACACCGGCAGGGCGTCCTGGACCCGGCCTTCCAGGGTGGGATCGTCATCGACGACAAGCAGCGTGCGTGGAACCATGATTCTCCAACTCTCCGACCGGGAAACGGGCCGGCGCTCAGAATCGCGGCAGGCGGCCCGTCTGTCCAAGGCGCGTTGGCATGAACACGGGCGCAATTTGGGCAAAATTGCATCGTCGAAAGGGGTGCACCGCGGCGTTGCGCCATCCCCTCCGTCCCCCTCTCCCCCTCGCTGGGGCGGTCTGCTAAGCTCCCGGCGTGAAAGGGCGAATCCGCGCCCGGGGGAGCAAGGTCGAGATGGCGGCGAAGGTCACACCGGCGGTGAACGCGGCGAAGGCGGCGGGGATGGCCCACCGCCTGATGGAGTATGAGTACGACCCCTCGGCGGACGCCATCGGCCTGCACGCCGCGGCGGCGATGGGACTGGACCCGGCGGTGGTCTACAAGACGCTGATCGTCCAGCTGGAGCCGAAGGCGCTGGCCTGCGTCGTCATCCCCGTCGCGGCGAAGCTGGACCTGAAGGCGCTGGCCGCCGCCGCCGGCGCCAAGAAGGCCGATCTCGCCGACCCCGCCCTGGCGGAGCGCACCACCGGCTACATGGTCGGCGGCATCAGCCCGCTGGGCCAGCGCAAGGCCCTGCCCACCTTCATCGATTCCAGCGCCGAGACCCTGCCGGAGATGGTCGTCAACGGCGGGCGCCGCGGCCTGCAGATCGCCTTGACCCCGGCGGATCTGGCCCGCGCCACCAAGGCCGTGGTGCGGCGGATCGTGGTGCAGTAGGCAAACCGCCCGCCCACACCCCCGCCATGCCACCGCCGCGCTACCGTCGCGGCCGGGTTCCGGATAGGGTGCCGGCACGATGCCCCACTTTGCGCCCAACACCGCGCCCCACCCCACCCTTGCGAAGCTCCCGCCATGCTGACCGCCAACCTCGCCGCCCTGGGGGCCGCGCTCTGCTGGGCGGCCAGCGGGCTGATCGCCATCGGCCCGGTGCGGGCCATCGGCTCGGTCGCCTTCAACCGCCTGCGCATGAGCATCGTCTTCGTCGGCACGGCGCTGGCCGCGACGCTGCTCGGCGGCTGGCAGACGCTCGACCTGCAAGGGGCGGCGATCCTGGCGCTGTCCGGCGCGGTCGGCATCGTGATGGGCGACACCGCGCTGTTCTGGGCGCTGGGGCGCATCGGCCCGCGCCGCAACTCGGTCATCTACGCCACCAACGCGCCGATCACCGCGCTGCTCGCCTGGGCCGTGCTGGGGGAGGCGCTGGGGCCATGGACGGCGGTCGGCATCGCGCTGGTCACCGCCGGGGTGATGCTGGCGATCTTCTTCCGCGCCAGCCCGGTCCCGAACGGCACCGGCACCGTTCCCCATGACTGGGAGTCGGTGCGGGGGCGCCTGCTGGTCGGCGTCGGCGCCTGCCTGATCGCCGCCGTCTGCCAGGCCGCCGGCTCGGTCATCGCCCGGCCGGTGATGGCGGCGGGCGCCGACCCCATCGCGGCGGCGGCCGTGCGCGTCGGCATGTCGGGGCTGCTGCTGTTCGCGGGCGGGCTGCTGCCCGGCCAGCGCTTCGGCTTCGGCCCCGGCCTGACGCCGCGCATCTTTGCTCAGATTGTGGTGAACGGCTTCATCGGGCTGGGGCTGGGCATGACGCTGCTGCTGATCGGGCTGGCCCACGGCAACGCCGGCGTGGTCGCCACCCTGTCGGCGACCAGCCCGGTGCTGATCCTGCCCATGCTGTGGGTCTGGACCCGCCAGCGTCCGGGGGCCGGAGCCTGGGCAGGCGCCATCGTGGCGGTGCTGGGGGTGGCGCTGATCGTCAACCGCTGAGGCTGTCCGGCAAATTCCCGGCGGCTGAAAAATTTTATCTGAAACGGTTGCGTCCGCCAATTTCCGGGGCAGGATGGAGAAACCGTCTCCAGGTTCCCGCATTCCGATAAGGCGCGACACCCCATGGCCTCCCCCCGCCGCAAGCGTTCCGGCGCCGATTCCGCCGCGCCGCTGCTGCATCTGATCCGCTTCCTGCCCTACCGCCTGGCGGTGCTGTCCAACACGGTCAGCCACACGGTGGCGAAGCTGTACGAGAAGCGATTCGGCATCACCATCCCGGAATGGCGGGTCATCGCCGTGCTGGGCGGCGGCGAGACGCTGAGCGCGGGGGAGATCGCCCAGCGCACCGCCATGGACAAGGTGCAGGTCAGCCGGGCGATCAGCCGGATGCTCGATTCGGGTCTGATTCTGCGCGAATCGGGCGCCACCGACCGCCGCAAGGCGCAGCTGACCCTGACGCCGAAGGCGCTGGCGATCTACACGGAGATCGTCCCCCTCGCCCTGGCATACGAGCGGGAGCTGACCGGCGCCCTGACGGAGGAGGAGATGGGCCAGCTCGACGGCCTGCTGGCCAAGCTCCAGGCCCGGGCCGACGCGCTGGCCACCCGCCCCGCCGCGCCGCCCAGCCCACAGGCTCCGGGCCCACAGGCTCCGGGCACGGACTGATCGCTTCAGGCGAAGTCCTTGAAGCTGTCCGCCGCCGCGCGGTCGTAGCCCTGGCTGGCGCGCAGGAGCTGCCGCGTGTAGTCCTCCCGCGCGGCCCCCCGGCGCAGGGCCTCCACGTCCATCTCCTCGACGATGCGGCCGCGGTTCATCACGGCCAGCCGGTCGCACATGGTGGCGACGACCGCCAGATTGTGGCTGACCAGCACGTAGGTCAGCGCGTGTTCCGCCCGCAGCCGCTTCAGCAGGTTGAGGATTTCCGCCTGCACCGACACGTCGAGCGCCGAGGTCGGCTCGTCCAGCAGCAGCACGCGCGGCTCCAGCACCAGGGCGCGGGCGATGGCGACGCGCTGGCGCTGCCCGCCGGAGAGCTGGTGCGGGTAGCGGAAGCGGAATTGCGGCCCCAGCCCGACATCACGCAGCACCCGGTCGATCCGCCCATCGGCGTCGCGCAAGCCATGGATGGCGATGGGCTCGGCCAGGATGCGGTCGATGGTGTGGCGCGGGTGCAGCGAGCCGTAGGGGTCCTGGAAGACCATCTGGCAGGACTTGAAGAAGCCCTTCTCACGGCGACGGCTTTGCGCGGCGCCGGCCACGGCGATGGACCCGGTCCAGTCGTGGTTCAGCCCGACGACGGCGCGCAGCACCGTGGACTTGCCCGAGCCCGATTCGCCGACCAGCCCGAAGCTCTCGCCCTCCCGCACGGTGAAGGACACCCCCTGCACGGCGGCCACCGCATCGGCGCCATGGCCGAAGGTGACGCGCAGATCCTTGACGTCGATCATCGCCCGCCCTCCAGCCAGGACGGGTCGCGCGCCAGCACCGGCAGCTCCGCCCGCGTGTCGTCCAGGCGCGGCAGGCTGTCGAGCAGGCCGCGGGTGTAGGGATGCTTCGCCGCGTGCAGCTCCGACGCGCGGCAGGTCTCGACCACCCGGCCGGCGTACATGATCAGGATGCGGTCGCAGAAGGACGCCACGAGGTTCAGGTCGTGGCTGATGAAGATCATTCCCATGCCGCGGCTGGAACACAGCTCGTCCATGATTGCCAGCACCTGCATCTGCACCGTGACGTCGAGCGCCGAGGTCGGCTCGTCGGCGATCAGCAGGTCGGGGTTGGGGATCAGCATCATGGCGATCATGATGCGCTGGCCCATGCCGCCCGACACCTCATGCGGGTAGAGGCCGTAGACGCGCTCCGGGTTGCGGATGCGCACGGCCTCCAGCATTTCCAGCGCGCGCCGCTTCGCCTCCACCGTGCCGGCGCTGGAATGGACGCGGTAGGCCTCGGCGATTTGGGCGCCGATGGTCATCACCGGGTTCAGTGAGAATTTCGGGTCCTGCATGACCATGGAGATGCGCCGGCCGCGGATGCCGCGCAGCCGCTTCTCCGGCAGGGTCATCAGGTCCTCGCCCTGGAAGCTCAGCCGGTCGGCGGTGACGACGCCGGGCGCCGGGACCAGCCGCAGGATGGCCCGCCCGGTCATCGACTTGCCGGAGCCGGACTCGCCGACGATGCCCAGCTTTTCCCGCCCGACGGTGAAGGAGACGCCGCGCACCGCCTGCGTCACGCCCGTCCGGGTGGGGAAGGAGATGCGGAGGTTCTCGACCTCCAGCAGAAGTGTCTCGCTCATTGACGGTTGGGTCATTGGCCTTTCGGGTCCAGAACGTCGCGCAGGCCGTCGCCCAGCAGGTTGAAGCCCAGGCTGACCACGAAGATGGCGATGCCGGGCATGGTGGCGACCCACCACTGCTCCAGCACATACTGCCGCCCGGTGGCGATCATCGCGCCCCATTCCGGGGCGGGCGGCTGCGCGCCGAGGCCGAGGAAGCCCAGCCCCGCCGCCGTCAGGATGATCCCCGCCATGTCCAGCGTCACCCGCACGATCAGCGAGGAGGAGCAGAGCGGCACCACATGGCCGAGGATGATCCGCGGCGTCGAGGCGCCCTGGAGCCGCGCCGCGCTGATGAAGTCGCTCTTGCGGATGGTGATCGTCTCGGCCCGCGCGATGCGGGCGTAGGGCGGCCAGCTGGTGATCGCGATGGCGATGATGGCGTTCTCGATGCCCGGCCCCAACGCCGAGACGAAGGCCAGCGCCAGGATCAGCTTCGGGAAGGCCAGGAAGATGTCGGTGACGCGCATCAGCACCGCGTCCACCCAGCCGCCGAGATAGCCCGCCACCGTCCCGATCAGCAGCCCGGCGACCGGCGCGGTCACCGCGACCAGCGCCACGATCATCAGCGTCAGGCGGGACCCGTAGAGGATGCGCGACAGGATGTCCCGCCCGAAGGCGTCGGTGCCCAGCCAGTGCGCCGCGCTGGGCGGCAGCAGCCGCTGCGACAGGTCCTGCGTGTAGGGATCGTAGGGGGCGAGCAGCGGGGCCAGCGCAGCCATCAGCACCAGCAGCAGCACGATGCCCAGCCCGATCATCGCCAGCCGGTTGCGCGCGAAGGCCAGCCAGCCCAGATAGACCCGGCCCAGCCGCGCCTGCCCGCGGGAGTGCGGAGTCTCCGCCGTCAGCCACGCCCGCAGCCCGCCTTCGGTCGAATGAGTCTGTGCGGTCATCATGCCCCCCTCATCGCGCACGGGGATCGAGCAGGCGGTACAGCAGGTCGGACAGCAGGTTCAGGCCGATGAAGACCGCCCCAACCACCAGGGTGCCGCCCAGCACCGCGTTCATGTCCGCCGACAGCAGCGAGTTGGTGATGTAGAGCCCCAGCCCCGGCCAGGCGAACACCGTCTCGGTCAGCACCGACCCCTCCAGCAGCGACGCGTAGGACAGCGCCACCACCGTGGTCAGCGGCACCGCGATGTTGCCCAGCGCGTGGCGCCAGATCACCCGCGTCTCCGACATGCCCTTGACGCGGGCCGTCGTGATGTATTCCTGGCGGAGCTGGTCCAGCATGAAGCTGCGCGTCATGCGCGCGATGTAGGCGACGCTGTAGAGGCCGAGGATGCCCGCCGGCAGCACCAGATGGTGCAGCGCGTTCCAGAACACGTCGGTCTCGCCGGCCAGCAGGGCGTCCGCCGTGATGATCCCGGTCACCGGATCGACCAGCCCCTCGTAGAAGACGTCCACCCGCCCCGGCCCCGGCGCCCAGTCGAGCTGCGCGTAGAAGACCAGAAGCGCCATCAGCCCCAGCCAGAAGATCGGGATGGAATGGCCGATCAGCCCGATCACCCGGATCAGATGGTCCGGCCAGCGCCCACGGTGGACGGCGGCCATCACCCCCGCCGGGATGCCCAGCAGAACGCCGACGACCAGCGCGGCAGTCGCCAGCTCCAGCGTCGCCGGGAAGACGCGCAGGATGTCCTCCAGCACCGGGCGGGAGGTCAACACCGAGGTGCCGAAATCGCCCTGGATCACGTCGCCGACGTAGCGCAGGAACTGCTGCCACAGCGGCAGGTCCAGCCCCAGCTCCTGCCGGACGCGGGCGTAGGTATCGGCGGACACGCGGTCGCCGACCACGGCGATCACCGGGTCGATGGGCACCACGCGCCCGATCAGGAAGGTGACGAGCAGGAGGCCGAGGACGGTCAGCGCCACCGAGACGAGCAGCCCCGCCCCGCGAATCGCATGACGCCGCCCCGGCATCCCCGGTCTTTTCAAGATAGCGGCCAAGTTTCACCCTAACGCAACGTCAAAAAAAACCCTCTCCCCTCTGGGGAGAGGGGAGGGTGAGGGGGTCTCGCGACTCCCGTACGTCCGGCAAAAGCCCATCCCCCTCACCCTAACCCTCTCCCCGGAGGGGAGAGGGAACGAAGCGCTGGGGAAGAACGCGCCCCTTACTTCTTGCTGACCTTCCAATAATAGTTGCTGTCGAAGCTCGGCCCCCAGACCAGCCCCTCGACGTTGCTGCGCTCCGCGATCACCTCAGTCTGCTGGAACATGATGACGAAGGGCGAGGTCTCCAGCACCTCGCGCTGAAGCTCCTGGTACATCGCGGCGCGCTTGGCGGTGTCGCGCTCCTCGACCGCGGCGGCGGTCTTCTTGGTCAGCTCGGGGATGTCCCAGGCGTTGCGCCAGGACAGCGGCTTGGCCTTCGCGTCGTCGGCGTTGTCCGGGTTGGCGGCGAAGGTGTCGGCGTTGGTGTTCGGGTCCTGGTAGTCGGCGCCCCACTGGTAGAGCAGCGCCTCGTGGTTGCGGGCGCGGTACTTGGTGACCACCTGCTTGCCGTCCGCCGGCAGCAGCTTGACTGTGATGCCCGCCGCCGCCGCGCTGCCCTGGATGGCCTGGGCCATGTCCATGCTGGGCGAGGTGTTGCGGACGTCCATGGTCACCGTGATGCCGTCCGGATAGCCAGCCTGCTTGAGCAGCTCCTTCGCCTTGGCCGGATCGTACGTGTACGGGTTCTCCTCCAGCGCGCCGAGGAAGCCCTTGGGCAGGAAGGCCTGATGCACGGTGCCGAGACCGTTCATGATGGTCTTCGCCATGCCGTCGTAATCCACGGCGTACTTGAAGGCCTTGCGCACGTCGGGCTTGGCCAGCACCTCGTTCTTCTGGTTCAGGCCGAAGTAATAGAGCGTGCCCTTGGGCGCCTGGACGATGCGGATCTTGTCGTTGCCGCGCAGCGGTTCGAACTGCTCCGGCTTCAGGTTGCGGGCCACGTCGACGTCGCCCTTCTCCAGCAGCAGGCGCTGGGTCGCCGGCTCGGCGATGTGGCGGATCAGCACGCGCTTCACCGCCGGGGCGCCGCCCCAGTAGTTGGCGTTGGCCTCCAGCGACAGAAGCTCGCTGGCCTTCCACTGGCGCAGCACGAAGGGGCCGGACCCGGCGGAGTTGGCCTTGAGGAAGGCGGCGCCGAAGTCGCCGTTGACCTCCTTGCTCTTGACCAGCTTGGCATCGACCACGCCGGAGACGTCGGCGGTCAGGCAATAGAGCACGAAGGTCGGGGCGTAGGTCTTGTCCGTCTCGAACACCAGGGTGCGCGGGTCGGTGGCGCGGACCTTCTGGTCGACGTTCTCCGGCGTCAGGCCGAACTGGGTCAGGATGAAGGCCGGACCCTTGTTCATCTTCACGGCGCGCTGGAGCGAGTAGGCCACGTCCTCCGCCGTCAGCGGGTTGCCGGAGTGGAACTTGATCCCGTCGCGGATGGTGAAGGTGAAGGTCTTGCCGTCGTCGGAGACGGTCCAGCTTTCCGCGACCTGCCCGTAAATCTTGCTGACGTCGTTGACGTCGAAGCGGATCAGCCGGTCATAGACCTGGGCGCCGTATTCAGCCCCCGACAGCTCGAAGATCTCGCCGGGATCGAGCGTCACGATGTCGTCGAACTGCCAGGCCATGACCAGCGTGTCCTTCGGCGTGTCGGCCAGGACCGGCGTGGCCGCGAGGCCGAAGGAAAGACCGGCGGACAGAAGGGCGGCACCGGCCAGACGGCGCGCGAGCGTGTTCATGGTTCCCATACTCCCTGCGTGATCCCGGAACGACCCCGGACGGGGCGAATTCTCTTTGGAATTCTTAGCGGTTAACGGCCGGATGATCCGGCGGCGCGGGTTCGCCTGTCAAGCGGGCGGCGGTCATAGCGGCCCCCTGCGACCAAACGCGAACGCCTTAACCCGGTCCGCAACAGGCTTGCCGATCCCGCCCGTCCGTCCACATCACTGGCAAAGCGATGGAGGACCCATGGACCAGGACCGCGAGAACGGCCAGTCGCGCGTGCCCAAGCCGCCGAGCCGCGACGAGGTGGAGAAGATCAGCGACGCGCAGCGCTTCATCACCGACGACTGGACCGGCGACGGCGGGAAACCGGCGGACCAGTCCACGGACAACAGCGAACGTTGAGTCCGGCACCGTCCCCGCGTAGCCTCGTCCCTCAAGGACCACACACGCGGGGATGACCATGATCGGAAACGACGGAAAGCCGGTGTCGAAGGAGGGCCTGCGCCAGCACCTCGCCGCCTACAACACGCAGTCGCGCGGCTCAAAGGAGTTCGCGGCCATCCCGCGCGCGCTGGTCACCGTCTGCGACAATCTGAAGGCCGGCAAGACCACCTACGTGAAGTGCCTGGACGGCCAGTTGCAGCTGTCCCGGCGCAAGGACAACAGCATCCAGGCGGCGTAGCGGCCCCTTCCCCTTCACCCCTCGCCCTTCACCGGAAAATCGAACCAGGGCAGGCGCAGGAACTCATGCTCCCGCAGCCGCAGTGCCCGCCCGCGCCGCATCCAGTCGTGGAGGGCGGCGTAGGGCGCCGCCTGATCCAGCGTCCAGGCCGCCCCGCCCCGGTCGAAGAACCAGCCGATGTAGGCGCACACGAGCCCGAGGAACTCCCGCCCCGCCGCGGTCGGCGCGATGCCGAGGAAGCTGACGATGAGGTCGTCGAACGGCCCGCGGGCGCGGCGGTCGCGCATGATCGTCAGGTCCCAGCCCGTGCCGTTGCGCAGATCGGGTGGAAGCGGTGCCGTGCAACGGGCGTCGATGTCCGTGATGAAGACCGGCGCCCCCGTCTGGTCCAGCAGGTCCAGGGCCACGAAGAAGCGCGCGCAGGCGTAATAGGTCGTCTCCGCCCCCGGCGCGTGGGCGGACAGGTCGATGCGCTCCAGCGACCAGGACAGCCGCCCCGGCTGGGCGGCACAGCGGCGGTCCAAGTCGGCACAATCCTCCGCACCGGGGTTCACGACATGGACATGCACGCGGTCGCCCGGCGGGTCCTTCAGCGCATGGGAGAGGAACCAGCCGCCGAAGCGTCGCCAGTAGCCGGAATCGACGCTGACCAACAGGATCGCCCCGCCTTCGGCCGCGGGTGGAACCGGCATCGACCGTTCCCCCGCCTCGATGATGCGCGGCCGATACCCGGCGAGCGCATCGAGGAAGACCGGGCGCGCATCGACCTGCCGCCATTTCGCCGCCTGCGGGTCGGCGCGGATCGCCTCCTCCGACCAGCCGCGCAGACAGCGACGGACGAGACGCGAGGCGGTCACCAGCCGCCCCCGGCGGTAAAGCCCGTGGGCGATGCAGGCCGCCGCCGCGCCATCCCCCGGCGCGCGCCGCAGCCGGTCCCGCGCCCGTCGGGCGATCCGCTCCAGCCGCGTGTCGTCCATCATGCCGCGGTGGATGGTCAGAACGGCGGTGCGGAACAGCGCCGCCTCCGCCACCTTCCCCGCCCCGCGCTCCAGCGCCGCCAGGAACAGGTCGAGGGCGCGGGCGAGCGGTTCGGCCCAGCTTGCCTCCGGGCGGTCAGCGCGGGGAAACTCCGGCAGGGCGCCGCTCGCCTGCAAGACCGCCATGGCGAGGTTGCTCAGCGCCGCACCGTCGTCCGGACGCAGCCGCGCCGCCCTGCCATAGCCCGTCACCGCCCCATCAGCTTCCCCCGCCGCCAGCCGTGCACGTCCTACGGCCGCCCAGGCGTCGGCGCTGTCCGGCGCCAAGGACAGCGCATGGGCCAGCCAGCGCTCCGCCGCCAACGGCTCCGGCCCGCCGGCCAGCAGCCGCCCCGCCGCCAGCGCCGCCGCCCCATAGCCCGGATCGACCCGCAGGGCGGCGCGGAAGCATCCGAGCGCCTCTTCCATCCGGCCCAGGTCGCCCAGCGCCAATCCCCGGTTGAAGGCCGCCTTGGCCCGCGCCGGTTCCAGCGCCAGGGCGCGCGCATGCTGGCCGGCGGCCCGAACTGCATCCCCGCCGGTGCGGCGCAGGCTGCCGAGATTGTCGTGATAGTCCGCCGCCTCCGGATCCAGCGCGATGGCCTGGGCGATCAGCGACAGCGCGTCCTCCGTCCGCCCGGTCTGGCCCGCCAAGACACCCAGCAGATGCAGCGCGTCGGCCTGCCGCGGGTCGGCGTCGAGAATGGCGCGGTAGACCCCGGCGGCCTCGCCCATCCGTCCGGCCCGATGGTGGCCGATGGCGATGGCGTAGGCTTCGGACAGGGCTTCGGACAGGCTGACCATGACGACTCCGGGCTGCGCTTGCGACATCGCGCCCGCTTGCGGAGGCGCACCGTCCCTCTACCATCGCGGGCCATGAGAACCGATCCCGACGGCCTTCCCCATCATGACGACCGCCGCGCCCTGGCGGAAGCCCTGCGCGCCGCTCTGACGCAGCGCTGTCCGGACGCCGACGGCGATCTGGTCGCGGCCATCGGGGCCATGGCGGCCAGCCGCTTCTTCGGGGTGCGCTTCCGCGCCGAAGGGAACGCCGCCCGCGCCTGGGTCGCCCGCCGCCCCAACCCCGACGTGTTCGAGGTCTGGGACCCCGCCACCGGCGCCTGGGATTTCGTCGAACGCCTGCCCGATCCGGCGCTTTACCAGCCGACGCCGGAGGGCACCGCGCGCATCGCCGCCAAGGCGCAGGAGACCATGGCCGCGGTCGCCGCCGCCGGACGTCTGGCCCACGCCCTGGCCGCCGGGATCGAGCCGGACGACGAATAAAGCGCCCCTCAGACGGTGGCGAACAGCCCGCCGTCCTCCGGCCCGTCGGACCCATCCTCGGCGTTCGGATCGCCCAGCGCGGTTTCCCAGCCCAGCGCCGGCAGGGCGATGCTGCGCGTGTTGCCCAGCCCGCTGCGCGTGGCGACGAAGCCGCGCTGCTCCATGTAGGTCAGCAGCCGCCGCGCCCGCCCGCGTGACCGGCTGCCGCAGGCGCGGGCCACGTCGGCGTCGGACGGGCAGGGCAGATGGTCCAGCGCCGCGCGGGCCAGCAGCAGGAAGACGACCTGGATGTCCTCTGGCAGGGTCGCCGCGACCTGGGTCGCCTTCGCCCAGGCGGGATTCTCCTCGGTGCCGTCCCCCGCCCCGGCGCGGGCCGCCGCCAGCTTGCGCCGGAAGGCCGGCAACTCCAGAAGCTCGCCCCGCACCCCCTGCGTCCGGCAGCGCACCAGGAAATCCTGATAGAGCACGGCGATGGAGCGGTAGGGCGCCTCCGGATCGGCCAGCACCTCGCGCAGGATCGCCTCATAGGCGGCTTTGCGCTCCGCCGCCTGCTCCGGCGTTTCCGGTTCCTCCATGGGCGGCGTCGGGGCAGCGTCCTCGCTCTCCGGCTCCACCGGCAGGGGGCGCGGGCGGGAGAGCTGGGCCAGCAGGTCGGCGCTGGCGCTGGTCGAGGGGCGGCGCACCGGCAGGCGCGGCGGCTCCGGCTCACCCGGCTTGAAGATCAGCTCCCGCGCGTCCTCCAGCGGGGTGTCGGGAAGTGGCATCAGCTTCGGGCTGCCGGCCCGCCCCTGCGTCTCGACGGCGCCGATGCGCAGCGGCAGCGGGCGGCGCGAGATGGCCGGGCCGAGCGCGATGAAGTGCCCGCGCTCCAGATCGCGGAACATCTCGGCGGTGCGGCGCTCCATGCCCAGCAGATCCGCGGCGCGGGCCATGTCGATGTCGAGGAAGGTGCGGCCCATCAGGAAGTTGGAGGCCTCCGCCGCCACGTTCTTGGCGAGCTTGGCAAGGCGCTGCGTCGCGATCACCCCGGCCAGCCCGCGCTTGCGCCCGCGGCACATCAGGTTGGTCATGGCGCCCAGCGAGACCTTGCGCGCCTCGTCCGACACCTCGCCGGCGGCCGACGGGGCGAAGAGCTGCGCCTCGTCCACCACCACCAGCATGGGGTACCAGTGATCGCGGTCGGCGTCGAACAGCCCCCCCAGGAAGGCCGCGGCGTGGCGCATCTGCATGTCCGCGTCCAGCCCCTCCAGGTTCAGCACGACGGAGACGCGGTGTTGGCGCACGCGGGCGGCGACGCTCTGCAGGGCGGCCTCGCTGTGCTCGTCGGCGTTCACCACGATGTGGCCGAAGCGCTCGGCCAGGGTCACGAAGTCGCCCTCGGGGTCGATCACCGCCTGCTGCACCCAACGCGCGCTCTGCTCGATCAGGCGGCGCAGCAGGTGCGACTTGCCGGAACCGGAGTTGCCCTGCACCAGCAGGCGGGTCGCCAGCAGTTCCTCAAGATCCAGCATCGCCGACGCCCCCGTCGCGCCAGCCGTCATGGCCGCCCCCATGTCGATGCCGACCTTCATGCCCCGCCGCCCCCCAGATCCATCATCGTCTGCGTTGAAGCGCACCCCTATAGCGCAAAGCGGGGCCGCGGTGCGAAGGGCATTTTGGATCGCCCGCCCCAGGCAAAGCTTGGATGTGTCACGAAATCGAAAAGATCATCCGCTACAAGATGGGCTTGCCCGCGACGAACATGGACAGCCGGCGGTGGACGAAGCCATGGCCTCGGTGCCTGCACAGGAAACGGACAACGGCTTCGGCGCCCCGGCGGGGAGCGCCCGCAAGGCCGCGCTGCCGGCCGAATGGACCCGTCTTCTGGCCGGGCTGTCGGTCGCCTTCCAGCCCATCGTGCAGATGCGCACCGGGCGCTGCCACGGCATGGAGGCGCTGTTGCGCGGCCTGGAGCGCAGCCCCTTCGCCAGCCCCAACGACCTGCTGGACGCCGCCTGCATGCAGGGCCTGCTGGCGGAGGTCGAATGCGCCCTGCACGCCAAGGCGGTGGCTGCCTTCCGCGCGCTGGACCACTGGCCGAACGCCAAGCTGTTCCTGAACATTGACGCGCGGGTGGTCGGGGTGGCCGGCTCGCCCTGGCTGGCCCCCGTCGCGCTGGCCCCCTTCGCAATGGACGGCGGCGCGCCCGACCCGAGCCTGACCATCAGCCTGGAAATCTCCGAGCGGCGGGAATTGCGTCCCGACCACAGCATCGAGCAGGCCATTGACCGCTACCGCCAAGCGGGCATCGGGGTGGCGCTGGACGATTTCGGCGTCGGCTTCGCCGGGCTGCGGCTGCTCTACGAATCCAAGCCCGACTATCTCAAGATCGACCGCTATTTCATCGACGGCATCGACCAGGACACGCGCAAGCGAGCCATCGCCCACGCGCTGGTCGGCTACGCCCACGCGCTCGGCATCCTCATCATCGCCGAGGGGGTGGAGACGGAGAAGGAATTCTACACCTGCCGCGATCTTGGCTGCGACTTCGCCCAAGGCTATCTGATCGCCCGGCCGAGCCTGGAACTGCGCGCCGTGCCCGAGCGCTACGGCATCGTCGAGGAGTTGAACCACCGGGACCGCCGCAAGCCGAACGAGGCCCGCCTGCGCCTGTCCGAGGTGATCGAGCGGCAGCCGCCGCTCGCCGTCAACTCCCCGAAGACGGAGCTTCTGGAATATTTCCGCGGCGACAACAGCCCGTCCATCGCCCCCATCGTCGACCGCCAGCAGCGCCCGCTGGGGCTGATCCGAGAGCGCGACCTGAAGCGCTTCGTCTATTCCCGCTTCGGCAGCGAGCTTCTGCGCAACAAGGGGCTGGGCGACACGCTGCTGGATCTGGTGGTGAAGAGTCCGGTCTGCGACATCTCCACGCCGCTCGACCAAGTGATCGAAGCCTTCTCGGCGGAGGAGGCCAGCGACGGCATCATCATCATCGAAGGCGGCGAGTATGCCGGTTTCCTGTCCAGCGGCGCGCTGATCCGGCTGGTGCACGAGCGCAACCTCGCCATGGCCGCCGACCAGAACCCGCTGACCCGCCTGCCCGGCAACGCCGCCATCGTGCGCCATATCGAACGCGCTCTTCAGGAGCAGGACCGCAAGCATGTCCTGGCCTATCTCGACTTCGACAACTTCAAGCCCTTCAACGACCGTTTCGGTTTCCGCCAGGGGGACCGCGCCATTCTGATGTTCAGCGAGCGGCTGAAGGCCTGGGCCTCGGGCAACGGCGGCTTCGCCGGCCACATCGGCGGCGACGATTTCTTCGTCGCCCTCAGCGGCACTGAGGACGAGGATGCGCTCGCCCGCGTGGCGGACCTCGTCGCGCAGTTCCGCTCCGACGCGGAGAGCCTCTACGATCCGGAGGCGCGGGAGGCTGGCTGCTTCGAAGGCAAGGACCGCTACGGTGCGCTGCGGCGTTTCCCGCTTCTGTCGGCCAGTGGCGTCGCCGTGGTGATCGCTCCCGGCCCGCACCGCCTGACCCCCGACGCGATCAACACCGCCATCGCCGGCCACAAGGCCATCGCCAAGGAAAGCCCCGACAAGCTCTGCACCGTCCGCCTCCCACCCCCATAATCCCCTCCCCCGCGGACGCGGGGGAGGGTTAGGGAGGGGGCCCGCGGCGAGACACCCCGGACACAACGAAAAGCCGGCGCTTCCCGCAGGGGAAAGCGCCGGCCTTGCCGTTCATGAAGCCGATTGTCAAGTGTGTCTGAAGCCTTGCTGCGTCCACGTCCGTGTTGGCGTGGCGTGTGCCGTGGTGACCTGGCGGCGACCTACTCTCCCACGTCTTAAGACGCAGTACCATCGGCGCTGAGGCGTTTCACGGCCGAGTTCGGAATGGGATCGGGTGTTGGGAGCCTCGCCATGACCACCAGGTCACCAAGGCACACGCGAACCATCCGGACGGGGACGGCAGAGGTTTGGTTTGAGCGAGGACGTTTGCTCTTGTTCTTTGCGGTGTTGGCTCGTGCGCCCAGGGCTTGCCGCTGCGCGCGGGCCGCCTGCTGGGAAGGATCAAGCCGATCGAGCGATTAGTAAGGCTCAGCTTCAGGCGTTGCCGCCCGTCCACATGCCTCCTATCGACGTGATGGTCTGTCACGGCTCTCAAGGGAGTTCTGGTTTAGAGGTGGGTTTCCCGCTTAGATGCTTTCAGCGGTTATCCCGTCCATACTTAGCTACCCGGCCATGCCACTGGCGTGACAACCGGTGCACCAGAGGTATGTCCATCCCGGTCCTCTCGTACTAGGGACAGATCCTCGCAAAACTCCGACACCCACGGCAGATAGGGACCGAACTGTCTCACGACGTTCTAAACCCAGCTCACGTACCACTTTAATCGGCGAACAGCCGAACCCTTGGGACCTGCTCCAGCCCCAGGATGTGATGAGCCGACATCGAGGTGCCAAACGACTCCGTCGATATGGACTCTTGGGAGTCATCAGCCTGTTATCCCCGGCGTACCTTTTATCCGTTGAGCGATGGCCCGTCCACATGGAACCACCGGATCACTATGGCCGACTTTCGTCTCTGCTCGACTTGTCTGTCTTGCAGTCAGGCGGGCTTATGCCATTGCACTCGACGAGCGATTTCCGACCGCTCTGAGCCCACCATCGCGCGCCTCCGTTACACTTTGGGAGGCGACCGCCCCAGTCAAACTACCCGCCATGCAGGGTCCCGGCTCCGGATGAACGGAGCGCGGTTAGATGCCAGAGACCTCAAGGGTGGTATTTCAAGGGTGGCTCCACCCGAGCTGGCGCCCGGGCTTCCTAGCCTCCCACCTATCCTACACATGAGATCCC